>NZ_JBIWBL010000018.1:0-1083 GCF_044760925.1 Phyllobacterium sp. NPDC097923 | reverse complement strand
CGCACCCCCGAATAGCTCCACACCACATCGGCGCGCTGCACCGGCGCGGCAAAATACTCGCTGGCCGCCGCGCACAGATAATCGGTCTCCGCAGCGGTGATCGTCACCTCGGCCGGATTGCCGTGATAATCCTGGTCCGTCGTGCCGATCAGCGTGAATTCCTGCTCATAGGGAATGGCGAAGATGATGCGCCCGTCGGTGTTCTGGAAGAAATAGGCGCGCGGATCGTCGAACTTCTTGCGCACCACGATGTGGCTGCCCTGCACCAGGCGCACATTGTGCGCCGCGTTGAGCCCGGCCACGCCGGTCAGGACCTCGTCCACCCAGGGACCGGCCGCATTGACCACGAGCCGCGCCCGCACCGTCTCCACCGCCCCCGACAGGGCGTCCTGCACGTCCAGCGTCCAGCCATCGGCCGCGCGCCGCGCCGCCGTCACCTTGCTGCGGGTGCGGATCACCGCGCCGCGGTCGGCCGCATCGCGCGCATTGAGCGCCACCAGCCGTGCATCATTGACCCAGCAGTCGGAATATTCGAACGCCCGCGTATAGAGCGACTTCAGCGGCCTGGCCGCCGCATCGCGCGTCATGTCGAGCGTGCGCGTCGCAGGCAGCTTCCTGCGCCCGCCAATGTGATCGTAGAGGAACAGGCCCAGCCGCAGCAGCCAGGCCGGGCGCAGCCCCGCATGGTGCGGCAGCACGAAGCGCAGCGGCCAGATGATGTGCGGCGCCGCCGCCCACAGCACCTCGCGCTCCATCAGCGCCTCGCGCACCAGGCGGAACTCGTAATATTCCAGATAGCGCAGCCCGCCATGGATCAGCTTGGTGGAGGCCGACGAGGTGCCGCTGGCCAGGTCGTTCATCTCGGCCAGACACACGCTGTAGCCACGCCCCACCGCATCGCGGGCAATGCCGCAGCCATTGATGCCGCCGCCAATCACGAAAATGTCGTAGATCCCGTCCTGTGCCACCGCTCATCTCCCTGTTCGCAACCGTCCTGCCCGCCAGCGCCAGTCAATATAGCACCACTGCGAAACAAATACGAAACCAAAAGAAAATATAACGCGCATCAACTCCCCCGGCAAG
>NZ_JBIWBL010000017.1:0-1424 GCF_044760925.1 Phyllobacterium sp. NPDC097923 | reverse complement strand
TTCAAAGCTTGCACCTCTCCTCTTAACCTTCCAGCACCGGGCAGGCGTCAGACCCTATACGTCGTCTTGCGACTTCGCAGAGCCCTGTGTTTTTGATAAACAGTCGCTACCCCCTGGTCTGTGCCACCCCACAACACTTGCGTGCCATGGGGTCACGCTTCTTCCGAAGTTACGCGTGCAATTTGCCGAGTTCCTTCAGCAGAGTTCTCTCAAGCGCCTTGGTATTCTCTACCTGACCACCTGTGTCGGTTTCGGGTACGGTCTATACGGTGGAGCTATTTCCTGGAACCGCTTCCCTGCACACCCAATCCAATAAGAATGTACAAGTTACGCAATCCGTCACTACCACCAGGCCCACGAATATTAACGTGGTTCCCATCGACTACGCGTGTCCGCCTCGTCTTAGGGGCCGGCTAACCCTGCTCAGATTAACTTTAAGCAGGAACCCTTGGTCTTTCGGCGAGGGAGTCTCTCACTCCCTTTATCGTTACTCATGTCAACATTCGCACTTCCGATACCTCCAGAGGCCCTCACGGGTCCTCCTTCGCAGGCTTACGGAACGCTCCGCTACCACTGGACTTTAAGTCCAATCCTCAGCTTCGGTGCATGGCTTTAGCCCCGTTACATTTTCGGCGCAAAACCCCTTAATTAGACCAGTGAGCTGTTACGCTTTCTTTAAATGATGGCTGCTTCTAAGCCAACATCCTGGTTGTTTTGGGAGTCTCACATCCTTTCCCACTTAGCCATGACTTGGGGACCTTAGCTGGAGGTCAGGGTTGTTGCCCTTTTCACGACGGACGTTAGCACCCGCCGTGTGTCTGCCGACTAGTACTCTCAGGTATTCGGAGTTTGGTTAGGATCAGTAAGACGGTGAGTCCCCATAGCCCATCCAGTGCTCTACCCCCTGAGGTATTCGGTCGACGCTCTACCTAAATAGATTTCGCGGAGAACCAGCTATCTCCGAGTTTGATTGGCCTTTCACCCCTAGCCACAAGTCATCCCAATCTATTGCAACAGATGCGGGTTCGGTCCTCCAGTTGGTGTTACCCAACCTTCAACCTGCTCATGGCTAGATCACTCGGTTTCGGGTCTAATGCGTCGAACTGAACGCCCTGTTCAGACTCGCTTTCGCTGCGCCTACACCTACCGGCTTAAGCTTGCTCGACACACTAAGTCGTTGACCCATTATACAAAAGGTACGCCGTCAGCCTTGCGGCCTCCGACTGCTTGTAGGCAACCGGTTTCAGGTTCTATTTCACTCCCCTTGTCGGGGTGCTTTTCACCTTTCCCTCACGGTACTTGTTCGCTATCGGTCATGCACGAGTACTTAGAGTCGGTCCGGAAAGTTATTCAGTTTGAACAGAGCCTTCTCAGCATGAGGCGAATGGATGCCAATTTGAGGAAGGCGAGTGCGTTGCGTGACA
>NZ_JBIWBL010000016.1:0-2704 GCF_044760925.1 Phyllobacterium sp. NPDC097923 | reverse complement strand
TCCAGGGTTGCGGTAGATCTTGCGGTGATGCCATGCTGCCTCGACCAACAACCGACGTGCATGACCGTTGCCGGTCTTGGTGATCGAACCCTGTGATCGTGATGTCCCCGAAGAGTATTCACTCGGCACCAGGCCGACATAGGAACCGATGGTGCTCCCCGTAAATCGCTGCCAGTCGCCGATCTCGACCGCCAACCCGAACCCGGTCAAAGTAGAGATTCCGCGTAAACATCCCAAACGGTGCACCATCGGCGTGTAGGGACTGTTCTCCGCCATCTCCTCGATCGCCGTATCCAGTCGGTCACGGCGGCTTCGGGTGAGCAGCATCGCTTCATAGTTCGAGTCGAACGTGGCCTGCAACGCCGACTGCTCGAACCTCTGACTTCGTAGCCACACATCATGCGCACCAGTCCACGCCGCACCACCAGAATAGACAATGCCCTGCCGCAGAAGAAGTTTCGACAAGCGATGTCGGCATCGCATCAGATCCCCGCGAGCATCCTCACGGGCACGGACCAGATCTCGGGCTGCCTCTTGTTCTACCGAAGGGACCGTGACCTCGACGATCTCGTCCAGTCGGAGCAACCGCGCCAGATGCAGCGCGTCGCGAGCATCGGTCTTGACGCGGTCACCAGCAGGTCTCTGCAATTTCGACGGCGCAACCACCACGCACTCCACACCCGCTTGATTCAGAGCTCGGTACAGGCCGAATCCGGTCGGTCCGGCCTCGTAGACGGCTTTCACCGGACCCGGCAACGAACGCAACCAGGCGAGGATCTCACCGGAGTCCGGACATAATCGTTGTTTCCATACTTCACCGGTTTGACCGTCGATCGCACATGCCACTACAGACAGTGCGTGCACGTCCAATCCGACACTCGTACGCTGATACATCACCGGGGCCTCCTGCAAATGTAGGCACTACCGATCCAGGCTTCGCCTACTCGGCAACCCACGGCAACTTGCAAGCGAGTCCCCGGCCCGAAACGGGCCGACCCTCATACCGGGAGTGTCCGATTAACGGTGGATCCGACCTTGATGTCGGTTAGTTACCGTTCAGGGTGATGCGTCCTTCGAAGGTGATCGCAAACGCATTGAGCGCGGGCTTCCACCTCATTGCCCATCGTGCCTTACCTTTCCCTGTCGGGTCCAGAGCACGCGTGGCCAAGTACAAGCATTTGAGCGCCGCCTGCTCAGTCGGGAAGTGCCCACGCGCCCGTACTGCGCGCCTGTAGCGAGCGTTGACAGACTCGATCGCGTTCGTCGAGCAGATGACGCGCCTGATCTCGACGTCGTAGTCCAGGAACGGAACGAACTCACTCCACGCGTTGTCCCACATCTTGATAATCGCTGGATACTGCTGCCCCCATTTCTGCGTGAACTCAGCGAATCGTTCCCTGGCCGCAAACTCCGACGGAGCGGTGTAGACAGGTTTGAGATCACGCGCCATCGCATCCCAATATTTACGAGAGGCAAAGCGAAAAGTGTTGCGTATCAGATGAATAATGCACGTCTGCACCACAGCGAGTTCCCAGACGGTGTTGATCGCTTCAGGCAATCCTTTGAGTCCGTCGCACACAACGATGCAGACGTCCGCCACACCACGGTTCTTGATCTCGGTCAGGACCGAGAGCCAGAACTTTGCGCCCTCTCCGCCCTCGCCGGCCCAGATCCCGAGGATGTCGCGTTCGCCATTGACGGTGACGCCGATCGCGACATACATCGGCCGGTTGGTGACCTGCCCATCGCGAACCTTCACGTGCACCGCATCGATGAACATCACCGGATACACCCGATCAAGTGGCCGGTTCTGCCACTCCGTCATTTCCCCGACGACCTTGTCGGTGATCCGCGAGATCGTGTCCTTCGACACCGACGCTCCGTAAATATCTTGAAAGTGCGCGGATATCTCGCCGGTCGTCAAACCCTTTGCCGTCAATGACAATACGATCTCATCGATACCCGTCAAGCGTCGCTGACGCTTCTTAACAATCTGCGGGTCGAACGAAGAATCGACGTCGCGTGGCACTTCGATCTCCACCGGCCCGATCTCAGTGAGCACCGTCTTCGAACGGGTACCGTTCCTCGAGTTGCCGCTGCCGCGGCCGGCGGCATCGTGCTTCTCGTAGCCCAGGTGCTCGGTCATCTCCGCGTCTAACGCGGTCTCTAGGACGTTTTTGGTGAGTTGATTGAGGAGTCCGTTCGGGCCCATCAACTCCACGCCCTGCTCCTTGGCCTGAGCCAGGAGCTGCTCGGCCAACTGCTTCTGATCCACCTCAGTCTCTGCCATGGGATCAAGTGTTTCGGTCATCGTCGATCCTTCCCGCCAAGCTCAGCTCGGCGTGTTGAATCAAGGACCGGATCCACCGTTATTCAGACAGTCCCCCTCCAGGTGAACTGGAACTCGGGCGGCGTCTTCACTGCATCGACACCGTAACGGTATGGCTATTTCACAGCGCACAGAATCCGCGAACCGTCTCGTCTATGTGGATGAGGCGGGGGTGGCGCACGAAATCTTGTTGGCGCTATTGGGCGGCCAGTCGGTGTGGGATGGCCGTGTCAGTCAGTCGATTCCAGCTACGACAGGTGTGATGTCGTTTGTTGGTCTACCGGCTGAGGTGTCTTCGGGGTCGACTGTGACCGCAACAGATGTCGGATACATAACCTTGACCGGGCTTGTCGCAGAAACGTCGGCAGGGTCGTC
>NZ_JBIWBL010000015.1:0-3474 GCF_044760925.1 Phyllobacterium sp. NPDC097923 | reverse complement strand
GGGGTGTTGATCCGGTGCGTTGCACTAAGTATATGACTTCGAGTCAGACCCTAACTTTTAATATGCTGGGTCAAGCGGTGACCCGCCCTGAACTATGTGCAGATCTCTTCAATTCTCTACTGGGAAGATCAGATCTCGTCAAACTTGAGAAATACGATTTTGAGTTTTCTCCCGCAGGCACCGAATATTCACTGGGTGACCGAACACTGATTGACCTTCTGCTGAGATTCCGGACACGCGATAATGCTCTGCAGGTAGTTGGCATCGAAACTAAGCTTGCAGATCGGTTTTCAACGCGCAGTACTGCCGCGATGGGCGGTGAACTCTACAGGCTGATTCAAGAGAAATTTAGTGTGTGGCACAATATGGTAGAAGCGCTAGCAGATAACCGAACGCGCCAGCTGGTTCGTTGCCATGCTCTTGCTCAATCAGTGCAGAGGCATGAAGACGACAAAGACCTGCGCACCGCTCGAATGATGATACTTTTGCATCCTGACGACAGGATTGGTTATGTGGCCGCTTCCGCATATAGTTCTCACCTAACGGATCCGGCAATTTCCCCTATCATAACTTGGGATGCATTTCTCGCTTGTGCTTTGGCCACAGGGGCGATTGATTACAAATTGGTTCGACAACTTTCTGATCGTTATATCGATATTTTGAGTAGTGAATCTGCATGGTCTAAATTTAACTCTCAAATATCTAACCACCTCGAAAGTTAAAGAGCGACCGATTCAGATGGTCGATCCTATCCGTGATCTCGGCGTGGCTTGGAGATTGTTGAGTTCTCTCGGCGATTTGGGTGGCCGCTGCGCTGATAGTAGCGAATAATCAGTTGATGACCGGTGACATCGATTGCTGCCGCGAAGAGGGGCCATATCGACCTCAGTTGTTTGTCGACGGCCATCG
Source organism: Phyllobacterium sp. NPDC097923 (assembly GCF_044760925.1). Taxonomy (NCBI): domain Bacteria; kingdom Pseudomonadati; phylum Pseudomonadota; class Alphaproteobacteria; order Hyphomicrobiales; family Phyllobacteriaceae; genus Phyllobacterium; species Phyllobacterium sp. NPDC097923. The sequence goes on along the minus strand of NZ_JBIWBL010000015.1, from coordinate 2,565 downwards.
TAAGCTCCCCACTGGCGGCCATTTATGGCGCATTTTGTGGCCATGGTTTCTCCCCGCGTACGGCCAGATAGTTCCCCACCTGCTGTGAGTCAGATTCGGTCCCGGCAACGCTGGGTGGATGAAATCGAGCAGGGAGATCATGGAAATTTTGGAGGCGTACGACCTCACGGGTAGTTATCGGGCGGCGGCGGAGCTGGCTGGGTGTGATCACCACACGGTGGCCCGGTATGTGCAGATGCGCGCTGCGGGGCAGCCGCCGGACCGCCGGCGGCATCGAGCGCGGGCGATCGACGACTTTCTGCCGAAGATCGAGGAGTTGGTGGTCCGCTCGCAGGGCAAGGTCCGCGCGGATGTCATCCACGAACGGATCGTCGCGCTGGGGTTCACCGGCGGTGAGCGGACCACGCGCCGGACGGTCGCGGAGGCGAAGGCCCAGTTTCGGGCTGGTCGGCGGCGAGTGTATCGGCCGTGGGTAACCGAACCTGGGCTGTGGTTACAGTACGACTTCGGTGACGGGCCAACGATTTCCGGCCGGAAGACGACGTTGTTCTGCGCATGGTTGGCGTGGTCGCGATTTCGGGTGGTGATCCCGATCTGGGACAAGACATTGCCGACGGTGGCGGCGTGTTTGGATGCGACATTCCGCCGCTTGGGCGGGGTTCCGGTCTATGTCCTCACCGACAACGAGAAGACCGCGACGATCGATCACGTGGCCGGGATCGCGGTCCGCAATCCGGAGATCGTGGAGGTGGCACGGCATTACGGCACGACGCTGCGGACGTGTTTACCTGCTGATCCGGAGTCGAAGGGAGGAAGTGAGGCGACGGTGCGGATCGCCAAAGCCGACCTGTTGCCGAAGGAGGTGAACCTGCGCGAGCAGTATCACTCTTTCGGTGAGCTCGAGTCGGCTTGCCGGCAGTTCTGCACCGACGTCAACACCCGCGTCCACAGCTCTACTCGGCGGCGGCCGGTCGAGCGGCTGGCCGAAGAGTTGCAGCGGCTGCATCCGCTGCCGAAATCTCCGTTCACCGCGGTGTTCGGCACTACCCGGCGGGTGAACTGGGAGTCGACGATCTCGGTGGAAGGGGTGCGGTATTCGGTGCCGCACACGTTGATCGACACTCGGGTCTGGGCCCGCTTCCATGGTGAGGAGCTGATCGTGACCGCCGTCGACAATGATGGCGGTGCAGTCGAAGTCGCGCGGCACCGCCGCGGCCAACCCGGTTCACCGGTCCTCGACAACGACCACTACCCACCCCGCCCAGACCGCGACGCCGCCGACCGGGTGCCCAAGCCTCGTACCGCCGCCGAGCTCGCCTTCCTACAGTTGGGCCAGGGTGCCAACAGCTGGCTGGTCGAGGCTGCCGCCGCGGGAGCGCGCCGCATCAGGGCGAAGATGGCCGAGGCCGTGGACCTTTCGAAGCTGCACTCCCCGGACGCAGTCGACAGAGCGTTGGGGACGGCGGCGATGACCGGCCGGTTCGCCGATCGGGACCTGATCTCGATCCTCGACTACCAAGTCACCCACGAACACGCTGATCCGGTCCGTCGCAGCGAGAACCACACTCTGCAACCGGGCACCGCCGCCTGGTCCACCTTCGGCCAGACACCAGCGCCGGCCAGCCCAGCCACTACTGACGATGAAAGCGATGACGCCTGATGAGCACCCCTTTGCGCACTGTTACCAGCGCTAACGGCGACCCGTTGGCCGAGGCGATCGACCTGACTAAACGCCTGAAACTGCCCCATATCCGCAGGTCCTTGAGCGATATCATCCCGACCGCGAAAGCCCAACGCTGGGACCCCGCCGAAGTCGTGCGGGTTCTCCTCGCTGAGGAAGCCGCCGGCCGGGACCGGGCGAACCTGCACACTCGCCGCAAACGCGCGGGTTTCCCTACCGGCAAGACCTTCGGCGACTGGGACGAAACGAAATCGTCGATTCCCCGCGCCACCCAGGACGCGCTCCGCACCCTGGAGTGGGTCGGGCGGCGTGAATGTTTCTGCGTCTGTGGGCCTTCGGGAACTGGCAAGTCTCACTTCACCGAGGCACTCGGGCAGGCCGCAGTCGAAGCTGGGCTGGCGGTGTCTTGGTTCACCATCGAAGACCTCGGTGCCCTGGTCCGCCGGCACCGTGCCGACGACTCCATCGCCCGAGCCCTGACGAGGATCATCCGCTCCGACCTGATCATCGTCGACGACATCGGTCTGCTCCCGGTCTCTGAAGACGCCGCCGAAGGATTCTATCGCCTCGTCGACGCTGCCTACGAACGCCGAGCGATTGCCGTCTCGAGCAACCTGCACCCCTCCGGCTTCGACGAGATCATGCCCAAAACATTGGCCACCGCCACCGTTGACCGGCTCCTGCACCATGCGCACGTCGTCGTCACCGACGGCGACTCCTTCCGCCTCACCGAAGCCACCACCGGCAAGGGGGTGAAGCCCTTCAGCTAACCCAAATCAGAAAGCGGGTGGGGAAAAACAACTGGCCGCCACCGGGGAGAACCCGTGGCCACCAGCGGGGAGAACTACTGGCCGCCTACGGGGAGAACTTCGTGGCCATTGACA
>NZ_JBIWBL010000014.1:0-5674 GCF_044760925.1 Phyllobacterium sp. NPDC097923 | reverse complement strand
AGATTGACCAGCACGTCCATCAAATCCGCACCGGTCTGGAAGACCTTGGAATTGGCCGTGTAGCTTCTCTGCGCCTCAATCATCTCAGTCAGTTCATGCGCGATGTCCGCGTTCGATTCTTCAACTGCCTTCGGCGTGATGCTGCCGAAGCTGCCCTTGCCGGGCCGGCCGAACTGCACATCGCCGGAATTGGCGCTGGTCGCAAACACATTGCCGGACAGGACAAGCAGATTGTCGGGGCTGGGAACGTCAGCCAGCGCGATCTGGTAGATGGCGCGCTGCGCGCCGTTCTTGTAGCGGGCAACGACGGTGCCGTCCGCCGCGATATCGACATTCTCGATCGGGCTCGGCGTGCTGCCGTCGATCTTCGCCTCGATCGGCGTGTAAGCGCCTGCCAGCTGCTTGGTGGCCGACATGTCGATCTGAAGCATCTGACCGTTGGGAATCTGCACCGAAAGGGATTTGCCGGCCGACGTCATCTTGCCGGTTGCGCCATCGAAAGTGAAGCTTTGGCTGGACAGGGGCGCTTTTGAATAGGGGAAGCCGCCGCTGGCCGCCGCATCGGCCTTGTTGTAAACCGTGGCCTCCCACGTGGCGTTCTTGGTGACCGGATCTTCACCCGTCTTGGTGAAGTAAACATCGAGAACCACCAGATTGCCGAGATTGTCAAAACTCTGCAGCGATGTCTTGGCGGTGTATTTTGCCGTTCCGGCGGCATTGGCGGCCGCATTGGACGGAAGGTCGGCGGCAGCGACAACGGCGGAACCCGCCGGCAGGTTGGCCGTGAAAGTGCCCTTGCGGCTTGGATCGGCAACAAGATCGTTCTGCTTGACGTTGATCTTCTGCAGCCCCTGGTAGCCGTTGATGACCGAATTGGTCTGGCCGTTCACGATCGGATTGCCCATGAGATAGTAGCCGGCCGCATTGACCAGATTGCCCTGCGCATCCGGCACGAACGAACCGGCGCGTGTCAGATACGGTGTTCCGGCACTGTTGCTGACCACAAAGAAACCATTGCCCTTGAGCGCGAGGTCCGTCGATGAGGTGGTGAAGCGGAGCGAACCGCTATCGGAAATATGGTGACGAACAACCGTTTCGACGCCGCCGGAATTGTAGGAGCCGCCCGAGCTTGGCAGAACCAGCGAGGCAAACTGAGTGCTGGCGCGCTTGTAACCGGTGGTGCTGGAATTGGCGATGTTGTCGGACACGGTCGACAGGCGATTTGACTGGGCGTTCATGCCCGATACACCCGTCCGCATCATTCCATAGAGGCTCATTTCCGTCTCCTTGCGCGATGATTCGGTTTGGAATGGTGGATGCCAATTCTTACCTGAACATGACGTAGAAATTGATGAGAGATATTCATTTACATAGGTTGCAGACCCAGGATGAAATTTCAAAGGGACTGCGTAGACGTATATCTACGCTGCCTGATCGCTACAGGCTTGGGCTCTCGACTGGATGCCGGGTCCAACATCAATGGCGAACTGCCATGACAGGAGTAGATCGGTCTCGGCATATCAACGAAAGAAATGGCAATCTCGAGACACCGTGAGGGCAAGCGGATCTGGCGTGGAGATGCGGCTCTGATCTCGCCTTAGTTACCGAACTTATCCACAAGTGGGAACCGACCGAAAAACGCGTAGAACTCGAAACGGGACCTCTCTTGGTTTGGTTGTTCCTGCAGCCAAGGATGCAAATTTGAAAAGAACGTTCGAAAGGGCCTCGTCACATTAACCTTGGCTCGGGGAGTTTGTCATAAATGACGGGCGTGTCTCAGTCTGTCGTCAAGCTATAAGCGCCACCGTTTCCCACCTCAGATTATCACGCATGCGGTGTGGCTGTATTACTGATTTCCGCTGACCCTACGATTGGTCGAGGAAATGCTTTTAGAGCATGGGATACTTGTGTCTTACGAAATCGTCCGTCGCTGAAGGATCAAGTCCGGACCAGACTATGCTCGCCGGCTGCACCGCAAGCAGGCATTGCACAGCGACATCTGGCATCTTGATGAAATGGTGATCAACATTTCGGGCAAGAAACATTATCTGTGGCGCGCCGTTGATCAGGACGGTTAAGTCCTCGACGAGATCACGCAGATTCGGCGCAATACCAAGGCTGCCAAGCAATTGCTGATGCGTCTGTTGACACAGCAGGATATGCCTCCCAAGCGCATCATCACCGATAAACTGCGATCCTATGGTGCAGCGAAGCGACAGATCATGCCTGCCATTGAACACCGCTCGCACAAGGGGCTCAAGAACCGCGCCAGAATTCCCACCTTCCGTTAAGAAAAAGGGAACGATCCATTCTGGCACATCGAGGCCGTCGGGGAGGACGTCCACCCCGTCAGAACAGTAAAAACCGGCCACCAATTTTCCTCTTGCGACGAAAGCAGGGGGCTAGGAGATCTATAGCGTGGAACTTTATCTGAAAATCCGCCTAGCTTGCTCGGAGGGATGAGCCGGAAAGAAAAAGGCCACGCACGAGGCGTGGCCCAATTCAGTACCGATCCCGAAGGATCGTCATCCTTAGCGGAACAGCTGCTGGATGGTCTGGTTGCTTGCATTGGCAATCGACAGCGCCTGAACGCCGAGCTGCTGCTGAACCTGCAGAGCCGACAGACGAGCCGATTCCTTGTTCATGTCAGCGTCGACCAGCGTGCCGATACCACGATCAACGGCATCCGAAAGCGCGCTGATGAACGACTTCTGGCTGTCGATACGGGTCTTGGCAGCACCGAGCTGCGAAGCACCGGAAGCCAGGCCCTTGGCAGCAGCTTCGATACCGGTCAGCATGCCGTCAAGCGCCGTGTTGTCGACGGTAGCAGCGGAAACGTCGATCGTCAGGATCGAGGTCTGCGTTGTGACAGGTGTCGTTGCGGCGTTGGTAACGGCAAACTGCTTGTCGAGAATGCCGGTCTTCGTTGCAGGGGTGCCGCCCGCGTCGATAAGACGGGTATTGGCAAGCGCAACGTCGATAGAACCGGTCGTTACCTTGCCGGTCGAGTCGCGGCTGTAGGAAGCGATCGTGCTGAAGTTTGCCGTTGCAGGAGCAGCGTCGACAGTCTGGTCGGTGGTGAGCAGGTTGGAACCGGCGTATGAAGCGCCTGCGTTTTCCTTCAGGGCACCGATAGCCGAGTTGATCAATAGCTGGTTCTTGGCGCGGTCTTGAGCGCTGGCATTCTTGGAAGCCAGAACCAGGTTCTTGATGGTGTTTACCGAATCAATGGCCTTGTTCATTGCGGAATAGGCAGTATCGATCTTGGAGCTGCCGAGACCGAGAGCGTCATGGATAACCGAGTTGGCACCATTATCCGAACGCATTGTCGTGGCGATCGACCAGTAAGCGGCGTTGTCGGAAGCTTCGGAGATCTTCAGGCCCGTTGCAATGCGGTTCTGAGTGGTGGCAAGGTTTTTGCCGGTTGCAGTAAGTGTCTGAAGCGCGGTCATTGCTGACGCGTTGGTAAGAATGCTGGCCATGGAAAAAGCCCCTATAAAAGATACATGGATGGGGACAGGTCGGATCAGAACCGACATAACAGAGCGGCATGATGCCTGTAACCGAAGCGGTCACCTGTTATGACGAGCAGGAGTGCGCCAAGATTATTGCGGTTACATTACGGTTTCAATAATGGCAGGATTAATTCTCATTATGGTTGCGAAAACGATCGGATCAGAGTGCCGACCAGAATACCTGTGGCGCCAACTGGCGAATTTGTAATGCTGCGGGAGTTTCTCATGGGGCCCGGTGTCCGTCATCAGATGATTTGAGACCAGTTTGGTTATTGAAGACAGGAGTTTCTGGCTCGTCTGGTTGTGTTCTCCGAGTTGACCGTTTTCGCAGCTTCGGGCCTATTGGGCCTGTTCGCAACTGCGGCACATGACAGACACGGCGGCAAGTGGGCGAGGCATAGCTCGTCGGATGCACGGGCATTCGCTTGCTCACGTAGTGCTTATTGATTAATTGCCGGACATCGCAAAGCGCTCTATTTTTCCCTTGCAGGGTGCCTCGACGAGACGAGATGGGACTGGGCTTGCCAAGCCGGACCGCTTCGGTTTCCGCATCAATCCCAGATTACCGTTCGACGATGCGATCCAGGAGGAGACGTACGATGGGCGAAACGACGCCGGACAACATCATGCAGCTCGGCATGGGGTTCTGGGCCTCCAAAGCCATGCTCAGCGCGGTCGAGCTCGGCGTCTTCACCGCGCTCGCAGCCGGCCCGGCCAACCTGCCCGACTTGCGGGCCAGGCTGCAACTGCATCCACGCTCGGCCCGCGACTTCTTCGACACCCTAGTGGCCCTGAAGCTGCTCGAACGCGAGGACGGCCGCTATCGCAATACCCCTGATACAGATCTCTTTCTTGACAAAGGCAAGCCCTCCTATATCGGCGGCATGCTCGAAATGGCCAATGCCCGGCTCTACGGTTTCTGGGGCTCGCTGACCGAAGCCCTGCGCACCGGGGAGCCGCAGAATGAAGCCAAGCACAGCGAAGACTTCTTCGCCGCGATCTATGCGGAGCCGGCGCGCCTCCGCGGGTTCCTCGAGGCGATGAGCGGGATCAGCGCCGGTGCTGCGCAGGCGATCGCCACCCGGTTCGACTGGTCGAAATACACGACCTTCGTCGATGTCGGCGCGGCGCAGGGAATGGTGCCGGTGGTGATCGCGCAAGCGCATCCGCATCTTCAGGCCATCGGCTTCGACCTGCCCGCCGTGCGGCCGATATTTGACGAGTTCGTCGCCCGGCAGGGTCTCGCTGACCGTATCCGCTTCCAAAGCGGCAACTTCTTTGACGGCCCGATGCCAAATGCGGATGTGATCTTGATGGGGCACATCCTGCACGACTGGGATCTCGCCGAGAAGAGGATGCTACTGGAAAAGGCCTTTGCCGCGCTGCCGAACGGTGGGGCCGTGATCGTCTACGATGCCGTCATCGATGACGAGCGCCGCTTGAACGCTTTCGGCCTCCTGATGAGCCTGAACATGCTGATCGAAACCCGCGGCGGGTTCGACTACACCGGCGGCGACTGCCAGGCCTGGATGCGCGACGCCGGTTTCGTGGCCACGCGCGTCGAACCGTTGCAGGGGCCGGACTCTATGGTGATAGGCCTCAAGCCCGACTGAGCGGAAACCACGACAGCGGCCGGTGTTCCGCAAGATTGACCAAGGATGCAATGTCGATCGCCTGGCGCCGACATGGTCGATGCCGCCGCTTCGCTCTTGATTTGAACAACGCTCTCGATGAAGAGATACCAAGCGGGCTGCCACCGCACAGCAACTGGACGCCGGCTTGGCCGCATTCAGCGACGTTGCCCAACGAACCGGCAGTGCCATACAATCTGTCCCACTAACAATTCTTGGCATCGGGCGTCCTAGTGATCCTAGGCGTTCCGCTCATTGTTTTCATTAACAATTGTACCCGATTATGCACCTACATCCACGTTAGTTTCCTCTTTCCAGACACAAATCAACCTTACTAATCTAGTCGTGAAATATTGAATGCAGTTTGCGTGATCATGCATCCAGGTGGTCTCTATCTTGAGCTATTTCGGTATTGTCCAAGGCTAGGTTGAGCCTTATCGGCATATACAACTGTTCGTTTTCTTGTGACTTACGCGTTTGTACATACTGGATTTGCTGGGGTTTTTCCGGGTGGTTTCGGCCGCGAAA
>NZ_JBIWBL010000013.1:0-11531 GCF_044760925.1 Phyllobacterium sp. NPDC097923 | reverse complement strand
CCGGATATGGTGGCGCGGGGTGGAGCAGCCCGGTAGCTCGTCAGGCTCATAACCTGAAGGTCACAGGTTCAAATCCTGTCCCCGCAACCAACAAACATACAAATCCAGCTTCTCGCAAAACACAAACACAACCCCGCCAAAAGCGGGGCGTCCGTCGTTTAAGGCGACGCGAAAATACCAGCGCACGAAGTCCTTGTGCAACAATAAATTCGTCGGCTTATAACGCTCCAAAAAGTTTGAAACGTTTATTCCGCTCAACCCGAATAATCATTGTGCCGGTTTGCTGCGGCGCTATTCTGGCGATGTCATCGTGCATGCTTGCAGCCAAAGGAATTTTCGACAGATGAGCGACGATGTAATCGAGATGCATGGTCTGCGCGTTCTTCTGTTCGCCGCGGAGGGTGACAAACTTGCCGCTGCGCGGGATGCCAATAGGTTCCTCAGCGAGACCTGGGCGCAGGACGCAACGCTCGCCGTGATTCCGGTTTCACGGCTTGGTGATGATTTTCTCGACCTCAAGACCCGGATTGCCGGGGAAGTCATCCAGAAATTCGTCAACTATCAGATGCGCCTGGCCATTCTCGGAGATATTTCCGCGTGGGCGGACACAAGCAAGCCATTGCGCGACTTTGTCTATGAGACGAATCGCGGGCGCAGCCTGTGGTTTATCCGCGATCTGGCCGAGCTCGATCAACGGCTGGCAATTCACGTAGCCGGTTAACGCGGTTTTCCTGCGGGTGCCGTTGTGCCGCGCGTCACCAGCTCGAACCCGATATTGACCGCCGCCGCCGGTGCATATTCCCGGGCGGCGCTGCGATCGAGAACCTGCAGCAGCAGTTCGCCGGTCCTGCGACCGATCTGTTCGGCATCGATGCGAATCGTTGTGATTGCCGGAACACATTGCCGGGCAATATCGAAATCGCCAAAGCCCATCAGCGAGAGATCGCCGGGCACTTTGATGTCGCGCCGGTGACATTCCATCAGCGCGCCGACGGCGGAAATGTCAGAAACGGCGAAGACCGCTTCCACGTCCGGGGCTTGTTCCAGCAATATGCCGAGCGTGAAGGCGCCATGATCGTAGGAAACCGGGGCTTGGCCAGCGCGAATCACCAGTTCATCACTCAGACCGGCCTCGCGCAGCACCGAGGTGAAACCTGCGAGCCGTGATTCGCCGCGCAAATCTTTTGCGTCGCTGTCCATCCTGGATCCAAGCGCACCGATTCGCCGGTGCCCCAATGCCAGGAGATGCAGTGCGGCTGCCCGTCCGACTTCATAATTGGAAAAGCCGACCGCATGGTCGATCGGATGTTCCGGCGTATCCCAGATTTCGACGATCGGAATACCGGCCCGCAGCATCATTTCATTGGCCGCCTTGGTGTGGGTGGTTCCCGCGACCACAATCGCATCGGGCCGCCGGGCGAGCATGGCGCGGATGATTCGCTCTTCCTCCTCCAGCCGGTACATGGTGTAACCGATGAGGAGCTGATAGTCGGCCGGCCGCATGGCTTCGGCAAGACCCTGCGCGGTATCGGCGAAATTGGAATTGGTCAGGGTCGGCAGAATCGCCGTGATAAAGTTGGTGCGCCGGGAGGAAAGGCTGCCCGCCACCCGGTCCGGCACGTAGCTCAGCTGCTCGATGGCCTTCATCACCCGGTTGCGGGTTGATTCGGAAACGAGATCAGGGTCCGCCAGCACCCGCGAGACGGTCATCTTCGACACGCCGGCGAGGCGGGAGACGTCGTGCATGGTGGCTTTGGGCGAAGATGGCGGCACGGTTCGGTCCTGTCTGTTCCGAATCAGTTACTTCGGGGCGATCCTGTTGTAAACCACGTGGTAGAAACGGCCGTCAAACATGCGCATCATTTCATCGGTGATGGCCCGGCCTTCGAGGCGCACCGGCGAGGCAAGGGCTTCCTTCACGGCTTCCATCGAGGGGTAGTCGACCTCCTGAACCATGGCGATATCAGGCGAATCAGGGTCCGAATCAACCGTGCGCATGACGCGCACCGCCTGGGCGTTCGGCATGCGCTTCCAGACGGGCAGCAATCGCTCCTCCACCATCTGAAAGAAGGCCTCTTCCTGGCCTTTGTGAATCGTTCCCTCGAAAATGGCCGACCGGGTGAACATGCATCCTCCTAGCGTCTTGAGCGCGTGGCATTTTCGCCTTGCCACTTGTAATGATACCGATAACATGCTTGATTGGAAAAACAAGCAGCAAAATTGACAAGCCGTCAGGGAATGCTGCCGATTGGTTTGAATAGGCTGCGGCTTGATGCTTCTGGACGAAATACTGTCGAAGAATCATAGCGCAGTATCGCGGAATCAACAGACTGAATGGAAATGTTATCGAGAACAATTGATACGCACTGAGACTGGCGGGTGATGCTCGGGAGGCATCGCCGGAATCATTGACAACACGACAAGTGGAGGAGACAAGAATGGGTATTTCAAAATCATTGCGTGTGATGGTCGCGGCCGTCGGCCTTGCCGCTGCAGGGCTGTTTTCGGCAGTCGATGCCAATGCGGTCACGCTGAACGACATCACGTCGCGCGGCACCGTCCGAATCGGCGTGCTCACCGGCGCGCCGCCGATGGGCATGGTCGACGAGAAGGGCAATCCGACCGGCTATGACGTTGATGTCGCCAACCTGATTGCCGGTTATCTCGGCGTGAAGGCAGAACTTGTGCCGCTGACGCCGCCATCGCGTATCCCGGCGCTGCAGACCGGCAAGGTCGATTTCCTCATTGCGACGCTTGCGCCAACGGGCGAGCGTGCCAAGACGGTGATGTTCACCCAGCCCTACAGCGCTTTCAACATGGTGATCGTTTCCGGCAAGGACCAGAAGTTCGCGGCCCTCTCTGAACTCGGCGGCAAGCGCGTCGCGGTCAATCGCGGTTCGTCTCAGGAAGCAGCTTTACGCAAAGTCGCCGTGCCGGGGCTCGAGCTCGTGGTCTATGAAGATGATTCGACCACGGCCCAGGCGCTGATCGCCGGACAGGTCGATGCGGTCGCGCTGCCGTCGACGGTGGCCGATGCGGTGTTGAAGCAGTTACCCGATGCCGGTTTGCAGGTCGGTTTCACCTTCTTCCGCCAGGGCAACTCCATGGCAACGGCGCTGCAGGATTTCGAGATGCGCCAGTGGCTCAATACGGCGATTTATCTGATGAAGAACTCCGGCGAGCTTGATGCCATTTCGGTCAAGTGGACCGGACAGCCCATGCCGCAGCTGCCATCCTTCTGATCTGCCGCTCAATCGGTTCACCGGGCAAAGTCTGCCCGGTGCCATTTTCCAATGGAGACCGGAGATGTCCTACACCTTCCAGTTTGGCGTCATCGCCCAATACCAGAATGAAATTCTGGCCGGCATATGGATGACGATCAAGCTTTCCGTGGCGTCGATCATCCTTGGTTGTGCCGCCGGCATTGTCCTTGCGTCGATCCGCTCGATGAAACCGGGCATCGGCCGCATTCTCGTCGATGCCTATGTCGAGATCATCCGCAACACGCCGTTTCTCGTGCAGCTCTTCATTGTCTATTTCGGCCTGCCGGGGCTCGGTTTCCGGGTCAGCGCGGTGACGGCAGCCCTGATCGGCATGACGATCAATCTCGCCGCCTATTCCACCGAGATCATCCGCGCCGGCATAGAATCCATTCACAAATCGCAGATCGAGGCGGGCGAGGCACTGGGCTTCACGCGGCTGCAGATTTACCGCCACGTCATCATCATGCCGGCCATAGCCAAGGTCTATCCGGCGCTGTGCAGCCAGTTTGTCCTGATGATGCTGGCATCGTCGGTGTGCTCGGCGATTTCGACGAAGGAACTTGCGGCATCGGCCGCCTTCATCGAATCGCAGAGTTTCCGTTCCTTCGAAGTCTATATCGTCGTCACGCTCATCTATCTTGCGCTGGCGCTCGCCCTGCGCGGTGTGCTGGCCGTTATCGGACTGTGGTTGTTCGGCCGCCGCGTGGCACGGCGAACCGCGGTCGCTCTTCCGGAGGTGCAGGCATGATTCTCCGGACCTTCGGTTTCAGCGAATTCGGCTTTCTTGTCTCGGCGCTGCTGTGGACGGTTGTCCTGACCATCATCGCGCTCAGCGGCGGCGGTATTGTCGGCTTCGTCATCGCGCTTGCCCGCACCTCCACGCACAAATGGCTGCGGATCGCGGCCGCGACCTATATCCAGATCATCCAGGGCATCCCGGTGCTGATGATCCTGTTCCTGTCCTATTACGGGCTGAGCCTCGCCGGACTGCAGCTGCCGCCTCTCGTGGCAGCGGGCGCTTCGATGACGATCTACGCGTCGGGCTATCTCGCCGAGATCTGGCGCGGCTGTATCCAGTCCGTGCCCAAGCCGCAGTGGGAGGCGTCCGAATCGCTCGCCATGACGCGCGTGCAGCAATATCGCTATGTGATCCTGCCGCAGGCGTTGCGCATCTCATTGCCGTCAACCGTCGGCTTTGCCGTGCAGGTGGTCAAGAACACGTCGATTACCTCGATCATCGGTTTTGTCGAACTCGCCCGTGCGGGCCAACTCATCAACAATGCGACGTTCCAGCCCTTCCGCGTGTTTCTTGCGGTCGCGGCGCTGTACTTCGTCGTCTGTTATCCGCTGTCCCAGCTGTCGCGTTGGCTGGAAAGGAGACTCCATGCCAGAAGTCATCGTTGAAAATGTTCATAAAAGCTTCGGCTCGGTCGAGGTGCTCAAAGGTGTCTCGCTGACCGTCGAGCGCGGCGAGGTGATCGCGCTGATCGGCCGGTCGGGTTCCGGCAAGAGCACGCTTTTGCGTTGCATCAACGGCCTGGAAAAGATCAATTCCGGCCGCATCGAGATTGCCGGCCACACGGTGAGCAGCGATCCCAGGCAGCTGCGGGAACTGCGCCGGGACGTCGGCATCGTCTTCCAGAGCTACAATCTTTTCCCGCATCTGAGTGTCGGCGACAACATCATGCTGGCGCCGAAGATCGTCAAGAATGTCGCCAGGGCACAGAGCCGCGAAACCGCAGAAAAGGTGCTGAAGCTGGTTGGTCTCTCGGAAAAATTCGATGCCTATCCGGATGAGCTGTCCGGCGGCCAGCAGCAGCGCGTCGCCATTGCCCGCTCCCTCGCCATGCAGCCGAAAGTGATGCTGTTCGACGAGGTGACGTCTGCGCTCGATCCGGAACTGACCGAGGAAGTGCTCAACGTCATGGAACAGCTGGCACGGGACGGCATGACGATGATCCTGGTGACCCATGAGATGGCTTTTGCCCGCCGGGTCGCGACCAGAACCATTTTCATGCACCAGGGCAGGATCTGGGAGGAAGGGCCATCGAAACAGCTCTTCAGCGATCCCAAGACGCCGGAGCTGCGCCAGTTCGTCAAAGCCGATGTCAAGTAAATCCATCCATTAGGGAATCCCATGATCATGCCGATCGATATTCTGCAGCTATGCCCGCTGATGCCCGCACTCGAAGCGGATCTTGCCAGGCACTATACCGTGCATCGTTGGTTTGAGATGACGGACCAGCCGGGCTTCCTGAAATCCCATGCGGATCGCATCCGCGGCGTGGTGACAGGCGGGCATATCGGCATTCCGACCGAACTTGCGGCGCAATTGCCCAAGTTGGAGATCGTTTCGATCAATGGTGTCGGTTACGACAAGATCGACCTGAACGCGGCGCGCCAGCGCGGTTATCGCGTCGCCAATACACCGGATGTTCTGACCGCCGACGTGGCCGACCTTGCGCTTGGGCTGATCATCAATCTGGCGCGGCAGCTTGTTCTGGCCGACAATCATGTTCGTGCAGGCAACTGGCCAAAGGGCGAGCTCGGCCTCGGGCACCGCGTGACGGGCCGGCGCTACGGCATTTTCGGACTTGGCCGCATCGGCCAGGCCATCGCCAAACGCCTTGTCGCCTTTGACGGGCAGATTTCCTATTCGGGGCGCCGCAAGCTCGATGTTCCCTATGCATTTTACCCGACGCTCGCGGAGCTTGCAGCCAATTGTGATGTGCTGATCATTGCGGCGGCCGCTTCGGCCGAGACAAAACACGTGGTCAATGCCGATGTGCTGAAAGCCCTCGGGCCCACAGGCAGCCTGATCAATATCGCCCGCGGTTCGCTTGTCGATGAAACCGCTCTCGTTGCAGCCTTGCAGCATGGTACCATTGCAGGAGCCGGGCTCGATGTGTTCGCGGACGAGCCGCGTGTGCCGGAGGCGCTGTTCGGCATGAAGAATGTCGTGCTTTCGCCGCATGTGGCCAGTGCCACCCACGAAACACGCCGGGCCATGGCTGATCTTGTGCTTGCCAATCTGGAAGCGCAATTTGCCGGCAAGCCGCTGCCGGCGGCGGTTGTTTGACAGATATCGCGATAGACAGAGGAAGAGCCGCCATGGCCGATGCATCCACGATTGCTGTTATTGGCGCCGGGCTCATGGGCGCCGCGATTGCCACACGGCTCATCGAGACCGGCCATCGGGTCACGGTGTTTGACGTCGACGCGCAGAAGGTGGCGGCACTTGTGGCCAAAGGCGCCGTGGCGGCACTTTCGGTTGCCGCGGCCACGGCGCAAAGCCGGTTCGTCATTCTGAGCCTCAACCATGCCGATATTGTCCGTACGGTTGTGTTCGGCGTGGATGGCGTGGCTGCGGCCGCCGGCGCGGGCAGGCTGCTGATCGACATGTCGTCGATTGATCCGAAGGAAACCGCTGACATGGCGACAGTGCTGGCGGAAACAACGGGAATGAAATGGCTGGATTGCCCCTTGTCCGGCGGTGTTCCCGGTGCGCTTGCCGGGCGATTGACCGTGATGGCTGGCGGCGATGCCGCCGATTTCGAGCGCGGCCGTACCGTCATGCAGCATCTGTGCGCCAACTATACGCTGATGGGGCCGAGCGGGGCGGGGCAGACGACGAAGCTGATCAACCAGCTATTTTGCGCCGTGGCGTTTCAGGCGGTTGCCGAGGCGGTGAAGCTGGCGGAAGCGGGCGGCGTTGATCCGGCGCTGATACCGCAGGCCCTGGCGGGCGGGCGGGCCGACAACCGGATCATGCAGGAATTCATGGCGAAGTTTGCCGCGCGCGACTACACGCCGACCGGGCGCATCGACAACATGCTCAAGGATCTCGATTCGCTGCAGGGCTTTGCGTTGAAGACGAAGACGCCGTTGCCAATGACCGGTCAGGTCGTTGAAATTCACCGGCTGCTGTGTGCAGCCGGTCTAGGGGCGCGCGATTCAGCCGAGATGATGCGGCTTCTCGATGGGTTTTCCAGCTAGAATCACAGTTCCTGCGCTCTCAGCCATGCCACACTGGCCTCGACGATCTGCATGATCGGATGCGCGACATCCTGCGTGAACACGAGTGGTTCACCCGTTGGCGATTCCAGCGTCGCCAATTGGCTGTCGAGCATCGACAGCGGCATGAAATGCCCGGTGCGCTTGCCCATGTGATCGCGCAAGACGGCCAGGCTGCCGTCGAGAAAGACAAAGGCGAGGGTCCCGCCCGCTTCCCGGCGCAGCCGGTCGCGATACATCTTCTTCAATGCGGAGCAGGACACGACCACGCCCTTTTCGGCCTTGGCGAGTTCCGCGCCGATCTTGTCGAGCCAAGGCCAGCGATCCTCGTCGGTCAGCGGGATACCCGCCGACATTTTCTTCACATTGCTTTCCGGATGCAGCCCGTCGCCTTCGATGAACGGCAGGGACAGTGCCGCCGCGATGCCCTCTCCAACTGAAGATTTGCCGGAGCCGCTCACGCCCATGACGATCAGCCTGATCATAGGGACGCCGTGATACCGCCATCGACATGGATGACCTGGCCGTTGACGAAGGACGATGCATCGCTGGCCAGAAACACCGCAGCACCGACCAGTTCCTCGACATTGCCCCATCGTCCCGCCGGGGTGCGCTTTTCCAGCCAGCCGGAGAATTCCGGATTGTCGATCAGCGCCTGATTGAGCGGCGTCTTGAAATAGCCGGGTGCGATGGCGTTGACCTGCAGGCCGTATTTGGCCCAGTCCGTGCACATGCCGCGCGTCAGGTTGCGGACGGCGCCCTTGGTTGCGGTGTACGGCGCGATGGAAGGCCGCGCCAGCTCGCTTTGTACGGAGGCGATATTGATGATTTTCCCACGTCCACGCTTGATCATGTGCTTTGCCACGCTTTGTCCGGCATAAAAGACACTGGAAATATTGGTCTGCAGCAGCAGCTGCCACTTGTCTTCGGGAAAGTCCTCAAGCGGCGTGCGGAACTGCATTCCGGCATTGTTGAACAGAATATCGATCGCGCCAATATTTGTCTCGATCGTGTCGACGCCGGCCTTGACGCTCTCCAGGCTGGTCACGTCGAACGCGGCCGCATGGGCTTTATGGCCCGCCGCCCTGAGTTCGGCAACGGCGGCATCGACCTTTGCCGCATCGCGGCCATTGATGATGATTTCCGCGCCGTGTTCAGCCAATCCCTTGGCCAGGGCAAAGCCGATTCCCTGGCTTGATCCCGTAACGAGGGCGCGTTTTCCCTCCAGGCTGAACAATGGATAGGCCATTCTTTGTTTCCTCCGGTTCTGCGGAATTCCGATTGCGGGATGTCATCGCTTCCTTCTCCGCTTGACATAAATGTTATCGATAACATATGCAAGTATTCCGGTGTTATCGCGCTGAAATTGATCCCGGCCGTTGCGGCTGGCGGCTTGAAGCGCAAGGGGAGGAACGTATGAAGGCTGTTGTCATCCACGCGGCAAAGGATCTGCGCATCGAGGAACGCGATCCCGGCATTCCCGAAGTCGGGCAAGTGGATATTGCCGTTGAGGCCGGCGGCATATGCGGCTCGGACCTGCACTATTATAATCATGGCGGTTTCGGCACGATCCGGCTGCGTGAACCGATGATCCTCGGCCACGAGATTGCCGGAACCATCAGGGCATTGGGGGCAGGGGTCAGTGGTCTTGCCGTCGGTGACCGGGTGGCGGTATCGCCCAGCCGTCCCTGCAACCATTGCGATTATTGCCTGCAAGGGCTGCAGAATCATTGTCTCAACATGCGTTTTTACGGCAGCGCCATGCCCATGCCGCATATCCAGGGCGCATTCCGCCAGCGGCTGATCGCCGAGGCCTGGCAATGCCACCGGGTGGCGGATGGCGTTTCGATCAACGAGGCGGCCTTTGCCGAACCCTTCGCCGTGACGCTGCATGCGGTCAAGCGCGCCGGTTCATTGCTTGGCAAGCGCGTCCTCATTACCGGCTGCGGCCCCATCGGGGCGCTGACCATTCTGGCGGCGCGGGCGCATGGCGCCCGGGAGATTGTCGCGACCGATGTCATGGATGCGGTGCTGGTCAAGGCCCGGGAGATCGGGGCGGACCGGACCATCAATGTCGCCGACCATCCGGAACAACTGGCAGCCTATTCCGCTAACAAGGGCTCGTTCGATGTGATGTTCGAGGCATCGGGCAATGAACGGGCGCTGCGCGCCGGGCTCGACGTCCTGCGCCCGCGTGGCATTCTCATGCAGCTCGGCCTTGGTGGGGACATCGCCATTCCGCAGAACCTGATCGTCTCCAAGGAAATCGACCTGCGCGGCTCCTTCCGCTTCCACGAGGAGTTCGGCCTGGCGGTTGATCTGATCGGCCGGAAAATTGTCGATGTGAAGCCGCTGCTTACCGGCATCTTCAGCCTTGACGAGGCGGTACAGGCCTTTGAGGCCGCGGGCGATCGCAACCGTTCGATGAAGGTGCAGCTCGCCTTTGCCTGACATTCGTGCCGGGAATGCGCCAAATGTCCATTGAAACCGCTTTTCCCTATGTTAAGGTCCGGCGCCGCTTCCCCTTTGACAGAGCGTTGATGCTTTCGGGCCTATCGCCGGGGGATTGTTCGGCATAAGCGTTTCGGGAGAAGGCCGGTCGACGGCTGCAGCGTGACGGCCCTTGTGCCGTCATCAGGAAGGACAGAACATATCATGACAGTGCACCAGAACCTGATCGACGGCGCGTGGATCGGTGGCGATGCGATCGCCAACATCAACCCCTCCAACACCAATGACGTCGTCGGTGAATATGCGCGGGCGACGGCCGAAGACACGCTGAACGCCATAGCCGCGGCAAAGGCGGCGTTCCCGGCCTGGTCGCGCTCGGGCATTCTTGAGCGTCACGCCATCCTGCGCAAGACCGCCGATGAGATCACCGCCCGCAAGGACGAGATCGGCCGGCTGTTGTCACGCGAGGAAGGCAAGACCCTGGCCGAAGGCATCGGCGAGACGGTGCGCGCCGCCCAGATTTTTGATTTCTTCGCCGGGGAAGTCCTGCGCTTGGCCGGCGAGGTTCTCCCCAGTGCCCGCCCGAACATCGGCGTGGAAGTCACCCGGGAAGCCGTGGGTGTCGTCGGCATCATCACGCCGTGGAATTTCCCCATCGCCATCCCCGCCTGGAAGATTGCGCCGGCATTGGCCTATGGCAATACGGTGGTTTTCAAGCCTGCGGATCTGGTTCCCGGCTGTTCCTGGGCCATCGTCGATATATTGCACCGCGCCGGCCTGCCGAAGGGCGTGCTCAACCTCGTCATGGGCAAGGGTTCGGTTGTCGGCCAGACCATTCTGGACAGTGCCGATGTCAATGCCATCACCTTCACCGGTTCCGTGGGGACGGGCAAGCGCGTTGCTGCGGCCTCCATCGAACATATGCGCAAGTTCCAGCTGGAGATGGGCGGCAAGAACCCGTTTGTCGTGCTTGATGATGCGGATCTGACTGTCGCCGTGGAAGCCGCCGTCAACAGCGCCTTCTTCTCCACCGGCCAGCGCTGCACCGCGTCCTCGCGCATCATTGTCACCGAGGGCATCCACGACCGGTTCGTTGCGGCGGCAACCGAACGCCTGAAGAGTGTCGTTGTCGATGACGCCCTGAAAGCCGGAACCCATATCGGGCCGGTGGTCGATCAGAGCCAGCTGAAGCAGGACGAGGACTATATCGCCATCGGCAAGACCGAGGGCGCCAGGCTGGCCTTCGGCGGCGAGCGGCTGACCCGCGACAATCCCGGTTTCTACCTGCAGCCGGCACTGTTCACCGAAGCGACCAACCAGATGCGGATTTCCCGCGAGGAAATTTTTGGTCCGGTCGCCAGCGTGATCCGGGTCAAGGATTATGAGGAAGCGCTGCATACCGCGAACGATACGCCGTTCGGCCTGTCCTCGGGCATTGCGACGACGAGCCTGAAACATGCCACGCATTTCAAGCGCAATGCCGAAGCCGGCATGGTCATGGTCAACCTGCCCACGGCAGGCGTGGATTTCCACGTGCCGTTCGGCGGACGCAAGGGCTCGAGCTATGGCCCGCGCGAGCAGGGCAAATACGCTGCCGAATTCTATACGACCGTGAAGACGGCCTATACGCTGGCCTGACGGACGCTTTCTCTATTTTCATGACAGATCGGTTTTTGGCGGGCGGTGCGGTTGCACTGCCCGTTTTCATTGGCTTCTTGGTGTGGTGTCGGTTGAGTTATCCCCAGGGGTTGCTTGGCTGATTTGAGAAAGTTTTGTTTTGTGCGTTTTTTTGGAAAAGGCGTG
>NZ_JBIWBL010000012.1:0-14620 GCF_044760925.1 Phyllobacterium sp. NPDC097923 | reverse complement strand
GGTTCAGAACGTCGTGAGACAGTTCGGTCCCTATCTGCCGTGGGTGTAGGAATATTGACAGGATCTGTCCCTAGTACGAGAGGACCGGGATGGACATATCTCTGGTGGACCTGTTGTCCTGCCAAGGGCATAGCAGGGTAGCTATATATGGAATGGATAACCGCTGAAGGCATCTAAGCGGGAAACCAACCTGAAAACGAGTATTCCCTTGAGAGCCGTGGAAGACGACCACGTTGATAGGCCGGGTGTGGAAGCGCAGCAATGTGTGAAGCTTACCGGTACTAATAGCTCGATTGGCTTGATCGTTCTCATTGTTCATGCTCATCGGCGCAGCATAGCTGCACTGATGATGCTGATCTTCTGTCCTGACGCGCCAAAGCGCTCCGGACGGGCCGCGCCATCAGGCGCGACGGCCTCTGGCCTTGCGGAGATTCGCTCCGAAACGCCAGGCCAAAGATCAAAGACGTGTTCACAAAATTAAGACAAACGAAGGCTCGAGCCTTCTACCAGCTTCTCAAAAGATTGCCCTTAGCCGACCTGGTGGTCATGGCGGGGTGGCTGCACCCGTTCCCATTCCGAACACGGCCGTGAAACGCCCCAGCGCCAATGGTACTTCGTCTCAAGACGCGGGAGAGTAGGTCGCTGCCAGGTCTGCTAAAGGCAATCAAATCTTCTCATAACAAGCCTCGGCCCAAGCCGAAATCGGGCCGCCCTCAAAGCGGCCCTTTTGCAATGCATAAACAATAACGCGGGGTGGAGCAGCCCGGTAGCTCGTCAGGCTCATAACCTGAAGGCCGCAGGTTCAAATCCTGCCCCCGCAACCAAGTTTCTTAAAGACTATCAAGACTTTAATCGGCCTCCTTCGGGAGGCTGAAGTCGTTTTTGGACCTAGCACACAGTCAGCACAAACACACCCCACCCGTTTGACGGGAGGCTTGATGGTGTGATTCCCTCTTCCCATATCGAGCAATAAGCGAAATGGGAGGGCAGCATGCCAAGCCATGAAATCCTCGGAGGATTGGTGCAGATTTACCGGCGCGGGGCCGCGTCTGGCATTGCTCTACGTCCATAAAGGGCCGTCAGTATCGTGTGAGCACCAAGGAAACCGGCTTGGAGCAGGCCAAGGCTTTTGCAGAAGACTGGCTTCTCGGTTTGCGCGGGAAATCGGCGGCGGGTATTTTGAAGACCGAAACCACCTTCGCGGAAGCCGCCAAGAAGTTCGAGCAGGAATATGCGGCCATCACCGAGGGGGAGCGCAGCCCCAAATGGGTGGAGGGTCACAGCATCCGCCTGCGGCTCCATCTGGTGCCGTTCTTCGGCAAGATGGGCGTCTCGGAAATCAATGCCGGTACAGTTCAGGATTATCGCGTGCAGCGCATTGCCACGTCCACGACGGGGAGGGCACCGGCACGCAGCACCTTGCATGACGAGGTGGGCACGCTCCGGCAGGTCCTGAAAACCGCCATTCGCCATAAATGGCTCCAGCATCTTCCCGACCTGTCGCCGCCGTATAAGACGCAGGGGAAGATTGTTCACCGGCCATGGTTCAGCCCCGCCGAGTACAAGCAAGCTTGACCTGCCACTGAAGTTTCATCCGGCTGCGATTAGAGCGTCGGCGTTTTTTTGATAAGCCAAATGGCGGGGTGGGAGCAACCGGCGGAAACGCGGAGCTTCCACATTGCGTAGCGTTGGAGCCGGTTGCGGCGATGATCCCGGCATAGTCCGCTGGGGTCTGGTATCCGAGCGATGAGTGCGGCCGGAAATTGTTGTAGTCGCCGGCCCATTCCGCAATGGCGCTGCGAGCATGATCGAGACCGAAGAACAGGCTCTCGTTGAGCAGCTCGTCGCGCATGCGGCCGTTGAAGCTCTCGACATAGCCATTTTGCATCGGTCTTCCCGGCGCGATGTAGTGCCACTCGACCTTGTGATCCTTCGACCAAGCAAGGATGGCATTCGAGGTCAGTTCGGTCCCGTTGTCTGAAACAATCATGCCGGGCTTGCCCCTTCGCTCGACAAGCGTCGTCAGTTCCCTCGCGACACGGCGACCAGAGATAGATGTGTCCGGGATCGCCGCCAGGCATTCGCGTGTGACATCGTCGACCACATTGAGGATGCGAAAGCGTTTGCCGCAGGCGAACTGATCGTGGACGAAATCCAGCGACCAGCGAGCATTCGCTTTTGCTTCGACGAGGATCGGCGCACGCGTGCCAACAGCACGACGCCTGGCTTTGCGTTTGCGCACGCAGAGACCTTCCTCGCGATAGAGCCGATAGATGCGATTGACACCGGACGGTTCCCCATCGCGCCGAAGCAGAATGAACAGCCGTCGGTAGCCAAACCGCCGTCGCTCATTGGCCAGATCGCGTAGCTTCGCTCGCAACTCGACCTCCGGCGGTCGAGAGGATCGATAACGGATCGTCTTTCGGTCGGCACATACAATCTGGCAGGCCCGCCGTTCCGAAAGCCCCATCGTGACCTTCAGATGCGCGACAGCGTCACGCTTGGCGGCAGGCCCTACCATTTTTTTGAGAGAAGTTCGCGGAGTGCGGCTGTATCCAGCATCTGTTCGGCGAGCAGCTTCTTCAGCTTGGCGTTCTCATCCTCCAGCGCCTTCAGGCGCTTGGCCTCAGATACCTCCATGCCGCCGTATTTAGCTTTCCAGTTATAAAAGGTCGCTTCGGAAATCCCGTGCCTACGGCAAAGATCGCCCGCTTTCGCTCCGGCCTCCTGCTCCTTCAGCACCGCAATGATCTGCTCTTCCGTAAATCGCTGCTTCTTCATAAGTCCGTCCTCAATGGGCCGGACTCTAATCCATTCTGGAGGAAGTTCTCAGTGGCAGGTCAATGGCGTTCGAGGTCAGCTCCGTTCCGTTGTCCGAGACGATCATGCAGGGGTAACCGGTTGTGAGCGCGATGCGATCCAGTTCCCGGCCGACACGCTCGCCGGATAGCGAGTTGTCGACCACGGTGGCAAGGCACTCGCGGCTGAATTCGTCGAGGACATACAGGATACGGAAGCGCCTGCCGTCGACCAGCGCAACCGAGACGAAGTCCATGCTCCAGCGCTGGTTCGGGCCCTGCGGGATTGCCATCGGCGCTCGTGTTCCCAGGGCTCGTTTGCGGCCACGCGCTTGCGCCCTGTTAAGGGTCAATATTCGGCGCCGGTTGACACTCAGGACTTTCCCGAAACTGGGGCGAAGTTGGATCTCATGCCGGTTGTCGCCATCTCTTTGCATTTGGCTCTGCACATTGTATAAAATGTGCACCTGCGTGAAGCAGGAATGCCGCGTGGCGACTGTTAGCAAGAGCTTGAAGCACAAGACGATGTCGACCGCAGCTGCCGAGGAAATCCGAAGCCGGATCCTTGAGGGCGTTTTTCCGCCGGGGCGTCAGTTGCGTCAGGAGGAATTGGCGCAGGAATTCGGAATCAGTCGCATACCCATCCGCGAGGCCCTGCTCTTGCTCGAAAGCGAGGGGATCGTGCGCATCCAGCCCCATCGCGGCGCCGTGGTCGTAGAGCTAAGTGCAGAGGAGGTCGAAGAACTCTTCAACATGCGCATCCTTTTCGAGCCGTTTTTACTCGAAAGGTCGGCGCCGCATCTCGCACCCGCGGATTTCGAGAAGCTAGATAAAATCCTTGACCGTTACGAAACGTCGATCGATAAGCTGGATATCGACCGCTGGAACGATCTGAACTCCGAATTCCACATGCTGCTTTATACCCATGCGCGGAGCCCACGTATAACCAGTACAGTCCAGAACCTCCTCGGCGAATGCGACCGGCACACGCGAATTCAGCTCTCCAACATTACTGGCGATCGGGCGCGGGCCGTCCGCGAACACAAGGAACTCGTAAGGCTCTGCCGGGAACGGCGTTTTGCAGAGGCGGCCGATTTCATGCGCATGCATATCGATCGTATCCGGGTTGGCCTAATGGCGCTTCTCCATCTCGACCAGACTGACGCAACAGAAGCAACTGTGGGTGAACAGTAAAAGGGGCCGACGTCGCAGGCGGCGTCGGCCGGTTTTCGCTCTCAGGCGCGGCCCACCGTGAACAGATGTTCGAGCTTGTCGACCTCCACCTCGATACCGAGACCGGGACCGGTCGGCGCGGAGCCGAAGCCGTTTGACGAGCGTGGAAGATAGCTGGCAACGTGGCCGTCCGTCCAGTCGTTGAAGAACGGAGTCATCAGCAGCGATTCCGGCCGGGTCGTTGCCGCCACATGGCTGGTCGCGGCCGTGATGATGTCGCCGCCCCACATGTCCTCCACCGAGACCGCCATGTTCAGTTCCTGTAGCAGGTCGCGGGCTTTGATCGTGTTAGTGAGGCCGCCAAGCTTGCCGAATTTGAGGTTCACCGATACAGCGTTGGCCTCATACTTGGCGCGATAGATTTCGTCGTGGTTGACGATCGACTCGTCGAGAACGAGTGGAAGCGCTGATCCACGATGCGCGAGGATGCAATCGGCCGTCGAGCGGCAGGGTTGCTCGACATAGACTGCGAGGCCGGCCATGCCTTGGAGTGCGAGCTTCGCTGACGCAAGCGACCAGCCGCCGTTGGAATCGGCCACGATGATCGTCTCGGAATCGCCAGCTTCCACGCTGGCGCGGGTCCGCGCAATATCATCCATGGGGTTGTTGCCGACCTTGAGCTGGAAGCGATTGATGCCGGCGGCCCGCCGTTCGCGAATGAACTCGCCCATGGATTCAGGCGCGGCCAGCGGCACTGCCTCGTAGATTGGAAAGCGGTCGTTGAGTACGCCGCCGATCAGCGCCGAGATCGGCCGGCCGAGCGATTTGCCAAGAATATCCCAGCAAGCGATGTCGATCGGGCTCTTGGCGAATTCCTGCCCCATCAACGTGCCGGCCATGATGCGGTTGACCATTCCGATATTGGTTGGATCTGTACCGATCAGCGCCTCCGAGAGGTCCTTCAGCGCGATCCGAATGCCATCTGGAAAGGTCGGCAGGTAGATCTTGCCGAGTGTCGTGATCTCGCCCCAGCCTTCGAGACCCTGGTCGGTGCGGATGCGGATGACCGTGCCGTCTTCCGTGGCCGCGACACGGTCTCCAGACATGACGTATGTTCCGTGGGCATAGCCGACGGTATACTTGTAGATGTCCACCCCGGTGATTTTCATGGTCTTTCCTTAAGATTGGCGGCTGCGTCTTGCGCAAGCAGTTGCATCAGAATGTCATATTGGGTGCCGGAGATGCGGACTCCGTCGCGCGTTGTGCGCGCCCTGGCGGCGAAGCGCCGTGACGAGGGTAGTCGGGCGCCCTGAGCTGGAATCGCCTCAAGCAGCCGTTCGGCGCTTTTGAAATGCCTGTCGCGTTCCGTGCCCATGAACATGTCGGGCGACAGTGCGATGATCAGTTCACCATGGCAGGGGGCGCCGCCGTCGCCATCATCGAAAGCCTGGGATTGCGGGCTTGTCATATCTCCGACCAGCGGGCCTGCGAGAAGCTCGATCATGGTTGAAAGCGCTGAACCCTTGTGGCCGCCGAATGTCATCTGCGCGCCGGCCATGGCCTCAATCGGGTCGTTGGTCGGATTTCCCTGCCGATCGAGAGCCCAGCCATAGGGAATCGGCTGATTGCGCTGGCGATGAAGTTCGATCTCGCCGCGCGCGACGACGCTGGTCGCGAAGTCGAAGATGTAGGGCAGGTGTCCCGGCCGAGGCCAGCCGAAGGCGAGTGGATTGGTGCCGAACAGCGGCGTCCGGCCGCCGTTTGGCGCGACCCAACTGTGGCTCGGCGTCATGGCGAGCGATACGAGGCCCCGCTCGGCGAGAGCCTCGACCTCCGGCCAGAGTGCGGTGAAATGAAAGCAGCGATTGATCGCCATGGCGGCAACGCCGTGGCTCCGAGCTCTTTCCGTCAAGGCGTCGATCCCCATCGTGAAGGCAAGCGAGGAGAAGCCCATATCGGCATCGACCCTGACGATGGCGGATTGATCTGATTGGATTTTCGGCTTGGCAGCAACATTGACCTTGCCGGCGGCGATGGTCCGCACCAGCCCGGCGAGGCGATAAGTGCCATGTGACGCGCATTCGTCACGTTCAGCGGCGGTGATGACGTCTGCCAGCGCATCGGCATGCGGTTCCGTGAGCCCGTGTCTGACGAGGATGCGCGTGGCCAGGGCTTGGATTTCCTGCAGACTCAGAACGCGGTGTCCTGGGGCTTCCTCTGCCGCGGGCTGGCCTTTGGAGGAGAGGGAGGATGGGCTTATCGCCGTCATTTCGAAACTACCACTGCAATCGGACTTCAGTTGCGCGACCTGCCGGAGGTTCGCACGCCGCTGTGCGCGAGATTTTCGACGAGCTCGTCAGAAATCTGTTGCGCAGGCGATGTGTAGTATGCGAAAGCGAAACGCAAGAGCCGCTTTTCCGAAGGTCGTGCGGAGGCAGGATCTGAAGACGTGCTCGGCAGCTCGCCTTCAGCCCGGCGCTCCATGGCGCCGGCAATAATCAGGGAACCGAAAGAGGGAAGTGATGGAGAATTTTACGGATTTGAAAATAGGGCGGCGTGGCTTTCTGGCGGCGGCTGCGGCAGGAACGGCAGCGCTCGCAGCGCCCGCCTTCATTCGCGATGCGCGTGCAGCATCGGAAATTACGATCATTACCTGGGAAACATATCACGAGGACGCATGGATCGCGGAATGGAGCAAGGCGACCGGCGTCAAGGTCAATGTCGTTCGTGCCGGCTCCAATGACGAGATTTTTGCCCAGACCCAGTCGGGCGCGATCCAGGCCGACGTACTCTATTTCGAGTCGGGTTCCATTCCGCGCTTCAAGGAAGCTGGCCTCATTGTGCCGATTGACGCTTCCAAGCTCCCCAATGCGGTCAACATAACGCCCGGCCTCAAATATCAGGAACGCAACACGGTCGATGGCGATCTCTATGGTGTACCCTATAGTTGGGGAACGCAGCCGTTGATGTTCAACGCGGATGTCGTCACCGAAGGCACCGACAGCTGGGCCGCGCTCTGGGACGAAAAGCATGCCGGCAAAGTCAATCTGTTCGATGATGCCTATATCACCTTCCCGATGATCGCGCTGCAGGCTGGCGTTGCGGATCCCTTCAATCTTTCGGACGAAGACTTCGCCAGGTGCGCCCAAGTGCTCGCCGCCCTTCGTCCACAGGTCCGTACCATCGCGCGCGGCTTCAACGACGCCGCGGCGATCTATGCGGCCGGTGACGCGGTCATCGGTTACTGCAATAACGTTTCCATCGTCTTTAATCTCCAGGGCAAGGGTATGAACTTCAAGTACACCTTCCCCAAGGAAGGTACGCCGACCTGGATCGACAATGCGGTTTTGACCCCGCATGGCGATCGTCCGGAAGTCTATCAGTTCCTCAACGACAACCTGACGCTGGAATGGCAGTCCCGCTTCATCTCCTTCTCACTCAACAACGGCGTACTGACCGACGAGGGCGCCAGACAGGGTGGTGTGAAGGACGATATCCTCGCCAAGACCAACATCATCGATCAGAATCAGCCCAGTTTCTGGGAGAAGATGGTTTTCTTCAAGGCGCCTGAAAGCGTCGATCGTCGCGTCCAGATGTGGAACGACTTCAAGGCTGGAACCCTCTAGTTTCCGGGTGGGGTAACTGACATGCCTGCACGTAACGATGCAATCATCCGGTTCGAGAATGTCGTCAAGCGCTATCCCGGAGCTGCGACTCCAGCGCTTGAGATCGATGAATTTTCAATCGAGCGAGGTGAGTTTTTCTCGATCCTCGGGCCCAGCGGTTCGGGCAAGACGACCGCGCTGCGCCTCATCGCTGGCTTCGAGCAGGCCGATTCCGGCCGCATCTTTCTCGATGGCCAGGATGTAACCGACGTTCCGCCGCACCGGCGGAACGTCAATACCGTGTTCCAGTCCTATGCGCTGTTCCCGCATATGACGTTGCGGCAGAATGTCGAATATCCATTGAGGATGGCAGGGGTCGACAAGGCCGAGCGCAGTCGACGTGTCGCCGAGGCGCTGGAAATGGTGGCGATGGACAAGATGGCGGAGCGCCTGCCGCATCAAGTCAGTGGCGGCCAGCGCCAGCGCGTGGCTCTGGCCCGTGCCTTTGTTGGCCGCCCCAGGGTGCTTTTGCTCGACGAGCCGCTGTCCGCGCTCGATCTCAATCTGCGGCAGCAGATGCAGCATGTGCTGGTCGACCTGCAGCGTAAGATCGGCATTACCTTCATCTATGTTACCCATGACCAGAGCGAGGCGTTGTCGATGTCGAACCGCGTCGCCATAGTCAATGCCGGCAGCATTCAACAGCTCGACAGTCCAGGCGAGATCTATTATGCGCCCAACAGTCGCTTCGTCGCCCAGTTCATTGGCAAGTCCAACCTGATCGCCGCAGAGGCGGCGGGTTCGGCGGATTCCTCGGTGGTCTCGGTGTGTGGCGAAAGCTTCGGCATGGCGGCGGTCCGCCGACCCGGCGCGATAAGCCTTGGCCTGCGGTTCGAGGCGCTGACCATAACTCCCGCCGATCGGCCGTGCCCCGAAGGTGTCGCGCTTAAAGGCCATGTCTCCGACGTTCTGTTTCTTGGCCATACTTGCGAGGTGAAGGTCCGTTGCCGCGACCAGGATTTCATCGCCTTTGCGCCGGCGCGGCGTGGTGCAATCCTTGAGCATGGCCAGCCGGTTTGGCTGTCCTTCAAGCCGGAAGACTGTGTGGTGCTTGATGACTGACGTCGCCCTTGCATCGCGCGCAAACCCGAACACTGGGAGCGCTGTCCCAGCCGTGCTGTGCGGCATTCTCGCGCGAATGTCGCTTTATGCCTGGCTTGCCCTGCTCGTGGTCCTGCCGAATATCCTGCTGATCGGCGTCAGCCTGCTCACCTCGAAGAACGG
Source organism: Phyllobacterium sp. NPDC097923 (assembly GCF_044760925.1). Lineage (NCBI taxonomy): Bacteria > Pseudomonadati > Pseudomonadota > Alphaproteobacteria > Hyphomicrobiales > Phyllobacteriaceae > Phyllobacterium > Phyllobacterium sp. NPDC097923. Next base: position 5,760 of record NZ_JBIWBL010000012.1, on the reverse strand, counting down.
CGTGACCAATTTCGATCTGACGCTGCAGAATTTTGCGCGCGCGTGGGAATCGTCAGGCGTCTGGGTTCTGCTCTGGCGGACAGTGGCGACCGCCCTGCTGGCCACGGCGATTGCTACGCTGATCGCCTATCCGATGGCCTATTACGCAGCGCGCATTCTTGAGCGCGGCCGGTTCCTGTCGGTCATGCTGGTCGTCATCCCGCTCTGGATCAGCCTGCTGATGCGTGTTTTCGCCTGGCGGGTGATCCTCGGCGAGAGCGGCGTGCTCAACGCCTTCCTGTTGCGGATGGGTCTGATCTCGGAGCCGAGTTCGGCGCTGCTCTACAATTCCTTCGCCGTCTTCCTCACCTTCGTATATGTCTCAATCCCCTTCATCTTCGTCGCTGCATATTCAGCGATCGACCGCATTCCGCCCAGCCTGACGGAGGCGGCCAACGATTGCGGCGCAAGCGGCTTCAGGGCTTTCTTCACCGTCGTATGGCCGCTGTCGCGTCCCGGCACTTCGGTGGGCGTGGCGCTCGCCTTCCTCATGGCGGTCGGCGACTACATCACGCCGTCGATGGTCGGCGGACTGGATGGGACGATGCTCGGAATGGTCATCGCCTCGCAGTTCGGCATTGTCGGCAACTGGCCCTATGGCGCGGCGCTCGCATTGATGCTGCTTGTGACGGTCGCCGTCGTTCTCGCCATCATGTTCAGGACAGCGCGCGTGCCCGGTATCCTGACCGGCGAGACGGGTGGGATGCTGTCAGTACCGGCAGGCGCCAGGAGTGCCGGCAACATTTTGTTCCGTTGGCTCGCCTTTGCGCTGTTCTGTCTGCCCTATCTTTTTCTCTATGCGCCACTCGCAATCATCGCGATATTCTCTTTCAACGACGCGACGGTGCAGGTGTTCCCGCTAAGCGGCATGACGTTCCGCTGGTATCAGGAGGTACTGAGCAACACAGCGCTGCTTGCGGCGCTCAACCGGTCGCTCTATGTCGGGCTTCTGGTTCTGTTGATCTCGATCGCCGCCGGAACGGGATTTGCTATCCTGCTCGCCTATGCAAGGCTTTCCTTCGGGAAGCTTTCGGAGCAATTGCTGACGCTGCCGGTCGCCATGCCGGGTGTAGTGCTAGGCATCACGCTTGTGCTTGCTTTCCAGTTGCTTCGCATCCCGACAGGTATTCCGCGCGTCGTGCTCGGGCATTCCACATTCGTCATGCCGGTCATCATGCTGACGGTACTCAGCCGGCTCAGACGGCTGGATCCTGCCTTGGTCGAAGCATCGTCCGATCTCGGCGCGTCCTACGCCAAAACGGTTTGGCATGTCGTGTTGCCACTGGTGCGCGGCTCGATCATCGGTGGGGCGTTGCTCGGTTTCACGCTGTCGGTGGACGAGGTGGTGGTCTCGCTCTTCCTGACCGGAACGCAGCCGACGCTGCCGGTCTGGGTGTGGAACCAGATGCGGTTCGGCTTCACTCCCTCCGTCAATGCCATATTCGTCTGCATCGGTATCGGATCGATCATGCTCACCCTCATTGCGCGCCGCTTCCTCGACGCCAAGGGCACCTGACCGCGCTGAATCATCAAGAAGAAAGGAACAAGCATGTCGTCCACCGCTCAAGAGCTCGCCCGGCTGGCCGAAACCATTAGACCGGAAACGAAGGCGTTCATCGATGGCCGCTTTGTCGATTCCGCCAGCGGCAAGTCCTTCGATACAATCAACCCGGCCACCGGCAAGGTCGTTGCCTCGGTCGCCGAAACCGACCGTGAGGACGTGGATCGCGCCGTTGCGGCTGCACGCTCCGCCTTCAACAAGGGCAGTTGGCGCAATCTCGCTCCGCGCGATCGCAAAGTCGCCTTGCTGCGGCTTGCCGATCTGGTCGAGAAGCATCAGGAAGAGTTCGCCGTCCTCGAATGCCTCGACACAGGCAAGCCTGTCCTCGATGCGCTCAATGCCGACGTGCCGGACGCGATTGCCACGCTGCGCTGGCATGCCGAGGCGATAGACAAGATTTATGACGCCGTTTCGCCCACCTCCGCCGATATCGTCTCGATGGTGGTTCGCGAGCCCATCGGCGTCGTCGGCGCTGTCATCCCCTGGAACTTCCCCCTCGCGATTACCGCGGTGAAGATCGGTCCGGTGCTTGCTGGCGGCAACTCCATCGTGATCAAGCCGGCCGAGCAGACGCCGCTCACGGCCCTCAGGCTTGCCGCCCTTGCGGCAGAGGCCGGCATCCCCGATGGTGTGATAAATGTCCTGCCAGGCTATGGCGAGACATCCGGACAGGCGCTCGGCCGCCATCGCGACGTCGATTGCCTGAGCTTCACAGGTTCGACGGAAGTGGGTGGCTATTTCCTCAAATATGCCGCTGAATCCAATCTCAAGCGCGTGCTGCTGGAACTGGGGGGCAAGAGCCCTGTCATCGTCATGGACGATATCGACGATCTAGGTCCTGTCGTGGAACAGATCGCTCTTGGCATCCTGTTCTCCCAGGGCGAGAACTGCAGTGCAGGCTCTCGGCTGCTGGTTCATGCCGGCATGAAGGACCGTCTGCTCGAAGCCGTCATCGAGAATTTCAAGACGTGGAAGGTTGGCGATCCCTTTGCTGAAGACACCAAGATGGGCGCCATGATCGAGCAGAAGCACATGGAGCGGGTGTTGGGCTATATCGAGGCCGGCAAGCGCGAGGGCGCGTTGGTCGCGCTCGGTGGCAACCGTATCCTCGAACAGACCGGCGGCTACTTCATCGAGCCGACCGTGTTCGATGGCGTCGCCAACAGCATGACCATTGCCCAGGAGGAAATTTTCGGCCCCGTGCTGTCGACCATCACGTTCAATGACGTCGAGGAAGCGGTCGCGATCGCGAACGACACGAAATATGGTCTGGCCGCGCAGCTCTATACCAACAATCTGCACATCGCCCATAAGGTCTCCCGCGCCATCCGCGCCGGAACGGTCTCGGTCAACTGCTTCTCGGAAGGCGATCAGGCCGTGCCATTCGGCGGTTACAAGCAGTCGGGCTTTGGCGGGCGCGAAAAATCCATGCTGGCGCATGACCAGTATCTCCAGTTCAAGACGATCTGGATGCAATTGAGGTAGGCAATGACGGATATGGGGAAGAACTCAAACTACGACTATATCGTCGTCGGCGCGGGGTCGGCCGGCTGCGTGGTCGCCAACCGCCTGACCGAGGACGGCACGCGCAGCGTGCTGCTGCTCGAGGCGGGACCACGCGACGGCTCGATCATCATGCGGATGCCGGCGGCACTGGGCCTGCCACTCGAAAGCACGAAGTACAACTGGGCCTACAAGAGCGAGCCCGAGCCCGGACTGAATGGGCGAATAAGCGACCAGCATCGCGGCCGGGTGCTGGGCGGCTCGTCATCTATCAACGGCATGGTTTTCGTGCGGGGCAACCCGCTCGATTACGAAGGTTGGGCGGCGAGGGGATTGCCGAAGTGGTCCTATGCGCATGTCCTGCCTTACTTCAAGAAGATGGAAACCTTCGAGAAGGGCGGTAACGAATACCGTGGTGCGACTGGCCCGCTGCATGTGCACCAATGCCGTGCCGAAAACCCGCTCTACGAGGCCTTTCTTGCTGCAGGGCAGGATTTCGGCCTGCCGCTCAGCACCGACCAAAACGGCTTCCAGCAGGAGGGCGTCAACCGCGCCCAAGCCTCGGTTCGCAACGGCGTCCGCGAGAGCACGGCAGTTGCCTATCTGCGTCCGGCCGAGGGGCGGCGCAATCTCGCCATCGTGACCGGTGCGACCGTGACGCGGCTGATCATGGATGGCAGCACAATACAGGGTGTCGAATACGAGATTGGCGGTGTCGTGAAAAAGGCGATGGCCGGAAAGGAAGTTGTGCTGAGCGCCGGTGCGTTCGATACTCCCAAGATACTGATGCTCTCCGGCATCGGCGATACCGATACGCTCAAGGCGCATGACATCGCGTGCAGGGTCCATCTACCCGGTGTTGGCCGGGATCTCCAGGACCATGTCGCCGTGGCTATCCAGTATACGACAACCAAGTCGGTGTCGCCGACAAAACAGCTCTCGAAATTGGGGCGGCCTTTCGTCGGGTTGCGCTGGCTGTTGACCAAGGCCGGGCTCGGCGCGAGCAACTATTTCGAAGTCGGAGCATTTTTCCGTGGCAATGACACGGTGTCCTATCCGAACATTGAGCACGAATTCCTCCCGATGATCGGCGAATTCTATCGTGGCGAGGCGAGGGTGCTCGACGGCTTTCAGTATTTCACCAGTGTCATGCGTCCCAAGAGCCGCGGTCGCGTCTCGCTCCGCTCTGCCGATCCGAAGGCCGCCCCGAAAATCGAGATCGGCTTCTTGACCGAGGATGCCGATCTCAACGAGATGATCGAGGGTGTGAAAAAGACACGCGAGATCATCCGCCAGAAGTCGTGGGATCCGCTTCGCGGACGGGAGGTCACGCCCAGCGCTGACATTTCTTCCGACAAGGATCTTGCTGCCTGGATTCGTCAGAATGCCGGAACCGCTTACCACCCCGTCGCGACCTGCCGGATGGGCAACGACGAGATGGCTGTGACCGATCAAGACGGCTGCGTACACGGCGTGAGCGGGTTGCGCATCGCCGATGCGTCACTGATGCCGGCGCTGACGACGGGCAATACCAATGCGCCAACGATCATGATCGGCGAGAAGATCGCCGACGCCATTCTCGGCCGGCAACTGCCGCCGCAGAACTCCTCCTTTTATACCGGCCGGCATTGAAGCCGGCCGCCGTGTGAGTTCCACGAGCTCGCGATAAAGGGGACTGACGATTTCAAGGGCGTCCAGTCGCATGAAATCCTGCGCGATGACTTTAGCATGTTTTCCTTTTTGCGGCTCGGGCCGGAATCGAATGGTCTCCATACGCTTGTTGTATTGCGGTGATATACTCAATCCATCCGGTCATTCGCGCGTTATCGTCCGGAACGCCTCCGCCAACCTCCTGACAGCCACCTCGATCTCGGCCGGCGTGTAGGCGGCAAAGCCCATCAGGAAGCCGGCTTGCGGATCGTTGGCAGCATGGAGCGCCGACAGGCCGAGGATGTCGATCCCCACTCGTCGCGCGGCATCGATGGCCGCGCGCTCGGATAGATCGGCGGTCAGGACGCACGGCATCTGCAGGCCGCCGGCCGGAATGCGCGGCTCGATGAAATCCGCCAGGTGTCTGCCCACTTGGCCGGCCAGCACGTCGAGGCGTTCGGCATAGATGCCGCGCATGCTGCGGACGTGCGCGCCGAAATGCCCGCCTTCCATGAAGCGGGCAAGCGTCAATTGCGCCATGGGCGCCGTATGTCCATCCAGCAATGTGCGTGCGACGGTCATCGGCTTCACAAGCTGCGGCGGCAGCACGACATAACCGATCCGCAGACCCGGAAACAGCGACTTGGTGAAGGTGCCGATATAGATCGTCCGGTCGTGCGGATCGAGACCCTGCACGCAGGCCGTCGGCTTGCCGGCATAATGGAATTCGCTGTCGTAATCGTCCTCCATGATCCAGGCCTGATGCCGGGCCGCCCATTCGATCAGGGCAAGACGGCGCTCGAGCGCCAGCGTCGTGCCGGTGGGGAACTGGTGGGAAGGCGTCAGGTAGACCGCCCTTGCCGGCGGCGCGGCCATGATCTGCTCGACTATGAGAGGTCGCCGCCAGGCATCAGTGTCGGTCCGGAAAGAAGTTGCGTAATCTGAGTCGGTTATGATTCCCTGGCTTTGAGATGATTCTTTTCGGGCAAGGCAGCGATGTGGACGAC
>NZ_JBIWBL010000011.1:0-18230 GCF_044760925.1 Phyllobacterium sp. NPDC097923 | reverse complement strand
TGTCACGCAACGCACTCGCCTTCCTCAAATTGGCATCCATTCGCCTCATGCTGAGAAGGCTCTGTTCAAACTGAATAACTTTCCGGACCGACTCTTAGAAAGCAGGCACGCTGATGCGGGCGGCGAACATCCTCCATCTCGGCATAAAGGAACTGCGCGGCCTTTTGCGCGATCCGGTGCTTCTGGTGCTGATTGTCTACGCTTTCACGGCTGCGATCTACACGGCCTCCAAGGCGATGCCGGAAACGCTCAACCGGGCGCCGATCGCCATCGTTGACGAGGACCGCTCGGCCGTGTCGACGCGTATCGCCAGCGCCTTCTATCCGCCATATTTCCTGGCGCCGTCGCTCATTTCAATTGAGGAAATGGACAGCCGCATGGATGCCGGCCTCGACACGTTCGCTCTCGACATTCCGCCGAATTTTCAGCGCGATCTCCTCGCCGGCCGCGCGCCGACCCTCCAGCTCAACATAGATGCGACACGCATGTCGCAAGCCTTCACCGGCGGGGGATATGTGCAGTCGATCGTCTCTGGCGAGGTCGGCGAATTCCTAGCCGGCCATCGTGCGCAAACCGTCCTGCCGGTCGCCCTTGATCTGCGCGCCCGGTTCAACCCCGAGCTCAACAAGGGATGGTTCGGCGCGATCAGCGACGTCATCACCTCGATCACCATGCTGTCGATCGTGCTGACTGGTGCTGCGCTCATCCGCGAGCGAGAGCACGGCACCATCGAGCACCTCCTGGTCATGCCGGTGACCGCGTTCGAGATCATGATGAGCAAGGTCCTGGCGATGAGCCTTGTGGTTCTGACGGCCGCCACTTTTTCCCTTGTGTTTGTGGTTGAAGGTTTGCTTGCCGTGCCGGTCAACGGCTCGATAATCCTATTCCTGGCCGGCGCCGCGCTCGACATCTTCGCCATGACCTGCCTCGGCATCTTCCTTGCCACCATAGCCGGCTCAATGCCGCAATTCGGACTATTGCTGATGATGGTGCTGATGCCGTTGCAACTGCTATCTGGCGGCGTCACCCCTCGCGAAAGCATGCCGGAGGTCATCCAGTTCATCATGCTTGCTGCACCCAACACGCATTTTGTCATGTTAGCGCAGTCCGTTCTCTTTCGGGGGGCAGGACTCGATGTGGTTTGGCCGCAGCTCCTGGCGATGCTCATCATCGGAGTGGCGCTGTTCGTCTTCTCGCTTAGCCAGTTCCGGCGCTATCTTCGAGAGTGAGTTCTTCCTGAACCGCGGCGTCTCTCGGTTCATGGGGTGGCGACGTCATTGCCTATGGAGGGCCATCGCGCGCGACTAACGCCAACTACCTGCCGTGCCGTCGTCATCAATGGCGGTTTTGCCAGGTGGCGAAGGCGAAAGCCGCTCATCGCGATCGATGGTCACTGCGCTTCAGGATTATTTCGCGATTCCCGCCGCGCCGGAAGATACACTGTACTGATCCACCCTTTTGATCATGATCAATGTCAGTGGCGCCCGACGACATGTAAATTCGATCTTCTAGCATCAAAGTTCGAGCGGCCACCATGGCGAGATATTCCTCCAAGCATCTGGAGCAGCGCGAAGCGAAGTATAGGCAAATCCTCGTCCACCAACAGCAGCAGCTGCAAACGCGTCTGGCAAAGATTGAGGATGATTTTTAACAGCCTCGGAACCGAGACGACGATGATCGTGCCGTAGAACGCAACAACGACGAGGTGCTAGAGGAGCTGGCAAAGACCGGGCAAAAGGAGCTTTTGCCATAGAAGCCGCCCTTGATCGGATGAAAGAGGGCGCCTTCGGTTTATGCGTCAAGTGCGGCCGCGCGATAAGTGATGAACGGATTGATGTCGTCCCGCACACGCCGTTTTGTCAGGCTTGCGCGCGTTCGCTCCAACTTCGCTAGAGCATTCATCGCCTCGTCATTGGCAATTCCGGTGTGTGGGTGCCGAACCTCTGTTGGTTAGGCTGAAAGTAGATCTAGGATAGAATCCCCTGTTGACGGCTCGATCCATCGAGGTACGAATCGGAATTCGGTCGGGACCGATGAAAAATTGCGGGTGATGACAGCCAGGTCAATGGTTATCCACCGGAGCGGACAACATTCGAGATAGCTTCCAGCACTTCCAGCATTCGCGGCAGATAATTCGTGACCGTACTGGTGCGGCTCGAAGGTGCAGAGGGCGCCGGATCACGGTTGTAGAAGCATGAGTGAGTGGCGTGTCTTTCGCGCCCCAAACCATGCTGAATGATTTCAAGAGGCGGATGAGGTGGGATCACTGCATGAATGACCCTTATGAGACACTCGGTGTAGCTCGTACTGCGACCGACAAGGAAATCAGGGACGCGTTTAAGAAACTAGCACGCAAGTTTCACCCTGATCTGCATCCGGACGACAAGACGGCTGAGGATAGATTCAAGGCGATCTCGGCGGCAAACGACCTGCTCAAGGACAAGGACAAGCGTCGGCGGTTCGATGCAGGCGAGATAGATGCCAGTGGTGCGGAAAAAGCCCAGCAGCGCTACTACCGCGATTTCGCCGATGGATCACACCGCGGCTCCCACGCAGCGCAGGATGGCTTTGCCAGCAATGATGATCTGGAGGATTTCCTGGCGCGCGCTTTTGGCGGGGGCGCGCAGCGGGCACAGGGCACATTCCGGGCGCGAGGACAGGATGTGAGTTATGTACTGCCAGTTAGCTTCATGAACGCGGTCAATGGCGCCGTTCGCACCATCACATTGCCCGAAGGAAAGACGCTGAGTGTGTCGATCCCGGAGGGCGCAGCCGACCGGCAGATGTTACGGCTGAAAGGCCAAGGCATGCCCGGCTTTGGCGGCGGGCCGGCAGGTGACGCCTTTGTTGAATTGCATATCGAACCGCACCCGTTCTTCCATCGCAAGGATGACAATATCCATGTAGACGTACCCGTCACGCTAAAAGAAGCGACACTTGGCGCACGAATCACCGTGCCGACGATCAATGGCCCGGTCTCGATGAAGATTCCGAAAGGCGCAAACACCGGTCAGACGCTGCGACTGCGTGACAAGGGAGTTCTCGACCGCAAATCCGGCAATCGCGGACATCAGCTCATCACCCTGAAAGTCGTACTGCCTGCTGGCGAGGAGCCCGAGTTGGCAAAATTTCTGGAGAGTTGGCAGCCGAAGAACGTGGATGAGCCCCGCAAGGAGATGCTGAAATGATGCGCGTTGATGAAATTGTCGAGCAGATAAGTGATCTTCAGCGAAACGATCTCGACGCGTGGATCCGGGAGGCATTGATCTCGCCCCAGGAAGATGGCGGAGATTTGGTGTTTTCGGAGATGGAATACGCACGTATCCGGCTGATCTGCACCCTGCATTATGATTTGGAGGTCAACGCAGATTCTCTCCCGATCGTAGTCTCCTTGGTCGATCAGCTCCACCAGGCGCGCCAACGCCTGTTGAAACTGACAGCTGCTGTGGTCACACAGGATAAGTCGGTGCAGGCGGCAATTCTTGAGGCATTTGAGCTAAGCAATACTGATGAACAGAGTTAGTTGCCGTGGCTGCTTAATCGAGGCTCCCCCTCACAGTTCCATAAAATAGGCGTTATGCCACGCGTGCGATGTCGCTTGGATGATTTCGTGCTCGTAGCCACGCTGACAAGCGATCCCTTAAACAACGACTTGGGAGGAAATCTTCCGGCGCCCGTGCAGCACGCGGATGATTTCGACTGCGCTGCCAGTGAGCCGGTAAAGAGTTAGATACTCGCCTGAGACCAGATGCCGAATACCCGGGGCAATGTCGTCGCGCGCCATTCCCGAGTACGGATGTCGTGCGAGATGCTGCCAGCGCGCCTCAATTGCATCGAGAACTCGATCAGCTGCGACTATGTTTTCAACGGCAATGTAGGACCATATTTCGATCAGGTCCTCATCGGCACGATCCGTGCGGACAATAGAAAGCACATTTAGCTTTCGCGTTGTGAAGATTCAAAGCGACGGCGCGCGGCAGCTTTCACCTCTGCCATCGTAGACCGCGAACTCGGACCGCTGTCGATGCCTTCATGAACAAGCGCTCGCAGATCCTCGACTGTATAACCAAGCAAATCCCGTCTTTCCTTCCACTCACGCACGGCGTCGCGGATGGCTTCGCTAGTCGACGCATATTCGCCAGCATCGACCGCGCTTCGCACAAATCCCGCCATCTCAGGCGTCAATGCAATGGTAATCTTTTCAACCGTCGTCATCGTAAAAGCCTTTTTCTCTTCACGTCCATGGTATGCGATTAGCGTACCGGAGGCAAGATGCCGATATGTCCAGCTCGGGCAACTACTTGATTCTCTTCCGCGTCGGCTTGCCGGCCGAGGTGGCCCGCGGTTCGAATCTCATCAAGGCGCTAAATTTGGAGTTGTGATATTCCAATAGTCCTGCGGCTTTAGCCGCTACCAACCTTCCCGACAGCAACTGACTGATTGAACTAGCAGCCTTGCCGTGCGGAGAGAACCGTGACCCAGAAGCAGAGCCCCGCGCGGTGCCGGGCTCTGCCTACAACGCTTTTATGGGCTCGCGTGTCCCAGGTCTTTCGCGATGCGAAGGAATTCCTGAAACTGCTCCTCCGGCACAAAGGACCCGCCGGTCGTCCAAACGACATGTGTTGCTCGGGCGAGGTGCTCATCAACCCGCCGCCGCCTACAGAACTCTTTACCCTGAGCATGCCGGACAATGAAATCCGGACCGGCGAAGCCTGCAGCGGCGGACGGTTCGAGGCGTAGGTTCTGGCTCTCGTGCGCTTTCAAAAGCCACTTGAACAGTGAGGCGTCGTCGACGGTGAACACGCCTGCCAACATCTCCCGCATGACGGCGGCGACGAAGGCAGACATGCGGGCGACTGCCATGCCATCCGCCTCCGTCCGGTTTGTGAGGCCGACATCATACACGGAGACAAGCTCCTCGGAGCCGCTCAGGAGATGAACGAGGGCACAAGGCGATTGAACCGGCTCCACGAAGAAGCAATGCACATTGTCTCCGAAGACCGTCTTGGCGCCGTATGCTACGCCGCCCGGCGCGCCGCCGATTCCGCACGGCAGGTAGAGAAACAGGGGATGCTCAGCATCGACCTTGACGCCATTGGCCTGTAGCTGCTCGGCAAGCTCTAGCGCCGCGACGCTGTAGCCGAGGAAAAGGTGCCTGGATTGCTCATCGTCGACGAAATAGATCGTCGGATCGCGCTCCGCGACGATACGGGCATTTTCGACGGCTGTCGTATAGTCGGCCGAGTGCTTGATAACCTCTACCCCGAGCCGTTGCAGCCGCTCCACCTTCCAGGGCTTGGCGTCGGAGGACATGTGAACCGTCGCGCTAAAACCGAGGGCGCGAGCAGCAACCCCGACACTGAGTCCGAGATTGCCGGTGCTGCCGACAGCGATGGTGTGGCGCGAGAAGAACGCTCTCGCGTCGGCTTCGGCGAGGCGGCGGATGTCCTCTCCGTCCTGCAGGAGACCTTCCCGTATCGCGAGTTGTTCGGCGAGGAGGAAGACCTCGTAGACGCCGCCGCGTGCCTTGATCGAGCCGGCAACGGGAAGGGCGTTGTCTGCCTTCACAAAGATGGTGCCGAAATCAGCGCTGTCATAGCCGAGTGCGTCACGCATCTCGTCCAGCAGGACAAGATCGGAGCGGATTTCGCCCTTTGCAGGTTTCAGTTCAGGAAAACAGGCCTCGAGTAGGGAAGCCAGCCTCCGCCAGTTAGCATGTGCCTCGTCTATATCCGACGGCCGTACGGGAAGCGAGGCGTCCCCAATCGCATTGTCCTTATAGTTCGGGTTGATCCAGAGCGTCGGGCGGGCTGCAAGCAAATCGGCTCGGGATGGATTGTCGGGTAGTTGGATAGCCATGTTGTGATCCTGTCTGGGGAGGGGAGGCTGTGCATATCCCGGTTGATTGGGTCAGGCGTATCGCGCGACTGCAAGGTCCCTGGCGTCGATCTCGGGCGCCTTGCCGGAGACGAGGTCGGCGACGACGCGGGCGGAGCCCGAGCTCATGGTCCAGCCGAGCGTGCCGTGGCCAGTGTTGAGGAAGAGGCCGGTGACCTTGGTCGGGCCGATGACTGGCGTGCCATCCGGCGTCATCGGTCGAAGGCCCGACCAGAAGCTTGCCTTCGACACATCACCACCCGGGAAGAGGTCGGTGACGGAGTGCTGCAGGGTCAGGCGGCGGCGCTCGCCGAGATCGTTGGTGTAGCCGGAGATTTCCGCCATGCCGCCGACGCGGATGCGGTCGCCGAGGCGCGTGATGGCGATCTTGTATGTCTCGTCCATCACGGTGGATTCCGGTGCGCGCGAGGCGTCGGTGATTGGGATGGTCAGCGAATAGCCTTTGACCGGATAGACCGGCAGGCGAATGCCGTGCGGGCGTACCAGGAGCGGCGAGAAGCTGCCGAGCGCGACGACAACGGCATCGGCATCGAGCGTGCCATGGGCGGTGACGACGCCGCGGATGCGGCCGCCTTCCACATCCAGGCCGCGGATGATGCTACCGAATCTAAAGGTGACGCCGAGCGCCGCGGCCTTTGTGGCCAGCACATTGGAGAATTTGAAGCAGTCGCCCGTCTCGTCCTTCGGCGTCAGGAGGCCGCCGCCAATCTTCTCGCGCACGTGCTTCAGTGCGGGTTCGACGCGGATGCAGCCCTCGGGATCGAGCACTTCGTAGGGAATGCCGTCGGCGGCGAGCGCCTTGACGTCCTTGGCGGAGGCATCGAGCTGAGCCTCGGTGCGGAAAAGTTGCAGCGTCCCCTGCATGCGCTCGTCATAGGCAATACCCGTCTCTTCGCGCAGCGCCGCCAGCGAAATGCGGCTGTAATCGGCAAGGCGCAGCATGCGGCTTTTGTTGAGCGCATAGCGGGCGGAGGTGCAGTTGCGCAGCATCTGCGTCATCCAGGACAGCATCGCCATGTCGACCTTGGGCCGCAGGATCAGCGGCGCGTGCTGCATGAACAGCCATTTCATCGCCTTCACGGGAATGCCAGGCGCGGCCCAGGGCGAGCAATAGCCGAAGGAGACCTCGCCGGCATTGGCGAAGCTCGTTTCCAGCGCCGGGCCGGGCTGGCGATCGACGACCGTGACCTCATGCCCCGCTTTGGCAAGCTGGTAGGCGGAGGTGACGCCGATGATGCCGGCGCCGAGAACGATAACTTTCATGGTTTACCCGAGATTCTGCCGAGACCCGACACGAGTGTTCAACCCATCCGTTCGGATACGAAAGAGCCGGGAGAGGGCGGAAAGACGATGGTCTTGTTGCCATTGATGAACACGCGGCCATGGATATGGGCGTGAATGGCACGGGCGAGCACCTGGCTTTCGACATCGCGGCCTAGGCTGACGTAGTCGTCCGCCGACTGCGCATGTGTCACGCGCACGATGTCCTGTTCGATGATCGGGCCTTCGTCGAGGTCGGCGGTCACATAGTGCGAGGTCGCGCCGATCAGCTTCACGCCGCGCTCGAAAGCCTGCTTATAGGGGTGCGCACCCTTGAAGGACGGCAGGAAAGAGTGGTGGATGTTGATGATGCGGCCGGACATCTTCCTGCACATCTCGTCGGAGAGAACCTGCATGTAGCGGGCGAGCACGATGAGTTCTGCGCCTGTCTCCTCGACGATGCGCATCTGCTCGGCTTCGGCTTCCGGCTTATTCTCCTTCGTCACCTTGATGTGGTGGAAGGGGATGTCGTGATTCACCACGACCTTCTGGTAGTCGAAATGATTGGAGACGACGCCGACGATGTCGATCGGCAGCGCGCCGATCTTCCAGCGGTAGAGCAGGTCGTTGAGGCAATGGCCGAAGCGCGAGACCATGAGGATCACCTTGCGTTTGGCCGTCTCGTCGAAGAATTCCTCCTCCGCCTCGTAAGTCGCCGCGATCTCGGCGAAGCCCTCGCGCAGGTGCTCCAGCGTGCGGCCTTCCTCGGACTGGAAGCTGACGCGCATGAAATAGCGGCCGGTGCTCTTGTCGTCGAACTGGGCGCTGTCGGAAATGTTGCAGCCATTGGTGGACAGGTAGGTCGCGATTGCGGCGGTCACGCCCCGGATGGAGGGGCAGGCGACGCGCAGGGCGTAACGATTGGGAAGAGCGGACATTGGCGATCCCTTCGGGTCGGTCAGTCGATATGGACGGAGTGCTGGCGGCGGAAGGCCGTGAGCGTATTGGCGAGGAGGCAGGCGATGGTCATGGGGCCGACGCCGCCCGGAACCGGCGTGATGGCACCAGCGTGGCGGGCCTCCTCGAAGGCGACGTCGCCGACGATGCGCGACTTGCCGTCGATCTCCACGCGGTTGATGCCGACGTCGAGGACCACCGCCCCAGGCTTGATCCAGTCACCGCGCACGAGACCGGGCCGACCGACCGCGACGACGAGGATATCGGCAGTGCGGCAAAGCTCCGGCGTGTTCCTCGTGCGCGAATGGGCGACGGTCACCGTGCAGTTTTCCGAAAGCAGCAGTTGCGCCATCGGCTTGCCGACAATGTTGGATTTGCCGATCACCACGGCATGGAGGCCGGAGAGGTTTTCGCCGAGCCGGTCCTTCAGCAGCATGAGGCAGCCGAGCGGCGTGCAGGGCACCAATGCCGGCTGGCTGGTCGAAAGGCGCCCGGCATTGGAGATATGGAAGCCGTCGACATCTTTGTCGGGATTGATGCCTTGGATGACGGCGTTGGCATCGAGATGGACGGGCAGCGGCAGTTGCACGAGAATGCCGTGCACGGCGGGATCGACATTCAGCCGGTCGATCAGCGCCATCAGCTCGTCCTGCGTCGTGTCGGCCGCAAGCTCGTGCTTGAAGGAATTCATGCCGGCGGCGACCGTCTGGCGGTGCTTCGAGCCCACATAGACGGCACTGGCGGGATCTGCGCCGACAAGGACGACGGCAAGGCCCGGCACGGTGCCGGTCGCCTCTTTCAGCCGGGCAACGTCCTTGGCGACGTTTTCGAGCAAGCCGGCCGCGAACTTCTTGCCGTCGATGATCGCGCCGTCCGTGATTCTATCCATTCCCATGATATTCCCCTTTTGCGTCACTCGATGCCCGCTTAGGGGCCTGGAAGGCGCACTATGCAGGAGGGTGCGCCTTCGCTTCGTGGGAAGTCTTCGCCTAGTGCGCGTAGACCGGGAAGGTCGCCGTCAGCTTGGCCACCGTCGCCTTCGCGCCTTCGACGACATCATCCGCCTTGCCGGCCGCTTCCGCCTCTATGAGGTCGGCGATGGCGTTGCCCAGCGCCTTGAATTCGGCTTCCTTCAGGCCGCGCGTCGTCGCCGCCGACGTGCCGAGACGCATGCCGACCCATTCGGCGGGACGCGGGCTGTCGCCCGGGATCGGGTTCTTGTTCGAGGTGATGTTGGCGCGGGCGAGCACGTCTTCGACCTGCTTGCCGTTAAGGCCCTTGCTGGAGAGATCGAGCAGGACGATATGCGTGTCCGTGCCGCCCGAAACGATGCGCACGCCGCGGTCCGCCAGCGTTTCGGCCAGCACCCTGGCATTCGCCTTCACCTGATGCGCATAGGTCTTGAAATCGTCGCGCAGCGCCTCGCCGAGGCAGATCGCCTTGGCTGCAAGCACGTTGCTGTGCAGCGAGCCCTGCACGCCGGGGAAGACGGCGGCCTGCAGCTTCTTGAACCATTCCTCGTTGTTGGTGAGGATGAGGCCGCCGCGCGGGCCGCGAAGCGTCTTCGTGGTCGTGCAGGTGACGATATCCGCATGCGGGAAGGGGGAGGGATGGGCCCCGCCGGCGACCAGCCCGGCGATATGCGCCATGTCGACCATGAAATAGGCGCCGACCTTCTTTGCGATCTTCGCCATGCGCTCGAAGTCGAGTTCACGCGGATAGGCCGAGCCGCCGGTGATCAGGAGCTTCGGGCGAACCTCTTCCGCGATGCGCTCCATCTCGTCGTAGTCGATGACTTCGTTCTGCGAGTTGACATTGTAGTTGTGCGCCTCGAACCAGCGGCCCGAAAGGTTGCCCTTCATGCCGTGAGACAGGTGGCCGCCGGCGGCGAGGTCGAGCGACAGGACCTTTTCGCCCGGCTTCATCAGCAGGAAGAAGACGGCAAGGTTTGCCTGCGTGCCGGAATGCGGCTGGACGTTGGCATAGGCACAGCCGAAGAGTTCCTTGGCGCGGTCGATGGCCGCCTGCTCGACGACATCAACGAACTGGCCGCCGCCATGGAAACGGTTGCCAGGATAGCCTTCGAGCGTCTTGTTGGTCATCTCGTGGCCGAGTGCGTCGAGAACGGCGCGGCTGACGATGTTTTCCGAGGCGATCAGCTCGATCTGGTTCTGCTGGCGGGCGCGTTCGTTCTCGAGCGCCTGAGCGACGATCGGGTCGAATTCGTGCACCGGCGAATTGAAGTGGGCGTTTGTCTGTTCGGTCATGACCTGTCTCCGCGGAAGGGTATGAGGGCTTGGAGAAAGGCTAGCGACGGCTTCGATCCAGAAAAAGTTAATAATATTTGCATGTACGTTCTGATTTGCTAATCATTTGTTGTCAGCTTGAGGAGGAGATTATGGATCTTGCCCGCCTGCGCGCCCTGCGCGAACTTTCGATCCGCAAGACCATGGCGGCAGTCGCCGAGGCGCTCTACGTCTCGCCGTCGGCGGTTTCGCAACAAATCGCTTTGCTCGAACAGGAGGTGGGCATCGCGCTTATTGAGCGTCGTGGCCGGGGTGTTGAGCTTACGCCGGCCGGCAAACAGCTCGTGGAGCGTGCAGAGCGCATTCTTATCGAGCTGGAATCGGCGCGCGCCGACATTGCGGAACTGAAGAAGGTGATTGCCGGTGAGCTACGTGTGGCGGCGTTCCCATCGGTCGCATCGGCCGTGGTGGCTGGCGCTATTCATGAACTCCACCGTGCACATCCACACCTCACGGTGCAGTTCGATGAACTGGAACCCGCAGAAAGCCTGGCGGCGCTTCGCAGCTGGCAAACGGATATTGCGATCATCGACGATCTGAACGTTCCTGCGGGCGCCATCGACCCCAATATCGAGACAATCCCTCTGATGGAGGATGTCTTCAACGTGATGGTCTCGCAGACCCACGCCCTGGCAGAGCAGCCGACCGTTATGTTGCACCAACTGCGCGACGAGCGTTGGGCGCTCGATACGGCCTCTTCCGCCTATAACCGCATGATTACCGATGCGTGTCAGGAGGCTGGTTTTACGCCGAACATCGTTGCACGGTGCAAGGGGTTCGAGGTGACGATCGCACTTATACGCGACGGTTATGCAATATCGATCTTGCCCGGCCTGCGGGCGAGCTATGACCTGGAAGATGTCTGGGTCTGCAAACTCGAGCCGGAGATTCGCCGCAAGATCTCGCTGGCTTTCCGCAAAGGGGAGAAGCGCAGCCCTGCAGTGCAAGCGTTCATCAAAGAGGTAAACGGCAGGATCGGCACACATTATCGCCTGCCGATGGCAAATGCCGGGCTGCAGAGCGCGGCAGATATCCCTGGAGTCTGATAGTCGTGATAACGAAACAGTTTTGCTAAAGAGTTACTACAGGAAAATTAAGTAGACCTGAACATAGCGCATTCCTATCGTCCCCCTGTCGATTGATAAGGGTTCGCAACAAGTACCGATGCGAACTTAGGCCAATGGCGGGAACATCAGCTACAGAACGGCAAGAGCCGCTGTTGCCCTATCGCCCAAATCAGCTCTCGGCATGAGAACCGGGCTCTGCATCCGCTTGCAGGGGTCGGAACAAGATCTGTTCAAAATCCTGCGCTAAGGTCGAACGAACGGTGAACGTCACGCCGCTCGGAGGATTCGGCCGGGAAGCCGCAGGGGCCTGAAGCCTTCGGGCAACTGTTGTTCGGTGTCCCAGGAATAGATGCCGGTGAGATTTATGTGCTCCCAGCTGAGCGGTGAGATGTGCCTCAGCAGCTCGTCGGGAATATGCCGACCCCGCTGGCGCAAGTGTGCCGTCGCGCGACTGAGATAGACGGTGTTCCAATGAACGATGGCGCTGACCACGAGGTTTAGCCCCGAAGCACGGAACGCCTGGCTGTCAAAGGATCGATCCCGTATTTCGCCGCGCTCGTGGAAGAAGACAGCGCGTTTGAGCTTGTGGGCGGCTTCGCCCTTGTTGAGCCCGGCCTGGCAGCGCCGGCGCAAGGCCGGGTTTGAATACCATTCGATCATGAACAAGGTACGCTCAATACGGCCGAGCTCGCGCAAGGCTTTGGCGAGATCACTGGACTTTGACGATGAGCACCACTTCAGGATGGTCGATGGTGCAACGGTTCGTGTCGTGATCGATACGCCAAGACGCAAGAACTCGTCCCAATGCTCCAGGATGAGATCGGAATTGATCGGCACACCAATGTGTTTAGCCAGCTCCGGATAGGCATCCGCTTTCTCAAACGTATGGAATTTCCGGTCCTTGAGATTACGCATGCGAGGCGAGAAGCGCCTGTTGACGATGGGGAAAAGCCCGAAGAGCTGATCGCTGACACCGCCGGTGTCGGTGAACAGTTCCTCGATGTCGAGGATCGTGTCGTGGTCGAATAGGCCATCGAGCACATAGACGGCCTCGCTCTCGGTCGGGCTGATCGGCAGGATGCTGTAATAGCCGTATTGGTCAGAAAGCCCGCTGTAAAATTTCGATCCCGGTTCGCTGCCATAATGCAGGTTGATGTCACTGCGCTTGGCGGCCCTGTCGCTGGCGCGGAAGAATTGCCCATCAGACGACGCGGTCGTTCCGTCGCCCCAAATTTGCGAATGCGGATGCCGCGTGTGGGCATCGGTGACGCACGCCTGCGCGGCCCGATAGGTTTCCGAGCGGGCGTGGAAGCTGCGCATCCAGCCGATCTGGTGGGCGCTGATACCCTTGGAGGCTCCCGCCATACGCTTCGGGCCGAGATTGGTGCCATCCGCCAAAACGCCGGCCAGCATAGCGGCGATGTTTTGCGGCGCATCTCCCGTCCGGACATGGGTAAACTGGTCGGCAAATCCGGTCCATTCATGCACTTCCCTGAGAAGGTCCGGCACCTCGACCAGCGGATACATTTCCGTGATTTCGGCGTTGAGAGCTTCCGCCGCGGCGGGAACGTCGCTTGCATGTGGCGTCACGATCAGTGTGCCGTCTTCCATTCTGACGCCATCGAGCTTCCCGAAACGGGCTCGCCAAGCCAACCGTTTGAGGTTGACATCCATCATCTGGCGAACTTCCGCGAGCCAAGCCGCACCGTCGCTCGGGACACCGAGGCCGAGTTCATTTTCCTCCTTCAGGGCGACAAAGGCCGGCTTCGGCATGAGATGTTCGTCTATCGGCCGGAATGACCGGCTACCCTCGACCCAGACGTCTCGCGAATTCAGTCGGTCTCGCAAATGCGTAAGCGTCGCGATTTCGTAAAGCCGCCGATCCGGTTTTCCATCCTCGAAGATCAACTTTTTCTCGGTCGCTCCCAGATGGCCGACGGGCACGCGATCCGGCAAGATGCGACGCCCTTCCACATAAAGCATTTTCAGAGTCGCGATCGCCGCGAGCAGCGGATCGTGTCGGCGACGCGAGTGGAACGTGAACGCCTGAAGGAAGGCTCCTGCGAACTTGCGGATATTCCCATGTTGCTCAGCGGCCAGCACCAAAGGCGAAGCGTCGCTGCTTTCCACCATCGCCTCGAGACCAGGCTTGATCTGCAGCAGCCTATGCCAACCGACTTTCCGATTTACCATCTCGATCGCGTCTTCGTCGGCATCATTGGCGGCCTGCAGCGCCAAAATCGTATCAAGGAATAGTCGCAGTGCCTTGGATGTTTCCACGCGGGTGTTCATGTGGCGCTGCTTTTTCCGGTTGTTGACCTGAGAGAACAGCCGGCCCATCAGCTTGATGAACATCATCACCGCGTCGTCGGTAAGCTTCTGGCCGACTTTAATGACCTGCGCAACGATTGTCGCGCGGCGACGGTTGGCGCTGAAGTCACTGGCAAGCCAGGCTGGCGTTGCCTCCCCCTCACGGATCATCTGGTCCCATCTCCCGGAAGGAATGCGAGCCTGTAAACGGGGATCAATCCCCAGCGAGCGCACGAAGGCGATACGCTCCGTCAAGCCGACCAGGTTCCCCGCTCCCGGTGCGTCTGGAGCAGAACGCAGCCAATGATAGCGCGTCTGTCCGATCGCCGGATCAACGCCTAACAGGGCATCTAGGGTTTCGAGCTTTTCCGAATCGAGATCCGAGATCAGCGCGCGCTCAGCGCGACGGCGTGCAATGGCACGCGCTGCCAAGCCCATGCGTTCCATCATGTTCACCGCCGGCAGGAGAACCCGGCGCTCCCGGTACGCGGTAATGATCGCTTTTGCGATCGGCGCTCCCTTATCTGTTGTTGAGGCGGCCTCGATGGCTGCCAGCAACGCCGCACGACGATCATCTGCGGCCGGTGTCCTCATTTCCAGATAACCGAGCAGATGCGCGACGTGGTTCATGCGCGTCTCTTCACGACGGGCATACCACTCGAATGAAGCAGGGTCGGCGCCGATTTGCTCAGCAACATAGTGGAGCATCGCCTTTGGGAGTGCTTCGTTGGCCATGAGCGCGCGGCCGGGATAGCGCATCAGGCAGAGCTGCACCGCAAAGCCAAGCCGATTATGCTCGCGTCGGCGAATCTCGATTTCAAGTCGATCGGCCGGCGATAGGGAATAATGGCGGATCAGGCTGTCTTCGTCGGTTGGAACGTCGAAAAGCTCCTGTCGATCCTGAGGCTTGAGAAGGGTCCGCCGGGCCACCGTTTTACTCCTTACAACATACGCTGGTGGCCAATCCTCTGTACGGAAACGGTCGATTTCGTACAGGGGCAAAACAGCCTGTCCACAAATTATCTTGACATGCTTTTGAACAGGCGGGATATTTCGGACATCCTATTCGGACGAAATTCGACCTATGCCACGCACCTTTGCCTATGTCCGCGTCTCCACGATCGGGCAAACCACCGAAAACCAGATTCAGGAAATCGAAGCCGCCGGCTTTCAGGTCGAGCCGCGCCGGATCGTCACCGAGACGATTTCCGGCAGCACCGCCATTGCGCAGCGCCGCGGCTTTTCCCGGCTTATGGACAAGCTGGAGTCCGGCGACGTTCTAATCGTGACTAAGCTTGATCGCCTCGGCCGCGATGCGATCGACGTCAGCACCACGGTTAAGGCTCTGGCCGAAATGGGCGTGCGCGTCTATTGCCTTGCGCTCGGCGGCGCAGATCTCACCAGCTCGGCCGGCACGATGACCATGACCGTGCTCAACGCCGTCGCCCAGTTCGAGCGCGATTTGCTGATCGAGCGGACGCAATCCGGTCTCAAGCGCGCCAAATCGGAAGGAAAGGCCCTCGGCCGCCCCTCGACGCTCAGCGACAAACAGAAGCAGGATGTGCGCGACGATCTCGCAACTGGGATGAGCGTTTCAGCGATCGCCAGGAAATTCATGACCAGTCGTCAAACCATTATGCGGGTTCGAGACGAGGGTTCACGATCCGTTCGACCTTAGCGCAGGATTTTGAACAGATCTTGTTCCGACCCCTTGCAGGGCGCTCGCGATATTCACAGGGGAACGCAATGAAAATGATCAAGCTTCTCACGGCCGGCGCATTTGCTGGTCTCGCTCTTACCGCAGGTCACGCATCGGCCTCCGTCCTCGATACGGTGAAGGAACGCGGTACGCTGAACTGCGGCACGGACAACACGGCGCCCGGCTTCGGTTACCTCAACACGACGACCGGCCAGATGGAAGGTCTCGACGTCGATTTCTGCCGCGCCGTCGCGGCCGCCGTTCTCGGCGATGCCTCGAAGGTCAAGTTCGTCACCGTCACGGACAAGAGCCGCTTCGACGCAGTGCTCACCAACCAGGTCGACGTCGTCTTCGCGCACACGACCATCAAGCCGGCGCGCGAATCCTCGATCGCCATCGATTTCCTGCCGATCAACTTCTACGATGGCACGGGCATCATGGTGAAGACGGATTCCGGCGTCAAGGAATTCGCCGATCTCGACGGCGCCACCTTCTGCACGACGCAGGGCTCCGTGACCGAGACGGTCCTAACCAGCGCCTTCAAGGCACGCGGCTGGGAAGGCTCTAAGGTTCTGACCTACGAAAACCTCGAAAAGCTTTTCGCCGCCCTCAATTCCGGCCGCTGCAACGCGATGAGCACCGACAAGTCCGCGCTCGCCGCCTGGGCCGGCAATTCGCCGAAGCCCGACGACTACCTAATCCTGCCCGACACGCTCGACAAGTCGCCCTTCGGCGGCTTCGTCGCGGCGAACGATTCCAAGTGGCGCAACGCGCTGCGCTGGATCACCTACGGTCTCTTCCAGGCTGAAGAATCCGAGATTACCCAGGCAAATCTCGAGGAGAAGCTGAAGAGCGAAGATCCCTTCGTCCAGAAGTTCCTCGGCGTCGGCGGCGGCTATGGCAAGGACTTCGGCCTTCCGGACGACTTCGTCGCGCAGGCGATCAAGGCTACCGGCAACTACGGCGAGATCTACGACCGTAACCTCGGGCCGAACACCAAGATGTTCCTCGACCGCAAGGGCACGCCGAACGCCCAGTGGTCGCAGGGTGGCTCGATCTACTCGCCGCTCTGGAACTGATCTTCCCCATGACCGGACCGGGGCGGCACGCCGCCCCAGTCCCTTCCTCGGTTCTGGTATCTCGACATGACTGTGCACCAAGCGAACGCGCCCGGAAATGCGGCTGACGATGACGTTCTGGCCCGCCGCCGGCGCAACCGGATACGGTACGACGCCACCCAGTTCGCCATCATCGCGGCTGCTGTCGTCCTGGTGGTCCTCTTTGCCTATGCGGTAAAGGAAGGGCTTGCCCGTCACGGGATCAAATTCAGCTTCTCGTTCCTCTGGGATGCCGCCGGCTTCGACATCAGCGAAGGCAAGACCTTCGTCTTCGACGGCGGCTTCTGGCCGGCCTTCACGGATTTCACGTCGGACCGCCTGATCGCGCAGGCCTTCGTCGCAGGCATATTCAACACGATCAAGGTCGCCGTCCTCGCCATCGTGCTCAGCACCGTGCTCGGTACGATGCTCGGCGTCGGCCGGCTCTCGACGAACTGGGTGGTGCGCAATCTCTCCTTCTGGTGCGTGGAGTTCGTGCGCAACACGCCGCTCCTGATCCAGCTCGTCTTCTGGTACTTCGCCGTTGTCCTGCATTTCCCGCCGATCGCCGCCGCCGCCAAGTTCTATGGCGTCGTGATCAGCCAGCAGGGCCTCTATTTCCCCGTGCCCACCTGGCAGGGAGGGGATTCGACGCTCGCCATCGGAACCGCGACCGCATTCTGGGTTGCGCTCCTCGGCCTGATTTTCGACCGCCACAAGTCTGTCCGCTGGATCTGCGCCGGCGCGGTAGTCTTGCTTGCCGGCATCATGTTCTCGACCGGCATCCTGGGCCTCGACGTGCCCGTCGCCTCGAAGTTCCAGGCGCGCGGCGGCTCGAGCATGAGCCCTGAAATGGCCGCGCTCCTCCTCGCCATCGTCGTCAACAGTGCTTCCTACATCGCGGAGATCGTGCGCGGCGCCATCGACGCGTTGCCGAAGGGGCAATGGGAGGCCGCGGCCTCGCTCAGCCTGACAAGCCGGGACGCGGTCAACGATATCATCCTGCCGCAGGTTTTCCGCGTCGTGCTGCCGTCCTTCGGCAACCAGTATATCAGCCTGGCGAAGAACACGGCGCTGGGCATCGCCATCGGCTATCCCGAACTCTTCAACATCTACGGCACCATTGCCAACCAGACCGGTCACAGCCTCGAAGGCATCGTGATCGTGATGATGTCCTATCTGATCCTCAGCTGGGCCATAAGCGCCGCCGTCGGCTGGGCCGACCGCCGCATGACCAAACGTGGAGCCTCGCGATGATCGCCAATTCCCTGAAATGGTCGCGGTACAACCTGTTCGGCAAACCGTTCGACGCCCTTCTGTCTCTTACGGTCATCCCCGGTGTTCTCTGGCTCATCTGGCAGATCGTCCGCTGGGCATTGACGGTAGCGCAATGGGATATCATTCCGCGGAGCCAGCGCGTGCTCATGATCGGTATCTTCCCAGCCGATCAGGCATGGCGCGCTTGGGTCGCGATCATGATCGTCGCTGCCATGGTTGGTGCGGGGCTCGGATGCGTGTTCGCATTCAGGAAATATCACGCTGTCGCTACGTTTTCGCAGTTGAGGACTGCACACGCTTGAACCACGGCCATACCTTCATCCCTCGTGTCGTTCATTATGTTCGCGAATCCGGTTTC
>NZ_JBIWBL010000010.1:0-49432 GCF_044760925.1 Phyllobacterium sp. NPDC097923 | reverse complement strand
CCGGATATGGTGGCGCGGGGTGGAGCAGCCCGGTAGCTCGTCAGGCTCATAACCTGAAGGTCACAGGTTCAAATCCTGTCCCCGCAACCAACAAAAACCAGCTTCCAACAAACACAAACACAACCCCGCTCCGGCGGGGCTTTCGTCGTTGGATGCAAGGCGTGCAGGTGCAGCCCTCTTAAAAGTGCACAGCGCCCGTATTTGCGCCGCACAGGAGAACGCCAACACGCTCGTCCGGACCGGCAACATATTTCTGTGCCAGAAGCGCAGCAAAGGCGGCGGCGCCACCGGGCTCAGCGACAATGCGCAGCCGCTCCCAAAGGGCGGATTGCGCAGCGCGAATGTCATCGTCCGAGACAAGCACGGACTGCGCGACAAAATCCCGGGCAAACGGGAACATCAGTTCTCCGACGCGCCTTGGCGCCAGGGAATCGGCGGCGATGCCTTCCGTCGGCGCATCGACAGGTCTGCCTGCGCTGAATGCCCTGTGCAGGGTCGGTGCACCCTCTGGTTCCACAGCGACGATTTTGACGCGGCCGCAAAACCAGGCCGCAATCCCGCCAATCAGGCCGCCGCCACCGACCGCGACCAAAAGGGTCGTGAGAGCAGGCAGGTCCATTTCGATTTCCAGACCAAGCGTTCCCTGGCCGAGCAGGGTTTCCGGCTGATCGAAGGCGTGAACCGGCATGGCCCCGCGTTCCGCCACGAACTGCTCGCTTGCCACCAGGGCATCGGCATACCGGTCTCCGGAAACAACGAGGTTTGCACCGTAACTGCGGATGCGGTCCGCCTTGGCAGGCGCGGTGACGCCGGGCACAAATATGGTTGCGGGTACCCCAAGCCGCATGGCGGCATAAGCAACAGCAGCACCATGATTGCCGCCTGATGCGGCAACCACGCCCGCTTCCGGCACTGGACGGGTAAGCAGGTTGGCAAAGGCGCCGCGCGCCTTGAACGAACCAGAGTGCTGCAGAAATTCAAGTTTGAAAT
This sequence comes from Phyllobacterium sp. NPDC097923, assembly GCF_044760925.1. Lineage (NCBI taxonomy): Bacteria > Pseudomonadati > Pseudomonadota > Alphaproteobacteria > Hyphomicrobiales > Phyllobacteriaceae > Phyllobacterium > Phyllobacterium sp. NPDC097923. Next base: position 48,442 of record NZ_JBIWBL010000010.1, on the reverse strand, counting down.
CGACACCGCGCGGCGGCAGGCCGAAGTCACCGAGATCGGCCCTTATGACCGGAGTATGCCGGATGTGCGGCCGGATGAGACGCTCGGTTTCAACAATGCGTTCCGGCGTGATCTGTATTGGGCTGGACATGGTGCGAACTCACGATGCGAAGAGCTGAGCTTAGAGCGCTCTCACCTGCAAATGCAACTTTTGTGGTTTGCTGCAGATCCTTTGTTCACACTATTCCCTCTGCATTTGCCGGACAGACGCCACATGGGGCGGATGAATATCACATATATTTCAACTGCTTATTTGTTTTCTCCAGCGATCTTGTCAACCGCGTTGACTCATTCAACAACTTCTGATTATCTAAAATAACAAATGAGCGATATTTGCTCAAATGTAGATTTATCAGAAAAATGAGTCTTTGGGGAGGAAAACCATGCTCAACCGTCGCAGCTTTTTGTTCAGATTCGCCTTTGCCGGAACCGCCATTTCATTGGTGGCAGGTCTGGGCATGACCGCAGCCAATGCGGAAGGCCTGAAAATCGGGTTCAGTCAGGTGACCTTGCAGTCGCCCTTTTATGTGCAGCTCAAGACAGGAGCGGAAGCGGCCGCCAAGGCCGGCGGCGATACATTGGTTTTCCTCGATGCCAACGGTGATGTCAGCAAGCAGAACAATGACATTCAGGATCTGATTACCCAGGGCGTGAACGCGCTGATCATCAACCCCGTCAATCCCGACGCGGTCGTGCCATCGCTCGAAGCAGCCGTTGCTGCCGGTATTCCGGTCATTACGGTTGACCGCAGCGTCAACGGCAAGGGCGTGACCGCCCATGTCGGCCGCGACAACAAGAACATGGGCAAGCTGGTCGGCGAAGCGGTAGTCGCGCGCCTGAAGGCTGACGGCGTCGAGAAAGCCAAGATCATCGAGATCCAGGGCGATGCCGGCGGTGCGGTCATGATGGATCGGCGCGACGGTTTTCACAGCGCCATTGAAGGGTCGGGTCACACCATCGTCGAAGGCCCCTATGCGGAATATATCCGAGCCAATGCGGTCACCGCCATGCAGGACCTGCTTCAGGCCAATCCGGATGTGAAGGTTGTCTATGCGCACAATGACGATATGGCGCTTGGCGCCCTGCAGGTCCTGAAGGAAAACAACCGCAGCGATGTGCTGGTTGCTGGCGTGGACGGTTTGTCGGAAGCGCTCACCATCATTGCCGACGGCGGCAACTATGTCGGCTCAGCGCTGAATGATCCCAAATATCTCGGTGACGTGACAATTCAGGTTGCCCGCGAAGCGGCGGCCAAGAAGCCGGTTTCGTCCTTTGTCGATGCGGGCACGGCACTGGTGACGTCCAAGAATGTTGCGGATTTCCCCCGCGCCGGACTGTTTGCCGAATATCGCCCGCACGTTCTCGGCCAGTAAGGCCTTCTCCCGAGCCTGCGGAGCAGACCTGTTCCGCAGCTCCCATTATTATGTACCCACAGGATACCATGATGCGTGCAGCAGTTCTCTATGCCCCGGGCGATATTCGCCTTGAAGACGTCCCGGAACCACAGATCAAACCGGGACACGTGATTGTCCGCGTCGCGTCGGTGGGTGTGTGCGGGTCGGATCTGCCGCGCATGCTGATCAAGGGCGCACACAGGATGCCGCTTATCTGCGGCCATGAGTTTTCCGGTCATATCACTGAGCTTGGCGAAGGCGTTGAAGGCTTTGACCTCGGCGAACTGGTGGCCATTCCACCGATGCTGCCATGCTTCGAATGCGACCAGTGCCAGAAGGGGCAGTTTTCGCGCTGCCGTGACTATGATTATTTCGGTTCGCGCCGGGACGGCGCCTATGCGGAATTTGTCTGCGTTCCCGTTTCCAACCTTTTGAAAACACCAAAGGGGATTGATCCAAGAGCGGTCGCCATGACCGATCCCGCGTCGATTGCCATTCATGCCATATGGAAGGCCGGCGGTATCGGAATGGGTCAGCGCGGCGGCGTCATTGGCTGTGGTCCGATTGGCCTGTTTGCCATTCAATGGCTCAAGCTGATGGGCGCGAGCAATGTGGTTGCCGTCGATGTATCGGAGGAAAAGCTGGCCATGGCGCGCCGTGCCGGTGCAACGCACACATTCCTGTCCGGTGCGGACATTCCCGCCAACCTGCTTTGCGATACGATTATCGAAGCCGCCGGACACCCTTCATCGATCAATATGGCGGTGAAGATGGCCGCACCGAGCGGTCATGTGGTCTTCATAGGCATTCCGGTTGCGGAGGTAACCCTGGACAACAAGACATTCCAGCATTTCCTGCGGCAGGAGGTATCGCTGCATGGCTCGTGGAATTCGTTCGGCCCGCCCTATCCGGGACCGCAATGGACGGTGACGCTGGAAAAGCTGGGATCCGGCGCACTGGAATGGGAATTCATGATAACCCATGATCTCGACCTTGCCGAGTTGCCGGGAATGTTTGAAAAGTTCCGGACTGACAGGAGCATGTTCTTTTCGAAGGTCATGTTCCGGCCCTGAAAGACTTCGGCAAGAGGCAGGGAATCGAGGGAGGAGACGGCAGGATGACACTTGTCCTGAACTTTGATCTTGGCACGGGAGGAGTCCGCGCCGGTGTTTACGATGTCGAGCGCAGGATGATGCTCTCGCTGTCGGAAGCCAGCTATTCCACCCTATATCCCCATGCTGGCTGGGCAGAACAGCAGCCCGAGGAATGGTGGCATGCGCTTCTGAGGGCCGGCCGTCAGGCCGTCGAGCAATGCGGATCGACTGAAATAGCTGCGGTTTGTGTTGCCACGACTGCTTCCTCCGTTGTGATTTGCGATAGGGAAAGCACGCCGCTTTATCCGGCTATTCTCTGGATGGACTGCCGGGCGGCCAAAGAGGCTCGCGCCACGGAAAAGGTTGATCATCCCGTCATGGCCTATAGCGGCGGCGGCGATGCCGTCGAATGGCTGGTTCCCAAGGCGATGTGGCTGGCCGAACACGAACCAGCCATCTTTGCCAAGGCTGATATCATTTGCGAAGCGCTGGATTTCATCAACTACAGGCTGTGCGGCGCGTGGGTAGGCTCGCGCATGAATGCCGCCTGCAAGTGGAATTATGATTCAAGCAATGGTGCGTTCGTTCCGGAGATTTACGCGGCGCTTGGCATTCCCGAACTGCAGGACAAGCTGCCGCAAAGGATCGTTCCGGTCGGCGATGCTATCGGATCATTGAAACCGCACGTTGCGGCAGCCCTTGGTATCGCTTCGCAACCGCTTCTTGCCCAGGGTGGCATCGATGCGCATATCGGTGTGCTTGGTGCGGGAACCGTTGCTGCGGGTGGAATGCTGATCATCGGCGGGACATCCGTTGTGCATCTGACACACCTGAAGGAACAGGGGAATGTCACCGGCTTCTGGGGACCTTATCCCAATGCACTCGTCGATGGGTTGTGGCTGGTGGAGGCGGGGCAGGTTTCGGCCGGGTCAATCCTCAACTGGTTCAGCAGCACGATTTTCGGATTGGACGAGCAGGGCCACCGCGATCTGATCCGCCAGGCGTCCGTGGTTTCGGCGCAGGATTCAGGCCTTTTGACGCTCGATTATTGGATGGGCAACCGCACACCCTACCGGGATGCAGATCTGCGCGGAGCAATCCTCGGCCTGTCGCTCAGTCACGACAGGGCCGACATCTATTCCTCGGCGGTGGATTCCATTGCGCTTGGTTCCGCCAATGTCGTTGCGGTTCTGGAAGAACGCGGCGTGTCCGTTGAGCGTATCGTCATGGCTGGCGGCATCTGCAAGAACCCGCTGTGGTTGCAGGCGACAATCGACGCCATCGGCCGGCCCGTTCACGTGGCGAGTGATGACAATCTCTCTCTCATCGGAACGGCCGTGTGTTCCGCCCATGCGCTTGGACTGTTTCCCGACCTCATCGCGGCGTCGGAAGCTTGTGCTGCTCCAGCGCGGGAAGTGCAGCCTGACCCCGTGCGCAGCCGGCGCTATCGGGATACGATGGCGCTCTATCGGGATACGACCGAAACATTGACACCGGCGCTGCATGCATTGAGCGCAAGGCAATTGGCGGGGGCTGCACAATGAGCGACGCACGGATCAATCCATCTGTCCGGTTGCCTTCCGACGAGCAGCGGGAGCACCTGATGGTGCGCGTCGCCAAGCTTTATTACGATCTTGAGCGCACCCAGAGCGAGATTGCCGCGGAACTCGGTCTGACGCGCTGGCAGGTAGGGCGACTGCTCATCGAAGCCAAGGAATTGGGGGTTGTGCGCATCGAGATCACGCCGCGGGCCTATCGGCGGACGGAACTCGAAGTGCGCCTGCAACAGGAATTCGGTCTGCGCGACGCCATCGTCGTCCCATCAGGCGGAACAACGGATTCAGCCCTTCTCATGGAGAGTGTAGCGCAGGCAGCCGCAAAGTATCTTGCGGGCCTCAATCCCAAGGCCGATCTGATCGGTGTCTCCTGGGGCCGCACCATGTCCGCGGTTGCCAAATTCCTGCCGAACAACTGGAACCCGGGCGTGCATGTGGTTCTGGTCAACGGCTCGACGAATCTGCGTTCAACGTCAACCCATACAAGCGCCGTTGCGGAGGAATTCGCCAAGGCAGGCAACGGCATCGCCACGCTTTTGCCGGTTCCTGCCATATTGGGCAAGAAAAGCACCCGCGAAGTGCTTGAAGAAGATCCGATCATCGAGCGTGTTCTCAAACTTGCGATGCAGGCGGATGTGGTCTGTTTCGGCATGGGCGGCATTACACACGAATCCGTGCTGCTCAGTTCCGGTTATCTTGAAGAGGCCGATATCGACCGGCTGAAAGATGCGGGCGCCGTCGGAGACATTCTTGGTCGCTTCCTCGACAAGGATGGCAACATCGTTGATCAGACCATTGACGACCGCACGGTTGGGCTTCGGCTTGATTACCTCAAGACCAAGCAGCGCTCGATCGGGGTCGTTGCGGGTGAGGAAAAATTGCAGATAGCCCTGGCTGCCCTGAAGGCCGGTTTTGTCTCGGTCATCGTTACCGACGAAGCAACGGCCCGCTATGCATTGGAGGCCGCAAGTGACGACTGATGTTTTGACCGTCCAGCAGGTGTCGAAGAAATTCCCGCCCAATATCACCGCCCTGGAGTCGGCTTCGCTGAATGTCCGTGCCGGAGAGGTGCATTGTCTTCTTGGCGCCAATGGCGCGGGCAAATCGACACTGCTCAAGATCATAGCGGGAGCTTTCCGCCCGACCGATGGTTCGCTTTTGCTGGATGGCAAGCCTGTTGACCTGTATTCGCCGTCTCAGGCCGCGCGGCTTGGCATTTCGATGATCTATCAGGAATTGGATCTTGTCCCGCAACTGACCGTCGAACAGAACCTGTTTCTCGGCCATGCACCGGGCCGGTTTGGATTGATCAATCACAGGGAGCGCCGGGAACGGGCAGCCGCAGCGTTGAAGCGCGTGGGCGCACATTTCAAACCGGAAGTGCGGGTCGAGACCTTGTCGGTCGCCAACCAGCAACTGACCGCTATTGCCCGCTCGCTGACCATGGATGCCAAGATCATCATCATGGACGAGCCATCGGCATCGCTCAATGAAACCGAGCTTGAGAGCGTGTTCAAGGTCATTCGCGAACTCGTCAGGCAGGGGGTTGCCATACTCTATGTCAGCCACCGGCTGGGTGAACTGCGCGAAATCGGCGACCGGGTCACCGTATTGCGCGGTGGCAGGACCATCGAGACATTCGACGTCAAGAGCACCGGGGATGGCGCATTGGTGGAAGCGATCATCGGCAAACAGCGCTCGCTGATCGAACGGAAAATCCGTGAGCCGGTAACCGGCGATGTCGCGCTCCGCGTCAACCGGCTGCGCGGACCGGAAGGACTTGATATCAGCGGTCTTGATGTGCGCTGGGGCGAGGTCGTCGGCCTCACGGGATTGAACGGCTCCGGGCGGACGTCGTTTCTGAAATCGCTCTTCGGCGCCAACCGTTTCGACGGCGACATCAAGCTGGAAGGCAAGCCGTTCCATCCGCGTCATCCGGCTCACGCCATCCGCAGCGGCATCGGTCTGGTGCCGGAAAACCGCAAGACGGAAGGCCTCATCCTGCACGCCCCGATCTACAAGAATGCAACCTTGCCATCGATGCGCGAGAGATGGCTGACACGCCATTCGCTGCAAAAGGAAAAGACGGTGCCGGTTCTGAAAAGCCTGTCGACCAAATATGGCCGGCCGGAGCAGGCTGTCGTGCAGCTTTCCGGCGGCAACCAGCAGAAGGTCGTCCTGGCAAAATGGATCATCAATGGCGCGCGCGTGCTGCTTCTCGATGAGCCCAGCCGTGGCCTCGATATCGGCGCCAAGGCAGATCTCTACAATCTGGTCGACAGGCTCGCGCGGGAAGGGGCCGCCGTCATCGTTGCCAGCAGTGAGCTGGATGAGCTTTATGCGGCCTGCGACACGATCTGGGTGTTTCATGAAGGCCGCAACATCGGCAAATACGATCCCTCGGTTGCGGACCGCGACGCAATATTGAGGGCAACAATTCTGGGTGAAAATCATGTCCAACACTGAAACCGCCTTGCCGCCAGCCGATACGCCGGCATTCGGCAAGCGTCTTGTCGATCTGGCGATCGAGTACAACTTCATCGTCATCTTTCTGGCAGTGGTTGTTATCGCGACCTCGCTGTCGAGCAACTTCCTGACCTTTACCAATATTGCCAATCTGTTTCAGCAGGCTGCGGTTGTTGGCGTGGTTGCCATCGGTATGACCTTCGTCATCCTGACCGGCAATATCGACCTGTCTGTCGGCAGTGTCGTTGCGCTTTGCGGCATGCTGGTTGCCGTGCTGATGTCGCATGGCTTTGATCCCTTCGTGGCGGTTGCGATAACGGCACTGGTGGGGACGGCCTGCGGTGCCGGGATGGGGGCGATCAGCGCGCTTGCCCAGGTGCCGAGCTTTATCGTGACTTTGGCCGGGCTCGTCTCGTTCCGTGGCATCACCTATCTGATGACCGACGGTGTACCCGTGAGCGGTTTGCCGCAGGGTTTCGCGTCGATCAGCTCGACGATGATCCCGCTTCTGCCCGGCTTCTCCCTGTCATCGATGGGTCTGATCTTCGTTGTCCTGTGCATTGTCGCCGGGCTGGTGCTGCGCTTCACCGTGTTCGGCGAATATGTCTTCGCGACCGGCGGCAATCCCGAAGCAGCACGGTTGTCCGGCCTGCCGACCCGGTTCATGATCACGGCGGTTTTCGCGGTGTCAGGGTTCATGGCAGCGCTGGGCGGCATCCTTTTGACATCGCGCCTGCGCATTGGCCAGCCAACGGCGGCGCAAGGGCTTGAGCTTGACGCCATCGCTGCCGTCGTGCTGGGTGGTACAAGTCTTTTCGGTGGACGCGGCGGCGTGCTCGGTACCTTTTTTGCCGTGATGCTGCTGCAGGTTCTCCGTAACATATTCAATCTTCTGGGATTGGGCTCCTTCTACCAGATGACTGTCACCGGTATTATCATCGTTGCAGCCATCCTGCTCAATCGCTTCATCGATCATAGGAAGGGTCGGGGATGAACACGCAACAACCATTGGTCCAAAAGGGCACGGAAATCCAAATGCCACATTCCCACGCGCGCAATACCGGTACGAAACTTCTGCCGGACTGGTTCGAGGACATTGCCGTCAACCGTTCGGCTACGGAGCGCCGGGCCGCGACACTGACCACCAGGCGAACGGTCAAGAAGGAGTATCAGGCAGCCTGGCTCGTTAAGGCGATCACCTGCATCGACCTGACGACTCTTGCCGGAGACGACACGGCGGGCCGCGTCCGCCGCCTGTGCGCCAAGGCGAAAAAACCGGTGCGTGATGACATTCTGGAAGCGCTCGGACTAGCCGATGCGCATATCACGACGGGTGCGGTCTGCGTCTATCCGACGATGGTTCCCCATGCGGTCAAGGCGCTGGAAGGTTCGGGCATTCCCGTTGCATCCGTTGCCACGGGTTTTCCCGCTGGCCTAACACCGCTGCCGCAGCGCCTGGCCGAGATTCACTATGCGGTGGGCGAGGGTGCCAAGGAGATCGATATCGTCATCACACGCGAACACGTTCTCACCCAGAACTGGTCGGCGCTTTATGATGAAATTTCCCGGATGCGCGAGGCTTCGGGCGAGGCGCATATGAAAGCCATTCTGGCAACCGGCGATCTCAACACGCTGCGCAACGTCTACCGTGCGTCGATGGTTGCGATGCAGGCCGGTGCCGATTTCATCAAGACGTCGACCGGCAAGGAAGATGTCAATGCCACGCTGCCCGTCAGTCTGGTGATGCTGCGCGCCTTGCGGGACTACGGCGAGCTTTCCGGCCAGACCGTGGGCTTCAAGCCTGCGGGCGGCATGAAGACGGCTAAGGATGCCATGAACTGGCTGATCCTGATGAAGGAAGAATTGGGGTTGCCGTGGATGCAGCCGGATCTGTTCCGGCTCGGAGCCAGCTCGATGCTTGGCGATATCGAACGGCAGCTGGAACATTATGTGACGGGTCGCTACGCCGCGTCTTCGCGCCACGCACTCGCTTGAGGAACAGGAATATGGGACAGATCAAGGATATTCTTCGCACGATGGAATATGGCCCGGCACCAGAGAGCAATACCGACGTCCAGAGCTGGCTTGATGCCAACAAGGCGGGTTTTGGTCACTTCATCAATGGCAAGTTCACCGGCACCGAGGGCCGCGAGACATTTGCGGTCATCAATCCGGCCAATGATGCCGTTCTGGCGACGGTGGCACACGGCACGGAAGCCGATGTCGATGCGGCCGTGAAGGCGGCCCGCGCGGCCTTCGGCAAATGGTCGAAGCTGCCCGGTCACGAACGCGCCAAATATCTCTACGCGATTGCCCGCCATATCCAGAAGCGCGAGCGCTTCTTCTCCGTTCTGGAGACCATGGACAATGGCAAGCCGATCCGCGAGACCCGCGACATCGATATTCCGCTGGTCGCCCGGCATTTCTATCATCATGCCGGTTGGGCGGAGATGGTGGAAACAGAATTCGAAGGCTTTTCACCCGTGGGTGTCTGCGGTCAGGTGATCCCGTGGAATTTCCCGCTGCTGATGCTGGCGTGGAAAATCGCGCCGGCGCTTGCCGCCGGCAATACGGTTGTTCTCAAACCGGCCGAACTGACACCGCTGACGGCGATTGCTTTCGCCGAAGTCTGTCACGAAATCGGCCTGCCCGCTGGTGTCGTCAACATCGTCCACGGCGATGGCGCCACGGGTGCAGCGATCTGCGGCCATGACGATATTGACAAGGTGGCCTTCACCGGTTCGACCGAAGTTGGCCGGATCATCCGCGAGCAGATTGCAGGTTCGGAGAAGAAGCTGTCGCTGGAACTGGGCGGCAAGTCGCCTTTCATCGTGTTCGAAGATGCCGATATCGACGGCGCTATCGAGGGCGTGGTTGATGCCATCTGGTTCAACCAGGGTGAGGTATGCTGTGCCGGTTCGCGTCTTCTCATCCAGGAAGGCATTGCCGAGCGGTTTTATGCAAAACTGCGCAAGCGCATGGAAACCCTGCGGGTCGGTGATCCGCTCGACAAGACCATGGATGTCGGCGCGATTGTCTCCAAGGGACAGCTGAAGCGCATTACATCGTTAGTAGAACAGGGCAAGGTGGAGGGCGGTACGCTCTGGCAAGCGCCGGTAACACTGCCCAGCAAGGGTGCATTCTTTGCACCGGGTTTCTTCACCGATGTCGAACCGGCGTCGACCGTGTGCGAAGTGGAGATTTTCGGACCGGTTGCCACCGCAACGACGTTCCGCACACCCGACGAAGCCGTCGCCCTTGCCAACAATATCAAATATGGGCTCGCAGCATCGGTCTGGTCGGAAAACATCAATCTGGCCCTCGACATGGCTGCCCGCGTCAAGGCCGGTGTGGTCTGGATCAACTCGACCAACCTGCTCGATGCGGGTGCTGGCTTCGGCGGGTACCGCGAAAGCGGTTATGGCCGCGAGGGCGGGCGTGAAGGGTTATACGAATACCTGACCGCAGATTGGGAGAAGCGTCTGCCAGCCGGTAAGGCCGAACAGGCATTCAAGCCATCGGCAGCGCCGGATGGCGAGGCGAAAATGGCGCTTGGCGGTTCAATTGATCGCACCGTCAAGAACTACATTGGCGGCAAGCAGGCGCGCCCCGACGGCGGTTACAGCTATTCGGTCGTCGGCAAGGGCGGCCAGATCATCGGTCAGGCCGGCATCAGCAATCGCAAGGATATCCGCAATGCCGTGGAAGCGGCTGCAAAGGCTGGTTCCTGGGGTGGCGTCACGGCCCATAACCGGGCACAGGTGTTGTACTATCTCGGCGAAAACTTGAGCGCGCGGCAGGCCGAGTTTGAAGCATTGCTGGTGGAGAGCACCGGCGTTTCAGCCAAGATGGTAGCTGACGAGTTTGCAACCGCGCTTCGCCGCATATTCTATTATGCCGCTCAGTCCGACAAATATGATGGCGCGGTCCATCCCACCAAGTCGCGTCATGTGACCCTGGCAATGAACGAGCCATGGGGCGTCGTTGGTATCGTCTGTCCGGATGACCAGCCTCTGTTATCGTTCATCTCACTGGTTCTGCCAGCCATTGCCATGGGCAACCGTGTCGTGGCTGTGCCATCCACCAAGCACCCGCTTCTCGCAGCCAACCTGTATCAGGTTCTGGATACTTCGGACGTTCCAGGCGGTGTGGTGAATATCGTCACGGGTGAGCGCGATGTTCTGGCCAAGACTCTGGCCGAACATGATGAAGTGGATGCGCTGTGGTACGTGGGCTCGAAAGAAGGCAGTGCGATGGTTGAAAAGGCATCGTGCGGCAATCTGAAAGCCACCTGGGTCAACAATGGCCGCCAGCGCGACTGGGCGAACACGCAGCAGGGACAGGGAAAGGATTATCTGCGCCGCTCCGTCCAGGTGAAGAACATCTGGGTCCCTTACGGCGAATAAGCCAAACGAAAGGCCGCACCGGTTTATACCGGTGCGGCCTTTCGATGTGAACGGTCTCAGCTCTTTGGCAGACCGGGCGGATTGGTGGTTGCCTTGTCGATGGCTTCCGAGCCAAGATTCCAGCGATCGAGCACCTTTTTATATTTGCCGTCGGCGATGACGGCATTAAGCGCCGTTGTGATACCGTCCGCCACTCCGCTGCCTTTGCGCGTGGTAACGGCCACTTCAGCGGTGATCGGCCAGCCACCACTGACGGTTCCGACGAGCTTGGTCTTGCCGTTGACAGCAGCCTTGTAGGCCTGCGTTGCGTTCACGCTGAAAACTGCATCAGCGCGGCCGGATTCAATGGCCAGATACTTCACCGCATCATCGTCATAATACTGGACTTCGATGGGTTTCAGACCCTTGGCGACATTTTCCTTGTCCCAGGCCAGCAGGATTTTCTCCTGATTGGTGCCGGCGTCGGTGATCACCTTGAGCCCGGCAATATCTTTTGGCTCCTTGATGGCCTTGATGGCGCTGTCCGCCTTGACGTAGTAGCCAAGCTCATCCTTGCGATAGGTGGAGAAATCGAACTTCTCCTTGCGCTGTTCCGTCACGGTGACGTTTGAAATCACCGCATCGAACTTGCCGGATTCAAGCCCAAGCGGCCAATCGGCCCACGCGACCGGTACCAGTACCAGTTCGCGTCCGAGGCTGTCCGCCACCAGTTGGGCAAGATCGACGTCAAAACCGACGACGGTGGTGGCGTCGCTGGCATAGGTGCTGAGCGGCGGGTTGGACGGGTGCAGCCCGATGGTCAGTTTGCCGTCGCTGACGAATTTGAAGCTCTTGGATACGGATTCGATGGCCTTCTCGTTTTTCTCGGCCCGCACGCGGTCTTTCTGGTCCGGGCTGAGATCGAAGCCGTCTCCGGCTGCAAAGGCGAGATGGGTGGTGGCGGCAATGAATGCCCCGGCCACAAAGGATAGAAGTCGCAGTCTGGTTGTCATGGATAACCCCTTGAGTGTGGTTTGTGGTTGTTTTTCAGCGCCGTGCCCCCGCACTGATGCGCACGGGCTGATTGCCCCAGCCGATTTCCGGAGCGATGTGGGAGATGAAATCGGAGAGGATTTGCTGATATTCGTGCTGTTGGAACTCGTAGGGCAGTTCCAGCCGCAGCTCCCCGACGCGCGCCACGATCGGGTCGTTGAAAAGCTGTTCGAGGATCTGCTCGGATGTCCCGACGAGGTCCCTGGGAAACAGGGTGCGGCGGTCACCCTGCGGCTTCAGGGTGCGCTCATAACGGCTTGCCGCATAGTCGGCATATTTCTTGCGGGTACCAGCATCCGCGCTGTCAGTCGGGACAATGACACGTCCAAGCGACACGCGGCGGAAGACGCCGTCGAGATTGTGATGGTATGCGTCGAGTTGGCGGCCCTGAGCTTCGAAGAAATCGTCGGTGTTTTCACCGGCGGTCACATTGCCGATCATCAGATTGAAGCCATTCCTGCCGGCCCATCCCACGGATCGGAGCGACCCGCCGCCATACCAGATCCGGTTGACCAACCCCTCGGCATGGGGTTGCAGGCGCGGCCGTTGCGGCCCGCCCGGCGTTGCGATGAAGGTCTGGGGATCGGCGAGAAATTCACCGCGCAGGTTGTCGGCGAAGCGAATGACGCGCTCGTGGGAAAGGTCGTATTCCTTCCAGTTGCCATCAAACACCCGTGGGCCGAGCAGCTCCGCATGGGCGGGCGTGCCTGCACTCAGGCCGATGTTGAGCCGGCCACGCGACAGGACGTCGACAGTTGAAAGGTCCTCGGCGAGCCGGTAGGGACTTTCATAACCGATCTGGATGACCGCTGTGCCCAGCTGGATGCGGCTGGTGCGCTGGGTTGCTGCGGCAAGGAACACGCCCGCGGAGGATATGCCGTGTTCGAGGTGACGCTGCCGCACCCAGCCGCTGTCAAATCCCAGTTTCTCACCGAATTCCAGCAGTTGGAGCGTGTTTTCCAATCCTTGATATGGATTGTCGTCCCGGTAATTGCCTGGTGTGAGGAAGCCCACATGGTTGATGGCGAGGGATGTGTTTGTCATGGGAAAATGCCCTGTTGCTTCGTGAATCGGGCCAATCAGATCTTTGGCAGGCCGGGCGGGTTTGTCCGCGATTTATCAAGGGCTTCGGGGCTGAGTTTCCAGCGTTCCAGCGACTGGGCATATTTACCGTCGGCAATCAGTTCGTTGATTGCAGCGGTCAAGCAATCGGCAATGCCGCTCCCCTTGCGGGTGGTGATTGCAACGTCGGCGATGAGCGGCCATCCGGCATTCACCGTTCCCACCAGTTTGATCTTGTGATCAATCGCTGCGCGATAGGCCTGGGGCGCATTGGGATTGAATTCCGCATCGGCCCGGCCCGATTGGATGGCAAGCGCGCTGACAGCGTCATCGTCATAATATTGGAGCTCTACAGGCTTCAGCCCTTTTGCCGCATTCTGCTTGTCCCATTCGAGCAGGATTTTTTCCTGGATGGTGCCCGATCCCGTAATGATCCTGAGCCCGGCAATATCCTTTGGCTCCTTGATCGATGTGATCGGGCTATCGGCTTTGACATAGAAACCATGCAGGCCGAGGCGATAGGTGGAGAAATCGAATTTCTCCTTGCGCTGCTCCGTGACGCCGACATTGGAAATGACGGCGTCGAACTTTCCCGATTCCAGGCCGAGCGGCCAATCCGCCCAGGCAACCGGCACAAGTTCCAGCTTCTTGCCCAGGATATCGGCAATCAGCTGGGCGAAGTCCGGATCATAGCCGACGACGGTCTTGGTATCCGTTGCGTAGGTGCTGAGCGGCGGGTGCGCGACGCTGATACCGACGGTCAGCGTATCATCCCTGACGAATTTGAACGTCGCGGGAATCGAGGCAATGACCTTTTCGCTCTTTTCCGCCCGGATACGGCCGCTCTGGTCCGGGCTGAGATCAAAACCTTCGGCGTGAACCATGGCGAGACCGGAAACAGTGGCGATAAGCACTGCCAGAGCGAAGGAGATGTGGGATGGGCGAAAAATCATGTTGCTTTCCTTGGATATATGCATGCCGGAACCGGCGCTGGGGTTAGAGGACCTTGGCCAGAAACTCGCTGGTGCGGGCATTTCTTGGCCGGTTCAGGACCTGATCGGGTGATCCGGTCTCAACGACCTTCCCGCCGTCCATGAAGATCACCGTATCTGCTACTTCCCGGGCAAAACCGATCTCGTGGGTAACGATGATGAGCGTTGTGCCGGAGCGGGCCAGTTCCTTGATGACATCCAGCACCTCGCCGACCAATTCGGGGTCGAGTGCGGATGTCGGCTCATCGAACAGCAGCACTTTCGGCCGCAGGGCCAGCGCCCGTGCGATCGCCACGCGCTGTTGCTGCCCGCCGGAGAGCTGTCGCGGATAGGCGTCGATCTTGTCGCCAAGGCCGACGCGGGCAAGCAGTTCCCGTGCGAGGCCGATGGCTTCCGGGCGGGTCAGCTGGCCGAGCGACACCGGTGCCTCGATGATATTCTCAAGAACAGTGAGGTGTGGGAACAGGTTGAAGCTCTGGAACACCATGCCGATGTCGGCGCGGCGTTTGAGAATGTCCTTCTCCTTCAGCTCATAGAGTGTCCGGCCGCTTTTGCGATAACCGACCAGCTCGTTGTCCACGGTGATGAAACCGTCGTCGACGCGTTCCAGATGGTTGATGGTGCGCAGCAGGGTGGACTTGCCGGAGCCGGAAGGGCCGAGGATTGCGGTGACACTGCCTGCCTTGATGTCGAGCCGGATATCGTCGAGCACCTTAAGCTGGCCAAAGCTCTTGGAAACACCCTGGATTTTCACCGATCCCGGCGCCCGCCAAGTGGCGAGAGGTATGCTGCGGTCGCTGGTTTTGGCCGCGGCCGTATTTTGCAGGGCGGACACGGTTACGCTCTGCGGACGGGCAAGAATCGGGGCACCGAAGATCCGGCGGAACAGTTTGCGGAAAATCGGGGCGGGAGGATTACGCAGGGCACCTTTGGAGAAGTGCCGTTCGATATAGTGCTGGGCGACCGACAGCACAGTCATGATGATCAGGTACCAGACCGTTGCCACCATCAGCAGCGGGACCACTTCGAGGTTGCGGCGATAGATCACCTGAACCGTGTAGAAGAGCTCCGGCAGGGCCAGCACGTAGACCATGGATGTGCCCTTGGCCAAGCCGATGATCTCGTTGAATCCGGTGGGAAGAATGGTGCGCATGGCTTGCGGCAGGACGATGCGGAAAGCCTGCCGGCGCCGGGGCAGGCCGAGCGCGGCCGCGGCTTCAAGCTGGCCTTGGTCGACGGACAGGATACCCCCGCGGATGATTTCAGAGGAGAAGGCTGCTTGATTGAGGCTGAGACCGATGAGCGCCGCTGCAAAAGGGCTGAGGATCGAGATGGTTGGATATTCGGCAAAGAGAATATCCGTGTAGGGCACGCCAATGCGCACCGTCGCATAGAGATAGCCGAGATTGTTGAGGATCAGGAGCAGCACGATCAGCGGGATCGAACGCAGTAGCCAGATATAGGCCCAGGACAGACCCGACAGGAGGGGCGATTTCGACACGCGGGCCAATGCAAGCGCTGTTCCCAGCGCGAAGCCGAGAATGGTTGCGAGTACGGTCAGCAGGAGCGTGCGCGCCAGGCCAGCCAATACGGGAGCCGAGAAGAACCATTCGGCAAAAACGTTCCATCCCCATTTCGGATTGGTCAGAATGGATTGAAGCGTGACAGCAATGATCAGAGCGGCAAACAATGTTCCGTAGAAACGCGCCGGGTATTTCGCTTTCACAATCCTGTAGTGGGTGTAATCCTCGGTTGTGGCGGCGGGCGGCTGGACGGAATGCGTAGCCGAATAGTCTGCTGTAATCGCCATGCTTGCAAATTCCCCTGTGCAACACTTTTCAGTCGAGCGAGTCCGTATCGGAAAATCTTCTGCGGGCTCGTATTTTACTCGACTGATTTAGTAGTGTTTAAGCGAAGCAGTCAAAGACGACGGACTGCGAAATCAAAGGGGTTAGAGAAGCATTGTTGCAAAGAACCGGGTTTATTGAGCATGAAATCCCACGGTCCGGACAATCATGATGCCGGTGAAGTCACCCGGCCTGACGCAGAAGGTTACAGTCTGACGAAACAGAAGCGGGAACCTTGGACAACTGTGCTGCCAATGCACTGATATCCTTCTCGAAGGGCAGGTGCCGATAGACTTCCGGATCGGCATTGACATCGAAAAGAGCGGTATATCCAGAACGCAGATACAGTTCCTTTGCCTCGGGCTGGCGGAAGCCGGTGGTCAGGTAAATCCGCGTGTAGCCCTGGCGCGCAGCCTGTTCTTCAAGTTCGGTCACAACCTTGCGTGCAAGGCCCTGCTGGCGCAAATCCGCGTGGGTCCAGATACGTTTGAGTTCGGCCGTCTGCTCGTCATAGCGTTTGAACGCGCCGCCGCCGATGGTTTGCCCGTCGCGGATCAGGAGCAGAAAGGCACCGTCCGGCGCGGCGAAAAGCTCGGCTGGGTAGCGACTCAATTCGTTGCGCGCCGGTTCACCATAAAAGTTGCCATAGCGCGTTTCGTATTCGATGATCAGCGCGTCGATCAACGGTTGTGAGCGTTTGTCGTTCGGTGTCGTGTAAACAAAAACATCAGTCATGATTGTCTCGCGTTCTTGTCAGATGGGCCTGTCGGAGGGATTCCTGGCGAGATAGGTTTCGGTCAGCTTCACCCAGTAACGGGCGGCTGACGGCAGTATCTCGTCGTTGAAATTGTAGAGCGGACTGTGCAGCGGAGCGCTGTCGCCATTGCCGAGGAAAAGGTAGCTTCCCGGTGTTTCCTGCAGCATGAAGGCAAAATCCTCACTGGCGGAAATCGGCCGGAAATCCTTCTCGATCCGCGCGTCGCCGAAGTGTTCAATCGCCACGTTTCTGGCGAACGCCGTTTCATCGGCATGGTTGACCAGCACGGGATAGCCGCTGGGATAGGCCACCTCGGCGACAGCGCCATAACTTTCGGCCTGCGCTTTCGCCAGTGTGGTGAGGCGGGACTTGATGGCTTCCCGCACCTCCTTGCGGAAGGTGCGCACCGTCAGCTCCAGCTCGACACTATCGGGAATGACATTGGGAGCGATGCCTGCGTGGATGGTGCCGACCGTAATCACCGCGGCGTCGAGCGGATCGATATTGCGGGCGACAATGCTTTGCAGCGCCATGATGAAGGAGGCGCTGGCGACGACGGGATCAACGGTTTCCTGCGGGCGGGCGCCGTGACCGCCTTTGCCGATGATCCGGACCGTGACCTTGTCGACCGAGGCCATCGCCGGTCCGGTGATGAACCCGAACTGGCCCGTTGGAATACCTGGCCAGTTGTGCAGGCCGAAGACGGCGTCGCAGGGAAAGCGTTCGAACAGGCCATCGCGAACCATGCTGCGGGCCCCGGCGCCGCCTTCCTCGGCTGGCTGGAAGATGACGTGGAGGGTGCCGGAGAAGTCACGCGTTTCGGCGAGATAACGGGCGCTGGTCAGAAGAATGGTGGTGTGCCCGTCATGGCCGCAAGCATGCATTTTTCCGGGTATGGTGCTGGCATAGGGCAGGCCCGTCGCTTCAACGATCGGCAGGGCATCCATATCGGCGCGAATGCCGAGCCGTTTGGGGCCGTTGCCGTTTTGCAGGGTTCCAACAACACCAGTTTTGCCGACGCCCGCGGTGACCTGATAGCCCCAGTCGCGCAACCGGCCGGCAACGAGCGCGCTGGTGCGGTGCTCGTTGTAACCCAGTTCGGGATTCTGGTGCAGGTCGTGGCGAAGAGCGACCATCTCATCAAGATAGCTGCTGATTCTTTCCTCAACCGGACCCGCCTGCCGACCCATCAGAGTGCCGCCTCTTTGATGGGTTCCTTCGTGGCCTGACGGGCTTTGGTGTAGAGGCTTTCGCGGAAGGGCAGGCCGATATTTTCGCGCAAGGTTGTGCCGGGAAGCACCTTGTTGTGATAGCCGCGCTCCTCGAGCAGCGGCAGCACGTCGCGCGTAAAGTCCTCGAGCCCTTCGGTCAGGATCTGGAAGCCGAGAATGAACCCGTCGGCCGCTTCGGTTTCGACCCAGCGGATGAGTTCGTCGGCGATCTTCTGCGGTGTGCCGGTGAAGGCATTGCGCGGCGTTGTGACTTCCAACGCGACTTCACGCAAGGTCTGGCCCTTTTCCCTGGCGTTGCGCTTGATGCGGTCCGTGGTGGAACGGAAATTGTTCTTGCCGATATCGCCGAGTTCCGGGAACGGCGCGTCAATGGAATAGGCGCTGAAATCATGATGGTCGAAGAAGCGCCCGAGATAGGCAAGTGCTTCGTCAACGGTCACCAGATCGCGGATGATGCGGTACTTTGCCTCCGCTTCCTCCTCCGTTGCACCGACGATGGGCGCGATGCCGGGGAAAATCAGGACATCGCCCGGCTTGCGACCGTGCGCGACCGCACTTTGCTTAACCCGGCGATAGAAGGCTTGCGCCTCCTCGATCGGCACGTGGTTGGTGAACACGCCGTCCGCATGTTTGCCGGCGAGGTCGATGCCGTCGTCGGACGATCCGGCCTGGAAAATGACCGGCTGTCCCTGTTCGGAACGGCTGATATTCAGTGGGCCCTCCGAGTTGAAGAACCGGCCATGGTGGTTCAGGCGATGCAGCTTGGTCTTGTCGAAGAACTGGCCTGTTTCGCGGTTGCGGACAAAGGCGTCGTCATCCCATGAGTCCCACAAGCCCTTGACCACTTCGAGATGTTCGTCCGCAATCTCATAGCGCAGGGCATGGTCGGGATGGTCGCGGCCGTAATTCTTGGCCGAGCCTTCAAGCGGCGATGTCACGGCGTTCCAGCCGGCGCGGCCGTTGCTGATCTTGTCGATCGAGCCGAACTGCCGGGCAACGGTGAACGGATCGCTGTAGGAGGTCGAGACTGTGCCGACGAGACCGAGTTTCGAGGTTGTCGCGGCCAGTGCGGACAAAATGGCAATCGGTTCGAAACGGTTGAGAAAATGCGGGATGGATTTTTCGTTGATGTAGAGCCCGTCAGCGACGAAAGCAAAGGCAATGCCTGCCTCTTCGGCCTTGCGGGCATTGCGTACAAAGAATTCGAAATTGACGCTGGCATCAACAGGCGAACTCGGGTGTTTCCAGGAATTCATGTGGCCGCCGGCACCCTGCAGCATCACACCGAATGGAATGGGTCGCTTGGACATTATTCAATCTCCTTGATCATGCGGCAGCGGCGAATTGCGCCTGAGCCAGAAGTTCGATGGATCTGAGGCGCTTCGCAGCGTCATTGATGGGGGTGTCGATGATGAATTCGCCGATGCCGTAGCGGTCATGCAGCCGGTCGAGCCGGTCTGAAACCGTGCGGGCCGCGCCGCGCAGGACATTGGGTGTCTTCTTCTCGATCCGATAATTGGCAGCACCTGCCTGGCGTGCATATTCTTCTGCCTGTTCCACGCTGCCAACGGTGACGCTCTGGCCATTGTCCACATGCACCTTGAAATGCTGGATATTGCCGGCCAGCCGGTCAGCCTCCGCATCCGTCTCGGCCGCCACGATCCCCACGGCAAGGAGAGGCGCACGGCCGGGTGCGGCCTTCCGGTACGCCTCCAGTGTCTGCTGCAGGATCGTTTCGTCGCCGTTGAGGTGGCTGGCGAAGACAAAATCCCAACCCTGGGAGGCGGCAAGCAGCGCGCTGTCGACACTGGCGCCAAGCAGGAAGCGGTTGGCAGCGACGGCAGGACGCGGTGTTGCCTGAACGCCGGCAAGCGGGTCATCCGCAGGCAGTCCCTTGTCGAGAAAGGCGCTGAGCTGGGCGAGCTGGGCGGAAAAATCCTGCGTCTGCGTCCGCGGGACAACGCCCTGCAGGGCGCGCGTCGAAAACGGCAGTCCGCCGGGAGCCTTGCCCACGCCGAGATCGACGCGGCCGGGTCCCAGTGCAGCCAGGACATTGAAATTTTCGGCCACCTTGTAGGGGCTGTAGTGCTGTAGCATGACCCCGCCGGAGCCCACGCGGATACGCGCCGTATTGGCCAGCAGGAAGGCGATCAGCACTTCCGGCGACGAGCTTGCCAATGTCGGTGCATCATGGTGTTCGGCCACCCAGAACCGGTGGAAGCCCCACTGTTCCGCCTGGCGGGCCAGCGCGACTGTCCGCTTCAGCGCCGTGCTGGCCGTTTCGCCATCGTGGATCGGACTTTTATCGAGCAAACTCAGTGCGTAGCCCATGTTAGGGTATAGCCTCCATGTGATTGAAGCCACGCATCGCCAGAGGCAGCGCGAACTCCGTTTCAGAGGCAGTCAGATTTTATCGGATTTCGAGACCCGTCAAAGAACGCTTTGCTAAAAATCAGCGGGCAAACTGTATTAATATTCCTCTCGCTGACGGCATGATTTAACCTGGTGGCGGGGATGCCGGGTACGAGATTTATCGTTGATCTCCCGGCCAGTGACCGTCATTTTTCAACAATCTGGAGCCTTAAATTGACCGCATCCGATGGACAATTTGCACGGCAGTGAGTCTGATGGGATGATCCTTGGTGTAATTCTCCAGATGGATATCGCGAGATCGTGGATATCTGTTGGTTGGATAATATTGTTCGGCGCATAAATGAAATCACGGAGGGACGCGGCCTTGAAGCCAGCCCTGAAGGTTTGAAATGGATCGGAACGGGAATATGCGCAGAAATTCAGTGGGATTGTGGGTATTCCTTCTCAGCGCTGTCGCGGCAAGCGGCTATCTCTATAGTTGGCTGGTCTATAGGCAGGGGTATTTTTTAGGGGCCGTGTTTGCCCTTTCCATCTGTGTGCCGATCCTGGCGTTCGAACGCGGCCTCATCTTTCCGAAATTGCGTGCCTGGATCAACACATTGCCGACGGCGGGGTTTCTCGTCGCCGCATTGATAGCCGATTATGTGCTGATCAGCATCGGCAATGCCGTTTGTGGGATAACGCTGTGGAGCTTCGGCTGGATTGACGGTCCTTTCTGGCGCGCGGCAACGCTGTCACCGCAGGTGCTGCTCTACACGCTCGCCGTCCTGACCCTCATGATTTTCATCCTGCGGGTGCGCGATCTTCTCGGCCGCGACATTTTTGCCAGCCTTCTGATGAGCCGGTACCGCCAGCCTGTGGCCGAAGAGCGCGTGTTTCTTTTCATCGATCTTGTCGGGTCGACCTCGTTTGCTGAAGAACATGGCGATCTGCGGGCGCAGCAGTTTCTCGGCGCGCTCTTTGCCGCCTTTGCCGAACCTGTCCGGCGTCACGGCGGAGCCATTGACGATTATGTCGGGGATGCGGCCATCATCACATGGCCCATTGAGCGCGGCATCAAGGATGCGAGTTGTGCTCGCTGTGTCTTCGATATTCTGGACGGTATCGAAAAGAATGCAAATCAATGGCTTGAGCGATTCGGAAGGGTGCCGCGCCTGCGTGCGGCCCTGCATGGCGGCCCGATCATCACAGCCGAGATCGGGGTGGATCACCACAAGATCACCTATTTCGGCGATACGGTGAACACCACGGCGCGGCTGGAAAGCCTCTGCCGCACATTGGCCACGCCGATTTTGATCTCCAGCGAATTGGCACAGAGGATGAGTTTCTCCAATGAAATCAAGGCAAATTACCTTGGAATGCATGGCGTCAAGGGCAGGGGGCAGGCGCTCGGGGTGATGGCCCTGACCCGCTGACATCGGGCGCTCCCTGTCGAAGTATCCTCATTCAGACAATTTCTGTCCACAAAGCGGCAAATCGGCCATTTGCACGATGACAGGCAGAGGCCGTTGCGCTATGGTCCAGCCTGTCGAGGGCTTCGGCCCTGTCAGTTTGCGGGAGAGTGTCGTGCATGGAAATGTGCAGGCCACCGAAGGGGAAATCGCCCGAAATCTCTCAGGTACCAGGAACCGCAAACCGGGAAGGCAACTCTGGAAAGTCGGGGGAAACTCCGCGCCGAAGGTGTAAGTTCAGTCAGGGGTCCTGATTGAGCGAGTCTCTCAGGCTTCCGACAGAGGGGCAAAGAAATGTTCCGTCGTGTGGCGGAGGTCTTTGCACGTCTCTGGAGTAAAAATGGGCACTGAAGATAATCTGAAACAATTGCCGCTTGACGATCTGCACAAGGCCGCCAATGCGCGCTTTGGCGGTTTTGCCGGCTGGTCGATGCCGATCACCTATCCGCTCGGTGTGATGAAGGAACACCTTCACACGCGCGAGAAGGCCGGGCTTTTCGACATTTCGCATATGCAGCTCTTTGATGTGGCCGGGCCACAGTCCGCGGCACTCTTGTCACGCGCATGCCCGCTTGATGCGTCTGCGCTTCAGACGGGTCAGTCGAAATATACCTTCTTTCTCAATGACAAGGCAGGCATCCTCGATGACCTGATCGTGACGCGTCTCGGCGACGAGCATTTCATGGTCGTTGCCAATGCCGGAAATGCCGCGGCTGACGAAGCGCATCTGCGCGGTGTCGCCAAGGATTTCGACTGCAAGATCGACGCGCTGGATCGTGTGTTCCTGGCCATTCAGGGGCCGCAGGCCGTGAATGTGTTGCTGGATGCCGGTATTGCCGGAACTGACCTTGCTTTCATGAACGGATTTGAGCCGAAGCCCGGCTGGTTCATGAGCCGCTCCGGCTATACCGGCGAGGACGGTTTTGAGATCGGCCTGCCGGAAGCCGATGCCCGTATGCTTGTCGAAAAGCTTTTCGCCGATGAGCGTGTCGCCTGGATCGGGCTTGCTGCCCGCGACAGTCTGCGCCTTGAAGCGGGTCTGTGCCTGCACGGCCATGACATAACACCGGATTATGATCCGGTCGATGCCGGACTGCTCTGGGCCATTGCCAAGCCGGTGCGCGAGACAGCGGGCTTTATCGGCGCTGCGGCGCTTCTCGCCAAGATCGCAACAGGATCGGCCAAGAAACGCGTCGGCCTGAAGCCCGATGGCCGGCAGCCGGTGCGCACCGATGCCGAACTCTTTGATGCCGATGGCAACAAGGTCGGACTGGTCACGTCGGGCGGTTTCGGACCATCGGCAGGTTTTCCTGTTGCCATGGGGTACGTCAGCAAAGAGCTGTCCGCGCTGGGCTCCAAGGTTTTCGCCGAGGTGCGGGGCAACCGCGTCCCGGTCGATATTCATTCACTTCCCTTCACTCCACATCGCTACCACAAAGGATAATTGAGATGGCAGCCACTTACTTTACCGAAGACCACGAATGGGTCCGCGTCGAGAATGACATCGCGACGGTCGGCATCACCGATCATGCGCAGGATCAACTCGGCGATCTGGTTTTTGTCCAGTTGCCGGATGTCGGTCAGTCCTTGTCCAAAGGCGATGCCACGGTTGTCGTTGAATCCGTCAAGGCGGCATCGGACGTCTATGCGCCGCTGGACGGTGAAGTGACGGAAGTGAACGAAGCAACTGCAAGCGATCCGTCGCTGGTCAACTCGGCCGCCGCAAGCGACGGCTGGCTATGGAAGATGAAGCTGTCCAATCCGGATCAGCTGACCGGCCTTCTCGACGAGGCAGGCTACAAAGCAATCATTGGCTGAAGGCATGATGATG
The DNA here is from genome assembly GCF_044760925.1 of Phyllobacterium sp. NPDC097923. Taxonomy (NCBI): domain Bacteria; kingdom Pseudomonadati; phylum Pseudomonadota; class Alphaproteobacteria; order Hyphomicrobiales; family Phyllobacteriaceae; genus Phyllobacterium; species Phyllobacterium sp. NPDC097923. The sequence continues at coordinate 24,910 of NZ_JBIWBL010000010.1, read as the reverse complement.
AAAGACACCATATTCCCGTTCGCTGACCGCCATATCGGTCCGAGCATACAAGGCTCCCGCGCCATGTTGGCGGCTCTTGGCATTCCGTCGCTGGAAACTTTGATTGCGCAGGCTGTACCAAAATCCATCCGGCTTGAACGGCCGCTCGACATTCCTGCAGCCGTCAATGAGTCGGAAGCTTTGGCCGAGCTCGCTGCCAAGATGAGCCAGAACAAGACCCACAAGAGCTTTATCGGCCAGGGTTATCACGGCACCCACGTGCCCGCGGTTATCCTGCGTAATCTGTTTGAAAACCCGGCCTGGTATACCGCATATACGCCGTATCAGTCGGAAATCAGCCAGGGCCGTCTTGAACTGCTGTTCCACTTCCAGACGCTGGTGACGGAGCTGACCGGTTTGCCGGTTGCATCCGCGTCGCTCCTGGACGAGGCGACAGCCGTTGCGGAAGCCGTCGGCATCGCCTATCGCCATCATCGCGAGAAGCGCACCCGCATCGTGATCGCCGGTGCCCTGCATCCGCAGACAGTCGATGTGGTCAAGACCCGCGCCGAGCCGCTGGGCATGACCGTGGATGAAGGCGAGATCGATGCCAGCGTTGCAGCGATCATCGTTCCATGGCCGGACACATTCGGTGTCTATGGTGACCATGTTTCGGTCATTCAAGCCGCCAAAGCCGCTGGTGCGCTGGTGATCGCCGTGGCGGATCCGCTGGCCCTGACAATCACCGCTCCGCCTGCCAAGGCCGGTGTCGATATTGCTGCCGGTTCCATGCAGCGCTTTGGTGTGCCGATCGGTTATGGCGGCCCGCATGCCGCTTACCTTGCCGTCAGCGAAACGCTGACCCGGCTTATACCCGGCCGTCTGGTTGGTCAGTCCGTCGACAGCAAGGGGCGGGCCGGCTACCGCCTTGCCCTGCAGACGCGCGAGCAGCATATCCGCCGCGACAAGGCGACGTCCAACATCTGCACCGCGCAGGCACTGCTGGCCAATATGGCGGTGTCCTATGCCATCTGGCATGGTCCGCAGGGGCTTCAGGCCATCGCCCGCCGCGTGCATGCCCAGGCGGCCCGTTTGGCCGCTGCACTGACAGGGGCGGGCCTTTCCATCGCCGGATCGCATTTCTTCGATACGGTTACGGTCACTGTTCCCGGCAAAGCCGCCTCCATTGCAGCGGAGGCTGAAAGGGGCGGGCGTCTGCTGCGCATTGTCGATCAGGACCGCCTCGGCATCACGGTGGATGAAACGACATCGGAAGATGACCTGAAGGCTCTCTCTGCGCTTTTCGGTGCCGATCTGCCTGCGGAAGCAAAGGCAACATTGCCCGGCGAAAGGCAGGCCGAGGGTTTCATGACCCAGGCCGTTTTCCATCAGCAGCGCTCGGAAACCGAAATGATGCGTTTCCTGCGCCGTCTGGCGGACAAGGATCTGGCGCTCGACCGGGCCATGATTCCGCTCGGCTCGTGCACAATGAAGCTCAACGCTGCCGCCGAAATGCTGCCGGTCAGCTGGAACAGCGTTGCCAATGTGCATCCGTTCGCTCCTGCCAGCCATGCGCTTGGCTACAAGGCGATGACGGACGATCTGGAAGCCTGGTTGTCCGAGATCACCGGCTTTGATGCAGTTTCACTGCAGCCCAATGCAGGCAGCCAGGGTGAATATGCCGGTCTCCTGGCCATTCGCCGTTATCATTTGGATCGGGGCGATGCGCATCGTGATATCTGCCTCATCCCGGAATCGGCGCATGGCACCAATCCGGCCAGTGCCCATATGGCGGGCATGCGGGTGGTGGTCGTGGCATGTGAAGAGGCCGGCGATATCGATCTTGAGGACCTCAAGGCAAAAGCCGACCAGCACAGTGCCAATCTCGCAGCGCTGATGATCACTTACCCATCGACCCATGGTGTGTTCGAAGAAGGCGTCAAGGATATCTGCACGGTCATTCATCAGCATGGCGGCCAGGTCTATTTCGATGGCGCCAACCTCAATGCGCTGGTCGGGCTTGCCCGTCCCGGCGATATCGGTGCCGACGTCTGCCATATGAACCTGCACAAGACCTTCTGCATTCCTCATGGTGGCGGCGGGCCGGGTGTTGGTCCGATCGGCGTGAAGAAGCATCTTGCGCCATTCCTGCCCGGCCACGTGGCCAAGGGATCGCAGCACGCGGTTTCAGCGGCTCCGTTCGGCAGCGCATCCATTCTCCCCATCACGTGGATGTATATCCGTATGATGGGCGGGGTGGGCCTCAAGCGTGCAACCGAGATGGCTATTCTCAACGCCAACTACATTGCGGAGCGGCTGAAGGGCCACTATCCCGTGCTGTTCACGGGACAGAACGGCCGCGTGGCGCATGAGTGTATTCTCGATACCCGCGTGCTGAAGGACAGTGCCGGGATCAGCGTCGAGGATATCGCCAAGCGCCTCATCGATTACGGCTTCCACGCCCCGACCATGTCCTGGCCGATTGCCGGTACGCTGATGGTCGAGCCGACGGAATCGGAATCCAAGCGCGAGATCGACCGCTTCTGTGATGCAATGATCCTCATTGCCGGGGAAGCGGAGAAGGTTGCCAGTGGCGTCTGGCCGCGTGACGACAACCCGCTCGTCAATGCACCGCACCCATCCGGTGATGTGCTGGCCGATGACTGGTCGCATCCTTACACCCGTAAGGAAGCCAGCCTGCCGGCAGGCGAGAGCGAAGAGAACCCGAAATACTGGCCGCCGGTGTCGCGCATCGACAACGTCGCCGGGGATCGCAATCTCGTCTGCGCCTGCCCGCCCATGCAGGCCTACAGCTAAAATAGAGCGCCCCTTCCGGATCATCCGGGAGGGGCTTTTTTTACCAGTTCGGCGTCAAGCTCAGAGCTTCGCCGACATCACCATCGGGCGTCGGCTCAAGTTCCGGTGCCAGTTGCCGCAACGCCAGGGGGAGCGCCTGCAGGTCCTTCGCCTCGAAGGACAGGTGCGGCAGTCTTGCCCGGATCAGCCCGGCAACGGTTTTTGCCTGCAGTTCATCGCGTATACGTTTGGCGGCATCGCGGTCGCTGCGGCGCGACAACCACAGTTTGTGCAAGGCAAAGGCACGCGGATCGGGGCAGGTATAGTCCAGCGGATAGCCTTTTTCATCGATGACGACGGTCGAGGTTTTCGGACTGTTGACCAGCCATGTCAGGCCTTCGATCTCGATTGCCTGCAGGTCCTCATCATCGGTGCTGAAGCGCGCTTTCTCCCGCGTCGACATGCGGTCCTTTGGCGTTGGCTTGATCAGGTCGACGAGAAAGCCGTCGCGATTGGCGGCGCGATACCCATTTCTCGCCAGCGGTGCAAACGAATGATCGATTTTTTGCAAAAGCCCGATCAAACCCTTGTGGGAAAAATCCTTGCTGATCAGCCGCAGGCTGAACCGGGAGTCGAACAGCAGGTCGACATCCTGCGTCGATAAAAGTCCGCCGGTAATCTGGACACCGGCCATGCGTTCATAGGCAAAGAGCGCATTTGTGCCGACGACATCGACCGCCGTGCCGATCAATCCGGATTTTCCGAGCGCGCGGATGATGCGTGCAGTCAGAAGCGGCACCCGGCCCAAAGCCATGGCACGGTTGACGGGGGCGAGCTCATCCAACCGTCTTGCCAGGCGGGAAACACGGGTCTTGGCGCTTTCGCGCCCCGTATGAAACTGCCCGAAGATCGCTTCCGTTTCGGCGGAGCGGGGCCCAAGGGATTTCCAGATGCCCTGTGTCTTCTTGTAGAGATAATCCTTGTCGTTCGTGCTTTTCTTCCACGACATTGATCCGGAAAAACGCTGTTCATACTCCTTCAGACTGGTCCGGTAGACATCGTAGGCCTGTTCCGTATCAATGAGCTGGCGTATTTGATCTGAAGATAATTCTCTGAATTTGCTCATTTTATCCCCAAATCTTACATTGTTGGCAGTGGGAGGGATAATACACCGGTAAAACTAAATTAGAAAGTTGATATTCAAAGGATTATCCCTATTATATAACTTTTCCATGAGAATAGGGATAATCCGTTGTCCTTCAATAACTAACGTGAGTTGAATGCGCCTGTGTCAATCGCAGTTTCCTGCAGTGCTGTTTGCCCGTTGCAGCTATCCGGTGTTTGCCTGTTAAAGTAGAGACAGTGCAACCGGCAAAGCAGTCAAAGAGGTTCCATGTTCGATCTGAAAGTTACCAACGCAACCTTGCCTGACGGCCGTACAGGTCTCGATATCGGTGTGCAATCCGGCCGCATTGTTGCCGTCGGCGTCAATCTCGGCGGGGAGGCGGGGGAGACGATCGATGCCGGCGGTCTTCTGGTTTCGCCTCCCTTTGTCGATAGTCACTTTCATATGGATGCAACGCTGTCGCTCGGCCAGCCGCGCCTCAATGAAAGCGGGTTGCTGCTCGATGGAATCCAGATATGGGGTGAATTGAAACCGCTTCTCACCCATGAAGCTGTGATCGAGCGGGCCCTGCGCTATTGCGATCTGGCGGTCACACAGGGGCTGCTCGCGATCCGGACCCATGTGGATATCTGCGACGAGCGCCTGCTGGGTGTTGAAGCGCTGCTCGACGTCAAAAGACAGGTTGCACCCTATATCGACCTGCAACTGGTGGCTTTCCCGCAGGATGGTTACTACCGCTTTCCCGGCGCTGTCTACCTGCTCAAACGGGCGCTTGATCTCGGCGTCGATGTGGTTGGCGGTATTCCGCATTTCGAGCGCACCATGGCCGATGGCGCAGCGAGCGTCAAAGCCCTCTGCGAGATTGCGGCGGATCGCGGCCTGATGATCGATCTGCACTGTGACGAGACCGATGATCCGATGTCACGGCATATCGAAATACTGGCCTATGAAACACGGCGCCTCGGTCTTGGCGGCCGCTCGACGGGGTCGCATCTGACCTCGATGCATTCGATGGACAATTACTACGTCAGCAAGCTTTTGCCGTTGATTGCAGAGGCCGGCGTGGCGGCGATTGCCAATCCGCTGATCAATATCGGCATCCAGGGTCGTCACGACACCTATCCGAAGCGTCGGGGCATGACCCGGGTGCCGGAGCTTCTGGCCCATGGCGTTACCGTTGCCTTCGGCCACGATTGCGTGATGGACCCCTGGTATTCACTCGGCCAGGCTGACATGCTTGACGTTGCCAGCATGGGTCTACACGTGGCGCAGATGACGAGCCGCAGCGCCATGCGCCAATGTTTTGCCGCGGTTACCACCGAGCCTGCCAAGATACTCAATTTGAACGGTTATGGTCTTGATGTGGGTTGCAAGGCAGACATGGTGCTGCTGCAGGCTGCCGATGCAATCGAAGCAATCCGCCTCAAGGCAACGCGGCTTGCCGTCATCAAGGCAGGCAAGGTCATTGCGCGCACGCCGAAACGGATCAGCACACTCGCTTTGGACCGGCGTCCCGCTATGGTTGATCCCGCAAGCTACGCGCCCTTCATTCACCAAGGATGATGCGAGTTCCATAAGATAGATTATGCGATTTTGATCGGCAACCGGGGTGGGTTCTATTTCGAAGTGCACCGTCGTTCAGGCTTGCTTCCAAAATACGCGCTCTGTTTCGGACGATTATTTTGTACCAGGTACAATGAATCACGAGATTGTATATGGATATCGCAAAATCGCGGGTTTATATCGGTGGTCGTTTCCCCACGGCTAGCCGCCGTTTGCAAATCCGCGACATTTTCTTTCCGATGTGTACGCGCTATCGAGAGCGAACCCGACCATGTCGGACCAAATCAGTCAGGCCTCCCAGGCCCGGCCACAAACGATCCAAACGCCTGACAACAAAACAACAGGTCCGAACTTCCGCACCATAGCGCTTATCATTGCCAGCGCCATGTTCATGGAACAGCTCGACGCGACGGTGCTGGCAACGGCGTTGCCGACCATGGCACGCGATTTTGGCGTTCAGCCACCTGCCATGAGCCTGGCGCTCACCTCCTATCTCCTCAGTCTCGCCATCTTCATCCCGGCGAGTGGCAAGATTGCCGACCGGTTCGGATCCCGCACTGTTTTCAGTGCGGCAATCGCGGTTTTCGTCTTTGGTTCGATCCTCTGTGCGCAGGCTCCGGATCTGCGCTTTCTCGTTCTCGCGCGTATCATTCAGGGCCTTGGCGGTGCAATGATGATGCCGGTTGGCCGCCTCGTACTGATGCGCAGCGTCGCGCGCAAGGATCTTGTTTCAGCGATGTCCTGGCTGCTGGTTCCCGCGCTTGTCGGCCCCATTCTGGGGCCGCCCGTGGGCGGGCTGATTGTCACCTATTTCGACTGGCGTTGGATTTTCTACATCAATGTGCCGATCGGCTGTATTGGTTTCATTCTTGTCAGGCGCTTCATCGAAGAGGTGAAGGGGGTGTCCGACGGTCCCTTTGATTTTCTTGGTCTTTTCCTTTCCGGCATTTCACTCGGCTCTCTCCTCTTCGGTTTCGAAATGGCAAGCCGCCCGGGTGAAGGTGAAATGGCAGCTGTTCTTGTCGCTGTGGGGATGGTTTTCGGTGCGGGTTATCTCGCACATGCCAAGCGGCATCCCTCCCCCATTCTCGATTTCTCGCTCATGCGCGTCAGCAGCTTCAGCACGTCTGTCATTGCCGGCTCGCTGACCCGCATCACCCAGGGGGCGCAGCCGTTCCTGCTGCCCCTGATGCTGCAGCTCGGCTTCGGATTTTCTGCGGCGCGCGCGGGCGGCATCGTTGTCGCCACGGCATTGGGCTCCATGATGATGAAGGCCGTTGCACCGAAAATCCTGCGACGCTTCGGTTTCCGCGCAAGCCTTATCGTCAATGGTCTCATTGCAACGTTCGGCTATGCGCTTTGCGCGGCATTCCGGCCCGACTGGCCCCTGCCCCTTATCTTCTCTGTTCTGCTGTGCTGCGGGTTCTTCATGTCGTTCCAGTTCACTGCCTACAACACGATTGCCTATGATGAGATCGGACGGGAACGCATGAGTTCTGCCACCAGTTTCTATACGACATTCCAGCAGCTCATGTTGTCGCTCGGTATTTGCGTCGGCGCACTGGCCCTTTCGGGTTCAATGCTGCTGAGAAGTCACGCGACGCCGGAGCTTGGTGACTTCTCGGCGGCGTTTCTTGTTGTAACGGCGATTTCGCTGACCGCAACAATCTGGAATCTCCGCTTCTCGCAATCGGCAGGCGCCGACATCAGCGGCCACACGAAAATGGTCAAGGCTCCCGGCGAATGAAGTTGTGCGGCGGTAGCCCGCGCAAAACAACGGCAATCGATATGTCAGTATTGTTGACATATCGGCTGTTTTACGGTGCTATGCGCCGACAAATAGCTGGGAGGAAGAGATGGGCGATTGGGATGCTCTGTACGCAACACGCACCAAAAATATGCGTGCGTCCGAGATACGTGAACTGTTGAAACTGCTTGATCAGCCGGACATCATTTCCTTTGCCGGCGGTATTCCGGACCCTGCTCTTTTTCCCAAGGAAGCGATACGGGAAGCCTATGAGGCTGTTCTCAGCAAGAATGCTGACGTCGCGCTGCAATATTCCGTGAGTGAGGGATATCGCCCGCTGCGGGAATGGCTGGTGCAGCACATGGCGTCGCTCGGCGTGCCCTGCACGATCGACAACATCATCATCACCACGGGCTCGCAACAGGCACTGGACTACCTCGGCAAGCTGTTCATATCACCCGGCGATACGGTGCTGACGACCTGGCCCACCTATCTCGGTGCCCTCCAGGCCTTCAATGCCTATGAGCCGCGCTACGACCGTCTCAACCCCGAACAGGGAAACATGACACCGGCCGCCTATCGTGACGGTGCAAAGGCTGCAGGCGGTGATGTAAAGCTTGCCTATCTGACGGCGGATTTCTGCAACCCGACGGGCGAAACGGTCAGCCGGGATGGCCGCATCCGCCTGATTGAGCTGGCGCATGAACTCGACATACCGCTGATCGAAGATGCGGCCTATCAGGCCTTGCGGTTCGATGGCGAGCCCGTGCCGTCGATGCTTGCCCTCGATTGCGAACGTGAAGGACATATCGACCGCACGCGTGTGGTCTACTCCGGCAGTTTCTCCAAGACCCTTACACCCGGCTTGCGTGTCGGCTGGATTTGCGCTGCACAGCCTGTGATTGCCAAGCTGGTCCTGATCAAACAGGCTGCCGATCTGCACAGCCCGACCATCAATCAGATGACAATCCATCACGTGGCGTCCCGGGATTTCGACAAGCAGGTCGAGAAGGTGCGCAACAGCTACCGCCAGCGCCGCGACTATATGCTCGATGCCCTTGCCCGTTTCATGCCGCCAGGCGTGACGTGGACAAAGCCGGAGGGCGGCATGTTTGTCTGGGTCACCTTGCCGGAAGGCATGGACGGCGCAGGGCTCCTCGCGCAAGCGCTGCAAAAGGTGCGCGTGGCGTTCGTTCCCGGCTTTGCATTCCATGCGGACGGGACCGGCAAGAATACCATCCGGCTCAACTTCTCCTTACCCAACAAGGAAGCAATCGAAACCGGGATTTCCCGTCTCGGCAAGCTGATTGCCGAAGAAGCCGCCTGACGGCTCGCACTGTTACATGACAAACAAAGCAGCCTGATCTCAAACAGGCTGCTTTTTTGTAATCCGGGGCGTGCCTGCGCACGTGCCCTGCGTCGATCCGGGCCGTCGCTGCCCCTGTCAGGAGGCAGCAACAGGGAGAGCGTTTGCAGCCATCAGTAGCAACTTATTAACCTTCATTTTCTATTCGATTAGGCAAGTTTACGAGCAACATCCAATCGCTTCGCTTGCAGGTATCATGCGTATTCCAAGAACAAATTTCTCAATGAAGTCAGACGATTACGTAGACGAATATGGCGATGCGCACGAATCGCCAGCGTCTGCACAGCCGCCTTTGGCACAAAAGCCCCCCGTACCGGAGGCGGTACAACCGCCAGCTCCGACCCAGGCGACTCGAAATAGTGTGCCAAACGGTTCGGGAAACATGCGCACTCCTGCTGCTTCGCCCTATGAGCCGGTCTCCACCCGACGTTCTATCGAGGCGCCCGCTTCAACCACGCCCAGCGGCGGGATGCGCGCGCCTGCACGTGCGCCGATCACACTTGAGCCGGATACGGATCCCACGGCTCCCATTTCGAAGCGGATGTTCTCCCTGTCGGCCAATGTGCGTTTCACCCGCACCCCCGATACCGTTCTGCAAAAGCACCGCAACGGGGCCGAAAGCGCAACGCCGGCACCTGCTCCCAAAGTGGAAAGGCCGATCGTCGCGCCAAAGGCGGCCATCCCGGCGCCAACCCCGAAGATTCCTGCTGTCGCGCCGGCGGCTCTCAAGCCGGTTGCTGGCGAGGCTGCTCTTCGCAAGGCCCCTGCCCCGGCGCAGTCCGGTTTACCGCGGGCCCCGGCATTCGTCACAAATTATGCACCGGCGGTCGTCACGCATGCACCAGCCGCCCCCGTTGCACGTGAGGCCCGACCAAGCCTGCAAACAAGCGGTGCGCAGCCAATTCCACAAAAATCCGGAACGCTGGATTACCTCTCGGATTATGCATTCTGGGAATCGATGGAGTTCTCGGGCGGCTTTGTTGCTACCCCCGCAGCCTCTGCATCGAAGGCTGTACGCAAGATCGCACCCGATGCCATTACCGCGCTGTTCCGTGTTGTCGAGCTCCGGCAGCCGCAGGCCACCGCCGCTGAGACCACTGTACCTGCAGCGCCGGCTCCCTTGCCTGCCGCACCGGTTGTTCCGGTTGCACCGGCGGCTGTTGCAGCCGCTACACCGCAGCGCCAGATGGATCCGGTCGTGGAAAGCGCTGCGGTTATGAGCCCGGCGATTGATGTGCAAGAGGAAGTGACGTTTGCTTCCGCTGCGGTGGCACCATTACCGCCGGAAGAAGCGGCCGCTGAAGAAAAGCCGTCACGGCTGCAGGTAACGGTGCGCCAGGAGAAGCCCGCTATCGTGCCGACCCGCCTTACACCGCTTGCCGTACAGTCCTATGGCGAGATGTATGAGCGCCCGCCGCTGTCGTTGCTGCAGGAACCGGCGGAACGCGCGGAAGTGATCATTACGCAGGAAGCGCTGGAACAGAATGCCGGACTTCTTGAAAGCGTGCTTGAGGACTTCGGCATCCGCGGCGAGATCATTCATGTGCGCCCCGGACCCGTGGTGACGCTGTATGAATTCGAGCCGGCGCCCGGCATCAAGTCCTCCCGCGTTATCGGCCTTGCCGATGATATCGCCCGCTCCATGTCGGCGCTGTCGGCCCGCGTTGCCGTGGTGCCTGGCCGCAATGTCATCGGCATCGAACTGCCGAACACGACGCGCGAGACCGTGTACTTCCGCGAAATGATCGCTTCGCCGGATTTCGAGGGCACCAAGCTCAAGCTGGCGCTCTGCCTTGGCAAGACCATTGGCGGTGAGCCGGTTATCGCTGAACTCGCCAAGATGCCGCATCTGCTGGTTGCCGGTACAACAGGTTCGGGCAAGTCGGTTGCGATCAACACCATGATCCTGTCGCTGCTTTACCGGCTGACGCCGGAAGAGTGCCGGCTGATCATGGTCGACCCCAAAATGCTCGAGCTGTCGATCTATGACGGTATTCCGCACCTCCTTACCCCTGTTGTGACCGACCCGAAAAAGGCAGTCATGGCACTGAAGTGGGCGGTACGGGAAATGGAAGACCGCTACCGGAAGATGTCAAAGCTGGGCGTGCGCAATATTGACGGCTTCAATGCCCGCGCTGCCCTCGCCAAGGAAAAGGGCGAGACGGTGATGTGCACCGTCCAGACCGGCTTCGACAAAGGGACGGGCGAGCCCATTCACGAGCAGGAAGTCATGGATCTGACGCCGATGCCCTATATCGTCGTTATCGTCGACGAGATGGCCGACCTGATGATGGTGGCCGGCAAGGACATCGAAGGCGCCATTCAGCGCCTCGCCCAGATGGCCCGTGCTGCGGGTATCCATCTGATCATGGCCACGCAGCGTCCGTCGGTCGATGTCATCACCGGCACGATCAAGGCGAACTTCCCGACCCGTATTTCATTCCAGGTGACCTCGAAGATCGACAGCCGCACGATTCTGGGCGAACAGGGTGCAGAGCAGTTGCTCGGTCAGGGCGATATGCTGCACATGGCGGGCGGCGGGCGCATTTCCCGCGTGCATGGCCCGTTCGTCTCCGACGAGGAAGTCGAGCGCGTGGTCGCGCATTTGAAGGCGCAGGGTCGCCCGGATTATCTCGATACGGTCACTGCCGACGAGAGCGAAGAGGAAGAACCGGAAGCGGAAACCGGCGGAGCGGTTTTCGATAAGGGAGCTGTTGCGGCGGAAGACGGCAATGAACTCTACGACCAGGCCGTCAAGGTGGTCATGCGCGACAAGAAGTGCTCCACGTCCTATATCCAGCGGCGTCTGCAGATCGGTTACAACAGAGCTGCATCGCTTGTGGAACGCATGGAAAAGGAAGGGCTTGTCGGACCGTCCAATCATGTCGGCAAGCGGGAAATTCTCTCGCACAGCCGGGACAATGCCCCGTTCAGCGCTGCAGATAGCGTGGAATAGCCTGTCCGAATAAAACGCACCTTGCGTCTGCACGTTTGCTATGTCATGACGCGCGTCCTGATTTGGGCGCGCTGGGCCCATTCGACGGGCTTTGTCCCGATTTCTGACATTCATGGCATAAAGGAGCGCGGCAATGGCTCAGGCGCTGGGTTTCGACTTTGGCACAACCAATACGGTTTTGGCATTGGCGGATGGGACAAAGACACGCTCGCTATCCTTCACCAATGCGACCGGCACAGCCGATAGCATGCGCACGGCACTGTCTTTCATGAAGGACCCTCTTGCCGGTGCGGCGGCATTGAAGGTTGAGGCCGGGCATGCGGCGATCCGGCAGTTCATCGATAACCCCGGCGAATGCCGCTTTCTGCAATCGATCAAGACATTTGCCGCGAGTGCCCTCTTCCAGGGCACGCTTGTCTTTGCAAAGCGCCATTCGTTCGAAGATCTGATGGAAATTTTTGTGCGCCGGTTGCGGAGCTATGCCGGTAACGATTGGCCGACGGACGTCAGACGCATCGTGACTGGCCGGCCGGTGCATTTCGCCGGAGCCAATCCGGATCCCGCCTTGGCAACGGCGCGTTACAACGAGGCGCTCACTCGGTTCGGTTTTCCTGAAATCCACTATGTCTACGAGCCGGTGGCGGCGGCTTTCTATTTTGCCCAGAACCTCAAGGCCGATGCGACCGTTCTTGTGGCGGATTTTGGCGGAGGCACGACTGACTACTCACTCATCCGTTTCGAGACGAAGGGCGGAAAGCTCAGCGCAACGCCCATCGGCTATTCCGGTGTCGGCATTGCGGGCGATCATTTCGACTACCGGATGATCGACAGCATCGTCGCTCCGCAGATCGGCAAGGGAAGTTTCTTCAAGAGCTTCGACAAGACGCTCGAAGTCCCGTCCTCCTATTATGCCAATTTCGGCCGGTGGAACCAGTTGTCCATCTTCAAGACATCCCGGGAGTTTTCCGAACTGAAGAAGCTGGTGCGGTCCAGTCTGGAGCCGGAAAAACTTGAGACGTTCGTCGATCTTGTCGACCACGATGAAGGTTATCCACTGTATCAGGCCGTGTCAGCCACCAAGATGGCTCTATCGACCGCCGACGAGGCTGAGTTCAATTTCGAACCGCTCGGTCGCGGCAGCCGCAAGCTTATCAAGCGCAGCCAATTCGAGGGATGGATTGCCGGTGATCTCGCCCGCATTGAAGACGCACTTGACGATGTCCTTGAACGGACCAACACGGTGGCAGGGGAAATTGACAAAGTGTTCCTGACGGGCGGGACATCGTTTGTCCCAGCCGTGCGACGCATATTCACTGAACGTTTCGCGCAGGACCGGATCGAGACGGGCGGCGAACTGCTCTCGATCGCGCATGGGCTTGCGCTTATTGGCGAACGCGACGACATCCCGCAGTGGACTGCATAAACGCTGCCCGGCCCTAGTGGCCGGGTATCAGATATCAAATGTGCGCCATGCCGGCTTTGGATCCGCCCCTGGTGTGTGCTCGGCGGTGTTGCAGAAGGTCAGGGGCGTCTTGCCGGCTGCCCTCTGGTAAAATTCTGGATTTGCCGTTGAAGCGGTTATCGTCATGACATCTGGCCATTCGGATTCATATCCAACGGCGGTCGTGGCAATCAGCGCGGCACACAGCGCCAGACTCAACAGATAAATCCGTCCCAGATTTTGCGGTCCTTCGGTGCGTTCCCTTACATATTCCGGTTCACGCTCGACATTGCTTCTATGCATGATGACTCTCCGGATAGTTTGAATTGGATGCAGGCAGTACAGTTCGAAAGGCTGCGGGAGTTACCGCCGCAATCGGGGCAAGTTTTTGACCGATCCGGACACATCGGAATCACATCTTATTGATGGAAATCATGCGGTGAATTTTAACGTCTCCGCACCGCGCTGGATGCGGCATATGTCGCGAGGTCCAAACTCAGAGATTGTGGGCCTTGCGCGCCATGAGGCATTCCGGATCGCCCGGCATGCAGGAGCGGCACACTTCGGGCCGCACGTCGTAAATTCCGCAAGCGGTGGTCTTGCCGATTTCACCAGTCAACGCGGAGCAACGGACACCGACACATCGCATGCCGCTTTCATCACTGGCAACATATTTGGCTGGAATAAGCGCAAGTTGCGCGTCATCTTCCGTGGAAAATCGCGGCCACTGGGATGAGTAGCAGCAACAGGCGCCGCAGGATTGGCAATCAAAAATCTCGCCTGCCTCCATACGTCTTATTTGCCTTTGCGTTTGCGCGCCGGCGGCTTGGACGCCGCATTGAACAGATCACCATCACCCGATCCGATATCGGAAGCCTTCTCAGCGGCATCCGGTTCAATCTTCGCAGGCTTTGCGACCTTTGCCGGAGCTTCGTTCGGCGCGGGTTCCTTGGCGGTAAACTTGATGGCCATGTTCAATCCTCTCGTGTTCGCCCTGATGAGCGATACGGATTGCCAAGCAGACCGACAGCGCAGGAAGGGAGCCGTTGTTTACTCCGTATGCGGCACCGATACTAGGCTTGGGCCCTATTTATCTGGGGAAGCAGCATGAGACAATGGGATGATCAGGATGCCACCAACTGCCTCTTGTTTCTGACGACATGCGCATCAACAGGGATGTCCTTCTTGCGGAAGGAGTCGACAATGGCGGTCATCGTCATTGTCCCGGCCGCGACCAGGTCGAAATTCTTCTCGAGCCGCATCCATTCGAATAGCAGCCCGGACATCGTGCTTTGCAAGGCGCGCGCCGCAATATCCGGATGCCAGGCGGATGACAGCATGCCGCGCTTCTTGGCTAGTGTCGTCAAACGCAACAGCATGTGATGAACCTCGTCGTTGAGCGCACGCAGCCGCCCCAGGACCTGCGCCATTTCACCGACGTACTCACAACGCTGGGTGATGATGGTGAAAACCCGCTGTTTTCTCGGATCACCGGCAAAATTCTCAAGACAATAGATACCGGCATCCAGGGCAATATCGAGAGGGTTGGCGTTCTCGCAATAGATTGCTTTGGTAAGAAGATCGTCCTGTGGCAGTCGCACACGCTCGACGACTTCCTGATAGAGTTCGATCTTGTCCTTGAAGTGGAAATAGATGGCGCCACGCGTCACGCCGGCATGTTCGGCAATCTGGTTCAGGGTTGACCGATTAACACCATGTTCCAAGAAGACAGTCTCCGCGGAATCCAGAATGGCTTCTCGCGTTGCTCCTGCCTCGGCTTTGGTCCTGCGCATAATGCCTCCTTCGCTCGGGTTATCCCTCCGGGGATGCCGGGACGTCGTCAGCGAGCTATCCGATGGCGGCCATTCGTACCGCTGGTTCGATAACCCAAACGTGATCGCGTCCGGTCGATTTTCCGACACAATATCACGCTTTCGTTTATTTACAATCACGGATGTATGTTTGTACATGCACCCAGATATTCCTCGGACAAGCGAACCCTCCCATGACTTTGCTCGGTACCCGTTTTCTCAGTCTCGTTTTTTTTGCAGGCGCGACGCTGGCACTCAATTTGCCGGCTAATGCCCAGCAAGCAGGCGGCAAGGCCCCTCCCCCGCCGCAAGTAACGGCGGTTGCCGTTCAGCCGGAGGAAGTGGACCTGTCCTACCAATATGCGGCGCGGATAACGGCTTACCGTGATGTGCAGGTGCGTGCCCGCGTCGGCGGTATTCTCCTGAAGCGGAATTTTATCGAAGGTTCGGAAGTGAAAGCCGGCGATCTGCTTTTTGAGATCGATCCGGCGCCTTACGAAGCGGAGCTCGCCCGCGTCCAGGCCCAGCTGCAACAGGCTCAGGCTCAGTACGCCCAGTCCATACGAGATGCGGATCGGGCGCAGACACTGGTGGACCAGAAAGTGCAGAGCACAGCGGCGCGCGATACGGCAGTATCGACACGGGATCTGAACGCTGCAGCGGTTGCCGCGGCAAAGGCGCAGGTCAGGACAGCAGAACTCAATCTGCAATATACGAAAGTGACTGCGCCCATCAGCGGTGTGACAACACGCGAGCAGGTTTCGGAAGGCAGCCTGATCGGAACAGATGCGGCTTCCAGCTTGCTGACATCGATTACGCAGACCGATCCGGTCTATATCAACTTCTCCTTTACCGATACGGAAGCGGCGGAAATCCGCCGTCTGCTGGATGAGCGCAAAGCCAAGGGGCTCGAAGCCAACAAGCTTGCGGTCAAACTCTCCTTCGGCGACGGGACGGTTTACAATCATCTTGGCACCATCGATTTCACCTCAAGCAGTCTTGATCTGGAAACGGGCACGCTGGGTGTACGTGCCATCATCGACAATCCGGATCGCCGTCTCCTTCCCGGGCAGTTCGTCCGTGCGACTGTGACGGGCGTGACGGTGAATGATACGATCGTCATTCCCGAAGCGGCCCTGATGCAGGGACCCAAAGGCCAGTTCGTCTATATCGTGAACAATGAAGGCAAGGCCGAGGTTCGGCCGCTCAATCTTGGTCAGCAGGTCAACAAGGGCTGGATCGTGCTTTCCGGCCTCGCCGCGGGTGACCGTGTGGTCACGGAAGGCGTCATCAAGGTCAAACCGGGACAACTGGTTTCGGCGACTGACAGTGTGAAACAGGCGCTGGTGACCCAATGAACCGGTTCTTCATTGACCGGCCCGTATTCGCGGCCGTCATTTCGATCATCATCGTTCTCGCCGGTATTGTCGCGATAAGGGTGCTCCCGATTGCCCAGTATCCGGAATTGACGCCGCCGCAGGTGGTGGTCAGCGCCAATTATCCGGGCGCCAGCGCTGAAACTATCGCCCAAACCGTTGCATCGCCGCTGGAACAGCAGATCAACGGCGTCGAAAACATGCTCTACATGCAGTCGACCAACTCGGCCAGCGGCCAGATGCAGCTGACCGTGACCTTTGCTTTGGGCACCAATGCGGATCAGGCGACGATCAACGTCAACAATCGTGTGCAGCGCGCGACATCGACACTGCCACAGGACGTGACCCGGCAGGGTGTGACCGTCGCCAAGCGCTCCACATCCATTCTCGGCCTTGTCGCGATGTTTTCCGAGGGCGGCCAGTATGACCGCACCTATATCGGCAATTACGCGCTGCTCAACGTTGTCGACGATCTGAAGCGCATTCCAGGTGTCGGCGACGCGCAGGTTCTCGGCAATCCCAACTACTCCATGCGCATCTGGCTGCGCCCCGACAAGCTGGCACAATACAGTTTGACCCCGACGGATGTGGCAACGGCCATTCGCGAGCAGAATTCCCAGTTCGCCGCAGGCAAATTTGGTGATCAGCCTGATCCCCAGTCCAATGCCTTCACCTATTCCGCCACAACAATGGGTCGCCTGCCAGACGCCAAGGCGTTCGAAAACATCATCCTGCGTTCGTCGCCCAATGCGGCAACCCTGCGCTTGGGCGATGTTGCCCGGGTGGAACTCGGGGCGCAGAGCTATGCGGTGGACAGCAAGCTGAATGGAACGCCAGCTATCCCTATTGCGGTCTATCTGCAGCCGGGCGCCAATGCGCTCAATACGATGGAAGCCGTGCGCAGCCGCATGGATGAGCTGAAAGCCGCCTTCCCCACAGGCATGGACTATTCGATCCCCTACAACACTACCAAATTCATCCAGGCGTCGATCGATGAAGTCGTGACCACCTTCATCGAGGCGATTATCCTCGTCGTGCTGGTGGTCTTCATCTTCCTGCAGAACTGGCGCGCCACGATTATTCCGGTCATTGCCGTTCCAATCTCGATCATCGGCACATTTGCCGGCATGTACGTGCTTGGCTTCTCCATCAACCTGCTGACGCTGTTCGGTCTCGTGCTGGCGATCGGTATCGTGGTCGACGACGCGATCGTGGTCCTGGAAAACGTCGAACGCATCATGTCGACGGAAAAGCTGCCGCCGCGCGAGGCTGCGATCAAGGCGATGAGCGAGGTGACCGGACCCGTTGTTGCCATCGTGCTGGTGCTGTGCGCGGTGTTCGTGCCTGTTTCCTTCATGGGCGGGCTTGCCGGCGCCATGTATAAGCAGTTCGCCGTTACCATCGCCATGTCGGTGACCATCTCAGGCATTGTCGCATTGTCGCTGACGCCGGCGCTCTGCGGCCTGATCCTGAAGCCGGGTCATCATGAACCGGCCCTGCCCTTCCGTATCTTCAACCGGGCTTTTGACCGCGTGGCATCAGGCTATACCTCGGGCGTTCGCTTCCTGATCAAACGGGTCGCCATCGGCTTGACGCTGTTTGCCTTCCTGATCGGCGGCACGGCCTATATGTTCTACAAGATACCGGGCTCGCTTGTCCCTGATGAAGACCAGGGTGTTCTTCTCAGCGTTGCGGTCCTGCCGCCTGCGGCTTCCCTGACGCGAACCAAAGCGGCCATGGAACAGTCATCGCAGAATTTGGCGAAACACCCTGCAGCCGAGAACGTCTTTGCCATCGCTGGTTTCGATCTCCTCTCCGGTGGGCAGAAATCCAATGCCGGCACCACCTTCCTCACCTTGAAGGACTGGAGCCAGCGCAAGACGCCGGAACTTGATTCCCGCAATATGGCGGGGCCGATCATGGGGATGAATGCGGGTATCAAGGATGCCATGGTGCTGGCATTCAATCCGCCGCCCATTCAGGGATTGAGTACGACGGGCGGTTTCGAACTTTACGTACAGAACCGTACAGGGAGCGACGTGGCCAAGCTCACGGACGCCACAAATAAAATCGTTGAGGCCGCATCCAAGCGCCCCGAACTCACGAGCGTGAGAACGACGTTTGATCCGAATGTGCCGCAGTACCAGCTTGATCTCGACCGCGACAAGGCCAAGGCGCTGAATGTCCCGATCAATTCTGTCTTCGATGCCATGCAGGCGTCATTCGGCAGCCTCTATGTGAATGATTTCACGCTGTATGGCCGCAACTATCAGGTCAACCTGCAGTCGGAAGCGGATTTCCGCCGTACGCCTGATGACCTGCGCCAGGTGTTTGTGCGTGCCAATTCCGGCAGTATGATTCCGCTCAGCGCCCTGGTGACCGTCAAGCGCATTGTTGGTCCGGATCAGCTCGAGCGGTTCAATGCCTTCAGCGCCGCCAAGGTGACAGGTAATCCGGCCCCAGGTTACACATCAGGCGATGCCATCAAGGCCATGCAGGAAGTGGCCAAGGAGACGCTGCCCGAAGGCTTCCAGATCGCCTGGACCGGGTCCTCCTTCCAGGAACTGGCAACGAGCGGTACAGGCTCGCAGGCGATGATTTTCGGCATCATCATGGTGTTCCTGATCCTGGCGGCCCAGTATGAAAAATGGAGCCTGCCGCTGGCGGTTATCATGGCGGTGCCTTTTGCGCTCTTCGGTGCTCTTGCCGCAACGATGCTGCGCGGGCTGACCAATGACGTGTACTTCCAGATCGGCATGGTGACGCTGATTGGACTAGCGGCAAAGAACGCTATTCTGATTGTCGAATTCGCCGTCCTGAAACGCCAGGAAGGCTATACGGCGGCAGAAGCTGCGATTGAGGCTGCACGGCTGCGTTTCCGGCCGATTGTCATGACTTCCCTCGCGTTCATTCTGGGTGTTGTACCGCTGGCCATCAGTTCAGGTGCCGGTTCGGCAAGCCGTCATGCGATCGGTACGGGCGTTATTGGTGGCATGCTGGCGGCGACCTTTATCGCGACATTCTTCATCCCCATGTTCTACCGGCTTATCGCCTGGAAGGACCCGGGTAAAAAGAAATCATCCCTGCCCGATACGCAACCAGCGCCGGCGCCAGCTGAATAGCCGATGAAGCCCCCTCCCCGCTCTGGAACGAGGGGACTTTCTTTTTCCGGTTAAGATTTTGCTTGCGATGTGTGCTTGTGCCGGAACTTTTGCACACGAAGATAGAACGCGGTCGTAAAACCGGCAAAGACCATGCAGAGCCCGCTTGTGATCAACACCCCGCCCCACAAGGAGAAGAAATCATTGATCTCGGCGGATTGCGGTTCATCGGGATCATAGAAGACGGTAACGATTTCGTTGCGTGCAAAGGACGGTGGATAGGAAGCACTTGTCGATTTGAATTCGATTTTGGTGCCATCCGCCGTCATGAATTCGACCATGGGCCGAGAAAGAGCAGGTCCCCCGCTTCCGGACGACTCCATCAGCATTTCAACGACGCGCCCTTGAGCCCGTTGCGCGTGAACAATGAAACGGTGTGCGTGTATCGCCAAATAACCTGAAACTCCGAAGAGAATCAGCGTCACGGCGAGAAAAACAGGTTTGGCGATTGTTGAGCCACGCATGGGCAGAGTTTTTAATGAACTTGGCGTATAGATCAAGTCTGCGCTGAACGCTAAAAAGGCGGCTGGCGATACGTGGGAGGAAGCGATGGCCGTTCGACGCATAGTGCCAAATCTCAAGGCATCCGATCCTGAACTTGCCAGGAAGTTTTATCAGGAATTGCTCGATCTCGACGTGGTTATGGATCACGGATGGATACTGACATTCGCCTCTGACGTGACGTCCAGGCCGGAAGTAAGTGTGGCAAGCGAAGGCGGTTCAGGCACCCCCCTCCCCTCCCTTTCCATCGAGGTCGATGATGTCGACCTCATCTATCAGCGGGCGAAAACAGCCGGGCTGGAGATTCCATACGATATAAACAATGAGCCATGGGGCGTGCGCCGCTTCTATGTCTGCGATCCCTTCGGAAATATCGTCAATATTCTCTCACATGGATAAAACTGTATTTCGGTTAACCATTTAACTATATGATTTTAAAACAAGATAGTTCTTATACGGTGATGTCCGCAGGGTTACTTTCCACTAGAAAGTCGATGAAGGCGCGAATGCGGGCAGCCATATGCTCATGTCCGGCGAAGACAGCATGGATAAACTCCATGTCTTCCGGATTATAATCATCGAGAACCGGTACGAGTGTACCAGCATCCAGATCCTTCTGCACGTGAAACTGGCCAATGCGCGCCAGTCCCAGTCCCGCAATCGCCAGCTGGCGCACGCTCGATCCGTTATTGGCCTTGAAGTTGCCTTTCAC
Organism: Phyllobacterium sp. NPDC097923; assembly: GCF_044760925.1. NCBI lineage: Bacteria > Pseudomonadati > Pseudomonadota > Alphaproteobacteria > Hyphomicrobiales > Phyllobacteriaceae > Phyllobacterium > Phyllobacterium sp. NPDC097923. The sequence continues at coordinate 4,375 of NZ_JBIWBL010000010.1, read as the reverse complement.
CGCGATGGGGCGGATGCGCTCCTCCCCCGGATAACGGAACGCCCACTCATCCATGCTGCGACGAAAGTTGAACGTCAGGCAATTGTGCTGTGCCAGCTCGTCCGGCGTCTGCGGAACACCGTGTTTGGCCAGATAGTCCGGCGCAGCCACGACCACGCGGCGGCTCTCGCCCAGTTTGCGCGCCTTCAAACCCGAGTCCCGCATGGGGCCGGTGCGGATGGCCACATCGGCGCGCTCTTCGATGATGTCGATGACACCATCCGAGAGTGACAGGTCCAGCTCGACATCGGGATAACGCGCCAGGAAAGCCGGCACCAGGGGAACGATACAGCGCGTCCCGAAACCCACCGACGAGTTGACGCGCAACAGACCGCGAGGAACGGCAGCGCCACCCGAGGTCATCAGCCGTTCCGTCTCCTCGATTTCGGTAATGATACGCACCGCGCGCTGATGATAGGCCTCGCCTTCCGGCGTCAGCTGCAGTGCTCTTGTCGAGCGAACAAGCAGGCGCGTGCCGAGACGCTCTTCGATCCGGGTGATCAGCTTGCTGATGGCAGACGGCGACAAACCGAGCCGTTCGGCCGCAGCGGTAAAACTACCGCGCTCCACGGCTTCCACGAAAACCTCCATCTCGCCTGCGCGATTGTTCACGGCAAACACCTCGGCCATTCATATGAATTCATTTCACAGACTATAGTTTATTTTACTGCATTATAACAGCAATGGGTTTGCGCCATATGTCGGTCAGTAACCGTGGAACAACACAGGAGAATACAATGCATTCCGTTTCAGCCAATGGTGCCTCGATACCCGCTCTGGGTTTTGGCACGTTCCGCATGCCCGGTGCCGATGTTCTGCGCATGGTGCCGCATGCACTCAAACTGGGTTTCCGCCACATCGATACCGCGCAGATCTATGGGAACGAAGCCGAGGTCGGCGAAGGTCTTCTCAGCTCGGGTGTTGCACGCCGTGATGTATTTCTGACAACCAAGGTCTGGGTTGATAATTATCGGCGTGATGCCTTTGTCGCCTCGGTTGAAGAGAGTCTGAAAAAACTGAAAACCGATTATGTAGACCTTCTGCTGCTGCATTGGCCGAACAATGCAGTACCGCTTGCCGAACAGATCGGCGCTCTGAACGAAGTGAAGGCGGAGGGCAAAGTGCGCCACATCGGGGTGAGCAACTTCAATACAACGCTGATGGCCGAAGCAGTGGCGCTGACCGATGCACTGCTGGTGACCAACCAGGTAGAGTATCATCCCTATCTCGACCAGAAGCCCGTCATCGATGCGGCGCGAAAGGCTGGCCTGTCGGTGACCGGTTATTACGCGATGGCAGACGGCGCTGTCTTTACCGATTCCGTGCTCCAGGATATCGCTGCGCGCGAAGGGAAAACCGTTGCCCAGATTGTGCTGCGCTGGATGGTGCAGCAGAGTGGGGTGATTGCTTTGTCGAAGACCGTGAGCGAGGCGCGTGCGATCGAAAATTTCGGGGTTTTCGACTTTGCTCTCAGTGATGCGGATATGGCGGCGATCCATGGACTTGCGCACACGGATGGCCGTATCGTCAGCCCGAGTGGCCTGGCTCCGGTATGGGATAAAGTTGCATAAGCAAGGCCACATGCAAAGAAGTTGCCCGTGACGGGATGAAACTGCAATTCACCTCCGTTCTCTTTGCAAGGGGGTGAATTGCAGGATGACTGTTATAATGCAACGAGTGGTGATTCCATTTCATTTAGCGAAGACCAGTGAATCTTGTGATTGTTCGATGTTGTACACGTACAACTCAGCGGCAACGGCGAGCATCTGCCAGTGCGGGAATCGCAGGTAAGCGTTCCTGAAATTGGTTGTACGCGTACAACTGCAGTGGCTTCCTGGGCGTCAGCCCACTTAACTGTTGGTTAACCTAAAACAGTTTGCCACAAAAAGAGAATCTCTCCATATTGTAATCAGCGCATATTTTTAAAGATTGGACCAAAATGCGCGGATGAGAGGTTGAGATGCTTGATCAGAACCCGGCAGATGTGACCGCAACGACGTTGCGGTCGTTGATCGCATCTGACGCTGAAGATTTGGCGCGGCAGCTGCAAGCTCATCAATCGCGCATTTTCCCGCCCACGGCGCAAAAGACAATCCGTCTTTTCACGCCGGCCGAGGCCGCAGACTTCATCGGTATTCATGAAGGGTATCTGCGCCAGATCGTGGCGGATGGCCATGGCCCTGCGCCGCAACCCAATGGCCGCAGGCTCTATTCCGTCAATGACCTGGAAGAACTGCGCCGTCTGCTCGATGCCAACGGCAAGAGTGCTGCCAAATATGTGCGGCATCGCCGGGACGGTGAAAAGCTGCAGATCATTTCGATCATGAACTTCAAGGGTGGAAGCGCCAAGACGACGACATCCGCACATTTGGCGCAGTATCTGGCGCTGCGGGGATATCGCGTGCTTGCCATCGACCTCGATCCCCAGGCTTCGCTTTCCGCCATGTTCGGGCACCAGCCGGAACTGGATGTGGATCAGAACGAGACGTTGTACGGCGCCATCCGCTACGGCTCCGACCGCAAGCATATCACCGAAATCGTCCGCGCAACCTATACGCCGAACCTGCACATCATTCCGGGCAATCTGGAATTGATGGAATTCGAGCATGAAACGCCGAAAGTTCTGGCGGACAAGCGCCCCGATACAATGTTTTTCTCGCGTATCGGCGAATGTCTTGCTGATATCGAATCCGCCTATGACGTGGTCATCCTCGATTGCCCGCCGCAGCTGGGCTTCCTGTCGCTGTCGGCCCTTTGTGCGGCAACCGCCATCCTGATCACGGTTCATCCGCAAATGCTGGATGTGATGTCGATGTCGCAGTTTCTGCACATGACCAGCGATCTGCTTGCCGTGGTGGAGAATGCCGGCGGCAAGACCGACTATGACTGGATGCGCTATCTGGTGACGCGCTTTGAACCGAATGATGGCCCGCAGAACCAGATGGCCGGCTTCATGCGTTCCATTTTCGGCAATCGCGTTCTTGAGAATGAAATGCTGAAATCCACGGCGATTTCCGATGCCGGCCTGACCAAGCAGACGCTCTACGAAGTGGACCGTTCGCTGTTCACGCGCGGCACCTACGATCGCGCACTGGAAAGCCTGACATTGGTCAATGGTGAAATCGAAGAACTGCTCCGTAGAACGTGGGGAAGGAAGTAACCCATGGCGCGCAAGAACCTGTTTGAAATGACGCCGGATACCGCTGAACCGGAAGCTGCGGCACCTGTCAGGACAACGCTCGGCCGGCCTTTGCTGGGCCTTGATCGTCCATTGCGCCCGGCAAGCCCCGTTGGTGCAATCTCCCAATCGCTGGATGGCATATCCGCCAAGGCGCAGCGCGCGGAAGAAATTGAAAAGCGTCTTGCCGAGGGGCAGGCGATCATCGAGCTCGATCCTTCGCTGGTTGATGCCTCGTTTGTTGTTGATCGTCTTGGCGTTGATGCTGAGGATCAATCCGGTCTGGTCGACCAGATCCGCGAACACGGCCAGCAGGTTCCGATCCTGGTGCGCCCGCACCCTGAAAGGGCAGGGCGGTTTCAGGTTGCCTATGGTCACAGGCGCCTGGCCGCCATCAAGGAGATCGGCGGGACGGTCAAAGCTGTTGTACGCGATCTCACGGACGAGCAACTGATCGTCTCGCAGGGCCAGGAAAACAACGCCCGCACGGACCTGTCGTTCATTGAACGGTGCTATTTTGCGGCAAAGCTGGAAACCAAGGGGTTTGGCCGCGAGACGATCATGTCGTCACTGGGCGTGGATAAAGCGGCACTGTCACGGATGATCGCCCTGGTAAGGCGTGTGCCATCACCATTGATTGAAGCGATCGGCCCGGCTCCGTCTTTTGGGCGGCAACGGTGGGCAGAAATCGCTGATATGGTCGAGGAAAGGGCCAAGCGTATGCGGGCTCTTAAGCACGTTGAAGATGCGGATTTTCTTGCAGCCAGGAGCGATGCCCGCTTTCAGATTATCTTTGATCTCCTCAAGATCAGCAAAGACAAGCCGCGTGTGACGGCCTGGACTGCGCCTGACGGAACATCTCCGGCGAAGATCAAGGAGACCGATACGGCGCTTAATATAGTTTTCGACAAGCGGAGTGGCGCGCAGTTCGGTGCTTTTGTCGAGTGCAAGCTGCTGACTTTGTTTGAAGAATTCCGGAAGGAAACAGGAGACTAGACACCGCAAAAGAAAAAAGCTCCCGAACGTTGCCGTCGCGGAAGCCCTTCTCACAGTGTGGTAACTTGAGAATCGCATTTCCGGGAATCAGTGTCAAGACTTTTTGGCGTCGTTTGGGCGGATGGATTTCTTTTGCCTATTGAAAGGTAGAAGACGATGCAG
>NZ_JBIWBL010000009.1:0-81422 GCF_044760925.1 Phyllobacterium sp. NPDC097923 | reverse complement strand
GTCGTCCACATCGCTGCCTTGCCCGAAAAGAATCATCTCAAAGCCAGGGAATCATAACCGACTCAGATTACGCAACTTCTTTCCGGACCGACACTCAGGTTACAAAGATTTATAGTGACGGCAATATAAATTCGAACTCAGAATCGTAAGATCAGTCTTCGTGAAGATCGAATCCACGAATGAAATGACGAAAAGAAACGAAGGTGGCAAACATTGGATAATGAGATTCTGGCGCGCCCCTATCCGTTAAGACGGAACTATAACCTGTTCGTACTACCGATTTTCTTCCTGACGATTTCCGGCCTACTTATTGCCGTCTCAAACGCTCTGTCTGTTAGTGTCGAACGTGCCTATAGTGCACAAACGGCTTCGCTCCATGCCGCGCTGTTCGCGCCGATCTTGGGGAAAGCCAGACACTCGGAGATCGGAAGTGGAGGAAAAGTCAGCGACGCTGACCAGACAAGACAGGCTATCGAAACGGAAGCGAAGGAGCTTGACTTGCTCTGCGCAGTTGCTTTTACCGAAGACGGCAAGGTACTGGCGGCAACCAACGACACATCGTGCATGGCCTCAACGATAAGTCGCATCCCCGAAATATCTGACGGACAGACAGTCTTTCTCGAAGAAGATGGGCCCCCTGTGCATTGGACCGTGCTCAGCAGGGCGCCAGGTATGACAGGGTCTATGTCGGTCTACATCGCCACTTCCGAAAAGGCATCCGCCCGCGAAAAACTTCTCGACAACGATACGATTATTTGGATCGTTATCCTTGGCGTGCCTCTAATAGGAGCACTTTGCCTCTCCACGTATTTCGTCTCACGGGCACAAAATGAAATCGACACACGCACAAACGCCCTGAATGAGGCGCGAAAGTCGCTCGCACATTTTGTTTCCGACAGCACTGAGAAGCGCGTTAGTTCCGGGCGCTCGAGCGCCGAGCGCCTGGCTGCGTCCATCCTGGTCCTCGATATCAGAGACTTCTCCAGTTTTGTCGAACAGGCGAGCGCCGAAGAAGCCGCTGCCCTTGTGTCTGAGGTTGCAAGCCACAGCTTCGCGGCCATCCTCGAACACGGCGGCGATATTGATCGCCTCGTGGGTGACGGGCTTGTCGCCTGGTTCGAAGGATCAGAAAGAAAGACAAACGCCCTCAGGGCGTCGGAGGCAATTCTGACAAGTGTCTCACGGGCGAATTTGCCCAGAGGGATCGGCATAGGACTGCACGACGGCACTGTGATAGAGGCCGTGATCGGAACCGAAATTCGCAAGGATGCAACGATCCTCGGTTCGCCCGTCAACGTTACCGCGCGACTGTGTGCTGCGGCACTACCAGGTGAAATCGTGGCCTCCAGTGAATTTTTCGAGGTGGCGGCAGGGCACGAGTTCAACGTTTCGGCTAGAGGCTCACTTCTGCTGAAGGGTATCGCCAATCCTATCGAGACGATTCGGCTTTCGCTGATGAACCGACGCGTGCTTGTCTAACCCGGCAGTGGCTCAAGTTCGGTTCCGTCATCTTCAACGCCCAGTTTTTCCCGCAGTTCAGGCGTTTCATTCGGGCCTATTTGCTCCTCGCTATTCGAGTCGCTGACGAATGTTAGGGGGAGCATCGCATGCTTGCCTTGTCAACGGCGACCGTATTGACCACCAACGTCCTCAGACGCTCGCAATCGCCTGTTCAAGCAAAGACCGCACGTGCGCCGCGACCGTCTTCAGTTGCTGGTTTTCGATAGCCTGCATCGAGGCCACGGGGTCGATGGCGCTGACCATGATGGCGCCCCCCTCCAGCGATCGTACGATCACGTTGCAAGGCAGCATCGCGCCGACCTTCGGCTCGATCTTCATCGCCTCGAGGGCCATCTTCGGGTTGCACGCACCCAGGATGAGATAGTCCGGTATATCGACGTCGAGTTTCTTATTCATGGTCGCTCGTACGTCGATTTCAGTGAGGACACCGAACCCGTTGCTCGCGAGAGCCGCCTTCGTGGCTGCGACCACCTGATCAAATGGTATTCCGTTGGTCGTCTTATCGAGAGTGTAGGTCATGTTCTTCCTCCATATAAATCGGCTCCTGCCGATTAATCCGCCGGTGTGAGGACCACACAGTAACACTTGATCAATATTCCGCACACCTAGACGGCTGTTCCCACCAAGGCGCCTATGCCTGCTGTCAGCGCCATCGCAAAGGCGCCCCAGAAGGTTACGCGTACCGTGGCCCTCAGCACATTTGCACCGCCTGCCTTGGCACCAATCGCGCCGAGCAGGGCGAGGAACATAAGCGAGGCTACAGAGACCAGCATCACCAGTTGGTTCGGTGGCGCCACCCATACCATTGCGAGTGGCATTATCGCGCCAACCGCGAACGTCAGAGCCGACGTCAGCGCGGCAACGATCGGTCGGGCGGTAGTGATTTCGGAGATGCCAAGTTCTTCGCGGGCATGCGCCTCAAGCGCATCCTTCTGCATTAGTTGCACTGCTACCTGTCGGGCCAGATCAATCTCGACGCCGCGCCTGGTGTAAAGCTGTGCGAGTTCCTCGCGCTCAAGATCGGGCTGGCCGTCAAGCTCAAGCCGTTCGCGGGCGAGATCAGCCTGTTCGGTATCCGCCTGCGAGCTGACCGAGACATATTCTCCAGCCGCCATCGACATCGCACCAGCCACGAGGCCGGCGACGCCGGCGATCAAGATCTCCGAGCTGCCCGCCGCGGAGGCTGCAACGCCGACGATTAAGCTCGCAGTGGATACGATACCGTCATTTGCACCGAGAACGGCGGCTCGCAGCCACCCGATCCGGGAAACGAGATGCGTTTCGCGATGAAGGCCCCTCATGACTTCCTCCAGATTACACCATCTAAGCGGGCTGCAAGAGGGACGGTGTTGGAGATTGTGCCGTATTTGCGGACATTCTTGTGTAAAAGTTCAAGCCGTTGGTCAGTCTCATCGGTATCGACCACGAGTTGGTACTTGACCGAAACGATAAGCGGCGGATCATCCTGTCGAACGGCGTGAAGGACCACCTCGACACCATCAATAGAGAAAGCGAGGGGAGGAATGACGCGCTCAATGCCCTTGATCATACAGGCAGCGATGGACGCGAGCAGAAGTTCGGCCGGATTGAAGGCATCGGCAGCGCCGGACAGTCCCGTGGCAAGCCTGACCTCGGCAGTCTCGGTGCGTGCCACACTCTCCCTAGGATCTATCCGTTGAGCCGAGACCTTGTATCCGAGCATCACTCGTCCTCCATGGCGCAGCCATGTTTAGGAGACCACAAGCCCCACACTATGCTTTGATCACAAACAAAAATTGATCGACATCAATCGAAAAGATCAATGATGGACGTCCGCGTTCGGCTGGTTTGCGCAATAACCGGCCTTTGTTAGTTGTAAAATTCTACAAGCAAGCGGATGCGGTCGCAGCGCCGTCCTCGCCATCCTTTAATCGCTTCATGCGGCGTTTCAATTCAGTCGACAAATTTGTCCGGTGATAGGGCGACATTTTGCGCCACGCCTTGATTTCATCCGCCGTCCGGCCGCAGCCCAAGCACCATTTATTGCGCGGATCGAAGCGGCACAGATCGGTGCAAGGCGACTTATTATTCATCATGAACCTTATTTGAGATAAGCGCGAATGACATCGATCAGTTCGGCCGCGCCTTCTTCACGCTCTTTCTGACTCAGACTTTCGGCGGCCAAGTGCATGCGGATATGATCTTCGATGACTTCGCCCATTAGACCGTTGATGGCACCACGCGCACCCGCGATCGTTTGCATGACTTCGACGCAACCCTTTTCCTCCTCAAGCATCCGCTCGACACCTTCCATCTGCCCGCGAATACGACGTACGCGGTTGATCAGCTTTTGCTTTTCGCGGATGGTATGGCTCATAGGAATGCTCCTTCGGTATAGACGTTTTTGTCAAGCCGCGCGGGTTTCGACCTCCACCGTCACATGCGACAGATCGTGAATGGCCGCAAGCTTTGCGCGGTAGTAGGACGGCGCATGCGGATCATTGACGACGATAGAAACGATGGCTCCGTGGTGGCCGGGCCCGAGTTGCCAGATGTGGAGATCGACGATTTCCGCGCCTTCCTTGACGAGGATTTCCTGTATTTCCTCGGGGAGGTCTTCGCCTTCAGGAACGTAGTCGAGCAGGACGCCGCCCGTATCTCGGATTAATCCCCAGGACCAGCGAGCGATCACAATAGCGCCGACGATACCAATAGCTGGATCAAGCCAGAGCCAGTCATAGAGGCTTCCGAGAACCAGCGCGCCGATCGCCAGAACGGAGGTCAGCGCATCAGCCAGTACGTGGATGTAGGCGGCGCGAAGGTTCTGATCCTGGCCTGCATTGTGCCCGTGTCCGTGAGCATGGCCATGATCGTTTCCGTGATGGTGATCATCCTTGAGGAGCCATGCGCAGACAAGGTTTACGATCAATCCGACCACCGCCACGATGATGGCTTCCCTGAAATTGATCGCTACAGGCGACTGGAAGCGCAGAAAACTTTCCCAGCCGATAAGCACCGCGATTAGCGCCAGGATCACGGCGCTGGCGAATCCTGCAAGGTCGCCGAGCTTGCCAGTGCCGAATGAGAAGCGGCGGTTGCTGGCGTGCTTGCGAGCATAGAGATAGGCCAATGCCGCGATGAGCATGGCCGCAGCGTGCGTGGACATATGCCAGCCATCTGCCGTCAAAGCCATAGACCCGAACATGTTTCCGGCGACGATCTCCACCACCATCATGGTGGCGGTGATACCAATCACTAGCCACGTGCGGCGTTCGTTCCGCAGGTGGTTGTCGCCAAGGAAGAAATGTTCATGGGCGGCGTTGAGCGCACGACCATGGCTGTGATCGTGCGGATGGGGATGGTCGTGCGCATGCCCTTGAGATGAACTCATAGCCTAAACTCCATTTCATATATTATAGGGGGGTATACTATTTGTAAGACGAATACAAACGTTCTGAAATCGGCGGAGTGTTTGTTCTTACAAAGTAGATGACGTCATCAATGACTGCATGGGCGGAATCCAGACACCGCCGATTCGGCGTTGGGAAGACGCTTGACGCCAACACGCAATTTAGAGAACCGCCGGCAAAAATCCGGAAACCGCGACCGATAGCATCCAGCGCGCGAGTCCGCACTTAAACCATTGATCGCCACACTGCCGCCTTGGGCCGTTAGATTTAAACGCCTTGAAGGGATACGAACCATCGCCCCTATTATCACCAGAGCCTACCGACCATCTCGTCCAAACACTTGGACAAGTCTCGCACCAAATCGGAAGGAGTGCGGGCCTATTGTGGCCGGCCGCCAATTAATCAAAGGAATCCTACACCTGTGCGACGATCTCTGTCTTCAGAATCGTCTCGACCGCCGCATAAAGATCAACCGCGGCACCAGGCGCGCGAATGGTCACGATCAGCGAATAGCGCGCCTTCTCGTTGTATCGGTCCAGATACGGCTTTTCCTTCCACCAACCGCCAACTGGATAAATACCGATGGCGTCACGCTCGGCAAGATCAGCCGCCGTTCCCCGCCAGAAATCCGAATGCAGCGATCCGCTGTCGCGGAATGTACCCAATAACCAGCTTTCGCCGACGTTGACGGGTGTACCTTCTTCCTCGTTTCGGGCAGCCTGGTTGATGCGGGCACGGAACTCGTCGACGGATTCCGTGGCTGTTTTCATCTGGAAGCGCAATCCGTGAGAAGCGTATCTGTGACGCCTAGTCCAGCCTCGCTCGCCGGGGTTCGGCTCGATGAAATAGGACAGCGTGACCCGGACCTCGACAGGCTCAGCGCCCAAGGCCAGCAGATTGTCCTTCGGCCAAGGAAGCAGATGAAGCTTCATATCTCTCATTTTGACTGATCCGCTCCCTTCTCGCTGGAAGGGTCGAATGTCGTCCTCGATCATCAAAGTCAGATCGTTATTGGCGGAAAGCAGCGCTCTGCCGAGATTTGGCACGCCGTAACCGTAGCGGCGCAAAATCGATTGCAATTGCGTTTTGTTGCCGTGGCAGGCCGTGACGCGGGCGGCCATCGCAGGTGTCCATTCGGCAGAATGAACCAATAAAGCACGGACAGTCTCGGGCCAGAGCCCCGGCCGGCTGACCATGATCTCTGCCGCGAGCTTGGCAGCTTGCGCGGTTGCGGAACTGGTGTCGCCAATCGTAGAGAAGTAGCGGTTTTCGGGCCGGAAGTGCGTCGTCAGAATGCGCAGGTCATCAATCGGCTCACCAGGATTGACGCCGTCATGCGCCAGGTTCCCGCCCTCCATGACGATGTCCGGCTTGACCGGCCACTGACGATCCCAGGTGACGGAGGTCCTGCTCGCCGGAGACAGTTCTCCAGCGGGCGCGATCGGGGCGTAGCCGGCAAAAGGCGCATCGATAACGTCAACTTTGTTGGTGAAAGCCCCGACGGTGATTGCGTTCCAAGCTTGCGCTGGATCATCTAGCGGTTCGATATCGTTGCGAACCAGGTGATCCGCAGGGCTTAAGTCAACCCGTATGTTTCCAGCAGCTATCAGGATCAACCGCTGCGCATCCGTCTCGAAGCAGAGTTGGTCGATCGAAGCAGACCAGGATGAGGCTCGCCCCCGCGAAGGAGCCGTGCTTGTTATAGCAGTCGCTACGACCCGACTTCTGTGCGGCGCCTGAATCTCGGCTCGAGCAATCGCCTCACCGGTAATCGCGCCGTAGAGATCAGGTCGGTTTTCATCCGCGTCGCCAGGTGGCAGAATTCTAACACTTTCCAGCCGATATTGCAGTTCGACAGCGTCCTCAGAAGCAAGCGGATCAATCAGATCGTTATAAAGTGCTACTCCGGCCATTCGCGTGCCGTGACCCTGCCAAGCTGGCGTGTCGTCGGCGCCCCAAGCCGGATTGATCGTATGCCAATCATCGATCGACAACACCGGCTCGATCAAAGGATGAGTGCGGCGGACCCCGCTGTCCAAAAGGCATATAGCAACGTCACCGGCAGTCTGCGAGACCTGAACGCGACCAGCGAGATCGTCTGTCCAAGCTCTTTGTTCTGCACCTCCAAGACCTGTGAAAAACGCTGGCGTATCTTTTGCCCGGCGCAACTCAGCGATGGTATCGCTGCGAGCAACGACGCGATCCATGGTCACGGTGCTTGCCAACGCCAAGACGACTTCGCGCTCGGGGAACCGGATGGCGTGCTGGCGCAGCTCTATTTCCAAAGCGGCCGCTATGGCTTCAAACTTCTCACGCCTGCCTTCGCGCAACCAGATTTCCCACCACACCGCGAGTTGCTGGTCGGGTGGAAACAGCGCTGCGTCATCCGTGAAGAGAGAACGCGCGGATGCCAGCTGTGCGGTTTCGATCCTTGAAATTAGAGGCTCATTTCGAGGACGCCCTTTGTCGGTGTCCGTCGATCGATACTGCTCAATCTTGTTTAGGAAGTAGTTTTTTGCACGCTCGGGCACAAATACCGAGGCCTTGACGATACCGCCGTCGCCTTCCGGCTCGCGGACTGCGACAACCTCCATTTTTTGTTGTCTGTTCGCGAGCTGGTCGATTGCGGCCCCCTCGGAGGCAGGAAGATCGAACTCGAGATAGAAACCGCGCGTCTCAAAGGCTGTTACCCCGGTTTCGGCAAGCTGCTGCTCTGCCGCCGCGACAGCTCCTCCGACTGCCAACGCCAGCGCCTGGGCATGAGCCTGCCTATTGCGTTGAGGTAGCGCCGGTGGGTCAATTTTCCGGTTTGGGCGCCGGTATGGCTCTGCCGCGCCGTTATCTCTCAGCAGGAAATGCGGGCGATCGCGTGGTCCGGTTGCCATTATGGCCTGTTGCTCGCATCCATAGCTTGGGCAGCCAAGCGGCGCTCGGCAAGCGCGTCAAATATGCTTGCAGCAGTGACCGTGCCCGAATTATCCAGAATGACGGACTTGGCGGCGTCGTCAGCCACACGAGTAATATCTGCCGGCGAAAGGCCGTGTGCCGCGTTCGCGACATCTACCCACGACAGTTCGGGTGTTGCGAAGCGATCAAGCCTGTTACGAAGGATCGCTTCGATGAGTGACACATCCGGAAGCGTGTATTCGATAACGTCGTCGAAACGACGCAAAAGCGCCCGGTCCAGTAGTTCGGGATGGTTCGTCGCAGCGACGATTAAGGCCTGGCTTTCATCCTGTTCTACGAATTGAAGGAAGGAATTGAGCACACGCCGGATTTCTCCGACGTCCTGCCGGTCTCCCCTCTTCGCTCCGATCGCATCAAACTCATCAAAGAGATACACGCCGCGGGTCGCGGTCATGGCATCGAAAACCAAGCGCAACTTCGACGCGGTCTCGCCCATAAACTTTGTGATGAGGCCGTCCAAGAGAATGGTGAACAAGGGAAGATGCAGTTCTCCCGCCAAGGCGCTCGCCGTCATCGTCTTGCCGGCGCCCGGCGGACCGACGAGCAAGATCTTGCGGCGCGGCTGAAGTCCGTGGCTTTGGAGGCTCGCCTGCTGCCGCTGCTCGGCTAAAATACGATCGAGACGTTGGCGAAGGGGTTGTGCCAGAACCATGTCTGTTAGGCGGATGTCGGGGTAACGGGCACTCAGCAGACCGGCGAGTTCACCCTTCGGCTGCACAAGTACGATCGCCCCGCCCGCCCGGCGCATGCTCGGCTGGCGCGTCTTTGCTGTATCAACGAGATCTTTAACCTCCTGCGCCAGCTTACCATGCCCCTGCCGCGCCTCATGGGCGGCCAACTGGAGAGCCGTCGACAGGAAACGGTCCTCATCGCCGGCGATGTGGCTTTTCAGAAGAGTCACAATGTGGCGAGCGGTGGTCATCGTAATCTGCCGTTTCGTTCTGCTTTTGGACTATCAGCTGCAGCGCAATTTGCAACGCAATTCCCCCAAGGTTAACAACCAATCCCTTACTATACCGTTCCGCGGAACTAAGTGACGGTCTAGCGGCCCCGCCCCGAAGTTAGCATAACCTTTTTATGTCTGCCGGTCAGAACTCATAAAATCCCCCACGCCCGAAACCTTCCCCTGCCCGTCATCTCGCGAAGACCGAGCTCCTGCACGATGCGCCTCGCTCCTTGAGGCGTGACCTCAAGCGTCTTCGCCACCATCCCGGCCGAGATCAACGGCCGCGCCATGACCAACTCGACCAGCTCCGGCAGCCTGGACGACGTTCGCCGTCCCTCCAGCTTGCGCATCATCATCTGCCGCGCCAGCACCAACCGGTCATGCTCCTTGAGCCCCGTCTCGGCGGAGATTGTCAGCGCCCTTGCTATCGCCAGCAACCGCGTCTCACGGTCACGATGCCGGCGCCGCTCGACCGGAATGGCCTTGAGCCCGAGATTGATCGCTGCGTGATGACCGCCAGTGGTAACGCCGCCCTCGCGCAGGACCGAGGCGGCGAGCAAACGCCCGAGCCAAGGCGCATGCTGGAGGACAGCGATCTGGTTCCAGGCATCCAGCGCCACGATTGCCTGCAGGACCGGCGGCAAGTCCTGGGCACGCGCGAGCACGGCCCGCCACTCCTCCAGCCGCTCGTCCTCATCCCAGTCGAGGTCATAAACGAACGGATCCTTTTCCGGAGCGTTTTTGGCGCTCCCCGGCTTCTTCGCCTCTTCGATCGCGACCCCGGATCGGGCGAGTACTGCATCGATCGCTGCAAACGCATCACCCAGACCATCAATCTCGGGATCTTCCGCATCCCCTATCTCGGCCGGAGCGTCGCTCACCTCAACACTGCCATCCCGCACCCCCTCCCTGTCTCCACCCAATGATGCTCCGGCCCACGACCGGCCGCGGAGGGAGGCGAGGCCTTGATCAGAGAGGGCCCAGGCGGGGGGATGGGCGGCGATGCGACGGCGAGTTTTCAGGATGTCGCGGGCAATGGTGAGTTCATGGGTGGGAGCACGGATATCCCGGAGCGCGTCATGCAGGACGAGGTCTTCGAGATGAACGAGTTCACCGTCGACCCAGAGCGAGGCATGCGCGTCGAGGAAATGCGACCGCTCGAGAAAGCCCTCGCCGACGGGGGAGCGGGCAATGCGCTCGTCGAGACGGGCAAGAGCAACAGCGGCCTCGGAGATCGGCCGCAGCAGGCTGTGGATGGGCAATTTGGCGAGATCGTAAGACATTGAATTTATGGTAAATGATTTGTTAAGCGAAAGCTATATCCGCAATAGCGTTCTGTACTCCTCACAGCTATGCCGATGGTCTATGACCTCCGATAAGTAACCCTTATCGATGATAGATTGATCTGACGCCGCAAATCACCAAAAGTGGCCTCCGTCACGGGCCTGAAACACGCCAGAACCGCCCGTTTTTGGAGCCAAAATGCCGCCTGTGCAAAAATCCGCCATCGAACGCCGCACCGAGGAACTCGACACGATTGCAGCCGTCCTGCCGATCGAGCGCCGCGACGAGCTCGCCGAGCTGTTGAGCGATCAGGATGTCGAGACGCTGCGCCATCTCGTCAACCAGGGCATGGGCGACAATACCCTTCGGGCACTGACGTCTGATCTGGCTTATCTCCAAGCCTGGGCGCTGACGGCGACGGGAAAATCGCTGCCCTGGCCGGCGCCCGAAGCCCTCCTCCTGAAATTCGTTGCCCATCACCTGTGGGATCCGCAACGGCGCGAAACCGATCCCGATCACGGCATGCCGGCCGACATCGACGAGGCGTCACGACACGAAAGTGTTGGATCTGTCCGACTTTTGAGAACGTATGGTGATCACGCTGCGAGGATAGATGTTTCGCGCCGCAATGGCCTGAGATCAACGCCGTCTGTTGGGGTCCAGATGTAATCGCCGGTGAGACTGATGTGCTGCCAGCCGAGTGGGGTAATGTGTTTGATGATGTCAAGCGGCGTGGGAATGCCCTCGCGGTTGAGCTCGGCGAACGCCGGTTCGAGATAGAGTGTGTTCCAGTAGACGATGGCGTTGATTAGCAGGTTCAGTCCAGATGCTCGGTAGAACTGGCTCTCGAAAGTCCGGTCGCGCAATTCTCCGAGGCGATTGAAGAACAGTGCGCGGGCCAAGGTGTTCTGGGATTCGCTCTTGTTGAGGCCGGCCGTCGCGTTCCTGCGCATTTCGGGGTTCTGCCACCACTGGGGCAGAAAGATGGACCGATTGATGCGACCGAGATCGCGTAGCGCCAACGCCAGTCCGTTCTGGCGTGGGAATGCGGACAGCTTTGCCAACAGGGTCGAAGGCCGAACCTGCCCGGAACGGATCGTCGTGACCAGCCGCAGGATGTCGTTCCAGTTTGCCTTGATCCGCTCGACGTTGATGTGCTCGCCAACGAGCGGCGCCAGGTTTTCGGGAGGCGCGTCGCCCGGGAAGAGATAGAGCTTGCGATCCTTGAGACCGCGCAGCCGAGGCACAATCTGGAAACCAACGAGATGGCAAAGGGCGAAGCTCATATCGCTTACCCCGCCGGTATCGACATAGTGGGTTTCGATGGCGAGATCGCTGCCATGATAGAGCAGTCCATCGAGGACATAGATGGCTTCGCTCGCATTGGCATTCATGGCGATGATGTAGAAAGCGCCGTACTGGTCAGAGGTGAACCGGTAGAATTTGGCGCCGGGGTTGGGACCATAGCGGCCGTTGAGGTCGCCGATCGCCTCGGCGTGTCCGCCCGCCGGAAAATACTGGCCATCGGAGGATGACGTTGTTCCATCGCCCCACAAGCTTGCCAGAGGCAATTGCCTCTGGGCGTTGACGAGAATGGCGTGCGCGGCCGTGTAACCTTCCTCGCGAATATGCCAGTCGTGCGCCCAGGCGAGTTGGCGCATCGTAATGCCGGGGGAAACGTCCGCCATTCTCGTGAGACCGAGATTGATGCCGTCCGCCAGGATGGCGGTGAGGAGCGCAAGCTTGTTGTCGGCCGTCCGACCGCTGCGCAAATGGGTAAAGGCGTTCGAAAATTCCGTTCGGGCGTCAACCTCGAGCAAAAGGTCAGTGATGCGGATCGCAGGCAGACGGCTTTCCACCTTTAGCTTCAGCGACTTGGCGATATCCGGAAACATAGCCTTGTGCGGCGTGACGCTAAACCCCGCCCCGGTCAGTTCTACATCGTCGAGCTCGCCGGCTGCGGCCAGACGCGAGAGGTCAGCCAGTCCATCGTTCAGCAGCTGGCGCTGTTGGCGAAGATAAGTCTCGACATCGGTATCAACGGCGATTGGAAGCGCTCCTTCCTCACGCATCAGCTCGAATGTCGGCGTGGGAATGAGAAAGCTTTCGAAAGACTGGAAGCGTTTGGCTCCTTCCACCCAGATATCGCCCGCATCGAGCCGGCGCTTCAATTCGCTGAAAAGGCAAAGCTCATAAGCCCTGCGATCAATCTTTCCATCTTTGAGTATGAGAGGCATCCAGCCCTTCGGCGCAAAGGAGATCGGTGCCTTGTCGGGTATGGTCCTTTTGCCCGTACGATATAGACCCGCGACCACGGATAGCGCCCGCAAGAGGTTCGCCGCCACTGCGTGACCGCGGAACACGAGAGTGGAGAGAAACTGTGGCGCCAGTTTCCTGATCGTCGGATAGCGCTGGAGCATTTCGATTTTACCGTCGATAACATCCGGCGCGATCAGCGTATCAACCGCCTGGACACTGGTTGCAAAAGCTGGCCATTGGATGACCAGATCAAGCGCTTTGGCCATGTCCTCACCCTTCTCTCTGGCCTTGATGATCGCATGGCAGACTTTTGAAACGTCCTTCAACGGCGTCTGCACTTCCCGAACGGATCGGGTGACGCGAGCAGCCGCCTGGTTATTGGCTCGCCGCGTCAGGATGCCCATGAGTTTCTTGAACATGTCGATCGCGCAATCGGTGAGATGGCGGGAAAGGTGGAGCACTGTTGCAGCCAGGACAGCATGTCGGCGTTCGGTGTTAAGGTCGCGCAGATGCTGCGCGCTCATTCGCGTCCCCTCTGCAGCAAATTCGTCAAAGACCTTGGCCGGAATTCGATCCATCAACGTCGTCGGCAGGTTCAGAGACCGGAGAAAACGAATGCGCTCGGCAATTCTGTCGAGGTTGACGGCGGCTGGCGACAATGCCGGCGTTCTCGCCCAGGCAAGAATGGTCACGCTTGTCCCCTCACGCGGATCGAGAAGCTTGTCCAGATCGAGCTTTTGGCCTTCTGAGATCCCGCCGGCCAAGGCCCGATGAGCAATACGAATGCCGCGCCTGATTGCCACATGAATGATGGCTTCGAGCGCTGGCCGCGCTGGCAAAAGAATTCTCCTGCGTCGCAGTTCTTCCACGACCATATCCGCCAATACATCGGCCTGGCGCAGGGTTTGCGCGGCAGGTGTCAGCCAGCCTGTGAGTGCCCGCACGTCCGAAGGCACAAACGGACGCATCTGCATTCTGTAGAAAAGCAGGGCCAGATGCTCGCGCCGCGTCTGTGGGCGCTCGAAATAACGTTCGATCTCATGGTGATCGACGCCGATCTGCCGCGCCAGAAATCGTAAGACGCCAGCCGGCAGGACCTCGCCATCCGCAAGCGGTCGGCCAGGGTATCGTAGCGTGGCCAGAACACAGGCGAGGCCCAGTCTGTTCGCGGCCTTGTTCTGTCGCATGATCAGGTCGAGATCCGATCGATCCAGCGTATAATGTTTGGCGATCTCCCTTTCGTTATCCGGGATGATCGTCGCCTGTTGCCACCATGCCTCGCTCAGTAATGCTCTTCGCGCCATTCACTGATCTTCCCGTTTCGCCGCGGAGAGTGCAGCGAAACGGAAAATGCGTGTCCGACAAACGAACGTTTCGCGGCATCCACAGTTCTTGTCCGCAAACCTTGTCATGAAACGGCAAATCGGACAATGTCCGAATTCAACGGAAAAACGGACAAACCACGTCTCATGACCTCTATCGGCTATGCAAGGGTCTCCACCGGCGAGCAGGACACCGCCCTGCAACTCGACGCTTTGCGCAAAGCAGGTTGTGAAAGGCTGTTCGAGGATAAGGCATCCGGCGTGAAGACTGACCGCCCCGGATTGGCTGAGGCGATCCGCTACGTTCGCGACGGCGACACGCTCACAGTCTGGAAGCTCGACCGCCTCGGCCGGTCGATGAAGCACCTCATCGAGATCATCACCGAACTGGAGGCCAAAGGCGTCGGCTTCCGATCCATCACCGAAAACATCGACACCACGACATCCGGCGGTCGCCTGGTCTTCCACCTGTTCGGCGCGCTGGCACAGTTCGAGCGCGATCTGATCCGGGAACGAACACGTGCCGGTCTGCAAGCCGCAGAGGAACGCGGCCGACGCGGTGGCCGACAAGTCGTCGTAACCCCGGACAAACTTGCCAAAGCCCGCCAGCATCTGGCGGCCGGTTTGAACGTCCGGGAAGCCGCGGCCCGCGTGAAAATAGGGAAAACCGCCCTCTACGAAGCTCTCAAGGCCGAAAAAGCAACGACAACCACGGTCAAACCAACCTGAGTTCCGGATACGTTCTTAAAAGTCGGACAGATTCGCCACTTTCGTGTCGTGACGCCTCTTTGGAGGGATTAGCTCCCGCCTCCGAGAGCAACGGACTGCACCCAACCGACGAAGATGCCGACAATGCCGATCACGCCAGCGATACACGCTGCCATGAACGATCCGCCAGCACTGTGACGGCTCTGCTCGTTGTTGACGGCATCCCACCACTTGTAGAGCGAATAGAGCGCAAACATGATGGAGAGCGCACTGCCAGCGTACAGGAACGTCGAGCCAACATTGTTCAAGCCCGATTGGGCATCGTCCGGGTTCAGACGAGAACTGGCTGCGGCCGACTGCGCCTGTTTCTGGAAATCGAGCGGCGCTTTGGGGTCTGCCCCCTGTGCGAACGCCCATGTCGTCAACGCAAAGTAGGATACACTCGCAGTAGCAAGTGCCCCATAATATTTGTCCTTCACAGCCGTCATGGCCGAACTGACTCCGCTCATTCCCATCTCCTTTTCATCCCTGTTTCGGGGGCGAACAATCGATTTCGGTAATACTACAACCCACTGGCATTCACAACATATCAGATAACGTTTTCGTTGTGAAATGCAAAGCTGACATTCTTATTCCGCTGCTTGCTGGTACGAGTATTGTGCATCGTACTGCATGACCTCATCCGCCAGCACCTTTGCGAGTGAACCATTGTTCCGCTTTTTCGAACGTGCGATCTCATTCCATCGCGAAATTGCGGTTCCCTCTGGAAAGCGCCGGGCGAGGATATCGAGTGCCCGATCCAGCGGGACACGACGATAGATTTCATCACGAACGGCTCGATCCTCCGCTTTCGTGGAAAGTGCCCAAAGCATCCGCACTCCGAGAGCATTCTTGAAGATCACCCAACGCTTCTCGTCGTTTCGCAGCTTATACATCACCAGCACGTTCGCGCCCTTCGAAGGGTCCGAAGGATCAGGACCGTTCACATATGTCGTCAACGCCTTATCGATGGCTTCTGTACCGCCAAGCTCTTCAATGATCTTTCTGCGGGCTTCCTGCGAATCCGAGTTCAAAATCATGATTGTGGTGGCCTGCGACGTGAGGCCACGGAAATCGCCTAGCTCCTGACTGACCAAGCAAACTTCAAGATTCCACTTACGACCTGTACGGCAATCATGCCAGACCACCTCGTTAATGGTGTCGATAGTGCCGGTTAGATGGTATTCGTCCATCATCAGGCGCTTCGGGGTCTCGGCGATTGTCTGGAACTGCCGTGTCCAATAATCCTCATAGAGCGTCCGAATGGCCTCATCTTGTGGGAAGGTCATGGCGCGGATGTCATCTTTGTCGCCAGCGATCTTTGCCATGAACAACTGTCGCGTCATGAGGAACATCAGGGTGTTTTTCCGGCTCAACTCATCATTGAGCGAGCCGACCGTCAGAAGGTCTTGAAGATCGACGGCCATGACTCGAGCAGCGCCGGTTTCCATCGTGGTATGGCTGGCGAACATCGGATAGGCGGCTTCCAGCGCTTCCAGATAGCGTTGCAGCTTTTCGAGCATCGCATCGCCGAAGTCTTTCTTCATTTGCGGCTCTGCAATGATGGTCGCAATATCCTTGAAGCGGGGCGCTGCGTAGCGTTGCGCCCTCGAAGCCATCTCAGGCATTCCACGCCGCATAAACTCGTCCACGAGCGTCCAGTAGCGCGTTTTGTCGCTCAAAACGATACCAGCGGCAGTGGCGGCATCATTCAGAACCGGATCAAGGTTCGCCTGCCAACGGTTAGGACGTGAATCGATGCTGAGATCGCTCTTCACCTCGTAAACGCGGGAAATAATGCGCGTCATCAGCTCGGGAAGCAGATCCTCCTTCATCGGGATCGCTGTCAAAAGGAAGTTCTTCAGGTAAACCCTCTCGCGGTCGAGGGGGCTACGTGACCCAAGCGAAATGTCGAAGGGATTAACCGCCCACTCGGCCGTGTTTTTCGGCCGAACATACAAAACCTCATTCTGCCGCTCAGGCGGAAGCAGCTCCTTCAGCAAGTTCATGCAGCCGCTCGATGACACACCCACGTCTGCGATCATCATGAAAGGCAATTCACTGCCTGACCTATAGGCCATCAGATCAAAATTCATCCGGTTGAAAAGGACCGACTTACCCGAACCTGTACCGGCGCTGCCAAGCGTGAGCCATGCTGGCTGCTCAGGGGCGAAAGCCCTGTGAGGCAGAAGGGACCCATCCAAGCCCGTGAAAAGGCTATCCCCGGCTTGGAAAACCGGCGCTGTGCGGTGCAGAGGCATGATGACCGACAAGTCGGAAACCGGCGCAAGCACTCCGCGCCATCCTTTCGATGTGGCATTCATACCGGCGACAGTCTCGGCGAGCACCCGCACCGGATTTGCGGGACTGTCCGAAACCGAACAATCTCCCCAAGACTGGATATCCACCAGAAGACGCGAGGCGCGCGTGGGAAGCAGCTCTTGCCGCTCATGCGGCTCGATCCATGTCGCAGCTTCCAGATTGGCCTTCACAACGGCTTCTGTATCCGAACCTAGCGCCTGCGTTACGAGCTGAAGATTCTGGCCGAGAAGTTTTGTCGTGGAATTGAAGATGCCCAAGAGCTGCGCAGCAACCTGCCGCAGCCCGATAGAGCGCCGATCCGCGTGATTAAGCGATTCCAGATGCAGAGTGACCCGGTACGGCATTTTTTCCGACCGCAGGCGCGAAACAAGTATGTTGAACGGCCGGAGATTCTTCGGGAAGCGATGAACCTGACAAACCGAAAAGGTGCGCGGCCCCCACTTAATTTGACGCATATCTTGGGAAACGACAGGAGCTGACGAGAGAATCTGCTTTGCCAGCGGCTGCGCGAAGAAGTCTGACACATCGCTATCAAACGTTTTTTTGATCGGCGGATATTTCACAGCGCCGGGTTCGTGAGGCAACCAGTCATCTGGCGTCTCATGATAAAAGATGCCCTGCCTGATTGCCGCTATGTCCGGTCGCGATCCATCTTCCTTCGGTCGCATGATCTCGGCCATGACGCCACACCGTCTTAAGGCCGAAAGGACGCTCTGGACATAGGCCATGTGCGGGCCTTCCAGCCCTTTTAGCTCAATGAAGGGGTCCATTGCCGACCGCATCGCCGGCAGCTCGCTACGGGCCTCATCGTTGGCCTTTTTTTGCATCATCATTTCACGCTGCGGCCCTGCTACCGGCCGTGACGTGAGGGCCATTATAACCCGCTCATTGACCGCCCTTTTCAGGATAACATCGCGCGTTTCCCGCAGGATCGTATCGATCCGCAACTGTTTCAGCTCGGCATTATGTCGGGCGCGGTCAAGATGCTCATCAACCACCTTCTCGGCATTGTAGGAGCATTCATATGAAATCGACATGTTATGGCCGGGCGTCTTCATTACCTGCGCCAACTCGGCCGAAAAAATGTCGACCATACGATCCGCAAATTCGACTTCCGATGTGATCGAGCGAATCCCCTTGATCTCGATCAGAGTGATGTCGGAGCCATCATGTGCAAATATGACGGGACGCGGGGTGTCTGGATCGAAGCCGCTCAAATCACAAAACTGGTCAGCATTCCGGTTGAACATGCTCATGTGCGGTCCCTCGGGGTAAAGCGATACAGGAAGCCGCCTAAATCGGCGTCATCAGGTAAATTCTCAAAATCTGTGTTGAACGTGCTGGAAGCGAAACCTTCGGCGATCCGAACTCGATGTTCCAAAGATTCATCAATCGCACTGAGAGCATTAGGAAACTGGTTGCTTGCCGCCAGCCCGCGCACCCGGTCTATCAGTGCTGTCATAGCCTCACTGCCCTGCAACTCGGGCAGAAAGGCAATCTTGGACGGCTCTTTGTTCGTCGCCATGGTCCGTTACTCCATCGATGGCGTTGGCCTCTGGCCAAACGACTGGCGAACCGAATTCTGCTGTCCGAAATCGACCTGGCTACGGTTGGCGCGCTGTAGTTTCTCCTGTGCGTCTTCAATCTGGTTTGCCGCCTGCAGAACCTCTTTTGGAGGCGAGGCGAGGCGCGATCTAACAGCCGCCAGATGCCCTCCCGCGTGCGGTCCACACCGTTCAAGACGTTCAGATAACCCTTTGACAACTTGCGGGCCGGTCTCGTTCTGCAACTTGGCCCATGCGGTTTTCATTGCCTCGCCATAAGCGCCAGCATCGCCCATTGCCCGCATTCGGGCTTCCATGGGTCGAGACGGATCGGAGGCTGCGGCAGCAGCAGCAGACGCCTTATTTCCAAGCTGGATGATCTCATCCATCTGTTTCGTAAGGGCCGTATTGGCCTCACCAGCGGCACGGCGGGCTTCAACCATCGCCTCACCCGGAGCAAGTGCGCGACGGGAATTGGGTCCATGCTCTCGGAGCCGAATTTCATTGTCGATGATGCCATTCACCGCCAGATTACTCTTCATCCGGAGGGACGGCGAAAGCTCTTCCATGCGGCTATAGGCTTTAAGCGTGCGCTCCATCACATCTTTCGCGGCAGCGCGTTCCTCCAAGCCTTTGATTTTCAGGACCGTAGGCTCTGGCACCTTCCGATAAGGCTGGCCGTGCTGATCTACGATCCTCTGCGAGAGTGCTTGCCGCTCGATGAGCGTGAAATTGCGTTCGACCTTTTCGAGCGCTCGCGCATGAGCGGCGGCATAACCCGGCTGCACGATATCTTCCAGCGCTTCCTCTGCCGTCAGCTTGCCGCTCGAAACGGCATTTGCAGCGTTGACGAAGGCTGTCTTCATGCCACCGTCTTCCACCCACTGATCGGCGACGTTCGCAAGACGATGAATGCGGTCTGTGGGAGCAAAAATGTTTTTATCGACCCATATGCGATCAAGATCGACAGTCAGATGATCCGTCAGTCGGCGAAGAGAGCCATCAGAAGCTTGAATCGATAGATCGGCCGGGAGCCTGTGCGCGGCCGGATATGCCTTACTGGCGCGTTTGTCTTGCACCTTTGCGCCGGTCGCAACGAATTTCGAATTCTCTGGTATGATACCAGCAGCCCTTGCGTTCTCGATCAGCACCAGTGCGGCATAGGTCTGCTGCAATCGGCCCTCTGCATGGCGCTCAAGCGCTCCAATTGGAAAACTATCGCCCGTCCGAACCACATCCTGATAAAGCTCGCGGAACATCTCGACTGAATCGGGCTTGGCGTCGTGAATTACCCGGCGTTCCCGCGAAGGTTCGAGGCTTTTGCTGGCCGCATAGGTCTGCTGTAGCTCGATGCTATGGCCGATCTGGATCGGGTTTTCCCAACTGCCCGGAACGGGTTCTGGATTTTTCATGGCATCTCCTTCGACGGTAGATTGGGGTCGGGCCTCGCCGCTCGCCGCGTACCTCAGTTGCTGCTCGATGCTGTGGCCGATCTGGATCGGATTTTCCCAACTGCCGGGCACATTCTGCCGCGCATCTTCCATCGCAGCCTTCCGTTCAACCATGCGAGCGAAAAGCTCCGCATTGCTCTGAGCGGCCTGCTCGACATATCCGTTACCGTCATCGTGAAGTGCCATCAGCCGCTGCCAAGCCGCATCAACTCTACGCTCGATGTCAGCGCGAGCACTCTCCCGCCATCCCTGATCTTCCCCATCAGCATTGTACATGTACGAGCCTGTCTCAGCGTCGTAAGACGGTTCAGGACGCTCGATGTCGGTAGACGACTGATAAAGGGAATCGATTTCTTCCAGAATGCCGTTGACCACGGCTACATTCTGTTCGCCAAAAGCCTCAACGGCCCGCTCATACGCGCGAACCTCACTTTCCTCGTCAAATCCATCGTCAAGGAAACCGTATTCCGTGGGATATCGCTTCGCATGATCGAGCACATAGCGATTGCCGGATCTCGCCTCCGCCTTCGCGGCGACAACGGCGTCGTGAAGCTTAATGACCGCTTCATCCCTCGTGGTTGCGTTGAGCGCCGGTTCTGTGACATGCGACCTTGCCGATGC
Organism: Phyllobacterium sp. NPDC097923; assembly: GCF_044760925.1. Classification (NCBI taxonomy): domain Bacteria; kingdom Pseudomonadati; phylum Pseudomonadota; class Alphaproteobacteria; order Hyphomicrobiales; family Phyllobacteriaceae; genus Phyllobacterium; species Phyllobacterium sp. NPDC097923. Next base: position 61,049 of record NZ_JBIWBL010000009.1, on the reverse strand, counting down.
TAGTTCGGCAAGAACATGCTTTCCTCGTTCGACCTCTTCCCGGTTTTCTGGCTCTAACGCCATGGGCAGACCTCCAAAACGCACAAGTTACCGATAGCCGGAAAGGCTATCCCCACATGCTGGAAAGCGCGTAGGTGACGACAGCAGAAATCCCAAGCAGGGCACCAAAGACAAAGGCAATCACTTGGCCGTACACGGTTTGCTCACCGTGGCCGGTGAAACCGTCATTTTCGCTCTGAACCATCAGCCAGATATTGACGCCGGTTTTCAGGCAAATGACCAAGCTCAGAAGGGCAAAGATCACGGGGATCAAGTTTCCGGCTGATGCCAGAAACTCATAAAACGATTGCCCCATGGTCTCTAGGTTCTGGTTATTTGGGTTCATCTCGGCCCTCCCACGGGTTTATCGCACCCCTTGCGGGATCACCACTGGCGCCAAGAAGACGACGCCCAAGCCCATCCCGGCCGGAGCCGACATCGTAGGGGGGCGGCTGAAATTGCTGGCTGCGGCTTGTGAAAGGTTCTGGCCAAGCGGCTGCAATGCGGCGAGAGCTGCCTGTCCATAGTTCACAGGCTCCCGGCCAGATACGATGACACCATCGCTAACCGCAACGGTCCTGTTATTCTGGACGAGCTGCTGGCCGACCTGACCGACGCCTTGCAGGATAGAAGACAGAAACAGCCCGCTGTATCGCTGCAACGTGTGTTTATCTACGTCTGCTGCAATTCCGGTGCGGGCCTGCGTTTCCGACACGGCAATTGCCGTCACCGGAAATTGAGCACCTGTGTTGGTGACGATCTGATTGAAGGAGATCGCCGCCTGATTGTCGGAGTAGCTGATCTGGCCCACGAGGCGCATGCCCGTCAACGGCCCATTACGCGTGCCTCTAGCCGGGTCGTAGATCACGTCATCGAGCGACACGATAATCGGAGCGCCCGGATCGTCGGAATTGAAAGCCCGATCCAGACGCGCGAAAATAACATCGCCAGTGCGGGCCAGCATCACCATTTTGGGCTGCGGCTTTGCTACTGGCCCTGCCTGTTTCTCTTCCTTGACTTCCGGTGCTTTGTATTTTTGCGTTGCCATCTGAACGCGGGGCGCATTCCCCCCATTCCCGTTGCCACCACGAGCAAGCGCATCGATCTGTGCCTGAATGGCTGCTCTAGCGGCCTGATCCGATACGGGCTGCTGCACCGGAACCTGCGTCACATAGACGGTTCTTTCCGTGGTCTCCTTGATGACGCGCTCTTCCGGCTCGGCCTTCTTCTCTGGCGGAACAACAGGTTCTTCGCCCTTGTCAGCCGGGCCTACCCCGGTAATCACGGTAGGAGCTTGATAATCCCTTCCGCCTTGGCGAGCTTGCTGCGCGTCCTCATTGTTGACGGTAGCGCGCCTGTTGGCCTCGTTTGTATCAACCGGCGTCATTTGATCGTTTCGCGGCACATTTTGGCCATTCGGAAGATTGCTGGCTGTGCCAGCGCCACGGTCAGGTGCCGTTTGCCCCGAAAGCATGAAGGCCCCGGCTCCGATAGCAACGACCAATGCCCCTGCTGCGCCAATAACGAGCTTATTCATGGTCAACCCCTCTTAGTATCGAACCGTTGCGGGGCGCTCCACGCCCGATCTGTCGGAGAAAAGCACGCGATAAGGTAGCCCATTGAACCTATAGGCCGTCTCCCCATCCGGTGTGGGGACCTTTTGCGCGAACTGCGGAGTGAGCATTTCAACATGACCGACGACGACCAGATCACCGTTAGGCGTGGTATAGCCACGTAGATCAGGCGCACCCTCCAAGGCTACTGACCTTGCCCCGGCCGGTATCCTACCGATGATATAGGTTGCCAAGTCGCTCTGCGGCACCGGCCTTCTGGCGACATTCCTGCCGCTCGGCGCATTCCGCCCCTTCAGAGAAACCGGCCTCACTTTTTCAGCGAGCGGAGACCGCCCCTCGATCACGACAGTCAAAGGCATGTCGATACTCACCTTCTGACCGCCCTGCGGCCGGAAGCCGGATTGCGTCAACAACACGATGGGATATGGCCACTTATCAAGCGCCACGTTGATGTTGCCAAACACCTCGAAATAGCAGGGAGTAAGGTTGATCGTGGTAGGCCGCTCACCGGCTTCGCTCGCCTGAGCGCCTGTAGCGTTTCCGCATCCTGCCCCATCCTGCGCCAGCATCTGCGGGTTATACGTTACGTTCGCCACCGGCCACGGATAGCCATCGCTGTCAACGAAGGTGACAGGAGTCGTAAGACCAAAGGCCATCCGCACCGTGGGAGGCGTCTGCATTGGTGTCTTTGCGGCGTTCACAACCCGAGGCAATGCGCTCGGGTATGGATCGGTCGAGTAAGTCGGCCGGACAGCAGCACTCTGAGAACCTAGCGTGGCGTCCCTGATGCGGCCGACCTCGTTGGGCTTGAGGATCATGCCTTCGGTCCGATCCACCATCCCTTGCCTGATTTTGTCCAACTCTTCCCGCGTGAGTTCGCGGGCTGGAAGGTTCGGTTGCTGCGAATAGGTCTGCGTACCTGGCTGCTGCTGATACTGGCCGGGGTCCTGCCGAGGTATCCCTTGCTCACCAACCGGCGCATTGATGTCCTGCTGTTGCTGTTCTTGCGCGACAGCCGCGCCTCCCATCATGACGGAGAGTAGCAGCGCTACCGGAACCCCTTTGGTCTTCATCTTCATGCCCTGCTCCATCAAGACTCGTTCTTGTTGAAATTCTGTGTGGCGCTGATGCTGTCTATCCCGATCCCGTTCGGGTTGGCCTCGGAGGGCCGAAGCGCAACAATCAGCATCGTCAGCAATATGTCCGACCGCCTCGTGTCCACGTTTGACTGCTGAAATTGAACGATAGGGACTTCCACTCGCCAAAAACGGCGTCCCTGCAAAAAGCCGACCTCTTTGATGTTCGGAACGCCGGATCGGTAAGCTGTTTGCGTAACGAAGTTCTCTCTAAAGGCGATAGGGGAGCCGGTACGGTTCACTTCCTGAACATAGGAGTTTTGGCCAGAAGGCGTGAAATACTGCCTCAGAGCCGAACCGATGATCGTCGCCTGATTATAGTAGTCGTATGAATTGACCGCGACTGCGGCATCAGAAGCGAAATCAATAAGCCTCGCTTGACTGATCGCAGCTTCTTTCAGGACCGTCGCGTTGCACGAGCTGCCGGTGCCCTGCTCACGCCAGACAAATTGCGTGACAGGTTTCATCAGATAGGTGTCGGCCGTCATCGCGAAGCTCGCAACGACACCAAGGCCAAAGAGACCGCCAAGACCTATAATCGCAAAGCGGTAGATCTCGACACCTTTCATGGACGCCCCCCTTCTTCGACTGGCTGCGTCGAGACAAGGCGACCAATCGCAATACCCTTTGGATTAAGAGGGGATTTGTGAGTACGAACGATCGTTGCATAGAAATCACGGTTTTCCGACCGACGATCCTGCGAGTTCCGGTAGATCAGCGTCATTGGGACGACGATTTCCCACTCATAGCGAGACGTACCGTCCGGCTGTCGAGTTGGCCCTTGCCTCGATATCACTGCGGGACCGCGTTGGGTTGCGGTAGCGTTCTGATATTTCGCGACGACATCCTTGATGATGCCCCACTCGCTGACCGAAAGACGATAATTGTTGCGGCCTTCAAGCGTCATATAAAGCGACGTGCTGCTGTTGATCTGGTCGCGCCAAGAAGTCCAATCGTAGGTTTGGATCATGCGGATCGCGTTTACCGCAAAGTCGCGAGCGGTCGCGTCTGCCACCATCGGCTCATCAAGGCCGATAGGCGCACACACTGACTGAGCATCAGTCGTGCCCAAGAAGGCAGTTGCCGGGAATTTTACGAACCGCGCATAAAGAATTTGCGCCAGATGAACATAGATCAGAACAACGGCAACTGCCAAAAGCAGCGTGAAAACGCGCATGTTCCGCAAGATCGCGGCCATCGCTGCATTGTCTTCTAAAATAGCCTCTTTCGACTTCACCGCGCCGTATTCCCCTGCAAAATCGGCACCGGGCAACCAAAAACCCCGCCATCGGCGACGTAAGGTTCAGTCACCGCATTTGCCTGTAAAACATATCCGAATAACAGCACTGCGAGCGTCCCCACGATCAGCGCCGTCCATAAGATCGTAAGCTGTTGCTGCTTGGCGATAATCTGTTCACGCGCGATAGAAGGCGCGACCGGATCGGGAAGAGTAGCCAAAGCGAACTTTGGCACCCTTACCTCACTGAATTTCTTCTTCTTATCGAAAAGCCCCATTGGCGACCCTCATTCCTTCAGGAGAGCATCGACAACCGGCATCATGGAATTGTCCCACCCCTTGAGAACGGCGACTTTGCCAGAAGCTTTCGGCACCACGAAAAGCGGTACTGCTGGAGCACGATCAGGCAGATTTGCCGCCAGCGTCAGCCAAACCTCGAAGTTCTGGTTGACCTCTTTGTCGAGGTTGGCATCCGGCGACATGTCGAGACCTTGCGTCTGCTGTGCCATCAGATTGTGAAGCGCCTTGACCTTATCCTGTTGTTTCAGGACACCCCGAATGCCCGGCAACGCATCAAGCTGTGTGGCCTGATCGCCGAGCACGCTCACCGGCACAAAACGGATCGGGTACTTGCCTGACAACGCCTTATGAGCTGCTTGGCAATACGGGCACCGAGGATCGAAGAACATGACAATGGTGTTCTTCTCGCTCGCCTGCTGACCGGCAGGCGTGTCGGAAATGCTCGCCAGTGAGGCTAGGCCGGTCAGCAATTGGTTTGCTACATTCAGGTCGGCAATTTCATACCCGGAATCGACCCCTTGCCGGGTAATGGGTTGCGCCGATGCGATGGCGTTCGGCTGAGCCTGCTGCGTCTGCTGAGTTTGCTGCACCGGTTGCTGCTGTACCGGCTGCTGCTGGTATTGGACCTGCGGAGGCTGGTAAGGCTGCTGCAACGGGAATTGTTGCGCCTGATACTGAGGTTGCTGTGGATACTGACCCGGCTGCGGATAGAAGCCCGGCTGCTGCCCCGGAAACTGCGGATACTGGCCCTGCGATTGCTGCGGATATTGGCCCGGCTGAGGCTGGTAGCCGTTCATCATGGGCGGTGCGCTCTGCGGCGCAAACTGCTTCGGTAAAACAAAGACCCCCAAGCAGGCTACGCCAACGAATGCCGTAGCCCAAATTCCCTGAATGATAATCTTCTGCGTTCCCGAAACGCTTTCCTTCGATGACGTGGTCTCAGCCATGACAATCCCGTTGTTAGAACCCGATAAACCGGTTTTCGCCATCGAGCGAAAGCCATCTACAAATCAACCGTCGCCACCTTAAACGACAACGATTTTAGAATCAATTTTTCTATCAAACATTTCCGGGCAGTTGTAAATGTGTCTCGCTTCACGAGACCTCGCGCCGCTGTCCTACTGGCTGACGACGCGCCAAGCGCCCTCGATCATCCGCAGACTCAAGGCCCGAGTATCCTTCGCGCCCGTTTTGACGCGCTCTAGGGTCACATCGGCAAGATAGGTTGCGTCATCCTGAGACCGGATATTGTCGATTGAAACGATCTTCACAGCCTGAGGCGGGATAACATGCCACTCGGCGGCGGCGGCACCATACGCTTGTACGGCCTCCTGATACTGCTGTGCCATGCGGCTCATCACAGCTCCTTCAATTTCCGCGTGACTCGGCCCCTTATCTCCGCAGCCAGCAAGCAGTCCGCAAATAATCAAAATAGCTATTCGTTTCATTTGCATGTCCTCTCCTGTCCAATGATTCCACCCCAAATAAAAAAGGCACCGGCCTATATGGCAGGTGCCTTCCGTCTCTCGCAAGTTGCAGAATTATTTTATGCGGCGTTCCGAGAGTCATTCGCCAGTCGGGCGGCTCTCATCTCTTCCAGAAGCGCCTTTTGCGTCTCGTGAAGAGCACGGGTTTCCTCCAGCAGATCGACCAGAGTAAGCCTTGCGCATTCGCCTTGGATCAGGAGGTTCGTCAACGTACCTTCTGCCGTTGCATTTCCTTCTACAAGCGTCAGGCCATTAAAGAGGCTTGCATTATAGAGGTCGCGAACATCCGCAGCACGCATCTGGGGCTTTGGTTTTTTTCCGAAGAATTCCAACACCTTAACCTCCTGCAAAAAATTCGACATTAATTTCCGTTTCTAAATATATGTCAAATCCCCAATCATATCAAGGATTTTAGGTCGCTCACGAGTTAAAGTCCTCACTCAGCAGCAGCCAAAAGCGCCCCTGTATTCAAAGTCGCCGCTCGAATGGAATTGTTGCGAAGAGCTGTACGCCTTGCCACACGCAAAGGCTGGTCAATCAAGACACCAAACGCCGCCATTGCCAGCTCGCTATCCGTTGCCGACAACCCTGCGCTGGAAATGCTATCCGCGTAGCGCGCCTTCAGCGCATCCTCCAATTGGTCGATCTCGCGGTTTACCGAGATAGCGCCGCTGCTGCTGTCTAGCGCGGCGAGGCTTTCGACAATTGCAGCATCGAGCTGCCCCTGCGAAACGATGCCGCTTTCCAGCATATTTTTCAGGGTTTCAGCCACAACCTCGATAGGCGTATCAGCCTTTGGCTTGCTCCTTCTAAACCGCTCATCGCGGATCACACTTGAAAGCGTCGTAAGAATATCACGGAGCAGAACCGCAATGCCGTCACGATCCTTATGGTCGAGATATCGCCTCGTCGGATCAGCCTGCGTAAATGACCACTCTTTGATGCCTTCCGCGCTCAGCTCCTCAAGCATCTTCTCTTGGCGATCACGCTTGCGAATTGCTTCTATCGATTCAGGATCACGAGATTTTACCGGCACAAAATGGTTTAGCCGCCATTCTGTGACTTCAGGGACCCCACCGGTATAGAAAGCGGTATAGCGGATCGTCCGGCTCTCACCACGTCGAATCCGACCTTCCCGCGTCTGCGTGCCTACGATCAAATGGAATTGGCCGTCTTGCTGCCCTGCGATGTCGGCATATTTGATCACGTCCTCTTCTTCGTAACTGACCTCATCACTCAAACGGGTGGTCTTGAAGGCAGCGCGCTGATCAACCTTCATCCCTCTCGAAACAGGGGTCATCACTTTGGATCCCCACCCCCGGATCAGCTTAAATGTGTTGCTGTCTTCGCCCCCGACGAAACGGCCAATATGCCTCAACGTGGTATTCTGAAGCGTCTCTTGGGCTTCCTGCGGGGAGGCTTTTTCGAGAGAGTCGGGCGTCTGCATACCGAACGTGCATGAAACCCCAAAAGAGCGGGCTTGCGCAGCGGCGACAGAAAATCCCTCGACAACATAATATCCGTACTCATCGAAAATGAGCGGATAGGGCATGTTCGATTTGCTAGGTGATGCGTCCACAATACTGCGGCGGTCGCCCTCAAGCGGCTTATGGAGCAGGTTGCCGAGAACCTGTTTCACAGCCGCAACCGTGATCTTTCCAAGAGCCGCTGTGCTTGGTGGAGCTTTTTCGAGCGAGGGGATCATTACAAACACTATGCGACGGTTCAGGAAAACGTCGCTCATGTTGATTTCACCGACCTGCGCGTTAAACACATGCCCGAAGGAATAGGTCAGCATCGCAGCGGGTTCCGACAGGCTCATCGTCATGTAACCCCACTGTCGGTACACCTCGGCACGAGAAGTTTCGTTCGCTTGGTTCTGATCGCCGCCGCCCGTGCCTCCCGCGAGCTTTCGATAGCTTTCTATCATTTCTCGGGAGAGCGCTTCGACCTCGTTTTCGCCAGACAGGAGCGCCATCGCAATCTTCGTATCGTTGGCGTCGATCATGGGAGGCGGCTCTTTCGGCATGACCTGGCTATAGCCCGGCAGATCGAGAAGAACCTGCTCCAAGCTCTGGCAAGCCTGCTTCAACCGAAGAAAATCTTCATGCTTGCCTTCATCCGGCAGGCTGACTACGCGGCCGTGCTTGTCCCTGAAGCGGCCAAACCATACGAGGTTTTCAACGTTATTAAGCTGGAAAAACTCTGTCAGCAGTCGCGGATTGTAGTCAACATATCCCCGCTCTTGAAGGAAAGTCAGAGGCCGGGGAAGCGCCTTGTTGAGCTGCATAGCTCGCTGCGCGAACACGCTGTTCGATCCTTCTGCTGGCGGAATGAATGTTTCCATCAGCGTGCTTTTCTGGTCAGATGACCCCATCGAAAAGGGGTTGAAAGTGTTGGTCAACTTGACTTCGGAATGGCCGTAAAAATCCTTCGCGCCCATCATGAAGTTGAGGGTGAGAAAGTCCTCATCCCTACCGAAAAGGCGGGTGATTTTCTTCAGTGAGTTGAGGGTATCGGCCGATGCCTTACCGTCAACCATAATCGCACCGCTGTTCAGGCAAAGGGCATTGAACACAAGTCCAAATATCTCTTCGGACTTACCGGAACCGGTGCCGCCAAGAACCATTCTGTGGGTCTGGATGTCTTTCGCGGCAGACCACACCTCCTGACCAGAGTACGCCCCCCGGCCTACTCCGTGGTAAATGACGCCAGCGCCAACGTCGCCTGTAGACTTGTCTTTGAAGCCCTTTTTGCCGAGGTCCATCGGAACCCGGTAAGGGGCATCCCACAACTTACGGGCATAGCTCCCCTGTGACAGAGCGAGGAATACCGCGCCAATCGCCAGAAGTTCCGGCCAGAATGGTGCCCAAGACAAGAGCAGAGCTATGACAGCCAAGCCAAAATAGGGCTTGAGAACGTCAGCGGGATCGTTGTGGCAATCCTTCACCCATTCGGTGAGGCTTTTCCTCCTTTCGCGCCGGGAGGATAAGCGAACAACGTCTGTATGCTCGACGCCTTCAAACTCTCTCGTGCGCTTCGCCATTCAACTACTTCCCTGTGCCACCAAGGCGACGGGGCGGATTGCTCCCTCCGTTGCCAAGGCCCCCGCGAGGCTGGTTCCGCATCCGGGCAATCTGACTGCCAGTTCCGGCCAACGACCCACGCCCGCCGATGGCAATCTGCGATGCTGCCGCAGCAGCAGGATTTCCAAGCATCCCTTCGCCGCGCTGCGCTTGCGATCCGAGGAACCGGCTCATACCTGCCTCGACGCCATCCATCACGGCATCCCCAACGCCGTCGATCAGGCCGCAGCAGATGGAAACCAGCGCTACCGCCGCCGAGGCGTAGATCATGAACCCGCCGATTGCCAACGCGATATTGCCCAACTGCCCCCCGGCGCTGACCGGTCCAGCATAAGCCATGGCCGCATATGCGTTTCGTGTGAGGATGTTGAGGAAATCCAGCCCCACGCGCATGAGCATCATGCAGAAGATAAGTCCGATGATGATGAGAGCCGGGCGCACCAGCAATGCCAGCAGCACCATCAACGCTCGCGCGATGCTCGTCCCCTGCAAACCACCTTGCCGGTTTGGGTAGAACATTTGCATCAGCCAGAACGGCGCTGTGATGATCGTCTGTACCGCCAAGATCAACCACGAGAGTGCGGCGAGAAAGAAGTAGATCAGCGGCATGTACGGCACGACCACAGCCAGCAGAAAGCCGATGGCGACCAATAGCCAGCCGAGGGGACCCACCATTTCAAGCAGCTTTCCTCCGATATACGCCAGTGGGTTCACCATCCCCACCGCCGATTCCGACGCAATTTCACCAGCTTTGGCAGCAGCGACGAGAGCGCCGCCGGCACCGAGCATCGCACCGCCCGTCGTTTGCAGTTGCGGGATAGGATCGGCCCAACCTTCTCCGTTCAGAGAGTTGCCTTCATTGTTCTGGCCCATCATGCCGAGCACCCAATCGGTCAGACGGCCCCAACCCATACCCGCACCGCGAATAGCCGCGATATCAGACGAGTTCGTCCCCAATCCGCTATCTCGGTTTGCGTTGTTCAAGAATGTGCCCGACATCTGATCGAGGTTGGCCATGTCCGACGAATACTGCTTGAAGAAGACTTCCAGTTCATTTGAACACGTTGATTTCCAGAAGGCCCACGAGCTGGAGACCACGCAGCCCCAAGCTGCCGCCAGATCGCGCGAGGCAGGAGTAGCAGAAACGGATATCCCCTTGCGGATGCCGTCGCGGGCAGAGGTCGCATTCACGAGAATACGCTGGTAGAGGACCGCATAGAACCAGCCGTTTCGATTAGAAGCAGACATTGCCTGCGCAGTTGTCTGGCGCAGCTCCGGTTCAGATTGCTGAAACTGAGTGTTGATGGCTTGCTTAGCCGCCGCCACAACCGTCGAGATAGACTGCCCAATAGCGTCCACTTCTGCCGGGCCGCGCTTCCGCATGCCATCTGCAGGGTACAGTATGTCAGTCAACCTCTGCGCTTCGGTATCGAGCGACGAGAGGATTGCATCGGCACCGGCCTTACCTGTTCGGGCAGCATATTTGCTGATTGTGCTGGCGATCTGGTTCTGGATGGCCATGTTGGAAGGATCAGCGTTCGCGTTCGCCTGAGCGTTCGGCACCGATTTTTCAATGGAATAGGTAGCCGTAACGCCGCCGCAAAGCCCAATGCTGTCATTCAGCGAAGCAGGAGCTTTGAAGTAGATGCTCCGTTGCGCAAATCCTTCTTGGGTGTCTCGTACCTCTGCCCCCGAAACAGGAGTAATCTGGCCGTTCGTCGTTGCCATACTGGCAAGACTTTTATTCAGCGAACGTTTGCAAAGCTCGCCGCCCACCCGCGCCTGCAACGCTTGGGTTATAGCAGTCCGCAGATCAGATTCGGTGCCATCCCCCCCGTCACTCCACCAGCCGCTCTCATTCAGGTTCGTGAACGTCTTGTTGACGGCATTGGCACTTGCCATTTTATCGCCAGCGATGCGCCACATCGAGTCCCCGAGGCCAGACGACCATACGGCCACCTGCATCGTGCCTATTTGCAACGCGCTGTATCCGTTGAAGGCCGGGAAGCAGAGGATCGCGCCCAAACCGGCTAAAACAAGCGTCCAGCTTGGGTTCATTGAACGACCACCGGCCTCGCCATCATTTGCCGTATCTTTAAGGGCCGCGAATATGAGGTAGGTGGCAACGACAGCGATGACAGCCAGCATCGCCCAATTCAATGTTGTGACGAGCTGCGCCAGAATATCGTTGGTGTTATCGCAGCTACCGCCAGACGGAGCCGCTTGACCACCCGGCACCCATAGGTAATCGAACGTGCAGCCAAGAATTCGCCGAAGGAATACGAGGCCCGCACTATAATCTTCGGGAGTGAAAAGCTCTGTAATATCCGGCCGCTCAGCCATTGTGTCCCCCTAAGACGTTAAATACTCATACGTGGTGTGGCCGCATTTCTAGGCTCAGCCGGGCGCGCTCGTGTCTTGCTATCAAGGTCAGACCTACTTGCCTGCACCACGGCCCTCATATTCGACATGAAGGTAGCAAGCTCGTCGCCAGTAGGCGTCAAACTTGGGGAACCGACGCTTGAAAGCGATCCCCCCATCTGTTCCATTGATTGCGTAGCCGCCACGTGGGCCTCAAATGCCCGCGCAAATATCTCTGCTGGTTCGGTCAGGTACGCCGCATACTGCGGAGAGATAAGGCCCTTTTCTTCCAGCGCCGAGACAATCCTTCTGGTGGATTGCGCGAATTTATGGGAGCGAACCTTTTCCAAGATAAAGTCTTTATCGCCAACATTGTGTATCTGGTGACCGATCTCGTGAATCAGGGCACCGGGCCGCGTCGGCACAATGTGAATTGCGTGAAGCTGAATATCTTCGTTGGCTCGATAAAGCGTTGCCGATCCACGGTCCAAGCCACCGGCCCGGCCCATATCAGGGGCAAAGAAAAACTTCACGGTTTCATCGCCGAAAAGGCGATCTCTCGGCATTCCAAAGGCTTTCGCCGCTGCCGACAGCGCTTGAGTAATACGTGCCTTGGCGTCAGTGGCAAGATCGAGCGACAATCCCTGTTGGACGGTAAAGGTGTTCGGGCCGAGATCGGGCGCACCCTTCGGCTGGAATTTCGCTCCATCATAGGCACGATAACTAATCCGTTCGCCCGCAGCCTCCACGAGCCGCCCGCGCAGCGATGAGGCAAGATCAACCTCCGCAAGACCGGTGGCATTGATAACCGAAACCTCGCGCGCAATGGCTTCCACCATTGCCTTGATTGACGTGTCGGCCGCGATCTGCGCCTCGCGCCCACCCGCATCCCATTCCATCAGGCTATCGAGCTTCTCTTGCCATCCATGCCGACCGGTAGAGACAGCTAGCAGAACCGTTCCCCATGTCTCGGCCGCGCGTAAAGGACCAACCTTGGCTACTAAGCGGTCATAAACCCCGAACGCGTCCCCCTCAAATGGCAGTTGCTTGGCGGCAGCGGCTCTTGCACCCATCACCGCATATGCATGCTGGATTGAACGGTTTATATGCTGCAAGAGGGGAACCGGCGCGTCGGCCGCAAAAGCGTTCAGCACCGCATCTGTGACCTCGCGGGAGGATCGAGCGGGAGGCGCAATGTTCGTTGGCGCCCGTGCTGTAACGCTCAGTGCCCCCATAATGCGCCCCTTGTCAAAGAATGCTTCCAGCCGGGTCACGACATCATTTAGCGAGCGCACATCGTTCATATGCTCATAGATCGCTGGGCGGCCATCGTTACCGCTCTGGATCATCGCCCATCTGCCTTCGTATGCCTTCTCAACAGCCGCAGGGCTAGGCTTATGCGCTAGCTCCAATCGGAGAAGATAGCGGCCCCCGCTCTGCCTCAAGGAAAGCGAGATGCCGGGGCCGAAATCGAACCACTTTTTCGCGTTCTGGTCCATCTCTCCTCACCTTTCATCGAAGCTGAACGGGTTGATCCCAAATCCTATGTCGCTAACGCGCCCGACCAATTCCTGCTCGTTTATGACGCCTGCCGGGGCAAACTTCGTTCCATCGTGCTTGACGAGGCAACATTTATCGAACTTCAGCTTCTCGCCGTTCTTGTCCTGTGCCTGCAACAAGGCACACGCCTCCATCTGAATCTCACCGGCCTTTTCTTTGCCGAAGGCCAGAGTGACCCGATAACCTGGCTGCACTGCCCCCTTCGGTTTCGGGGCTATAACGAAAAGCCAGAGTCCCGAATCCGGCCCATCACCTTTGAACCAAAGGACGCTGCGGCCGGGAGGAATAGCGTCACAGCCAATTCGCGCAATATACTCGCCGATTGGCATGCCGCCCGGCTCACCATCGATGAACGCCTCTTTTTCCGCTGCATATGCAGCATTCTTGAGGGTGATGTTCAGTGAGGTAGATTCCTCAACTGACAGCCTTTTCACCTGCGGCGAAGCCTCTTGCTTCGGCGTGGCGGCAACAGAAGGCTGCTCGAACGACGTTTCGCGCTCCGATCGCTCGAATTCCCCGATCTCATCCTCATCCGAGAACCCGACCTGATCTTTCGCCTGCTTCTCGATCATTGCAGCGCTCGGAGCATCGTCGTCATCTTCCACACTCGAATACGCATCAACCGTCATAGTCGCTCTCCGCATGTTTCGATCCGCTCGATGCAAGTCGCTCGTCAGCCAGCCTCTCCACGGCTTCCTGAATCTGCTTGGCGGCATAGAGCATCTTCGGCATTCGGCTGATCCGACCTAACGCCTCATTGATCGCCGCCTTCATCCTGTCTGGATTGAGCTGCACATCAGATTTGCGTCGAGCCTCTTCGTGCTTCGCCGCCGTTGCCAGCTCTGAAACGTAGATGTCCCGTGCAGCCGAGGGGCGCGAGGGATCATCTACCTCATAGGTAATTTCGATGTCGCCATCGCCGACCTCGAAATCCTGATCATCGAAATAGCCGTCGCTATCCGGGACAGCCACATCAACGTCTACTGTCGCTATCTCGTGGCTATCGTTGTGATCTGCGCGTTCGGCTGGCTTATTTCCTGTCAATTCGATCCCTGTGCCTCTGCTGCGAGCATTCCTGCAACGACCGCGGCCTTGCGAGCCTCTGACTCCGAATGGTAGGTGCGGAGGCGCATCGAAAGTGCCCGCAAGCGGTTAAGTTCGATCATCAGGCCACGCTCTGACTGCATCTGAAGAGCATTGGTCCATTTTTGATAGGCGGGACCACCGCCATAGTTGTCTATCAAGGCATCCATGGCCTGAAGGACGCTCCCCGCCCCATCTCCGTCCCCGCTGGCCTTATTCGACATCGCCGCGACCGCAGCCAACGAAACTAGCGCAGGCGAGCGCCAAGCCTCTGCCTCGCGCGCACGCAGCATCGAGAATTCACCTCCAACAGTGCCTGTCTCATTACCCGTGGGCTTCTCCACCGCAAAACCAGCGAGCTGCTGGATTACTTTTCGCTTATCCTCTTCCGAGGCATTTACATCGAGCAACAACGAGGCGTCCGTCGAGCGCGGATCTCGCCGGTCAGCCGCCTGCTGCGCGACACTCGGAACAGATCCCGGCGATACGTCGATCTGCTTGTAAACACGCGAGGTTGAGCTACCGGTGCCATCAATAGCGCCCGTCACCTTCTGCAAAAACGCCACTTGGGCGCATGCATTGGGTCCTTGCCCTGTCTCATACGAGTAGTTTTCCTTGATCGCGACCAAACGCTCGCGCCGCATCTGCTCAGTTACGGTATTTGCGTAAGCCTCTTGGCTCTTCTTGGTGGCCTGCTGCAACCTTTGCCCTTCGCCGGAAGTTTGCCGGTTGAGCACCTTGAGCGCTGCGAGGACCTGTTCCAGCGTCTCGGAGCCAGCTTTGGCGACATCATTTTCCAAAATCTGCGTTTCTTGGATCAGATGCTTTTCGACTTGCTCGTGGGTGGCAATCCATCCAGTGCTAATCGCACACCATGCCGCAGCGGCCGAATTAGCGCCAAGCAGCATGCTACCGCCGAGAACAACTGAACCGAGAACAAAACGCTTATGCTTTTTCATCGGACAGCTCCTATTGAAGACCGGCGCGGCGCTGGCCAGCGCCTACAGAGACAACGCCCTCGTTGCCGTTGAACACAGCTCGGTTAACCCGAGACAGGGCATAGGAAGACAGCGCCAGTTCCGTTCTCGCATTGTCTTTGACCTGAAAAGCCATCAGAGCGATGTTTGCGGCTTCAATCCGAACAGCGTCGAGCAGCGTGGCTCTCAGCGGCTTGTCGGCGCTGGCCTGCGCCCACTTCACCCCACCATCGTCACCTGTCCAATGCTTCATCAGCTCGGCCAGCTTTTCTCTCGGGCCACCCGGCTCATTTTCGGCAGCGATGGACGACAAAACGTTCACCACGACCGAACGACGAACATCGTTCCTGTTCTTTTCGAAGGTCTGCAAATCGCCTGCCACACCGCCACCGGCTTGCTTCTCAATCGGGGGTCCGGCAACGAAATTGATATACTCTGCCGCCGCCGAGCTGTTGCCGCTGAATATAGCTTCGGCATCAAAGTTCGAGCCGCTTTGCGCCAATGACGCCCAATCCTTCGGGGACCCATATTGGCCCGGCTTGAAATAGGTGCCATTACGATAGGACGCGGCTTTCCCGGCCATTGCCATGTTTGCAGCATAGAAAGACTGGCTCTTTGTCTGCAAACCGCAACTGTCATAGCCCGTGACGCCATAGCGCTCTTTCGCATCGGCAATTTGATACGCCTGCCTCTGCGCAACATTTGCGCTTGCTGCCGCTTCAGCAGATTTCTTTACCACGGTAGAGGTTTGCTGACCCGATCCCGATTCCTGTTTCGTCAGGACCTTCAGCGCTGCCAACAGAAGCTGGCGTTGGCGCATCTCTTCCGTGATGAGCAACGTCTTCGATTTCACGATCTGCGTCGTCACAGCAGTATCGAGCTGTAGCGTCCGCTGGATTACATGCGCCTCAACAGCACATGTCACGGCAAACGCAGGGGACGAAATCCCCGCCATCGTAATCGCAGCGAGATAAAACGCCGCCTTTTTCTTCGAAATAACGGTCATTGCATATCGCCTCCCATACCCGACACCGCCACGCCCATCATTGTCGAACGGGACGCTGAAAGCGCCGCGCCGCGCATACGGGCATTCATCAATTCCAGACGATCCCCTACAACTTCAGCATTAGGCTTGATCGTCGGCAGTGGGGCGAGGACATCAATGTAGTCCGCAGCCGTCACGACTTCAGCGCCGCCATAATTTCTATTCACGAGAAACGGCGCTGCATTCGAATCCCCGGCGTTGCGCTCGCTTCGAACGGTCGATTGGCAGTATGTCGGGCCGAGGGCCGCACGCTCCTGATCGGTGCAGTAATGTCCGATCCTCTTAAGAAGCGAGTTCTTGATTGTCGCGGCCGCGTTTCCGCCGCTGCTCAGGTATTTCTGATCAGATGACCGGAAAGCGGTCAGCATCTTCTTTTCGGAATTATCGACACCTGAGAGACCCGACCTTGCATCCACAACAGCGCAGGATGTCTCACCTTGACCAGTTTCATACGAATATCGGTTTTTGATGTCGGCCATACGGAGCGCCTGCTCTTGCGCAAGTTCCGCATTCACCGCCGCCTCTTCCGATTTCTTGATCACGTGCTGTGTTTGGGATGCTGAGCTGGAGACTTGCCGGTCAACCGTTTTCAGGCCAGCCATGAAGCGCTCGAAACTAGTCGCCCATTCCATGATCGTTGCATTGGCAGCGCCCGGCATCGTCGTGCCAGCGAAAGCGATGCCAATCACCAGTGCGGTTGCTGCTTTTCGCATCGGATATCCCCTTTACTGCTGGAAGAGATTTCCGAACGGGTTGCTCGTGTTTCCGGTATTGCCGGTGGGCTGCGTTCCATTACCCACCGTGTTGTTTCCAGCCTGCACGGCAGGCGGGGTCATGATCGGCTGGTCGATGCCGTTGCCGGTGCTCATTGACGCCAGCGTGAAGTCATACTTTCCGATGCCAGGAATACTCGGAAGCTTCAGCTCTGTTACGCTATTCCCTGAACCGCCAAGCAGCTCATTCATCTGTCCTCCCATGACGGAATCGAACTGGTACATATTGTTGTTGATCTTCCCCACCACCTTCTGCAGTTGGTCATTGAGCACTTGGCAAACTTGCTGCTGAGCTTTCTGGATCAAACCATTGATCAACTGATCCGCCGCCCCGCCCAAGAAATCGAAGCTTGTGGGGATCAGGTTCGAGAGATCGAGGGAATCGAGCAGGTTTGAGCCAAGGCAGCTATTGGCCCCGTTAAAAAACTCGGAGCTATCCACTTTCGCTGCATCGAGAAGCGCTATCTGTCTCTGAACCGCTGCATCGGCCGCTTGAGTGATCCCGCATCCACCCGCACCTTGAGCGGAAGCCGGTGAGGCCGCAAAAATCGCCGCCGAAACTGCCAACCCTGCAAACGTCGCCTTCGTTGTGGCACGCATGTCCGTCTCTCTCCTGTTAGCCTCTTTCCCACGCGGCAAGAGCCGCCAAAGCAATTCTCAAATTTCTGACGGACAAAACCGCCGCGAGATGATCGGCACCATATGCCGCCGTCTTCTCGAAACCTTGGCCGGTGCGATCCTCGACCGCGAGCGGCTTGTACAGGTCAACGAGGACGGCACCTTTCAGCGGATTTACCGCCAGTTGAGTTCCGCTATCGGGGTTTGCGTTCTCTGGCACTCGCTCGACCTCTGAATTTCACTGTGAAATCAAAAAAAGATTTACTGCATAATGCGGCAATATCCAACCCCCCGCAGGCCGCATTGAGAGCAATCCCGCAGAGTTGAATAAGAACGGCCTGTCGGCAGGAAAAACGCTAAATACGGAACCTTTGGACGATTTTGATAAACCGCTCTTCGATTTTCGGAGCATCAAGGGGGATATTTTTCTCGGAGCAGAACTTTCGGAAGGCATTCGCCACAATATCTGCATCAGGGGTGACGCCTGTCGAATGCTCCCTAACCAGATCACGCCAATGGCTGAAATAAATCGATCCGCTTGCTGGAAATGCTACGGCTCCAATGGCCCGCCCACCTTCTCTGCGCGGCTCTGTTGTCTTCGATCTTTTATTTAAAAAATAAGATTCTGATTTCTGCCTAGTATTTTGTGTACCCCTTGCAGCGGAAACCGGGCGGTCAGACCGGTCCTTTTTTTGCATTCGCTCAAGTCGAGCGCGGCACCAGTTCACGACCTTGATCAAGCAAGCCTGAGCGGGCCGTATAATCGACGTTACACCCAACGTCTTCCCGCTCTCAACCACGATGAAACCGCTCGATTTCAGATGAGCCAAAGCCTGCTCGACTGATGATCGGCTGCACCCCGCCTTTTTAGCTATTGTCGCAATGGAAGCGTCACATCGCCCGCGCGCGAGGGCGCTAAGCTCGCAGATCGTGTGCAATACCGCTCGAAAACTGGCACGAGGAAGCTTCGCATAGATCTCGGCTACGTTTGCCCCGCTCTTTTCGAGCTTCGCTGAGAACCAACCCGCACTGATGTTACGAGTTCTCGCCTGCGCACGCCGTTCCTCCAAGGTAAGCCTCGAATGGATGGCCAAGGGTGTGCCCCATTTTACCGGTCGCGCTCTCCGGCCCGCCGAGAGTTCCGCCCGACGCTCATTCACCGCGCCGTAGACAGACTCCACAAACTCATCATCCAGTAGCCCGCGAGCGTGCGCACCGATGACAGCCTTGATGCAACTATCCAACGCCGAATGTGACCATGTATTTTTGACGTTAGATAGGATTGTTCGTTCGCTGAGTTGGCACGTCGCCAACGCTGAAGCACTCATCTTTCTCTCTTTCCGGTTAGCCGGAAACGCCGAGAAAAAAAGACAAAAAGACTTGCATTTCGCCCTGAAGGAATCTACCTTCTAGGGAGAACGGCGCTCGGCAAAAGCGTTCTTTTCTATCTTAGTTTTCGACCCCGGACGGGAGACCGTCTGGGGTTCGGCATTTCTGGGGTTAGCTTTCTAGTCCTTGACTGATTCCCTTTCCAAAATTTTTCACAATGAAACCCGACAGAAAAAGTATGTCAAACTTTTTAACGCCGGGTAACTCATTCTACACGGCTGCAACTGCTGGTGACGTGGCTCTCTCTGAGCGCACCGACATAGTAGCCTCCGTTTTTGCTCCCAAATGCTGACTGATCAGCTCACGGGAGAGATTCGCCACAACCTCATTGTACACGACCAGCGCGCCTTTGATGCCGATCATCCCATCAAGGGACTTATCGCTCGCCGCAGCGCATAGAATCGCGGCTACGTCCGACGCCGATGCGATCTCCTTCGCCACTGTCGAGTTGCGCACCACGGCCGTGCCAAGCTTGTTGCTCCAATCTGCGCAAAGCGCATCCTTGGATTTGTCGCAAACATCGTTCTTGGCTTTTACGATTACGCCGAAGGTCTTCCCACCGAAGGCAGCCAGCGCGCCTTTTTCGCTGAGTGACGCGGCGCACCTGGCTATCTCCTTTTGGTCCCAATAGACCCGGAAACCACTGGCCGCGTCAGACGCGCCCTCTCGAATTCGGATCGATGCGCCGGGAGTGAAAAGCTTTTGCGTCGAGTCCCCGAAAGGATCGGTGCCGACAAAAAGACCGGTATTGATCGCCCCTTGCTGCCGTACAGCTTTGACGATTTGCTCATGCATCTCTTGCAGCCGAGGCCGGATCAGATCGCGAACATGATCAATCGTAACCTTGCAGCCACCGTGGACCATCCTTGTGAGCATGTCACAGGCGATGTATTCCGCCCGCGCCTCGTCGTCTGCCTCGCTGATAATCCCCGTCATTCCTAAAAGGAGGCCGGAAACGGAAGCCACGTCAGCTTTCATGAAGCCGACACGGCTTGCCACGCTCGATGTCAATTGCTCGAGCACTTTCTTGTGCCCATCGCGCTTGAGCAAAAAGCAGTGCCGGATCGCGCCGCTTTCGTCCGTATACATTGCCTTTTCGCCCATTCGCTTCCCCGCGAGAGCCGAAACGGCGGCAAAAAGGTTGCCTTCAACAGCATATCGCGTCCGACTGACGCTCCCGCCCTGCACATTCTGGAACAGGGCCATCATCACGCTGTCTTCGGGACTGCCATCTCCCAAGAACGGCTTCCAGTGAAGACGTTCATAACCATTTCCGAAATCGGGGGATTTTCCCTTCGCTTCGGCTTCTTCCAGCGCCTGAGCGAGAGGTTGAGACCACATGGGCGCAATGGACCGGGCGAGGCCAATCCCGTCATCGTCCAGACGCGCACTCTTGAACGCCCATATCTTCGTGACGCCCTTAGCCTCAACTGTCGCTTGGTGTTCTTCGCGTAGGATCGCATAGACAGATGCCATCGGCATATCGATCAGGTGCTCCTCGCCGGGTACTGCGATCCGCACGCTCCACTCGCCAAGATTCAGGGGCTTCTCCTCGTTGAAGCGTACATCGGTGATCACGGCCGGGACACCGATCTCTCTATCGGTGTGATCTGTCCCGTCGATATAATCGACGGCGGCATTGAACAGCGTCGAATCTCGCAGCCTTGAGACCAGCTTGGGGTAAACCGTGACGATAGCGCCGGGTGCGAGTGTTGGTGCTATGTCGAGCAGGAAATCAAGCTTGTGCCCGGCATCGAGCACCATTTTCTCAAGCCCCTTGATTTCCTTTTCAGCATCGCGTGTCCATTGATTATCCCAAAACCCTTGGGCGACCTCCAATGGGTGTTCTGTCGCTCCAAGGCTGCGCAATTCGTCAGAGCGGTTCATCACACGGTCGAAAATCGGATCAGAGAAACGAATTTCCTGACCACTCGGCGCGAGGCTTTCCAGCCGCTCAACAACCGACATCTCGCGGCCAAGGGTTTGATCGATCATCCATCCCTTGCCCCGCGCTACCGCGTCCTCAACAGCCAGCACATCGATTGGCTTGATTGTCTCCTTGTAAGTCAGCTTGTTGAGCGCAAGGGGACGTTCGGACATGCGTGCTGATGCCGCGTTGCCACTTATCAGCGATGCCACTTCTTTCACCTGCGCCCGCCAGTCATATTCTCGCAGCCGCAGAGGATTTTCGCCGAGGGCGTCCAGCAAGGCCACGCGCATCTGAAAAGCGGTGTCCAGCTCGCCCATGATCGTGCGCTGCATGCCGGAAGGCAGCGCGATCATACGGCCCATCAGCTTCTCAGAATATTTCGTCTCGATATCGGATTCCGGGTCGATATCGAGCGTGACGGCAATATCCGGGTTATTCTTGAGATATTCGCGGCTGACAAATTGCCCCACCTCGTTGAGAAGGTCGAGCGTATCCTTAATGTTGGACTCGTTTTCACGGGTGGCCGTAGAAGCCGCTGTAAGCGAACGGTTCTTTCGGTTGAACAACTGCGCCAGACGATCCGAGCTGGCCAGCCCTTGCAGGGGCACCGTATAGAGCGGAGGATGAATTTGCCCGACACGATTGATGCGGCCGTCCATCTGGCGCTCCTGCGTCACATCGCCCTGCATCTGCGCCTTGATCATCTCCCGCTGCCGCACGTCGAAACCATTTGCGGGTGACGCCTGCGCCGACAGGCCCACAGCGGCCGACTGGTTCAGGATCAGAACATCCACACGACCGTTATTGAAGTCCGAAACAACATCGTGCTTAAGCGGCTTGGGCCGGGCGCTAATGACAAATCCGCCCCCATCTTCCGCTGGTCGCGACATAAAGGAACGGCCCGTGATTTCTCCCAATGATAACCCGTGCTTTTCGAGTGCCACGGCTAAGTCGTCGATCACGGTCATCGACAATAGGGAAAAGTCGGCCGCATCCACCCGCGCATTGAAATCAGCCAGCCAATCTTCGTATTCGTGAAGGCGAATTTCTGTGACCGCCCCGAATCCATTGCTTTCCTTAACGGTCAGCAACCGGTCAGCTACACGCTTGATCACATGCCCGAGGTGGGGCTTCTCAGGGAGGACATAGGCTGACCCCTTCATGATGCCCGCATTGTCGGCATCATCGAGGCCATCATTATCCCAATGGCTCGCGATCAGATCGCGCATCAACGTGTCGCCAGTATTGGCGACCGCCACCAGAGGCTTCCTGCCTTCGGCGATTGACTTCAGCACGAGGTCTTCCAAGAAAACCCCATTGATAGCCAGCGTCAGGTAGTTCGACAAATGATGGAACCGGGAGGCTGGTGATTGATAATGCACGCCGACCGAGCCTAGAGCACGGTCCCGTTCCGCACCCTCTGGCATCTGTTCGATGTCCTTTTTCAGCTCCTTTTGCCGATGCTGAGACCAATCTTTGACCTCGCGGCCGAGGGCCAGCAACTCGGACATCTTGTGCGCGAAAAGATCGACCTTTTCGAGTACCTGAGCAAAGCGAACCGGATCGACATCTTGCAGAGAAACAGTTTCGCGAGCGACTTCAGTGTTGTCGAGTTCACGCGCAATAAGCCCTCCCGACCGCGCCATCTCGTAAGAAAGCGCTTCCTGCAAAGCCAGCGGCTCTTTTTCGATCAGCTCCACCAGTCTGTCGGGCGGAATCCCGACATCCGGTAGCGCAGAGCCGTAGACGCGCAAATTCCGCGCACCCTTCAACGCCGTCCCTGACGCATATGCAACGGAACCACCTGCCGCTTTGACGCCCTCAACCAGTGCTGTCATCGAGAGACCGACGTTCGACCCCTCACCGGCTGCTCGATGAGCCTCGTCCATGATCAACAATGGTGGCTTGTCCTGCTTGCCAAGCCACTCCATGATCGCCGCAAGTTTCGCTTCCCTGCCCTGCGCGCCGAGCTGCGAATATGACGACAAGATCATGTTCATCGACGGATCAATCGTCTTTTCACGTTTGGCAGACGATGGCGATGCCCGGAAAACGAAACCCTCTCCACGTCGCCGCTCCCCCTGAAAATCGGGGTCAAGGATCGATGCATCCTTACTGCTGTTGACGATGTAGGGTTTGATAAACTGCGGCAGCTCATTGGCTGGCTTCCGCATTACCGTGGCCAGATCGCGCGCTACAAAATCCGTGAATAACGAGGCATTATCGGTGAAGAACAACACCGGCCGATCCTCTTTGAAGGCCGCACGGGCGAGCGCCGCGAGCTGACGGCCTTTCCCAACGCCCATCAGATCTCCGACAATAATGGATTCTGCCCGCAGCGCTTTATGAAGCGCAAGCCCTACACCATCGACCTGTCCAGCATGCAGCAAGCCTCCCAACTCGCTGACCTCAACGCCAAGGCTGTCTGCAACAAAATTATCTACCGGCCCGCGAACGCGCTCCAGCTCCGTGAGGGCAAGTGCGACCGGTTCTGCCAGCGCTTTTTGAATCTTGAGAACAGGGCCACCAACAAGGGAGGCGGACTCATACGTGACTTGGAACGGATCATTCTCAACAACCAAGTCATCGACCAGCACATCAGGCGAAACCACGAACTCGGCCTCGTCCTCCGACATCTCAAGTTCGTCTTCACTGACCGCCTCGAACACCGGTTCCTCGACACCTGGACCGACCGGGGGAACTGCCGGGACCAGAGCCGCCGGCACATCACCGTTGGGCGTCTCATCTGTCGTGATATCAGCGTCGTCAAAGTCGGGAGCTACGAACGTTCTAGCAACCCGGGTGTCTGGCGCCGAGCGCCGAGCCATAATCTCGTCCATGGCCAAACGTGCAGCATCGCCCCACGCGAATAGCTGATCAGTGGTATGGAGATATGGCAGCTCATCGGGGATTTTTTTCGCTCTCTCAGCGGAGAGCGGGTTTTCAAGCCGGGGGCCAAGGGCATAGACGATCACAGGGAACTCAGCGCCGGATTTCCGATAGAGCCTTCCGTCGAGCATGGCAGCGCCAGCAACCTCGAAGGTCGCATGGAGATAGTTGTTGAAGAAGCGTGTCGCTCCCTCAAGCTTGCCTTCGCCCATCATCTCACCCGGTAGAACTAGGAACGAGCGACCACTGTCCGCTCGCACCTGGTTCAACGCGTCATAGACGATCCGATGGTCAAGGCGTGAGATGGAGAGCGTGCGGCCCTCTCTATCAGCCACATTCTGTGCCTTGATCGCCTCAAAGGGTGGGTTTGCCAGAACGGCGTCAAACGCCATTCCTCCAAATCCACCTTCAGCGTTCACTTCGAAAGCTCGCGGCCTGATATTTACAAACGGTGCGCCCGCATCCTTCAGCACTCTTGTGCCACGTTCTGCGCGTGCCTTGTCCAGCTCAAAGCCTTCTATACGTGCTCCGGCCGCCGCAGCGCCGAGCGCCAGCGTTCCGTTTCCGGCCGTTGGCTCAAGCACCAATTCTCCCTCGCGGATGCGCAATATATCCTGTGCGACAGCCGAGATCGTAAGAGGCGTTGAATATTGCTGCAAACGCAGCCGTTGCGCATTTCGTTCGCCATGAGCGGCAGACCTATCAGTCAGCTCTCTGGCGACTTCACGGAAAGCCCCACCGCTGCGCACGAGGTTTGCAGCTTGGACCGCCAATGCGGCTTCAATTTCCTCCTGAAAGGCGAAAACGCTAAGGAAAGGAGACGCGTCATCGACAACTATATCCTTGTGCAACCGGGCTATCGATCCCCGGTCAAAGCTATCACCTTGCACGATAGCCAGTGCTACACCGGCCGCGCACCCTGCCAGCTCAGTTGTTCGAATCGCGCGTAGGAACCGATCACGATGCTCGCCTTTTTCACGACCGTTGCTGAAGCGGTCGTACTCGTAGTGGGCCTCATTCGCTTTGTTGACTGCTACTCGGCCCCCGATGGTTTCAAATACCTTTGAACCGGCGAGGTTAAGGCCGATCTGGCGCGGAGTGACCATATCACCCATGCCGGTGCCGCTCATGCACTCGTGAAAACGCTTGGACAAGAGCGCGCGGTCGGCAACATCGACGTTGAAATCATCGTCCCAAAGCCGCCTGATCGGAAGGCCGCAAGCAACCCACAAGTCGCTTGGATCGAGATCGCCGGGCGGTCTTACGACGAAAATCGTGGCTTCGCCCCTCGTAACCGTATTGAGAACGGGCACATTGCAATACTTCAGACCGCCCCGCACGCCGGTTGCCCGCACATCATCGGTCGTCGCAATCAAAAGATCGCCTGCATTGCCGTGCATGCGAGAAGCACGCGGTATATACGCGGCTCCGATGCCATCGACAGAAAGAATGGGGAGTGGAACGGAAGGCATACCTTAGCCCCGGCCCTAGAAGTCGCGACCCGGCGAGGCAAAACGCGCGGGCGGGCGACTTTGAAGCGAAGAGGAAGGCTTTTCTCCTCCAGCCGACAGCAACCTTTCATGCGCTCTAATCGCTTCCTTCGCAGGCGTCGGCGTGACCTCTGGCGCGGACTTTGGCAGTGCAGAATAGCTCGTAACTGCATACGCGGCCGGACGCTCTAAAGCCCCGCCGTCTGCACCGCGAATGGCTATTGCTATCGCCCCGGCGAAGGAACCCGAATGAAACAACTCTGGCCGCTTCAGCAGATTATCCATCGACTTCCGTACGATTGGCACCGTAAAGCCCGGTGTAAGGGCAACCGATGCCTCTCCGGACTTCACCACATCATAAATCCGTTGAACCGCTGCGCTGTCCTCGGGAGCGGCTTCGGACATCCGGTCGATGACGATCTGCGCCGAAACGCCAGTCGCCGCCGCAATTGCTGCCGCTGCCGCCGCTGAGTTGCTATCGAGCTGGCTACGTTTCAGCGTGTCACCAAAACCGTTCGACAATTGGAACTGCACGCCATTCCCGAGGTCAGCCTCAAAGCTTGCGCTCCGCATGTAGAACGCCTTGCTCTGCGCCTCGCCTTCTTCATTTTTCTCTGAAATCGTCACGATCACGGTTCGAGCCATAACGCCAGAACCAACCGGCGACCGAACGTCGAAAGCCTCTTTGACAGCGCGTTGAGCCTCATCCTTTGAGGAAGGTGACAGCAACACCGCCTTGTCTGGCTGGTAAACCTGTAGCCGCATCGAGCCATCGGAAAATTTCGAGAGTGACACCGTACCCGACATTGCTGCCTGAAACTCGGGATCGCTAACAAAGCCATATGCTGCTTGCGCGTAATACTGGCGATCACTGAAATCGAGCCGGGTATTGTTGAGCAAGATTACTCCGCCCGGCTTCACGCCTTGATCGTTTGTCCTATCGGCGAACTCGGATAGCTCTCTTCGATTGGCAAAGCGATCTTCCCATAGACGCACCCGCTCACGATCATCAACATCATTGCGGCCCTTCATCATGTTCGCCGCTCGCGCTGGTGACATGAGTTGGACGGTCAGCTCTTCGCCATTTTGAAGTTGAGTGCCCTTAACGGACGTTACACCGTCTTTTGAGGTGTATTCGCTCACACTGAGAGCGACGTTGCCGAGGGTGGCAGGCAATTTTGGACCAGCAAATTTCTTAGCACGTTCGGCCATGCTCTTCTCCAACCAACTAAATCACCGTCTGACAGACTCGCCAGCACTCACTGCGAAATAACAGACAGCAATCAAATTGATTGTCAAGCCGGACTCAAAAACACTGTCGAATCACCGACGAGGACGGACACGCCGAAACCCTACAGAGCAGCTAGTTTCCATGCATTGTCGAGGCCAATTGACAATGCATCTCTGTCGGAAAAAATCTCTCGTGTCGAATGGGCGACCACCTGACCGTAAGCTAAGGCAGTGGCCTTTCGCGCTTCTTCCGTCGCAAAGATCGTGGCTTTTGAAAAACGCACGTCGAACCAGCCACCTCGTTTTAAGTCCACGGAAAATAACGGTCTTTCGGTCGGCAGCATCCCGATTATTTTCCCGACATGTTCTGAGTGCCCCAAGACAATCGGCATTATGAAGCCGTCTTCCAGCCACAAGCCCGATGCAAAATCTGGAAATTCGGGTGCAGCCATCGCTTCACCAAGAAGCGCAGCGGCATCCGATCCGATCTTAGAGGCCGCGCGCTCGATGACGGCTTCATACAGCTCACGTTGCACATCGAACGGGTTGGGACATTTTGCTAATCGGGTAGCCACAACATCCGCAAACGCACCTTCGACAACGAATCGCGTTAGCTGCGAGACTGTGAACTCAGTACGTTGATCTGGTGCGCTCAAACCTTGTACCTACCTTGGAACAGTTTCATGATCACTTGCCGCTCGATCATGTCACGAGGCGTATAACCTTTACGGGACGCATAGGCCGCGAGCGCGATGTAGACGACCCAAAAAATGACGAATGGCCAAAGGAGGGGTAGCTTTGTGAACTGCCACACCATCCCCGTCGCGATCCCCGAGGGGATAAGCAGCATCACTGAACCATGAAGCCCTAAAACCCCATTGATCGGCTCGCCCGTCCAGCGCCACCCATCACCGGAAAAACTTACCCGCTCTTCATCAGCCATTCCGATCTCCTATGAACTGGTTGCATGAATAGGGCCAGCAGCGGATTTGCCCGACATCCAAATGTGTGAAGCGGGAATACACCCCTACACCGCCGCCTTTAAAAGTCATCGCCGCGATAGCCAGTGATCGAGGCGGATATCCCGGCACTTTCAGGTCAGCGGCAAGCCCACCCATATGAAGAGAGTTTCTAGCCGCAGTTTCTATGGCCGCATTATGCCGGGGCGTGCGATAACCGCTTGTGAGGATAAAAGGCAGCATCGAACCATGGATCATCGCCATCGTTGACTGAACCGACGACACGAAGTCGAACAGCGACGGCTCGATCCAGAGCGCCTTATCGTCATCCTTCACATCTCGCCAGAACCACGATAATTCCGCGACCGCGCGACGGTCCAGCTCGCCGTTGAACCGGTATCTAGCCGCGATGCTCTCACCCGTTGCCTCACGGTAGAGCTGTAGTGACCCAAAACCAGAAGTGCGAGGATCTGTTTCGGGCGCAGCCTTCTCGACTTCTTTTGTGAATGCCCGATCCTCGGCATCATCAGCCGACGGCGCGAACGGTATCCTGTCCTTCTTATCGACCGCACCCTCTTCGGCCGCAAAGGCTGTCGCCCCCACGGCCCACGCGCTCGAAAACGCCCCTACGAGGAATGAGCGACGATCCAGCATCTGTCAAAGTATCCGCTCTGAGCTGCTATAGCCGTAGCGCTTGAGCGCCAGTATTGCAGCCTCTTCCGAGATATTGCCGGATTTAAACTGTTCCGCGACAGTCGTCTTCATCGGCTTGCCTGATCCGCCGCGCGACATGAGGTCGTAGAGAAAGGCACGAGAGCCGAGAAAACCAACTTTCGTAAGTTCCTGCCGCGCGTCGTCATTGAGTACCACCCACTCCCGCAGGCAGACACGACCTCCTTTGGTATCTCTCACCAGTACCTGGCTGACGATCATATGAGTTGTCGCCACCGCCATCTCGAATGCTTGGCTCTGCATTTCACGCGGAAATTTGCCAACAATACGCTGGATCGCCAAAGCCGCAGTGTTTGAGTGAACCGTGGTATAGACCGCGTGCCCCGTGTTCGCCGCCTCTTGGGCTGCGGCCATTGTCTGATAGTCGCGCTGCTCGCCAACCACGATCAGTCGCGGCACGCGGCGCATCGCTTCTTCAATCCCCATTTCAAAACTGCTGAAATGCGTCGGGATTTCTGATTGCGCTATTACGCAGCGGTGAGACTGAATTGAATCAAACGTGAACTCAATAGGCTGCTCAAGCGTAACGATGTTGCCTTCAATGGGCGTTTCTTCTTCCATCACTCGCCGAAGAAGCCCTGCAAACGTTGTCGTCTTCCCCGATCCGGTCGGGCCAGACAAAATTACAGACCCCATCTCAGGCGTCGATTCCGCGATAATGTCTTCCTCAAGCTGGATGTCTCGAACGGTGGGCGGATGTTCGGGAATATAGCGCAGCACCATTTGCCCCCCGAGCGAGGCCCCGAAAGCGCAAGCGGTCACGTTCGCTCGAAAACGGTAGACTTTAGGCTCGCCATGCTCATCGCGATCCCCGAAATCACGAGCGTCGATCCGCTTATTGAATGACCGCGCCCCGGCAAGCCGCGTCTCGACATCACCACCCGAGCCGCTGATGTGTTTTGCAGCCCGCATGAAGTCCGTAGTGTCGTATGTCCACTCGGTCAGAGCGATCAGCGAGCCGAGCTTGTTCATCAAGATTGGGGAGCCAGTCTGGAAAATGACATCCTGACAGCCATTTCGCGCAGCGTAGCAGAGGATGCGCATAACATCCTCGCCAGTCTCAGTCATGCGAAAGCTTTGCGACAGATCGCGTTTACCCGACCATAGGCCAATCACCTGCGCATACTGCTGGTCCATCATTTGCCCTTCGCGATTGGCACCGGCACGTTGCGCATCGTCACATCAGCAGACCCCACAGGGAACGCATCCACACCGGCCTTGCCTCGGAATGTCGGCGAGACGACGATCTTGATCGTCTTACTTCCGCGAAGCGCTACGCGGCCGTCACGGCTGATCTGAAGAGCCTTGCTCTTTTGAGAAGCGATAGGCATCGAAATTGCGCCTCGGGATGCCAGATCATGGTAACGGGCCATTCCCTCGTAATCACGCCGCATGCGCCGTTCAGCTTCTTCAAAATAAGACCGAGCCTCGGCAATTCCAATTGACTGGCCTTCCTTGTACCCGCTTTGCCAAGCTGTGCTGTCCTCTTTAGAATGAGGACGCAGGTCGATGCCATTCTCAGGATCGGACTGCATGAACAGGTACGTGCGCCATGAAGGAGCCTGCGCTGTCACTCGCGCAGGAGTGACGATTTCAAACCTTCCAAGCGTTAACTCAAGAATCTGAGGACCATTCTTTTCAACGCGGCTGTTCGTGAGCACGACAACTGGCGGGACAATATGATCGTTGATCATAAGTGAGGGAAAAGGATAGGTGCGGTCCAACCAGCCCGCCATCTTATTGAGGGAGGC
Organism: Phyllobacterium sp. NPDC097923; assembly: GCF_044760925.1. Lineage (NCBI taxonomy): Bacteria > Pseudomonadati > Pseudomonadota > Alphaproteobacteria > Hyphomicrobiales > Phyllobacteriaceae > Phyllobacterium > Phyllobacterium sp. NPDC097923. The sequence continues at coordinate 31,403 of NZ_JBIWBL010000009.1, read as the reverse complement.
GTTAATCCGCTGAGCCTCCTGCGCATAACCGTCTCTGATACCGGCAGTGCGAGCAGTCTTCCTGACCATCTCTTTTCGGGCGGGACCCTGCCCCCCGAGACCGGAACCGGGCGGGACTTGTGGTCCACGTCTATCAGGCGTTTGACCACGCATATAAACTGAAGGATCGACAACCACATTCGACCCTGCTCCTGTAGGTGCTTGCAGCATCTGACCGGACGCAGGATCGCGGATGACGCTCTGGCCAGCCATCCCCGGCTGGTTCAGCATAACGCCCTGTTGCTGGCCCGGATATGCGCCGGGATAACCACCGGGATAAACGCCGGGATAAACGCCGGGATAACCAACTGCCGGATAACCGGGATAACCCATAGGATACATATTAGGATAAGCAACCGGGGGCTGATATCCGCCGGGATAGGCAGTCACCTGATTGGGATACACATTCTGTCGTACCGGCAGAGTGTCCTCTTGCGCATGCGCTAGGGAAACCCCTGTCATCAATATTGCCGCCGCAAAAGCGCCGTTCATGCGAACCATCTGATAGTGCCTCCTAGAAAATCAACCAAGGCAACATTCCCCGGTGGATCGCCCAAGCCTCGCTTGGCAGTTGCAATGCTCTTTTTCTCAAACCCGATTCGAGCAAACCGCGCTATCGCTGCCGCACGTTTCTCAACCGGTAGAGATAGAAGATGAGCGGATAGCTTCTCTTCCAATATCGTCAGGGGGAGCACGATCCCGGCTTCTCCTGATGTCTCATCATCCATTTGTAAATCACCCCTGCTCTCCCCAACGACGAGCGCTTTTGAGCAGCCCCCTTACTATACTAACTTCACATTGCTTCGCAATCTTGAAATCAATGTCCTTTATTCCCGATGAGGCTTCTTTCAGGACCGTTGCATTCCCGCCAGCCCCATAAATCGTTGATGCACCGTGGCGACCGATCTCAGCAATTAGAATTGGCCCAAACTCCCGCCACGCTTCGCGACGAGCTTGCGCAATATGCATAGTGATATCGCGCTTGCCTCGCTTGGCGTAGCAAACGCCGGTTTCGAATATCTCAGCGACCCCATTTACCGAGACGTTCAACCTCGTCTCAATGATCTCGCAGGTGCGCTTTTCAACGAACATGGCCGTCTCGATATCGACCTTACGAAACTCGACCTCATCGCCTTCAGCTCCATCAGAAACCAGTGCGATCCGCCACTCCTTTGAGCCAAAATCTACAACGGCAAAACGTCCCTTTTCCTCTTTGCCCCCACGAGGTGAAATCCCTGCAAATTGATCCAGCGAGAAATCAGCCAACACCGCTTCAGCCGAACCCATTACACCCAACTTTGAGACCAACAACGCGCTACCATTCGACAAGCGGCAGTTCGAAAGAGAAGAACGTAGATATGCCGCTTCATCGCTAGATGGGGCAACACCTGACCCGACCATTAGGACTGATGAGCCAGCTATCCCCAAGCGGTCATAAGCTGCGGCGATCATTACCGCCGATGAGTGAGTATCCGAGAGGGCCTTCGGCAACTCAGATTCAACGAAGCCTGTCCGATCTGAACGGTCCCCTACCCTGACAACCGCATCACCGTAAGTGACAACTTGGGGAGGCTTATCGCGAGGACCCGAGACGCGAGTCCCCAATCCTAGACGTGTTGGAAACTGAACCAGACGTGTCCCACCGGGAACCGTCGCCATAGCCTTGACCCAAACCGAACCAATATCGACGGCGCAATTTCGAGCGGTTACTGCCATGCTAATATTTATGAATTTGGAGCAGCCGCTGTGTTTACGTCAGCAGAGGCCGAGACCCGTGGAGCCATGGTGGTAGCGTTGTTCTCCAGCGTCCGCTTTACATAGGCGTCAGTTGGCTCATTTGATGTTGTCTGGCAACCGGCGAGAGTGGCGGCGACAACAATCACAGCAATTGACTTTCCAAGCATGTTCACAACCTTCTACAAATCAAATTCAATGTCCTTTTATGCCAGCTAGAGGATGAAATGAAAAGCACCAATTCGCTTGATGCCGAGGCCATCGGGAAGCCATCACCTGATAGCACGTGATATCACTTGATGGCAGGGATATGCTGCAATACATCTGATGATATCAGTGGTCCGTAAACGTAGGGGATGTTGTTTTGCCATCATTGAGAACGGAGAAGGCATATCGAAGGGCTGCGACCCGTTGGAATGCAGAACTGGCTCGTTGTGGTTTGGAGCCGACCCCCGAGAATTATGTGGTGGTCGCCACGGCAGATGATCCTTATCTAACTGATGCGAGTTGGCGCTTCATCAGAGCGGCGATAAAGTGGTGGATTACAAGCGAGATTGGTCATGAGGAAGCTGAGCGATTTACGCGCCTTTTTCGTGAGAAAAAGCCAGCCGTAAAGCCGAAGCTAAAGCTGCCAAAAGGCGTTGGGCCACAGTTAGAACAGGATTTGATCCATGTCCTTCGAAATGGAAATCGTGGACGCTTCCAGCTTCTTGCCGCAGATATGATTGAAGCCGGTATCGCAACAGGCTTGAGACCGGTTGAATGGAAGGATGCAAGCCTTGTTGATGATGTCTTGACAGTTCCGAACGCAAAGTATCGGCCGGGCGTTTCCGGTAATGGTGAGAAAAGAGAGCTATTCCTGCTAGATGACGTGATTACGTTCGAGCAGCGTTCGGCCATTGATAGGGTTATTACTGCCTTGAATGGCGTTGAGTGGGATGACATTGGAACGCATGTTCGCCGCGCCCTACGTGGAGCAAAGGCAGAACTAAGAAAGATGAAACTGATCACTCCCAAGGAGATGAAAACGCGAATTTACGACGCCAGACACCAGTTTGCAGCTAACGCGAAAAATACATTGGATTATCAAGGTGGTGAGGTTGCGGCAGCTATGGGACACCGTAGCGCAGTAACTGCACACACATCCTACGGAAACCGTAGGAAAGGGCGTGTTGGTCTCCCGGTTAAACCGTCCGCTGTAAGCGTTGAGAATGTCGATAAAAGGTCTCTTGCTAAGTTGGCCGGTTCAATTGCTAAAGCCGTTAATCAGTCCGTGAATATTGCTCAACCGAAAGCTTCTGATAATGGCGCTTCCAACCAGACTACGAATAATGAAATGAGCACGGCGAAAGTTCGCGCAACACCCTCACAGACATCGGGGTTCAAACCATAAATCAAGCCGTCTCGTATTGCATTATTTGCTGTCTTTGATAACTTCTAGGCTCTATTTTTGTGAGGCTTAGATGACGACAAAACGCGTTAGGTCGGAACGGGATGATAATCTCAGCTACGACGCGAAGAAGGCAAAAGAGATTTTTGCACGCAAGCTTGCTGACGATGCAGGTGGAAGGCGCAGCAATTCACAGATGAAGCGCGATGCTGATTTGATATTGACCCTCCTTCGTGATGGAGAGGTCAAAGGGGCCAGAATGTCTGTTTTCACAGCTACGTTCCAAGACCTCTTCAGCATCTCTCGTGAAAGTGCGGGTGCTCGATGCCGGGCTGCGATCAAATTTTTGAAGGATGAAGGCCGGGTTCATCCCAATGAAGACAAACATCCGGTATATTCTCTCAGCGAGTAGAATGAGGTGTGATGTGCGCGACCTGGCTGAAGTTTCGATGATTGATCATTTTCCGCGTGGCGGCATGGATCGCCGGGGCGCAGCCAACGCCAACGATGGCGCTGTTCATCGTGCGCCTAAGCGCGCCAGCTTCCCTGCCGACCGCCTTACGGTGCCCGCTAAGGGGGTTTTGATCCGTATTCCAGTTTCAATCGATATGTTCGATGACTGTGCTATTCGTGACAAGCATCTACCACAACCGGACCTTGAAGTTTCTATTGCTGTTGACGAGCAGGGCGCGTTCCTTACGGCGCGTCTGAATGGGGCGTCTTTCAGGCGAACAATGAGGCGTGTTCGCGATGATCAACGTGATCATAAGCCGCTTGGTAGACTGTTTATTGTCGGGAGAATTGTCACGCCGGGTGTCATCACCGATCCCGGTTTGCAATACGAGTACATTTGATCTGGTAAGGCTGTGATCCGATTTGGATCGCTCCCGTCACCTACGGCGCAATTTGGGAGCGCGGTTCCCGCTCGCGATCTGCTTCATGAGCGGTTCGGTAAGGTGATTATTTCTCAATTAGCGTCAAGGTTTCATAATCGATGAGCAGCCGAGTGTTTCCATCGGCGGCAATCTTGGCGTTGTCCATCATGAAGATCAGCATTTCGCCGACAGACAAGCGGTGATTTTTCTTGAAGTTTTTCATGCGGTCAGACTGGTCGCGTGGCAGACGCATGGAGGAATTATCTATCGTCGGCCTCACGTCATCGTCTGAATCGAAACGGGCGTAGTCAACGAGGACCCTGTTTGATCCATCTTCGTTGATGCCGGTGATGTTCATCAGGAACACGTAAAGGTCGCCTGTTGGAAGCCGGTGGAGTTTTTTAAAAGTCTCAACTCGTGCCGCCTCTTCTCGGGGAAGGCGCAACGTATGCATGTCAATGATGGGGCGTTCGGCTATCGCCTCGCCCGATCCAGCTTTCGATGCTCTTCGCGGAGCCATTATCTCCCCTTCCCCAACCTATGTCGCCGCATCTGGAGCGGACGCTTAATGTTACAATCAATACCGTGCAATGGAAAGTGATATCCTGCGAATGATTAAGATATGGGATGTCGAAATCTACGACGCATTTCATTAAATCAGATCATTGCGCGCTGTGCATCTATATAATGCTACCAACCGTTAGCACGCGCATGATAGCGATGTAAGGCGATATGAGGTGATAGCACGTGATATCATGCGGTGTACGCCGTGGTAATATGGCGGTCTTGATATCAGTTCACGATTCGATTACTCTGTCCTTGAGCGATAATAGGGAGCGTACACCCATGCCTGACGTTTCAGAAATGGCTTATAAGCCAACGAGCCTGCCCGTCGCTGCATGGGAAGCCTTGCCCTTCGCATTTTCAATGGATGTCGCAGAATCGCTGGCTCACCCTGCAATAAAAAGCCTCTTTAGGCTATGGGGTTCTTCAGACGGTGAAGTCGCTCGGGGCGGCTATACATTCACAGTAGATTCGGGTGATCTTTCTGTATCAACGGAATTCCTTAACGGAGACGGCGATTGGTGCTCTCTTTCCTTGTCCGGTGATGGTCTTGTGCTTGTAATTGGTAACAACGGCGAGCGGTTGAGGCTTACTGTCCCGGCAGATCAGTTGGATCGGGTCGAGTTATTCGAGGAATGGTTCCCGCACATCCAGCTTCAGTGAACCACAACAAGTAGCGAGCTGGTCTAACAATGAAAATCTTCCGACGCCGCAAGGTGGCTCAGACTACCGATGCTGATGATACGCCCCCGGTTGCAGATAAGAGGGGCTTTTTGCGTTGGCCCGGCAGGGTGATCCCCCGCCCTATTAAAGATTCTCACCGCAACGCGTTGAAGATGACGGTCTCGGCCTTCAGCGCTGATCGACCTGATTGTCCTGACTGCAAGCGTGAAGGCCGTAGCGGCGTTCTTGTGCCGATTTCGGGACGGCCCAACGCTAGACGATGCTCCGATCCAGATTGCGGACTGGAGATTACATTACGTGAGCTTGCGGACATCAATGGGCCTGTCGTCCATTATGCTCCCGAGGCTCGTAGAGCCTATTTTATTAGATCGGCGACCATTCTGTTTGTGATTGCTTGCGCGGTTTTGTCAGCCGCAGTGCTTTATAGCGGCTGGGTCGGATCGGGCCTAATGATGTTTGCGGCCTTTCTGCTTTCGATGCCGCTTTTCATGGGCTGCTTCGCTATGCGCTACCGCGCTTGGCAGGTCGCTGAGAACCGATTTTATGAGGAAAAAGCTCCACTTGGGGAGTTCATACAAGCAGAATTAGCAAATATATTTAAAAAACAATCCTAAATGGAACAATAATAAGGTGGGGGTAGAGAAATAATAAAATGCGAAAGGATAACGCTGTACACGAGGGCACCAGCCATTTTATTTAATTGTGACAATCTGACAAATCACTAAGCTTTGATTGTCACGGCATACCTACAGGAGTCTATCCCGACAATGAGAAATGAAGTTCTGCCGCGTGGGGAGGTGTACCAATGACGCGGAAGACGCAGAAGCGCGGTAGCCATCGTCCCACTGAGAGGCGATTGCGAACGCGTTTACGAGCAGTCATCGAGAAGCAGCGTGAGTACATCGGTGAGTTGTCGGAGCTTATGCGTCAGGAGCAGTCATTGATTGCCGAGCTGGACCATACCCCGCCTCGTGCAGATGAACTCCAAAATTTCGATACCGCCGCCCGGCGCAAAGCGCACGACACGCTCACTCAGTACATCGTCAAGCTCACTCAGCTCCGAGATTACACCAAAGATTTTCTCACCGTGATCGATGAACTGGATGACCTCGACAGCCGCCCTCGCCTTCTGCCCGTGAGAGATGTCGATACCGCGACTACCAGCGATCACATCACCAGCTTGCTTGATGGCTCCCAGTTTCAGATCCTGACGCGCAGTCTCGTCGGCTATGAGATTACGGCCGACGATTATCGCAGGCTGTTTGGCCTGCCAGATGAATATTTGCTTTGGACCAAGAAGGTCCAAGACACGCGGCGTGGCGTCGTCCTGAAACATCGGGTGTGGGATAAGAGGCGCGTTAGCAAAGGCCACGACGATGATGAAGGCTGAAAACGGCCACAGAGCTTCGTAGGGAGGCGTTTCGCCCCTCTGACGTTAGTTTCCCCATTGAACCTCGCATTTCGCTCTGTACGGGCAAATGCGGGGTTTGTTTTTTCCTGGCTGTTGGTAGTTTCGCAGCCTTGATAGATCGCTCCCGTCACCTACGGCGCAATGTGGGAGCGCGGTTCCCGCTCGCGATCAGGCTGCGTGCATTAGAACGCAAGTAAACGCAAATGCGTTCATGCACGTGCAAGCAAAAGAACGCGCAAGAACGCAACAGCAAGCGAAAGAACGAGACCGCACGCGAACGCTTGCAAAAGCTGTTTACAGAACGTTAAAGATTGATAATGTATATGAAAGATACCGAACGCATTTGAATGAGTTTGCGTGCGTGCTCACGCTACAATCCAAAAGGAGCGCTTATATGCCCGTTATTGCAGCATTTAATTCGAAAGGTGGATCAACCAAAAGCACGGCCCTGCTCGTGCTGGCGGATTCGTTGGCACGACAGAATGCCTCAGTGACGGTTATCGATACTGACCCTCAGCGATCGATCGCTAACTGGCGTGAGCAGGCGACGACATCGACCATTGAAGTCATTGAGCAGACATCGAGCACCGGCATTCACAAAGCTATCAAAGATGCCTCAGCCAAGAGCGCGTTTGTGTTCGTTGATATGGCGGGTTTCACGTCCGATATGAGAACCCCTGTCGTGAGCAGGGCCGATCTCATGATTATCCCGATGCAGCCTAGTCCAGAAGACGCACGAAAAGCCGCAGACTCCTTCGCATTGATTACGAGCGACGAAGAGACGCTAGGTCGGACGGTCGATAAGCGAATTCTCTGGTCGAGGACCGTACCGAATATGATTTCGCGCGTGGAGCGCAAAATCATGGCTGAAATTCAAGGGAACGATGTGCCTTCCTTCACAACCCACCTCCACGAGCGGTCTGCTTACAAGGCCATGATGCTGGAAGGCGTTCCACTCGCAGAGCTAAATCGCGACGAGTACAACGGTGTCGATAAGGCGATAACAAATGCCGACCTTCTCGCGGCCGAGCTGGTCGAATACATCATCAACAAGCAGGAGAAAGCCGCATGAGCAGCAAACCTCTCGGATTTGGGAACCGTCATATCGATCCAAACCCGGCCGATGTGAGAAACAAGCTTAGCCTTGCTGCCAGCATGAAGCCGACCCCTGTAAGCGACGATCTGCCGACCGCCAAGGAAGTCGAGCGAATTGTAGAAACGCAGGAAGGTACGATCCGACAGCAGCCGCTCAAGATCGCCAGCAAGCGCAAAAGCAAAGGGATCGTTCAGCCTCTGAACATGCGGGTGCGTCTGGCAACCCACAACCGGTTCGTGGAGCTTTCCAAGACATTGCGCATGCCCTACGACGAGACGCTTGAATGGGTTCTGGAAAGGGCAGGGGTGGATGAAGATGGGAATCCGCCAGCTCTCTAGTGGCGGATCGACGCGAGGACCGCAGCCTTGCTTGCGGTCCTCGCAACAGACGATTAAGCCCCGGCCATACCGAAAGCCTTGCACATGTTGTCGAGTCCGACTTCAAGGCCGATAGTGTTCGCGATCATTGCAGTGATGCCGTTGACGAAATAGCACATAATTCCCCCGATCAGATAGTAGACCGGTGTGCTCCATGGCACCATCTCGCCATTGGATTTGCGATATGCCGAACGGGCGGCGTTGAAAAGCGCCACCGTGCCGATGATCATCCAGATCAGAGTTACGGAGTATTGGAACTGCTGGCAGTACGTGCCCGTGATCGAGCCAGATTGCGCATAATCGAGAACATTGCTCGTGGTCGCATCTTCGGCGAGTGAAAAGGTGCCAGCCAAGCGGTAGAAAATAACTGCGCCCATCGCCGCTGCGCTGCCGAGGGCTAGCTTCATGATCGCGCCGGTAAACGTCGCCTGACGCGTCGAGAAACGGCTATTGCCGCTGGTGTACTGGTAGCCTTCTAAAAGTCCCATGCCGCCCACGATGACCCCAAAGATCGTGATCGACAGGATCATAATGGAGAGAAGGATTGAGTTGGCTTTGAAGAGATTGATTATGATTTCGGTGAGATCGGTCATCTTTTAATCCGCTTTCCCCAATTCCTTCAGAAGTGTTTCGTTGTACGCTTTTAGCTTCCGGTTCTCCGCCCGAACCTCCATCAATGCGTTCTCCAGCTCGCGGACCTGATCGCGAAGAATATCGACCTCGTTGCCGAACAGATCGGTGTCAGCTCCCGCAGGCGGTGCTTTGTATTGAAGCGTCGGCTGGTCTTCTGGCGCAAATTCATAGCGAGACACGTTGCCTTCGCCGCCCGGCCTAGTAATCACAGGGTCTGGTGCGCGCGCGTCCTGAGCTGCGGCCATCTGCGGTAGCGCTCCGCACAGGATCGGTAGCGTTATCGTGAAGAGAATTCGTGAAAACATACCTTGTCCGTGACCTGTTTCGAGTTTCATTCGACAATGTATCTCGATACGGAAACATTGTCATGTCGCCTTTCTTCTGGCAAAACAGTTTCCAGTCAAGGGCGCTGGAATCTTCGTCTGCGCCTTGTGCGAGTAGGAGTAGCACTCGCGCGCTTGAGCAAGGAGAGGAAAACTCATGCAGTTGAAGCGAACGGCCATAATTACTGCTGTTTCGGTCGCCACGGCGCTCTCGTCTACCGCCACCATGGCGGCACCGTTGACGTTCACAGAGCTTTTTAACCCGGCCGAGATCAACGATCCGAAGAATGTCGTTGCTTCGATTATGAACCGCTTGTGGAAGAACGATATCCAAGAGGTTATGGGCGCGAATTACGAGTTCATGTATGCCTCTTTTGAGGCGAAGGGTAACACTTACCTTGTCTCGATGATGGGATCGCCTCTGTGCGGCGCCAATTCTTGCTCATGGTACGTCCAGCGTGTTTCGCCTGACTTCAAGGTGCTGGCGACAAGTGAGCGCATCAACGCTTGCCAAGACCGGAATACGGTCGATGTGACTGACGACAAGCTTTCGATTTGCGGCAAACAGGTGGAGCTTCCATGATCAGATCCTCGCGCATCCTGTTCACGGCCGCGACGATCTTTCTCGCGGGCACCATGTTTGCCCATGCGGCCAGAAACCCGCAGCCCACCGCAACAAATTGCGGCTCGATGCTCAACAACATACGGCAGAGCGAGGGCAGCGGGAACTATAGCACCAACACCGGGAACGGTTACTATGGTGCTTATCAGATGGGCCGATCCGCTTTGATCGATGTCGGGTATATGCGCGGCGACGGCACTTGGACCGGTAAGAATGGCATCAACTCGCTAGAGGACTATCTGAATACGCCGTCGGCGCAGGACGCCGCATTTCTGGAATACGGAAACCGGAACCTCACCTATCTCGGGAATTACCAGCAGTACATTGGTCAGACGATAAACGGGGTCACTGTCACCCGTGGCGGCTTGATCGCCGGCAGTCACCTTGTCGGAGCGGGGGGCCTCAAAGATTGGCTCACAAGCGGCGGTTCCTGCACTGGCAGAGCAGTGGACGGCAATGGAACGTGCGCGGGCACCTATGTTGCTGAAAATCAGGTCAATGAGACGTGCAGCGGGGATGAGGTCGCGGCAGGTGGGGGCGGCTCCTGCTTGTCAGCCCATCCCGTTCAGAGTCCTGTTGTCTTCAGTGAGTACGGTGCCTGGAATCGCCCCGGCGCGGGTTCTGGTAACGGCTGGCATCGCGGATCGGACATCTATCCGCAGGGAGCGCAGGGCCAAGCTTCCACTAATCAGCCTCTATTTGCTGCCCATGACGGCAAACTGAGCGTCGGTTCGATGGGCGTCAAAGTGACAGGCAGTCAGTTCCGAACGCTCTATCTGCACTCATATTCGCGGCCTGACCCGAAAGACGTGAGCGCCGGGGAAGAAATCGCCAAGATCGGCGACAATCAGTCGGCAGGAAAACCGCACCTCCATTTCGAGGTGCAAGTTCCAGCAAGTGCCGTCAAAGCGAGCAAATGCGTGCCGGGATCGAGCACTGACGATTGCGTGTTTCCCGTAGGCGGCGGCAAACGCGATCCGAACGGCTATGCCACCTCGGATGCATTGTCGTCGGCATCCCCGAATACGTGGTATTATGTGAATCCAGAGCGCTACTTGAAAGAGCGCGTGCCTGTCGTCGGCATGGCTGCTGTTCGCGCCGGTCGCAGCCAGTCGCTCCCCAATACCTGCACGCCGGGCCAAGATGTTGCCGAGACACCGACCAGTTCTGGCGACAGCGACAATTCTGCCGCGATGGCAGGAGGCGAGGGGACTTACATGACCAGCGGAGGCAGCGCGGCGGCAAACGCCGACAAGGATTTGCGCTCGCTGGCGATAAATATGACCCGGCAGAATGCCCTTGAGCTTCGCGCAGCAGCTTCGCTGGCGCAGAACCTTGAAGGTCGAACCGATAGTGCTCTCGCACATATGCTCCTGTTGATGTCGCGAACAGAGATCGGGCAGCAGTGATGATCCGCGGTTTCGTGATCGCGTTAGTTTTCTCGGGGGGCGCGTTGGTCGCGTCTCCCGAAATTGCTTTTGCGGATGGATACGTTGGGCACTGGCTGCGGGTGATAACCGCCGAGGGGGAAGAGCCTGATCCAAAGAACAATGAAGGCTGTGAGGCTTTCTTGCGGTCAGACGAGTACGATCCCGACGAGAGTGCAGCGGCAAATCTGACCATCACGCCCCATCGCATGGAGACAGATGAAGAAGGCTCAGATGTTACCGGGGTCGTTGAATTCGGCCGGACTGAGGGAGGGCGCACGCCTTTTTCGATCAAGGCAGAACACGAGTACAGCGTGGTTGGCCGTAAAGGTTTCATCGAGCAGCACGACAGCAACTACATCTCGATCACCATCCATGATGTCCAGCTTGACGAGCAGGGCAGCGTCGGTGATGTGGTAATGCGTTATTGCCGCCAGCGCTGACGCCCGGCGCTAACGCCGCTCATAGATCGGTCGCAGCATCAGATAGACGGGATGAGCGACAATCGCGATCCTTCCCACCAGCTCATAATCTGAGGTCGAATCCGCAAGCCTCTCCATCTGCGCTGCCGTACCGAAGAGGCCAGCGAGAGCGAGCATGATTCCACCTAGCAGGAAAGTGGAGAGTAGCAGGGTGATTTGCCACGGAAGCACGAGAGATTCCGTGTAGTGCGCGACAAGGAACACGCTCGCGCCGCCACCCAATAGACCGCCGAGTGTTACGAGGTAGCTACGGCAATATGTGCCCCATGAGGCTTGTGATTTATCCGATCTCGTCATCGTAATCCCTACCGATCCGGCACCAGCTCTGGCACTTGTGCGTTGTCGTCGTTCCACATTTCGGACGACTTGATAATCATCTCATCGACCGTGTTGGTCTGGTTTCGTACCTTCGCTACCAGCTCATCAAAATCGCGCATTGTAAGCGCGTCAGGCGACTGTTTTCTGGCTTCTTGGACGATGGCCGTTATCGTGCTTTCCGCAATCTCAGGCCGTGTGCGGCCGGTCTTCAGAACAAGCTCTGTCTGCCAGTGATCGTACATTCCAGCCGCTTCCGGGCAGGGGGTTTGCATGCCGACATAGTTTAGAAAACGCCACATGCTTCTGTCGGCAAACCGCAGCCAGAGGAACGTGTTTGGTGCCATGACCCCGGCAGATCGAGCGGCTTTAAGTGTACCATCCTTGCCGTCAGTAAGCGACGATGCCAAGACGCCAAATACGTATCCGTGCCGCTGCACGATCCTGTCTATCACATCGACCGGGCGCTTCGGATCGATCCCGGTGGCGGGCTTCACGATGATCTTTGCCAGCTCTTCTTTCGCCCGCTTCGTTGTTTTGAAATTGGGGCCGACCTTTGCCAGATGTTCCGACAGGATTATCATGTTGGATGGCTGCTCGATGCCGGTGCCGATATCAGCACCCTTTGCTTTCTTTTTCTTAGGCTTCCCGGCCTTTTTATCGGGATCAGGGTAGTCGTATGGCCCGATCACAAGACTGTCGCCAAGCTTGGTCTTTTCACGGTTGATGTCGCGCCAGACATCTCGAAGGAACTCTTCGCTCGCATCCAAGACACTTGAGAGCTTGATGTCGCTGTCGTGAAGCGCATTCACGCGCACAAGGGCCGAGTACAGGATCACGGTCGCGTACCATGGCAATTCATCTATCGCAGCCCTTACAGCGGCGTCATTACGAAGGTTCACATTTAGAAACGGGTTGTGCGGCCCAAAGGGCTTCTCTAGGGCCTTTCGCAGAGCGCTGCGATTGATTGCCCGTTCACCTGCCTTTCGGTCCTCGTCGGCTTCTTCCGGCTTGGGGGAGGTCTGTTCTTCGTCGTTCTCAGGAACCTTGAATTTATCAGCGACGATAGCGCCGCTGTCGATCAGCAGCTCAAGTGCTGACATCGGCTGAGACGCAGGGCCGGAGCTGGCCGAATATCTGTGCATGGGGAATTTCAGGAAGAACTCGCAATGAGGATAGAACGGCGCGAAGCGCTGCATCAGCTCCTTGTGGCTCATTGCATACTCTGCATCCTTCTTCGGCCGCAGATAGGTAATGATGTGCTTGCTCTCGACCTTCGCTCTCATAAAGAGGCCGACCAGAACTATGATCCCGGCGCACACCACGCCGAAGGGAAGGGACGACAGAAAGATCGACTGGATACTCAGGTCCTTGCCCGGCGTGTAGGCGAAATAGTCGCCCCACGCGGTCAGTTTCCAAAGCGTGCCGGTTTCAGCAGTGCGAGCCGCGCGATAGAGCATTCCTACTGGCGCGCGGAAAATCACCCATACTACAGTTAGGATCGCCAGACAGAAAAACAGCGCCGTGCCGATTTCCAGCCATCCGACGCTCTTCTGATCCCTTGGTGCCATTTTCCCTTTTCCCACTCGATCATTGACAATGATTTCATTAGCGGAAACGTTATCAAATGTTTCAGCGATTTGCTATCAGGAGGGTGCAGTGAAACTCATGATTGTCGAAAGCCCTACCAAGGCTAAGAAAATTGGATCGCTGCTTGGTTCCGATTGGCGAGTAGAGGCCAGCATGGGCCATATTGTAGATCTTCCAACGGACCAGATGGCCGTTGAACCGCAAACATACCAGCTCACCTATGTAGCATCCGAGCGCGGCCGATCTGTCATCAGCCGGTTGAAGCCATTGGTCGCCGAGGCCGATGCCATTTATCTTGCAACGGACCCGGATCGTGAGGGGGAGGCGATTTCCGAGCATCTGAAGCGTTACTTGCGCATCGAGCGGTATCAGCGGGTCACATTCAACGAGATAACCGAGACCGGTATAAAGGCGGCACTCGCCGCGCCTCGCCCGATTGATCGGCGGCTTGTCGCGGCACAGGAGGCACGCAGAGCAGCGGATCGGTTGATCGGCTACCGAGTGTCCTTTCCGATATCGACGGCAGCGGGGCAGTCCCTGACAGCCGGTCGTTGCCAGTCGCCCGCAGTCCGCCTCGTTGTCGAACGGCAGAATGAGATAGACCGCTTCAAGGTGACAGACCATTTTTCGGCGTTAGCGGAGTTTGAGAACGGCTCGTGGACCGCCGAGTGGCAGACCAAATCCTTTCTGCAGGGCGATGACGAATACATCCTCGATCAGAGTTTGGCCGAGCGAGCTGCGGCTTGCCGCCGCTTCACGGTGACGGCAGCGGCCGAGAAGCCCGTTGCCAAGGGACCACCCGCACCGTTTACGACCTCCGCGCTCTTGCAGGCGGCGGGAGCCACCCTTGGATACCCTCCAGCCCTGACACAGAAGCTTGCACAGAGCCTTTTCGAAGCCGGTTTGATTACCTACCACCGGACAGACAATCCGAACCTCTCAGATGACGGGATTGCGGCTATCGGTGCCTATGCTGAGGGGCAGGGATGGCAGCTTTCGGAAAAAAAACGACGCTGGCCGCTGCCTGAAGGAGCACAGGAGGCTCATGAGGCTATTCGACCAACTCATGTTGAGGATCGTGAGGCGGGGGAGGATGACAAGCAAAAAGCGCTATACAAGCTGATTTGGCAGCGCGCCGTTGCCTCGCAGCTCGCAGATGCCGTCTACAAAACAGTGACGCTCGATCTCACGGCCGATGCCGGTGGCGAGCGCTTCCATTTCCGTGCTCGCAGCGCCGAGCTGGTTAAGCAAGGGTGGAGGATCGTTGCTGCGGATGAAAAGAGCGATGACGAAGATGAGGACGAGTCGACCAACGGGCGCGTCCCGATGCTACAGCCAGGTACTTCCGTGACAGCGACGGGAGGCAAGATTTTGCGCAAGGCGACAAAGCCGCCCCGGCGCTACACCGAAACCAGCTTGATCCGCAAACTTGAGCAGATGGGCATCGGTAGGCCATCGACCTTTGCGGCTATCGTATCGAATATCTGCAACAAGAAATATGTTGTGGTGGAAAAACGGTATCTCGTCCCGACACAGAGCGGCCGGGCCATCGTCGGAAACCTCGTCGGCCGTTTTGACTTCGCCGAATACGACTTCACCAAAGACCTCGAAAAACGCCTCGATCTCATAGCGGAAGGCAGAGAACGCTATGTCGATGTGATCGCTGATCTTGATCAGCGCCTCGATGTTGAGCTTGGGAAGCTCGCGAGCGTGAAGCCTGCCCACCCATGTCCTAAGTGCGGCAAGGCGCTGCGACTTGTGACGGGTAAGTCGCGGAGCTTTTTCGGTTGTTCGGGCTATCGCGATGGATGCCCTGTCATTTGTGAAAACGACAACGGCAAGCCGGGAGCAGTCATCGAGCGGTCGGATACGCCTTCTGAGAAGCAGGCAGCGTTTGCAAAGCGGATCGCGGAAGAGAATGGCTTATCTCTGCCGGAAGAGGTTATGGCGTCTGCAAAAGCTCTCTCGGTGTGGATTGATGAGGCCCTTGCCGCCGCGCCGCCTCGACTTGCCAGCGACAAGCAGCGTGAGTTCATCGCGACCTTGATCGAGCAAAATGGGCTACAGCCCCCTGCCGGATGGCCGGATAATGTCACAAGCGATGTGGCGAGCGCCTTCATTTCCAAGAACGGGAAGGCTAAGGGAAAATCGAAGCCCGCGCGCAGGCGTAAAGCTTCATGACATCAGCAGGGGAAACAGATGGGCGTTCATCCTAAACAGCCGAACCAGATTGACATCGATGTGGGCAATAAAATCCGGCTGCGCAGGCGACTTACTGGCATGAGCCAGACGGCTCTAGGAACAGCGCTTGGGATCACATTTCAACAGGTCCAGAAGTACGAGAAGGGCACAAACCGGGTCGGCGCAAGCCGACTGTCGGATATGGCCCGCATTCTAGGGGTGCCGGTTTCGTATTTCTTTGAAGATGGGCAAAGCCATGATGTGGCTGAAAGCTCCGGGGAGTCTGAACTTCTTACTCAGTTCGTTGGCACTTCCGAAGGTCTAGCCTTGAATCGTGCGTTCGCGCAAATACCCGATGGGGGTATCAGACGAAAGGTTCTCTCACTGGTGAAGGCTCTAGCCGACGAAGAGCAATGACCGGATGGCCGTCCTATTCGGCGTTGTTCTTGAGTGCCATAATCGTTCGTGATGCCTGCGGCGCTCCGCTGATCAGGTCAGCTACGATCTGATCGTCCCCTCGCGTACTGATCGATATCGAGCCGAAGCCGAGTATCCGGCCGAGAACGGATTGCGTAAGCTGAACGCCTATGATCTCTCGAACAGAGGTCGTGAACATATCTCGGCTGATGAAACCGGTTCGCCAGAGCACGCGGTTACTGAAAACTCTAAGCTCTGTTGTCATGTACCTGATGAGGCACACGAGCACTTGTGTTGCAAAGCCCATGGCAATGATGGCGGTCGCAATTCGGCAGACAAGGAAGATCGTGGGGTAAAAGCTCTCGTAAAGAGATAACCCGAGCACCATCGGGCCAAGATTGTGCATAAGGTAGAGGTCAGAGGTCCAGACGTACCAGAGAGCCGCTGTTCCGAGGCCAGCAATCAGCACCGGCCCGACGAATATGATTTTCGAGAGACGGTAGATCGTCAGTGGTTCTTGTTCGCCGTCTTCCATCCATCACTTCCGTTGTTTGTTTCACAACGAAGTCATATCATTTTTTGTTGTCGAAGGAAAAGCGGGAAAGGGGCGCATGAGCGCCCCTTCTGGTTTCAAGGTAGCCAGCGTTCGCGCGAGCACCAGTCGTCCAGCCAGTCGGCGGCAACCTTGTAAACGATCCACATGACGAATGCACCGCCGAGACCGATTGATGGAAATCCGGCCATAAAAGCGACAGTGAGGACGATAAGGGCGTGAAAGCTTGCTTCGATAGATGTGCTCATTTTGTATCTCCAAGGTTTGAGCCGCAGGGAGATAACCCCTGCACCTTGATTCTCTCCCGCTTCCTTGCAAGGCACAAAAAGGCCCTCGAATCCGCCGATAGCCGATCAGACAGGGTTGGGTCGGAACCGCTCAGGTTTCCTTGTTTCGGGTTTTGACGAGCCGATACTCCTTGGAGACGACGCCGCTCTCACTGGCTGCACCAACCATGGCAGCTCTTACCCACACGGTCTTTTCAGGTAGACGACGAAGGTGGCCCCGGCGAAGATGAAGACGGGGGCTGGCGTGTGAACCGCCCCGACTTTACCGGAGACCGTTTGGTTTAAGTTATGCTGCCATGGCCGGTGCGTCCAGCATGGCGTAGTAGCGTTCCTCGGCCTCGGCTGGAGGCATGTTTCCGATGGGCTCCAGAAGGCGGCGGTTGTTGAACCAATCGACCCATTCCAGTGTTGCGAATTCGACCGCTTCGAAGTTGCGCCATGGCCCACGTCGATGAATGACCTCGGCCTTGTAAAGGCCGTTGATCGTTTCGGCGAGAGCGTTGTCATAGGAATCGCCAACGCTGCCGACGGAAGGCTCGATACCTGCCTCCGCCAGCCGCTCGGAATACTTGATCGACACGTATTGAACGCCCCTGTCGGAATGATGGATGAGCCCGCCGCGATGGACGGGCTGCCGATCATGAAGCGCCTGGTCGAGGGCATCGAGCACAAAGCCCGCATGGGCGGTTCTGCTCGCTCGCCAGCCGACGATGCGGCGGGCGAAGGCATCGATCACGAAAGCGACGTAAACGAAGCCCTGCCAGGTGGCCACATACGTGAAGTCGGATAACCACAGCATGTTCGGCGCTGGAGCCTTGAAGTGTCGATTGACGCGGTCGAGCGGGCACGGAGCAGACTTGTCCGATAAGGTGGTTTTGATCGGCTTGCCACGAATGATGCCTTGAAGTCCCATCATTCTCATGAGCCTTGCGACGGTGCAGCGTGCGACGTCGAAGCCTTCTCGCTGCAACTGTCGCCACACTTTCCGCACGCCATAGACCTGGAAGTTCTCGTTGAACACCCGGCGTATCTCGACTTTCATGGCAATATCATTCCGTTCGCGGGCCGATAGGCGACCCACGTCCGTGCGCTTGGCGACGACTTCGTAATAGGTGGACGGGGCAATCGGCAGCAGTCTGCAGATCGGCTCGACCCCGAGCGCCGAGCGGTGTTCGTCGATGAAGGAAATCATCGCTTCAGTGGGCGGTCGAGCTCCGCCTGGGCAAAATACGCCGAAGCTTTGCGTAAAATCTCATTCGCCTGACGAAGCTCCCGGTTCTCCCGCTCCAGAGCCTTCATCTTCTCCGCCACGTCACTCGGCAGACCTGCACGCTTGCCGCTGTCGACTTCGGCCTTCTTCACCCATTCATGGAGGGTATGCGCTGAGCAACCGATTTTAGCCGCTATTGATGATACCGCCGCCCAGCGGGAGGGATGTTCGGCTTCATGCTCCGCCACCATTCGAACGGCGCGGGCACGGACTTCAGGAGAAAATTTGTTCGTCGTTTTGCTTGTCATAGACCCTACTTCTCACGAGTTGGGGTCTCCGGCAAAGCCGGGGCGGTTCAGTGTGTTCCACTTGCGCTGCCGGTATTACCGGGGGACGGACGATCAGCGGCCAGCGCCAGAACCTTATAAGAAAAGAAAGGCTGCTTCCCCTTGGCAATCCGCGCCTTGTTCAGTTTGGCAGGGGCTTCAATATCCGCCGTCGCTACGTTTTCGCAGTTGAGGACTGCACACGCTTGAACCACGGCCATACCTTCATCCCTCGTGTCGTTCATTATGTTCGCGAATCCGGTTTCACGGTCGCTTCTCGCAATGACCGCTTCGAAATGCTCCGGCTGAAGAATGAACGGCTCTGCTGCAAACTGCTGCGGCTTTTTGGGCAGCAAACCGGCGCTGTTAAGGGCTTCCATCGCGCGGGCGCTCAAAGGGCTGACTTGAGCCTGATCGACTGCTGCCAAGCTGTTCTCGTAGGGAACGAAAGCCCCGCCGATACCTACATTCCACGTCTCGATGACATCCAGCCATGAAATAGGAAGGATAAAGACGCCTCCCTGCGGAAAGCGATCTAGGATGACGTTGAGATGCGCCAGTTGCGGCGGCGTTGCACCTGGCTCCCAACAAAGGGCAATGCGACGGGTTGACTTGTAGTGATCGAGATAACCCGCGTCCTTTGCATCGGTTTTCTGCCAAGGAGCTTCGAAAGCAACGAGCGGGAAGGGGAGCTTCAGGAGGTCTATGTGCGCTTGCGATACGTGCAGCGGATCAAGCAGCTCTGCGCAGTTGGGCAGGATAAATTTCACTGATCTGCGAAGCATATCGCTGACGATGCGGATCGCGTTGATGGACTGAACAAAATGCGGGGGGAGACGCTGTACGACCTCTTTCATGCTCTCAATCGCATGGGCGCTATAGTTCAGCGCCGTAAAGTTCTCGCCTGTCTCCATTTCTAGTCTCCTTGCCCGTAGATCACTTCCAGAAGACCACGGGCATCCGCGTCTTCAATTGCTTTCAAAGCCGCCGCATGTCCGGCGACATTTTCACGTTCTCGTGCGAAGCGCGCTTCAACATCGCGCTTGAGAGTTTGGATCAGCTCGTGCTTCTCGGCGGTAGGAAAGACGGCATAGTGCTCAGCGGCCGCGAAGGCGACGTGCGGGATCGTAAACTCGTCAAGCGTCGGTTCATCTACATGATCCGAAGGCATGGGATCAGACCTTCACAACATATTCGGGCTTGATGGGAATGCCTGTTTCCATATTGACGCAGCAAGGCGGGATGGGGATCATGCGGCCATCAGCCAGATGGCGAATATGACCTCTTCGCCAGTGTGGTTTGACGGTCCAGCCGCCCTCTCCCTTCCGGTTTTGTGATGCCTGTTGGCTGGCGCGAACATCGATCACGATCATTGGGC
Source organism: Phyllobacterium sp. NPDC097923 (assembly GCF_044760925.1). Classification (NCBI taxonomy): domain Bacteria; kingdom Pseudomonadati; phylum Pseudomonadota; class Alphaproteobacteria; order Hyphomicrobiales; family Phyllobacteriaceae; genus Phyllobacterium; species Phyllobacterium sp. NPDC097923. The sequence goes on along the minus strand of NZ_JBIWBL010000009.1, from coordinate 11,489 downwards.
CAATAGGCGGCTTTTTCTTCTGCAAGCGCTGCTTGTTCAAGCGCGCCGGGGCAGGCTCTTCCCGGCGGATGGCTTGCGGAGTGGCAAGGGCGCCGATCAGCGCCGCTGACACACCAAAGCCCGTGTCCACGAGCAGTTGCGTCGAATCGTTGTCGGCGTGGCTGACAAGGACGTGCTTGTGATCGCCGCAAACTCTCTGTCCGACTTGATTCAGGAAGACCAAGCCATTGCGGCGATGATTTTCGAACATGACGCGCACGGAAAGCGAGACGAGCTTTCCATCGATAGGGCTCATATTTTTCTCACAGAGAGCCGCCATATGGACGTGCTCATCGAGCACCTTCTGCACCCACGAGACCCAAAAAACATCGTGAGGGATAGGAGCAACTTCCGCGTCCCATAGCTCGTTGGCAAAGTCTATGAATGTTTGGAGGGTATCGTCTTTGGGGTCTGCATCGAGAAAGCTGAAGGTAAATTCGGCGGCGCTGGCGGCGCACGCCTCAACATGCCGGGCCATCTCATCGATCTCATTGGCCTTCCATGGCTCCATTGAGCGGTAGTGGCCGGATTTCAGGTGTTCGAGGGCTGTGTGCAATCGCATTGATGGATCTCCGGTTTACGACTGACACCATTGGTTTCGATCACGGTATCCTCCGCGATAGGCATGGCCGAGGCCGAGCTTGATCATCTGGTCTGCAATGTCTCCATGCTGCGTCATCACCTGCGTCAACACGCGGCCATAGCGATCTTCGCCTTGATCTCGGTATTGGATGCCGGGCGTGCTCATGAGACGCTGAAGCTGTTGGGTAGCGCGATCCGCAAGCGCTCGCTCCTGACCGCAACGAGCGCCTTCGCCAGCTTCTGGTGCGTCATAACCGACGATCCGGTACTTAATGCCGTCCCGCCAGAACGTGTCTCCATCGACGATGCAGGTTATCCGCTTGCCCGTAGTGCAGATCGGCCATTGATCCTGTGCTGTTGCGGGTAATGAGGTGGTGAGTGCTGCGAGAGCAGCGATTCCAGCTCTGATATGCAATTCTTGCTCCCTTCAATTGTCCTCAGCTTCGCGCTCTTCGGCTGCTGCCTCGATCTTTTTCGCCAACTGTTTTTTTACCCGGCGTGTCGCGCCGGCATCTTTTTGATCGGGGAGGTAGTATTTCATGTAGGAAGAGGCCGTTTCGATATCCTTCTCAGTGTGGCCGAGCGCTTCTGCGAAGAATGCGGCTTTCGTCTTCGACTTAGGCCGGAAAAACTGGTCCGCGATTTCCGCGTACAGTGCGCGAACGTTATGCGCCTTGATTTTCTTGGCTTCGATCACGTTCGGCGTGTCTTCGAGCGAGACTTTTGGCCAGAGTTTTTCGAGGATTTCGTCACGGACGGCGGGAAGGATGCACTTGGGGTTCGGAGCGCGCAGCAAGTCTGCTTTGAATTCGTCGCTCGTCATCTCGCGCCATATCTGGCCACTTTCACTGTAGCGGAGCACCATCCAAGCAAAAATGACATCTCGCGCTTTTGTCAGCACGGGGATCGGAAACGACTGGTCGAATTGCGTCCCCTCGTTTCCACGAGTCTTTGCCTGTCCGGAGAATAGGACGCGCCACGTCTCGTAGCCACGGCCACGGGTATGTTCTGTGTTCGTGGTCGGGTCTGCCATAATCGGCAGGGGCGAGAAGACGCCTTGGCAGAAGATTTCGAAAGGGCGACGGCCGGTCAGGATACCGAGAGCCACGCCGATCTCGACGGCGCGTGTTCTCGATATATCAGAGGCCGTTTCACGAGCTGCTTGTTCCAAGGCGCTCCAAGAGGCGTCTGTGGCCGGAATAAGCTCCTTTGCGCGATCTAGGATATCCTGCCAGTGTGGCATAGGCACCAAGTCGCGGTGTTGCTCAACAATTGCATCTCGATATTGGATGGATCGGGCCTTTTGGGCATCTTCGGGTGGTCTGACGATGGAAAGCGTTAGTTCATCATCCAGTCCGCGTCTGCGAAGCTCGTTGCGATAGGCGGCGGTTGTCGTCAGAACGGTGTTGCTCTTGAGGGTTTGCAGCATTTCGTCCAGCTCCGACTTCCAGAGCTTCCCGAGGCCGCGCTTATAGACGGCGCTGGCCTGCTTTTCGGTCTTGCCCTCTGCGAGCGAACGATCGTGCTCTTCTTTGAGCGTTTGAGCTGCTGTGCCAAACAGATCAATACTATCGGCGCGGGTCGCCTTGCGCCCGCCAGCGCCGCGAGATTCAACCGTGCGGAGTGGATCGTCAGAGCGGTCGAGGACCTTAACGAAGTGCAGCGCCGGGTGATTGTCACCGTAGGCTTCACGAATTGCATTGCGGTAGCGCGAGGCATAGATGTTGCGCGTCGATACGGACTTGTCCGCAAACGTCTCCCATTCCTTTTCCCAAAGGTCGGCGTAATCATCGGCGTCGGCTGTCAGGTTTGCAACAAATGTTGCAATGGCATCCTTGACCACCGGGCGACGGCCGGTCTTTGCACGCTGCTGTTCGTCGGCGTCGGTCTTCTTCGCGTTCATTGAACTTTCTCATTTCCTTGATGTGCGGTGATCATTGGCGAAGGCTTCATGAAGCCGCTCACTGCGGTTCGCTTTCATCGCTGACTGTGAAAACCACCGTTTCACCTTCGATAGTGTACGGCACCTTTTTGCTAAGGAGCTGATCGGCCGCGATTTCCGGCAGATTGTAGGTTTCCACGATGACCTTGCGCAGTTGGGGCCTGTCGTCTTCGAAATGATATCCATTAATCGCCCATGCGACGATTCCGGGCGTGTGAACGGCGGGGCTTGATCCGAGACGGTAGGTTGCCATTTGCGATCTCCTTGGATGACTATGGAGGCAGAATAAAATAAAAATATATGGTCGGCAACATAAAAAGTAAAAATAACGACTGTTTATTTTATTAAATTGAGGGAGCAAAGCCCGATTATGCCCTTGTAGCGCGTAGCGTCACATGCTACATAGGAGTATGATAATCGGCTTTCGACACAAGGGGCTTGAGACCCTTTACAAAACCGGCTCTGCCCGTGGGGTTCAAGCTGCTCATGCGCCGAAGCTGTCCCGTATCCTTGCTGCCTTAAATGCAGCGGCATCGCCTGCCGAACTGAACCAACCAGCCTACAAGCTACACCCCTTGAAAGGGACGCTGAAGGGGCATTGGTCGATATGGGTAAATGGCAACTGGAGGGTTACTTTCCGGTTTGTCGGAGCTGACGTGGAGTTGGTCGATTACGTGGATTATCATTGAAGGAGACATACAGTGATGAAGAACCATCCCCATCCGGGCGAGCTGCTTCGCGAGGATGTTTTGGTGCCTCTCGGCATTGAGGTGACTGACGCGGCGCAGCGCCTTGGAATTGCCCGGTCTACGCTCTCTCGGATCATCAACGGGAAGGCTGGCATTAGTCCTGATCTGGCGATCCGGCTTGAACGTGCTGGCGTCAGCACCGCACGGTTTTGGATGAATTTGCAGTTGAACTACGAACTGTCCAAGGCCGAAGCGCGGGATCAGCCGGAAGTGAGGCCATTGCAGTCGGCAGCGGCTTGAAAATCGGAATCGTTCGTTCATTGGATTTGGCACGCCCAAACGTTACCAGTCTTTGCAGGATATCGAGGGAACCAAGATGAACGTCGTTTTTGCAGCAATAAGCGCCAGCCTCTTTTTGGCAATGCCTGCGATGGCTCAAAAGAGCGAAGTGAAACGCTCTCAACCATTTCAGGCGCAGGAGCGTTGCGAGACCAGATTGCAGGGACCGGAGCAGGAGCTATGCGAGGTGGCACAAAAGGCGACCCATGCGCCTAGCGGAAACCAAGAGAGCAGCGGAAGACAATAAGGGCACAGCCAGGTCATCGGGGCCTAGCTGCCAAGCGTACCAGCGTCCCGCGCCATCTCTTCTGCTGTACCCCATGCGTCTTCCCGGTCTTGAGTGTAGTATGCGATTGCCTCTGCCCTTTCACGCGAAAGGTTGGGGCGAGAGATGCGATATTCGCCCTCCCGCTTACTGATTGTCAGGCCGAGGGCGCGCACCGCGCCAAACAGGGCCTTGTCGTTTCGTGTGGGAACGTTGAGAGCATCGGCGATAATTTTGGCTACAGTCACCATGTGCATTCGATCTCCGGTTAGAATTCGTATGTTCGAGTGCCGTCCGGCAGCTCGCAGGCGATTTCCACGTGCAAGCTTTCGATCTCGTCCGTCTCGTAGTATTCGTCACGCCACTTGATCGCCGCTCCGTAGCTCTCAGCCGTGTGCACGTCGCATTCGCGCTCGTAGCCTGCGTTTTCCACCACAGTGTATCGCTTCTTCATATCAGCGTCCTTTCGGTGATGCTGCGGGCATCGAGGGGATCGTGCCGTAGGTGTACGTATCCAGCTTCTGGTTGGCGTGCTCGCGCTCGGCCTTGCGGATATCGCGACCATATCTGAGCGGATCAAAGTAGAACTCGATCTCAAGGCCAAGATCGCCATATGTGGCGACGTAGAACCGGGGCATTTCTACCCCGGCGCTGTTTAGGCATTTTGTCATCTCATCGTTTCCTTGTGGCTGATTTGAAGGTGTGTTCGACGGTGATTTTGAGGAAGAGGGGGATGGAGATTTCGAGGGCGATTTTGGTAGAGCCGTTGGGTTTGAGCTTTGCGAGGATACGGGCGAAGGAAGCCTTGAGGCGTCGGCCGGTTGCGCGGCAGAACTGGAACGTCTGGAACATTTGCGGACCTTTCGTTAGGCATCAGCGCCATGTGAAGACTATAGGCTTGAGGCCGCAGGCGGTCAACATAAAAAGTAAAAATAACTGAAAATAATTTTACGAAATAGGCGATTAAGGGGCTTGCGTTTAGTAAAAATATCAGGCATATTGAGACCATGAAGAGCGGGAAAGCGGGTTCCACCATGACGACGACGAGAAAAGTAAAAAAAAGCGAGAAAAGTAAAAATAATTGTTGACCTGAGCGCAGAAAACGGCCATAGTAGGATTGGAAAAGGCTCCGATATTGGCTGAACGCGCAAGAAAAGTAAAAAAATCGCGATATGGGCGATAAAAAGTAAAAATAATGCTTGCGATTAGTAAAAATAGCTGGTAATATAGTAAAATTATGCGGGTGAAAGGGACACAGGCGGCGCGTTTAATATAAAACTACACCGGTGTAGTTTTATATTAAACGCGCCGCCTGTGTCCCTTTCACCCGCATAATTTTACTATATTACCAGCTATTTTTACTAATCGCAAGCATTATTTTTACTTTTTATCGCCCATATCGCGATTTTTTTACTTTTCTTGCGCGTTCAGCCAATATCGGAGCCTTTTCCAATCCTACTATGGCCGTTTTCTGCGCTCAGGTCAACAATTATTTTTACTTTTCTCGCTTTTTTTTACTTTTCTCGTCGTCGTCATGGTGGAACCCGCTTTCCCGCTCTTCATGGTCTCAATATGCCTGATATTTTTACTAAACGCAAGCCCCTTAATCGCCTATTTCGTAAAATTATTTTCAGTTATTTTTACTTTTTATGTTGACCGCCTGCGGCCTCAAGCCTATAGTCTTCACATGGCGCTGATGCCTAACGAAAGGTCCGCAAATGTTCCAGACGTTCCAGTTCTGCCGCGCAACCGGCCGACGCCTCAAGGCTTCCTTCGCCCGTATCCTCGCAAAGCTCAAACCCAACGGCTCTACCAAAATCGCCCTCGAAATCTCCATCCCCCTCTTCCTCAAAATCACCGTCGAACACACCTTCAAATCAGCCACAAGGAAACGATGAGATGACAAAATGCCTAAACAGCGCCGGGGTAGAAATGCCCCGGTTCTACGTCGCCACATATGGCGATCTTGGCCTTGAGATCGAGTTCTACTTTGATCCGCTCAGATATGGTCGCGATATCCGCAAGGCCGAGCGCGAGCACGCCAACCAGAAGCTGGATACGTACACCTACGGCACGATCCCCTCGATGCCCGCAGCATCACCGAAAGGACGCTGATATGAAGAAGCGATACACTGTGGTGGAAAACGCAGGCTACGAGCGCGAATGCGACGTGCACACGGCTGAGAGCTACGGAGCGGCGATCAAGTGGCGTGACGAATACTACGAGACGGACGAGATCGAAAGCTTGCACGTGGAAATCGCCTGCGAGCTGCCGGACGGCACTCGAACATACGAATTCTAACCGGAGATCGAATGCACATGGTGACTGTAGCCAAAATTATCGCCGATGCTCTCAACGTTCCCACACGAAACGACAAGGCCCTGTTTGGCGCGGTGCGCGCCCTCGGCCTGACAATCAGTAAGCGGGAGGGCGAATATCGCATCTCTCGCCCCAACCTTTCGCGTGAAAGGGCAGAGGCAATCGCATACTACACTCAAGACCGGGAAGACGCATGGGGTACAGCAGAAGAGATGGCGCGGGACGCTGGTACGCTTGGCAGCTAGGCCCCGATGACCTGGCTGTGCCCTTATTGTCTTCCGCTGCTCTCTTGGTTTCCGCTAGGCGCATGGGTCGCCTTTTGTGCCACCTCGCATAGCTCCTGCTCCGGTCCCTGCAATCTGGTCTCGCAACGCTCCTGCGCCTGAAATGGTTGAGAGCGTTTCACTTCGCTCTTTTGAGCCATCGCAGGCATTGCCAAAAAGAGGCTGGCGCTTATTGCTGCAAAAACGACGTTCATCTTGGTTCCCTCGATATCCTGCAAAGACTGGTAACGTTTGGGCGTGCCAAATCCAATGAACGAACGATTCCGATTTTCAAGCCGCTGCCGACTGCAATGGCCTCACTTCCGGCTGATCCCGCGCTTCGGCCTTGGACAGTTCGTAGTTCAACTGCAAATTCATCCAAAACCGTGCGGTGCTGACGCCAGCACGTTCAAGCCGGATCGCCAGATCAGGACTAATGCCAGCCTTCCCGTTGATGATCCGAGAGAGCGTAGACCGGGCAATTCCAAGGCGCTGCGCCGCGTCAGTCACCTCAATGCCGAGAGGCACCAAAACATCCTCGCGAAGCAGCTCGCCCGGATGGGGATGGTTCTTCATCACTGTATGTCTCCTTCAATGATAATCCACGTAATCGACCAACTCCACGTCAGCTCCGACAAACCGGAAAGTAACCCTCCAGTTGCCATTTACCCATATCGACCAATGCCCCTTCAGCGTCCCTTTCAAGGGGTGTAGCTTGTAGGCTGGTTGGTTCAGTTCGGCAGGCGATGCCGCTGCATTTAAGGCAGCAAGGATACGGGACAGCTTCGGCGCATGAGCAGCTTGAACCCCACGGGCAGAGCCGGTTTTGTAAAGGGTCTCAAGCCCCTTGTGTCGAAAGCCGATTATCATACTCCTATGTAGCATGTGACGCTACGCGCTACAAGGGCATAATCGGGCTTTGCTCCCTCAATTTAATAAAATAAACAGTCGTTATTTTTACTTTTTATGTTGCCGACCATATATTTTTATTTTATTCTGCCTCCATAGTCATCCAAGGAGATCGCAAATGGCAACCTACCGTCTCGGATCAAGCCCCGCCGTTCACACGCCCGGAATCGTCGCATGGGCGATTAATGGATATCATTTCGAAGACGACAGGCCCCAACTGCGCAAGGTCATCGTGGAAACCTACAATCTGCCGGAAATCGCGGCCGATCAGCTCCTTAGCAAAAAGGTGCCGTACACTATCGAAGGTGAAACGGTGGTTTTCACAGTCAGCGATGAAAGCGAACCGCAGTGAGCGGCTTCATGAAGCCTTCGCCAATGATCACCGCACATCAAGGAAATGAGAAAGTTCAATGAACGCGAAGAAGACCGACGCCGACGAACAGCAGCGTGCAAAGACCGGCCGTCGCCCGGTGGTCAAGGATGCCATTGCAACATTTGTTGCAAACCTGACAGCCGACGCCGATGATTACGCCGACCTTTGGGAAAAGGAATGGGAGACGTTTGCGGACAAGTCCGTATCGACGCGCAACATCTATGCCTCGCGCTACCGCAATGCAATTCGTGAAGCCTACGGTGACAATCACCCGGCGCTGCACTTCGTTAAGGTCCTCGACCGCTCTGACGATCCACTCCGCACGGTTGAATCTCGCGGCGCTGGCGGGCGCAAGGCGACCCGCGCCGATAGTATTGATCTGTTTGGCACAGCAGCTCAAACGCTCAAAGAAGAGCACGATCGTTCGCTCGCAGAGGGCAAGACCGAAAAGCAGGCCAGCGCCGTCTATAAGCGCGGCCTCGGGAAGCTCTGGAAGTCGGAGCTGGACGAAATGCTGCAAACCCTCAAGAGCAACACCGTTCTGACGACAACCGCCGCCTATCGCAACGAGCTTCGCAGACGCGGACTGGATGATGAACTAACGCTTTCCATCGTCAGACCACCCGAAGATGCCCAAAAGGCCCGATCCATCCAATATCGAGATGCAATTGTTGAGCAACACCGCGACTTGGTGCCTATGCCACACTGGCAGGATATCCTAGATCGCGCAAAGGAGCTTATTCCGGCCACAGACGCCTCTTGGAGCGCCTTGGAACAAGCAGCTCGTGAAACGGCCTCTGATATATCGAGAACACGCGCCGTCGAGATCGGCGTGGCTCTCGGTATCCTGACCGGCCGTCGCCCTTTCGAAATCTTCTGCCAAGGCGTCTTCTCGCCCCTGCCGATTATGGCAGACCCGACCACGAACACAGAACATACCCGTGGCCGTGGCTACGAGACGTGGCGCGTCCTATTCTCCGGACAGGCAAAGACTCGTGGAAACGAGGGGACGCAATTCGACCAGTCGTTTCCGATCCCCGTGCTGACAAAAGCGCGAGATGTCATTTTTGCTTGGATGGTGCTCCGCTACAGTGAAAGTGGCCAGATATGGCGCGAGATGACGAGCGACGAATTCAAAGCAGACTTGCTGCGCGCTCCGAACCCCAAGTGCATCCTTCCCGCCGTCCGTGACGAAATCCTCGAAAAACTCTGGCCAAAAGTCTCGCTCGAAGACACGCCGAACGTGATCGAAGCCAAGAAAATCAAGGCGCATAACGTTCGCGCACTGTACGCGGAAATCGCGGACCAGTTTTTCCGGCCTAAGTCGAAGACGAAAGCCGCATTCTTCGCAGAAGCGCTCGGCCACACTGAGAAGGATATCGAAACGGCCTCTTCCTACATGAAATACTACCTCCCCGATCAAAAAGATGCCGGCGCGACACGCCGGGTAAAAAAACAGTTGGCGAAAAAGATCGAGGCAGCAGCCGAAGAGCGCGAAGCTGAGGACAATTGAAGGGAGCAAGAATTGCATATCAGAGCTGGAATCGCTGCTCTCGCAGCACTCACCACCTCATTACCCGCAACAGCACAGGATCAATGGCCGATCTGCACTACGGGCAAGCGGATAACCTGCATCGTCGATGGAGACACGTTCTGGCGGGACGGCATTAAGTACCGGATCGTCGGTTATGACGCACCAGAAGCTGGCGAAGGCGCTCGTTGCGGTCAGGAGCGAGCGCTTGCGGATCGCGCTACCCAACAGCTTCAGCGTCTCATGAGCACGCCCGGCATCCAATACCGAGATCAAGGCGAAGATCGCTATGGCCGCGTGTTGACGCAGGTGATGACGCAGCATGGAGACATTGCAGACCAGATGATCAAGCTCGGCCTCGGCCATGCCTATCGCGGAGGATACCGTGATCGAAACCAATGGTGTCAGTCGTAAACCGGAGATCCATCAATGCGATTGCACACAGCCCTCGAACACCTGAAATCCGGCCACTACCGCTCAATGGAGCCATGGAAGGCCAATGAGATCGATGAGATGGCCCGGCATGTTGAGGCGTGCGCCGCCAGCGCCGCCGAATTTACCTTCAGCTTTCTCGATGCAGACCCCAAAGACGATACCCTCCAAACATTCATAGACTTTGCCAACGAGCTATGGGACGCGGAAGTTGCTCCTATCCCTCACGATGTTTTTTGGGTCTCGTGGGTGCAGAAGGTGCTCGATGAGCACGTCCATATGGCGGCTCTCTGTGAGAAAAATATGAGCCCTATCGATGGAAAGCTCGTCTCGCTTTCCGTGCGCGTCATGTTCGAAAATCATCGCCGCAATGGCTTGGTCTTCCTGAATCAAGTCGGACAGAGAGTTTGCGGCGATCACAAGCACGTCCTTGTCAGCCACGCCGACAACGATTCGACGCAACTGCTCGTGGACACGGGCTTTGGTGTGTCAGCGGCGCTGATCGGCGCCCTTGCCACTCCGCAAGCCATCCGCCGGGAAGAGCCTGCCCCGGCGCGCTTGAACAAGCAGCGCTTGCAGAAGAAAAAGCCGCCTATTGGCCCAATGATCGTGATCGATGTTCGCGCCAGCCAACAGGCATCACAAAACCGGAAGGGAGAGGGCGGCTGGACCGTCAAACCACACTGGCGAAGAGGTCATATTCGCCATCTGGCTGATGGCCGCATGATCCCCATCCCGCCTTGCTGCGTCAATATGGAAACAGGCATTCCCATCAAGCCCGAATATGTTGTGAAGGTCTGATCCCATGCCTTCGGATCATGTAGATGAACCGACGCTTGACGAGTTTACGATCCCGCACGTCGCCTTCGCGGCCGCTGAGCACTATGCCGTCTTTCCTACCGCCGAGAAGCACGAGCTGATCCAAACTCTCAAGCGCGATGTTGAAGCGCGCTTCGCACGAGAACGTGAAAATGTCGCCGGACATGCGGCGGCTTTGAAAGCAATTGAAGACGCGGATGCCCGTGGTCTTCTGGAAGTGATCTACGGGCAAGGAGACTAGAAATGGAGACAGGCGAGAACTTTACGGCGCTGAACTATAGCGCCCATGCGATTGAGAGCATGAAAGAGGTCGTACAGCGTCTCCCCCCGCATTTTGTTCAGTCCATCAACGCGATCCGCATCGTCAGCGATATGCTTCGCAGATCAGTGAAATTTATCCTGCCCAACTGCGCAGAGCTGCTTGATCCGCTGCACGTATCGCAAGCGCACATAGACCTCCTGAAGCTCCCCTTCCCGCTCGTTGCTTTCGAAGCTCCTTGGCAGAAAACCGATGCAAAGGACGCGGGTTATCTCGATCACTACAAGTCAACCCGTCGCATTGCCCTTTGTTGGGAGCCAGGTGCAACGCCGCCGCAACTGGCGCATCTCAACGTCATCCTAGATCGCTTTCCGCAGGGAGGCGTCTTTATCCTTCCTATTTCATGGCTGGATGTCATCGAGACGTGGAATGTAGGTATCGGCGGGGCTTTCGTTCCCTACGAGAACAGCTTGGCAGCAGTCGATCAGGCTCAAGTCAGCCCTTTGAGCGCCCGCGCGATGGAAGCCCTTAACAGCGCCGGTTTGCTGCCCAAAAAGCCGCAGCAGTTTGCAGCAGAGCCGTTCATTCTTCAGCCGGAGCATTTCGAAGCGGTCATTGCGAGAAGCGACCGTGAAACCGGATTCGCGAACATAATGAACGACACGAGGGATGAAGGTATGGCCGTGGTTCAAGCGTGTGCAGTCCTCAACTGCGAAAACGTAGCGAC
>NZ_JBIWBL010000008.1:0-143875 GCF_044760925.1 Phyllobacterium sp. NPDC097923 | reverse complement strand
GCGCTCTCCCTTTCGTCTTCCACCTCCTGCGAGGCCTGCCAGAAGAAAAGATAGGGGCTGATGGTTGTGCCCAGAATGGCCACGACCGTCGTCCAGAATGCCGTGTCTGCCGAAAACGTCGGAACAAAAAAACCGTACGCCAGCTCGCCATAGGGTATTTTCACAACCATCACCGTCCCGAAATAGGCAAACAGCGAAAATGTCAGCCATTTCAATATGGAGACGTAGCGTGCGTACTGAAGGAATATCTGCAGGCATGCGCTGAGAAGGGCGAACAGAACCACATAAAGTGCGACGTTCCCGCCGATGAGCAGTCCGACCGCATCGCCCATAGCCCCGAGATCAGCACCGATATTGATCGTATTGGCGATGAAAAGAAGAGCGACGATAACCGGCAAAATCCAGGGAGGATAATATGTTCGCAGATTTGTCGCGATGCCATGGCCCGTCGTGCGTCCTATCCGGGCGCTGATTTCCTGAATGGCGGCCATCAGCGGATAGCTGAACAGCATGGTCCATGTTATTGCAAATCCGAATTGCGCTCCGGCCTGAGAATAAGTGGCGATGCCGCTGGGATCGTCATCCGCCGCACCCGTAATAATGCCCGGTCCCAATACACTTAAAAGCTTTGGCTTCGAGGTTCCAACGACGGGATCCTTTTCTGAATCCCTGATTTTTTTCGCCACGACATTATCCTCCCAGAAGCGCCGGCCTAAACATTCCACAGCAACGAACAGGAAAGGAATTTGTTCCTTGAGAGGTGGTTGTGAGGAATGAGGCTTGCCGAAGCAAGCGATGCGTCGTCATAGTCTGGGTAAACTTGTTCGACTCTGGATTCTCGAATTGTCCTCACCTTCGCAACTAACACAGTATGAAATCATTACTAAAGATGCGGTTCGGTCAATTGATGTATTGAGCCATTCGGGGAACGCGATGTTTTCAAATTTATCTAAATGGTGGAAGCATCTTGATGTTCAGACTCGGCTGGTAATCACGCGTTTTGCCTGGAAAATTCTGATCATCCTCGGTTTTGCCGGCGCGCAGAGCCCATTACCGTGGGGTTTCTGGAGGTCCCTCTATATCATGCTTGTGCTGAGTGGTGGCATATCATGTGGAATAGCATTGCGCTTCCGCGAACCTGCAAAATTCGGAAATCTATCGTATTGGGATGAAGCGATGTGGTTCTTTTTTCTTGCTTTGATCGTTCATTGGGCAATGCATATTCAATAGATACCGGCTTTGGAAATCGTCTTCCCAACAAGCAACAGCGTTTCGCAATGTTGTGTTATTTGAAGTTTTTAAGACCTGTTTTAGAAAGCTTCTCATTTAAAATTCACAAATATCGAACGGTGAATTTCCAGAATGCGTCATTCCCGCCCGGTTTTGATTTTGATTTTCTCAAATTCAACGTCCACTCTCTCTGCATAGCGCCGTCCATTTATCTTGTCGTGGCGCATAAAAGTGGGCGGTTCGATACTGATGCGTAATGCATAGTGACCATCTCCGGGTACACGGACGTTGCGGCCATAATGATAAAGACCAGGATGCCATACGAAAGGTATTTCAATCGGTCCGATAACGTTGCCGCTGCTTGGCACAAGAGTTGCTGTAACCGTCAAATAGGGAATGAAACGCTTGTCGCCGGCATCGCTGACCGATATTTCGAGATGGCAATTTTCTTCCGTTGGCTCCGACCATTTGAGATTGCCATTCTTGTCAGGCATATACATGCCTTCCGCCCGCTCCTGGGCATAAGCCACAATGTAACCGCCAGCCCGTTTCTTATCTCCGTTGTCGGCAACTTCTTCCGCCATATAGCGAAGAGAGTGGTGATAAGCTTCTCCCTCTTTCTTCGCCATACGGATCTGGTTGGCGTCTGCTTCATCGCTCGTTCGTTCTGGAGGGGCCGAATTCTTCATTTTGTACGCTCCTTAATGTTCTCACATGAAACGCCGAGATTGACGTGGAGTTCCCGGCACGTTTGTTCGGCTGAACTTCTGAGCGTCCATGGCCAAGCGATTTTTTATGCCAGTGCCGGATATCAAGCGGCCGAAAAAGGAACCATCCTTGGCGGTCATTGTTTCCTTAAGGGAAGGAAGCTTAGATGCGCCTACAACACATTATTATCGGCCTCGCAATATTTACCCTTACGCTGGCATGGCTATTCTGGTTCTTCCCAATGGCAAAGCAAGGGGCCAATCAGCCACTTCCCAGCATGGATCAGCCGACAACTGAACGTCGGCCATGAAATTAAGATGCATTTTGCGGAAATGATTTGGGAGGTAACAGAACCGTCAACCTCAAAGCAATGTTGAAACAGCACTCAGGATCAATGGACATGTCCGGTTTTTTCCCAAATGAAAATATCCACTTCCTTCGCGGCAGCGATAAAAGCGGTGCGCACTTCGTCCGCCGATATTTTGCCGTCAAAGGCATCTGAACAGGCCTTCTTCGCTGCAACGAGCTTTTTCTTTCCATGGCTTGGCCAGCTCAATGTAAGGACGTCAGAGGCATCCTTCACCGAAGCAATATTCAGCAGTCGGTTGGACCGCAGCGATTTGATCGTCACATGTCGAAAGGATAAGTTACTCATACCTCCCAACGTGCCTTGGTCGTTAAAGTTCCGCCGCCAGATATTCTAATGGTCAAAAGGATGACGAAGACAAGAAAGCTATGTCGCTTACGCCTCGGTCTGGCCCATCTCATTTGTAAAAGCCATAAATAGGGATAGAATTGGCATGTTGCCAGCCATCTTTCGGCTGCTGGCGCTTGAGAGATCATTGACGCCCCCGCCCGTCTTTAGAGGAGCATCCCATGGACATTCCTAAATTTCATGGAATTCATTCACCCGAAGATTTGGCGCTCGCCCGGGCGTCTTTTGATCAATTGGTGAAAAGGCTCGGTTTGCAATAAAACAAAGACCGGTGGTCCAGCCTTTATTGGTCATGGACCGCTCGCGCTTGGATTGTGCGACGAGGATACAATCATTCGCCATGTCTCATCCATGGCAACCCCAGACAGGCCCGAAGTAATTTGGGTGTACTTGCCGGTACGGAGCCAACAGAACATGCGACGGCATAGTCTGCACGCTGGCATCTTCCACTGCCCCGGAACCTATATCGATCCTGAGTGTTGTTAAGTGTCGGGCTACTCGTTCGGCAGAGGCTTGATGTGGTCCCACGTCCCCAAAGCATGATCTGCATCAAGCCTCGTTCATTCCAGAAAGTGCTTTACGAAAAAGACAAGCCTTCTCCGCTTCACGATGACCGATTGCCTGCTGTTCTGCGGGGCGACCATTGCGATGGGCGGCTCTTCTGGATCAGTTTCTACGAAGCCATCCACTCCGCCTATCGATAAGGAAGGTGGGTTCTCAATGATTCCGGCGTCGTGATCCTGTTGGTCTTGAAATGAACATGCGGGATGATCATATGGTTGACAAGCCGATGAACTTATCCCGGCTGTCTTTGCAGTTCTCTGATGAGCGCGCATTTTCCCTATCGAAAATTACACTACCTGCTGCAGGTCGGTATGCAGTTCATCATCAGTTACCAAATGACATAATTTAACAAAGAACGCTGCGCCCATTTTATCGCAGCAGTAACGGACCACTATGCAAGAAATCATTCAATCGAAAGCTGCCACGGTGCAGCCCATCCAAATGCGCTCTAGTCACTACGATCGACCCGAGAAGCCAACAACCAAACCCGTGAAACCGGCTTATTCAGGATTTACGAGACAAGAACTGCGCCGGATCGTAGCCGATCAGATTAATTGACCGAATTCAATGTTCGGCAATCCGACATTTGGATATCGCAGACTTATCATCCCCTCACAGGAGAGAGCCCACGGGCTCAAGACAATCATGAATATGAACCAGACAAAATCAACCATGGCGCAGGTCCATTCTGCGCCAATGGCCAACAACGCCGCAACCCTGCAATCGCCACGCCATCAAAAAGCGCAGCTGAATTACCAGCGTTATCTTGCGCAGGCGCGCGCAGAAGCACTCGTTGGAAATAACATCGAGGCAGAAAATTATTATCAACATGCCGAACATTATTTCCGTTCCCAGCGGACGGGCGACGCGTAATCGATGTCTGTGCACCCCAAATCACCTTTGGGGCCTCACTTGCAGTATTGTTTCCCCAAATGATCCGCGATTGTTTTAGGTCCCGGACATATCCATTGCCCAAACATCTGTAATGGGGCACACTATATAAGGGCTGATGAATATTCCCGCCGCTGTGTTGTCTTGTTCTGCGCACTGGGAAAGATAGGCGTTATAATCCGCTTCGGTGTCCCATTTTTCGATGAACAACAATTTGTTTGGATGGCCCTTGTGTTCCAGGATCCGAATGTCCTGAAGACCCGGAAACCCGC
Organism: Phyllobacterium sp. NPDC097923; assembly: GCF_044760925.1. Lineage (NCBI taxonomy): Bacteria > Pseudomonadati > Pseudomonadota > Alphaproteobacteria > Hyphomicrobiales > Phyllobacteriaceae > Phyllobacterium > Phyllobacterium sp. NPDC097923. The sequence goes on along the minus strand of NZ_JBIWBL010000008.1, from coordinate 139,495 downwards.
GTGCGCGTTTCAGCAGGCAGGGCAGATTTTCCAGATAGCCTGACCAAGCGTCAGGTTTTATCTCGACTACGACCGTAATCGTAACTGACGAAATCATGGGGCGTTCCTTGCAATGCCGGGTGCCATGCATTTAACGGGTGATTTTTGAATGCATGCACCGATAATAGTAGCAACCCCGGTGATAGCACAAAGTTCCCGTCTCATCGGTTGGCCCTGATATTCGGACGTAAACGCCCAAACCAATGCGCCTTCCATAGAAATGCGCCGCACCGTCAAGTGAACAGCAGCAGTCTCATATAAGCTGGTTTTGCGGGCTATGGAACCAATCTGGTCCGCGTTCGTTCCTCCAAAACCGGGCAGCTCCTGCGTAACCTTTGTCAGCTTTTCCCAGGGAGGTTCAAATCAAAGCTGCGGGCCAAATGGAGGTAGAATGTCAAGTCTCATACATTTTGAGGTCGTAATATTCGACCAAGGTGATGCTGGTGAACTTTTTACGGTGGGTGAGCCGATAGGCTTTAAATCAGAGGAAGAGGCGCTGCAGGCGGCAAAGAAATTAGCTTCACAACATAACGGCGTTGTGGCCTGGCGGCGCGAATCCAATCTTGAGGTTAGTACACGCACGGTCCTTTATCGTGCAGGGGAAATTATTGACAGCGTATAGTATTGTTAAAAAAGCGCGCCGCATATGCGACGCACTCATTGATCTCATTTTACAACACCGTATTACGGCATCATATTGGGCATATCACGCAGCCTATTGCGCTCTCTCGCCGCTTCTTCCTTGGTATATTCGGGGCTGGATTCGTCAAACTCATTCCATCCTTCTTCCCGGTACATTGCACGGCGAACCTTCAAATCAACGGGATCATTGTCGTTGATGATAGAGCGGGCAACGTCAATCTGTTCGCCTTCTACACGAACCGACACCTGGAATAGCCAGCATGCCGAGACCCGCTAGCAATCCGCCGGCACCGCCCACGACAGCACCAAGGCCAGCTCCGGTCGCTGCACCCTCGCCGGCATTTGATCCATTGGCTTTATCCTCCCTGCCAACAATACTGATGTTAACGGAAGAAATGCCCGCATTTTCAAGCGCGGTAACGACGGTACGTGCGTCGTCATAGTCGTCATATAGTCCTGTTACATTTTCCATTGAAGTCTCCCTGAGAATTATTGTTCTGGCTAGGTTCATTTACTGGCTTCGGTGATGTTGCCCTGATAGTCGAGCTTGACTTGGACCACCTTGCCATCCTTCATCGCCGAGGCGCTCCAAATGCCATCATCACCCTTGTTGAAGGCCGTCACATCCGTGTATCCCTTCGCTTCCAAACGCTCTTTTGCCTGTCCAGCAGTAAAGCTGTTTTTGCCAGGAACAGGAGCTGCAGCATTCGAACTGTCGGGGGTTGCGATGGCCGGCTTCATCGCGTCCGGAGACGCTTTCGGGGTTTCCTGAGCGTAGGCCGTTGAAAGAAGCGAAAGAGCGCCGAGCGCGATTATAAAACGTTTCATAAATATCTCCTGTTTCGCGATCGAAGTTTCGATCACCCAGGGAGTTAACCGCTCGCAGCAGTCAAAGTTCCGCTTCGAGGCGGTCCTAATTTGATAAACTTCAGAATACGTTTGACAGAAAATTTGCTGAAATGAGCAAGCCGCCCCGCTTTAAGGGCGCAGCAGTTTCGTCAACTCATCGACCAACTGATTGAACAAAAAGGGCTTTCTGATGACTGCATGGTTTGCATAACCGTCCCAAACGTCATGAGAGCTGTTTCCCGTGGAAAAGACAAAGGGTACTTTGTGGCTAATAAGGGCATCAGCTACCCGCTGACTTTTTTGGCCGTTCAAATTCATATCCAACATGGCCGCGTCGAAGGACTGCGCACCAATCAGTATAATTGCCTGTTCGTTCGACGCTGCGGTCGTCACAGACGTACATCCGAGGTCGGAAAGCATGTCTTCAATCATCATGAGAATGAGCATCTCATCCTCCACGACCAGAAGCCGGCGATCGGAAAGCAATTTATCCATTTGGAGCTACGCTTGGCGCTGGAAAATTCATGACACACAACAGGCCTTCTGCCGGATACTCAAGGTGAACTGTGCCTCCTACCGCCTGAGATAATCCTGTTTCAATCATGCGCGAACCAAATCCTCGTCGAAGCGGTTGGACGACAAGAGGACCATTTTTTTCGTGCCATCCCAACACCAGTCGCCGGCCTTCCGTTGTTTCCCTGGTTTCCCAGTCGATCGATACAGAGCCCGTTTCATTGGAAAACGCGCCATACTTCACGGCATTGGTTGCCAGTTCGTGAAATGCAATCCCCAGAGCGAGGGCAATCTTGGGTGAGAAAAGAACATTGGCACCCCTGATTGAAATATGTTCTGCGCGGCTGCCTGTCATGCCAAATGGTTCCAAGGCATCCGTGATCACTTCGATTAAACCTGTGTCCTTCCAATTCTGCCGCGTCAAAAGATCGTGAGAACGTGAAAGGGCCTGCAGCCGTGACTCAATGGCTTGCTGAATGGTTTTAGCATCAGAATCCATGCGCAATGCTTGCCAGACAATCGATTGAACAGTCGCAAGCGTATTCTTGACGCGGTGATTGAGCTCCTCGATGAGCATCTTGGAATGTGCTTGTTCTTCCTTGTGTTTGGTTAGATCCACCAATGACGCAAAGTGTTGAACAGTTTTACCCGCTTCATCCTTCACGGGACTGACAAACATCGCCGCCCAAAATTCACTTCCATCTTTGCGTCGATAGAGCACTTCGGAGCTATGATCAGAGTGGCTTGCAAATTCAGACTTGATGGCGGCCAACACGGCGGCATCCGTGACGTGCGCCAACAGAAAATTGAAGTGCTGGCCAAGGACTTCATCCCGGTCATAACCGGTCAGGTCCAAAAAACTATCATTGGCAAAGATAATCGGATGATCAGGGTCTTTTGCATCCGTAAACACCATTGCCATTCGCGTTGTCTCGGCGGCAACCACGAACGGTCCAAGATTCTCGCTGAAACCCTTGACTGCGGCTTCAGCGTCTTTTTGTTCATCACTTTTGTCTGCAATCGTCGGCATGCTTGTCCTTCACAGAAGGGTTCGGGACGAAGAATTTGAGGATTCCGTCATTGATTCCAACTTTTCAAAACTCCTCTCGCTTTGAACGGCCCGTTCCACGATCTGTTCGATGCTGCGTATCTTTAAATTGAAGAGCGCAATCACTGTGCGTCCAAGACGGTCCGAGTGAATATCTGTTTTGGGCGAACGTCCCAGTATTTGGGATGCCCGATCATGTGCGGTTTGCATCGCACGCCAGTCATCGTCGGTATATTGTTCGTAAAGGTGGTCATTAGATCTCATGCTTTTATCCCTTTTTTCGGGCGAAAGCACTATGGCGTCTTCCAAGCGCCGGCAGCCTATGACGTTAAAGCCCGGCGGCTCGCGAATTATAGGCTTCCTATAGGAAGACGCAAAACTATCCTCTAACATACTGTTATTGCGCGGCGAGTTGGGGTGGCTCAAAGCAGTAAGAAAGAAATATCTGACTCTTTGTTTATCTATGGCCATGGGCCCCCTTGATCAGGCGCTGCTTTACACCGCGCCTGATCAGGGGGCCTACATATTATTTCGACAGATAAATGACTTTTCTGTTCTCCAATGAGACGATAACAGGCCGGCCATTGACATAGACGTAGCCATACTGAGGGCTGTCAGGAATGGGCCTGAGCTCGACATCTTCGGGAACAACAAATCCTTGGCTTACATCACCGTCAATCACGACAGGATCAGATGGATTGGCGATGACATAATCGCGGGTCTGCTGCGGTACTTCCACAATCACTGTATCTTGCGCGAATGCGACGCTCGAACTTGCCATCATCAGCGTTGCGGTTATTGCAATTATCTTTTTCATTATCTTGCCTCTCTGTGGTTCCGGTAAGAACCCGGTGCATCAACAACAAAGGCTGCGCAAAATGGTTCCTTAACGGTGCAACTCTGTACAGGTTAGGGAGGAGATCTCTTCTCACTTTGGGTCGATAAATATGTGATGTTGAGGAGAATTCGATAGGCTTACTCAAGCAAGGAATGATGAGAAGCTAATGGCAGTGCTGGCAGATTGAATGTTTGCCGCACGCTCATTCTTTGAGACTTTGCCGAAAGTCATCATTGGCAAATGGTATTATCAAGAGGGGTACTAAAGTTATGATGGCGAGCATTGCCCAGGCATCATTGATCGATTGTACCGTAGCGGCCTTAGCGATGAGCGGGCTAAAAATGCTCTGCGCGGCGGCATCCAATTGTCCTGGCAGATGCTGCAGAAATACATTGCGATCGATCCCGACGAATTCTGCCGTCCGCATATCTCCAGCGAGCAGTTTATTGGCGATTGCAACGCCGTGCGTGGTCGAACGCGTGTAGATAACGGTGTCAATGATTGCCAAACCGATTGCTCCACCCAGATTGCGCATCAGATTGAACAAGCCGCTGGCATCGGGAACTTGCTCCTCAGGGAGATTTCCCAGTGCAAGCCGTGTTGGAGGCAAAAGACAAAACATTATTGCTAATCCCCGAATACACTGGGGCCAGAACATTCCATCAGAGTCGGTTTGAGGCGTTTGAAAGGCACTGTATCCCAGTCCGATCGCAAAAAGCACGAAGCCAAATGTCGAGAGTAACCGTGCCTCTGCCCGCTTTTCCAGCAAAACAGCGATCGGTGCGATCATCAGTTGCACCATACCTGTCACAAGCATCATTGAACCGATTTCCAGGGCATTATGCCCTCGAACAAATGCCAAGAAGACCGGCATCAAATAGACCGCGCCAAAGAGGCCAAATCCGAGAACAAAACTCAAAACGCAACCAATGGAAAAATTCCGATCTCTAAAATTCCGCAAATCGACCAGAGGATTGCGAGAATTCCAGGTGCGGAGCGAAAAAGCCAAAAGGTTGGTTGCACTGAACGACATTAAAACGAGCACCCAAGGCCCTGTCCATCCGCTGTGCGGAGCCTCCTTCAAGGCAAGCTCGAGTGTGGCGAGACCTGCCGCCATCAATGCCAGTGATGGAAAATCAAGCGACCGGATTTGCCGCAATTGCATAGGTACCCGCGGCAACAGAAAGATTGCAAGCGACGTCGCGAATAGACCAGGCAGCACATTTATCAAAAAGAGCCAATGCCAGGAATAGGTGTTAGTGATCCAGCCACCGACGATGGGTCCAACAGTGGGTGCCAGAACCGCGAGCACGCCCGCTATAGTCGTTGCAACGCTCTGGCGTCGCAAGGGAAACAAAAGGAATACCGCCGAGAAAACCAACGGAATGAGTGTGCCTCCGGAAAACCCTTGCAGAATGCGCCAGACGAGCAAGGCAAAGAAAGTGCCGCTCTGCGCGCATCCGATGGATGTCAAAGTGAATATTGCCGTGCCAAAGACGAATAGCCACCGCATGCTGAACAGCTTGGTCAAAAAGCCGGTCAGCGGAATCGCGACGACCTCGGCGATAAGATACGCCGTTTGAATCCAGCTCATCTGGTCAGGATGGATGCTGAGTGCACCTTGGATCGTCGGGAGAGATGTGGCAACGATCTGTACATCGAGAATAGCCATAAACATGCCAATGCACATTGCAACAAACCCCAGCCATGTTGCAAAGTTGGGTGCCCGTAGGCTGGTTGCATCAGCGTTTTGAATCATTGCGCAAATCCCGCAGCGCAGAATTTTCTTCTCGGATTCTGAAAGCCAGGACCGCAGCGTTTAGCAGCGAGAATATGAGAGCATACCGGCCCAGGCCAAAGCACAACGGCAGGACTGCAATTTCGCCCACGACGACAAAATAGTTTGGATGCGAAACATATCTATACGGCCCTCTCCTGACAAGTGAACTCCCCGGCACAACTATAATACGCGTTGTCCAGCGCCTCCCCAAGGTTGCAAGCACCCATATGCGCAGAGCTTGGAGCGCTGCAAAAATCAGCAGCCATGCAGGATCGATTTGCCTATTCCAAGCAAGTATCCAAAGGCCACCTAGCCAGAGGGTGTGAAGTGCAACTATCAGGCAATAATGTTTTGACGCGGCTTCATATGCACCGTGCTCCAATAGAGATTTGGTATTTCGTCTGGCGAGCCATAGCTCGCAAATGCGCTCGATCGTAACCGCAGACAGAAGTGCTGTTGCCGCAATCATGCTGCTCTCTGGAGAGATACACAGCTCACGCTAAAACCCGGTCCCAGTGCAGTAAGGAGGGTACGTGACGGTAAGCCGGCTTGGACGACACGGTCCAATACAAAAAGTGCGGTTGGAGCCGACATGTTTCCATAATCGGACAACACGTCACGCTCATGGTCCAAACTGCCTTGACCAAGCGACAGTGCTGTCTCCAGAGCAGCAATCACTTTGGTACCCCCCGGATGACAGGCAAATCTATCGATATCTGTCATGCCAAGATCAGCACGGTTTAAAATACCCGATATAGCCGGTGCAATGCGTTCCTCAGCAAATGGCGGTATTGCTCGATCAAAAATAACGCCGAACCCCTGCTTATCAACGCTCCAACCCATGATGTCGAGCGTATCAGGCCAAGTATGCTGGCCGGACATTTCGATGTTTGCGATACCTGCGTCACCCGCCTTGAGAATGCAGGCGGCCGCCCCATCCCCGAACAGCGCAGTTGCGACGATGTTGGCCTTTGTCAATTGATCCAGTCGGAACGCGAGCGTGCACAGTTCAACTGCAACCAGCAGGACAATTTTTCCGGGCCGCGCTGCTGCAAATCGAGATGCAATGGAGAATCCTGAGACACCGCCGGCACAGCCAAGGCCGAAGACAGGCACCCTTTCGATGTCTTCACGAAACCCCATTTGATGAGCGACGCGCGCTTCGAGACTAGGCGTGGCTATACCTGTTGAGGAAACCGTGACGACGATATCGACATCTTCACCTCGAAGGTCCGCTTTCTCCAGCGCCTGCTGAGCCGCACTAACGAACAAACTGCATGCCCCTTCGATATAGGCGGCATTTCGTTCCGGCCAGCCCAGCGGTTCAAGATACCACTCAAGAGGCCTGATCGCATAGCGCCTACGAATGCCCGAGCTCTCGAACACCTTTGCCAAACGATCAAAATCCTTGAACCGATCCGAAAATGCGCGATGCGCTACGGCGGCTGCATCTCGCTGTTCGATCATATGCGATGGAACAGCTGTTCCGATCGAGATCAGCTTCGTAGCTTGAGCCATGACATTCCTTGATATCAATCGCATGCCCCTGAGCAGCGTGCGCAAACACTAAAATTCCCTAGCAGGAACGTAGCCTCAGGGAAGAAAGTTCCTGCCGAGGTATCCAGAAAACGTGCTGAAAATTCAAAAGACTATTTAAGAACGTGCGCGAATGATCGCATTCGCGCACGACCTGGAATACTCACAATACAGTTAGTAGAGGCTGCCAAACTCACGCGTCTACCGAATAACGCGCAAAGGCTTAATACCAACGTCCACGACCGTAAAAGCCGCCTCCACCCAGTAAAATAACAATGAGAAGGATGATAAGAAGTGTGGTGAGATCCATTTCCGTTTCCTAAGATGATCGTGCCATCCAGACTGAACTTGTTTGCACAAGTGTCACAGGGCATTTCACTTGGACAACGTTTCAAGTACCTTATCGTTCCATTTCGACCCGCAAAACCATGCAGATGCAGTCAATCGTCACGTCTCACCTATGGAGCGACCTACATTCGGGGGGTGGATTGTCTGATCCAACGCATTCCACAACTGTTTAACAGCGCAACGTCGTCAAAAGATCAAACATTGCGGGTATCCTACGCGGCTCTAACACCAATGGCGGCAATTTTGGGCCTACCCTTCAAGGAAATGCCCGGCCGCGTTGAGCGGTGCAACACCGTCGCAGATAATCTTTGTGATCGCGAGCATCGGAACCGCCAGTATCGCGCCGGGAGCCCCCCACATCCAAAACCAGAAGATCAATGATAGTATCACCAGCACGGGATTAAGGGTGAAACGCCGTGCCAGAAGCATGGGCGTAATGATCTCGCCTTCCACCAAGTGGATTAGGAGATAAAGGCCTGCGGGCAAAAATGCTGCCCAACTACCCTCGATTGCGAGCAATCCAGCGAACACAAAAATGGTGATTCCGGCGAAGGGGCCCATAATGGGGATATAGTTCAAAAGGAAGGCAACCACTCCCCAGAGCACAGGGTCCCCCAGACCAGTTGCCCACATTGCTATTCCAGTAGCGAGGCCAACCAACCCGTTCATGAGCGTTATGGTGAGGAGATAGGCAGAAATATCCTTCTCTACCTGCTGTGACAGGGCGACCACCTGACGCTTTTCACTATAGCGGGGAAGGATTTCAACGGTGCGGCGCAAAAACGTGTCGCCAGCCACGAGAAGGAAAAATAAAATCAGAATGGTCTCGAAAAATCCACCTGCGAAATGCTGGGTACCTTTGAGAAGAACTGCTGATAAACTGAAACCAGCATCTCCCTGCCCTCCGTCAATCCTGTGCATAAAGGCAAAGAAAGTTTGGATCGGTTGGCTTAGGAAATGAAGTCGTTGTTCGAGTTTCTGTAGGCCATCCGGTAATCGTCCCGCCCATGATGAAGCAGGACCTGATACGGCAGCTCCTATGCCGACAATCAAAGCAAAAAAGGCAAGAATCAGCATAAGAGCCGAGAGGGATCGTGGAAGGTGTACTCGTTCCAATTGACGCATGGCCGGCTGAAACAGAAGATTTAGAACGAAAGCCAAAACAATCGGCAGCACAATATCTGCAGCGATATAAGCCGCCGTCAAAATTGCAAGGACAAGTAAACAGGACAGCACAATCAACTGTGGATCCGACGGCAGTGAATTGCTTTCTTCCGGTAAAGCGGAAATCTCCGTTGGGGGCGTTTCAGCACCTGGAGCCTTGGCAGATAAAGGAGATTTGGTCATTGGTGTCTCCTGATCAAATAAGCTATTGCTCCGGTGAGCTGCATATTTTCGTTATCAAAAAAGCTGATTTTGGCCTTATCACCCGGGAATTCATTCCATTCATTACGCGATTGATCTTAACGAGCGACGAGTCAAGGCATATCCTAACATGTAGATCAGTCAAAAGTTCCCCTATCATGCACTTTGCAGCATAAGTTCACTTTGCAAGTTTGACCCTTACGGTAAATGCTGGCTGCGCTATTCTGGATGTTCAGAGGGTTTGACAATAACAACCAAGGAATGGAGTTAGAACATGATTATCGAAGAGATGACCGGGCAGGAAATAAAATCTCTGCTTCAGCGCGTCACATTGGGTCGTCTGGCGTGTTCCAAGGATAATCAGCCGTATATCGTTCCACTGAGCTTCAGTTATGACGTGGCATTTTTGTATGCTCTAACCACTGCAGGCACCAAAGTCGATTGGATGCGGTCCAATCCCAAGGTATGCGTAGAATTCGATGAAATCGTTGCCACCAACAATTGGCACAGCGTCATCGTCAACGGCCTTTACGAAGAATTGACCGATGCGCCGGAGCATATATCTGCGAGGGATGACGCGCAAAAGCTTCTCAGTAAGAAAGCGGAATGGTGGCAGCCGGCATATGTCAAAACTGTAATCCGAGACCAGGAAAGGGAACTGAATCCAGTCTTCTTTCGTATTTCCATTCTCGAAACGACAGGTCATAAAGCGATAAAAAAGAGTTGATCTTTCAGTGCTTTAAAGGGCCCAATCCTGCGCAATACACGCAGAAAGTCGGTGGCCGCTAAACAAACGAACTCCATATCGCGACATATTCACGATGCAGGACGACTATGCGCATTTTTTTGTTTATGAGGCCCGGCATGTGATGGGGTTTCACAGAAGGGAACTGCCGAGCCCCAACCGACCAGCAAGGCCGGCGGTTCATTTTGCTCTTCCCACAAAATATTGGCAACAATATTCATGCATTTGGCTCCATAGACGAAAGCAACACCTTGATGTAATTGCAATATATCTATTTCTCGCGCTATCTTTTGTCCTTTTTTCAGCAATGAATGGCGTATTTATCTATTACCTAAATTATTTACCCGTTGCGTTACTTAACTGTCTTTTCTGACGCTGATTGCCCAGGAGATCCGCGTAATTCCTGTCTTAAGTCTTTTCTACTTTTCAGCAGGGCGATAGGTTTCGCGCCATGTTCACTCGATTATACTGGACGATGACTTACGAGATTTTGCCCCAAACTGAGTGCTTGTTATAAAAGGGCGATCCGAAGACCGCCCTTGTTCGTTCTGTTCGTGGACTTCCTGTATCATTTGGCCATATGCCATACACCCCCAACGCCATCGCCATTGGTATCCCCTGATTTCATATCTTTCGAATAGGTGTAGAGCGGCTTGCCACTATAAGCCCACATGTCTTTGCCGTCGGAAGCTTTGACAATGGACCATTCGCCAGCGGCTTTGGCCTTGCCATCGGTATGAAACGCCGGCCACATTTTCAGGCAATCCTGGTCGCAGTTGGATTTACCCTTCGCGTCCTTGTCGAAAGTATAGAGCGTCATGCTCTTCTCGTTGACCAGAACCTTGCCCATCTTGGTATCCATCATCTTGGCAGGCTCAGCCGCAAAAGCCGATGCGGCTGTGGCAGCCAGTATGCCCATAGCAATTAAAATCGTTTTCATGATGATACTCCCTTTCGGGAATGCCGACTGAATGTCAGTAGTGCCCGATATGAATATAATAACGTCCCAAGCCCCTAGCTGTTCCATTTTTGGCAGCGCGTTGTCCTTCAAGGTCTGGTACTGCGCATCAATGAACTGAGATAGCATTCGTGATTTGACTACCGACATTGCGCCGATCATAAGCCAAACGGCTGTGCCGAGGTGCAGCATGAGACCCGGCGGGTGATGATGAAGGCAACCGCCGGGTCTCTTCTTGAAAAAGCCATATCCGGGGATCACATTTTCTGAGTTGCTACTCTCCAGTGCAACGAGAGGCCCGGCGATATTCTTCCCCCGTATAGCCCCAGCCGGGCCTCTTCTTTCAAATCATACCAATCGGTATGTTGACAGTGGGCTTAGCCAGGAGGACAATTGGAGGGTGATCTTGCTGGTCATAACTTTCGACCCGGCAGAGTACGCCTCCGCACTAGCGCTGCCGGGCCTCTTTGCTGCCTCTTTCCGAGGCCAATGCGGTAAAGTGCAGCATCAAATCAGCGGTTCGTCTCTTACCATCTTCCCTCATATTTGGGGCAGAACAGGAACTGCTCCTCGAGCAAGGTCTACAAGATCTTTAGGTATAACAAGCCCATCAGACTATATTTTCCCTCCAGCTAAAAACTTTGAACTATCAAAATTATAGACGCGGCCGGGCCAAGCAAACTATCTGGGCTATCTGCAACAAACCCAAACTATCAATCTTTGTAGGCAAGTCACGCCCGCGTCACTCTCAAATAATTAACTTAATCTTTATTGAAGCCGAATGGGCATTTCCACGTAGATCAATCTTTTTGATTACCTGGATAAAAACAACAGAAAAAACAAAAAACTTGCAGGGCTATTCCTGTCAAAAATGGGGGCAAGTATGAACGGTAATGTACCTTTTAATTTAAGTGAATGCGTGAACTACGAACCCGGAAAGAACTTTGAAAGCAAATCTGAAAATGCCATCTTCATTTATGCTGAAACGGGGGTCGTCTTTCAAGGACTTGTGAAGTCATTGGAAAGAACATTCGCTGATATTCGGATAACACTGTCGAGTTTTCTACCGGATTCCCAGGACCCCGACATGGGCGTTGGATTGGTCCTTTTGCAGACCGAGCTGATCACCGACCTCCCGGATTGCATTGAACGCTGCAGGACATGTTTTCCGAATGCATCCATCACGCTCATGATCAATGGCGACGGATTTGCATCGCAGGGGTTGAATAGGTTGTTCTGCGACCGAAGAATCCAGGGCCTGCTTCCGTTCACCTTGAAGCTCGACATCTGGCTGGCTGCCATATGGCTGCTGCTCAATGGCGGCGAATATTACCCATACGGCGTTATGCAATCGCTGGAAAAGCTGGCGAAAGATGGCCACGCTCGCCATCAGCAACCGTCTCATGTGGAGGGAAAAAGGGGCCATATGTCCGGCACCAAGCCGATCGATACATTGACATTGCGCGAACATCAAATTCTCGAGCTTCTGTCCGAAGGGCTGCAAAACAAGACCATCGCTGACCGGCTCAGCCTTTCAGATCATACGGTCAAAGTCCATGTTCACAATCTCATTCGAAAGCTCAAGGTGCACAACCGCACGCAGGCAGCGGCAGTATACCGTAATCACCTGGATCATGAATCTCTGCAATCAGCCTTCAGCTGGAACACCGAGCGAGCCTTCAGCCGCAATACCGAGATAACGGAATTGACGATCAACATCTAAAGGAGAGTGCCTGCACTGACCGTCTCGGAATGACGTGTCAAAGCACGCGTCGCATTGCTTCATGCTCCCCAGTCGATGGCAAAGCTTTTGTGCTATCCTTCGACATGCGTCTCGTAAACGCATTTAACGAGATACAACGGCTCGGTATATCAGCGGTGCGGCCGTTTCACACAAAGTCGGTGCCTTCACCGAACGGGCATCGGGGGCCGTGCGCAAAGTAATACAAACTTGGACGCAAGTATTCCTGGCGCGCTCAAGATCGCAATCGCTTTGGAGACTGCATTCTACGCACTGCATCCAATATTGTTAGATGTGAGCGATTGGAGGATGCTCTTAGTTTGAGCATCCATCTGCAACAGTACAGCCAAGATCATGGAGCAGACCATCGTTCAAACCATAGATCCATCCATGAATGGAGATGTCCTGTTTCCTCTTCCACGCTGCTTGTAATGTCGGCGTGCGCGCCAACCGTTGCACCTGGTCAATGACACAAAATTCGCAAAGACGATCCAAATCGTCCTCAGTCGCTGATTTGCACGCAAACGATGAAAATCGCATTGTTGCCAAGTCGCGAATGGGTTGCAGCCAATGATTGGTCAACTCCAGCGAGGTTCCCTCCACCGCCGCTAGAACCCCGCCACAGCCGTAGTGTCCACATACGATAATATGTTTTACTGCCAATTGACTGACAGCATATTCAACCACCGACAACAGATTCAAATCAGCTGGATGAATGAGATTGGCAACATTTCGATGAACAAAAACTTCACCTGGTTCCAGACCGGCGATGACATTCGCTGGCACTCGGCTATCCGAACAGCCTATCCATAGGTATTCCGGTTTTTGAAGCTGTGAGAGTTTCTTAAAATAGTCCGGATCGATCCGACGTTTTTCAAGTGACCAATCACGATTGTTTTCGAATAGCGTTTCAATCAATTTCGTCGCCATCGGACTCAAACTCTGTTGCTGTTAATGTGGTCCCGCTTCATAGGACAAATCGGAGCCGGACAAAAGGCCGACATTGACGCGGACTGCCCACTTGTATCGAGGGCGAAATGAGCGAATTTCTTTCGCCAAATAATTCAATTTGCGGTTATGACGCTTACGCGATCAGATCTTAATGGATCGGTTTGCCTCGTATTTGCAGCAGTACGAGTACTCGCGCCTCACTACCGTCCAAATGTGGATCGCCGCAGGAACTCCACTTGCAGGATCAATCGGCACTTAATTGGAGCCTTCATAAGTCCGAGGCTCATTTCCAAGGAGCATTTCGGACGCGATTATTCCATCTCGGCGAAACTAATTTGACAAGCCGTTCGTAACTCCGCTGCTTCCCAATCCAAGGGAAAGAACAGTGGAGAGAGAAATGTTCACCAAATCCATTCGCCTGGTTGCACTGGCATCTGTGTTGATTTCGGGAGCCGCGTTTGCGGAGAATCCGATGGTCGGCGGTGCACCCATGTACGAAAACAAAAACATCGTCGAAAACGCAGTGAACTCTAAGGACCACACGACACTGGTTGCAGCGGTCAAGGCAGCTGGCCTTGTTGAAACACTTCAGGGCAAGGGTCCATTCACCGTTTTTGCGCCAACCAATGAAGCTTTCGACGCACTGCCAAAGGGCACCGTCGACACATTGCTCAAGCCTGAAAACAAGGAAAAGCTGACCAAGATTCTCACCTGTCACGTTGTGGCGGCAAATGCCGATTCACAGACCATAATGAAGATGGTTGACGATGACAAGGGTGCACATCCGGTCAAGACGGTAGGCGGCTGTGTTCTCAGCGCAAAATACAAGGGCGACAAGCTCACTCTGACCGACGAAAACGGCACGGTTGCCAATGTGACGATTGCCAATGTGAAGCAATCCAATGGCGTCATCCATGTCATCGACAAGGTTCTCCTGCCCAAGATGTAACTTCATTGATTGTTTCCAGCCAATGTCAATGGCTGGAAACATATCTGCGGCATGCATGCCGGCCCATCGGAATCCCAAAGAGGGCAATGCCTGACCAATCTTTTTGGAACACAATCGATCCAGTAGCGTTTTTGCCACACGAGCTAATGGATACCCCCGTTGACACTGCTCGTAGAGACCCGGCCTTTGCAGAGACGCGCCGCCGGGTCTCGCCAAATATCCAATGCTCAAAGTAGATTTGGAAAGTGGGTTGTGGTCCTATGCCGCCACACAATCATGTGATGTCGTGATCTGAAAATGAAAAACCCGCATAATCCTTCAAACCCGTTGAGGACGTGATAAAGTGAGAAATATGAGTGCACTTCAACATGTCTCACACGTGTGCAGCCGGTCCTTCGACGTCTTGTTTATGACATCTTGAAGGTCGCTTACCCCATGTTATCACTTGCATCGATACAGGCCCCATACCGCATGCAGCGGGCGGGCATCGATCGAGTGGAGAAGCCCACTATGTGGACGAGCAAGATCAGCTGCATCAGAAATTCATTAAATACGAAGCCGATACAAAACATTGACGTTCTCTCAATAAACTGAGTAGTCAACGGTTTAAGCGAAAATCGATGTATATTTGAAAGATATAGAGGGACCCAATGGAACCTGCCGAATTGGCAATTGGTGTAATTCGAATCCTTGGCATCACAGCGCTTGTCGTCCTCAGTTACTCGTGGGTTCTGCGCACCTTTCCCAAAGGCACCGCGAAAGGCGCTGCCGTTGGTCTACTTTTTGGACTGGGCGGGATTGCTTCAATGAGCGATCCAATCTCATTTGCACCTGGCGTATTCTATGACGCTCGAACGGCGCTGTTGGTCCTTTCCTATTCCTACGGTGGACCGATCGGAACATTGATCGCAACTGGTCTTATGTTGATTTACCGCCTGTGGCTTGGGGGTATGGGAGCGATATCGGGATCAACATCAATATTACTCACAAGTCTCATTGGTTTTGCTTGTGCGATGATACCGGGTAGAGGCTGGAAATCGTGGCCGCTGCGATCAGCTGCTATTGGCTTGGCCGCTTCCGCTTCCTTTGTGACGCTTACGATGCTGCCTTCAGACGTTACGGCGCTGATCATTGGCATCCCTCTATTCACATTAATCATCGCAAATATTTCCAGCGTGATGGTTTTGAGCAATTTTCTGGAGCGCGAGAAAGTCAGGCAACGTCTGATGCGGGTTCTCGAGCATGAGGCAAGCGTGGATCCGTTAACGAAGCTTCAAAACCGCCGGGCTTTTGACAAAGCCGCTTTGCGCGCAATGAACGACAACAAGCTCAAATCGATCAAATCGGCAATCATCCTGATCGATATTGATCATTTCAAAGATGTCAATGATCTATGGGGGCATGAGATGGGTGATGTGGTGCTTGCAGAAGTTGCTGCCATCGTCCGCCGCGGCGTACGTAAGACGGACGTGGTTGTGCGTTATGGTGGTGAGGAAATCGCACTTCTCCTGCCCAATACGCCCCTCACAATCGCCGTCGATTATGCCGAACGCATCCGCTCCCAGATCGCCTCAGCGGAGCATCGTATGGGAAATGACTGTATCAGCGTCACGGTAAGTGCCGGCGTGGCAGTTCTGGGTGTAAGAATGTATGACATAGACGCCGTCATGAAGGCTGCCGACAAGGCACTTTATCGCGCGAAAAGCGGCGGACGAAACCGCGTTGAAACGGCGTGAGTATCCCGACCATGCATTGTAGACGCGTTGCCGGGTCCCATAAGGTCCAAACCAAAGTGGAGGCGATATTGATTATCACCACTCCAGAAGACCTAAATGCACACTACAATGACCTATTTAGGCTTGGTGACATCGAAGCTTTGGTTGAATTGTAAGAGCCAAGTGCGGTCCTGTGCCCATCTCCAGGACATCAACTCAAAGGTCTTTCCGAGATCAGGAACCAGATGAATAGATTGCTGAGCTTACAGGGTGAGTTGTCTGCGACCCAGCTATCATGCGTTCAACAAGACGGTCTTGCCCTGCTTCATGCCAACTGGTCTTTCAAAGGCAAAGACGCAAAGGGCAACCCGGTAGAAATGGGCGGGCTTTCCTCGAAAGTGGCTCAAAGAGGATCGGACCACTTGGCGTTATGTCATTGATATGCTGGCTGCGATGAAGAACCTATCGCCCTTCACGGAAATATGAACCTGCATTTTGTGCTACATTGATGAAAGCCGCTAGTGCAATGTTGAGGGCCGCCCACCTCCATCGCACTAGACGACTTGTCTCGCTGTATTAAACTTACGTCCTTATTCTGTTCAAGGGCAGCGAACGTGATGTCTGAGAGCACCAGATGGCAAATAATTCGGAGGGAATAGTTTGTATCGTTCTAGGTACCTCTTCCGAATTTTGATAATTTTGAGGAACCTCTAGTTCATCGCAGCGTTGATCTCCGACAATTGGAGGTATTGCGATGCTTACAGCAGCAGTTTTGTGGTGGTTGGGCGTTCCGCTTATCGTTGTAATATTAATTTTCTTCTTGTTTTTGCGGCGGCGCTAAATTTCGACCCGTGTGGAGATGACAAATATCGCTTCTTAAGCGATTCATTGGGATCGCCTTTGGAGGAACTAGCTGTTTAGTTTCGAAAATTGATGGATGGGATCAATGATGAAACGGCGGGGTCTTAAGTCCATTGTTTGCAGATGAATTGGTCTGGCGTAAGCGTCGCGAGCGTCTTGAGTGTCGAGTTGATTCATCAATACCAGTTCGCTTTGCGCACTCGACATAAGAAAATTGGTGCAATTTCGCTGGAACCAGAACCTGTCTCTGTGCATTTTGTGCGATCGATCCATAGGCAGTCTCGCACAGTGAAAGAATATGCGGTGATTTCTGCTTGAGATTGCTCCTATTCCCACTTCATAAGGACCCGGCCTGCTCGCTGTAGTCGCATCAAACAAGTGGGCTATTGGAGCCGATTGACGGGTCAGCACGAAACGGTAAAAGCGGGGGTGAATTTTACCCAGAAATCAACATCGAGCAACCTCGTGGGCTAAAGGGCGTGTGAGCACACCGCTCTCCATATGAAAAGGCGGCTCTGATGACGAACCGCCTTTACGCACTTATTGGGCTAGGACCGTCTTTGAGACGGACGATTGCCGATGGAAATCAATATCCTTGGTTATTACGACGATGACCATGTCGATAATCACGATTGCCGCGATGACCGTTCCAATTGCCATGACGGTCGCGACGGTTGTCATAATGCGGTCGGCGACGATCACTGCGATCCCATCCATGACGATTATGCGAGCGACGATCGTTATAATGTGGTCGACGCTTTTCCTGGTATTGGACCTGATCGACATTACTTACCGTTGGCGTCGCTTGGTGTGAAACCGGACCAGCAAACGATGAGACCACCGAAGTCAGACCAACCATTGTGGCGATGAAACCGCCGGCAATAAGTGAAGCAATTTTTTTCATGATATCTCCTATCGATACCACAATGAGATAACTGCAAATTTGTTCCTTGTTGCCGTGGGAAAAGAATCGTTAGCTCTTCGCCTGCACTTCAAAGTATACCGCAATCCCAGCCGGATTAAGCGGCATCCCTCGCTGCGCTGACTGAAACATGCTCAAGCATCGATCTATTTTTCCTTGAACGAATTAAACAGTTTACCAATTGTTTTATCAGCGCGTTTTAAACGCAAACAGATCGGCGTCCGCATCGCCGATCCCGGTGATCAGCCCGCGGATCACCTGCGCTGCGACCACGGAAAAGGTGATGCCGTTTCCGCCATATCCGAGCACGGCATAGCAGCGGTTCATTCCCGGTATCTCGCCGATTGACGGCAAGCCCGTATCGCTGGCTCCAAAACAGCCGGTCCAGGCAAAATCGGCTTCCGCGACCACATCCGGGAACATCTTCTTCAGCTTGCGCAGGATGGCTTTTGTCTTCGCCGGGAGTCTGGCGTCCCGCTTTGCCTCGTTCTCGAATTTCTCATCCTCGCCTCCGACGATGATGCGGCCGTCGCGCGTCGTGCGCATGTAGAGATAGGGTTCGGACGCTTCCCAGATCAGACATCGTTCCGGCCAGAGCTTGTGTTTTTGCGGGGGCGTTGCCAGAGCCCAGGTCGAGATGATCTGAGTGCCCTTTTGCGGCACCACATCGGGGATTTCGTAGCCCGTGGCATAGACGAGGTGCTTGCAGCGGATGGTCTGCCCGGCTTTGCTGGTCGCAATGACATGCCGGGCGTGTGATTCAACCGAGATGATATCAACAGGCGCGTAAACGGCAGCGCCACGCGAAACAGCCACCCGCAGATAACCATGCGCCAGCTTGCGCGGATTGGCTTCGATATTGTCAAAGCACATCAGGGCAGCAGCGCGATCGATCTGAAACCGCGACTTCAGTTCGTCGCGGCTCAGCAACTGCGTTTCAAATCCCGCGTGGCGGCGGGCATCCATCTCCCGCCGCAGCCCATCCCCATCGAGCATGTCCCCGGCAAGATAAAGCGAATCCCGGTTTTTCATTTCGCAGGATATGCCGAGGCGGCGGGTCCGCTCCCGCAGGATATCAACGGAGAGTTTCGAGCGGCGCCAGGCCCGCTCGGCATCGGCAAGGCCGATCGTCCTGGCAAGGACATGCAGGGGAACGTCAATTTCAAACTGCAACAGCGCCGTGCTGGCTGGTGTTGAACCGGTCACCGGTTTGCGCCGGTCGAACACGGCGACTGACATTCCGGCATCCGTCAGGCTTTCGGCGACGAGTGCCCCGCTGATACCAGCACCGACGATGGCCACATCGACCGTGATATCATGGGTCAGCACATCATAGCGAACGGTTTGCGCCGGGCGGCCCAACCAGATCGGCACGCCGGTTCTCAAATCTCGGTGCTGCGTCGCCATGGGAACCCTGATCTGCGAGGAAGTGACAAACCCGAACGGGACGCAAGGCTGTTTGGTTCCGTTACCGTTCTAGCTCGAGATTTCGCAAGCTTAGATTATAGGCAAGGTACCAACGGACGCACAACAGAATGACAGACTGATCGAAATGACGGCCCTTGAACATCACGCACACCCAAACTCACGGGAAAACACTATTGCACTTCAACATTGCATTTTTTTGCGACAGAACCACGCGGATGAAATGCGGCCCAGCAGACGACGGCCGCTTCGCGCCCCACTCTGAGAGGTTAGATTGCTAGGTTCAGGATTGGGCGTGCCCATGTCACCTTTATCGTTGGCGGTTTAATTCCAACGATCGTGGCACCCATCCTTTGGTAGAACCCGACCGAAGGTGGGTGAGAGACGATCTTAATTGAAGGAATGCCACGCCGCTTTGCTTCAGCCGCCATGTGTTGAAATAGCTTCGCACCTATTCCCGTTCCTTGAGCGTGATCCGCAACAAACATAAGGTCCAATTCCGGTTCGTCAGCCAGCGTTAGGCTGTAGAAGCCAGCGATATCGCCCTGAAGGTCAGCGACGTAGAAGACTTCAGCGTCTATCTGGGCGGGCGTGACAGCATAGCCGTCTAGAATGCTGGCGTAGTTGCCACCGTAGGCACTCGATTGATGCATCAACTGGGTAAGCGCCTTTGCGTCACCGCGTTCGGCAGGTCTGATCTTGAGCAATGTGCAACCCCTGAATCTAGCTCATCGCGAGTTCCATATCCGCTTTTAACAGCATCAAGCGCCAATTGCGACGGCCGGGATGAGGTCGCTAGAGCTGCCGGACGGTAACGCGCCGCCATTTTGGTCGTTCGCGCCTGTTGCTTGACATCCTGACACTTGCCCGTCTGATATCCAGTTGGCTATATCAACGATGGGATGGAAAGCGGCCTTCGCCGGCACCCTCAGGGCGGCATGCTGGACTTAGCTGCAATCAGATTCTATCGGCGTTTGGGTAACAATTTCGAACCTTAAGCTGAGACCATAACGTTTTGTGGGGCAGCCTGGAAAACGGGCTTGAGTCAGGTCGATTTAGGCTATGCAAGAGGTCGACGATATGAAGCATAATGCGGTCTGCCCCACAAAACGTTATGGTCTCCTTGTTGCCAATACAACGGTTTGAAATGGCTACAGATATTCATCGGTGCCGAGATTAGTCGGCGATGAATAGTAATATCCTGAATTGCAACTTTTAAGCGCTTCGAGATTCAATAGTTTAAGCTATTGATATATTTGATAAATTCTTAAAATTCTAGATTGACCCAGATATCAATCTCACTAGTATCGCCCCGGGCTCCTTTGGTCATAAATCGAGTCCTGCACAATTTCGCATACAACTTTAGCCGTTCCTTGAAAGGAAATGCCGATGATGCGTGAATTGACTGATCATGAAATTTCATTTGTTTCTGGCGGCGAAGGCGGTGGCGGTCGTGGTGATGGCGGCGGCAGCGGTGGCGGCGGTGATGGCGGCAGCGGCGGTGGCGGCGGGAACACAGGCAGCGGCTGGGGCGGAAGCATTGGTGGCCGAGTTGGCGGGGCCGGCGGCGGACTTCTTGGTGCCAGTATTGGTGGTCCCGTGGGTGGAGCCATTGGCAGTGTTGTGGGAGGCACGCTAGGCCAATTGGCTGGTCAAGAGATCTAAAGCGGATCGGCACAGACAGGATATGATACCAACGGTACAGGTATTGACGGTTTCGGCGGAACTGATCCCAACGGAACCTGGTAATACAGAAGCTTGTGCTGATAAAACTCCGGTCGGGGGCAGTTTCACTTTCCCCGACTCTCTACACTACAAAGAGGATTCGCGCATGAGATATCTTATTTTTGCTATTCTGATTGTCATTCTTATTTTTGCTATCCAGACGGCGGTAGATTTTTTTGCGATACCACGCCCACTCTGGGTAAACGGCTTAATATATGGTGTATCGGCACTGCTGGTCAGCATTGTCTTCAGGATCGATCGTCCTGCATAGCAATTGGTCCGCCTGAACCTCTCCTCCGTGCTTCACTCAGCCTCTGCAGGACTGCCATATCGACGTATTTCGATCGCGCTAGGAAACAGATAAGGGTCAGGACACTTGTTGGATAGAGCATCAAGAGCCGTCAATTCCATATCCGCAGCATTAGCGAGATCGTGCGAAGAATGCAGGACATGGTGTAGTGACCAATGTCCCAAGAGAAGAATTGACGAGCGCTGAGCATGGACGGCGGTTCTTCCCTCTTCCGTCAGGAGGCGATTGACCATCGCAAGGATAGATGGTTTGGCCGTCCGCAGTTGCTTCGGCCGATTTCTACTATCGTTGCAACATGGCTGGCGGTGATCTCGGTCGTCGCGATCGGATTGTTCATTGCATTTGGTGACTACACACGCCGTGTCCGTTTGAGCGGGACGGTCCAGTCGAGTGTGGGTGTCGTCCGGCTGGTTGCCCCCCAGACCGGACGGGTGGTTGCAGGAACAGCGAGCGAGGGACAACTGGTCAGGCAGGGAGAAGAACTCTACCGCTTGAGCCTGGACAGCACGACGTCTGGAGGCAATACACGCGCCAATATCATCTCAGAATTGCAGCTGCAGAGGAAAGAGCTTGTCGACGAGATCGAGCGGCGCAAGGCAATCGATCTCCAGCAAAAGGATGGGCTCAACAAACAAGCATTATCCTGGGAGAAGGAAATCGCGCAGGTTACAACCCAGATTGCGGTGACACAGAACTATGTGGATACGCTCCGCCAGCTCTCCGAGCAACTTGATAACGCCGTGGCCAAAGGCATCGTTGCCCAGCGTGAATATGAATCAAGACGCACCAATTTCATGGAGAAGCAGACACTTCTGGAAGGCTTGCGCCGGGATTTGATCCAGCTTGAAGCCAGACTCTCAGATGTGCGCTCAAAGCTTGCCAGCTTTGACGGAGAATCCGCGTCGACAATCAGTGGCCTTCACAGGCAGATCGCCATTGCAGGCACACCACTTTTGTCGATCCTGCCGGCAACAGGGCAACTCGAAGTGCATTTCTTCGCATCAAGTTCGGCAATTGGCTTTGTGCGCAAGGGATCGCAGGTTCTGTTGCGCTATGCACCCTTTCCCTATCAGAAATTCGGCCAGTATCCCGGAGTGGTGACGGAGATCTCACGGGTGGCCCTACGCTCTGCCGATGGCGAGAGTGCCATTCCGGCGCAAGTTGTGGGTCAGCAATCGCCAACGGGCTTTTACCGGGTAACCGTTCGGCCGGAACAGGAAACCGTCCTTGCATATGGGGCCCGGGAACCTTTCAGGTCGGCATGGACGTGGAGGCTGATGTATTTCTGGAAACCAGGCACCTTTATGAAGGGATACTGGAGCCGCTTTACAGCTTGAAGGGCAGTATCGGAACATCAATTCCGCAGAATCCCATTATTCTGCAAAGGCTTACGCCATGCTGGGGAGCATAACGTTTTGTGGGGCAATACGGAAAATAAGCTTAAGTCTTGTCTGGTATGGCTACGAAAAGTGCAAACTGGAGGCCGCGTAATTTGCTTGCCCCACAAAACGTTACGCTCCCCACGAACGACGCAACGTCTTGACGCGCGATAGCGCCACCATGGAAGTCACTCAAGTCCGTAAGCGTCCGTATCGCACCGCGTCCGGCTTCATTATTCAAGATTGAGGGCCGGACGATGGTCCAATCGAGGCCGCCGTCTTTGATGATGGCTTCCTGACGGTTCTTGTCGGCATAGACCTTGCGCAGGAGCAGAGGGAAAATCAGCTTGTCAAAAACAAAGCCGCCGTGTCCGGCGCTGTCGCCGGCGCCCATGCCGGTGATGGCAACAAGACGTAAATTCCCTTCTGCCTTGATGGCACTGATAAGCGCTCGGGTCGCTGTCGAAAGAAGGGTGACCCTCACGAAAGGGGCTCGCAGGTGTGCCGAGTGCGCTGATAACGGCATCCCGGCCTTTGATGGCCTGGCACAGCACTTTCTCATCCCTGGCGTCTCCTACGACAAGCTTTGCTCCTCCTAGATCCGTGGCCTTTTCCGGCGAGCGCACCAGGATGGTAACATCGGAGCCGCGGCTGAGGGCTTGGCTGACGATGGCGGCCTGTCGGCCCTGTGGCACCGAGGACAAGGATCTTCGGTCCGGCAGCGAAATATGTTTCAGGGCTGATCTGGTCATGATTTCTGTCCTTTGAAGAGACGGGGCGCCTTTCAAGGAGGCCGCCCTTCTGGTGTTGTGGTTGGTGGTGATCAGAGCCGGCCTTTTCAGGCCTGCTCGCGGGTCAGCTTCGTTTCGCCTTCCGGGTTCACCCAGACGGTCGCGGTCGAATAGACCATGACGACAGTCCTTGATTGTTCTGGTCGGGTACTGGCAACCTCAGCCAGAGGCAGCCGTTTCCGAGGCGAAGTTGCGATAGGAGCGGAGCGGCCTGCCCAGTAGGGCCGTCAGGCCCTCGACGTCGCCGCCCTCAGGAAGCATGCCGTCTGTCAGGAAACGTTCGCCCATCAAACGCATGTCGTAGGCCATCCACGCGGGCATGAACTGTCCGAGGCTCTGCTCGAACGCTTGCGTATCGCCGCCGCCGTAGCTGATTTGCCGATCAAGGACGTTGCTCCAGATGGCGGCGATATCTGGTCCGGTGAGTGTATTGGGACCGACCAGGTTAAAGCGGCTGAGCGGTAGCGGCTGTTCGGCCTGTTCGCGGCGCAGCAGCTCAAGGGCGGCGATCTCCGCGATATCGCGCACATCGATCATAGCGAGGCCCTTGTCGCCGACGGGCATCGGGTAGACACCATAGCCGGTGATGACGTCTTTGATTGTCAGATCGTTCTGGATGAAGTAGGCCGGACGCAGGATCGTAGCGTGAAAATCCATCTGTTCGATCATTCGCTCGACGCCGAACTTGCCTGCGAAATGCGGCACGTTCACGTAGACATCCGGGTGAATTACGGAGAGATAGACGATCCGTTCGATGCCGGCCGAGCGGGCGACATTGAGCGCAATTAATGCCTGGGTGAATTCATCCGGTACGACGGCATTCAGCAGGAACAACGTGGATACGCCGTCGAAAGCGCTACGCAGCGAGTCGACGTCGAGGAAGTCACCTTTCACGATGGCGACCCCCGCCGGGAAGCTGGCCTTGGAAGGATCGCGAACGAGAGCGCGGACGTCTGCGCCGCGGTCGACGAGGTGCTGGATAACTTGGCTGCCGATATTGCCTGTGGCGCCGGTAACGAGAATGGTCATTGGATTTTCTCCGGGTTGGTTGTGCTTGACACCCCGAATATGGCTGGCTCATTGTCGATCCAATAGACCATCAATCTAGACACTACGTCTCACCACTGGAACAGATCATGGACCTCGTTGCTCTTACTGACTTCAACCTTGTGGCCCGCCATGGTGGCTTCGGCAAAGCCGCGCGCGCCACCGGCCGGCCGAAGGCAACGCTGTCTCGACGCGTCACGGAACTGGAGGCCGCCCTTCAGCTTCGGCTGTTCGAACGGGGCGCGCGCAACCTAAAGCTCACCGAGGAAGGACGCGCCCTTTTTGAGCGAACAGCCACGCTGTTGACGGAGCTCGACGAGACGGCGGCCGCCATTGCATCTCGTGCTGAGAAGCCGCGTGGCCGATTGCGCATCAGCGCCCCACTCCACCTATCGCAGACCGCCATGGGCAAGATCGCGGCGGGTTTTGCGCTTAAATATCCGGAGGTGAGGCTGGAGATCACCACGGAAGACCGGGCTGTAGATATGATTGAGGAAGGCTATGATCTCGTGATCCGGGTCAATCCGGATCCGAACGAAAGCCTCGTCGGCCGCGCCTTTCTCCATGACCGCCTGGTAGTGGTTGCAAGCTCCGCTCTTCCCCGGGCTGCTGGCGACTTACCAGTGCCGGGCGTCGTGCGGGGAACCGCCGATCGACAGACTTGGAATATCATGTCCTCGAAAGGGGCTGCGAAGATCAAGATCGAGCCCGTCCTTGCCCTGTCGTCACTCCTGATGGTTCGAGATGCAGTGCGAGCCGGTGTCGGCGCCGCACGTTTGCCGATCTCGTTGGTGAGCCACGATCTGGCCGACGGCACTTTGCTGCACTGGGGCGATATCGAAGGATCGGAGATCTCGCTATGGGCGCTCTATCCATCGCGAAGGCTGCTTAGTGCCCGCGTGTCGGCTTTCCTGGAATTTCTCAAACAGGCATTCCCAAATGGCACACCAGAAGAGCTGGCTGCCTACTCAATTCCCCAAGACGTTTAGAAGACTTGACTGGCACCACCCATCTTTGCAAATAACAAACAAAAGGTTGAATTTATTGTTAAATTGTCTTAGCGCGCTAAGAGACAGCTCTTTTTCTTGCCCCCTCGAACGTCGATCTATTATTCGCTTATTCCTTGCGCGACCCCGGGGACGGGTCGCGCGGCGAACTCTTCTGCAGCGATAGGGATCACCTGCTGTGTCGCGGAATACTCGACGGAGGTGAGCACGGCGAAACACCATTGCACAACCTGTGTGCGTCCGGCGAAGTCAGTTGGAATCAGCCTCCCGCCTGTTGAGTTTCAACCTAATTTGATCGACTTTTCCATTTCGCTTCGACCCCACGGAAAGGCAGAAACCCCATGTGTTCACTTATGCTCAACGTCACAAGACTGGATCACGAACAGACGGAAAAGTGGTTCAATTGGTGAGGCAAATCAACATTCCGAGGCCTCAATTGGGCTGCAATGTTTTTATGAGAGCGATTCAACTTACGCAGGATCAAGAGCTCTGAAGTAGCCTGACAGCTTTTTGGAAAAAGCGATGCCTTCGTCAGGCCACGCCAGATGTTGATCTCGAGGAAAATCAATTCATCTGCACGTGATCGAACCGGTGTTGCGCAAAAGGCCAAGAGGCGGTCTGCGCATCGCTATTTCAATAACTCATGGCAAAGCTTGGCAGAGTGTTGAAGGCAATTTTGCTAGTATTGTTGTATCGATGAACAGATCTGGAAGAGATAGGGACTACACCTAATTTTCGTTCGGCCATAAGCCAGTGGACGGCCTAAAAATGGAACACTTTTCTAAGCCGATCGTTGATGATCGGGTAATTTTGCCCAGAATAAGATATTCGGGAGAAAACAATGTTTAAAGCTTTATTGGTTGCATCCCTCCTTGGCCTGACCTTTGTACCGTCAGCATTTGCTGAAGACGCGATGAAGTGCAACGACACCAGCATGATGAAGATGAAGGCCGACATGGACAAGATGACAGAGCCGGCCATGAAGGAAAAAAAGACCATGGCCATGAAGGAAATGGACATGGCAAAAAAATCCATGGAAGCAAAGAAAATGGATGAATGCGCAATGCACATGGGCAACGCTGAAAAAGCTATGAAGAAAATGTGATCTGAACGTTCCCACGATTGCAGCGAGAGGGCGAAGCTTAGCGGCTTCGCCTTCTCGAATTAAGAAGGTGATACGGTCGTTAAAGTTCTCAATTGGATCAGCCGGGCAAAGCCATGATACTTACCGCAGTTGCGTTGAATGCTACTCTCAAACCAACCGATTCATCTTCTACGCAAAAGATGATTGATTTGGTGCTGGACGCCATGAAGGAACAGGGGGT
Source organism: Phyllobacterium sp. NPDC097923 (assembly GCF_044760925.1). Taxonomy (NCBI): domain Bacteria; kingdom Pseudomonadati; phylum Pseudomonadota; class Alphaproteobacteria; order Hyphomicrobiales; family Phyllobacteriaceae; genus Phyllobacterium; species Phyllobacterium sp. NPDC097923. The sequence continues at coordinate 112,686 of NZ_JBIWBL010000008.1, read as the reverse complement.
TGACGGAGTTACGGTCAGGCTCACCCAATTTGATGTAAGGCCGGGTGTATCATCGAATGAAGGCAGTGGTGATGATTGGCCGACTATTCGCGAGCATATTCTGGCGGCTGATATACTCGTGATGGCCCCGCCGATCTGGATGGACCAACCTTCAAGCGTGTGCAAACGAGCGTTGGAACGTATTTGGACGCTTTTCTGGATGAAACCGATGATCAAGGCCGTATGGTTTCTTACGGCAAGGTTGCTGCGGTCGCCGTCGTTGGCAACGAAGATGGTGCACATCATGTATCGGCCGAACTCTACCAGGCTTTGAATGACGTGGGCTTTTCGCTCGCACCTAATGCCGTTGCATACTGGGTTGGTGAAGCCATGGGAGATGTAGATTTCAAGGACTTGAAATCTACCCCGAGGCTGTGACAAACGCAGTTGATCTGCTCGCACGCAATACGGTTCATTTGGCCAATCTTTTGGCAAAGGCCCTGTATCCCGGCAAGACCAGCAAGTAAGTTTTGGTCAACGCCTATAGGAATAATCCACAATCGAAAGCCACAATAACTTCGGATTCTCGCTGCTTGTCACGATGCTCGCACGAAGTTAACTATGAAGAAGCCTGGTCAATAACCCAACAAGCTCGTTAAAAACAAATGGCTTCCGTATGACAGCACGGTGAGCATAGCCGTCCCAAATGTCATGTGAACTGTTCCCCGTGGAAAAGATGAAAGGCACGCCGCGCATGACCAGAGCGTCGGCCACCGGCTGACTTTTCTGGCCATTCAAATTCATGTCCAGCATGGGCAGCGTCAAAGTTTTGCTGACCAATCAGCGCAATTGCTTGTTCATTCGTTGCGGCTGTGGTGACAGATTTGCATCCCAGATCGGAAAGCATGTCTTCAATCATCATGAGGATGAGCATTTGATCTTCAACGACCAATAGCCGACGATCGGAAAGTAAACTATCCATGTGGCGGTGCCTCTGATACAGGAAAATTCATGGTGCAGAGCACGCCTTCGGCCGGATATTCAAGGCGAACAATGCCGTCCAATTCTTGAGCCAGACCTGTTTCGATCATGCGCGAGCCAAATCCCCGACGAAGAGGCTGGGCGACAACAGGGCCGCCCTTCTCCTGCCATCTCAACACCAGTCGGCGACCTTCAGACGCATCCTTGATGTCCCAAGTGATGGTTACAGACCCCGTTTCATCGGAAAACGCCCCATACTTGATGGCATTGGTGGCCAGTTCGTGAAACGCAATACCAAGTGCCAGCGCGATTTTGGGTGAGAAGAGAATGTTGCTCCCCTTGATGACAATGCGCTCTGCCCGGTCTCCAGTCATACCGAACGGTTCCAAGGCATCGGCAATCACATCGAGTAACCCTGTGTCCTTCCAATTCTGCCGCGTCAAAAGGTCATGTGACCGGGACAACGCCTGCAAGCGTGATTCAATGGCCTGCTGAATGGTTTTTGGATCAGCGTCCATTCGCAAGGCTTGCCAGACAATCGATTGAACCGTCGAAAGCGTATTCTTTACGCGATGATTGAGTTCACCGATAAGCATTTTGGAATGGGCTAGCTCGTCCCTGTGTTTGGTAAGGTCCACAAACGAAGCAAAATACTGCACCGTAGTGCCTGCCTCATCTTTGACCGGGCTTATAAATATCGCAGCCCAGAATTCACTTCCGTCTTTGCGGCGATAGAGAATTTCGGAGTCATGATCGGCATGTTTTGCAAAGTTGGCTCTTACATCGGCCAAAGCCGCAGCATCTGAAACGTGCGCCAGCAAAAAATTGAAGTTTTGGCCCAGTACCTCCTCCAACTCATAACCAGTCAACTCCAAAAAACTGTCATTGGCAAAGATAATCGGGTGGTCGGGCGCCCTGGCATCCGTAAATACCATCGCCATTCGCGTTGTTTCAGCAGCAACCACGAATGGACCGAGATCGTCGCTGAAACCCTTCACGTCCGCTTCAGCATGTTTTTGTTCGTCGCTCTTATCGGCGATATTTGACATGGTATGCTTATCCGGTTTGGCGGGTGCGCGGCGTAATGCTGGAAAGAGACGCTACGGCATCAAAACGTCTTTCGCTGCGCGCTGCACGATCAGCGATCTCTTCCACATTGCGTAATTTCAAACCAAATAGCGCGATAACTGTCCTGCCCAGGCGCTGCGCATGGATGTCTGTTTTGGGTGAACGGCCGAGAACGTTTGAGGCAAGGTCGTGTGCAGATTGCATCACGCGCCAATCATCAGCCGAATACTGGACGAAATTTTGGTACCGAGTGCGCATGCTTTTATCCCTTGTCTGGGCGAAAGCACCAAGGCGTCTTCCAAGCGCCAGGAGCCTGTAAATTCAAGCCTGGCGCCAGCCAAATTATAGGCTTCTTCCCGCCGCTAGCAACCAATCTCGTAAGCCACTGTTATTGCATAACGACTTGGACGCGATGGTTTGCCTCAAGTGAAGAAATCTGACTCTTTGCTTCTATAGGCGCAGCCAACATTGACATCAGATCGCCACTTGCCGCCCTATTTCCACAACCTTCTCACTCGGCAGTCTGAGGTAGTCACCGACATGCGGGATATTCCGTTCCATGGCCGAGAACAGCAGCACCTGCCATGCGGGCAGGCTCTTGCCGTCTTTGCGATGGATCACCGTGTCATGCCCGACATAATATGTCACGTCTTTCAGTTCAAATGACGCGACGAGCCGGTTGCAGGCGATGAGAAGTGCCGGAATATCCGGCTGTTCCATGAACCCATATCTTGCTTCCGCCCGCCAGAAGGACGGTGCGGCCTCCGTGAGGGTTAGCCGCTGAGCGTCTGCAGCACGCGGCACGGGAAGGACCTGGACTGTCAAGGCAAGGACTTGCTGATGGAGCGCCTTGTTGCGCCGCACATGCCATACGATGACCGGCGGCGTATCCCGCAATGTGCGCGTCAGAAATACCGCAGTTCCAGGCACGCGCGCTATGTTGCGCTGTTTGATATCCGCCAGGAACTCCGCGATCGGTAGCAGCGATTCATGCGCGCGTGCCGTTATCGCGACAGCGCCGCGATGCCAGATCCACATGACACCGTAAATAGCGGCCGCCAGCAGCAGGGGGACGTAGCCGCCATTGCCGACCTTGACCAGATTGGCAAGAAAGAAAGCGCCATCGACGATTAAAAAGCCTGCTGCGACCGTTGCTGCGGTTGCAATGCTCCAGCCCCAAAGCTCCCGCATCACGATGAAGAGAAGAGCCGAGGTCATCAGCATCGTCAGGGACACGGCAATACCATAAGCCGCTGCCAGGTTATCGGATTTGCCGAAGCCGAATGTCAGTGCCAGCGTGACAATCATCAGCAGCCAATTGACGGCCCCCACATAAATCTGCCCGTACTGTTCCGCCGATGTTTGCGTCACGCGAAACCGCGGCATCCACCCCAGCTGGATCGCCTGCCGTGTCATCGAAAACGCTCCCGTAATGATCGACTGGCTGGCAATGATCGTCGCCAGTGTCGCCAGAATAATGAGGGGAATGAGCAGTGCCTGCGGACAAAGGCGATAGAAGATGTTGCCGTCGATAGGCGCGCCTTCAAGCACCAGGGCCGCCTGACCGGCGTAATTGAGGATGAGGCTGGGAAAAACCACTGCACTCCAGGACACGCGGATGGGCCTGGGACCAAAATGGCCCATATCCGCATAAAGCGCCTCCGCTCCCGTTACACAGAGAAAGACACCTCCGAGCACCAGAAAGCCGGTGACGCCGCCATGGAACAGAAAGGAGAGCCCGTAGAGCGGATTGAGCGCAGCAAACACCGCCGGATGGCGTAAAATCCCGGAAATGCCCAAAACCGCCATGACAATGAACCACAACAGCATGACCGGCCCAAAGGCACTACCGATGCGTGCGGTCCCCAGAGGCTGAACAGCAAAGAGACAGAGCAGGATCACGAGCGCTGCCGGAAGAATGTAGGGTTGCAGGATGGGCGTGGCAATGTTCAACCCTTCGAGAGCCGAGAGGACAGAGATCGCAGGGGTTATAGCGCCGTCGCCATAAATCAGCGCAGCACCGAACAGGCCAACCGCCATGATGTAGGGGCGATGCTTGTTCTTGGTCCCCAGGAGGGACATCAGAGCCAGGATGCCTCCTTCGCCATCATTGTCCGCCCGCATGGCGAAAGACAGGTACTTGATGGATGTTATGAGAAACAAAGTCCATAGCACGAGTGAAAGCAGACCCAGCACCGTATGGGCATCGGGCGCGCTTCCGGTCAATGACAAGATCGTCTTGAAGGTGTAGAGCGGGCTCGTACCGATATCGCCGAATACAACGCCGAGCGCTGACAGACTTAACAAGTGAAGATTTGTGCGGGGTGTTGGCGCTGCTAGCTGGTTCACCGATAGCCCTGTCTATGGAAAGTGTCCGATCGCCGAATGGAAAATACACAGTTCCACAGACGATAGAATGACACGATGGGTTTAATCGTGGCACTCGTCAATTAAATGTCTACCACAAACGCCAATGGAAGATGGTGGTAGAGGCGCGGTTCTGACGAGATACGAAATTGAACGGCCGAACGCCGCAACAGCGAGGGCCATCATGGCAGCCCCGCCGATCACGAATGCGATGATACCAATCACCAAATATCTGTAAGGATGGTCATTTGTCATCTTTTGACCGTCAACGACCTCGTAGTTGAAACAAAAATTGATGGAACAATGCCCGTTTCAGGCGGTTGGGTGGTGCCCTTGATATGGTCAAGGGAAATCCAAGGAGGATAAAATGCCTAGCAATCATCCCGCAAATGAGCATCATCATACCGCAGCAGGCCACCATGCCGCTGCCGCGCATCATCACCACGAAGCTGTGCATGCCCATACTCATGGCAAACATGAAGAAGCCAAACATCATTCGACAACTGCCCATGAGCACGCTGAAAAGGCGCATAAATCAACAACGGAAGCCCACAAGCATTCCGCGAAATGACCCTGATAGCATCCTGAATTGAAGGAGTGCCTCCACATCAACTGATGTAGAGGCACTCGTTGTATTATAACATCGATATACCTTTGTTTACTATGGAATCTCAGGCTGATCATGCTGATGACCAAAATCAGCAGGACGGCCTGATCAGACGCTGTATTGCGGAATAAACAGCTCAGGCCGTTCAGGCCAATAGTCGGAAAGATCGAGATGACGGCTCAGCATGTGAAAGAAATCGACGCAGCGATCAGCGAACTTATTTCATCGCGCCGCCAAGAAATCCTGCAAATCGCCCAAAACGGCGCGAACCCCGGTCCTATCAAGAATTTGATGGAGATCCAAGGTGCCATTGACGTGTTGTTTCGGGCGCGTGAACAGGAAAGCGCGACTTAGGCGTAAAAGACCTCGGAACATCAAACGGGCACAGACATACGCCAGCCTCTCCAAACCTGAGAAAACGTATATAACCCGCATATTTTTAGAATGAGCTTAACGTCTAAGCTGTGAAGCATTTCATGGGCTTGGATTTGCAGAAATGAAAATTCAACAATAATTACAACCGCTTCTCTTATATCGTATATCTGTGCCCGTTTAATGTTCATGGGCCACGGAGCCGGCGAGCTAACGCACACGAGTCATTTCGGAGATTAGCGCTCACAATCAAGAGCGGCAAGCCAAACAAGCGGGCAGTCGGATGTAAGCCCTAGCCTCAAAAGTCGCTTGAAAATCAAACTCACCTATGGAAATTGTCTTTTTATCAAAAAAGCATGGGTAAGAGGCATGGCTACTCGCGAAGAAAAGATTCAGATGGTTCGCAATTTTGCCGTCAACAAAATCGGCGATCTCATTGAGAAAAACTATGACGACGATGGCGACATTATGAATTTTGTCGAAGAGCTGGATCGTTTGCTCACCGTATTTCATGCCGCCGAAGTGGCGATCTCAGAAACCATACCCAGCACGAACGCGCTCTAGATTCTATTGCTCTTCCCGGATGAATATATCCGGGGCCCTGGCTGCCTGGATACATGAGTGTTTACGTTACTTGATCAATCCCATGGATTTAATTTGCTCCAGCTTAGTGCTGGCCTTCGCATACCCCAACGCTGCAGCTTCTTTCCACCAATGCGCAGCTTGTTCATAATCTTGCTCTACCCCGCGTCCTGAAAAATACATAAGGCCGAGATTGTACTGGGATTCAGCGTCTTTTTGTTCGGCAGCAACTTTCCACCAATGCACGGCGCCGTGATCGTCCTGACCGCGGCCGGCACCGTTGAAGTACATTTTGGCAAGATTGCCCGCTGCTACTGTTACCCCTTGTTCAGCAGCTTTTTCATACCAATCGGCTGCTTTACCGAGATCACGAGGTAGACCCGTGCCCGTTTCGTAGATCGCTCCGATTGCTGATTGCGCCAGGGCATTTCCAGTATTTGCAGCAGACAAATACCATTTGACTGCTTCATTCAAATCTTGAGGAACACCTTGTCCGGTGTAATAGAGCCGAGCAAGATTGGTTTGCGCCATGGTGTCCCCACCTTGACTGGCCTTTTGATACCAATTTACAGCGATTGGCATGTCAGCTGGAACACCCTCGCCGACCTCATACGCATAACCCAAGCTCGCTTGCGCCAAGGCATTGCCTTGTTCTGCAGACTTTTTATACCACTCCAGTGCGAGAGGATAATTTTTGGTGACCCCTTCGCCCCTGAAGTAAGCCTTTGCCAGATTGGCCTGAGCTAAAGCGTTGCCCTGTTCTGCAGACTTTTGGTACAGGTCGGCTGCCACTTGTGCGTTTCGATGAACACCTTCCCCAGTGCTGTACAATTTGCCTAGATTATTCTGGGCAATGGCATCACCTTGCGCTGCAGCCTTCTGGTACCAGGATGCCGCTTGGGAAAAATCCTGCTGGATGCCCTGCCCATGCTCAAATGCTATGCCGAGCTTGGCCTGCGCTTCACTCTCACCTCGCTCAGCAAGTAATTTGAGATCGGCAATGGATTGCTGTGCCTGCTGGCTCTTCTCTAACGGAATAGGCGGCGCGTTTTCGGCCTTCCCTGGACTTACCGACGCAACAACGAATATGAGAGCCAAGTAAGAAAAATGAAGAACAGATGTAACCGGGTGCGAGTATTTACTCTTAACAATCTTATTCTTCAAACTCATCACTTCCCCACTTCATAGCGTATACATACAGCAACTATAGCTGACATTATTTTTCATGCCGTAGAATATTTTCCGGTGCACGCCCTAATGTCGACCCTTTTACCAATGCATTGCCGATGATATTTAGGTTTCGATATCAATCGTCATACACTCTTGGCACAAGTCAACAATGGTTTTTAGGTATCACCACGGCACCTACTCGGCTCTATCGGTCGGGTCAATTTGCCCCTCTCACCGACACATTGTACAAAGTCGGCAGCTATCAGAAAACGATCAGTTGAATATGCCGTCCTGCAATTCCAGTACGGTTGTGCGCTTGGGGCTGCTGTATCTGATTGCAAACAAATCTCTCAGATTAAGCTATTCGACTGAATGCTCACACGGTCAGCTTGTTTGTTGAAAATCTGGCAGCTTAAGGCGTAGTGAGTAGAAGCTTCCATTCCACATGAAACAAATTATATAATAAATACTGTACTTTACGAAATTCTATAAACTCGCCTATTGTGGCGTTCATTTTCTCACAGCACCATTAATTGAAATTGCTCCTTATGGTCGTACACCGGTCAGGTTGTCAGAATGCGAGAAGTATTTACTAGATCACATTTCCATACAGGTAGAGATGTCGAGCTATGCAAAGGGCAGCATTTTGGCCCCAAACGGGCTGCACTCGAGCGGGCCATTGATGTGACAGCAAGGCAGGCCTTGTCCAGTACAGTTTGCTATCCCCAATTCTTTGAAGCCTTATGCCAAGGGTGCCATCTCGCAGTAGGTACAGCAGATTCACACGCAAAGGCGATGAGATTCACATTGCTTGAAGCCCTACTCGATGTAGAGAATGCGAAAGAGAGGGAGGATAATGGCGACGAACATTGGTCACACGAGGCTGGGTCCCAGTCCGATCAAGCCTCCAGTCTCATTCGTAGGATGATGGAATTGCTGTTCGGCAGCAAAAAAATCAACATCTCAGCTGATGCTGGTATAACAAAATACATTAATAGGTCTGAGCGCCCTGGCTCAGAATGCTACATTCTCAATAATCTATCGTCAGCAGAAATCGTAAGGACGCGCACGTTTTGGATCGTGTACTATACAGATGCCTTACATCCCGCGCTCATTGACGGATTGAATAGACTTCCTGAACTTGCCGACATACATGACGCCGTTTTGATGGTTCCGCATGATGAAGCCCTACGGATCAGGGATGCATCAAATCCTGATCTGCTATTAATGCCGCTGTCTCCACGGACTTTACATGTGATTGAAAACCTCTAATCCCGTTCCTGCTTCTGTGGCATCGCAAGCGAGACCGGGGGCGAGGGATCACCCGCCCGTATGGATGCGTAGATCCGGGCCAGTGGGGGCTAATAATGCTGCACAAAAGAAGCGAAGCCAGTTCACGGGCGAATGATGTGAAGAAGCTCCAGGAAACCCAAGTGTATGCTTCCAAGGGGTTGGGGATGGGGCTTGCCCCCTCGCCCCTTGGCTGAAACAAGTTGACGCGGGGCATCAGTTGGCTATCTGCAGGTCTACAACACGAACGTTCCCTAAAGCCGCCATCAGCATTGGCCCGACGGAAAACTCCCCTGCCCTCGCCTTCATGGCTAAAACACGCAAGTAACCCCCGGCCGAGCTGATATGCTGCGATCGCTGCAGGATGCAGGCAAGAACGATGGCGGTGTTCTCATGGCCGATCGCATCAAGGGCTTCCTCATAGGCCGAAGGTGAAATACCCAGCATTCCCCTGACCTGTGCCGCGGTTCGCATCATATCGGACCAGGTCGAGATCCCGGCCGGCGCATAATCGGCTATTTCCGGACAGGCTTTCAGCACCAGTCCTAGCGGATAGGTCTTTCGGGCATCTTCTCTCACCGGCAATTTGAGTGCAGGTTTTGCCCCTTGGGCTTTTCTCAAGCCAGGTTCAAAGTCAGAATAGGAGTCGGGTTTTGAATTCTGTTGCTGCAGATCAATATGAGACTCATTGGCAGTCATATTTTCAGCATTAACGTGTTTTTCCAGAAGGATAGCCACTTCATCGTGCAAGACTGCCAAATCGCACAGAATTGGTTCCAGAGCACCGAGTGACGCTTTACGGGGAATGTTGTCTACGATTGTGCGAAAACGCGTCCAGATGCCCTGCCAGTCGGCCGGAACCTCTTCTGAAAGTCCTACCTCTATCAATTTGGCGATATCGCGCCTGTGGAGCGTCATGCGCTCGCGAACAAGCCTCAGCGCCCGCGCCGCTGCCCGAACACTCTCTGCGGCCTCCCGAAGCTCTTCTGAGCGTACAAGCAATGGTGCGAGGGAAAATCCGAACGCATCGGTAATCTCCCCTCCCCGATCCTTGTGTGAGTACCGTTTGCCGTTAGGACTGTCTTTGCGGGTAATCAGCCCGCACTCGATAAGTGCAGCCAGGTGACGGCGAAGCGTCGCATTGGCCATGCCGTGTGCCCGGAGAGATAATTGCGTATTGGACGGGAAAACAATGAGCCCGCTTCCTTCAGCGAGCTCATTGTCCGGCAGGAAGGATAGCAGCGCGTTGAGTACCGCAAGTGAACGGTCCCCTACTCCGACGATATCCTTGCCTTCACACAGCCAACGATAGACCTGCCATTTATCCGCGGACTTTCCCGCCGGCAGCTCTTTGGCCTGTGTTTGCGATTTCAGTTGGACAAGCGACATCGCTCGCCGCCCAAAGGGCGTCGTGATTGCATTTCCTTGCATGTTCATTCGCCTTTCAGTTAGGCAAAAGAAGTCCACCCGCCATGCTGACGCTCAAAACTATTGACAGTGATTCGAGGAAATGCGATTCTATCTTTGCTTAAGAGATGAGAAGGGCTTCCACGACGGCAACGTTTGGGGGCCTTTTTCTTTTGCGTTTTATCTCCTGACCAGTTCTGTTTTCGATGCCAGATATGCTTCGAACAATTGATCAAGGTTATCGGTTAGATAGGTTCCAAACCCTTGATCAACATCTGACTTCATTGATAGTTTGAAGTTTTTGCCCTTTTGATGCACGACCGCTTGCACAGATCTATCGGGTGCGAACCATTGTCGAGCTGGCGAGGGAACAGTAGATGGCTGTTCGCCCTCCTTAGCGGCATCCGCAATTTCAAGATTGAGTAGCATGTTGAATCGATCATCGGACGAAGCTGCCGTGAACCGTTCTGAGGCCGCTATAACCTGAGCTCGTTCTCGATATCCGGGATCACGGCAGCTAACTGAAAGCTCGTACCATCTTTCACGGCCGATATTTTTTGCGGCACCAATGGCTTGAAGTATCGTCTCTGGCACCTGGGATGCGACCGACATCATCTTTGATAGAACGGTCTTATTGGTTGCCAGTGCTGAGAGGATGGTCGGATTGTCAAATCCAAGCCCTACCAAGCGAGATGCAAACATGGTGCGTTCAATGAACGACAAATCCTCGCGCGCCGTGTTTTCCTGACCCTGCGCAATGACATGTTCTCTATCAGAAAGCGCCTTGACGACGGCTCTTACCTTTACCCCTAACTCTTTGGCGGCCCTAGTGCGTCGATGTCCAAAGACTATCTGAAACCTGCCGGCCTCCGTCGGGTGCGGCCGTACTAAGATGGGGGAGTCTTGCCCTCTTTCCCGAATTGCTTGTACGAGTTCTTCAAACCGATCATCCGCGATACGATCCGTGATGAACGATCCTTCAAGTTCATTCGGATCAAGTTCGATAACAGTGTCGCCAATCAATAACTGCTTTTCAATTTCTTCTGCAGCTTCGACTTTGTTCGCCATTTCATCGGCGGCTCGGCTCATCATACCGAAAGCGCCTCGTCCAGATCGAGGGCTTTGAACATGCGGTTCTTCCGAGTTTACAGCTGTAAACTCATCTTCCTCAAGCAAGCCAGCCATCAAGCCTTTGCGTGCCATTGACTATGATCCTTCTGTAAGCAGCTGGGCAAGGTTTACAGCCGTAAACTCGTTGATTTGCATGTTTGATTGCCACATCATGCTCGCCCCCATGCCTGATGAATCAACGACGTGATCTCGCCATTCACTGAATTCAAGGATTCCATAGCTCGATCGTATGTGGACCTCGTGAGCTGGTTTCGCTCGACTTCGTACAGTGTCTGTTTCGTAATGCCGGCATCTGATATTGCCGTGCTTTTCAGCATTTCAGCTTTCAAAACATAATCGCGAAACAATGAGCGCATGAAGTGAACCATCTGGGACTGCGGCGCATCACCTGGTTCATAGCGTGTCACCAGATACCGAAACCAGTCTAAATTCATGTTACCCCCGCCGCGCTTGATCGGATTGAGGATTTCGCCAAGCATCAGAAGAAATTGGCACATCGACATGACGTCCAGCATTTGCGGGTGCACAGTTATTAGAACAGATGTCGAAGAGGAGAGGGCGGTTAGCGTAAGGTATCCCAGTTGAGGAGGACAATCCAAGACAACCACATCATAGTCGTCAGCCACTTCACTAAGTGCAGAATCCAGCCTCGTGAAGAATACCTGACCCATAGCACGAGTGCCTTTCTCGGCCAGAATCAGGGGAGTATCGTATTCGAACTCCTGAAGCTCCAGTGCTGCGGGCACTATGTCGAGGCCCGGAAAGTTCGTGCGCTTAATAAGCTGAGACAACGGCTTCTTGTCGGCGTCATATCGCAAGGCTTCGTAGAGGCTGTCATCCTTGTCAATCTCTGGCTGAAAGCCGTGGAGGGCCGACAAGGATGCTTGTGGATCGAGATCAATAGCAAGCACACGGTGTCCCGTTAGTGCTAGGTGTTGAGCAAGATGGGCCGTTGTCGTCGTCTTTCCGCTACCGCCCTTGAAATTCACAACTGCAATGATTTGTAAGTGTTCGCTGCCACGGCGATGCGGTACGTATTTTTTGACATCGGCACGACCATGCTTGTCGAGGTAGTGCCGCATACTCAGCATTTGTTCGGCCGAATACGACCGACGACCCGTCGAGGTCAGTGCCGGCTCTGGACCCTTACCTTCCAAAGACAAGTTCTTCAGGTGGCCAGCACTAATTCCGAGATAGCCCGCGGCTTCCGCAAGTGAGAATGAACGAAGCGACTTCTGTGCATTTGGCGGAAAGCTTTCGAGACGATGCTTTTGCAAGCGCTTGGATAAATCACCGCCTTGTTTGAGTATCAGCTCATCAAAGTCAGATAGCGAGTTAACTATGGGAGATGCGATATTCATCGGCGTATTTTCCATTATGCGATTATTGATAGAAATTCGCTAAGAAATCGCATTTAGCTCCGATTCGTGAAATCCCGCAAGAAGTTTAAAGTTAACGAAAGGTTAACGCTGATTCTGTAAGGCTCCAAAACAACATAACTGCAGAGATTGTCTACCTGGCATCAATTGTGCCCGACGCCTAAGAAACTTGTCATTGTACGGGAAGGGCAGTGTGATGGTTGTATGGAGTCCGCGTCCTTGCCCAACAAGTCACACTTCTGCGGTTTGCGATATAATGCTATTCCGTCATCGAAGGCATAAGTGCGTTATGCTGCCGAAGAGCACGTGGGAGATTTGATGGCAGATTTGGACATTGATCCGGAGTTATCCAAATTGGCTAGATACCTGATACACCAGTCACTTCCGTTGGCTGTCACCACGTCCGGCTACAACCCCACTACTCAAGATCTTGATATGATGGAAGCTGCATTGACAACTCAATATGGTCCGGATTTGGCTAACGTGTCGATACGAGAAATTGATGCCTTCTTGCATCACCGTTTCATGAGGATGGGAGAAAATCCAAATCGCAGGGCCATCAGTAGACTAATGCGAATCTTGACTATCAAGATGGGAAGGCGGACGTGAAGTTAGAATCACGCATACGGCCTGTCAGGCGGGCATCGATGCGACTTTAGACGGCAATGTAGGCATGAAAGCACCGCCAAACTCTCAAAGAGTGGCTTGCTACTAAATGGAGTTATAGATGGCGTATCCCGTGGTACATGGCGTAACGATTCCCCTTAATAGTGACGAAGTGTCACCTACAATTTGGGCAGCACTCACCAAGGGTGATTACGAGGCCAATGAAGTGCAACTTGTTACGCAGGCTGTTCAACCTAATGACAGGGTACTGGAATTGGGAACCGGTCTGGGTGTCGTCACTTCGACAATTGCAGGTGTCGAGGGTTCGCTCATCTGGTCTTTTGATGCCAACCCAGCAACATCACAATTGGCAGCGCGAGTAGTTGAAGCGAACGGTCACAAAAACGTTCAGCTAACAACTGGGTTACTGACCGCCGGCAATCCAAAACGCTTCAAATTCTATATTAGAAGCGATCTCTGGATGTCATCGGTGTACGAAAATCAGGGGCCATACGAAACCACTATCGATCTGATTTCCGGTGACATTGATCAGTTCATTACCAAGCACTCGATTAACGTCGTTGTCATGGACATTGAAGGTGCTGAACACGACCTTCTTGTTCATGCAAACCTCCCAGGCATTGAGCGCATTTTCGTAGAACTTCACGACCACCTGTATGGATTGATTGGCGTGAGGGAAATCATGGCGGCACTTGCTGCCAAGGGCTTTGCCTACGACCCGCGCGCATCCAACGGCGCGTGCCTAGTTTTCACCCGCAGCGAAGTCGCCCGCGAATATCAGTTGGGGCAGGCCAATGCACGTTAACCTTATGACTGCATTGAATACATGCCTCCTGGGAATCGCAAATCCTACATTGATTGCGAATCCTAGCACGCCACCACGATAAAACTGAGACGTCGGTCGCATTCTTCTCTCAATCTCAACTTGAAACGAGGATTGCGGCCTAGCCACTCCTTGAAACCCACCTCAACAGCCGGATTGGGTTGAGCAGGATTAGTCGACCATTTTTCGATATGGACAATGGAGCCAATGGTAAGGCGAATGGTTAGATAGTTGAACAGTACACAAATGGCTTCGTAAGCGTCACACGATATTGAGGCGAACGCCACGGGACCGTAATTGTCTATTTGCTGATCGTTGTGACACCACGAGCTGTTGCGATGCTGAGGCAACATTGTTTCATTGTGTTTAGTAATTTGGTTCCAACAACTCTCGATCAATCGTGCTTCTTCTGAAAATGGCCAGTCTTCGAGGATAAGATCTCCAACCCTGAGAGGCGCAAATTGTAAAGCATCATGCTTGTTGCCAGTCACATTGCAGGCATAGGCCCACCGTTTACCGCGGTAAGTACCAAGGATGCGCGCATCCTTAAATCGGAGACCTACGTTTCCTCGTTCTACTCTGAGAAGAGCATCTGGAGATCGGACTGATGTTTCTATGCACTCAACCTGTTCATGGAGGGCGTGATTACGAACCTCGATGCGGTCAAGTCGACCTTTCAGCTCAGACAATATCTCTTCGATTCCTCGCTTTCTCTCGAACCTAATAACGTTGTTCATGTGTGTTTCCATCTTATTGCAGGAAGATGTGACAGCGGGCATCGCAGGGTGACTTTGGTTCCCTTGCCCTTGATTGATTGAATTGCAAGGGACCCCCCCATAGTCTGGATCAATCGCGCACATCCGGTTAGACCAAGTCCGCTGTGGCCACGAGATTCACCCTTGGTAGAGAAAAATGGCGTTGTCGCTTTTTTAATTTGATCCGACGTCATGCCGATTCCGTTGTCTTCAATCGAGATGATCAAGTCACGGCCAAATGACCACCGGTGCCCTATTTGAACATTGATGATGATCTCTGGGTTCACAACACCGTCAACGGCGTCCTTGGAATTACGCAAGAGTTCCTGGAGCATAAGATGGAATTGGCCTTGTGGGACGAGCAACTGGGTTGCTTTCGCATCGGCTCGCAGCATTGCCACGTTAGACCGAACCATTTCATCAAGAATTGTACTCAAAGCGACGATGGGCGTGTTGTCACGATCGAACTTTGGATAAGCGATACGCGCAAGCCAATCAGTGACAACTGATAAGTCATCTATGCGTTTTCGTGCCATGTCGAGCAAAGCAGGATCTGGTCTATCTTCTGGTGACAATGTCTCATGCATCCACATCGACAGACCGCTAATTCTTGTGAAGGTCATATGGGAAAACAACAGGGCAAACTGCCGAACCTGGTCATTATAGAGCGACTTACTGCGGTGAGTAACCAATGCCATTATGGTAACCATTATCACGATGGCGAAGGCGAACACGAAGGCAAGAAAAAAATTATCATACAAGGCCTTCTGCTCGAGATCCGCAGTTCGTTTCTGTGTGTTCCCCAGGTTGCCGGTGGTTGTTAGAACAATCCGCGGCCAAAGTTCTTCAAGTCCAGATACGATGCCGTCATAGTTTGGGTTAGGAAGTTCGAGCTGGGGCTTGATCTGCTTGTTTACCAACTCAAGTAGAGCGCTCATCTGATCGACATCGACTTGCGGCATAATTTTCTTGACGTAGGTCAGGCTTACGAGTGTCTTCGTATTGATGGCCAGAAAATTGGCGTCGAGTAGGATTTTCGAACGATATTCCTGGTCATTGGAACGAGCGGCCAATCTTGCCCATCCCATAATACTGACCATTTTCTCACGCGCCTGGCTCGATCGCCATTGAACCTCATTGACTTCGGCAACAATGTCATAGGCTCGACTGCGGTTCATATCTGTTCGAAGAAATGAAGAAACGCCAATCAGCACAGAAATGCCAAAGACAAGTCCGAGCAGATACACCCCATATGCTCGCAAAAAACGCATCAATTGATCTGCCCGCCATTTACTGCTGTGCACTCACTAACACCAAATATCTTCGATTGGCTGGTTTCGCTCATTCGTCTTCCCGAAGTTCGGACAGAAACCATATCCATCTGGAGTGATCATTGGGTTCGTAAGCCTTCGGCAGTTTGTCGAACGGCCACACAACAAAGAACGGGCCGTAATCATCCGCCTCGAGTGGTCGGTACCTGCCTTCAGTACACTTGCCCATTCGAGCCTCTGCTGCATCGCAGATAATTTGTGATGCAACGATGGGTTGGTATTTGAAGATCTCGCGTACATCGATTCTGGCGGCGAAATCATTGGGTGCAACGCCTGTGATAACTTTCACATCGGCTAGCCCATTCTTGGCGAGGATCTCAGGAAGGGAATAGCCGCGATATGTACGCTCAACGCCATTGGACCAGGGTGTCCGGGTGGTAATTTCCTGAGGCGTAAAGGACTTGGCGAGATCGGCTTCGCGGTAAATGGCACGAGGGTGCCCGGGATCTCCTTCAACCGCCAGGACGTTGGGATCCAGATTAACTGCGTAAGCAGCTGCTACTACACAAAAAGTCACCAATCCGGAAAGGATGGTGATTGGGCCTCGATGCATGATGAATTAAAATCCTTATTCCACGACTTCGTTGTTGTTCGCGAAATGGCGGCCGTGTGCGATCACTTTGCTACGTGCGCGCTTGTACTTTTGCTCAGCCATTTCGGGGCTCTTCATCTTGAAGTGCTTCGCCATCAAGACGAATAGTTCGTTGCGTTTCATTCCTTTTGGTCGATCTTCCACCCATTGAAGGCATTCGTCTTCTGACAGCGACAAAAATGGATGGTGGTAACCAGGGGATGCGTTACTTATCGTCTCGTTTCCCCTGTGCAAGACAAATTCAGAGCGTGTCATGAGCTCTAGAATACTAGCGAGGGTGGGGGCATTGAGCCGATTCTTGCCGAGATACCCTTTGGCACCGAAGCTTCTACAAATTTCCGCCTCGTCAGATGAGAATCGCCCAGTGATAACCAAATGTACCGCCTTGGGTGTAGTGCTGATTATACTGTCAACGATAGCCAGGCGGACATTTCTTGATTCCATTTCGACACCGTAGTCAGGCAGGCCAGGATCAATGATAATGAGGTCAAAAACGTCTGTTTCAATCGCAGCGAGTGCGGCGTGGAATGTTTCGGCTGTGATAACCTGCCAACCCGACGTTCTGAAGTGACGCTTGAGCGAATCTGCGTAGAAATAATCATCCTCGATTATCAAAACACTGCTCATTTTCAGGTGCATATCATCCATGGCTTGACTGTATCAGCCTCGCTACGTTGAAAATAGGTATCAACGCGGCACCTATGCGGGGAAAACGGTCGTCTCCGGCAATCTGACAAAGCTCCAAAAATTTAGGAATAGGTATCGACGTGATACCTATTAATGGTGGGACTCCTGAGAATAAGTTTGCGTTCGGTATTGTCATGAAACCTAACGGAAGAAACATGTTTTCTGGAGCACAATCAAACATGCACGGCCCGCTTAATGAACAGCTAGATATCTATAGTCGTATATGTAGGTATTGCATTGACGATAATGGTGCCTTGTCACTTCAGGCTAGAAAAAACATATCTTCCATTGAGCTATTGGGCGTCCTTCTAGTTGTCGCTACTGAATGCCACAACACCGCCACCAGCAGTAAAGTCTGGGATGACATTTTTTTGAAACACGGTATTCAGATCGGCGACTATACAGCCATACTTGATGACCTCAATGTTCTAATCAATTTGCCGAATTGATGGGTTTTTACATCGATGGGCACAGGGCATCAAAATAAGACCCAAGTACGATAGGAAAGCGGATTGATGCCTCCGGGCGTCGCAAAAGGGCTAGGTTCCTCGAAAACACACCAACTCAGAGAAAATGCCATCAACGCTGATCGACCTTGTCGCAACTGATTTTTCTATCAAGCTTGCGGCATTGTCGATGAAACGCGCTATTTGGCCGATTATTAGATCACCGACCGAACCGCTAGGCTATTTTTCGTAGCCTATTTGCGTTCGACTGGGCACAACATTTCATAACTGTCTCTGTCAGCCGTCAACCGGAGGCTGGTTTGCGACCAGCAAACGGCAGGATGCCGCCCGTAGGGCCGGCCAAACGGTTGCATTTAGGCTGTCTGCTATAAGATTTATAACCGTAGGTTTCTGTGGCCTTCGGTATTTTGAACCCTATCTGTTCAAACTTTAGCCCGAGATTTGGCCGGAATTTTTTAAGCCAAGACAGCCAGCGCTCGCAGATGATGGAAATCACATTGGTTAGGTGTTTTGCGCGCCACTGTGGGCGCTCCGTTATGCCAATTATTCCTTGATCCTTAGCCCGTCGAAGCGCATTTCGCACTGTGGTCGCACCAACCCCCGCACGGTCTCCGATTTCTTTCACCGAACATTGGCAGCTTCCGTGTTGTCGGCAATCCGACGCTATCACATATAATACCGCCCGCTCTCCTTCCGTAAAAAGATCGCGTAGGTGAGGGGGTAGGGCAGCCATGTCCCCTAATCGGCGCTTTCTGGCCCATCTAACAGAACATCGAACACCCGAAGCCGCCTTATTCCTGGACTGACCGGTGAGTTCCCGTCTGGGAAAATATGTGCCGGCGGGTGGCCTCCTTTGCTCGCGAGCACGCATGAACGTTTCACGCTTGGCTGCAGCCGCCTCAGTAAGTTCGATGGCCTGTGCATCGTTCAGCTGACCCTCAGCGAGACCTCGCCATAAGAAGGTTTGATAAAGATCGATCTGGCTAACGGTCGTCAAACCGTGCAGCCATGTAGTCAATTGGTTATGAATAGTCACCACTTTCACCTTTGCTTTAAGCAAGCAAATCCGTGGCACGAAGCGCATTTTCCTCTTGCAATGTCGGGATGAAACAGCTAGTTTTGCCTATGACATTTGGGCAATGCGGAATTGGAGTTCCGTAGCTGTTTCAACCTAGAAAAATCCGGCCTTCGCGCCGGTTTTTTTGCTTTTATGGGCTCAATTCTCCGTTGATTGATCTGAATTTGTGCGTGTTTGGTCGAGAACGCCGAATCACGTTCCACCCCTTTTGACGGCAAATAAGACTATGTGCGAACGAAAGCCCCTTAGCAAGAAGTTCGCGTATGCATTTTTTAAAATGAAATGGTTAAAACGCTGTATGCCGCTATTCTGATTTCCCTGGATTCAGTGTCAGGAACGGCCCCGATCCAAATATCTCTTCCGGAATAACCAGCCGATAAGCGCGACCCCGGCCTGCAGTATTGAGGACTTGCTCTTCCAGCAATAGCTTTCTGGTCAAGAGCGGTGTGGTGCTTTCATACACCGCATCCCTGCTGAGCCGCGATATGTTCATAATGTTTGTTATGGTTGTTTCAATGTTCGTCAATTGCATCTGGTAGATCAGGTTGATCATACCAATCTGCTTCATCCTGGACGTTGGCGTTTCGCCTTCCAGCGGATTGTCCAAGATCTGCTTCATCGTGAAAGCGGTGAAAGCCACTCGACCAAATGGGGTGTCTTTTGGGGTTGCCATTCTTTTAATCTTCGGCTATAGCGTTTCTATAGTATGCAAGTGTCAGCTGCATTGGCCGCTTTAAAGGCGTATTCGATCCCAGTTTCATTGCATAACCACCCCGGCGTTGGATGTGAGATTCGAGAATTGTTCTTGGAGCAACATATATCAAAATTCGCCACAGGTGATCTAAGTTCAAATGATCATGCATCTCAAGCTATTGGAGTGCCCGCAATGACGCGCTCGCATGCCTCACTCGTTTCTTTCGAGCGTCGATCAGAAGATCGCAAGCCTGCATGGTTGGCAGCTAACCAACTGTCCTTTGTTTCGGAAGCAGCCTTGATCGCTTTCTCCGATGTGATGTTCGCACTTGGCGATTTGAACGAACGACATCGCCATTCACTTTTAGATAGATTTCTAAGGTGGGAAAAACTTGTTGATGCTGAAGCAGTCGAAACCAAACGCTTGTTCAGGCTGATGATAGACCAAAAAATCGCAGTCTGGAAAGCGGAGGCTGGTGAATGAAGCTGGTGATCATTGAATCGCCAGGCAAAGTGCAAAAACTCTCATCCATTCTCGGGTCTGACTATAAGATCGTTGCCAGTATTGGCCATGTTCGCGACTTGCCCACAAATGAGATAGCCGTATCAGCACCCGACTTTCGTCCCACATACGTCCTATCCGAACGCGGCCAAAGCGTTGTTGATCGCATCAAACACCTCATCTCCTCGGCCGATGAGGTGCTGCTTGCGACCGATCCGGACAGGGAAGGGGAAAGCATCAGTTGGCACCTGAAAGAAGTTCTCAGCCTGAAAGATCCAAAACGGGTGACATTCAATGCAATAACTCCTGATGCAGTTCTTGCAGCCGTTGCAGCACCTCGATTGATTGATGTCCGGGTGGTGGCGGCACAGGAGGCCCGCCGCGTCCTGGACCGGCTTGTGGGCTACATGGTTAGTCCAGAGATCAGCAGGCGCCACGGGACCAAGCTGACTGCTGGCCGCGTACAGAGCCTTGCAGTGCGGATCATTGTCGATCGCGAGCGCGCCATTCGCGGTTTCCGGAAGATCAATCACTTCGGCGTTGAACTGACATTCGAAAACTCAGGTAGGGCATGGACCGCGAGATGGCAGCTGAAGCCAGGCTTCGTTACAGAAGAGCAGCCGCATTTTCTTGACAGAGCGTACGCGCAGGCGGTTGCCGGCTGCAGCATTGTTCGTGTCCAGTCCTGCCAATCAAGCGAGACGCGACGCTCGCCACATCCACCATTCATGACGTCGACGATGCAACAGGCGGCAAGTGTTGAGCTTGATCTGGATCCGGAAACCTCTATGGCGGCCGCACAAGCACTCTACGAGCAGGGGCATATCACTTATCACCGCACAGATAATCCCAATATCACCGATGACGATTTTCCCCTCATTCAGATCGAGGCAGAAAAACTTGGCTTGGAGGTTATAGATCAGCGCCGGACCTTCCCAGCAAAGGACGGAGCTCAAGCCGGCCATCCGGGGATAACACCAACACACTGGGATGTTGCCGTTGCCGGCGAGACGGTTCCGCAGCAGGCGCTCTACAAATTAATTCGGATACGAGCCATCGTCTCTCAGTTGCCGGACGCGCGATATTCGGTGAGGGTAGCGATACTCGGGGGATTTTCGCTAAATGGCCAAGCCCTGTCATTCGAAGCCCGCGGCCGCACACTGATTGCACCAGGTTGGACAAAACTGCACGCACATGATGAAGAGATGGACGATGAGGGTAAAGAAACCGAAGACGGCATTAATCCGGTCCCCGAGCTTGTCGTGGGACAGGAGCTATTGGTGGATGCGGGCAAACTAACGGCATCAGAGACAAAGCCGCCCAAGAGATACACCCAGGCCTCGCTCATCAAGAAGATGGAGTCCGAGGGGATCGGACGGCCATCCACCTATGCAACGATCATGAGCACAATCATGAATCGCGAATACGCGAAGATCCGGCAGAAAATGCTTGTGCCAACTGAGAAAGGCGAAGCGGTTGTGGATATGATGTCCGGCCGCTTTGCGTTCATGGAGCTGGACTTTACCCGCCGCGTCGAAGCAGAACTGGATCTGATTGCCAATGGAAGGCAACACTACCGGCCTGCGGTTGCTGCATTCCACGATCAGCTCGTCCAAGAGTTATCGAGCTTGGCTATCGCGGTGCCCATCAAACCTTCAGAAAACTTGATCCTTGCCGTGCGCTCGAAGTCCAAGCGCGACGCAGCGCCGATTGACGAAGCCATGCTCTTGTCAGCGGAAGCCTGCAGAGCCTTTCTTGGTCCGCGAGAGACAGACGAGCGCGGGGCTTATGTTGCGCCGGCGGCCTCGGTGAAACAGGTCGATTTGATACGTCGCTATGTCGAGCAGGGAAAGATCGTCGCACCTCCCGGCTATCCCGACAACATGACAGCTAAGACCGCATCGGGCACAATTGAAATGGCGCTGAAGAAGCGCCGGCCTTGAATCACAACAATCTCAGCACAAGCGCACAGGCTCGTTGTTTTCCTGCAGCAGCAACGGATAGCCGACTTGATCAATGTGGGCTTGGTTCAGCGCGTTAATGGCGTCTTCGCGGATATGGAGCACTTTACCTGAGCGAGAATTGGTCAATCCGGGAACATGTTGGCGTATGATCACCCCGCGCATTTCCAACATTTTTGACAAAACCAAGAGCTGCGTGTAGTGCGCATCCACACTGCTCGCCATGCTCTGGATTGTCGGTTTTCGACCGCTGGATATCTCGTCAGCCAAGCGATGAATAAAGGCGATCTGACGATATCGAGCTGAACCCGTATCTTTCGCGAAACGGGATTTATCTATCATCTTATTAAGTATCGCCAAATCCGTTTGCTGTGGGGGCACGGGTGAGGACAGAGGTTCCATAGGTTTTTGCGGTCGGCCGGCCATGGCGGCCATACCAGCTACAACTAAATGGCCGAATACGACAGGTATTCGTGCTCCTAGCGTTTGCGCCATGGCAACCACTTTTTCGTGGTGCTCACGAGCAATAAGCAATTTGGTTTCCATATGCCCGGGCTCAATGGATTCTGCCCGCCATTTTTCACGGTATTCCGAATACTTGGGCTTTGTCATGGTTTGTGAACCTTGCTCTGCATCGCCTCGAACAGCACAAGGCTGCTCTTATGAATTATCTGCGGGCACATCGGCGAAGTGATTTTCCAGCGGCAGCAGTGGATACCCTACCTCATCAAGGTGCGCTTTGTTCAAGGCATCAATAGCGTCCTCGCGAATGTAAAGAACCTTACCCGAGCGGCTTTTGGTCAAACCGGGAACGTGCTGACGAACAACTACTCCACGTTTTTCCAAAGCCTTGGATAGTATTTCAAGCTGCGAGTAGTGTGAATCAACACTGCTGGCCAAGCTTTGAATCGTCGGTCTTTGACCGTGATATATTGCTGCCGCCAGGCGATTTAGAAAGGCGATCTGTCGATAGCGGGCTGCACCAGTGTCCTTATGAAACCGCGATTTATCGATCATCTCGATCAGGATCGAAAGGTCTGTCGGTTGGGGCGGAACTGGCGTGGCGATCGGCTCCATAGGCTTTGTATTTCGTCCGGCCATGGCTGCCATTCCGGCGAGTACGAGTTGCCCGAGAACAACCGGTATTCGTGCTCCCAACATTTGTGCCATTGCGACCACTTTTTCATGGTCTTCACGCGGCATAAACAACTTGGTCTCCATATGCCCTGGTTCCAGAGATTCTGCCCGCCATTTTTCGAGGTATTCTGTATTCTTCGATTTTGTCATGGCTTCTGTGTCTTGCTCTGCATCGCTCCAAACAGTACCAGATTGGGATGAGGCATATCGGCATATGCCCATAGACCCGCTTTAGACTGCTTTGCCGTGGCTTCTGCCACAAGGTAGGGCATGTAGACAGGTTTAGCGTCGTTTGAAAAGGCCGCGAATGCAAAACCCTGGGTGATGAGGACCGTGCCAAGGTCGAGAGACTGATCTCCCACGTGGGAGGAACATACCACGAGTATTGTTGGTTCTTCGCCAGGTTTGGCCGCAGGCAATTGCGCTATGGGCGAGCAGGTGGGTTTGGTGTCTCGTATGATGGCTGCGAGCATTGCGAGCGAAACCGTTCCACAATCTTGCTTCAAACCAGACTTGTCTGTGTAGATCGTTCCACGGATGCAGGACTGGATGCCATAGAGGCGAAGTTTTTGTTTGCCTTGCTGCCAGGTATCACCAGTGAGGAACGATACATTGCTCTCAGGGATCCGGAACACTTGAGCGGAACCATTGGTCTTTGGGCCTTCTGTCTCCTGTGCGTGGGATGAGACAGAGGTGAGTGCCACACATAGGGCAGCAATTGTGAATGATCGCTTCAATTTGCATACTCCACGTTGCAGATTATAGATGGTTACGGGCTGAGAGGGCGGACAAGTCGTCCCTCGGACGAGTTATGGCTTCGCCAGCGCAATGCAATTTGTGCCATCGCTCGAATTAGTGATGCAACTGACATCATACCCAGCTCCAGACACCAGATATTTGCACACACTTGTTCCGGCACCGTCGGCGGTTCCAGGCGCGTTGCAATCCATTCCACTCTTTACAAGATTGTCAAGCTTTCCGCCTTTGCCGCATCCGAACTGGCAGGCCTTCAGGATTGATGACTGTGTAACGTTGGCACAGGTTCCCTTGTAACAGACTTCCTTTCCTATGGCGGAAGTCATGCCGTTTCTCTGGGCCTTGGCCCATTCTCTCTGTTGGTAGGGTATCCATGCTGCGACCTGAGCGGACGGATCATTGAGAAACTGTTGTGGTGTGCCGTTATAGAATTCCTGGAATGTGCCGCTATTGCAGAACTGGAATGCGCCGTAACAGGTCACACCATTCACGACTGGAGAGACGCTGGAAAAGCTTCCCTCGCTTTTGGAAACATTCTCCGCGTACTCGGCGCAGTTGCTCGGCATACCGGCGCGCATCAGACTGATCGCGCTTTCGCCTGCAAAGGCAATCGTACTTGTCATGGCCAGGAGAAAACCAGCATTTGCGAAAATGGAGCTGATTTTGATCATTTGCTGGTCTTCACATCATAGGTACCGGTGAAGGGCTTAGCAGCCTCATCCAATTCCTGTGTCGTGATCTTTTTGTAGTTCAGAGAAAGGATTGCGGTTCCGCCAAGCATAACTTGAGGGTTGGCGACCACCGTTGTTTGGCCATCGCTTGACTTGTGGACAAGCAATGTCGTGCACATGGTCTGCATATTGCAATCGCCTGACGTCTGCGACAACAACCACTCACCCGACGGCGTTATAATACGAGCCGTATAGATGTCTGGATGGCGAGGTGGATTTCCATACGCGACCAGATCCTGCGTATCCCATACTTTGTCGGGATCTTCGCTGGCGTTCTTAGTGGTGAGCTGGAGATTGAGTTTGTAACCGTCGTCGGCGTGTGCAGGCAGGGTTGGAATGCTTGTCGAGATCAGGATCGCCGACATTATTAATCGAAACCTTGGATTCATCGTAGTTTCCTTTGGAGATAATGCAGGATCTTGCGACCGCTGTCATAGGTGAGAAAACACAGTGCGCAGGTCATGAGATAGGCCATACGCACGGTGCGCCAGGCAAAATACGCGGCGATGCAGCCCATTACGGCGATGATGACTGTTTCATAGGGCCGTGTGATTGGATCGGAAGTGACAGCCATAACCCATTGGACGAGAGCATTGACCCAAAGTCCGGCCGTCGCCAACGCGCCCAATAAAAGTATTGCCGGTCCAACCGGTCCAGCCCCTTGAGGCCCGTAAGGCATGACCGGATCGAAATAGTATACGTCTCGAATTTGCTTCTCAATTTCATCATTACGCATGGTGGACAGCTCCTTTTTCGCAAGGCCCAAGTAGCATTTTTACGATCTGGATGGTACCTACCGTGGTGATCATGTTACTGTTTTTCTTGAACTTTCGTCCGGACCGATGCCTACTTGTTCAAATCAAACCAAAAGCGTTGTTTAACGCCCTTACTGTTCGGAATGTCGAAGTAATAAGGCTTGGTACGAACTTTCCGCTCTTGGGTCTGTATGAGCTCACAAGACGATCCGTTGTGGCCGCTATCTGAATAAACTTCTCTCGTCGCGATACCCTCGCTCGACGCTTTTGCTGCATCGCGAGCTGCCTTAGATCCGCAGCTTCCCAGATTGCGCGTACAGACATTTTGCGCTGAATTTGATCCATGCCCGCTTGAGGTATCTGAGCTGGTTGGGGACCACCCCTCAGGGCAAGGCTCGTAAGGCTCCAGTCCAGGTTTACCCGCGTTACCCTCTTTGCAAATTGGCCAGGAGAAACCGGGGAGCGACATCGCTGCGATCAGCTTTTGCATCGGTGGAACGCAGTAGGGCACACCGTGCCATGACGGAGTTTCAGAGGCGGCGCAGAGAAGTACCTGACAGCCCCATGAGGCGTCGGCTGCCTGGGATGGAACACTCGCCGTCAGCATTAGGCCTGCCGCACCAATCGATGCCAATAAGCCACTACCCAGTATTTTCATGTGATCCCTCATTTGATGCCAAAAATATCTGTTGCTAGGATTATATTTCAATATATATATGATAATGAACTTCGTCAATGTTTGGCAATCCGACGTTATCATGCGGATCACACAGACACCTTAGGGCAATATCCGCCAATAGAATTAGGCTGATACATAACCTTTTTGTAGAATTAATAGGTGAGGAAGGCAATATGGTTCGATCGGGGTGGGCTATCGGAGCAACAGCGTTGGCAATGAGCGGTTCTGCTTTAGCAGCGTCGACGGCTATGATCCCCGACAGTTCCCCGGTCCCAGTTTCTGTCATCGAAGATCAAAACTCCGATTTGATCACGAAAAGGGTTATCGAGGCTTCTACTCTGAGCGCATCGGAGGCTTCGCATCCGCAAGCGAATATAATTATGCCGATGTCTCCTGTAACTGCCTCGCCAAAGGGCCAGGCGGGCAACGTAGTGCCTCAGCCAGCTGTTCGCTCTATCATGTCAGGCACTTCGGACATTTCACCTAAATCGGCTGGGCGCTGCCAAGACAGCGAAATTGACCTTGCGACCGTAAAGTCCATGATCGAGACCGAGGCAGAGCGGCAAAAGGCCGACCCCAAACTTGCACTGGCGATTGCCGACCAAGAATCCGGTTTTGGCGCGAATGTTAATTCCAGTGCCGGCGCGCGCGGGATCATGCAACTGATGCCTGCCACAGCGGCGCACTATGGCGTCACCGATATATGCGATGCAGCGCAGAACATCCGTGGTGGCATCGCCTTCCTGAATGACCTCAACGTTACATTTGGCGGCAACATCATGCTGATGGTCGCGGCTTATAATTCTGGCGAGGACCGCGTGCTGAAGACGGGCGGCATTCCTTCGATCTCCGAGACGGTCAACTACACGGCTCGCGTCACGAATGCCTATTACGGCTTTGACAATACGCTGAAAGGCGGCAAGCGCGCCAAATCAAATGTTGCACCCAACAATATGGGACACCTGTCGTCTGGAGTGACTGAACTTCCGGTTCAGACAGTCAGCGATGGATCTCCGATTCCAATCAACCAACAACAAACCGCGACAACCAAATCCGGGGGGCAGGCAGGACGCCAGCAATGGATTGGTGGATCGGTCCTCTATGTTCAATAGGAGAGAAAGCATGAAATTCATCCATAAAACCCGCGTTATGAATGTAAGCTGCGCTGCACTGATGATCGCTTTTGCAGTGGCGGGAAATCCAGAGATTTCAGCTGCCGCCGGCAGTGGCGGTGCTGTGTTCCAGCCAATCAATAATGTGTTCCAGCAGGTTCTCACATTCATGACCGGAACATTTGCAACGACGGCAGCGACGATCGCTGTTGGCGCTGTTGGCTATCTTGCCCTGACGAGCCGGGTTCCCTGGTCATGGCTGTTTTCCATTGTTGTCGGCGTCGCCTTTATTTTCGGCGGTGCGCAACTCGTATCTTCAATCTCTGGCGGGATCGGTAATTAACCCATGAGTATGGAAAATACCGACCAGGAAAAGCCGCAAGCTGTCCCGCTCGTCCTTGGCCTGACACGGCCACGCATGCTGTGGGGAATTCCCTGGGGCCTGTTCGTGGCAGAAATCGTTCTCGTGTTGATGGTCTTTCTCAACACCAAAAATCTTCTGATGTTCCTGCTCATCCTCCCGATGCACGCGGCTTCCTACGTGCTGACGATCAAGGATGTCCGGCTTGTCGATATCATCCGTGTTCGGCTTTCAAAATGTGCCGGAACCCGCAATCGCGGTTTCTGGGGCGGCAATTCCTACACGCATTGAGGAATAAAATGGCGATACAACGTGCTGTTCGTAGTTCACTGGAATTTGGTGCAATTGCCGCACGTGAGAAGAAGGTCTCTTCTCACGTACCTTACGTACGGCACGTTGACGAAAACACACTTCGCACCAAGGACGGAATGATCCTGTCAGTCATCAAGATTGATGGTTTCTGCCACCAGACAGCAGATCAAATCGAAATCGATATGAAGGCGAATGTGCGCAACACCTTGATGCGTTCACTCAGCGACAGCCGATATGCCGTCTACAGCCACATAATCAGGCGGCGCATTCATCCTCAAACGACTGGATCCTTCACTAATCCGTTCTGCCGCGAATTGAATGACCGATACATGTACGGCCTCTCCGAAAAACGCATGTATGTGAATGATCTCTATCTGACGATCATACGCCGAGGATTTCAGGGAAAAGTTGGCTTCGCGGACGCTTTTGTATCACGCTTTCGCAAGGCCGCCGGTGTTTCTGCCGATGTCCTCGATCGCGAAGCCAGACAGGAACTACGCGAACAGGTCGCCAATATTCAAAAAGATATGGCCGAATACGGGGCGCGCATCCTGACCGTGGTCGAACGCAAAGGCAGCGTATTTTCACAGCCGCTTGAATTCCTGGCGCAGCTCCTCAATGGCGCACAGGAAATTCCTATGCTTCTGCCTCGCATGGGGTTTGACGAATATCTGCCAACACGGCGCATCACTTTTGGCAAAAAACAACTTGAGTTGCGCGGTGCTGTAGATCGGGAAACACGCTTCGGATCGATGGTATCCGTGCGCGAATACACCTCCTGGACAGTCTCAGGTGTACTCGACGGCCTGTTGAAGATACCGGGTGAATTCATCGCTACGCAATCGTTCGCCTTGCAGGATCGCGCCCCGGTCATGGCCGAAATCGCCAAGATCGAACGCCAGATCGCCGCTTCAGACGAGGCCGGGACATCTCTTGAACAGGCCATTAATACGGCGCGTGACGAGATCGTCAACGGCCGTGCGGTCATGGGGTATCACCATCTGACGGTTATGGCGATCGGCGACAGCTTGAAGGAATTGGAGACCTGCGTCCAGGCGGTAACCAAGGAAATTCAGAATACCGGCATGGTTTCCGTTCGGGAAGATTTGAATGCTGAGCCAGCCTTCTGGGCACAGCTGCCCGGTAATTTCGCATACATTGCTCGCCGGGCCATGATTTCATCTCGCAATTTCTGTGGCCTCGCATCGTTCCATAACTTTGCCGTGGGCAAGCGTGAAGGCAACCATTGGGGGCCGGCAATAGCCCTGCTGCAGACGACTTCGATGACACCATACTTTTTCAATTTCCATCGGCGCCAGGTCGGCAACTTCACGGTGACCGGTCCAACAGGATCAGGCAAAACGGTCGGTCTGTCTTTCCTGATGGCACAGGCGATGCGGATACATCCGCAACCTCGCTGCGCCTTCTTCGACAAGGACCGCGGGGCCGATGTCTTCATTCGGGCGATGGGTGGCCAATACGAGGTTTTGGAGCCAGGGATTCCTACCGGCTTCAATCCGCTGCAGCTTGAGGGAAGTCCCAGCGATCGGGATTTCGTGCTCAATCTGCTCCGCTATCTTGTGCGCCCGAGGGACGGACGCACGGACCTATCAGCTGAACAGGAGAAAATTTTGGAGTCTGCGGTCCAGCAGATTTTCCAGATCCCTGTGCATGAGCGGAAATTCTCCGAAGTTTCTCATCTTCTGCGTGGCGGCGAGCAAGCCGGACACGACGATCTTGCATCACGATTTGATATCTGGTGCGACACACGCGGCTGGCTGTTCAACAATCCTGCCGACCTCTGGGACGATGACAAGGGGATATTTGGTTTTGACCTGACCAAGGTCCTGGACGATCCCGATATCCGGACGGCGGCACTCGGCTACATCTTCCATCGCATTGAGGGCATGCTGGACGGCAAGACGCCGATGATGCTGTTCATTGATGAGGGCTGGAAGATCCTCAATGACGATAAGTTCTCCGGGTTTGTCACCGATAAACTGAAAACCATCCGCAAACTTAACGGTATTGTCGGTTTTGGTACGCAGTCGGCCAAAGATATTGTGTCATCGAAGATGGCGCACACGCTGCTTGAGCAGACGCCAACAAACATCTTCTTTCCAAATCCGCGGGCCGATGTTGAAAGCTATATCGATGGCTTCAAACTATCGCGCGCTGAGTACGATTGGATTCTCAATACTCCTCCAGAGGCGCGGCAATTCCTCATCAAGCATGACCACGATAGCGTGATTGCCACGCTCGATCTCTCCCAGATGCTCGATTTCGTCAAGGTACTCTCAGGTAACGAAGCCAGCGTTACCGAGTGTGCGGAGTTGCGCGAACGCCATGGCGATGCCCCTGAGAACTGGCTCCCTTATTTTTGCCGATGGAGGACTGAAGCATGACAATGAATCTGCGTTTCAGTACTGCAAGTCTGTTCGTTTGCCTGTCGCTTCCGGCTTTCGCCCAAGTTCCCACCAATGACGCGGATCGAACGGGCAAAGAATCCAACACGCAGGTCTGCATGGAACGGGCCCGGACCTACAAGAAGCGGACAGAAAGCCCGACCAATGGGGTTCGGGGAAGCTTTGCGGACCAGGGCGGCGGCGGATCACTGTCACAATCGGGCGGCGGTAACATCATGGGTGGCGCTCTCAGCGGCACGAGTGTTGGCGGTGTGGATCTTGCCGGCATCATGGCAGTCGTGGGCGGCGTGGCTGCCCTGAAATCCAACAATGCCGGCCAGGTGATAGGTGCCCTTAGCGCTGTCAGCGCCGCCATCGAGCAGAACCAAAGCGGCTTGGCTAACCAAGGTCAGGCCATCGGTTCTGTCAACTCCATTCAAGGCGCGTTTGAACAGAATTCATCCGGCCGTCTGTCCGAAGCGGGATTATGGGGACAAGCGGTGCAGGGCGGCACGACACGGCTTCAGCTGCAAAACCAGCAATTGCTCGACCAAACGGCGGCGGCAAGCGCGACCGCCAATATCATGAACTACGACAAGTCAAAGGTACGGCTTGTCGATGATGGCAAGGTCAAGTCCGACAATTCTGAGAATGTTTCAACCGGCACTACCGACCTCGATGCCATTCAAAAGGAATTGGCGCGGCTTCAGGCGGAGGCCGCGAAAAACGCGCTGACAAATCCAAGTTCAACCCCGAGCCAAGGAAACTGATCATGCAACGCAAGACAACTTCTCTTTGTCGCAACATCGGCATCGGCGCTAGCGTCCTCATCGGTGCGCTGACATTGGCGGGCACGGCCAATGCGCAAGTGCCGGTCAAGGACGATGCGACGCTCGAACAGGCGACTAAAACAGCCGCGCATACGTCCGAGATAATGAAGTCGAACAGCAATATCCTCGATACGGTCAACAAGACATTGGAAGCCGTAACGGGTAACCGGTCCACGTCGAACATTGCCAATGCGGCACTCGGCTCCGGGTTTTCGATGGGTGGCGCCCCTGACTTTGGGTCACTGATGGGGGGGCAGATGTCCTGGGGCAATCTTGGCGAGTTCGGGAAAACGGCTGCGACCATTTTGAACGCGCTCAATCTGGTGAAGTCGCTTTCAGGCAAGTCGGACTCGGGAAGCTTCTCTGGGTCGGACAGGGCCTATCAGAGTGCTGTGAATACGGCGTCGGCCCTGCAGGGCATGATATCCGGTACGCAATCGAGCGCACGCCAGCGTAGCCAAGCGTTCCAGCAGGCCGGGCAACTGATCGGCACAGCCCCCGATATCAAGGGCTCCATCGATCAGAATTCTCAGCTGCAGACCCAGACAGCACAGACTGTCAATGAACTGATCGGCGTCATGAATGCGGGCAATGCGGCTTTGAATGCGCAGCAGATGCAGGAACTCGCGGCACAGGCCCAGTCGGCCAAGATCATGAGCTACGACGCTTCCAAGGCGAGGTTCGTCGCACCATGATGAATTTTCTTAAGCTTCTCGGTCAGTGGAAAGTGATCCTGCTTCTGACGGGTGCACTCCTGTTGCTGGCTTATGCGCTGACGGACGTCTCCAGCGTGCTCAAAGAAGATGTGTCTCTTCGTCAGCAATCAATTGATGCAGATAAGGCCGTCGCCGACAAGACGAAGAAGATCATGGACTATGACCCGTCAAAGGCGCGGTTGGTGAAGCCATGACCAGAATCTGCCGTCCAGATCATCTCATCGCGGTCCTCGTTGCCGGTCTTGCTTTGTTGGTCCTGCCAGCATGTGCCGGTCACAAGGAACTGAAAGCTCCGTGTTCGGCGGGATTGCAGCCTTATTCATATTGGTCCGGATCGGCATTCGCCTCGATGGGCTGCGGAGCAATGCTTGACGTCAACCCGCTGCCGGCGATGCCAGCTGCACTGGTCCCACCCGATTCAGTCATTCCGGAGAATTAAAAAATGGCTGGTCCGACACTCAACAACGACATCTTTGCGAGCCTCTTCGGCAAGGTCGATAGCATGGGCACCGCAATGGTGCAGAACCTCTACAATACGCTGAGCACAGCGCTGTTGCCCGTATATCTTGCTGGTATGACCTGCTTTGTCGTCTGGTGGGGCTATGAAATGCTTTTCGGCCGGGCACAGATGACTGCCGGTGCTTTTGTCTGGCGGTTTGGCAAGCTCATCTTCATCTATGCTTTCATCTTTTCCTGGGGAACTTATCAACCTCTGATTGTCACGCCGTTGATAGAAGCTCCCAATGCGATGGCGACACTGGTGTGTCAGGCGGCGGGCGGAACAACATGCGGGTCCAGTAGCTCATCCATGAGCCAAGGCTTGACGGATATCTGGACGGCAGGACTGGAAGCGTCGAAGACCATTTCGTCAGCCGGGGGCTGGACAGGTGTTGGCCTGATGATCCTCGCCATTTTCGTCATGGCGGTCGTCGGCGCACTAATCGCCATCGCAGTCGTCCTTTTGATGATCGGCAAGATGACGATGTTCACGTTGCTGGCGATCGGGCCGATTATTCTTTGTTTTGCCATCTTCAACTTTACGTCGCACATCACTGACGGCTGGATGCGATCGCTTGCGCAATATGCGCTGTTGCCCATCATCGTTTACGCGCTGCTCGGCGTGATGCTGCTCCTTTTGCAAGACACATTGTCCGGTGTTCAGGGCATGACCGCCGATACCGCCATGACTGTAATCGCACCATTCCTGTTGATGTGCGTCATTACTGCGTTGGTGCTGAAACAATCACTCCATCTGGCTCACGGCATCTCCGGTGGTGCTCGTCTGGATCGTGGCAATACGGGCATCCGCGATACCGCAAGAGCAATAGGCCGCTTCGGAAGCGATCGCGTTGCTGCCCTGCAAGGGCGCCTTAATGGAGATGGTGGACCGTCGGCCAGTCTTCACGCGGCAGATGCTTCGCTCGCCCAAGTCCAGGCCGCAGCAAGGAATGCACGTCGATGACATTGATTGAAGGAACGACCGAATTGAGCGGGGAAACTATGTCCACACATGAACCAGCTGTGATCGATCATAAATACTATGCTGACGGAGAACGCTGGGAGAAATCAGTTTATCGCTCCGTTGCGATTTCGCGCGGTGTGTGGCGCACGGTCGCTATTTGCATGGGCGCAACATCGGCGGCCGCGATTGGCCTGCTCTGGGTGATGCTACCGTTGAAATCTTTCGATGTCGTTGTCCTCGAGGTGGACAAGACAACTGGCTATGTCGAGGCGAGCCAGCCACTGCGGGCTGGCGGCGACCTGACGCAAAATGAGGCAGTCACCCGAGCCAATATCGTCCGCTTTATCAGAGCGCGTGAAACCTATGATCCAAAGGGATTGCGCGACAATTTTGAACTGGCCTCGCTTTATTCGACGGGCAAGGCCGCGCAAGATCTTGCTGGGCTCTATTCCGGATCGAATCCGAACAATCCGATGAAAACATTCGGTCCGAACGCTATTGTTTCGGTGCAGATCAAGAGCATCATCTTTCTCAACGACAAGACGGCGGCGGCCCGGTTCTCGACCACCCGCGCAAGCGTGCAAGGGACGGTCATCGAGCATTGGGTCGCCAATGTGCGTTTCCGTTACACATCGGAACCCATGCGCAACGATTGGCGCTTTGACAATCCTCTTGGATTTCAGGTGACAGAGTACCGCCGCGACCAAGAAACAATTACGCCCGACGTTCGCGAGGTGAAGCCATGAAGGCACGCACTCGTACGGCATTACTGTGCGGCGTGTTCTGCGCGGTCGTAGGATATGCCGGCAATTCAGCGTTTGCGGAAAGCACCCCGAAATCAGTCAAGGCCGATGAGCGGATCCGTACTGTGACCTACCAGAAGGACAACATCATTTTCCTGTCGGGGATGATGGGCGTCTCGACCATGGTCGTCTTTAACGATGACGAGGCGATTGCAACGGTTGCCATGGGCGACAGCCAGAGCTGGCAGGCCGTTCCCGATCAATCGAAGAAATTCCTGTTCATCAAACCATTGGAGCCCAATGCCGTCACCAACATGAATGTCGTCACGTCGAAGCGCGTCTACAATTTCATGATGAAGGGAGCTCCAGTCGGCAATTCAAGAACCGCCGTCATCAAGCTGCGCTTCACCTATCCGGATGATGAAGCGGATGCGCGACTCATGGCGCAGGCCAAGCTCAATGCCGCCATGCCGAATGTGCGGGCAGCGCTCTCGGATCCACTCAAGGTCAATTACGACTACGGTTACAAAGGCGACAAGGAAAACAAGCCCGTCTCCGTTGCCGATGACGGCACCAAGACGTTTTTCGAGTTTTCGGGCGAAGTGCCTGGCATCTTTGCCGTCAAGTCAGACGGCAGCGAAACGCTCGTCAATTACCGGCGCGAAGGCAATTACATCGTCGTTGATAAAGTCAGCCGGCAGTGGACCTTACGCAGCGGCAAGGTGGTCACCTGCGTCTTCAACATGAAGCTAACCGGAAAGCGCGCCGTCGCTTCAAGCAGTGTGGGAGGCCGCTCCTATGACCGATAATCCCAACCCCACCATGCCCCTCGATACAGATACCTATGATGCCAGACAGGATGCGCATGACAGCTATTTCCTTGCCGTCGAGATGAAGCGGCGACGGGGAGACCGGCACTGGCCTCAAGCGATCTGCCGCACAGCGATTGGGTCAGTGCCGGTAATGAATTCAGAAAAGATGAATGCCACGATCGGGGACTTTGGCCATGACGATTGATTTTGAACGGGAAGCGAGTATTGGCGAGACCGTCGCTGTGAAAGGCAACGGGCGCTCGAATCCGCTTGTTGCCGGTCTCCTGGTCACCGTGGCCATTGGTGCGCTCGGTTATGCCGGTTATATCTCGTACCTGAAGCCATCGGCGCGGACCGATCTGACCACGGATGAGGAATTCCGGACTGCGAGCTCGGCACCGAACCTGTCGTTCAGCGTGCCATCGGAACCTGCGGACAACAGGCTGGTTATTGCGCCTCCACCTCCCGCGCCGGAACCTGTTGTTGCGCCAGTCATGGCGCCTCCTGTCGTACAGATTGATGACGGCGCTGCGCGCCGTGCCGCGGAAGAGGCCGAACGGCTGCGACGCGAGGAAGAAGCGCGCCGCCTGGAGCGGCTTCGCTCCAATATGCTCGTCGTTGACGGATCGGTTGGTCAATCTGGCGGGTCACTCGGAGGTGACAGCGCCGGCGGATCTTCTGCCGGCATGGAACCGGACGAGGATGCCAACAGGCGGTTTCTCGGCCGGACCTCAGCGCAGGACGTCGAGTTGGTGAAAGCCACGCAAAACCACCGGATTGACGCGTTGATCCCGCAGGGCACTTTGATCCGGGGCATTCTCGAAACAGCTATCCAGTCGGATTTGCCCGGCATGGTTCGCGCGGTGATCTCGTCTGACATTTATTCATTCGACGGCCGCCGCGTATTGCTGCCAAAAGGCACCATGCTGACAGGCGAATATCGCAGCGGCTTGTCACGCGGTCAGACACGGATCCTGATCGTCTGGACACGGGCGCTGCGCGCTGACGGCACCTCCGTATCGCTCGGCTCCTATGGGACGGATGATCTTGGCCGTTCCGGGGTCGCCGGGTTCGTCGACAAACATTACCTCGAGCGGTTCGGTGCATCCGCCGTCCTCTCGCTCGTTGGCGGCGTCTCGTCATTCATTGCCGGCCTTAACTCCAACGGATCGTCCAATGCCGGGCCCGGATCCAATGGCTCGAACAACAATGGCGCAACCCAGGCGCAGCAGACGATCTCGCAAACTATGTCCGACATGGCCAACCAGGCGCTGAAGGATTCAATCAACATACCGCCGACCATTCATGTCGATCAGGGCACCCAGATCATGGTGTTTGTCCGGCGCGATCTCGACTTCTCATCCCTTTATCCGGATCCGGTGAAAGAGGCCCTTTATGAACTACGTCACCCCAAAGGTTTCAACGCCAAGCGTTGAACAGGACGCGATGTGGGCCGGGATGTCCACATATATGAGGCAAGCGGCCACGCCCATAAAGCAGTGGCTGCAAAGCCCTGACGTGATCGAAATCATGTGCAACCGGCCCGGAGAAGTCTGGATCGAAGAGCGTGGTGTTGCGCATATGGTGCGCCACGACGTGCCTGATCTCACTGGCAATGCGATCGGCTATCTCGCGCGCATGATTGCCGGCAATACCAGCCAGAACGTCAACGAGGAAACACCGCTTTTGTCGGCGGCAATGCCGAATGGCGAGCGGTTTCAGGCAGTGTTGTCGCCGGTTGCCTCCATGGGCGGGGCATTCTCGATCCGCAAGCAGGTTATCACCGATATGAGCATGGACCAGTATATGGCACTCGGTGGCCTTGATAACGTCCGCATACCTGGCAGCGAGGTGGCGGGCGAAGACTATGTGACAGACATCGAAGCGGGTTTTATCGAGAGGCTCAAAGAACCGGCACCGGCAGCCAGACGAGAAGCGCTACGATTTGCGGTGGAAAACCGCATGACAATGCTCATTGCAGGCGGCACGTCTTCCGGAAAAACAACATTCTTCAATGGGCTCCTGAAGGACGTGCCGGAATGGGAGCGGATTATTTCCATTGAGGACACGCGCGAGCTCAAGCCGCCGCAACCCAATTTTCTGTCGCTTGTGGCATCCAAGGGCGGACAGGGAAGGGCGCGCACGACGATCCAGGATTGTCTTGAAGCATCTTTGCGTTTGCGTCCGGACCGTATTTTCATGGGTGAGGTACGCGGCGCCGAAGCCTTTTCTTTTCTGCAGGCGATCAACACCGGTCACCCAGGTTCTATGTCGACTTTGCATGCTGACAATCCCCGCGGCGCTTATGAGCGTCTTGCGATGATGGCGATGCAAGCGGGTCTCGGCCTCTCGAAAGCAGAGTTGCTCGAATTCGTGCGCTTTGTCGTTCCCATCATCATCCAGATCGGGCGCGACCCGAAAACGGGGCGCCGCGGCGTCACTGAAATCTACTTCAACAAGTGGAAGCCAGTTCGATGAAGAAGACGGGGATGACGGCTGTTTTCGCATGCTGCATGGTGACCGGGATTGCAGTGGCCAGCGCTCAGGTAGCGCGTACCGAGAATATCAGCGGTGATCGGATCATCGTGATTGACGGCGATACCGTTGCTCTGCCTTGCAAGCCAGAGACCGGTTTCAAACACGGCTGTGCGGTCAAGGTACGCTTGAAGGATATCGACACACCAGAAGTATCGCACCCGACATGCGAGAACGAGCTCGCGAAAGGTCTTGAAGCCAAAGCCCGGCTTCGCGAACTCATCAGCGGCGAATTGGTGACCATCAAACATACCGGTGAAATCGATCGGTATGGCCGGTCCCTTGGTTGGCTCGTGCTGCAGGATGGATCGGACATCGGCGCGATCCTCTTTGGAGAGGGATTGGCGTTGGAATGGACGGCCGGCGCGCGATCCAAGGCGGCGCGGATCTCGCACTGGTGTGGAGCGGCATCGCGATGACACTGAAGAGCTATGAAAAGATTGCACTTGTGACGCTTGGACCTTGCGTGGCGGCGGCTGGTCTCTTCATGGGCTGGTCCGCCAATTATGCGGCCACTAGCTTTTTCGTCCTGAAATCAACTGCCATGTGGCAAGCCTTCTTTGGTGGCGACATAATGATGCCGGCTAAGCAGCTTACCGCCTATCTCAGCGATGCCCGCATAAGTCGGATTGGATC
Organism: Phyllobacterium sp. NPDC097923; assembly: GCF_044760925.1. Taxonomy (NCBI): domain Bacteria; kingdom Pseudomonadati; phylum Pseudomonadota; class Alphaproteobacteria; order Hyphomicrobiales; family Phyllobacteriaceae; genus Phyllobacterium; species Phyllobacterium sp. NPDC097923. The sequence goes on along the minus strand of NZ_JBIWBL010000008.1, from coordinate 74,855 downwards.
GATTGCAGCCGTTTCAACGGCGCTCGAAGCTGTCGCTCTCGGCATTGGAAGTTATATTTTGGTGAAGCGTCCGTGGGCGGTCAAGCCACCTGCAGACGGCTCACGCTTCGCTGCGCTGAAGGATCTAAAGAAGGCGGGACTGCTGGACGGGATTCCCGGTAAATCGATCCTGCTCGGGACATTTGGCCAAGGCAAAAACGCTCCAGAAGTCCGCTACAGCGGTGACAGTCATTTCTTCGTCAATGGCCCGTCGCGCTCCGGCAAAGGCCGTGGCTTCGTCATGACCAATCTTCTTGAGTACCAGGGCAGCACGATCGTCCTCGATGTGAAGCTCGAAAATTGGGAAAAGACAGGCCCGGCGCGCCTTGCCATAGGGCAGAAATGCTTTGTCTTTGCACCAGGTTCAAAGTTTACCCATCGCTGGAACCCGCTCGATTTCGTCCGCGATTGGCCCGAGCGATCGACGGACCTGCTCAATCTCGCGGCCAGCCTCATTCCGCTTGATGCCAAGGAAACGTCGATCTGGAAGGAAACAGCGCGAAGCCTGTGTGCCGGGGTGCTCGGTTATGTGCTGGAGTCGAAGACCATGGAGGGCAGACGCAACCTGCGCTCTGTGTTGCGTCTGTTCTCGACGGGCGTTTCATTCTCGAAAGTTCTTGAGGTTATCCTTCGCACGGAACCTGATCTCAATCAGTTCATCGTTGACAGTTTTAAACAGCATCTCGGCCGAGATGAGGAACAGCGACCGTCATTTGAAGGCAATGTCGTTACAGCGCTGGCCCCTTTCAACAATTTGCTGATGGCAGAGGCAACGAGCGCCAGTGATTTCGATATTCGCGAGCTGCGCCGCAATCCATATTCATTGTTTGTCGCCAGCCCGGTTTCGGACTTCGGCACGGTCGAACCGCTTTTGCGTTTGTTGATCCAGCAGATTCACGACGTCATGTTGCGCAATGTTCCGGGTAAGGATGAACCGTACAAGATTCTGATGATGCTTGACGAGTTCTATCAGTTCGAGCGCCTTCCGGAGATTATCAAGCGTGCGCCGCTTGTTGCCGGCTATGGCATGACGATCGCGCTTATCGCGCAGAACATTCCCCAGATCGATGAGCGTTACGGGGTGAAGACCCGCGATGCACTCCTCGGCAATATGGATATCAAGCTCAACATTGCGGTTGGCGACGATACCACCGCCAAAATCGTCTCAGGCAATCTGGGGCGTCAGTACGTCGAACGGGAAGGGTGGGGAAAGACGGGCGGGCTGCTTTTGAGCAGGCAGGCCTCGCAAGGCCGGTTCGAGCTTATTCCGCTGATGGACCCGGACGCTGTTCTGCGCCTCGATGACAACGCAACCATCCTGCAGATCCGTGGCACTTATGGCGCGATCCTGAACAAGCTTAACTTCTATGCGGACAAAAAGTTCGTCGATCGGCGCAGTCAGGTGGCGTCTTATACGTCAAAGATGCCAAAACCGGAGCTGGTGTTGACACCTGAATGGCCGCTCTTCAACGACCGTCCACCACAAACGTCGCAAGAACCTGTTGAAAATATCAGCCCAGTCGCTGATGAGTTCGAGCCAAAAATGCCGTTCTCGCCCGTCGGTCAAGCTGGTGCTACCGTATCTATTCCAGTCAGTCGGTCGATGGATGACGAAGCCGGCGACATTATCGATCTGGCCCGATCCGTATACCGGAATACTGACCGATTTGCCCAAGTGTATCGTCATGCGGTGTCGGCACAGGATAGTGATACGGCGGCCTATTTATTGCAGAATCTGCGGCTCACGCCCGAATATTACGGTCCGCTTATCGGCGAAGACGGATCATTCAATATCCGAGGCAAGCAGGCGCGCAAGCGTGCGATTGCAGCGATAGCGCCTTTGCGCGTGGCAATTATCGAGGCACGTCGCGGTGTGACCGAAGAGAGGTCCCGGCTTTATGCGCGAACGCAGCAACCACGCGTCCAGGCAGCTCATCCAGCTGTTCTGCAGGACGCCAAATCGACCGTGGTCCTCGCAACGCCCGAAGCTGAAGCTGTTTCTACATCGACAGATGCCGACATCGCTGCAGGTTTCACGACCGTGGTAATTCCGGCCGCTACAGCTGCTGCGCTCACCCCGGCGAGTGTCGGTGACACTATCTCGGCGGCCGTCGATCCAGATGATCCGTTTGCGGCGCATCCTCTCGTCGAGGACGAAAGTGAACGTGGGCAAGACCCCGATCCTTCATTCAACTCCACATCAAGTTCAGTCGCCGGGCCTGATGAAACCGTCGATGACGAGGATAATACCCGGATCGATTATGGCTTTGCGGATGCAACTGAACAGGTGGCAGCCGTCGCAACCATTGCGCGCACAGCGATCGAGGCTGGCCGTGTTTCCGATGTTGAACGGCTAGCCGGTGCTCTGATGCGAATGAACGCAAGCCTTGGTGCTGTCACGTCGGACGAGCCATGGGCCTTAGTATCAGCGGAGCTCAGCAAACCAAGGATCACAAATACAGCGTTGTCTGCCTAGGACAGCGCCAGATAGGCACAGGAAAGAGGAAGGATGATCGCAGCAAACAGAGAATAAGCACACGAGACCAAACAATAGTCTTTCAAGAATTCACCAAAGTCTGTCCATCGGGACATAAATCCAAAAGGAAATCGAAATGAAATCACTGAACCTTCTCTTTGCCGCCGCTGTCATTTCTGCGGGCTCATTCGCCCTGCCGCTGAACGCTTTTGCTGATGCGAACGACAATGGGAATGGGGGACCCGGAAGCCGTGGCGACTATCGTCTTGAGGTAAGGCCCTTGGACAAGAGCCTTGCGCCGATCGGCAACGCTCCTTTGACGACTGCGGAACTGGAAAACTATCAGCGTGGAGCAGATGCTTCAAAAGCCTCTGTCAAATCTGTCAGCAAATAGTCAGCCCTGACATATGGGTCGGACCGGAAAACTTGCAGGTTTCCCGGTCCCGGCTCCAGCGCTGAGAAATACGATCGAAGAACCAACAACGATCAGAACTGGACAGGATCGCCTGTCCTAACAACCCGGGAACCGCGAGGCATTTTAATATGCGAGTTATGAAAATTCTACTGTCCGCCACTGTGTTGAGTGCCGGAAGCTTTTCGATAGCACCACGTGCTGCCGAGGCAGCACCTGCGGTAACCGGCACAAGCGGCTGCGTGCTCAAGCCAGGAAGACAGCCTTATCAGCCCGCGGGAAGTGATGGTGGATCGGGTGGCGGTGGCGGAAATCCCGGAACGCCAGCGATTGTACCCAATTGCGGGGGAGGCAATTCCGGGGGCTACGAGAACCCATACCAGAGCGGAGACTTTGCTGACACAGGCTCGGTCAACAACGCCATTTCAAACCTTCAAAACCAGATCAATACACTGTCGGGAGCGCCTAAGTCAGTGTCGAGTGATGGCGCCACTATCGTCGGTGACGGAACCGCAGGCAATCCCATACGATTGTCAGATCCCATCAAGAACACCATCAATGATCATACAAACCAGATCAACAACATCAATGCCGTCAACAACCGGCAGGATGCAACGCTGACTGACCACGAAAACCGCATCACCGCGAATACCAACAAGAATGCGGAGCAGGACGGCCGGCTGAACAATATCGATGCCAAGAATGCACAGCAGGATGCGAGACTGGACAATCACGAAAACCGGATAACGAAAAACGAGAACGACATCACTGATATCAAGGCAGTCAATGACCGGCAGGACAAAACACTCGCGGATCACGAGAACCGGATCACCAAGAGCGAAAGTGACATTGCCAACATCAAGACTGACGTCACCGATATCAAGGCGGTGAATGCGCGCCAGGATCAAACTTTGGCCAACCACGAGAATAGGATCACCAAAACCGAAGGCGATGTTGCAAGCATTCAAGATGGTGCCGTGTTTTACAACCGTGATGCTTCCGGCAAAAAGACTGGCGGTGTCACGCTCAATGATGGAACCGGCAATACCGTCAAGCTCGGAAATGTTGCTGCAGGCAAAGATGCAAATGATGCTGTGAATTTGGGTCAGCTGACCTCCGCTCTCGATGGTCTCGGTGGCGGCGTAAAGGTCAATGCGGACGGAAGCATTATCGGTCCAAAGTACAAGATCGGCGGAGTTACGTACGGTAATGTTGGAGATGCGTTGAAGGCCACCAATGATCTGTCGGTACAATATGTCCCAGACGCCAACGGGAAACCCACCAATAACATCATTTTGGCAGGAGATGGCACAGGCCAGGCGGTTAAGATCAGCAATGTAGCCGCAGGGACCGCCGATACCGACGCGGCGAATGTCGGCCAGATCAAAAATAATCTTGCCTACGACACGAATAAGGATGGGACGCGCAGCAACAGTGTCACGCTCCATGGCGGATCTAGTGGTCCAGTGCTTATGCGAAACGTAGCCGATGGTCTTGTCGCCAGCGATGCTGCGACATTGGGTCAACTGACAAGGGCCAAGACCGAATCCTTCCGCTACACCGATTCCAAATTCAACGAACTGAAGGATTATACCGACAATCGCCTTGGGAATTTGTCGGGCGAGATTCGGAATGTTCAAGCTGAGGCGCGCGCCGGTATCGCATCTGCGATGGCTACTGCAGCGCTTCGCTATGATGATCGTCCGGGCAAAGGCAGTATTGCCGGTGCAATGGGCGGTTTCAAAAGCTCAACAAGTATGGCCGTAGGTGTTGGATATACCTCGGAGGATGGAACTGTCCGCTTGAATGCGGCTGTGGCGCATTCATTCGAAACATCTGACACCTCCTGGAACGCCGGCGCAAGCTGGACATTCAATTAGTGGCTTTGGAGGATACGCCTTTGCGCAAAATCAGTGCAGTTTTGATCAGCCTCTTATTCTCGGGCACAGTTCAAGCCCAAGAACCGCAGACAGTCAAAGTAGACGATTCGACTCAGACCAGATCAGTCACCCTGCGCTTGGCCTCATTGGTTGAACCGGGCGAGACACTGGACTGGGGAGACTTTATTCGTGTTGAACGGCCATTTGGCGCGTGGACGCTGCTGTGTGATTGGCGGCCATCCCGAAATAAACGCATTTGTTCAACCGAACAGACGGTCAATGCAGGCAATAGCGGATTGATTTGGCGTATTGCGATCGATAGCGAACACAAGCCCATTGTCCTATTCGTACTACCTGCCGACTTAGATCGGCAGGTGGGCTTACGGCTGAGTTTTTCTGGTTTGGAAAAGTCGATCACTGGCAGTGAATGGACTTGCAATGGTCAGAGTTGCATGTCGGCATTTCCGTTTTCCGACTTTGTCCAGGCGGCCATTTTGAACTCCAAGGAAATGCAGTTCAGTTTTCGTCTTCTTGCGAAAGATGCCGCACCCACTGAGGTTAGGGCTCTGGCATCCATGGAAGGCTTCACCACTGCCCTGGAGGCCGCGGCCAAGGATCCATTTGGAAAGTACGTACCGCTGAAGAAGCAGGAAAAAGCCGCCGATTTGACTTCGGCAGCTGGCAGGAATGCGGCTCCTGTCGTTCTGAACACACCGCAAAGCACGACCGACGTACCAGCAAAGCAATCGGACAAGGTTGAGCAAAAATCACCCCCTCAATCAGCTGTGCCCGCAAAAGTTACCCGCAAGCAGTCTCGAAACATCGTACCTCGTGACGGATTATATTGAGGCCGGCCGTGTCGAAAATTGCAAAAGAATTTCAAACCTTTGTTGAACGCCGGGTGCGTTCGATTCCCTCGGCGTAGCAATAGCGTGCGGCGGATGTTGCTTCCTCACTTCATTCCTCACTATAAAATACGGAGTGGTCACATGACCAATCGGATCGGACCTTTACTACTTGTCGCGAGCATTTTGTGTTCATGGCCTGCCATAGCGGCCGACATTATGCAAAAGGACGGGCCACCCGAACCTGCGGCGATTGATCTTGCCGGAAAAGGGATTTGGGGCGCCATCGCCTTCTCGGATGTCAATGGAAAACGTGGCATCTTTTGGGGAGCTGCGACCCGCTCTGAAGCGGATCTAACAGCGCTGAATTACTGCCAGAGCGCCGGCGGCATAGCCTGCTCTGTTGTGATAACATTCAGGAACCACCAATATCGCAACGACCGAGACGATAGCGGATTTCCTTATGAGCATTGCGCTGCATTGGCAACGTTGAAGGAATACGCCAAGCAATCGAAATGGGGAGCGGTTAGCGGCGCGACCAAGATGATAGCCCAAACAGGTGCGCTTCAAAAATGCGGCGATGCCCGCTGTACAATAGCGGAATGGGTTTGTACCTGATTGGAAGCGCCCCTTGCTCATTCTGAACACTGTCAACGATTACTCGGACGACTGGCCGCACCATTGATTTCTTCACGAGGAGAGACGCATGTCACCAAACCCCAAGGCCACGAAGCAGGAACTTATGGTTCTTCGTCGGATACCGTCGAGAAATGAAAGCGAAGGCATTGAGATTGCAGAACTGGCGGAGGCACTGCGGGCTTCGCTTGGCGCGACGTACCATGTCCTTGCACAGCTTTACTCAAAGGATTTGATCCGTACTGACACCGAAGAATTGAGCGAACGGTCGCGCAGATGCTTTCGAACGGATACGGGTGATCATGTGCTTATGCGCCAGTCGGCCAAAGGCATGCGCGAAGTCCACGATATAGCGGCGTAGCCTGGTGCGGTGCGGGGACCTTCGGTCATTTCGCGGCTGCCGGCACAATTCGAAAGCAGAAGACCGGCCACAGGGGCCGGTCTTTTTCGCTCAATGCATACGCTTCTACTGTTTTTGACGGTGGACACTTTTTTGGGTCTGCCCCTTTTCAATCTCTTGTCGCTGCTTCAGCAGCTCGGCCTGATCCTGCGCCATGCGCTCTACCTGCGACGAACGATTTACATCCGTAGGCATTTCGCGCTTCGGATCTGCTTGGGCCGCATGTTCCGCTCGTCGTGCAGCTCCGGCCTCGGCCTGGGTGCGATAGGCATGATCCTCTCCGCCGCCCTCGAACGGCTTTTCATTCGTCGCCGAAGATGTGTTGGCCTGCCGAGTTTCAAGCGAAGCCTCATTTTCAAGACGTGTACGCACTGTCTCCAGCGCGATGCTGATTTCGCCTTCGGTGCGCCTAGGTTTGTCCTGCAGCGCCTTTGCTCTTTCTTGCGCCGCCTGGCTTTCTTGCTTCTCGATCGCTTCCTTCAGAACTTTTTCCTGTCCGGCTTTTTCTACCAGGTAGGCGTTTCCGGAGCGGGCAAGCTGTGCGGCCTGATTGAGCGCTGCGCCATAGACTTGCTCCGCGGCCTGCCACTGTGCCGGTGTTGTGCTGATGGCTTCAATCTGGGCGGCAGAGGCTTTCATAACCTTGTCCCACGCTTCCATGCCTTCTTTGCGTGCAATTCCAGCGTCAACGAAACCGGGGGCCTTGGCGGCCTCACGTGCAATGCGGGCTGTGTCCTTCTCGCGCTCTCGCTCAAAACGTGCGGTTTCCTTGGCAAGCTTTTCCTGAAGTTCGGGATTGGCGAGCTTATAGCCGTGTTCGGCCGCGACGCTGACCGCTTGCTCCTTGTCACGCGCCGTACCGGTGACGGTGATTTCACCCCATTTTTTCGTCGCTTCCTCCATGGCAGCGCGAACAGCTTCACGATCGTTCCTGTCATTGATCTTGACCAGGGTACCGGTATCCGTGAAAGCTGACGATTGCGGCTGGGGCAGCTCTGCACGGTCCGGAGTCTGCGTCTGCGGAATAACCGGCAAAACTGGAACAGTCGGGGCAGTTATCGTTTGGGTCGGTGTTTCCAGTTTTTCCGCATTGCCTGCGACAAAACCGGGGCGCTCTGCCTTAAGTCTGTCAAGACGCGCCGTTTCACGTTTGAGTTGATCCTGCAATTCTGGATTTGCGATCTGGAAGCCATGTTCGGCTGCCAGCTCGACCACGAGCGTCTTGTAGCTAGAGGTGCCCGTGACAGTAAGGTTGCCCCACTTGTCAGATGAAACCTGCATGGCGGCAAGAACTGCCTCGCGGTTCCTCCAGTCATGAATTTCGACCTTACTGCCGCTGTCGACAAAAGCGACTTTGCCGATCTCGCCATCATCCTTGAGATGCGAATAACGGATGGTTTCGCCGCGTTTCTCCGAAATGAAATTGCCGATATCCTGTGGCACCGGTTCGACATAACGGCCACCTTCCACCGCGCCGCGCTTACGTTCGATATTCTGCTGAGCATTCAGCATATTGCGCTGCGTTTCATTCAGTCTCTTTCGAGCGGTTTCCACCTGCGGCAGAAGCTCGACGGGCAAGGTGTCTTCGACGACTTTCATCTGATTGTTGATGTCGTCAAAAGCCGATTGCATTGTTTCCAGGTTGGGCATGGTTTCAGTTGCTCCTGTCATTTCGGTTGGACGGAATGTCTCGCGTTGTGCCGCTGCCGTAACGGCCTGTTCGGCGCGGTTTTTGAATGCGAGTATGGTTGCGGTTGTCGGCCGGTCGAGCGGCTTGCGGTTTGCTGCAAGTTCGGGTGTCACGACAAACTGATTGAGTACATCGGTACGTGACGGCTTGAGCGCGGCGAGTTCGGCCGGCGACACATCGATATAGGACAGGCTTCCGCCTGTTCGTTCCGCCATGCGCGTTGCCGCTTGGCGATCGCGGGTAAAGAGCGGCTGACTGGTGAGGGATGCGCCCGGCCGGTCGGCGCGATAAAGCCGTGTTGCCCCATCTGCCAGGACAGGTTCTAAGGTCCGGCTCGCGGCGATAGCTTCGACGGCGCGCCAGCCCTGCAGGGCTTCATTCGCTCGCTTACGGCCTTCCTCCCGGATCGGAATATGTGGCTTGCCCAAGCGAACGGCATCGACGCGGCGCCGGACGTTTTCAGAGGCAACACCGCGCTCGACGCGCCGGATATCCTTCAGCTTGTAGCCGGGCGGATTGGAACGTTCGAACCGGCTGACGGCTTCCATTGGAATGTGACGTTCGCGTGCTTCATGGGCAAGGGTTTCCCGGTAGCGCTGCAGATCCTGTATTTTCGGATCAAGCCGCTCGCCGGTTTCGGACCGCATCTTGACCACCGCATGTACGTGGATATGTTGGCGGTCCTCGTGCAGGGCAAAGGCGTATTTGTGTCCGGCAAACTCTGCTGCCAGCATGGCGCGGGCAGCATCGACAAAGGCATCTTTGTCCGTGCCGGGTTTGGCACTGAGGATGATATGGGCAACGTCACGCTGCTCACGCGAACGTAGATCCCGTTTCCAGTCGCGAGCTTCCTTGAGATTGGCACTGTGACCGATCAGGGTCGTGGCATCGGTGAAATCGCCGTCTTTCGAAAGCCTGACGGACTGAACGGCGCGACTACCACCGCGGGTCAACTGAGTCAGATACCGCACCGTACCCTCAACGCCATGTGCAAAGCCGCGCATGTCCATGTCGGTTTCCATACCGAACGCACGGTCAAACCGGTCCTCAAGCTGTGCCAGGGATTTGCGGTTATCAAAGATGCGGTTAGCCTTCAGCTCTTCGCCATGCCGGCGGGCAGCTGCACTTGAGATGATCTCAACGCGGATCGTGCCATCGGGTCTTTCTTCCGAGGCCCAGGCAAAGCGATGACCGGGGAGGGCGCTCTGCAAGGCACTCTGGATCTGTTTCTGTCCGCCACGGCCGGAGAACTGTTCTCCCTCGATATCGAGTGTGAGGCGAAGCACATCCTTGCTTGGCTCACGCTCCGGCTCTTCCTCGGTCCATGCGCGGGCGAGGGCGGCCAGATCTCCTGTTCCTTCAATCTTGCTACCGTCTTCTCGTTCCAGCGCAAGGTCGCCGTTACGGCCCTGATATTGGACGAGGGCATTCACACGGCTTGCACCCGCCGCATAACTTGCGATCTTGACCACGGCCGCCTGTGATCCCGCTGCCACTTTGAGTCGAACAGCGGTGATTTCGGCTGGTGATTTTGCAGGAGCGGGTGAGGGAGCTGCAGTTGCCTTTGCCGCACCAAGATTCTTCTTGGGAGCGGCCGCAGCACCGCCGCCACCGCCTGCCTGTGCGCTCTTACGCTTCTTCCACTCATCCTCAAGCGACGTGTCGATCGGGCGCGCGCCGGTTTTGACCGCGACACCAGATTTCGGCTTTCCGCTTGATAAACCCGGTTTGGCCGGACGCTTTGGTTTTGATTTCGCCAGAGCATCGAAGACGCCCTGCTGGATCAGACCTGCGTCGATGACCGCCTGTCGCAATGACCGGCGCCGGAATGTCAGACCTTCGAGGCCGGAAAACAGATCGTCCATCGGATCAATCATGATCGACCCCGATTTGTCGTTGAGCGCGCTTTCGTGCGTTGGCGCACAGAGACTTATAGTCTTCCGCCTGCTCAACCAGCTCCTTTGTCAGGCGGCCGATACCCGCCTGCAAAGTGGGGTAATCAGGTGTTCGGCCGGAGTTCAGAATACGGGCGATCTGGTTGATGTTCACCCCAATCACTTTGAGTTGGCGCGCATATTCGCGAATGGCATCGCGCACCTCTCCGTCATAAGTTGGTCCAGAGCTACTTACAGCTCTCGCAAAACGACGCAGCGCCTCGCTTTGCGTAAGGCCAAGTTGCTCAATCGCCACCTTGAAGCCGACGTATTCCGCATAGCTGAGCCGAAAATGCAGCATCTTGCTCTTCATTTTCTTGGTCAATCTTATTCCGCCTTCTCTGTATTCGGCTTCCGGGACTGCGTGAGCAGGACTGCCGGAAGTCGTTAAGCCCGTCCGGCGAGGGCACATGGCAAAATATGTATCTCATTTTTGCCTATCCTGCCATCTATATATATGTTTTTATAATCTTGCAAATGGCCTTGATGATAGATTCTTTTCATAGGCCCTGCGGACTGCCCAGGCCATGCAGCCCCTACGGCCCATTGTGCACCGACGGCCTGCAGGGGCTGTACGGACATCAATGGCCGTGCAGGACCTAGTGCCCCTACTGCCCTTACTGCCCCTAGTGTAACGACGGCCTTCAGGGGCTGTAAGTGCATCAGTGGCCATGCAGGACCTAGTGGCCCGACAGGCCATAGGGCCTTGAGAGGACCGACTGCCCCTCCATTTACTTTTGAAATTATATATGGTTGTGTCATCCTAGCTTAGAAGGCGCACTCACACCGAGAAGGGTTTCACCACCATGACAATAATCGCATTCGCCAACTCGAAAGGCGGGGTGGGGAAATCCACACTCTGCACGTTGATTGGATCCGAATTGGCGGCCCATGGCAGCAGGGTGCTGATCCTGGACGCAGACGCGCAGCAGTCCTGCTTGCAGTGGGCAGATCGATGCAGACTTGCAGGCACTCTGCCTGCAGGGCTTGTCATAGAACCAATTGGAAAGGTGCAGGAACTGACGCGGCGGCTGAACAACAGTGACGATGCCGATGTCATCCTGATCGACGTTCAGGGATCAATGAATGATTTGTTGACGACAGCAATCGTTGCCAGCGACCTCACGCTCGTTCCGACCAAGGCCACGGTGATGGAAGTGGTCGAGACCGTGAAACTCTTCGAGTGGGCGGCCAATCTCAAACGCGCACCGCTGCGTTTGGTCCTCAACCGTGTCGAAGGCATCGATCGAAACACGGTTGCGTTTACCGATGCAATCGCGCTGATCAGGCAACATCGCCTACAGGGACTATCGACGCTGGTTCTGTCGAGAAAGGTCTACGAGCAGTTCTCCAAGGATGCTGGAACGCTCTCGCAAATTGCCAAAGACCCGGCAAAGGCAGATCAGGTGGGCAAAGCGCGTAAAAACATCGCCGACCTGATTGGCGACATCCTTCAGGCCATCAACGATCTTAACGCAGTTGCCGCGCAGTAAGTTGATGACAGCTGATACTCCCCCCAAGTTCGCGCTGCCAAAAACCAGACGGAACCTATCAAATCTGGATGATCTTCTGATCGGTGTCATAGCGTCGCCGCAGCAGACAGAAGCTGGGCCTGAAATGGCAAGCGACATGCCGGACGTATCGACTAACCCTCTGCCGGTTCACGCCGAGATTTCCCCTGAACGTCGCGACAAGCCTGTTCGCCAGGCAAGCAAGTCTGCTCCGGCTGTCTCCCGCTCGCCGCTCAAGCTTATGATTGATGACAGTTTGATCGTGGCCACCAAGGTCAGGGCGGCCGAGAGCAAGACAACGGCGGCTTCAATCGTCGAAGAGGCTCTTCGTTCTTACCTGAAACTGTAGTCCCTCGCGTGCGCGTGCGTGCACGCGCGAGGGACTGGCCGAAAACAACCCATTTTAGAAAGACAATCCTATGTCCAGCAACAGCATATTGAAGCAGATCGTGAACGACATTGAGAGCGTTGAGGAAACGATTAAGGACCTAAATGACGAAAAGTCTGGGAAGTACAAGGAAGCAAAGTCCAAGGGCTACGACGTCAAAGCCTTGCGGCGCGTGATCGCCATCCGGCGCAAGGGCATCGAAAAGCACGAAGAGGAAGAAAACACGGTCGGCCTGTATCTGGCGGAGTTGGGCTGATGGACGAAGAACCGGCACCCAGCACCCGCCAGCTCTATCTGGATGGCCTGCAGGCCCGGGCGAAGCAGCACGGCAACGAATATGCTCTTCAGGCTGCGGCTACCACCATGGCGAACCTGTTGGCGATGACCAGCAAGGCAATGTATCGCCTGTCGAACCCGCCGCTGTTTTTGCCACCGGAAACACCACCGACGAAACGGAAGAAGCCCTGAGATGGCTGTGATGACGAAGATCGTCATCTATGGCGGCACCGGCAGCGGCAAGTACGTGCTTGCGCTTCAAATGAAGCAGGACAATCCGATGCTTGGTGAGCCTGTATTGATCCGGTCGCCATCGGATCTGCGACCGTTTTTAAGTTCGCCAGATGCCGGGATCGGCATCGTGCACGCATTGAGCGTACAGCACATAATCTCGAAAAGCCGAACGATGGATCTCGGGCCCGTACTGTTCGTTGCCGCGCCCGCAGAGGCTGAGGCATGGGGCGAGGATCTGTCGAGCGATGCGGCGGCATGGGACTGGCTGACAGGGGTCAATCTATCAGCAGTCACTGACAGCGCCGACTTCCTGGATGCGAACAGCGGCATTGAGGCGTGCACCCAACCGCTTGACTGAGGTCAAGTGACAATAGATTGAATAATCACTGATTGAAGGCAGCCACTTAATATTATTGTTTAATATCAATCGGTTAATTCCATAACAAAGGTTATGTGATTTTTGGCAGACCGGGAGTGAGTCAATAGCAAAGGCCCCGGCTGCATTGGCTGCCGGGGCCTGTTGACCGAAACCGCGGGAGAGACGCGAGCTTCGGTGAAAACGGGCAGGAGCGGGTTCGATACCCGCGATCTGCACGAGGGCGGGCGCCGTTGCCAGGAGGCATCGCCTCTGCTTAACTGGTTCTGTCGATCCTGCCTTTCGCCGATTGCAACAGTGGCCGCAAGGCGCGCTGTATTTCGAGCAGGAACTTATCGCTGAAGCGACCTTGCGGCTCTTGGCCGGGATCAAAATGATAGGATCGCTCGGCCACGTCGTAATTGTATTCACTGATGGTCAGCCACGCCCGTTTATGCTCCCGCAGCCCTGCCCGTCTTATCTCAAGCGCAGGAATTTCTATGGCGGCTTGTTCGTCCTGTGGCGATGTCCCGGAGATTGCCAAGATAACCAGATGGGTCAGATTCTGGCGAGGATCACGGAACGCCATGGCGAGACAAACGGGTCGGTTTTTTTCACCGTGCTCACGGCCTTTCTCTGATTGCCAGCGCCACAGATATGGATAGCGGACGATTGATCCGCTGCTGTAGCGGGATTGGTCACTCATCGGTCTTGGCCTCTAGATCGGCGATTTGGCTGTTCAGGCCGTTCAGCAGCACTTCTGCCAAGTCAGCAGGCGTCTCTCCCAAGGCGAAAACGCGGCGCGGATCAGCACTGTCCATCATGCGTTCAAATGCCTCCTTGGAGAGAACAACGACAGTGTCCCGGCCATGTTTCGTGAGCACGATAGGTTCCTTTTGGGCCTGATCATGAAACCGGCCAAAATGGCGGATAAATTCAGCAGTCGATACTTTCATGGCCATGTCGTCCTCCTATTCTGTATTTTCTGTATAATACAGAATATCGCAATTCGTTCAACAATAATCGGCAACGAATGGGCGGCTTGCGCCGCCCCTCGCCGGTTATTCCGCTGCCTGTTCGAAATCGTCCACGTCGAAGCTATCTGTCTCAGACGGATCGATTTCCCCATCGTCTTCGATGTCGTCCGTGCTTTCCAGATCGGCAACATTGTTGGCGTTTGGCTGCTCGATGCGCACATATTTTGGCAACCAGTTGGTATCCTTGACCAGTCGTTCGGCAATGACAACAGCTTCGGCCTTCTTCTTGGCGCTGGCAACGGCGCTTGCCGCCTGTTGTCCAGCCGCTTCCGTAACCGCCACTTGAATGCTGTTGCGGTTAAGATGTTTGAAGCAGCTTTCTGCTGTCGGTTCGTACCAATCTGCCACATCGATCTTGAGAGCGTCCGCCAGCCGGTGGCCATGAGCCACTGCATTGCTGTTGGATGCGTGCTTGAGCACAACCACATTGACCGCCTGTGCGGCGGCAAAGGCCAGAAGATCGAGCAGCTGCTCAGTGGATTGTTCAAGGCACCATGTCCAAAGCGCGTCCGGGCTGCCCGGAATGGTTTCACCAATCTGGCTGGCCCGATTGTTGACGGCATCGAGGGCAATACTGCCGCCAGTCATTTCGACACGCTTGTCAATGGCCTCGAAGTCCAAGGAGAGTTTGAGGCACGTTTGCGCGTCATAACGAGTGGTGCCATCAAGTTTCATCATCAGGGCATGCACAGTCGCCGCAAGCGCCACATGGGCGTTGTTCATGAGTTCGGCGCGCAGGATCGCAGTTTTCTGCGCCGACAGGCTTTCGATCAGCGTGGCCGGATAGACGATTTCGGACTTGGCGACAGCCTTGTCGTCATCATGCGATGTTACATTGTCGTTATCGCTGCCGCCTTTGCTGGCCTGATCGTCGCGGGGTATGAAACCGCGCTCGATGCGTGGCTTTCCCTGATAGTCCAGTGAAATGAACACCGTGCCTGTCGCAATAAAATCCGGCGCATAGACTGAGGTTCTATCATTTAGGGCATCAATCAGTGCCACCAGTTCATCGGCTCTGGATTCCGCGTTATCATCCGCCTCGCCATTTTCAATCAATTCCTCGAGTGCGTCATATTCTGCCTGCAACTGGTCGCGGGTGGCCAGTTCTTCCACTGTGAGGGGCACGCGTTGCGGAAAGTAGCGCTGCATATGCGAGGTATAAGCGTGATCATATTCCGGAATGATGTCCACATTGGCCCAGCCTTCTGCTTTTACCTCTTCCACGATGGACTGCAGCTTGTCGGCAACCATGTTTTCCAGCTTAACAGCATCGAGAACAAAACCGCTGTTGGGCTTGTCAAAGAGATCACGGCGAACCGGCCCACCTGCTGCTTCATAGGTGCTGAGGCCACCGACGAAGAGGACGCGCTTGTCCGTCGCGGAAATCGCTGCATTGGATAGCATGCGGCGGATGGAATAGCTTTCCTTGCTCCAGCTTGGCAGTTCCTTCCATACCCGCTCCTGTTCGGCATGGTCATCGCTGACGGTGAAGGCTTTCAGCTGGTCGAAGGTAATTTCCTCGTCGCGGTACAGCTGCAAGATTGCGGGCGAGACGCGCGCCAGTGCGAGCCGCTGCTTGACGTGATGTTCGGTCTTGCCGAAACGGGCGGCAATATCGGCAATCGTTTTGCCCTCATCCGCCAATCTGGAATAGGCATCAAAGGCATCGACGGGATGCATGTCGGTGCGGACGATGTTTTCCGCCAGACTGATTTCCGTGGCTTCCTCGGCGGTGCGCACGATGCAGCGAATGCCGTGGTTCTTCTTGATGTCGCCTTTGGCGGCCAGCAGCTTGTATGCTGCCCATCGTGTGCCACCGGCTGTTACAAGATAGTGGCCCTTCTTCTCGCCCTCCCTGACAACAAGGTTCTGAATGAGGCCCGTGACTTTCAGGCTCGCCGCCATTTCTTCAATGGATTCATTTGTGCGCGTCTTGCGGGCATTGTTCGGGTCAAGGTCCAGCTTGTCGAGCGCGATGATGATGGTATCGTTCATTTGGAAATCTCTCCTTTTCCGGTTGTCCGCCAAATGGTCGGCGGGCAGAGGCCCTCGCCTCTGTCCCTGCCGCGTCGCAAGCAAGACACGGGGGTAAGGGGGGCAAGCGGAAAACCGGGAGGGGTCTCCCCCTCCGATCGCAGAGAGGACAAGGCCGGAACGGCCGCAGGTCTGCACAAACGAAGCGTGAGCGCAGTGCGGAAGATGGGGGATACCCGGTTTTGCGCTTGCAGGGGGTAGGGGCCGGTCGGCCCCTCTGCCCCTCTCCTCTTCGTCAAAAATAAAGTGCGGCCGGCGTTCCGGCTGCTCATCCTTGGTCAGGCACGAGGCGAAGCCGCGTTGATCGTCGGACGCTGTAGGTAAGCCGAGGGCCTGTTCTGTACGACTGATGGCTTGCGGTGTAGTTGCCCCGCTGCTGCCAAGGGTGCAGCGCCCGCGAAAGCGATCGTGACCGGTATCGGACGAGACAACATTGTTGGCTCGGTGCCGTAGGCATAGAGCGCGGCCGCAGAGCGGTTCGCCATATCGCCTCAAGGATCTTACCAAGGCAGAATTTTCATGATGGAGAAAAGCACTCGCCTACCCTACGTCGCCATTGAAAGCGCGGGCCGGCTCGTGCAGCAGCTACGCTGCAGGGCATCTCTGGATGATCAGAGTGAGCAGGATCCGGCGCGGCAATACATGCGCTTCATGGCTGCGTCTGCCTCGGCCTGGCTCAATCGCTTCTGAGCTTCCTCGATCGTCGGGCAATCACCGCCGTAGCCTTCTCGAGTACGAGGATCTATCACGCGCCATCCGCCGGACTTGGAAGGTTCAATGGTGTAGGTCATGGCTCTCATCCTTTCGGGTTTCGTTGGCACTTTCAATGGAAAAAGGCCCCTTGCGGGGCCTTCGTCGCGTCAGCTCTCAATCCCAGGAGATGACGGCCATGAGGGTGGTGTCGTCCTGGCCCGGGTAGCGCCCGAGATTGGCATTGAGCTTGTCGTAGCCGGTGTTGACGGACAGGGTGTAGTAGGTTGTGCCCTTCGTGACACTTGTCTTTTCCCAGATGCCGCCAATTTCGATCTTGCGGCCGCGGGGAGTCTTGGCGAAGAGCTTGAAGACAGGAGCCTTCGGGTTGTCGCTGTTCAGCTTCTCGCCGGTGATGTCGATGTCGAAGGCTACGGTGGCAATGTTTCCAGCCAGGGTATTGTCTTCGTTGATCTGGATGAAGTTTACGAGGTTGTCGGTCATCGCGTTTGCTCCTTTGTTCGCGTTGTCGATGGATACGTTTAAGAACCGGCAACAGGCCGGGATGCATCGGAACGACCGAAACGCGAGTGGAGGACGGCGGGGACGAAGCGAGGCCGCGGGCTGAGCGGATGATTTTGGAGGCGAAGCCGGCCGCGAGGAATGTCCGGAAGGACAGGGGAAAATCATTCGGTCCCGCCGTTGCTTGCCGGACAGCCGGTTCTAGTCATCCAATACAAGACAACGCGCCGAACAAGGGCAGTTTGGCGTGATTTCGGCTCACCTCATTTCATCCAGATCAACGACGGCAACAAAGCTGCAGCGGTATGACCATGGCACTCGGCCGGTCAACATCACCTTTCACGCAAAGAAACCAGAAGAGGCAAACCCGAATGACGGGCTCGTTACCAGCTCGTGCCAGGATATCGCGAGACCTGCAATCGGGTCTACGGCGCCAGCGGAATACCCGACGACAAGTCGACGGTGCGGCGGCTATCACCCTCTCCGTCAAACTCAGCTAATGCAAGATATCCATCGTAATCTCCCGCTGCTCGCGAAGGCGGGATGATACATTCCAAATGGCAATGATCCGTTTGACGAAATGCTTGGCATGAAAATCCTGCAGGGGACTTTCCAGGATCGCATCAACCGAAAATGAAAGGATGCAGCCGCGCGGCCTAGGGCAGTCCCGGACCAACATGACGGTGAATTGTGCGAGATGCTGCAGGCGATGTCGGAATTCGCTTTGGCGTGTGAGAAAAGCGATCCAAGCGACGTAGGCCGCTTTCAATTTAACGGCAAGCGCAGGGAAAGGGGTCGCGAGGGGAAAAGGAACGGTTCCCCTCGCCCGGTTCTCAGCCAGGTCGTAGCATGCGCTTGGAATTTCACTGGAAAGTGTATATATTGGCCTTGGAGCAGGAGGCAGACCGAAGTCCGCCTCCCTTTTCCTAGCCCAGTGAAATGGAGAACCGGACCACGAGCGACCAACTCGTCCGGTTCTTTTTCACTTCTAGGGTGACGCTAAGCGGTAGAAACCACATAGTGCACCTCCAAGTTCGAACGGCAGGGCCTCTGCCACAGTCGGGAGCCCCATGGCCCCGATGCACCGGTTGGCTCGGTGCGGCTGCTTCGCCATTCAAAACTCAAATCAGTCTTTCATCTTATCAGATCGAGTCGCTTACCAAAACGCTAACATCTGCTGTCATCGCGATTGTTCGGCGCCACTTTGCGGCCGGATCGCCTCCATCATTTCATCATCGGTGAGACCGTTGAGTATGGTCAGTCCAGGATTGCGCTTGATGAACAGTTGCCGCGCGGTCTGGCCGTCGGAATAAGGCGTATCGAGCTTGTCCGGGTCGAATTTGAACGTGTACTGATCGGTGCCGATAATGCCGACAACCTTTTTGCGACAGGCGGCTTTGATGGTTTTGAGAAGCACGAAGCGTTCAACTTGTTCATTTGACCAGCTTTCGAGATCGGGCTGAGTCATGAACGGCTCTCCCTTGAGTTGATAGCCTGTGTCGTGTTTTGGCAGGGTAGCAAAGTATGCCTCAATGGCCTGCCGGGCGCTATGGTCGCGCCAATATTGTTCATCCCAGCCACCATGCCCGCGATTGGCTACATCGGCAACATGCTTGCCGTCTGCATAAAGCTTCGCACTGTAGGCGTAGGTTTCCTCGCTGAGAGCGGCGTTGTACTGAATGCTCTGCAATTCTAGTTTCATGACGTTCTGCCTTTTTCCGTTGGAGGGGACGACCGGAGAGACACGCAGCCGACCTAACGGCCGTACCGGGTGCCGTTCTTCCAGACTTTGACGAAAAGCGTGTTGACGTTCGTTCCGGACGCGGAGAACGAACCTGCGGGAAGATCTTCCCATTGCGCGCTCATCTTCTGCATGAGCGCTCGGAAGGCCGCTGACTTCTTCGTCTCGCGGAACTCAGTTCCAGCAGACATGATGGCCACAAGCCAGCCGTCGTCCTTCAGGAACTTCAGTGCATGGAAGACATGATCGATGTCGCGCTCGCGGTCGAATGGCGGGTTCATGATGACAATGTCATAGAGCCCGGTTACATCGGGTGTCAGCTGCAGGAAGTCTTTCGCGTAGACACGGTTATAGATGCCTTCAGCCTGCAAGTTTTCTGCAAGTGCGGGCTGGATCTCGACGCAATCGACGAGATTGTCGAAGCGGTATTTTTCCAGATAGTGCGATCTGCCGCCGGACCAATTGTCCAGTTCTTCGATGGAATGGACACAGCGGCGGGCAAGATTGCCGGTGCCCGCCGAAGGCTCAAGAATGCGAAGCTGCGGTGCGTCCGCGCGCTGCAGCGTTGAAATGTTCCGGAATACCCGGTCGCAAGCGCCGTCGGGCGTCGGATAGAAGCCGAACCGCTTGGCGGGCAGGTTCTTGATGTTGGCAAAAGGGTCCTCTTCCGCTTGGCTCCCGTCGCCGATGACTTCGCCATAATACTCGGCCAAGAGCTTGTTGACCTTCGCAACCAGGTCGGCGCGCTGAAACCACAAATGCGCATTGCCGTTCATGAAACTGCGTATTTTGAAATACTCGGTTTCAACCTCGCTCTGCTTCTTGGCCCATGTGTTACGCCGGTCCTTTTCGAGTGCATAAAGGGCTGATGTGAATGACTTTTCCGAATGTCCATCGAGCACGGCAAAGACGCGCTCGATATCAATAAGCGTATCGCGAATGCTCGAATAGCTGAGGCCTCCCCATTCATTGAACACCCGTGTCAGGATCAAGCGCGAACCGATCTTGAAACCGTCATGCGAACGGAAGCGGCGATCCAGTTTCGAAAATGCATTGGCAATGCCGCGCCGGAAAATCGTATCGGCATCAAGCGCAAACTGTTCCAGCGTTGCCATGATGTTGTCGACGGTAAGCGGCGGCATGCCTTTGGCAATCTCTTCCTCATTGATCAGCTGGCCGTCGCGGTCCACGCGATCAGGGATGTAGCGCATCTGACTGCTGAGCTGCTCCTTCGCCTGTGTATCCATCAGGCGTTGCAGGTCGGTGCGCTCGACAATCCAGCTCCATGCGTCCAGATCGGTGAGACGGCGCGCGGTGCGCAGATATTGCGCCCGCTCCGGCAGGCAAACTGCGTTCCGGAAGGCTTCGATTTCTCGGACTTCGGAATAGTTGTAGCTATTGGTTCCAGGATGACAGTTGCGCGCCATTGCATGTGCAGCCTTGATGGCTTCGGCCGCATCGGAAATCTTGGCGTAGGCTGCTTCATAGAGTGCCATTGCCTGATCGCGATAACGCACGATGTCCTCAATGGTGGCACGGGGCATAATCGCATTCATGACGGGTTTGCTTTCTCTACTGGAGTTGGTGTGTCTTTTCCCGCGAAATAGTCCGGACGCCGTGCCAGTTCCTGCTCTGCGAACATGCTGGCAAAAAGGGGCAGTTTCTTTTCAAGGCGTCGTTTCAGGTTCAGTTCACGCACTCGGCCTTTGGCCTCGATGCTCCAGCGCCGGGGTGGTGCAGGGTTCAATAATTGCCATGTCACTGCGTATCCGCCTCCGGGGACCCAGAGTGCCAAAACCTCGGGCGGACATTTGGCCCCACGTTCGACGTCGACAGAAATCAACACGGGCTCGCCGGGGCAAGTAACGTGCGGCAGTCGCCAGATGAGTGAATAGCGGGCCATTTCGGCGGGTTTGGCGGGCTTTGGCCTTTTCACGAGACTTGGCCTTCGCCTGCATGCTCCAGTCTGTACCAACTGGAGTAGAGCCGTTCTTCCTGGGCGCCAAGATCGCTCGTCGTCCATTCCTTGGGTCCAATGCCAAGATTGGTGCGCTCGACCCTGCTGCCGGCGAGGATGACGAGATAACAATCCTGCGTATAGACAAAACCCGGTGTTGGTGCGCTGCCGTCAGGATCGACACCAAAGTAAGGCGCAAGGTCCTTAACTCTGGTGCGCGTTGCGCGAAACTCTTCCAGCGTCAGCATGTCCCTGCCCCTTCAAGAACACCAAGATGATGTAAAACTGAGGGAGCGGCCGAGAAGTCCGGAAGGTAAAACCCCGAGGCAACGACACTCTTGTCGAAGAGGCTCCGGACGGCACCGAGCGGATCGGGCTCGTCGAGGGCAGCATGCAAGGCGGAAGATTCAACTACATCGCCATATCCGGACGCCTGAATTGCAAAGACGCGCCCCAGTTCGCGTGTCCATGACCATCGTGTTGCCGGATAGTCGTCTCCCCCGCCATGTTCGACGCGATAGGGCAACGAAATGCTTTGCAGAACATCTTCAATGGGTGCCACATCATCGGCAAAACATTCCTCGAATGAAAATACCGGATTGCTGGCGTTCCTTAAGGCAGCGGCAAACTCTTGGCAGTGGTCACCGTCGACTGTTTCATTGCGCATACCGTGCGTTCGCAGGGAAAGCACAATCAGTTCGAGCGCGGCCACGGTTTCGATGCGCCCGTGGAGTGTCAGTGTCAGATAGCAACGGTCACCCATTGTTTTATTCCGTTCAAGAGTGGACGAGTGGGCGGCTCTCGCCGCCCGTTAAAATCAGGCAGCGGCTTTGACGCCTTTGAGGTTGGCCATTGTCTGGCTGAGCAGCCAGAGCGCTTTGTTGAGCTTGATATCCTGATCGATACCGTTGACGGCGCGGGTTCGCACCCGGCGAATTCGATTGCCCTCGGCATCGCGGAACGGTCCGCGCAGACCGCCCCGAATGGCGTTTTCCTGAACCACATTGAAGACGGTCCAAAGATCGTTTGCCTTGTCGTCATAGCGGCGCGGGTTCAGAAGTTGTTTCGGCTGGATCGGCGTTGCGGCCTCGCCATCCTCGGCAATGCCGAAACGGATGATGTGCGCACTTTCCGCGAATGCCATCTGTTCGGCGGGTGCAAGCTTGACCGTGCTCCAGTCCTGCGGCGCTGCGAGCGTCGCTTCTGCTTCCTGCAATACCCGGTAAGTCCCTTCGATGACTTTGGCGCCAACATCGCCGCTATGGCGGACCTTCACGCTGTCGATGGTGCCGGTCTGCGCCACGAGTGAATTCTCGCAGCGGATACGAAACAAACCGGCCATCAGGTCATAGGCGCTTGTGCCATCATTGGCGTTTTTGAGAAGGATTTCGCAGACCGTATCACCGACACGATAGACCTTGCCGTCATCGATGCGGCGCAGGCGGATCAGGTGCTTGGTGAAGGGTGCCTTGCCCGGATCGCGGGTGCCAGACTGGCGCGCGCCAACCGGCATGAAACCTTCTGCTTGCAATGCGCGCAGAATATCGATGGTCGGAATCGGCTGAAAGCGGTCTGACCGGCTTTCATGGGCAGCGGTTGCAAAGATCGACGGTGCTGCCTTGCGCAATTCATCGTCGGTCATGGCGCGGGCGGCATCAAATCGGGCAGTATGTGCATATACGGTCATTTCCATCTCCATGATTTCCGAAAACGGAATGTTTCGGTGCGCAGGCAAGAGCCCTGCCCGGCTGAGGATTGTTGCTGGTTTTGTGAATGGGATAAGTGGGCGATGCCCGGACCGGAGCGCGCACGCTCCAGTCCGGTCTTGCTGTCAATCGCGGTCTACTTTGCGACCGATTTCACGGATGCAACCGAGGCGGCGGCCCCGGCGCGCCAATTCTCGAGCTGCTCAGCCGTCAGGGGCGCATTGGCAAATGGTCCCTTGCTCTCGTCAACCGGGAATGTTTCCGCGCGCCATTCGCCGCGTGTTCCGGCACCGCCGTCGCCATCATTGTTTGCTTCGGCGTGAGCGGTCATCGGAAGGGCAAGTGCGCCTGCAGAAATGACGGCGGCAGCGAAAAGAAGGTTCAAGGATTTCATGTTCATTTGTCTTTCCTGTCTTGGTTGCCGGTCGGCCTGTTGCCGTTCCGGCGGGGTTGGGTTTCTTTGTCAGGCTGAAGGGAAGGCCCTCGCCTGCCCTTCTGGCGTCGCCGAGACCGGAGATACGGGGTGGCAAGCTGAAAACCGGCAAGGGGTATCCCCATCCGAGCGCTGGCGAGGACAAGGCCGGAACGGCCGCAGGTCTGCACGAGCGGAGCAAAGCGCAGAGAGGAAGATTGGGGAATGCCGGTTTTCTGCTTGTGAGGGGAAAGAGGCCGAGCCTCTTTTGTCCCCTTCTCCTTCGCAAATACAATCATGGCGGCAGCCATCACCCTATCGGCCGCTTGGATAGCGGACCGAGCTGGTCGGTTTCTTCAGGCCAATCTCAGCAGGTGTTTGTGCGTCGGGGCCTGTACTGCACAGGATCTGGAAGGTACTGGGACAGGACAAGGTCTCGCCTGGCGCTATGAAGGAAAGTCATGCTGCAGCGTTTATGCCGGCAGCGAGAAGATCGTCACCCGAATGGGACAAGCCTGCGCTTTGGCAGGCTTGGTGCGCGCAGCGCATAGAGCTGTCCGCGCAGCGGCTCGCCCATGGTCTTTTGCTGCTTTGACATATCGGAAATCATCAGAAACCGGGCGATTTCTGGCGACGAAATGCCAACCCGCTTGAACACCCGGCACTGTTCAAGCATCCAAAACATCAGCAAACGCTGACTGTCATGATTGAAATTGGGACAACCGCGTCGTCAGTCACTACGTCGACGCCATCACCGGCAAGGAAGTCAAGGAAGACGACGAGGTGAAAGGCTATCAGCGGGGCGAGAACGACTACGTGATCCTTGAAGACGAGGAACTGGAAAACGTGGCGCTCGACAGTCCCAAGACCATCGATATCGACATCTTCTCCCCCGCGCGATTCCATCGAAGGGATATGGCTCGACACGCCCTGTTTTCTGTCGCCGGACGATCCGGTCGGCCAGGAGGCGTTCTCGGCAATCCGTGATGCAATGGCCGAGGAAGACATGGTGGGAATTTCGCGCCTGGTGATCTCGCGGCGCGAACGCGCGGTGATGCTCGAAACGCGCGGCAAGGGCATCGTGCTATGGACCCTGCGCTACGGCGACGAGGTTCGCGACGAGAATGCCTATTTTGGCGATCGACGATAAACCCTCCGATTCGGAAGTCATGCCGCTCATCCGGCAGCTGATCAATAAACAAACCAGTCATTGGGACAGCAAGCTGGTTTCCGATCCGGTGCAGGATAAGCTGTTCGAAATCATCGAGGCCAAGCGGAAGAAGTCGAAGCGTCCGGCGAGGGGGAAATCGTCTGAACCGAAAGCCACGCCGAATAGTGTCATCAATATCATGGATGCTCTGCGAAAGTCCGTCGAAAGTGAAAACCGTCGGGGCAAGCGCTAGGAACTGATACCAGGCGATCCGGGAAACCGGCAGTTTCACCGCTGGCGACATCAGAGCCAGCGCTTCCGTCCCGTCCGCTGCGCGAACGCGATTCAAGGGAACCCGACCTGTCGCTCGATCCGATGCCTTCCAGCGACAAGCGGCAAGCCGAACGCAGAACCGCCTCGCCGCCGGTCTCGAAATGCTCGACGAAGCGTAAACGGGTGTCATCGCCAGCATCTGCCAAGAGTTGCTGCAATCGCTCCTTGCGCTTGGTTAGCGGTAGAGGCCGCAAATCTTCGTCATCCTCGACCAGAAGGTCGAAGGCGAAATAGACGAGCGCATCAGTCTTGCCTTCCGAAAGCGCTTCCTGGAGCGCGGCGAAGTCCGGCGCGCCGCTTTCGTCGAGTGCGCAGATCTCGCCGTCGATGATGGCATCGGGCAGCCTGGTGCCAGTGCGCGCGATCGCCGAATATTTGGCCGTCCAGTCGAGACGGTTGCGGGTCTTCAATGTGACGTCGCCACCCAGCACGCGCATCTGAATGCGATAGCCATCGAATTTAATCTCGTGGATCCATCCCTTCGCCGACGGTGGGCGTTCCAGGGACACGCAAAGCTGCCGGGCGATGAAAACCGGAAGCTCGACGACAGAAGCCGCCGTCTTCGAACGTCTCGCTCCGCGAGTGCCCGCTTGGCGCTCCTCGGCGCAAAAGCCGTCCTTTAGCAGCCAACACAGATCTCCTGTACGATCGGTGGTGTTAATATCATCATTCATTGAGCTTCAGGGACGATCTCAATTCCACAGCTCAATCCACAACCATTGCTCCAGCGGTGGAAATGAGCTCACTGATCCGCAAGGCAA
Organism: Phyllobacterium sp. NPDC097923; assembly: GCF_044760925.1. Lineage (NCBI taxonomy): Bacteria > Pseudomonadati > Pseudomonadota > Alphaproteobacteria > Hyphomicrobiales > Phyllobacteriaceae > Phyllobacterium > Phyllobacterium sp. NPDC097923. The sequence continues at coordinate 49,436 of NZ_JBIWBL010000008.1, read as the reverse complement.
ACTTTTTCTTGACGATCATAAAAATGGTAGCATTGTATTTTTCTGTTTCTGTTCCGTGCGGCTTTATTGGGAGTCAAGACCAACATGAACGGCAAGGATTTAGCTTCCAATAAAATAGAAATCTTGATGGAGAATGCAGGCAATACGCTTCCTTGGGATAGCTTTACCCCTGATTATCTTTTGGAGTGTCTGCCGGCCGCCATTTACGTAACGGACGCGTCCGGCAGGATCACTTTCTTCAACGAAGCCGCTGCGGAGCTTTGGGGGCAACGTCCTGAGCTTGGAAAATCAGAGTTTTGCGGATCCTGGAAAATCTTCTGGCCCGACGGCACACCCCTTCCGCATGCCGAATGTCCCATGGCGCTCGCATTAAAGCTTCAACGACCGGTCCGTGGCGTCGAGGCCATTGCCGAACGACCGGATGGATCGCGTGTGCCATTTTTACCCTTTCCGACCCCACTCTTTGATGAATACGGCACATTAACTGGCGCCATAAACTTGCTTGTGGATATCAGCTCCCGTAAACAGGCAGAGGAAACATTAATCCGGCAAAAGCAGCGAATGGAAACCCTGAACAGGATTTCCAAGGTGATTTCCAGTGATCTCGATCTTGATCGGATCATTCAGACTGTGACCGAAGTTGCTACCGACCTTACAGGGGCTCAGTTTGGGGCCTTTTATAACGCGCCGAGCGAAGAGGGCGAAAGCTATTCTCCCTACTCACTGTCGGGAATCCCCCAAGAGACATTTGAGAAATTGGATCTGCCTCGCAACCCCGCGCTATTTGATCCGATATTCCGGGACATTTCGATCATCCGCTCCAATGATGTCCGCAGCGATCCTCGCTATGGAAAAAGCACACAGGGCATGGGTACGTCGAAAGGACACCCTCCGCTCGTAAGTTATCTCGCCGTTCCCGTTATTTCCCGTACTGGAGAAGTTCATGGGGGCCTGTTCTTTGGGCATGATCGGCCCGACATTTTTACCCCTGAAGTGGAAACAATCGTCGCTGCTATCGCAGCCCAGGCTGCGGTCGCAATCGACAATGCCCGTCTGCTGCTGTCTGCACGCTTAGAGCTTTCGGAGCGACGCAATAGTGAACAAGCAGCACAAAGGCTTGCGGCCATTGTCGAGTCCTCGGATGACGCGATTTTGACCAAGACCTTGGACGGTATTATTACAAGCTGGAATCGGGGTGCGGAAAAGCTGTTCGGTTATACCGAGGTCGAAGCCGTCGGGATGAATGTTACAACTCTCATACCAGAAGAGATGGTCGATGAAGAGCCCAGTATTTTGCGAAGACTGCGCAACGGCGAGCGCATTGATCATTACGAGACGATTCGTAAACGCAAAGATGGCTCCTTTGTTGATATATCCCTGTCAGTATCGCCTCTTCGGGACGCGACCGGTAAGGTATATGGTGCTTCCAAAATCGCTCGCGATGTCACTGAACGACGAAAAGCGCATGAACGTCAAAATCTGCTCTTACGGGAAATGAATCACCGAGTTAAAAACCTCTTCGCTGTGGCCAGCGGCGTCGTTGCGTTGAGTGGCCGCAACGCCTCCTCTATAGAAAGTCTGGTCGCATCCATCCGGGAACGGCTGGCGGCGCTCGCCACGGCCCATATTATGACCCTGCCTAATCTTAGTGACGAACATCTGGAAGCCCCGGCTTCTACGTCGCTCCATCAGTTGCTGGAAGCCATGCTTGCTCCGTATCGCGACCTCGCTGATCTCACTCGGATAGAAATCTCGGGAGATAACATCACTATTCAAAGTAGTGCACTTACCGGACTTTCACTTGTGTTGCATGAGTTCGCAACCAACGCGGCGAAATATGGCGCACTGTCTACGCCAGATGGCCATCTTCGTATTAATATTTGCGACGATGATAATGATCTAAGTTTGGAATGGATTGAAAGTGGTGGGCCAGCAATCTCCGATCCAACCGATCATCGGGGTTTTGGTGCCACGCTTGAAAAGGCCATTATCGAAAGCCAGTTGTGCGGCCGGATCGATCGCAGTTGGAAACCAGATGGTGTGACCATCCATGTATCCATTCCGCTTTCCACCGTCGAGCAGAATTCATAACGCGATATCGACGTATCGCTAGAAAAATTTGAAGCTGAAGGTGCGACACAGGTTTATCCAGCACGGAGATATCGGCATATTCCGTTGTAATCGACGATGGATCACCGGTCGGAAACATAAACGGAATTTGCCTCTCTCGCAAAAAGTTAGCGACCGGAAAACTTGTGGCTTGCTTCAAATTCACATCGAGTAGAGCAAAATCAATCTGCTCGTTCTGTGCAAGCGTAGCGCCTGATCCAAATGAGCGGCAGGCCCAACAATTTGGCAGCACGGTTCTGCTTGGATGGCTCGCACAGTGCGAGCCAGACGTTGTGTGCCTGCAGGAACTGAAAGCTCCCAACGAAAACTTTCCGGAAAGCGCGCTTGAGCGGGCGAGATTTGGCGCAAACTGGCATGGACAAAAAAGCTGGAATGGCCTTGCCATTCTTGCCCGCGACATGGTTCCTATTGCAACCCGTCGCGGCTTACCCGGTGATGCCGACGATAAACACAGTCGCTATATCGAGGCGGCCATCGATGGTGGAGTAGTCATCGGCTGCGTCTATCTCACCAATGGCAACCCTGCCCGGGGCCCAAAATTTGACTTTAAACTCAGTTGGTTTCACCGTCTCCCGCCTACGCCGCCGAATTATTGGCACTTGATCTGCCGACCATACTCACCGGCGATTATAACGTCATACTCAAGGATCGGGATGTGTATGCACCGGAGCGATGGCGGCATGATGCACTGTTTCGCCCCGAAGTGCGATCGGCCTTCCAGGAATTAATCACTCAAGGCTGGATTGACGCAATCCTGATGAACGAATTTTCACGTTCTGGATATATTTCCGAAATGCTTTCGGCCGTTCGGGACTGCGGATTGATCATTTCCTGGTAAGTCCCGCCATCGCAAGTCGCCTGAAACAGGCAAACGTGGACAGAGCCGCACGTGGATGGGCGCACGCGAGTGTCCACGCACCTGTTTGGTTAGAGATCAATCGGTGAACTATACTATCCCACCATACTGCCTACTTCGAGACTCTGAGGAACTGTTCGTTCATTGCGCCGTTTAAGGTCATGTCAGTTGCCACTGTCTGAAAATGACTGCCTATGGATAGGATTGCAAATGCCCCTCTATAAATTTGAGTTCCATGAGGACCTGAAGTCAGACATCGTCTCTGAAATAGAGCTTGCTGATGATGCCACAGCGCAAAGCGAAGCAGTTCGAACCGCCAAGGAGTTGATGGTGGATGGGATTCTTGAAGGATTTGACAGATCAAACTGGATCATCCGCATCTATAATGAAAAAAATCCTGACATGATCGTCGGCGTCGTCCTGTTTTCAGATTTCGTCATCCGGGAAATCTGATCCCGGTACGACGGAACGAATGACCTTTCTCTTCGTTTCTTTGCACTTGTGCTTCATAACGGGAGGAAAAGCGTCATGGATAACACACCCGATCCTGAAAAAGATCCAGTGGTAGGAACTTCCAAGCCCCGACTGCTCGCGGTGTTAGGGCCTGGTCTCATAACTGGCGCTGCCGATGATGATCCAAGCGGCATTGCGACCTATTCACAAGCCGGTGCTCAGCTGGGGTTCGCCATCACATGGACGATGCTGTTCAGCTATCCCCTGATGGCAGCCATTCAGGAAATCAGCGCCCGCATAGGCCGAACGACGGGCAACGGGATTGCAACGAATTTGCGAACCTATTATCCACCCTGGATTCTACCCGTTATCGTTGCACTGCTGTTTATCGCCAATGCGATCAATATTGGTGCAGATCTTGGTGCAATGGGGGAAGCTGTGGCTCTTTTGATTGGCGGCAAGGTTTGGCTCTACGTGATCGCCTTTGCCATTGTCAGTACTTTTCTTCAAATATTTCTCCAATACACGCAATATGTCTCGGTATTGAAATGGTTGACTTTTTCGCTGTTCGCCTATTTTGGCACGGTGATCTTTGTCCAAATACCGTACGGGGAGCTAGCCCGCGGATTTTTTATCCCAACACTGTCATCGGATAAGGCATTCTGGACAACAGTCGTGGCCATCCTGGGAACCACCATCAGTCCTTACCTCTTCTTTTGGCAAGCCTCCCAAGAGGTCGAGGATGAGAAGACCCGTCCCACGCGCCAACCTTTGATAAAAGCCCCGGATCAGGCCAAAGGGGCAATCAGGCGTATTCGTATTGATACATATGTTGGCATGGGTTTTTCCAGTCTGGTCGCCCTGGCTATTATGGTAACCACAGCGGCTACATTGCACGCCGCAGGTCAAACCGACATTGAAACGTCTGCACAGGCTGCCGAAGCACTAAAGCCGATCGCGGGTGAATTTGCCTTTGCAATCTTCGCATTGGGTATCATTGGTACCGGGCTTTTGGCTATCCCGGTTCTGGCTGGTTCCGCAGCCTATGCGCTGGGCGAAGCAAGACGTTGGCCAGTCGGTTTGGCCCGAAAGCCTCTGGAAGCCAAGGCATTTTACGCAACTCTTGCTGCGGCTACTCTCATCGGCACGGCCGTCGATTTTTCCCCCATAGATCCCATCAAGGCTCTGTTTTGGAGTGCGGTGATTAATGGTGTAGTTTCAGTACCAGTGATGGTCATGATGATGTTGATGACAGCAAGAAAAGATATCATGAAGGAGAATACTGTAAGGGGACCCTTACAATGGGTCGGATGGCTTGCCACTGCAGTGATGGGTACTGCTGTCATTGGCATGGGAATTACTTCTTTTTTGTAGTGGCTCATTAAAAAACGGAAAGGCGATAGGCAGCAGGGGCATGGCGCGGAAAATCCAAAAACCTCCAGTCGACAATCTCATCTAGCTCCCTGTCACAAAAGACCGGCGACCTCAGTCTGTAATCATTCGGCCAGATGAGATAAATGGCTTGTACCTGCGTCTGATTGAACGAACGACTAATTCAGAAACTGATCTGTTTCTGATCAGTGTCTCCATAAATGGATGCGAATACGAGATCTCCCACGGATTGAGACGGCCGGCGCTTACTGTGGCAAAGGATATCGCTGATCTTGCCCTTCTATCCAGCGTACGGCAAACAAACTATGATGCCAACAGATGACGTTCGCATCCGATGTGTTAAAACTCTCGATCTCTGATCACGACAAAGGGGTGGTCTGTTTGACCACCCCTTACACCTCCAGACAAGTTAGCGGCTTTTACCGCTTTGTCCTGATTTTGGCGATTTGTCAGCGCTGCTAGCGGTTGAACTGCTTTTAGCCGATTTGTTGTCTGACGTTTTTGCCCCACCCTTCGCGGCTGATTTGCTCTCTGTTTTTGGCATTGTTTCCTCCTATGGTCAGCTGAAAAAACCCAGCATACAGAAACCTTACTGCAGTCAATCGGTTCCCTGTGCCAGCGGAAATTCAACGGTTCTGGTCTTTTGGCTGACCCTGGACAGCAGTAGACGTCACAGAAACCGGATCTCTCCCGCGAGAACTCTGCTCCAGTCCGTCATCCAACTGTTTATCTAAAACTGCCAGGTCTTCGGGACGCCCCCCATATGGCGCTGCGATGTACTCTCACCTTCGGCCGGTACATTTGCCACCTGAACCATGACTGCCTTAGCTTTAACAATCAGACCATCGGGATCGAAATCAGACCGGTTATCATGCAATGTAACCCTAATAGCCTGACCGCCCTCACCCAGAAACTCCACCAAATAAGTTCCCATTCCTGCAGTGCGGGGAGTAATGCGCGTGTCAAGAATCTGCATAGTATGACCTCCTCAGCCAGCGCGAGCTTTATGCCGCGGCCTGCTGCGCCTTGCGATTAACACCGCCTTCTGCAAGCTTCGTCAGTGCAGCATCGGTTGCTTTTTCTTCTTCCAAGGTTTGGACCAGAAGAGCCACGGCGTCCTTCATGCCCAATTCGTCAGCCCACCTGGCAAGCGTGCCATATCGTGCAATTTCATAGTGTTCGACTGCCTGTGCGGACGAAACCAGGCCGGCATCCAGCGCGGGTTCGTCCTTGAACTCATCGAGAATTTCCTCGCCTTCAGCAAGAATCCCTTCAATTGCTTCGCAGGTTTTTCCCTGAGCACGTTTTCCGAGAATTTCGAACACCTGCTGCAACCGCTCGACGTGCATTTCTGTTTCATCCCGATGCTTTTCGAACGCTGCCTTAAGTTCGGGCGTAACGGCGCCCTTTGCCATTTTGGGAAGAGCCTTCAAGATTTTCCGCTCGGCGTAATATACGTCCTTCAGTGTTTCGTGGAAAAGTTTATCCAGTGTTTTGTCTGTCATATCCATTCTCCATTTTTATCGTCGCTTTATGCAACGAACGGGTCATCAACGACACAAAGGAGTGATGGTTCCCGGCATCGGGCAAAAAGCGCTTCGACAGATTGCTCACGAAAAGAATAGAGGGTCAGAGTTCACGCCTATCAAATCCTTGAAGCGGCTCATGGGCATCGCATGGAACAAATTGCACCCCTTCAGACTTTATATACCAACAAAAGGAGAAGAATTTCTGCTCCTTTTGTTTGAAGCTTGGATCAGTACAGGAGGTTTCTATGGGACGCGGCATTCTTCTTTGGCTACTTGGAGTTCCACTTCCAATCATTCTTATCCTCTTTCTGTTCATGCGATAGGAGAGCGATATGTCCCTCACCGAATTGAATACTGGAATAAGTGCCGGCACTGAATCAAGTATAAGTGCTGTCAGCTGGGGACCGATCATTGCCGGAGCTGTCGCTGCTGTGTCGATCACCATACTCCTTACTTTGTTGGGATCAGGGTTTGGACTGACGATGGTTTCTCCCTGGTCCTCTGAAGGAGCGTCGGCGACATCATTTGCGGTATCCACGGCGATCGGCCTTATTGTTATTCAGTGGATTTCGTCTGGTGTTGGTGGTTATCTAACAGGGCGCTTGAGGACCAAATGGTCCGGTGTCCACAATGACGAGGTGTATTTTCGCGATACTGCACATGGTTTTATGGCCTGGGCGTTGTCGACTTTGTTCGTCGTAGCAATCCTTGGTTCGGCAATAACCTCAACCATAAGTGGCGGTATTAAGACCGTAGCGACAGTCACATCGGGAGCAACGAGCGCGGCAACCACAGGTGCGGCCAAAGCCTCCACCGATACATCCCCGTCCTATTACGTTGACAGCCTTTTGAGGCCAGCAGCAATACGGGCCGGTAGCGCTGAAGGATCTGAATCTGTGACATCGCAGGTATCACGCATTCTCCTCAACGCGGCCGCGACAGGAACTCTCCCTAGTGAGGATCGCGCTTATCTTGATCAGGTCGTTACTGCACGTAGCGGATTGTCAGAAGCAGACGCGAAAGCGCGTGTGGATGCGATTTTGTCTCGTATCGAGACTGCAAAAACCTCGGCCAAGGAAGCTGCTGACAAGGCACGCAAAGTGGGGGCAACGACCGCCTTTATGGGAGCATTTTCTCTGCTGATCGGAGCATTTATCGCATGTGTGGCTGCCGCTTTGGGTGGTAGACAACGGGACGATGAGGAAGAGCTTTATCGCTCGAACATGCGGACAGCGAACCAGTAGAACAATCCGCAAGAACAAAGTTACAAAACCCTCCACGCACCTGGGTGCGTGGAGGGTTTTCTACTTTCTTCTTTCCTGAAGATTTCTGGCGTAATCCGGGTGGGAATGATCGTTTAAATTTATCAGACGCACTGACTCAGGCCGTTTCCGCTCCACACGATCGGCGATGAATATCGGGATATACAAACAAAATCAGATTTCCAACCCTCATATCTCTTTGCCATCTGGTACTAAGTTACCAGTTCTGACGAAGCGATGCGGAAGTCCTATGCGCAGTTTACAAATTCCTAAAGACTGAGTTTCTGAAACGGGCGCTGAGGTGATTCATTTTTGGCTTTTCTGAGAATTTCGGCGGGGCCGCCACGCCGCTGAATTCGCGAGTTACGCCGAAAACCAGGGGAACAAGAGCAGCCTGTAATCGTTTTGCTGCAACGATTATAAGGGAAAAATCATGCAGTCCGAATACAAGGATCACGCAGCTGCCATAGGATTGAAACCTGTTGATCCTGAATCATTTACAATTGAGCGTAAAATTAAAAAAGATGCTGCCAGTTACATGAATGGCAAGAAGCCGGTCTCGAAATCTATTCGAGATCGATTGGAATCCCTGGTGATTCCACCGGCATGGACAAACGTTTTTTGTTGCAGCGATGATAACGGCCATATCCAGGTCGTAGGGCGGGATGCACTTGGACGACAGCAATATATCTATCATCCAGAATGGGTGGCGGTCAGAGATAAAATCAAGACCGATCGCCTTCTCACCTTTGGCAATGCACTCCCAAGAATCCGGAAAAGAGTATCGCGCGAGATAGCACGAGGGGGTCAAACTAACAAATCGATTGCAGCACTTGCCGTTAGATTGATTGATGTGAAGGTCTTTCGAGCGGGTCACGAAAAATATGCCAAAGATGGTGGACGGGGGATTGCCACTTTAAAGAAGAGCGACCTCAAAATTGAAGGCAACGTTGCGAGTTTCATTTTTGCCGGTAAATCAAAAAAGAAAAATGAGGTTACCATCAAGGACAAGCGTCTGGTGACGCGTTTGAAAGCACTTTCGTGACGCGGCCGCCTGTTCCAGTACAAGAAGGAGCATTGCTGGCAACCTCTTCGCGCCTCGGACCTGAATAATTACTTACGTGACGTGTCAGGTTCCAAAATCAGCGCAAAGGATTTTCGCACATTTCATGGTTCTGCGCGCGCACTCGAATTCTTAGTCAAGATTGAAGCGAAGACTGAATCTGCAAAAAAGCGCGCCATCGCATCTGCGATGCGGGATGTCAGCAAATTTCTCAGAAACACACCCGCCGTGGCGCGCTCGAGTTATGTCCACCCTTTGGTCACCGATGCCTTTCTCAGTGATACTCTTAAGCCTGCCTTGTGCCGCGAGCCCTTGCGCAAAGGGCTCTATGCCGCAGAGACCGGGTTGATGCGCCTCCTTGAGCGGCGAGTTTGAAAGTTTCCCGATACATGAGAGATCTGTTTGCAACGGCAATTGTGTCTCCAAACGTCAAAAGCGACAAAGAAAAAGTGCCCGCCCACATCGGGCGAGCTCCTTCGTTTCATTGCGTGAGTTGTTAAGGCCTGAGATTGCGCGTATTGCGAAGTCTGTCGCGTTCCCTCGCGGCCTGTTCTTCACTATACTCAGGACGTGATTCATCGAACTATTGATAATCGACCGGGCCAAATCAGCCTGGGCATCTTATGTGTGGACTGAGACGAGTGCGCAGCCCCGCGTATAAACATGCGCATTATCATGCGAAATGCCAGCCCTCGTCAGCGAACCAATGATCCCGCCTGCAGCACGCCTGCTGTTGCACCGGCCGCAATGCCTGCTGCCGTTGCGGCAAGCCATCCTGCAGCAACCACCGGGCCGACACCTGGAATGGCGAATAGCCCCAGTCCTGCGAGCAGACCGCCGGTACCGCCGACTACGGCACCCACGCCGGCTCCTGTTGCGGCGCCCTCGCCTGCGTAGGTTTCCGTGGTTTCACCTTCACGGCCGACAATGCTGATATCGGACGAAGGAATGCCAGCATTTTCCAGTTCGCCGACGACTGAGCGTGCGTCCTCGTAGCTGTCATAAAGTCCTGTAATCGTTTTCATGGGGTATCTCCTTTTGACGTGAGTTTGATCAATTCTACTTACTCGCCTCGGTGATATTTCCCTGGTAATCGAGTTTCACTGCGACTGGCTTGCCATCTTTCATAGCAGACTCTACCCAGATTCCATCGTGGCCCTTATTGAGCGATGTCACATCTGAATAACCTCTAGCTTCAAAGCGTTTTTTCGCCTGGCCTTCGGTAAAACTGTTCTTGCCCACAACAGGGGCCGCAGGATTGGCGGCATCGGGAGTTCCGATTGCAGGCGTCTGGGAATCAGAAGATGCCTTGGGTGCTTCTTGAGCGTGAGCAGCAGAAAGGATAGAAAGGGCGCCGAGCGCGATTAAAAACCGTTTCATTGGAACCTCCTTTGTCGGTGACCTTTATGTCGATCACATGGGGAGTTAGCCGCTGACGTCGCCCACAGTTACGCGGTAAATAGCAATTAATCCAATGGAAAAACAGTCAAAGCATGGAGAGACAGCCGCTCACTCCAGATGAACCATGAAGTCCATTTTACCTGTCGGTATTGGGAAAAAACCATGCTGCGGCACTCAAAAAAATGTGGGCCTCTTTGGCAGCATCAATGAAAAATGCCCGCGCCTTATACCCGGACAACCTGCCTTCAATTGCATCAACACACGCGATGCGGGCACGGGCGTGCTTGGGACCACGGGCAGCCGGCCAATCATTCAGTAAAAAGGCGGCGGCTTCCGTCATTGAGGTAATATGTCTTGGCATTTTAGGGTTGCCTACGCTAACGACCGGAAAATGTATGTTTTTCATTCGCCATAAACGCGAGAGAAAGGCGCTTGTTCCCATAGTAATTCGTATCAAAAAAAACCCGTAGGAAGTACTGCTAGGGATCAATCATACCTTCTCCCTTCACAGGTATAATAATAGCCTCTTCATCGGCATCGTCGACCAAGGGATTTTTCGGCGGTGTCGGACCCGTAGGCCGGCTCGGAGTATGGTCCGCTTGATGTGCATCCATCGGTTCGAGAATACGGGCCGCTCGTCCTGAAAATGCTATGGCTGTTCCTTCGACAGAAGACGTTTGCTGCAACAGATCCACCGCGCTCTGAATGATTTTCAATTCGTCATATGGAGCGTTTTCACTATCGTCAATCTGCACCGAAACCCGATTACCGGTGTCTGCGACAAATTCAACATCATATCTGTTTTTGATAATAATTGAAGGAATCACAATCGCATCGATAATATTCATAAAACCTCTCCTCAGCGGTTTCCAAGGAAAAGGGAGACGACGTTCTGCAGCGAAACGTCGCCCCGCCCCCCTTTAGTTTGCAGCGGCGTTTACATGGGATTCGGCCACTCCCGTTAGGGCTCTGTCTGTTCTGATTTCCTCCTGGAGATTCAGGTCTAGCAGGCCTGCGCAATCGTCGCGTCCCAACTGCTTCGCCCATGCTATCAATGTGCCATAACGCGTAATTTCATAATGCTCTACCGCTTGCGCCGAAGCAATCAGCGCTGCGTCCAAAACGCGCTTGTCGTCGATTTCGCCACTTACATCATCGGCCTCTTCCAAAATGCCATCGATGGCAGGGCAATTGACGCCGCTGATTTCTATTCCATGCATTTCAAAAACCTGTTCCAGGCGCTCTATGTGCCCCTTGGTCTCTTGCAAGTGTTTTTCAAAGCCCTTTTTGAGCTCCATGTTTGATACCTTGTCCACCATCTTCGGCAGGGCTTTGACGATCTGGTTTTCCGCATAGTATATATCGCGCAGCGTATGCACGAATAGATCGTCCATCGATTTGATGTCTTTTGAGAAAAATCCCATTTCATCCTCCTGAACGGTTTTGGAATAGCGGCTTGTAACGTCGCGAAAATCAGCGCGGTCCAATAAATTAACCCCGCGAGATGAAATTGGTTCCGATGAAATCTGGTGCCGACCGGTTGTTTGGAGGGCCAGATATGGAACCAAGCTCATCTTCAGGCACTGCCCTCATGAATGCATGATAAATTTGCCCGGCGATCTGTCACTCGGAACTTTATGGGCTTTGCATCTGTTATAATTAAAAATTACAGGAGAGAGACGTGGTAAATTCTGCCGCGCCTGATCACGAAACTGTGTCCCGAGCAAAGCATTGTGTGGTACGTCTTCTAACGACTGGCCTAACCAGAGGCTGCGGACCTGCGTCGATTAAAGGCGTCACCACCTTATCCAGGGGTCCGAAGCGTCGAATATACGTAAAATGAGATGGTTAAGAGCAATCTAAATGAACGCGCCGTAGGATATTTAAAAATTTCACTGTTTTTACGATAGGGACGCTAAAGCAGTTTTGCTGCCGCGCGAAAGGCACGATAACACTGCGACTTGGAGGTATACTTTCCAATTGGCTCGCGGCCCTGGAACGCTCCTTTTACCGCGTTTTAAATGATGCAGCACGCCTTTTATTCCGAGGTTGGGTTTTCATTATATGGTGAGAGAGAGAGTGCTCCGGCACACTGTTGGCCGAACTAAAATCGGAACTTTCACGGCTTGGCGGGGCAATATCAGTTCAATTGATAGAAACCTTTCGCACGCGGCTCGCTCCCATTGGAACATAGTTGCTACATGCAGGTTATTGGCGGGAATAGAGAGAGGAATATTTTTGCCATGTCTCAAATGGATTCCGCTGTTCAACCAACAGAACGGTCAGAATGTCTGAAACGTATCCAGGAAAAAAAGATGGCTGTTTCCGCCGAGAGTTACGTTAGAGGCAGCACATTGTCTTTCTATAATTGGCTCCGGAACCTCAAAGATAATCAACTGCCGAAGAGCCCACCCATCTGGATTTGCGGCGATTGTCACTATGGCAACCTGGGACCGACGGTCAGCAAAAATGGTGACTTGGCAATCTTGATACGCGACTTCGATCAAACGGTCATTGGCAATGCCGCTTATGATATAATTCGCCTTGCTCTGTCTTTCGTAATGGCCGCCCGCGGTTCAGATTTGTCCGGCGTTACCACCACGGTTATGTTGGCCCGAATTCTGGACGATTACCAAACTGCCTTTTTGCCGCGCTCCAGCAAAGTATCCTTTAGGCCTGACGCAATAGCAAAGATAATGCATCAGGCATCTCGTCGAACCTGGAAGAATTTGGTCTCAGATCAAATGGAAGGCAAACAACGGGTATTACCCTTAGGGCCAAGGTTTTGGCCACTGTCAGAAGACGAACGTACCGCGCTCGCGCTTATGTTCGAAGGAGAGGATTTGCGGAAACTGGTTACCCTGATCAGTTCACGGCCAGACGATGACGCCATCGAACTGTTGGACGCGGCGTATTGGCGAAAAGGTTGCAGTTCCCTGGGGTTGTTGAGGGTAGCCGCACTGGTGAAGGTAGGAAAAGGTAAAAATCGTCACTTTTGCCTTATTGATATCAAGGAAGCTGTTGCACCGAACGCACCTCAAACAGTTCATTGCCAGAGCGGCAAAAGTCATGCGGATCGGGTTGTAGAGGGTGCCAGGCATCTTTCCCCATATTTGGGGGATCGAATGCTAAGCACGTCCCTATTGAGGAAGGCGGTTTTTGTGAGAGAGTTACGCCCTCAAGACCTCAAAATACAAATAGACAAGCTTACCCGAGATGAAGCGACCGATATTGCTGGTTATTTAGCCTTCATAATCGGGAAAAGTCATGCGCGGCAGTTAACTGCGAAACAACGCAACGACTGGCTCAAAACGTTGAATGCTCCGAGCCTACGTGGAAATGGTGGGGCAGACTGGCTCTGGAAGAGCGTTTCTGCTCTGGTGGGATTACACGAAGTAGCCTACCTGGCTCACTGCCGGGAGTTTGCACTGTCCACTATTTTAGCAACCGGATTTCTGTGATTTGTCGAGGAATTGTGTGCCCTTAGCCTGATCCGCGATAGCGCTGGGCGAGAACGGGCGTCGGGAAGACGCAGCCTTGAACGCGGCAAGCTGAGCGTCGGTGAGCCAATGGAGAAGCCGCGTGTCCTAGAAACATCTGTTGGTGTCTCGGCGGCTATTCGTCCGATTGCGCATCTGCGAGTCAGTTGGCCTTACGCGACGCAGCTGCATTGCAGCGGCACTGTCAGCGCCCAAGAGAATGGAACCGCCTATAAGGATCAGAACCCATAGAAAATTTTCCATCACTGTCCAGCTGACTCATCAAGTGCTTGCGGAGCCGGCTTTCCTGGTGATGGTTGATTGATTGGCACCAGCCTAAAGAATGCGGCCAATGCGATGATCGCCACTCTCGCCTCGTTTGAGTCTCTTCGTTACTTTTTTGCGCCCGATCCCATAATTTGCCTATTGCCAAGCCTATGCTGGCAGAAATACGCACGCGATATCCCCAGCGATCCGACCGGTTCGTCGGGTAACCGTGTCGACGCAACCCTACGAAGGGCGTACTTCTGCCGCCAGATCGTCTCCGCCATCTGAACGAGGGCGTGAATGCCTCACACGACCCGCGTTCCCGTCGCTGTGACCAGTGCCTCAACCCTGTCCTCAATGTAGAGGGGGCATGCGATAGATACTCTCATGCTTGAGAGCGACCCAAAGCAGCCGGGTTAGCGCCTCTATGGGAGATGCGTGCTGCCAATCGTGCACGACGGCCTGCTGCGCCCAGAAAAGGCACGATGGCATTGTTTACGTGACCATCATGTCGATGTCGCTTGGAGCAAGCTTTATAGGGTGGCGGAATGCGGCTGTTAAGATTGTTGTCATGGTTCCTGGATGGGTCTGCCGAAACGGGGTTGCAATTGTGTTTTTATGCCGTCCGCTCTGGAATCTCGCAAGCGGACGCCAACATATCGAAACCCAAAGGTTGACAATCGTGCGGCTTCTCTGTACTCCTGTGACATCGATATTTGCTTGCTGAGCTTTGGTTACCGCGCGTTTGGCACCGCGCCCTGAACGAACTTTCCTTTCAAAAATCGCAACCGTCATCCGCAGCGTTTCGCGTTGCGGTCATTCAATATGCTATGAAAGGGTTCATTATGACCACTGGCACAGTTAAATGGTTTAATTCCACAAAAGGCTTCGGCTTCATTCAGCCTGACAACGGCGGCGCTGATGCTTTCGTTCACATTTCCGCTGTTGAGCGCGCCGGAATGCGTGAAATCGTCGAAGGCCAGAAGCTCGGGTACGATCTTGAGCGCGACAACAAGTCGGGCAAAATGTCTGCTTGTAACCTGCAGGCTGCTTAACTGATATCTGCTTTCCTTTGACCACGGATGTACTGGCACTGCCGAGAGCATGATATCAAGCAAGGTCAGGCAAATTGCCTGGCCTTTTTTATTATCGCGCGCTGAGCGCGCCCCACTCCAGGACCAAAATGACACAGACATATAGCAAATCCCGCCAGCAGGCGGAGATTGCCTTCGGCAATGCTCAATCGCAGTATACGGCCCGAATCCATGCCGTTGTAGAGCATGATTCCGCTTTGCAGGATCGCGACGCGAAAACCCTTCGGCTGCGCGTAGCCCGTGAGGCAAAGGAATTACAGGATCGCCTGGCAGCGGCAGCTGCCCTTCTCGCCAAGCGCGGCCGGATCATCTGATCTTCCGAGCCACCGACACCCCCAATTGTCGAAGCGCTCCGTTTACGCGCGATGCATTCCAACATTCGTCCCGAGCTCCCAACATGATGAATGTCCCCAAGCTCCGTCCCGAAACTCTGCGCTATACGCTTCTTCTCAACGGAGAATTGGTCAGGTCATCGGCGATCATGCGGACCAATTTTGCTGGTGAGTGCCATCGCTCTCTCCTCCCGAAAGTGTGGCCTGCCATCCCAAACGTACGCGACCTGATCCACGGTCACAGACCCGTGCGTCAGAGGTTCAGCAGGGAGTTGCCTGCCGCCTTGATGTTCGTAGAAACCGCGATTGGGATTGTTGCCTAAGGCAAGAAGGATCAATCCTATTCGGCCGGTTTCCTCAAGGTCATCGACAACTTTTCCGAAGAGAGTGCTACCGACATTTCGACGCTGGTAGGTCTGGAGGATATAGTTGGCATATACCTTATCTTCTTCTGCCCAACACGCCGCTGAGCACAGCCGTCGATTATGCCGAACGGATCCGATCCCAGATCGCTTCAGCGGAACACAAGTTAAGAAACGACAGAATCAGTGTAACGGTAAACGCCAGCGTGGCAGTCCTGTGCGTAAGTGTGTATCACATTGATGCCGTCATGAAGGCTTCGGACAAAGCACTCTATCGCGCGAAAAGCGGCGGACGAAACCGCGTTGAAACCGCGTGAGCATTCCGGTAATGCAATGAAGACGCGTTGCCGGTTCCCACAAGGTCCAAAGTGGAGGCAATACTGCGCAGAGTTTTAATCCTCCCTAAACCTATTTGCAGCGCCTGGCTTGGAGCCGGCAAGGGACAACGACAAAGTTGAGGGGCGTTGACTGTTGCGAGGCGGCGGAACAATTCAGTGTTTGATCCGTTTTATAGTTGGGCTGACACCCCGTCAGTTGCTTGGCGCGACTCGACGAATAACCCACTCCGTCTCGCGGTCGCCCCGCCACCCGCGCCAAGCACTTGACTGGCTGGGGAACCATTTCAGAGATTTGGAGTTATTTCAACGAACGAAGGTAGTTTTGGCTTTCTCCCTTAGTTCGTTAGCTTTGGACCTTCATCCCGGAGCTTCCAGCCCGGTTCGCGACCTTGGTGAACCGGGCACTTTGCCAAGGCAAAGATTATAGCGTCATCCACTGGGAGCGTGCGCACAATAATGCTAGAGGCGAAATTCCAGACTGGCTCGCGTGCCGGGTGTCATGGTTTCGTATTGAATGCGACTGCCCAGGGTCGTTGCCATGGCTTTGATTATTTTGCTGCCAAGTCCTGTTCCCTTCGCAGCCCCCTCTCCGTTCCAGCCTATCCCGTCGTCCTCCACCACCAGAACTGCTGTGCTCTCCGCGGCGCGAACGAGTCTGACCCGAATCTCGCCAAAAGCACAGGTTTCGTAAGCATATATGAATGCATTGGTGACAAGCTCGGTTACGGCAACGCCAAGCGACACGGCCTTGTCCGTGTTTATCATCATGTGATCTGCCTGCAGACGCACGACGGCAGTGTGTCCGGCAGATCTCATTGTGGTGTCCAACTCCTCAACCAGCGCCGCAAGGTATTCGTCAGCATTGACCGATCCCACATTATTTGAAGTGTACAAACGTCGGTGGACCCCGGCTATGGCAATGATGCGCGCCTGCGTCTCGGCAAGAGCGTCGATCGCCGCCGGATCGGTCACGGTCGTCATTTGCATTCTGACTAAAGCTGCCACCAACGACAGGCTGTTGCCGACGCGATGGTTGACTTCGCTCAGCAATAATTCGGCCCTATCCCGTGCTTCCCGCACCTCCTGTTCCGCGCGGTCCTTTTCTCTGGTCAGGCGTGCGCGCACCAGTGCTTGTTCAATGGCGCTGAAGAACAGCTCAGAAAAGTCCTCGGAAACTGTTTTGGCCACATAATCAGAGGCACCGGCCTTGAGCGCGCTCACTGCAACCGACATTTCCGCGGACCCGGTAACATAGACAACAGGTGGTGCGTGGTTACGTTTGTTGAGTGACGAGAGCAATTCAAGACCTGTTCCGGTTGGAAGGTGATGGTCGAGCGCAATCACATCGATATTACCTTGCTCGAGCAGGGCAATACCCTCTTCAGCGTTGGCGGCGTGAACAAATTCATAGCCGCGACGTGTAGCCGCCTTCTGAAGGAGACGCACAAGCGTTACGTCATCGTCAATATAAAGTATTCGGTGTTGATGATTAAGCATATCAAGCGGTTCCGGGAACCTGCATGACTGAAAAGAACAGGCCAAGCTGGCGGATCGCATGGGCAAAACCATCATAATCAACCGGCTTGGTGATGTAAACATTGGCGCCAAGATCATAGCAGCGCTGGATCTCCCGCTGATCGTCAGTGGTCGTGAGAACAATGACAGGTGATCTCTTCAGATGCGTATTGGTCTTCAAACGTTCCAGGATGTCGATCCCGGTCATGTCCGGGAGATTAAGGTCCAACAGGACGAGGAATGACCGGCCGGCTTTTGTCTCGCCGGACCCTTCGGGCCCCAGGAGAAAGGCAAGTGCGTCAGTACCGTTCGAAAATGGCAGGATCTCGTTGTTGACACCCGCGCGCCGAATATTCTTTTCGATAAGGCGGGCGTGGCCCTCATCATCTTCGATCATGATGATGGTTACAGCTTCTGGTTTGTTGCTCACGCTGCAGTGCTCCTGATGACGGTCGCAAGATCGCGGGGAAGAGAGTTATGAAAAATTTCGTACCTTGACCAAGCATGGATTCGAGGGTGATGTCACCGCCAAGATTGCGAATGGCTGAACGGACGTGGGCTAGTCCGATCCCCTCGCCTGTCTGATCCTGCGATCCGGAACGTCGAAAAAGTTCGAAGATGCGCTCATGATCCTGCTTTTGTATCCCACGGCCGTTATCGGCGACTTCGATCAAGATGCGATTATGTTGGGCAGCGGACGCCTTTACCCGTAGGCGCAAGGGTCTTGTTTGATCGCGGTATTTGATTGCGTTGTCAAAAAGATTGCCGAACACCTGCTCCAACGAGAGGCGATCCGATACTAACGGCGGTGAGTGAATGTCCCAATCGATCGCTCCGCTGGCCTCGGCAATTTGATGCTGAATCGCCTCGGTTGACGATCTCAACAAGGAATTCAATTCAATCACTTCTGGCTTCAAGGGCCGCTGCCCCGCTCGGGAGAGTTTCAAAATCGCATTGATAAGAGCATCCATTTTTCTGGTCGATGTCTTGATGAAACCAATTGCTTCCGGCAGGTCCTCTACAGCAACGGCTTTGGCTTCCCGCGTCAGTTCCGGATCGCCCTCCTTTTCCACCCGCTCGATCAGGCGATGAATGGGAGGAAGGCTCGCTTCCAATTCGCTTGTGAAGCCCATGATATTCACCAGAGGTGCACGTAGGTCATGTGTAACGATATAAGCAAATCTTTGAATCTCTTCGTTCGCGCGTCTGAGATCCTGCGTGCGTTCGCGCACACGTACTTCAAGACTGGCGTTCAAAAGATCGACCTCATTGCGCGAGGTCGCAAGATCTTTGGTATAATTTACGACAGTCCAGACCGATCCGCCCGCCATCAGCAGAATGACTATGGCTGCTACAATTGTCACCCAACGCAGTGCCAAAGCGCTGGCTCGCAGTTCGTCGCCAAGTTCATTGAGACGCTGATCTGCCTGTGCGAAAAGCACGTTGAAACCTGCTCTCGCGTGATCCATCAGCACTTTTCCCTCGTTCGAACGAACGATCGCAAGTGCGTCCGTACCACGCCCCTGCTTTTGCATGGCGACAGTCGCGTCCAGCTCCTTTAGTTTTCCATCGATTATCCCAGAAAGGTCTTGCAGTGGTGCGTCCATGGCCGGATATGCCGCAGCCAGTTGCCGGGCATTCTGCAGCGCGGGCAAGATTCTGTCGCGCGCAGCGCTATATGGGGCCAGATATTGCTCATCATTTGTCAGAAGAAATCCGCGCTGTCCCGTTTCGAGTTCCTGCACATTGGTGCGCAGATCTCCGAACGCGGCGCGCATCTCCCTTACTGCCAGGATTGCATCAGCATTTTGCTGTGTTCTTTGCGCGAGCCAAACACTGGCGCCGACGATTGCTATCAGGGCTATTGCGCCTGCGAGAAGGAAGATCGTTGTCGAGCGGACAAATGCGTTGCTGGTAATCGGCATAAAGAATATTCAACCTTAAAGTTGATTTGTATCGAGCGTTTCGGTCGACTTTGCGCCCGTTGTGCCGCAAAAGTTGTTGGACTTTACGCATTCCTGAGCTAAATTCAACGTCCGGTTCAAAGACAATAAAATTGCTTAAATGCAGCCAGATTTGTAACATGTACGCTACTGCGTCTGCAGGTTCAGCAATGGCTTTAACATATTCTCAATGAATCCCATTTGTCGTGGCCGGAAACACATTCAGGAACCCAATTGTTTAAAAAGACCCATCCCCCAGTCAAACGGATGAGATAAACCAACACCAACCATCAAATGGTCTCCCCCGCGCCGGTGCGGGGGAGACAAAATTTGACTATTTCTTCCAACGGCCTTCATACTTGAATTCGGGTGCGGCCTTCAGCTGGTCTTCCGTCGCGGCCATCCCGGCGGTCCACTTCTTGTCGTTTTCAGAATAGGAAACTTTAACTGCTGACGGCGCCACGATGACATATTTTTCACCTAGACCGAGAACGCCGCCCACAGAAACGATGTAACCCGCCAACTTGCCTTCCGAAAGGATCAAATCCTTGATTTCGCCGATGGTTTTGTTCTGGGCATCGACAATATTCAATCCAATGAGATTGTAGGAAAGAACGTCAGTTGGCTGCGCCGTTACGAAGGTTTCGGTGGCAGTTGCCGTGGCTGTCTGGGCGCTCGCAACGGAAATCATCGACGTGGCCAATGCCATTGCAATCAAAATACGACGCATAGTATTCTCCTGTTCATGACGAAGGTTCTTGCCTTCGCAGTTCCTAACGGGAATGGCGGCAATAGGTTCCAGTTTTGGCCAACACGTCTGGCCGGATTCCCTGACGTGACGACTCGTTCATCGCTATAATCATCATGGGTGATATGGTTGCTTGGGGACCAAGGAAGCTTTTTGACCGGGTCCCACAGAGAGCGCCTTCTGCCTGACGAAAGGCCCAAAATGTCTGTGCCAGAGGAATACAAAAAATCCGCAGACGAAAATCAGCCCAACGAGAATTAACAGTGTGATCAAACTTATAAAAAGCATGGAGGATCCGGCATATAGAGAACCCATCTCGGCACATTAGATAATAGCCGAGTTAGAAGGCACCACTGAGGGTATAAGACACTCAACTGTTCAAAAGTGCGATAAAAAAGATCGCCAGATTCGGTAGCAATAGAGATTACAACACCATACCCAGGTAGTAAAGCCGAAGACGTAACACGCCTTAACCCTCATATTAGCTGTATTCCGTCACAGGACATTCCTGGATCGCCGCAACGAGCAGTAGTGACTTATTATAGTCGCACGCGATGCACCGTCCCGAAAGACGAACGGGACTACAGCGTCCCCTGGAAGCATTCCATTCAGCGCAACAACCTCTCGTCTAGGTACTTGCTTACAACAAACTTGAAATTCTCAGCGCGCAAATTATATTTTTTGCAATCCAATCCGTGCAGAAACCGTTTCTGGCTTTTGCCCACGAGACGCTGCCGTTATTCTCAAGGGAGTAACAATAATGAGAGGACAAGAATTTCAAACGCAAATCGAAAAACCGGCAAGCCCTGAACTTTTTAAACAGATAAGGAGTCAGGTATCCGCGCCAATTTCGCCGCAAGGTGACAAGTCGCCACGTTTGGCGGAGCTTTTAAGGCGCGGCAAAGGCGGATTCACGCACCATCGATTTCGATCCGCAAAAAGCTGAACATGTTTGGAGGTCAACATGAGCGACCTTCAGGTAACTCTGGTCATTGCCATTGGCGTACTCTTCACGATGATGTGGCTCTCCATGTTCATCGAATGAGTAAATTGAAAAGGGCTCTTGATTGGTATCGCCGTCATTCCCATATTTTTTCCTGGCCGCTGAATCAGGGCCGGGTTAGTCAGGGAGCGCTGCTTCTTGGCGCTCCCTCATTTCTATGTTGCTCAAAAGGAGGATATAGTCATGAGAAGCAACGTCGATTTTTCTCCCTTTTATCGGTCGAGCATTGGCTTTGACCGCATTTTCAACCTGCTGGAGAATTCGGGGCAGCCGCAAGGCTCCGACAAATGGCCCCCATACGACATCATCAAGCTGAGTGACCAAACATATCGTATTGTCATTGCGGTTGCCGGCTTTGCCGATGTCGACCTTACCATCACGCATGAGCCGAACATGCTTGTGGTGAATGGTGCACGTGCAGAAACCGAAAACCTCAATTATCTCCATCACGGTCTTGCACTCAGGCCTTTTGTGCATCGCTTCGAGCTTGCCGACCATGTAACTGTCACAAGTGCGGTACTGGACAAGGGTCTGCTTGCCATCGACCTGAAAAAAGAAGTTCCGGAAGATATGAAACCGCGGCGGATTGCCATCGGTACCTCATCCCGAAGCACTGCGCCCGCGACAAAGGCTGTCAGGTCCACACCCAACGCATAGAAAGATGCGTTTGACCCGACATATATCACGAGGAAAGGAATAGATGATGAGTGTACGTGATCTCATGCCATGGAGCCGTGGAAACAATCAGGCTCCCGATCCTTACCGGAATGAAGGTCTGGATCCGTTTCTTGCCCTGCATCGAAACGTGAATCGTCTGTTTGACGAGGTTTTTCATGGATTTGATGCGCCGTCCCTGTTGGGCCGTCTGCCTGGCAGAAACGATGTCTGGCCGTCAATTGAGGTCAATGAGACAGATAAGGATCTGCGTATAGTCGCCGAGGTTCCCGGTCTTGAGGAACAGGATATCGACGTTCTCCTCGAAAATGGTGTTCTTTGTATCAGGGGCGAACGTAAGTCCGAAGACCACGATGCGCGCAGGCACTTCAGCGAACGTCATTACGGGCTATTCGAACGGCGTATAACGGTTGGTCATGAAATTGAGGAAGACAAAATCGAAGCATCATACGCCAATGGTGTTCTAACCATTTTAGTGCCCAAATCTGCCAAAGCGCGGGCATCCGCTAAACGGATAGCCATCAACAACAAGCACTAAATCTTTGCAGGGATACCCCCGGGCGCACCCTCGGGTGCGTCCGGGGAAAGATCCCGTATCGCCCCACCCTTCTGAAGAAGGCCAAGCGATGGAGATTGCTTCGGCGCTGCTCACTCAATGGAGGAAGATCGCTTTTATACGTTCGGGGGGAATATTTGGCATCCGGGGTAAAAAATTCTGACCTAATATATGAAACGGCACATATCACTCCCACCGCGTGGAAGATCTGTAGATCCCGTTCCTGTTGGCTTGACTTCGCAACATGGACTCGTTTGCAAAGGGAAACTCCTTGTTGATTTCGCCTATGGGCGTTGCCGGATATAACACACCCAGTCGGTCTATTTCAGTATCGGTCCATTTGTGGCGCGACCTGGTCAAGCCCAATTGATAACACTGCTTTTTATGGCGATCATCGATCGGTGCGGCAGGGCTTGTTTCATTGTTAAAAAATGCGGGTACAGCCTCCGACAAACCAGGAGTTCTACGTGGGAGAATCGGCGGCTCCGTTCCGGATCAGTATTTTCATTCATGAATGGAATCGCCTCGAAGTTACCCGTAGCCTGATAATTTAGAGCACCAGCTTGGCAAGCGGCATCCATAAATATACGTTTTCCACATCCCCTCAGGGCTGCTCATTGGGTTTGTGTGCCGAAATCATGTGTGCAATCGCTGTGTCGACCAATTGCGGACCGGTCCGCTCTAAAACCAGAATCTGCGCTTCCTGAGCGGCTTGGATAAAAGCGAAGCGGGCATTCTCAGCAGCTGTCTTCCCTTCCATGGCCTCGCGACAGGCCTCACAGGCAATACCGTGCGTTTCACTGCGATGCCTGAACCAATGTTCCGACAGCAATGTCAGTGCGTGTTTCACGTCCCGAACGACTACAATTCGACCGGTACGCGGCGATTTGACAGTGATATGGTCAAACAACAGCTTTTCCATGCACAGGAATGTTTGGAAGTACAACTTGTTCCCTGTCGCTTCTCGGAGCATGAGCCTTGTTCGGCATCTTCGACGGCCGTCAGAAAAGTTTATATGGGGCCGCCGCGTAAGGATAAAACCGGAAATCTGCGCCAACCGCCTTCAGGATCAGATTTTCTCAATATTCGAGACATGAAACGTGGGAACAAACCCAGGCGCCGATAGTCCAAAAGTGAGTTTCAGCCCTTTGCCATGACGTTTGAAACCGGCCCGGCTACAATACACCGCAGTCCATGTGATTCAAACGTTACAACGGGTTTTTCTCCGAAAACAGCGGCAAGAGCCGAGCGGATATACCGGGTGCCGTAACCTGCTCTGGTTGGTTCTTTCACCGTAGGTCCACCACTCTCGCTCCACTCCAACCTTAACATCTGCGGTTGAGAGGCGGTAATTTCCCAAATTATGCTTATTCGCCCTTCCGCGGTCGACAGCGCCCCATACTTGATGGCATTAGTGACGAGTTCATGCAGACAAAGTGCTAGTGTCGTACCTGCATCTCGAGTGAGCATGAGATCAGGACCTTCGGCGCGAAACCTCTTGATCGTGTCAGTGCTGTAAGGCTTCAAAGTGAGGTCAACGATCCCTCTCAGGGCGACGGTGTCGCCTCCCTGTTCGAAAACTGCGGAGTGAACGTTAGCCAAAGCTGCCAAGCGACCTTCGAAATCCTTGGTGAGGGCATCGATCGTATCAGCACCACGGCTGGTCATGCGAAATATGGACGTCACGCTGGCAAGAATATTCTTGACGCGATGGTTAAGTTCGAAACGCAGTTCCCTCTCGCGCGCGATAAAGTCTCTGACGTCCCGCTGACGCAACCGGACAAGAAGTGCGGACTGGACACCGCTCACCAGTTCGAGGGCCACCACTGGCCTTTGAAAGAACAGTTGTCTTGCCTGTGGCCATCGCTTCTCGAGTTCAGCTCGGATGCGGGGTTGCGGTGCTTTTCGATCAAGCAGAATAAAGATCGGCAGGTCAGACCAATTAGGCTGAAGCGACAAATGGCTTGCTATGGTATCGATTGTCTGAGATGTGAGTGACTCGTGAGTAACCAGAATAACGGCGGGTACCCCGTTCAGGAGATCGGTGAGATCATCCGTTTTGGCGCAGATTCTTGTATTTATCCCGTGCTCGACGAGCAGCATCTCGATATAGGCCGCATCCTTCCTATAGGGCGCGAGAACAAGCACCCAATCCAGCTCGCCGTGAGTATTGGCGTTCATTATGCCTCTGGCAGGGGATTGTAGGACACGACGCTAACACCGGAACTCTCGATCAGGAGTTCTCTGACATCGAGGTCATGCGGACCATGGCGTTTCTTCACCACCGTAATACTGCGTCTAAGTTTTCCCTCGTGTTCCGAAATTCTCAACAGAAGCACGGTGTCACCGAGAAAACTGACGTCAACATCAATCCCGACGTTTTGACCCAGCAATCCATGTTGCGCGACGATCAACATGGTCAAAACACCTGATCGGGCGAGATATTTCAACAAGGATTGAATGTCTCGCACGGCTTTCTCGCGATGCGGGAGTGAATTCAAGTAGCCCGTGAAGCTGTCTATTACCACCACGCGAGATTTTTCACGCGTAACCACGTCTTGCGCGATCTTGCCAAATTCGCCTGGCGAAATCTCGTTGGGATTGAAATCCCGAATGATCAGCTGGCCGTCCTTGTGAAACTGGCGCAGATCCATGCCCAGCCCTTCGGAGCGCCGAAAAAAAGTTTCGAGGCGTTCCTCAAACAGAAAGAGCGCTACGCTTTCGCCGCGCTTCAGGGCCGCGGTAGCGTACAGGGAGGACATCGTGGATTTGCCCGTACCCGACTGGCCGATCACGAGCGTAGTGGTCCCCGCCTCCTGTCCACCGCCGAACATCTCATCAAGCGAAGTGACACCCGATTTGATGAGTTGCGGTTTGCCGTTTTCGGAGGCCGTTCCCGGAATGATCCTTGGATAGACAATTACCCCCTCGCCCTCGCGAATTGCCATATCGTGATAGCCATCGGCGACTGGAACTCCACGCATTTTGCTGACTTCAACCTGGCGACGCACTCCGCCATATTCTTCAAGCGATTTGTCGAACCGGATCACCCCATGGGCGATACCTTCCACTTCTTCGCCGCTGCGTTCAACCGAGCCATTTGTCTGGGTGTCCAGAAGCATGGCAACTACACTATGGCGAGCAAGGAACGATTTGAAAGCCAGCAGTTCCCGACGGAAACGCGGGGAGTCACCTGTTATCAAGCGGATTTCCAGGAGTGAATCGTAGACCAGCCTATGGGGTTTGTGTTCTTCGATAGCTTTTTCGACGGCTGATCGTGTCTCGTCAAGGCGAAGCTCTGTGGTTTGAAAGATTGACTGATCCAATGCACCATTCACAGCATCAGATGCCGATAACTCCTCGATCTGGATGCCATCGAGTGACCAGCCATGAGAAACAGCTATTGATTTAAGTTCGGCGGTTGTCTGGGAAAGGCTGACGTACAGGCAGCGCTCACCATTCTCAACGCCGGCAAGCAAGAACTGCAATGCGGCCGTGGTTTTACCAGACCCCGGAGCACCTTGCAAAATGTAGAAATTGGATGAAGGCAATCCACCGCGAAGGATTTCATCTAATCCGGCAATCCCAGTTTTGACAACCGACGGTTTTTTACGCGTGACCATCTCAATCGATCCATTTCTTGGAAATCAAGCCGGACGGAAACACCGGACCGCTCAAGCTACACCAGTCTCCGATTTATATTTCGCGATGGCCACCGTCAACATCCATATAGGATCGATAGGGAATAGTAAGCGATGTAAAGTTCGATATCTATTCCATTCTCAACAACTCACGTACCGCCGTTATGATTTGCCCAGGTCGATAAGGCTTGCCGAAAAAACGACCATCCACTGGGAGGTTGTCATCAGTCATTTGCTGATGGCCGGAAGTGACAATAATCTCTATAGGCGGCCACTTATCCCGTACGGCCGCCGCGAGTCTAAGGCCGTCCATGCTTCCCGGCATGTCAATATCCGTAAAGAGAACACGAATATCATCGCGTTGATTTAATATCGCAATCGCCTCATCTGCATTACCCGCCTCCAATACACCAAATCCTGCCCTCTCCAACGCTTCTGAAATGTCCATACGAATAAGGATCTCGTCTTCGACAACGAGAACTGTAATCAATGCTTCCTTCATGACTACGAATGTCCTTTGGTAGAGGGTTACAAATAATGAAGCGAACTACTTCATTGGCGCCCTACCGGAACGCGAGTGCTGCAAAATCGATCCCGACTATCAAATCTTAAGTCGGATGCCGGTTTAACCACTATGGCGCGATGCTCGTCAGGGGTTAGGCGATTGATCGCTATCAGAAAAATAAATGAAATTAGCCGAACCAACAGTGCTGAATAGATGTTGATATCAACTCGCCACCCAAAGGAACCAAACACTTCGTCCTGTGTTATTGCAAGAGGAACGGACTTTTGATGGCGCCTCGAGCGCCGCAAGATGCGTCACGAAAGCATGACACGTTCCAATTTGACAAATGGCTGTAAGATGTGGATCGCTGTGCAGATAATCCAGGTGCGTGAGTTTTTCAAATGGGCATTCGGAACGGGTGGCGTTCGCGGGTCCTGCGCTTATTCGATCGGCTATAATTCGGGGTTGATGCGGTACCCTGACAGCAGCGATTTATCTGCTCCAAATCCATATTTTCCCCATACAGAGGATTGGTCGGAATGGCGAGCTGGTTACCAGGACGGATGCGATGCAACTTTTGAAAGAAAATTGCCGTTGGCATAGTTCAAACTGGCCAGATTTATCCCTAGACGATAACCGACCAATTCTGATCCTCTACGAGTTCAACCATTTGGTTTGTACCTTCGCAAACTGCGGGCCGCCTCCCAATTTACCGGCTCATTCTTACGGTTAACTGCCGTGCGACACACGAGGATCAGATCGTAGCCTTGGCGCGCCAAGCGGTCGGCGTAGATCGCACCGATGCCAGACGATGCGCCTGTGATCAGCGCCGTACCTTTTGAGTGTGGAGCCCTGAAGATAGAGTAAGAAATTCGTGTCTTAAATGTCATATATCCGGCATATTAGGACACATTGAGTAAAGGGACCAGTACTGATGTTAATTGTCGAGTGATCGATCACGGATCTCACCACGCTCATGAAAGTAGACGGCGCGTTTACGTTCGTGGGCGTAGAGGGCTTTTGAAACGCGATGCACACTTAGCAACGCCAGTGATGGCAATCAGACCAAATCTGCACTAGCATTGAACCCGGATCGCCACTCGGGGGCAGGCCAGTTCGGAATTTCCGGAATTTAGGCCCATCTTTGAATGTCTATTCCGAACGTCATGCCGGTGATAGTCATAACTGACCAACGGGGTTGATAGCGACGGTCGCACCGACCGCCTTCCCGCCAGGTGGGAGATAAGACAATGCTGAAATTCGTCTTTGCTCTGGGAATACTCGCTCTCGCAGTGCCCGCCAGCGCTCAGGTTCCGGACTTTCCGGATACTTTCAAGACACAGGAGATCACGACCAACGGCGCGACCATCCATGTTCGCGTCGGTGGTGACGGACCGGCAGTGGTTCTGCTGCATGGTTATGGTGAGACCGGCGATATGTGGGCGCCGATGGCGAGTGACCTTGCCCGCGATCACAAAGTCATCGTTCCCGATCTGCGTGGGCTTGGCCTCTCCTCTAAACCGGAAGCCGGTTTCGACAAGAAGACCCAGGCCGGCGACGTGGCCGGCGTGCTCGATGCGCTCAAGATCGATCGCGCCGATCTGGTCGCGCACGATATCGGCAACATGGTCGGCTTTGCCTTCGCAGCCCAGTATCCCGAGCGGGTCAATCGCTTCGTGCTGATCGATGCGCCCGTGCCTGGCGTTGGGCCGTGGGAGGAGATCTTGAAAAACCCGTTGCTGTGGCACTTCCGCTTCGGCGGACCGGATATGGAACGCCTCGTTGCTGGCCGCGAACGCATTTATCTCGATCGCTTCTGGAACGAATTCTCGGCCACTCCGAGCCACTTTACCGAGGCTTCGCGTGAGCACTATGCCAAGCTGTACGCCCTTCCGGGCGCCATGCATTCGGGCTTCGCCCAGTTCGCCGCCTTCGATCAGGATGCGGCCGACAACCGGGCCCTCCTCGCTGCCGGCGGCAAGCTGTCCATGCCGATCCTGGCGATTGGTGGCGAGAAGTCGTTCGGCCCGATGATGGCAACCGTGATGCGCGCAGCGGCAACCGACGTGACTGAGGGCATTATCCCCGATTCCGGTCACTGGATCATGGAAGAAAACCCCGAAGCCACGACTAAGATGGTCCGTGTGTTTCTCGACAGGGCGCGCTGACCTTTCCGGTTTAATGTGCTCGCAGTTAGGGGACCATAAAAAGTTGTGGGGCAATAGATGATTGAGAGTAGGGTGTCGCCTAAACACCGCTTTTTAAAATGACAGCACTGACGTTCCTACGTGCCGGATCCAACAGAACCGTACCTGACGCGGCAATTGCCCCACAACTTTTTATGGTCCCCTGCCTCAAATCGTTGAATCAACTCAGTCGTCCAAGCTGCCGTCGCCGAGAGATGCCAGCTCCAGAGTTCGAGCAGATCTTTCGCATGCGACGGTCGCAGCGTCCTTGCCTCTTTCAACTTCAGGTTCAAATAACCCGTTTGATCTCGTAAAGGACCTGCGTCTTCAACGGGTGCCCCTCAGGGAGTGGGGCGTTGTCAAAACTGCCAACTTTCTGCATGCCAAGGCGCTCCATCAACCCCCAGGATGCGGTGTTAGCTGGAGCGGTGAAGGCGACTAATCTTTCGAGCTTCAGCATCACCAATCCGAAATGCACCGACGCCTCCGCAGCCTCCCTGGCGAGCCCTTTGCCTTGCCACTTCGATGAAAGTCTCCAGCTTAATTCGACGGCCGGTCCAAATGGCGCTTCCCATGTGACGGGTGCGATCCCGCACATGCCTATGAGTTGACCTGCACTCTTTTCCTCCAGCGCCCAAAAGCCCCATCCGCAGTCATCAAACTGCCGATCTATACGATCCAGCATCTGATCCGATCCTGCACGTGTCAAAGGGGACAGATATCGTTGCACATCGGGCTCGACGTTCAATGCGTGAAATGCCTCTCGATCTTCGAGACGCCAAAGCCGCATCCTCAGGCGGGGCGTTTCAAGTAAAACGTTGGGATGAGAATTCGTCATGGAGGCAATGTCCTTCTGTGGGGACTATATAAAATTGTGGGGCACTCACGCAAATGTCCTTTTATTCCGGGCAGTACTAGCCATTGGAGTGGCGTGTCATAACGCTCATGCCATGCTTACCCCACGACTTATATAGTCCCCTTTCTGTGCAAATTGATCAGCTGACGCGGTGGGAGTAGCCGCCCCTGTTCCAAAAGCGCGGCGGATTTGTCAGGCGGCCTCGCCGGACACTGGTCTCCAGCCAAGCCGATATTGCCAGCGGAATCCTTCGCTCGGCATTGATCCAAGTCTGAATCAGCGCCGGATCGCATTCCAGATTTTTGACGATATCATCAATATCCACGCCAAGTCTTGCAAGGCAATCACTGAATCGGGCAGGCGTCATCCTGCAACCTGCATTTTCAGGTTGGTGCGATGCAGACTTATGCGTTCTGCAATCTTATTCCCTTCACGTCTGTTCATCTTCTGTGTTGGCGCTTTGAAAGCCTTCAGAAAGGCCGGTGGTGAACCACGTCGCGGATTCCCTCGGGTCCGATGGAATGCTTCATCTAATGTGCTCCTAAGCGTTCTCACAGAAACGTATCGGCCTTGCAACGGTTCCTCAATATGGATGGTTACGCTGTCCCTTTTCCGTCTGTGAAGCCTCGTTGCTTCTTTGCCGTGTTGCATGGATGTACCAGATTGCAAAAGATTCAATGCAAAAAGTCGCAATTCCCGACAATCCTAAAATGCGTTCAGGTTAAATATCTTATCCATCCCAGGGCATTCACGGCTGCTCATTTGGTTTGTGTGATGAAATCTTATGTGCAATGGCAATCTCTATGAGTTGAGCTCCTGTCTGTTCCAGCACGATAATTTGAGCTTCCTGGGCAGCTTCGACAAAAGCACGCCGCACGCTATCAGCAGAGAGTTCGCCGTTAATTGACTTTCGGCACGCATCACAAGCAATTGCATAATTATCACCGGTGCAGCTTGGCCAATGCTCAAGCGAGGCAAGTGCATCAGGTGCGTTGCTAACGACGACAATCTGCCCGGTGCGCCATGATTTTATTGTCACATGGTCAAATGACAGCTTTTCCATACGCGTTAAATGAATAACCGAAAGAGTTGTTCCGGAGAGTTAAGCCGAATATCACTCCTGTCGGAAGTCAGCACATTCGCTCGAGAAGGTGAATCAGGCACGACAACTGTCGACACAGCGCACTTGGCTTTTATTTTGCCAACATTGCTATCCTTTAAAAATCCATATCTTCGCGGCAACACTATGGTGTTGTCACTCTCCAGTGTACAACGTGAGGCTCGACACAGCAGTCCCCACACACCCCTGGTCGAGCCTCACTCCGTCTCATTCTTTCTCCGGTTACCTGGTTTTCAAAAGAATATTGAAAATTCAATGGTTCGGAATACAGTCGTTGCCAACCGTTCATTGTTGGAGGTTGTTATGGTATTGAACCTTGACCACAAGCTTGATTGCAAGGACTGTGGTACGATCTATCTGGATATTCCGTCCAATGCCAATTCCGATACTCCGATCCACTGCAGTACCTGTGGAATCTTCCTGGGCAGATGGGGCGAGCTTGAAACAGATTTTGCCCGTCAAGGTGGCCAAAGCGGAGTGTTTCACATGGAAGATGGCCAGATTACCCCGATCGTTGAAGGCCGAAAACCCTTTTCCTGAACAACCTGCTTGCCTGACGAAACTGTAGGGCCCCTGGGGCCGCATCAAGAAATAAGCCTTTTCATGATCGTATGGATGACCGCGATTGCATCCGGCTTTTTTAGGGTTGAAAGTCCGATGTTTTCCTCTCGCGAAGGATCATATTCATGGGTCCTGACCCTAGTTTTCCGCAGCTCTTCAAATTATAGTTGGTCATTCTATGTTGTTCATGAGCTTCATCATTCTTTTAATTCTCGTCGGCCTGGTTTTCTCCTGGGGCTTTTTTGCATTTCTCTTGCATAGAAAATTTGGACCGTTCAATAAATAGAAGAAGAATAAATTCGTTCAGCATTTGCGACAAACGTGGCGCCAATATTGCTCGGTGTGACGAGACACTGCAGACCGCGACGAAGGGGAAGCATAAACTACCTCATCCATTTCTGCATCTCAAAGCTACCGATCATACGGGGAACCTAATGGCGGTAGTGCCGTTAGTTCCTGCGAAGGCATGAACCTTCGTAATAAGCAGGAGAAAACTATGCGCCGTATTTTGATTGCAATGGCATTGGCCACCTCGATGATTTCCATGGCAGGTGCCCAAACGGCAACGACAACCGCCACCGAAACGTTTGTTACAGCCCAGCCGACTGATATTCTATCGTATAACCTTTTGGGATTGAATATTGTGGATGGGCAGAACAAAACCATCGGTGAAATCAAGGATCTTATCCTTTCGGAAGGCAAGTTGGGGGGGTACATCGTTTCCGTGGGCGGCATTCTGAGCTTGGGTGAAAAATATGTCATCGTGGCGCCGGCAGCCGTTAAAGTCTCATATTCGGAAAACGACAAAAAATGGACAGCGACAATGGCGGCGACGGCAGATCAGCTAAAGGCCGCGCCAGAATTCAAATATGAAGGCCGTTGGAAAAAATAGTTGGAAATTGCCTGCCCCTGCAAATAGGGGCAGGCATGTCAACAAATTGCGATCAGCATACACTCCCTACACAATCGACCAATTCGCTACGGTGAAGACCATGATCTTCGATGGGGCGTTTCAAAGAAATTCATTTACCAGACCGCCGCTAAATGAGAGCCCCCATATCAATGACATAACGCCAGGTGCCGTCCGATCCTCGTCGAGCCACTTTCGAGGAAATCCCTCCCATTTCTATCGGGTTGCCCTTTGCGTCTTTGCCTTTGAAAGACCAACTGGCATGAATCAGCGCGACGCCGTCTTGTTGAACGCATGATAGCTGGGTGGCAGACAACGCACCGTGTAAGCTCAGCAAGGCATTCATCTGTTTCCTGATCTCGGAATGACCGGTGAGTGGATGCCCTGGACAAGGGCACAGGACCGCACTTGGCTCATACAAGTGAATTAAAGCTTCGATGTCACCAAGCCTAAATAGCTCGTTGTAGTGTGCATTTAGGTCTTCTGGATTGGTAATAATCATGCTTGCCTGTCATTCCGACCAGAAAGAAGGCTGCATAGCTGCCTTCTTTCTCGTGAATGCTGTAAATTGCTTCGCAGCCCTGCGCCATTCGCCTTGTTTGACATACCGGATTATTCGATCGAACCGACGAAATACTTTAGCAGGGTTTTGGTGTTCTGGGTTTAACACCCAAAAAATTGAAACCTTATTACATCGGGCCCTGCTTCGGACGGAACTCTCTCCTGATCAGTCCGGACTCATTCCGTCCCGTCGGATCTCTCCCTCTCTTCCACTGTTGTCGTCGACATCGAAAAAGCGCCCTGCCGTCGGGAGGGGCGCATTCGATGTGTTGCTAGTTGTTCCAGCCAAGCAGACGGACAGTGACAGCGAAACTTGATGTATACGCGGCCATATCCAGCATGGGTAATGCCACGACGGTCCGCTTCTTTCATTAAGAGCGCAAATGCGGAACGAAAGTTCGTACATCGCGTTTCCTGTGCAAGCGATACACTGAACACGTTTTTTGCCTCCGTGTTGCAGGCGCGGCATTTAAGCTAAATGCGCGCAGTCAGGTTTGTCGTTCACCGCAGGGAGGAACTTATTGTGGTAGACGTTTCAACACCCAGCGTTGATGAGCGCCCAAACGTAGCGGGCTTCACATCCGCTATAGAACTCGCGGAGAAATCAGCGAAGCCATATCCCTACGACAGCGCTGAGTACCGTAGGGCACGCATGGCGTTGCTCGTCGAAGAAATCGAACTCAGACGTCATATCGAACGGGTTGCAAAGCAACGTAGGGCGCTGCCGCTTGGTGGTGAGGCGCGCTCTTATGAATTCCTCGACGAGCAAGGAACGACGTCCGGGCTGGCCGAAATGTTCGGTCGACATGATACCCTCGTCACCTATTTTTGGATGTACGGGCCGGAGCGCGATCGACCCTGCCCAATGTGCACATCGTTGCTCGGTTCATGGGATATACCTGCAGTCGATCTTGAACAGCGCGTCGCACTGGTGGTCATCGGACGCTCGCCTGTTGCCCGACAGCTTGCTTTTGCGCGCGAGCGGGGATGGCGCAATCTCAAGTTCTACCAGTGTGTCGGCGATGACTTTGCCAAGGACTATCGCGGTCTGGCTCCCGACGGCAGCGAATGGCCGGCGCTTGATGTGTGGAAGAAGGACGGCAACAAGGTGCGCCATTTCTGGGCGGGCGAGTCCGGCGACACAGCCGATCCCGGAGAGGACGCACACGGCGCGCCCGACCCCACACCCTTATGGACCATACTCGATCTGACGCCCGGCGGGCGCGGGACAGACTGGTATCCGAAACTGGAATACGTGCAGTGAAGGCGGCATGGGTGACGCGCCGGGATGTGTTGTTCGGGATTGCAGCGACGAGTCTTCTGTCGTTTACCCCTGTTTTTGCACAGAGTGCTGCTGGCATTGTTCCCTTCACTTATCATGCGCCGCAATCGGCGCTGGACGATTTGCGCGCGCGTCTCACTCGAACTCGTTTTCCTGACCGGGAGACTGGCGCAGGATGGGATCAAGGCGTCCCGCTCGAAGTTTTACAAGAACTGGTCGACTACTGGGGCACTGCCTATGATTAGCGGCAGTGCGAGGCAGACCTCGCCGCATGGCCGCAGTTCAAGACATCGATCGATGGACTTGGAATTCATTTCATTCACGTCAAATCCCGTCATGAGAATGCCCTGCCCATCATCCTTACGCACGGTTGGCCGAGCACGATTTTATTATTCCGTGACGTGATTGGCCCTTTGACCGATCCAACCGCGCATGGCGGCACGGCGGCGGACGCGTTCGATGTCATCATCCCTTCGCTGCCTGGCTTTGGCTTCTCCGACAAGCCGACGGAGCACGGCTGGAACGTCGAGCGCATTGCAAGTGCGTGGGTCGAGCTGATGCAGCGCCTCGGCTATTCACATTACGTCGCGCAAGGGGGCGACTTCGGCGCGTTCGTCTCGACCGCGATGGCGCAGCAGAGTCCGCCCGGACTCTCCGCGATTCACCTCAACTTTGCGCAGACTATTCCCGACGAGATCCCGGCGAAGCTGCTGCATGACCAGAAGCGCGCCCTCGAAGCCTGGAAAATATTCCGCGAGCGAAATTCAGCCTACCTGCAACTTCAATCGACTCGCCCGCAGACAATCGGTTCCGCGCTCGCCGACACGCCTGTTGGACAATGCGCCTGGATTTACGACATCTTCAACTGGGGAACCGGCAATACCGGGCGACCCGAGAATGCGCTGAACCGTGATGCGATGCTCGACGAAATTACCCTATACTGGCTGACAAATACCGCCGCGTCGTCGGCAAGAATCTACCTTGAGCAGGCAGCGCTTATGGGCATGCACAACAATCCGGGCCGCGTCGAGTTGCCCGTGGGGGTCAGCGTATTCCCGAACGATCTTCCGGCGGCACGTAGCTGGGCGCCCCTAGTCTATCCCAAGCTGTTCTACTGGCACGAGCTGGATCGGGGCGGGCATTTCGCCGCGCTCGAAGTTCCGCAGCTCTTCACCGAGGAGTTGCGGACATGCTTCCAAGCTTTTCGCCGCGCCTGACGGGATTCGGGAGATTTGACGACGACCGTTTCGAAAGGAAGCGAATAATGACAAACGAAGACCGCGAAGTGACACCGGTCCGTGGGAGCGCGCATGATGCGCTCTCGGTCTTTCTGGGCGAATGGCACGCCGAAGGTACGTCGTTCGGCGGAACCGATCAATCGGGTGCCGAGCCCAAAGCCAATGGCGTCCCTTGGATCAGCACCCATACCGCGCGCTGGCATACAGGCGATTTCTTTCTCATTCAGGATGAGCGCGCGCAGATCGGCGGGGCGGGCTTCGACACCATGAGCATCGTGGGCATCGAACCCGGCACTGAAGGTTATTTCGCGCGAACCTTCGAGAATCACGGGTTCTATCGGCATTATGCTCTATCTACCGATAGCCGAACTTGGCTGCTGGAAGGCGCGACTGAGCGTGCCCGCACCGTATTCGACGCGGGTGGCAGCACCCAGACGATCACATGGGAATGGTGGCGCGACGGCAAGTGGCTGCCGCTTTGCGACCGGGTAGCAAAGCGCGTGGATAGCGCATCGAACGCGACGAGGAGAGTATGATGACCCTGATCGGGCACTGCCATTGCGGACGCAATGCATTCGAAATCGACGGCGAACTGCCCGAGGCGCTGACGCGCTGCACCTGCTCGTTCTGCTCGAAGCGAGGGCATTTCTATGCCTATTACACGCCCGACAAGTTCAAGGTCGTACAGGCCGACAGCGACGCTGTCTATCGCTGGAATTCGAAGAAAGTGGCAAACCATTTCTGTAGCGCGTGCGGCTGTGATCTGTATGCCGACAGCCCCGCGTTCAAAAAGGACGGAAGCTGGGACGGGAAGACAAGACGAATCTGTGTCAACGCGCGTCTTTTCGACAATTTTGAAGCCGCTGAGTGGCCAGTGACTGTCATCGATGGGAAGAACCTGTGGTGATCGCCCTCACCGTGAATGCCTGGCCGGCCATATAGGTCCATTCAATGAATTGGTTCTTACAGCCCAAATCACAGGAACCTCCATGCGATCTATTGGTTATGCTTTAACGGTCTTTATTCATGTCGGAGAGAACACATGTACATCGTCCTTGGTGGAACCGGTCACATTGGGTCTGCAGTTGCCGAAACTCTGTTGGAGAGCAAAAAGTCCGTCACAGTGGTGGCGCGTGATCCTGCCAAAGCGGATGGCCTCCGCAGAAAAGGTGCCAAAATAGCGGTTGCTGACATCCATGATGTCGACGGTTTGCGGAATATCTTTCGCAACGGCAAACGTCTTTTTCTCCTAAACCCACCGGCTGATCCAGCAACCAATACGGATTTTGAAGAGAGAAGAACGATATCAGCCATTCTGGCTGCACTGGACGATTCTGGCCTCGAAAAGATCGTGGCTGAATCAACCTACGGTGCACAGGCCGGGGAACACATCGGCGATTTGGGTACGCTTTTTGATCTCGAGCAAGGTTTGAAGACGAAGCAAATTCCCGTCAGCATCATTCGGGCCGCCTATTACATGAGCAATTGGGACGCTTCTTTGCAAACTGCTCGCGAGCAAGGTGTGATCCACACTCTTTTTCCTTCAGATTTTGAGCTACCGATGGTGGCTCCCCAGGATATCGGTCGGATTGCAGCAGGTCTTCTGATCCAGACCGCAGAGCGGACCGGGCCTCATTATGTAGAGGGTCCCAAACGCTACACCCCGGCCGACGTTGCTGCAACTTTTGCAAATGCGCTTGCAAAACCAATCAATGTTGTGACCACCCCACGCGACCAATGGACAAAATCTTTCGAAACCATAGGGTTCTCAAAAACTGCCGCCAAGTCCTACGTTGGCATGACAGCATTGACCATGGATGGAAGTTTCCCGGTTTTGGATGAAGTGGAACGTGGATCAATATCCTTGCAGGATTATGTATTTGAGCTCGCCGCCGAGGAGCGGAGCCGTTAGCCCGAGGTACAGACACGTCTACCTGAGGCAGTTTCCTGACAAGCTCTTTGAGCTTGCGTCCTTTGCTTGGCATTCTCAAGATTCTTTATCGCTTCAAAGCCGCACTTCAGAAAGGACCACTTACAGGGCCAGACCAAGCTCTTCACAATTTCAGCTTGTATAAACCGATTAGGCGATTGGTGCGAATTGAGCAAATTAATGGTTCAATCGAACTGGCTGACCTTCACAGCTAGCAATTCACCTTCGTGCGTCTTCGCCACGTAGATCGTGTCTTCGTCTGAGCCGATGGCAACGCTGAACGGCTTGCACTGCGCGACAGCCTTTGGCAACTGGCATTCCATTACTCGGTAGAGTCTGCCCTTCTTACAATCCGCTGTAATTTCGACCGGGCAGAATAGTCACCCTGCCGTTCGCAGGGCAAATTGAAAAACACGTTGCTATGGTGATCTACATAAATCTGACAGTTAATATGGAAGGTGTTTGCAAAGACACGACAGCGGTTGGTCCGGATTTAGGCTGTGGCCTCAAATGTCACTTGAAAATCAAACTCACCTATGGAAATTGTCTTTTACCCACAAGCATAGGTGAAAAGCACGGCTACTCGCGAAGAAAAGATTCGGATGGTTCGCAATTTTGCCGCCAACAAAATCGGCGATCTGATTGAGAAAAACTACGACGATGGAGACATTATGAACTTCGTCGAAGAACATGATCGTTTGCTCACGGTATTTCATGCCGCCGAAGTAGTAACCTCAGAAACAGTGTCTAACACGAACGCGCTCTGAACTCTAATTCCCTTCCCGGATGAAAATATCCGCGGCCTTCGCTGCTTCTATAAAAGCCGCCCTTGCCTCGTCAATTGTACGTGTGCCTTCCATTGTATCGAGGCTCACTTGTCTTGCAGCCAAATATGTCGGACCGTGGCGAGCTGGCCAATCGGTCAGCAGAAACTCCGCAGCTTCTTCAACTGAGGTGATGTTCCGATAGGCACCAATTTTCTTGGTTTCAACCGTGACCGATTCAAACGGAAACTTTCGCATCAGCACGGTTCCGCGCCAGCCTGCTTTGATTTCTCTGCAACAAGCGCATCTATTGCCCGCTGCACCTCTCGATAAGTCCAGCCGGCCAATTCTGCCTCATCGGCAATCACACGGATATCGCTCGTCGACACCTCATCCAGAAACCTTTCCCGCATGGTCTCCATGCAATGTGCATGGCGCAATTCCGGAGTTTCATATTCGTAGTCCGTCAGCGGACCGACAATAGCTACATGCATCATTGTTATTTCCTCCTGCCCTGTAACGTTGGGGAGACACGAGGGTTCCAAGACTGTAAGCCAGCTGCAACGTTCAGGACACGCGGCTAAACCGCGTTTGCCACCGTAACGTCGAGCGCAGCAAGGGCACTGTAAACGACTGGAACGGGTTTAACTCTTAATTTGCGGCAATCCGGATACTTGAATCCCTCCCTATAAACATGCGAGCTTAATTTCGCACTCAGTAAAGAGTCGGAGAGATACAAATTGAAAACTGCAAAAATGATGTTTGTTGCTGCAACTGCATTGGCCATCTCAGCTATGGTATTGGCTAGTGCCGCGGAAGCAGCAAACAGAAAAGGAAGCCACCGCGTCGGCGGCTATAATAGCCATGGTAAGGGTAGCCACTACGTAGGTGGATACCGCAAGCATCGGTAAAAATATCGAGGATTGCCATCGACCCCGCTTCGGCGGGGTTTTTCATTTCTGAATGCAAGTAGAGCGCGCCTCCCAACGCGCAAGCGGCTTGATTATGACAATGCGCATTGTACAGATGAACCATACCGGATTGTCGTCGGATTCGGCGCGAGGCTCGGTTAATCCCTACCTCGACAAGCAGTCTATGCCCCACCTCATCCACTGCTGTTCAACCATTTGAAACCAAGTCAGAATAAATTGTCATGCGACATTCACAGGGAGGACGTGTCGTGCCGGTTAGCACGTCATTAATCTTGCTGAAAAGCTGAAGAAGACCGTCGTTATCGGGACGTTACCACGCGATGCGATTGCCCGCCTCCGGCCGGTCTCAACGACGTTTGCATAGGATCATACTTATTACGAATAGATGATCGAAAACAACATTCGTGATTTGACCGTTACCATTGCGTTAATCATAAGCCAAACGGCCGCATTAAGTGCAGCACGAGACCTGGCAGGTGAAGATGAAGGCAACTGCCATGCCTCTTCTTGAAAAGCCATATCCGGGTCACATTTTCTAAGTTATTACTCTCCCGTGCAACAAGCGGCCCACAGATATTCGTTCCCCGTATAGCCCCATCCGGCCCTCTTTTTTCAAATCATACCAATCTCTATGTTGATGCGGGGTTACCAAGAGGACAATCCTCGCTTCCGGTTTGTGAGATACCCGTGGAAGGCGAGATTGTTCGCCGAACTGTGCAGTGATATGTCGCTCTCTCTTTGTGTTCACCATCAGGAACCATCCCCTCCATCCGTCGTTAGATTGTATTCGATCAAGCGCGGAGGATTTTCCCATGACCAGCACATTCGACACGGATAAAGGCAATGGCGGCGAGACACATCAGCATGTTCCGGAGAAAGGCCCTCACGAGGCCGCGGATCATCTGACGACAAATCAGGGCATTCGCGTCACTGACAATCAGAATAGTCTCAGATCCGGCGAACGCGGGCCAACGCTGCTGGAGGATTTCGTCCTTCGCGAAAAGATCTTTCACTTTGATCACGAGCGTATTCCAGAACGCATTGTCCATGCCCGAGGCTCTGCTGCACACGGATACTTCGAACTCTATGAGTCATTGGCTGACATTACGAAAGCCGACCTGTTTCAGCGCGTAGGTGAAAAAACACCACTATTCACCCGATTCTCCACAGTCGCCGGCGGCGCGGGTTCAGTTGACACCCCGCGTGACGTTAGAGGATTTGCCGTCAAATTCTACACCAAGGAGGGAAACTGGGATCTCGTTGGCAATAACATTCCCGTATTCTTCATTCAGGATGCAATCAAGTTTCCGGATCTTGTTCATGCGGTAAAGATGGAAGCTGATCGTGCGTTCCCGCAAGCTGGCAGCGCACACGACACATTTTGGGATTGGGCGTCGCTTATGCCGGAGACCACACACATGCTGATGTGGGCCATGTCCGATCGCACCATCCCTCGGTCATTGCGCATGATGGAAGGATTCGGCATCCATACGTTCCGGCTTGTCAACGCGTCGGGAAAATCCACTTTTGTCAAATTCCATTGGAAGCCGAAGCTTGGCCTTCAGTCGACCGTCTGGGACGAAGCACTGAAACTTCAGGCGGCAGACAATGACTATCATCGCCGCGATCTTTGGGCGTCCATCCATTCCGGCAACTATCCGGAATGGGAACTCGGGCTGCAGCTGTTTGATCAGGAGTTTGCTGACGCTCAGCCTTATGATGTGTTAGATGCAACAAAGCTCATTCCGGAGGAAGTCGTCCCGATCAAGCTCGTCGGGAAGATGGTTCTCGACCGGAATCCTGACAATTTCTTCGCGGAAACCGAACAGGTCGCGTATTGCCCGGCCAACATTGTTCCCGGTATTGATTTCTCCAATGATCCGCTCCTGCAAGGCAGGTTATTCAGTTATTTGGATACGCAAAAATCCCGCCTCGGGACTGCAAACTTCCATCAGTTGCCAATCAATGCGCCGAAATGTCCGGTCATGAATTTTCAACGCGATGGACAGATGCAAATGAACGTTCCAAAGGGACGCGCAAATTATGAGCCCAATAGTCTTGCCAACCACAATGAGGACGGCGGGCCCCGCGAATGTCCGGTAACGGGATTCAGCACGTTCGAAGGACGTTCAGAGCATGACGAACAGGGTGATAAACTGCGCGTTCGCGCCGAACTATTCGCCGATCATTACAGCCAGCCCAGGCTATTCTGGCATTCACAACAGCCCTCGGAACAAGCTCATATTGCGTCGTCATTTGTCTTCGAGTTGTCGAAGGTGGCTCTAGAGCAGGTTCCGCCACGGATGGTGGCCAATTTGCGCAACGTCGACGAGGATTTGGCGAAACGCGTCGCGGACGGTCTGGGCATAAAGCTCCCTCAAAAAAACGCGGCAGCACGAGCGCCTATCGACATGGGCTCCTCACCTGCCCTGAGTATCCACGGCAATATGAAGGAGACTTTGATTGGTCGAACGATCGCGGTACTTATAGCGGATGGAACAGACGCAGCAGCTCTGACGACCCTCAGGAAAACAGTCGAGAAAGCCGGAGCCACCTTGGTGTTGATCGCTCCGAAGATCGGTGGACCAACGCTATCGGATGGCAAGAAAATCAAAGTTGACGGCCAGCTGCAGGGTTCACCCTCGCAATTGTTTGATGCAGTAGCGGTTCTGACTACGGAAGCCGCAACGGAAACTCTATTAAGGGACGGAGCAGCAGTTCAATGGGTGAGGGACGCCTTCAGTCATCTGAAAGCTATTGGATACGTGGCCGACTCCAAGCCACTACTTGATAAGGCGGGCATAACACCTGATGAAGGCGTTGTGGAGACAAGTAAGGGCTTCGTGGAGGCTGCATCCAAACGTTATTGGGCTCGTGAACCAAAGGTACGTAACTTGGCATGAAAGCTCTCGAACCAGAGGATGCCCACAGTCGTTCGAGAGATGAGCCGAGTATGTTTTAAATTGCGGAGGAAATCAAAAGAATGTAGTCATGAAGGGATACTGAACCTACCCTTGATACAGGATAGGCAAGATGTGGATTGGTGCCAATCTTTGCGCGAAAATCCGATTTGAAGTCGACGCAATAAAACGGACGAATCTGTATCATTGCGAAATGTGTCGCGGTGGCAGGAACGTTCGTCGGTCTCAATTGGGTTGATATTGCGTCTATCTACTGGCTATGAACAAGTCAGCCCAGGACGTGGGCATGGCCGATCGCGTCGCGCTGATTACCAAGTGGTTTTGGAACCGATCGGATACCTAGTCGTTTTTGATAATTGCCGGAGTACCGCTATGGCCACGCACACTTTCTGGAAAGGCTATCTGAAGCTTTCGCTTGTCACGTGTCCGGTGACGATGATGCCGGCAACGACCGACAATGAGAAAGTCCGTTTTCACACGCTCAATCGCAAAACCGGGAACCGCGTCGTCAGTGAATATATCGATTCAGTCAGCGGGAAAACTGTCGACGATGACGAGCAGGTCAAAGGGTATCAGCGCGGCGAAGACGAATATATCATACTGGAAGACGAGGAGTTGCAGGCGATCGGCCTGGAAAGCACACGCACGATAAACATCGATATGTTTGTGCCCCACGGTAGCCTTGAGTGGATATGGCTCGACAAACCTCATTACCTCCTGCCCGATGATCCCGTCGGCGAAGAAGCTTTCTCGGTTATCAGAGATGCCATGGCCGCTACGAAGACAGTCGGCATCTCACGCCTTGTGCTTTATCGCCGCGAACGTGCTGTCATGCTGGAGCCGCGTGACAGGGGCATTGTCGTCTGGACCCTTCGCTATGGCGACGAAGTCCGCAACGAGCAGGACTATTTCGATGCCGTGAAAAGCCGGAAAATCGAGGCAAAATCTTTAGGACTGATGACCGAGCTCATCAAGGAGCGGACCAGATCCTGGGATGCTTCCCTGCTCAGTGATCCCGTCCAGGAGCGCTTGCTCGACATCATCAGCGCAAGAAAGAAGGGACGAAAGAAGTATCCAAAAGCTCAGGCAGAGCCCCAACAGGCGAGCAATGTGGTGAATATCATGGATGCGCTGAAGAAAAGTCTGGCATCCGAAAGCAAGGGCTCGAAGAAACGTTGATCGCATATTGGGATCTAGAGGAGTATCAGCCCTTCATGCGCATTGTTTTTGCCGCGGGCAGCGGTTTGGCGGATTTACGAAAATCCTGCCATGGATCGCTGGACAAGGCGCCGATGCGTGCAACGGCGTTATTGACGGTGAAATAGGCAGGCCCAATTGAAAGATCAAGTTCCCCCCAGTCGAGCGGCATGGAAACAGGAGCGCCAGAACGTGCTCGCGTCGAATAGGGTGCCACCGCTGTCGCGCCTCTTTGGTTGCGCAGGTAATCGATCAGGATTTTACCCTGCCGTTTGGATTTGGTAACTGTTGCGACATAACGATCTGGAGCATCAGTTGCCATGGCTTCGGCAACTGCTTTGGTGAAAGTCTTTACAGCTGGCCATGTCGCCTTCGGCAGGAGTGGCGCAACCACATGCAGACCCTTTCCCCCTGAAGTCTTGACGAACGGTGCAAGCCCGAATTGTTCCAGTCGGGTTTTGGTTTCAAGGGCGGCGTCAATGACGGCCTGCCATTCAACCTCAGGACCGGGATCAAGATCCATGACAATCATATCGGGGTGTTCCCAATCCTTGACTGTCGAGCCCCATGGATGGATTTCAAGGACCGCCGACTGAACGAGGGCAATCAGCCCATCGAGGTCATTGATGCTGATCAGCGGCTCCCCTGACTTTTCCTTCGGATCCTTGATCAGATCGATATGCTCGTTCAAACCTTTCCATGCGTGCTTTTGGAAGAATAGCTGGCTGTCGGTGCCGGAAGGCCCGCGCAATAGCGCCAACGGTCTGCCAACAACGAAAGGTTCGATGTAGCGCCATACTTCCGTATAATAGTCGGCAAGACCTTCCTTGGTCACACCCGCATCCGGCCAGTAGATGCGGTCAGGATGTGTGAGTGTCACGGTGCGTTTCGGTTGCTTTGATGTGCCATAC
The DNA here is from genome assembly GCF_044760925.1 of Phyllobacterium sp. NPDC097923. Classification (NCBI taxonomy): domain Bacteria; kingdom Pseudomonadati; phylum Pseudomonadota; class Alphaproteobacteria; order Hyphomicrobiales; family Phyllobacteriaceae; genus Phyllobacterium; species Phyllobacterium sp. NPDC097923. The sequence goes on along the minus strand of NZ_JBIWBL010000008.1, from coordinate 5,523 downwards.
ATTTTGGGTGTTTCCCTCACGACGTCCTTTGCACGCTTGTCCTCCCGCAGTCCGCGGAACGAAGCGTGGCGTAGACTTCCATCAGCGGTCCATCCACGAAACTCGACGTCCGCCACGAGGACCGGTCTGATGAAGCGGAGATTTCTGCTTTCAAGGGCATCGAGCCTTTCAGCAAACGGACTCTTATCAATACGAAGCCCGCTCAGCTGGCGAAAGAGCTCCTCTGCCAAACGTGTGGTAAAACCGGTTCCAACACGCCCCACGTGCTGCAATTTGCCTTTTGCATAGACCCCAAGCACGAGCGAGCCAATTGCCTTGCGCGACGTTGATGACGACGTAAACCCTGCAATAACAAATTCCTGCCGCAACGAGCATTTGGATTTGATCCATGTTTTCCCCCTACCGGATGGATAGGGTGCATCGCGCAGTTTGGAGACAATGCCTTCAAGACTGAGACGGCAGGCATGCGACAGAACAAGATGGCCCGCCTCGTCAAAGTGGTCACTGTAGTTGATCAGGCCAGCATCTACGCCGATGATCCGCTGCAGAAGCGCTTTTCGTCCGATGAGCGGGACGGATTTAATATTATAGCCATCGAGATAAAGCAGATCGAAGGCATAGAAGCGAAAGTGGTCGGTTTCCCCATTGCTGAGTGCCACCTGCAAAGCGGAAAAATCTGACGCTCCAGATGCGGTCTCGACAATGAGTTCGCCATCGATGAGAGCGTTCCCGATTGGCAGTGCCTGGAACGCCGCTGTCAGTTGCTTGCCGAATTTCGCAGTCCAATCCAGCCCGCTTCGGGTGAACAGCTTCACGTTTCCTGCCTGGATATGCGCCTGCAACCGATAGCCATCGAACTTGATTTCGTGAATCCATTGGTCGCCGACAGGCGGCTTTTGCGACAGCGTAGCCAGTGCAGGCACTACAAAACGGGGCAGAGAACCCGTTTTGGCTCCGTTCAGCTTGGACGGATCCAGATCGATATTTTCAATCTTTGACTTCCGTGGTTTTTTCGAGATTGTTTCTTTCTTCTTTTTGTTGATCTTTCCTGTTTTGGATGACCAGCCCGGCGCTTGTCCGGCCACGTCATCAATCTCCCTGCCAGATTTTACCGATTCTGGACGCTCCTCGAGTATATCCGGCTCACCTCCTTTTCGCGCGGCATCGTCGTCTGACTTGATAAGCAGCCAGTTTTCCCGTTTTTCCTTTGGCCTGCGCTGCATCCGCACAAGGTGCCATCGTCCATGCAGTTTCTCGCCGTGCAGCTCGAATTCGAGATGGCCTTTCCGATACCCCTTGGCCGCGTCATCGACAGGTGTCCAATATCCCTTGTCCCAGATGATGACCGTGCCGCCGCCATACTCGCCCTTGGGGATGGTGCCCTCAAATGTATTGTACTCGATCGGATGATCTTCCACATGCACGGCAAGACGCTTTTCGCTCGGCATAAGACTGGGACCGCGCGTAATAGCCCAGCTTTTCATCACACCATCCATCTCCAGCCGCAAATCATAGTGAAGACGAGTAGCGTCATGTTTCTGAATGACAAAACTGTTGCCGGACTTTCTTGCCTTTGAACCCTTCGGTTCACGTGTCTTCGCAAAATCACGTTTCTGGCGGTATGTTTCCAATACGGCCATGGGTCAGCTCGCCTTCTTTCGCCCCGACGCTGTTGGCTTTGCGGACTTCGCGCGCGCTGATCCGGCTTTTTTCATGCCGGCGCTCTGTCGCAGGGCTTCCATGAGATCAACCACCTTGCCTTCGCTGGCCGCTTTTGGAGGCTTGATCGTTTTGCCCTCCAGCTTCGACTTGATCATTTCGCCAAGCGCAGCCTCGTAGCGGTCATCAAATCTGTGCGGATCGAACGTGCCTTTTTTTGTCTCGATAATGTGTATAGCCAAATCCAGCATCTCACTGCTGATTTCCATCTCGGGAATGACGCCGAAAGCTTCTTTGGCCGAACGAACCTCGTATTCAAAATTAAGGGTCGTGGCGATTAGTGCACGCCCGTGAGGCTGAATGAGTATGGTGCGCATTCGCCGGAATAGCACCGTGCATGCCAAAGCAGCAGACTTTGCTGATTTCATCCCTTCCCGGATCAAATCGAAGACTTCCATCGCGGACGTGTCAGACGGTGACAAATAATAGGGCTTGTCCAAATAAACATCATCAATGCCATCGGATTTGACAAAAACATCAATCAGCAACGTTTTGTCGCTGGCTGGAACTGCCGACGCAACTTCATCCGGCTCGAGCACAACGTAATCATCATTTCCAACCTCGTAACCTTTGACCTGGTCCTCCGTTTCGACGGGTTTTCCCGTTTCACTGTCAATATATTGTCGTCGGACGCGATGGCCCGTTGAACGGTTCAATGTATGAAAAGCAATACGATCCGACGTGGATGCAGCTGTATAAAGCGCAACTGGACAGGTCAGTTCTGCAATCTTCAGGTATCCCTTCCAATTGGCACGCGGCATGGGAACGCTCCTTTCACTTATGTAGCTGAATGCCTTTGCCGTAGTTTTGTTCCGAACGAGAAAACAAGCACTAAGATAAGACACAGTGGGCTTGAAAAGTCTTGTTCCAGAAGCCGTTTTTCAACGTCACCATCAAGCCAGTATGACGACCCGCAACATGTGACAAACTTCGACATGCCTTCTTCGAGGAATTCCGACCTCACATCCGATGCCGAAGACTTCAGCTTCCATCGCACCTGGGTATTGGAACGTTTAGCGAATACTTTAGTTTATATAGTACCGGGAGTGAGATTTGGGAGTTCTTACTCGTGGCAGAGGTCTGGTTGAGCCATCGTCGAACTTCATCCTTCGATACTCCCAGGCCTCGCTCCCATAATCGCCAGTTTGCCGCCGCGGTGAAAGAGTGATCATTCCATTGAAATGCTTTCGCGACATCGGGAGAGGAACGGTCTATCATCCCTAGGGATCATATAGGCAGAGAATTTGACACGCGCTATTTCATCCAGATCGGTTCGACTTTGTTTCATGATCAACCTTCAGAATATTGAAGATGCGCAGAAACTCGCCCAGGCAATCGTCAATACGATTCCTGAACCGTTTGTCGTTCTCGACGATCACTTTCATGTCTTGGCTGCGAGCCGCTCATTTTACGCTGCGTTCATGGTTAATCCTGAACATACGCATGGAAAGTTGCTCTACTCACTCGGCGACGGGCAATGGGACATCCCTGCCCTACGAATTCTTCTGGAAACCATCATCCCCGAGAAAACAGCGATGGATGGTTTCGAGGTGGAGCATGACTTTCCTCATATCGGCAGGAGGACCATGCTCCTCAATGCCCGCAAAGTACTTTACGACGATACGAGCATTTCAACGATCCTGCTTGCCTTTACCGATGTGACAGAACGCCGTGTGATTGAGCGGGAGAAGGACGATCTTCTAAAACAGACCGAAGAGCTCTTACGGCAAAAAGACATGCTGCTTCAGGAAATGCAGCACCGTGTCGCCAACAGCTTGCAGATCATAGCAAGCATATTGCTGCTGAAAGCGCGGGCCGTCACGTCGGACGAGACGCGATTGCATCTTGAGGATGCACATCAACGGGTGATGTCGGTGGCCGAGGTTCAACGCCATTTGCACACGTTCAATGGCATCGACCAGATCGAAGTCAGCTCGTATCTGTCAAAACTGTGCAGTAGTCTGGCTTCTTCGATGATCGGAGAGACTAAGCCTATCAGCGTTGAGTCGACATCGGACAAGGCTTCGATTGGATCAGACAAGGCTGTCAGTCTTGGATTGATCGTGACTGAACTGGTTATCAACGCCATCAAATATGCCTTCCCAATAAGCAAAGATGGGGATGCCATCATGGTCACCTACGAGATCGCAAAGGCCGACTGGAAACTGACCGTCTCCGACAATGGGATCGGCAAGAACACAATTTTCGAAGCTGAAAGTGTTGGTGGATTGGGAACGGCTATTGTGCAAGCCCTGGTGAAGCAGCTTGATGCTCAAATGAACATCGACAGCAGTCCTAACGGGACGACTGTCGCGATCACGCGGGCAACCTTTACGTCGCGGCTGCCACAGGCCGCGTAAAAACTTACCAAGCTACGTCGTGGTATTTCCCCGATATCTCGGTTTTTCAAGGGAGAACTGGAAGCAGCAGATCACCTTTGCCATAACCACGCAAATGACGTGGCGTTTACGTTGATGGCGGGTGGTAACAAAGTCAGCGCGAGAAGCGAGGTTATTCTTCCGGGATTGATCTGGAAGATTATCTCAAAGGTCTACATTGTTAGATGTTGCGTTCACCCGAACATTTTTTCGGCGGTCGACCCCCTATCCGATCGTTTGCCTTCTATCCAGCCATTCATTCTTGACAGAGCAAATAGGGAAAACGTTGGCTCAAAGGTGCGATTACCATTCGCGCAATTCAGTCGCGTTGAGCGTCGCTGCGAGAAAGTGATGGAACTACCATCTGATTGAGGGGTTGAGTCATGCCTTGGCATGACCAAGGGAAACCAAGGAGGATAATATGCCTACCAACCATCCCTCAAATGAACATCATCATACCGCAGCAGGGCATCATGCTGCTGCTGCCCACCATCACCGTGAAGCCGCACATGCCCACACCCATGGCAAGAACGAAGAGGCCAAGCATCACTCAACGGCGGCGCATGATCACAGCGAAAAAGCGCATAAGTCAACAACGGAAGCCCATAAGCATTCCGCTAAATAATTTATGATGTTGCCTTGACGTAAACGAGTGCCTCCGCAGCAATTTGTGCGGAGGCATTCCGCTTTTCAAGTTTGGAATAAGTCACCGCATGCGCTAAACCAATCACAAGAACGAAGTCAAAACCATGCCAATCACGGCAGCAGCCATAACGACCGTGGCGAGCCAGCCTATCCAGCAAAGCGGACCCTTTACGGTGTTCTTCTTCATGATGTCGGTTCTGGCCGTCATCAACATCATCATCACCATGACCGGGACGGATACGATGCCATTGATGACGGCGCTCCAGAACAATGCCTTGATGGGGTCGATGGGCGAAAAATCAACGAGAATGCCAATGAGTGTCGCCGCTGCAATGGTTGCGTAAAACGCTTTTGCTTCCTTCGGCTTGCGCGCAAGCCCAATCGGCCATTTGCGGGCTTCACCCAAGGCATATGCTGCCGATCCCGCCAGGACAGGGATTGCGAGCAGGCCGGTTCCAATAATGCCCAGCGCAAAGATTGTGAAGGCAAACTGGCCGGCAATCGGTTTGAGCGCCTCTGCTGCCTGAGCCGATGTTTGTATGTCTGTTTTCCCCGCCACATGCAGGGTTGCAGCGGTCGTCACCATGATGGCCAGGGCGACCAGGCTCGAGAAGCCCATGCCGACATAGGTATCCCAGCGAATGCGATGGATGGCACCCTTCGACTGTTCCGGTGCATCAACGAGAGGCTGGCGGGACGCGCTCTCCCTTTCGTCTTCCACCTCCTGCGAGGCCTGCCAGAAGAAAAGATAGGGGCTGATGGTTGTGCCCAGAATGGCCAC
>NZ_JBIWBL010000007.1:0-188867 GCF_044760925.1 Phyllobacterium sp. NPDC097923 | reverse complement strand
CTGCATCGTCTTCTACCTTTCAATAGGCAAAAGAAATCCATCCGCCCAAACGACGCCAAAAAGTCTTGACACTGATTCCCGGAAATGCGATTCTCGATCCTGCTAGAGATATGAGAGAAGCCTTCCAAGACAGAGATGTTTAGGTGGGCTTTTTTCTTGTGCGGTTAATCTCCTGTTTTTCCTACTGTTTCCGATTCCCTGAAGGCTCGATAGAGTTCGTCAAGGTTATCGGCAATGTATGCACCGAAACGAGAAGCATTTCTGGCCTTCAACGCCAGTGTAAAGCTCTTTCCCGTATCTTTGATCTCTGCGTTAAGCGATTTATCCTTTGCTGCCCAGGTCTTCGTCCTGGAAGCGCTAGCTTTCGGCGATGGCCGCTTTGCGTTGTTCAGGCTATCGAACAGGCGCGCAAACCGGTCATCGCTGTTCTCGACAGCAAAGTCCGGAGAGCGAATGAACTCGGCCGCCTTGGCCTGATTTCCCGGCTGTTCCAGAAATTTGGAAAGCTGCCACCAGCGATCCCGCCCCGTTGCCTTGGCCGAACCGATGGCAAGAACGATAGTTTCTGGAATGTGCGACGAAACCGACTGCATCTTGGAAAACGTCGTCGGATCAAGCGCTAGCGCCGATTTGATGACGGCGTGATCATAGCCAAGATCGCCCAACCGTTTTGCAAACAGCGTCCGCTCGATAAAGGAGAGGTTTTGCCGCGCCGCGTTTTCCTGCCCCTGCGCGATGAGGTGATCCTGATCCGCCATCGGCTTGACCACGGCACGCACGAGCTTGCCGAGATGCCGTGCAACCTTAACCCGGCGATGGCCGAAAACGATCTGATAGCGACCCGATACAGAGGGGTGCGGGCGAACGAGAATGGGCGAATCCTGCCCCCTCTCCGCAATGGCAGCCAGCAGCTCCTGAAAGGCCTGATCGTCATCATCGATGCGATCGGTGACAAACGAACCGTCGATCAGTTCCGGATCAAGTTCAACCACACTGCCCTTGGCCAGTTCCTCAAACGAGCTCTTGATGGAGCGCGATGCGCCAGTCACCACATAGGACAGAGCGTCGTTGCGTTCCGTCTGCGCGGGCGCTGCGTTCATCACGCTGCTGAAAATATCCTTCCGGGCCATCTAATTCAGTCCATTTCCAGTCATGCGGTTGATTTTTCTTGCGAAAATCAATGTTTTTACGGCAGTAAATCGTAGGTTCATGTCATCGGCCCCACGCGCGGTGCACGAGCGAGGCGATCTCGGCATTGACAGCATCAAGTGACTCGATCGCCCGCTCATAGGTGGAGCGCGTGAAACTGTTCTTCTCCACCTCGTAGAGCGTCTGCTTGGTCAGGCCGGCATCCGATACCGCCGTGGATTTCAGCATGGCATTGGCCAATATCTCCTCAGCCAGCATGGACTGCATGAAGCCCACCATCTGGGCCTGCGGAATATCTGTCGGTTCATAGCGGGTAATCAGGTAGCGGAACCAATCGAGTTCCACTTTCGCTCCCGCCTGCTTCACGGTCTTCAGGATACCGCCGAGCATGAGCAGGAACTGCGACATGGACATCAGATCCAGCATCTGGGGATGCACGGTGATCAGAACAGCCGTGGCAGCCGACATCGCCGTCAGCGTGAGATAGCCGAGTTGCGGCGGGCAATCGACGACAACCACGTCATAGCGGTCATCGACACTCTCCAGCGCGCTGGCGATACGGGTGAAGAACTGCCGGCCTTCGCGCGATGCCTTGTCTTGCATCGCCAGCGGGGTATCGTACTCATACTCCTGCAGTTCGAGATTGGCCGGAATGATATCGAGCCCGGGGAAATTGGTCGGCAGGATCACATCGGCAATCGGCTTGCGCTGATCGTCATAGCGGATGGACTCGTACAGCGACAGATTCCGGTCCAGTTCAGGCTGGAAACCGTGCAGGGCGGAAAGGGACGCCTGCGGATCAAGATCGATCGCCAGAACCCGGTGGCCCGTCAGCGCCAGATACTGCGCGAGATGCGCCGATGTCGTCGTCTTGCCGGAACCGCCCTTGAAATTGACGACAGCGATCACCTGCAGCTTGTCGCCGGGCTTGCGGTGCGGCACATATTTTTTAACCTCGGTCCGGCCGTTGCGGTCGAGATAATGGCGTAGCTCCAGCATCTGCTCCGCCGTATAGGAACGTCGCCCGGATGCGGCCTGCGCCGGCACGGGCCCCTTGCCTTCCAGGTGCAGCCGCTTGAGATTATTCTGCGTCACACCAAGATAGTGCGCCACTTCCGCCATGGAGAACTGCCGCAATGTCTTCTTGGCATTCGGTGGAAACTTTTCCATGCGAAGCTGATTCAAGCGGCGTGAAATCTCTGCACCTTGGTCGAGGATCTTGTCATCAAACTCAAACTTGGGCAGAGGTAGAGCGAAATTCATCGGAGACAAAACCTCTAATAGCGCTTTTTCAAAGCAAATCTTCTGAGAAGCGCCATTAAGCTCCGATTCGAACAAACCATCAAGAAATTTTAGGTTAACAGAAACTTAACAACAGTTTTGTCATCCAACACATGCGGAGCTTTGAATCCCGATGCATATCCCGCGGTGCCGGAGCACCCAGTATCAAAACGTGATTAACCCGCTGTTTTGCTTACAAAAACACGAGAATTTACTGCAGTAAATACGCCTTTGAACCGGAAAACTGACACGACCAAGACAATCCATCCTTCAGCCAGGCGCCGCTTCACCATTGGAGCCCACCTGACTTATCCCATGATTTATCAGCAGGCGCGCCGGGAATCACGCGTTTTCAGCGTCGGTCTGGTCATCGGCGGCGAATCGAACGCGGTTCCTGCCCTCCGATTTGGCGCGGTACAGCGCGACATCCGCCGCCTTGATGAGTTTCGGCCATCCGGCAGAGCCCAACACGCCGCTGGCGACGCCGAAACTTGCGGTCATATTCAGACAAACACCGTCTGCCAGCCGAATCTCATGCCGCTGCAGGGCGAGCCGGATGCGGCGTGCGCGCATGACGACGTCGGCAAGCTGGTCACCCGTCGAGAGAATGGCAAACTCCTCGCCGCCGAACCGGGCGATGACATCCGCCGACCGGACCATCGACCGCAAGAGGGCCGATACGTCCGTGAGGACATGGTCTCCGGCCTGATGGCCATAGGTATCGTTGACGAGCTTGAAGTAATCGATGTCCAGAAGAATAAGGCAGGCCGTCTCTGGCTGCTCATTCTTTTTGGCTGCGCTCTGACCGATCAGGTCGAGCGTGCGTCGGTTGAAGAGACCGGTCAAGCCGTCGGTTTCGGCCTGCTCCTTCAATTTATCCGTCAAGATTGCCCGCTCATGCAGCTTGCCGCGCAAAACCTGCAGCGCATCGAAAAGCCGGCGCATTTCCCCGGCATAATGCTGCCTGTCGCCAAGTTTGACCGGCACGTCGTGGGCAAGGCCGATGACCTCTTCGCGCGCCTGCAGGAGCGGTGACAGCACGGACCGGTGCACCATATGAACAAGGCTCGCAAGAATGGCCAGTATCGCCGATGTTATGGCGACAACCATGATCAAGGTGCTTAAGGCACGATCACGCGTGTGCATGAGTTCGTCGATCTTGACGTTCAGAAACTCGCTGCGCAGGCTCTCCAGCGGTTGAAGCGTTTTGACAAAGCGGTCCGTGAACTGCTCAGCCGTCATGGAATATTGCCCGGAGACCCGACCTTCCGCGACAAGAGCATCAACCATGCCCAGACCCTCGCCGAAAAACACACGCTCGATTTCCTCGCGCTTGCCGGCAAGACGGGCATCGCTGCGGAAGAGGGCATCCTGCACGCCAATCAGGCGCCAGAGCTCATTGAGCCGCCCGCGCGTCCGGCTGCTGTCAATCAGGTGCTTGCGCTCCAGAGGACGATGCGTCGCGATCGGTGCCATGATCTGGGACGCGATGCGACCGCCATATTCCCGGAGATCGCTCAGCATGTGTCCGGTCATCACGGATGCCGCGATGGCATCATCGGACCCGACGAGCTCATTGACATTCCACGCCACGATCGACTGGAAATCGTCAACCACGGCAAACATGCCTTCAATCGCCTGCTGGACGTCGTTTGTAGTGCGCTGGTCAAATGGCATCGCAGCGACCCGATCGACATCCATTCTGGCGCGTTTGAGATCAACGCCTGTCTGTTCAAGCAGCCGGAGAGGGATGGGGTGGTTTGGGGTTCCAGGATCAGGTGTTTGCGGATCTGCCACTGCGGCAAGAGCCGCATCGCTGGCCGCCCGAAACTGGATCAGCCGCTGGGTTACGTCAGGTGTCAGAGGATCGGCGCTCCCCATGACCGTGTTCGACGGGCCGCGTTCCGCCGACAGGCGATTGGCGGCGTCCAGAACCAGACGAAAGCGCTCAACCCGATCGAGGTTAAGTCGTGCGAGCCGGTAATCCCCATAGGATGGCGCTATAACGCTCGCTGCGAGAATAGCAGTGCAGGCCACCGCCATGCCGACAGCAATCCATAGCTTCCGATACAGGCTGGCGCCTGCATTGTTTCGCGGGGCATTTGGGGGTAATTCGGTGGAGCTGGACTGTGGCAGGGCGGGACGTCTTCCAAAACGGGCCGGACGAAATGAAGTCAATCAATACTATCCTATCGCAATAGTTCCCGCCAGCAGCTGAGGCGCTGCCGGCAAGACTGTCCTTCGTCCCCTCTGAAGTCCGCGTTTTCTGACAAACGCTTGGTCTTGTCGCTCAATCGTATGGCTGGTTTAAGGGAAGATATCAATAGGCAAGCACACGTATAGGTTGATATTGATGTACACTTTTTAGTTGTAGTCTTTCAAGAGACACTGGGAAAGCCCTGGTCTAAAGTTAAATACCGGGCGGCAAATGAGACACATTTGCCGCCCGGCACGCCGGCGATAAATCATCCGACCAATCAAGTTCAAAACGGATATCCGTTGCTATTTCTTGCCGCCCGCCTTGCGGCTGGCATCGTCCTCGACCAGTTCATACCACATGGCATTGAGAACGGCGAAAGCAGCAGCAAACGGCAATCCGAGCAGCCAGGCAAAATACCACATTCTTCTACTCCTTCTTCGTCCTAGTAAGCGTGACCGCTCTTGTTGGTGATTGTCCTGTCATCCACTTTCCCCCACAGCACGTGGTATACCCAGCTTGTGTAGAGGACGATCAGCGGCACGAAAATAACCGTCACCACCAGCATGATGAACAGGGTCAGGTGGCTTGACGACGCATCCCAGACTGTCAGGCTCGACCGCGGATCAAGCGACGATGGCAGGATGAAGGGAAACATCGACAGGCCTACGGTCGAAATAATGCCGAAAATCGACAGTGCGCTTGCAAGGATGGTGGTGATTTCCCGCTTGAGACGGAAACCCAGCATGGCAACAAGAGCGCCCAGGAAGCCGAGGAGGGGGGCAACCAGCATCCATGCATGTGTGCTGAAATTGGCAAACCAGGCGTTCTTGTCCGATACGACAGTCTTCAGCAGCGGATTGGATGGCCCCGTTGGATCGACGACGCTGGAAATGCGATACCCGTCCAAACCGGTCCAAAGGATAAGTCCCGCGGCGGCAAACAGAAGCACGGTGAGCGGTGCCGCGATCCCGCCAAATCTGCGGGCGCGCTCGGCGATGATCCCCGTCGTCTTCAATTGCAGCCACGCACTGCCGTGCATGACCAGCATGGCGACCGAAAGAAGCCCGCAGAGAAGCGCGAACGGGTTCAGCAGCCCAAAGAACGACCCTTCATAGAAAATGCGCAGATCGCCGTCAAAACGGAAAGGAACACCCTGCAGCACGTTGCCGAGCGCCACGCCGAAGATGAGTGACGGTACGAAGCCGCCGACGAACAGGGCCCAGTCCCAGGCAGCCCGCCAGGTGGCGCTCTCGCGCTTCGACCGATATTTGAACGCGACAGGCCGGATGATCAGTGCCGCCAGGATAACGAACATGGCGAGATAAAAACCGGAGAAGGAGACCGCATAGAGTGGCGGCCAGGCGGCAAATATCGCGCCGCCGCCAAGAATGAGCCAGACCTGGTTGCCTTCCCAGATCGGACCGATCGTGTTGATGACGATACGGCGCTCCATGTCGGTGCGGGCCACAAAGGGCAACAACGTACCGATGCCGAGGTCAAAGCCGTCGGTGACGGCAAATCCGATCAGCAACACGCCGAGCAGCACCCACCAGATCAACCTTAAAGTGTCATAGTCGAGAAATTGATGCAGGATCATGATTGTTTACTCCGCCGGTACGATATGGGGGGAAATCAGGACGGCTTCTGGCTCATTGTCCAGTTCCGGCCCCTTGCGAATGGCACGAAGCATCAGGCCCATCTCGATCACGAACAGGATTGTGTAGATCGTCACAAATCCGGCAATCGTGATCAGCAGGGACGTCGCGCCCAGATTGGAAACGGCAGCCGCTGTTGGCAGGACGCCCTCGATGATCCAGGGCTGGCGGCCGAATTCCGCAACGATCCATCCCATCTCCGCTGCAACCCAGGGGAGGGGGATCGCCAGGACTGCAATGCGCAACAGCCACGGATATGTATCGAGTTGCCGCCGGACCGACAGTACGAAGAACGTCCCGGTCAACAGGATGAAGAACATGCCGAGACCGACCATGATGCGGAACGACCAGAAGAGTGTTGGAACGTGCGGGACCGTATCCAGCGCCGCTTTTTCGATCTGGGCATCGGTTGCCTGGCGCGGATCGTCGACATAGCGCTTGAGAAGCAGGGCGTAACCAAGATCGGCGCCGTTGTCTTCAAACTTGGCCCTTACGTCCGGTGCGATCGCATTGGTGCTGCCGGCAGCGCGAATCTGTTGCAGCGCGTCGTAAGCCAGGAGCCCCTGTTTGATCCGCACCTCCGCATGCTTGACCAGATCCTCGATTCCGGGAATTTCCGTGGTCAGCGACCGCGTTCCGATGAGCCCCATCACCCAGGGAATACGAACGGCATAATGGGTTTCGCGGCTCTGCTGATCGGGAAAGCCGAATGCCGTGAAGGCAGCCGGAGCAGGCTCGGTCTCCCACATCGCCTCAATCGAGGCGAGTTTCATTTTCTGGTGTTCGGTGGAGAGATAGCCGCTCTCGTCGCCAAGCACGACGACGGAAAGTGCCGCGGCCAGTCCGAAGGATGCAGCCACCGTCATCGACCGCTTGGCCAGCGCCGTGTGACGCCCCTTCAGCACATACCAGGCGGAAACACCCAGAACAAAGATGGAAGCCGTTACGTAACCGGCGGAAACCGTGTGAACGAATTTCGCCTGGGCGACCGGATTGAACAAAACCGCAAAGAAATCAGTGACTTCCATGCGCATCGTCTGGGGATTGAACGCTGACCCCACCGGATTTTGCATCCAGCCATTGGCGATCAATATCCACAAGGCGGAGAAGTTCGAGCCGATTGCAACCAGCCAGGTTGCCGTGAGGTGTCCCACTTTGGACAATTTATCCCAGCCAAAGAAGAACAACCCGACAAAGGTCGCTTCCAGAAAGAATGCCATAAGGCCTTCAATTGCCAGCGGCGCGCCGAAGATATCGCCGACATACTGGCTGTAATAACTCCAGTTCATACCGAACTGGAATTCCATGACAATGCCGGTGGCGACACCGAGCGCAAAATTGATACCGAACAATGTGCCCCAGAACTTGGTCATCTGGCGCCATATGACGCGGCCGGTCATGACGTAGACTGTCTCCATGATTGCAAGCAATACGGAGAGGCCAAGCGTCAATGGTACGAAGAGAAAATGATAAAGCGCGGTTATCGCAAATTGCAGGCGCGAAAGCGCTACGATGTCGAGTTCCATCTGCTCATGCCGGGCTTGCGCCCGACCCCCTGTTGATCAGCGCCGCGAAGGGCGGACGCCGAGTGATTGAGACTGCGTCCTCAGTCCGGCCGCAGTGCTGCAAGTGCGGCGTCGAATTCTGGTTCGCCGCGGTGTAAAGAGGCAACGATCTGCCCCTGTTTCATGATGAGGAGACGGTCGGCCATTTCAGCCTCCCGCCGTATATGTGTGGCGACAAGGACCGTGTGACCGGTCATCTCATGCCTCAGCCGCTGCAGGACATCCCGGGCTGTCTCGCCGTCCAGCCCTTCGGTCGGTTCGTCCAGCAGCCAGAGCGTCGCGTTGCGCAGAAGCAGCCGTGCCAATGCAAGACGGCGCAACTGTCCGCCCGAAAGCCCCAACCCGCCTTCGCCAAGCCTTGTATCGAGCCGGGTCGGTAATTTTTCCACATGGCTTGCCAGCCCGGCTATCACAAGCACCTGCCAAAGGCGGTCATCCCCGGCGTCTGGATCGGCAAGCCTGAGATTCTCGCGCAGACTATCCTGAAAGAGTTCCGTCCGTTGCGTCAGGCGTGCCGAAGGGACATAGGCGGCATGGCCATTCACAGGCTGCAATTCACCGGCAATCAAGGCCAGCAATGTCGATTTTCCAGCACCGCTGGCGCCAACCAGCGCAACGCGCTCGCCCTTCGCCAATGACAGCGAGACATCCGTGAGGGCGGGATGAGCTGCGCCCTGATGAACGGCCGTGACTTTCTCAAGCACTACCGCCAGACCATCGGGAGGAGGGGAGGCGAGGGGAGGGGAGGGCGCAGCGGCAAGATTGCCGCCGATGCGCCGCGCCGCAAGAATGGTGCGGCCAAGTTCAACTGCGCCGCGCCGCAGCCCGGCAAAGGGTTCGAGCGCTGCCAGAGCCATGAGAATGGCCAAGGCCGCAACCGGCGCCCCGATCAGGCCTGCCTGTGCAAGAATGGCAACGGCCAGCAATGTACCCGTGAGAAGCACGGCGGAGGCGATGCCGAAACCTGCGGTGACCGCCATTTCAACCCGGTTGAGCCTGTCATCCGCATTCACCAGACGATCATCGGCGGATTGGATCGCAGCGCATTGCGCCGCCAGCCGGCTGGCCATGATGAGATCCGTCTGCCCCGCGACAAGATCGATCACACGCGAGCGAAGCGCTTCCATCGCATGGGCCCGGCGGCGCGCCGCATCCAGCGAAAAGCGCCCTGCCAGAAAGGGTATCGCCAGCCCCGTTGCCAAAAGCCAGACGGCCACGCCCAGGCCAAACATCGGATGCATCAGCCCGAAGACCACGCTCACAGCCACCGCGGAACACAGCGCGACGGCGCCCGGCACCACAATCCGCAGATAGAGCGAATCCAGCGCGTCAATGTCGGCCGTCAGCCGGAACAGCAGCTTTGACGGCCGGCGAAGCAGCAGATGGGCGACCTCGGGTCTGGCCCATCCGCGAAACAAGGTTTCGCGCAGACCGGCGAGAACACCGAGCGTGGCGTCATGGGTGGTCAACCGCTCGCCGTAGCGCGCGGCAGTACGGGCAAGGGCCAGAAAACGGATACCTGCCGACGGGGCGAAGACATCGAACGCGAAAGCCGTTGCCGATGACAATCCGGCAATGGCCGTGGCGGTAATGAACCAGCCCGACAAGCCAAGCAGGGCAATGCCCGCAAGCACCGTCGCCGCCGCCAAAAGCGCACCTGCCAGCAGCATGAACCGCCGCTCTGCCAGGAAAAGCCGCAGCACAGGCCGGAAATCGCGCCGTAATGACATCACGCATCACTCCTTGCGAAAGCGGTCCGAAGATCGATGATGCGATCTGCCCGTGCGGCAAGAGCCGGGTCGTGCGTTGCGATGACCAATGTCTTGCCTCGCGCCAGCGCAAACAATCTGTCGGCAATATCATTTGCCGTCTCATCATCGAGGTGTGCGGTCGGCTCATCGGCAAGAATCAGGTACGCATCGAAATTTGCGGCAGCGCGCGCCAGGGCGAGACGCAGCGCCTCGCCGCCGGAAAGACCCGACCCGCCTTCGCCGATGGACGATTTTCCACGGGCATTGGCGACAGTGTCCAGGGCGGCATTGTGCAGCGCCGCCGCCACCGCATCCGCATCGACCTCCGGCCGGCCCAGCGAGACATTCGCGCCGACAGTCCCGGCAAAGATATGCGGTTTCTGGCCGACCCAGGCAATGCACCGCCGCTGCGTCGCAGCATTTGCTGCCATGGATTTGCCGGCAAGCAATATGTCGCCACCGTCCAGCGGCGCCAGGCCTGCAATCAGAGCCAGCAAGGTCGATTTTCCCGATCCGCTCGGTCCAAGCAGGGCCACGCTTTCACCCGGAGCGATATCGAGGCTGAACCGTTCGAAAACCGGCCGCCCGTCCCCGGCATAACGGAACGTGACATCACGCATATGAACGGAGGGCATTCCGATCTGCCCGGGGAATGCAGTCCGGTCATCATGGGGCTTGTCGCCGTCACGCGGCAGGTCCACGCCCTTGACGGCAAGTTTCCGCAGCGCCTCCAGCGACGCTTCGCCTGCAGCACGGTCATGCCAGACCGCCGAAAGCTCGCGCAACGGCTCAAAGAAAGCAGGAGCGAGCAGCAGGATGAACAACCCTTCGCTCAAGGAGAGCCTGCCGCTCCAGGTTCCGAAGTCGAGTTGCCCGAGGAGATGAAAGCCTACGTAGACCGCCACCATGGCAACGCCAAGCGCGG
Source organism: Phyllobacterium sp. NPDC097923 (assembly GCF_044760925.1). Taxonomy (NCBI): domain Bacteria; kingdom Pseudomonadati; phylum Pseudomonadota; class Alphaproteobacteria; order Hyphomicrobiales; family Phyllobacteriaceae; genus Phyllobacterium; species Phyllobacterium sp. NPDC097923. Next base: position 178,341 of record NZ_JBIWBL010000007.1, on the reverse strand, counting down.
CAAAGAGCTCGAGGACAGCCGACGACAGAAAGGCGATGCGCAGGACCGCCATCGTGCGCGACCGCAACGACTCGGCATCGGCCCTCAGGCGCTTTGCCGTCACATCCACCGCATCGAGCGCGCGAATTGTCGTCAGTCCGCGCAGCCGGTCGAGCAGAAACGCGTTCATTCCGCCAACTTCGACCAATTGCGCCTCGCTCGCCGCCTTGGCGCGCCAGCCGATCAGCGCCATGAACACAGGAATAAGCGGTGCGGCAAGGAGCAGAACGATGGCAACAGCCCAGGACAGGGAAAGAACGCACAGAAGGATTGCAAGTGGAACCAGCGTTGCCTTGAACCGGGCCGGACGGAACCGCGCGAGGTAAGGCACCACGGCTTCCGCCTGCTCGGCCAGGATACTTGCAGCCTCCCCGGAGGCAATCCGGCCGGGATCAAGCGGCGAGCGACGGGCAAGGGCGAGAACGGCGTCCCGGCGCAGTCCGGCAAGCGTCGAGCGCGCACCATGGAAAGCGAGCCGGTTACCCGCGGCGTCGATGAATGCACGCACGACGCCGATTGCAAGAACGCCGGCGGCGAGCCAAGCGATACCGGACAAACCGTTGCCCGCAGCGATCCGGCCGACAGCGATGCTGAGCAGGGCCGCCTGCGGCAGCCACAGGAGCGCGGCAACAGCCTGCACAAGGGCTGCGGACCGCCCTCCAGGCAAACGGCTGGACGATTCCACCCCTATATTATCCGGCTCACTGGTTTTTGCGCGCACCTCGCCGTTTGCGGCCGGATCTCCTGCCCGCAAAGCTACCGGGGAACTGAGTGCATCGACTGACATGACATTTATGCCTTGTCCGGACTGCGTTTGGTGCGGCCGAGCGAGACGATCTTGTCTTTCGCCTCGAGCAATCGCGTTACCTTGGCGCCAAGCGTCAACAGAGTGGCAAGGCGGTCAGTTTCGAGCTTCTTCACGTCATCGTACCAAGTTGTGAGGCGCTCGATAAGCCCATGCATTTCCGCCATGCGTTCCTGGGCATGCCGCTCGGCATCGCTCGCCGGCTGCTGCATGAGTATTTCGCGCAAGACGGAGAGTGTCGGATCGACCTCGCGCTTCTTTCGTTCCTCCGCCAGCGTGCGCAAAATCTGCCAGACATCGTCCGGGGTCGTGAAGAAGTCCCGCCGGTCATCCGGCAGGTGTTTCAGCAGGACAAGATTCCAGGCCTGCAGCTCGCGCAGGCTCATCGACACATTGGATCTGGAAATGCCCAGCGATTCGACAATCTGATCGGCATTCAACGGTTCGGGCGTGACATAGAGCAGGGCATAGATCTGCCCCACGGTGCGATTGATGCCCCACCGGCTGCCCATTTCGCCGAAATGCAACACGAAGGACTGAACGAGAGGAGGAAGGTTCATCAGAGATTCCCGACACAACAGTTATTTCAGTAATTACTGAAATAACGATATTCGATAAATCAATGAGATGCAAGTGACCTCGGAACTCAACCTAGCATTGCAACGATGACGGAAAGAATACGCTGTCTGTTCAGGGGCTTGGCCAACAAAAAACCCGGCCGTTGCCAGCCGGGTTTTCCAATTTCCATCTGAACGCCGTGACGCGGTCAGTTCAGTCCGAGCTTGCCGCGCAGGGTCGAAAGGTCTTCTGCCAGCGTGTTCACGGCAGCTGCAAGCACCGCGCGATCGTCGTCGGTCAGCTTGTCATAGAGTTCGTAGCCCTCAGCCGTCTTGTACTTCGACAGGGTTTTGCCGACCGTATCGAAATTACCCGCAACCTTGGTGACGAACGCACCGTCACCCTTCTCGATCAGCGGACGTGCCAGCTCGAAAATCTTGCGCGAACCATCGAAGTTTGCCTTGAAATCCCACAGGTCCGTATGGCTGTAGCGGTCTTCTTCGCCGGAAATCTTGGTCGCCGCCACTTCTTCCATCAAGGTGGCCGCGCCGCCGAAGACCTTCTCGGGCGGGAAGGTCAGATCGGTGATGCGCTTGTGCAGTTCGACGACATCGGCCTGGAGCTTGTCGGCAAACTCCGCCAGGCCTTCCGTGCTGTTCTGGCTGAACAAGCCATACTCAAGACGATGGAAACCGGTGAATGCGGGGTCTTTTTCCTTCAGTTCGTGATTATCGGCGCGCGAATCGATGGAGCCATCGAGATCGCTGAAAAGTTCGGCGACCGGCTCCACGATTTCGTAGTTCATGCGGGTCGGGGCATAGAGCTTCTTGGCCTTTTCGAGATCGCCGGCCCTAACAGCATCGGTAAAGGCCTTGGTCTCGCTGACAAGCTTCTCCAGGTTTTCACCGATGAAAATCTTGTACTCGGCAATGGGCCCGACGAGATCGAGAGGCGAAACCTCCGCATTGGCGACGCGCGGGGCCGCAGCCGCGGCTATCGCGACGATACTTGCTGCAAGATAGGCTCTGAATTTCATGGTTAGCTCCTTAGGATTTGGTGTTTGTTGGCGTATGGCCGGCTGCTTCCAAGAGGGTTCGGCCAAGAAAATCGTCGGCGCCGGTGACGCCCGGCAGGGTAAAGAAGAAACCGCCGCCAATAGGCTTGATGTATTCTTCCAGCGGCTCGCCATTCAGCTTGTTCTGAACGGCAATGAATCCCTTCTCCAGATCCGCCTGGTAGCAAATGAACAGCAGCCCCTGCTCAAGCTGGCCGGATTTGCTCACGCCGTTGGAATAATTGAACGGGCGGCGCAGGATGAGATGCGCGTCGGCGGCCTTGCTGCGGTCATTTGCCAGCCGGATATGCGCATCGAGCGGCGTGACAGCACCGTCCGGGTCTTTTGCATAATCGGGCACTTCCGTTTCGGTGCGGCCGCCAAAGGGAGCACCGCTGGGCTTGAGCCGCCCGATAATGCGCTCCTGCTCGCCAAGCGGCGTACGATCCCACCGCTCGACGAAATTACGGATGATCCGGACCGCCTGATAGCTGCCATTGCGTGCCCAGGCCGGTTCGTCGCCACTGTCCTGAATCCAGACAATCCGCTGCATCAGACCGGCGTCGCCGGCATCGGGATTGGCCGATCCGTCACGAAAGCCGAGAAAGTTGCGCGCACTCTGGTGCGTCCCGTCGGGGCTGCGCGGCAGGACGGGAACCGACCCCTCCTGCTTCCAGCGCAGGACCATCAGATCCGGCAGGTTTTTCAGGATATCGCGCAGGGCGTGAATATTGGTGTCGGGTGTGTTCGACGATATCTGCAACGACAGGTCGCCATGACACAGCGACTGGTCCAGCGCGTCGTTCTTGAACGCCTTCATGCGCGACAGGCGGGCAGGCTTGTGGGATGAAAGCCACTCCCGCTGCTCGAAGAACGATGCGCCAAGCGAAACGGTGATTGTCAGATTGTCGGGCAGGACCACCGGGCCGAGGATGCCGCTGTCCGCTGGCGGCAGCTTGTCGTCGAGGGCAGGGGGCGTGCCGCCCTTCATCAGGAACGCAATCCGCTCGGTGAGGCTTCTGAACAGCCGCTCCACCTCTTCCGGCTTGCTCGCCAGCACCCGGAACGACGCCACCATGCCGGCGGCCGGACGCGGTGTCACGATGCCGGACTGATAGTGCCCGTGGAAGGGCTGCTCTTCCAGCATCTTGTCGCTCACGGGAGCGTCGGTCACCTGTTCGCCGTGGCTGCTGGCGGCCTGAGACGCCGTGATGCCGGCCGCGAGCACACTGCCAGCTGCGCCTGCTCCGAGAAGGAGGCCGCGGCGGCTGGTCATGAAGGGCTTGTTGTCTCTGTCCTTTGTCATGATTGCGTCCCCAGCCTATTCCAGCCCGACCGCGGCATTCAGTTTGCCGATGGCGTCGGCAAGTGCCTGCATCTGTGCGGCTAGTGCCGTTCTTTTGTCCGCGCTTACGCTGTCATAGGCCGGGAAACCATCCGCGCCGCGCAGCGATTTCAGCGTGCCGTCCACGGCAGCGAAGCGCGCTTCGATATCCACGACAACCGCAGGAGAGCCCTGTGCAACCACGGGTTTCATCAGCGCGATCATGCGCGTTACACCGGCAAGATTGGCTTCAAAATCGGCAAGGTCGGTTCGCGCGTAGTGATTTTCGCCGGCTGTGATCCTCGTGCCTGCAATGGTACCGATCAGGCGGGCAGCGCTGGCGGCAATCTGATCAGGCGGGACGCGCAATGACCGTACCCGATCCTTGAGCGTCGAAACGTCAGCCAGCAGTTTTGCCGAGACGGGCGCAAGGCCATCGAGGCTCTTGACCGAATAAAGCCCGTACTCGATGCGGTGAAAACCGGTAAAGCCGGCGTCCGCCTCGCGCTTTTCCAGATAGTCGGCGACAGGATCGATCGCATTGTGCAGATCGGCAAAGCGGTCGGCCATGGGCTCGATCTGCATGTAGGGCTGGCGGGCCTTCTGGTAGAGTTCCCGCGCCTTGTCGATATCACCGGCCTTGATGGCCTCGTCAAGCGCCTGCACGCCCTTCACAAGCGCACTCGTCTGCGTGGCAAGAAAGACCTGGTATTCGGCCAGCGGACCAACGAACGCCACCAGCGCCGGGCGCGCTGCCGCTGCATCGGCTTCCGCCGAAGGTGTTACGGTCAGGGTCCCGCGCGGATTGTTGAGCAGTCCGCAGGTGATTTGATACGTGCCGGGATTGAGCTTGGCGGTAAATGTCTGGGTAAAGCCCGGAACAATATTCTCCCGTTCTTCCAGCACCATGACGCCGTCGAGTATTTCCCATTCAAGGGCCCGGTCCGACTTGTTGACGATATTGAACGTGGTGCGTCCCGCCGGAACGGTCAGGGCATTCGGATCACATTTTCCCTCACTGATCGTCACCGTGATCGCGCCAGCCGAAGCGCCGGTCTTGACCTTCGTCGAGGCATAATAAAATGCGCCTCCGCCAGCAACGACAAGCAAGCCGGCACCCATGACGGCAAGCTTCATCAGCGCTTGTGACGGCGGGCGGGGAGCAGACGGGTTCGCATTCTGGACCATGGGAAACTTTCAGTGGGTTGGCCGGGACGCTGCGGCAGCGGTTTGACGCTGCGCAGGCCGCAGAAAGAAGAACAGGCTTACGGCGAGAAACACGACATAGGCGATGATTTCACCCAGCGTCGGCATATCCTGATAGCCGAACATGCCTGACAGCAGCGTACCGAAGGCACTGCTGACCGGCAGCACGTTGCTCAAATCGAACACCACCGTCTGCAGGCTGTTCCAGACGCCCGCTTCGTGCAGGTGCCGCAGCGAACCGGCAAGGATGCCGGCGGCCACCACGAGGATGAACAGGCCTGTCCAGTAGAAGAACCGCTTCAGGTTGAGACGGACACCGCCGGCATAGATGCCGTAGCCGAGACCGATGGAGACCAGGATGCCCAGAAGCGCACCGAGCGGCGCATCGGAGTTCGCGCTCTGCTGAAAAATGGCCAGGAGGAAGAAGACGGACTCAAGTCCCTCGCGGGCCACTGCAAAGAAGACCATGGCAACCAGCGCCGCTCCCTGCCCGGAGGAATGGGCGAGCGCATCGTCGATGGATGTGTGCAGTTCCGATTTGATGGAGCGGGCAGCCTTGCGCATCCAGAAGACCATGGACGACAGCACGATCACCGCGATGAAGCCGACAAGGGCTTCGAAAAATTCCTGGGCTTTCTGGGGAAACTGCGCACTGACCATCTGCAGGCCCGCGCCCACGAACAGGGACAGGGCAACGGCAAGCAGAATGCCCACCCACACCGCAGGCATCCAGGCATCGCGACCAGTCTGCTTCAAATAACTCGCAACAATGCCGACAATCAGCGCGGCCTCAATGCCCTCGCGCAGCATAATCAAAAATGGAACAAGCATTAAAACCAATCCTCGGCGCGGCCAGCCCGATGTTGCGCAGCGCTGGGCAAGTCATAAACCGGGACGAAAAACGAAGCAATAACAATATATTAGAAGAATTCTAAGAAGATGCGATGGCGAATTTCTGCAATCTTTTCCGTATGTTGAGTGGTTTTGTCCACTATTTTGCGACACGAAAATGCGCCCTTTGCAGCGCTTGCAAATACCACTGGTTGCAGAACATGAGGTCTTCAGGCAGGTTTTACCAAGAGGAAAGGCGCACCTGCCGGAAAATTCATGCCTCGGGCTTGCCGTAGCCGCCGCCCGTCGGCGTGACGATGATGAAGGCTTCACCTGCTTCCAGCACGGTGTGCGCACAGCCCTGCAGCGCTTCGACGGCCCCACTCCTGCGGCGCACCGCATTGGAGCCGGTCTGCCCGGGCTCTCCGCCCAGCAGGCCGAACGGCGCCACACGGCGATGACCGGAAAGAATGGCGAAGTCGAGCTTTTCCTGTGCACGGATCGTCCGCTGCGTGCCATTCCCGGCGGACCATTTTCCCTTGCCCCCGGAACCGGCGCGGATGTGGAAATCTTCCAGCACCACCGGGAAGCGCGTTTCGAGAATCTCCGGATCGGTCAGGCGGGAGTTGGTCATGTGGGTGTGGATGGCATCGGCGCCGTTATAACCGGGGCCAGCCGGGGCGCCGGAGCAGATCGTCTCGTAATACTGGTACTGGTCATTGCCGAAGGTGAGATTGTTCATCGTGCCTTGCGCGGCAGCCTGCGCACCCACGGCACCGAACAGACAGTTCGTGACGGCCTGGCTGACCTCGACATTCCCCGCGACAACCGCAGCGGGATATTCCGGCGAGAGCATGGTGCCATCGGGAACAATGATGTGGATCGGGCGCAGACATCCGGCATTCATCGGAATGTCGCTCTGCACCAGTGTTCGGAAGACATAGAGCACGGCAGCGCGCGTCACCGGGCGCGGCGCGTTGAAATTGTCGGACCGCTGTTCCGACGTGCCGGTGAAATCGACGGTCACCTCGCGCGCAACCTTGTCGACCGAGATCTTGACGACGATGCTGCACCCCTGATCCATCTCATAGGTGAAGCTGCCGTCCTGCAGCTGATCGAGCACGCGGCGCACGCTCTCGGCGGCATTGTCCTGCACATGGCCCATATAGGCCTCGACGACATCCTCGCCGAAATGACTGATCATCTTGCGCAGCTCGGCCACGCCCTTTTCGTTGGCAGCAACCTGCGCCTTCAGGTCATTGACGTTCTGCAACAGCGTGCGCACGGGATAGCGGGCGCCGGTCAGAAGGGCCGCCAGCTCATCCTCGCAGAAACGGCCGCGATCCAGCAGCTTGAAATTGTCGATGTAGACGCCTTCTTCTTCGATGTTCGTTGCCAGCGGCGACATGGAACCCGGCGCGATGCCGCCGATATCCGCATGGTGGCCACGGCTCGCCACCCAGAAACGGATCGTCGTACCGGCATCGTCGAACACCGGCGTGCAGACCGTCAGGTCGGGCAGGTGGGTGCCGCCATTATAGGGGGCGTTGATGAGGAAGACATCGCCGGGATGAATGACCGGATTCTCACGAATGGCGGCAGCGACGGAAGCATCCATCGAACCGAGATGCACCGGCATATGCGGTGCATTGGCGACAAGATTGCCTTCCGCATCGAAAACGGCGCAGGAGAAATCCAGCCGCTCCTTGATATTGACGGAATAGGCGGTGTTCTGCAGCGTTACGCCCATCTGCTCGGCGATCGACATGAAGAGATTGTTGAAAATCTCCAGCATGACCGGGTCGGCTTTCGTGCCGATGGCGGAGCGGTCCGGCAGCGCCTTGATGCGCTTGAGAACGATATGGTTCTTGGCCGTCAGTTCCGCCTGCCAGCCGTCCTCGATAACAATCGTCTGGTTCGGCTCGATGACGATGGCCGGACCGGTGAGGCGCTGGCCGGGCTGCATCGCATCGCGCAGCACCACGGCCGCGTCATGCGCTGCCCCTTGCGAATAGAAGCGGTTGTGCCGCACCGCATCCGGCTCGCCGGTTGCTGTCGCATCGACGGCCGCCTCGGCTTGACCGGCACCGCCGCCGACGGTCTCCACTTCCACCGCGTCAATGACCAGCGCCTTGTTTTCGGCAACAAATCCAAAACGGCGCTTGTGCAGGATTTCGAACTCGCGCCGCAAACGGCCGATATCGTCATGCGCCGGAAAGGTCGCCTCGACGGCCAGCACGGTATCCGTACCGGCGTAGCGGATATGGGCGCGCACGATGGTGGTGATCTCATTTTCGGCGATACCCTGCGCATTGAGCTCGGACAGGCATTCCTGCTGGAGCTCCGCGGCCAGACCGGCAAGCGGGGCAGGGGCGGCCGGATCGAGCGGCACACCCAGTGCCTTTTGCCGGGTCGCCCGGATATCGGCAAGTCCCATGCCATAGGCGGACAGCAGACCCGACATCGGATGAACGAGAATGCTCTTCATGCCCAATGCATCGGCAACCAGGCAGGCATGCTGGCCGCCGGCACCGCCGAAGCAGCTCAGCGCATAGCGCGTCACGTCATAACCGCGCTGCACGGAAATCTTCTTGATCGCCTCGACCATATTGGCAACGGCGATGCGGATAAAACCGTCAGCCACATCTTCGGGGCTGCGGCCGTCACCGATCCGGCCTGCCAGTTCGGCAAAGCGCGAGCGCACGGCATCGACATCCAGCGGCTGATTCTGGTCCGGTCCGAAGATCGGCGGGAAGAATTCGGGCAGGAGCTTGCCGACCATGACATTGGCATCGGTCACGGCCAGCGGGCCGCCATTGCGGTAGCAGGCGGGGCCGGGGTTGGCACCGGCGGAATCCGGGCCGACACGGAAACGACCCGCATCGAAATGCAGGATCGATCCGCCACCGGCGGCAACCGTGTGGATGAGCATCATCGGCGCGCGCACCCGCACCCCTGCCACTTCCGTCTCGAAAGCGCGCTCATACTCGCCATCGAAATGCGCGACATCCGTTGATGTGCCGCCCATGTCGAAACCGATGACGTTGGGAAAGCCGGCTTCTTCGCCGGTGCGGGCCAGGCCGACAACGCCGCCGGCCGGGCCGGACAGGATGGCATCCTTGCCCTGGAACATATCGGCAGCGGTCAGACCGCCTGAGGACATCATGAACATGACGCGCGCGCCGGTGCGGGCAATGTCCAGCTCCGCCGATACCTGTGCCACATAGCGGCGCAGGACCGGCGAGAGATAGGCGTCGATGACGGTTGTATCACCGCGCCCGACCAGCTTGATCAGCGGGGAGACTTCATGGCTGACGGATACCTGGGCAAAACCCATCTCTCGGGCGATGGCGGCCATGGCAGCCTCGTGCGCCGGAAATTTATAGGCATGCATGAACACGATGGCGAGCGCGTCATAGCCTTCATCCTTCAACGCCTTCAGGGCTGCGCGCGCCTGCACTTCGTCAAAGGCGATCTCAACCGTGCCATCGGCGAGCACGCGCTCATTGATTTCCACGACCTGATCATACAGTGCTTCGGCCTTGATGATCTCGGTGGCAAAGATGTTCTTGCGTTCCTGATAGCCAATGCGAAGCGCATCGCGAAATCCCCTGGTCGTCACAAGGGCAAGCCGTTCGCCCTTACGCTCCAACAGGGCATTGGTGGCAACGGTGGTGCCCATGCGCACTTCGCCGATTCGTCCGGCCGGAATGGCTTCGCCCGGCTTCAGCCCGAGATGCAGGCGGATGCCCTGCACGGCGGCATCCTTGTAAGCCTCGGGATTTTCGGACAGCACCTTGCGGGCATGCAGCACGCCGTGCGGATCGCGCCCGATGACATCGGTAAACGTGCCGCCCCGGTCGACCCAGAAATCCCAGCTTCCGATGCTCATCCCGCACTCCTCTTGATCGACTGCCACATTTGTAAGCATGCCCAATTAATAGACTATAGCGTCATTGACAATATGTCGATAAAATGATGATATAAATTCGTCAAGGCGGAGGCAAGCAGAATGACGACTGGTCCGAAAGACCACACCACGGCGGATCTCGAACAATTTGCAACGGCATTGCCGAAGCATCTCAAACCCGTCTCCTCCATTGGTCCCATTGTCTCGTCAGCCCATCTTGCCGAGGGCGGTTCGCCCGGCCTTTCCGAAGTCGAATACGGCATGATCCTCGCCTCCCATGCCTTTTCCCGCTGGATGGTGCGCTGCATGGCGGCCGCCGGACTGCCAGGGCTTTCCGCCACGGAAATTCTCATCCTTCACTCCGTGCGGCATCGCGGCCGCGAAAAGAAGCTCGCCGACATCTGTCTGGTTCTCGATATCGAAGACACGCACGTCGCCACCTATGCCATCCGCAAGCTGGAAGCGGCCGGGCTCGTCACCACCGGCAAGGCCGCCAAGGAAAAGACGATCAAGATCACCAACAAGGGCGCCGATGCCTGCACGCGTTACGCCCAGATTCGCGAGCGGCTGTTCGTGGCATCGACGACCAATGCCCGGCCAGCCGAGGATACGCTGTCGGAAATCGCCGCCGTCCTGCGCTTTCTCTCCGGCGCCTACGATCAGGCGGCCCGCGCCGCCACCACACTTTAAGGATAGCTGCGTGACCGATACTGCTTCAGCCCCGCTCTTGGCCGTGGACAATCTTTCCGTCGCGTTCGGTCCGTCGCGTGTCGTGGAGAATCTGAGCTTTTCGGTGCGGGCAGGGCGCACGCTTGCCATTGTCGGCGAATCCGGGTCCGGCAAGTCCGTGACCTCGCTTTCCGTCATGCGGCTTGCCGATATGATGGGCGGCCAGTTCCCCACCGGCCAGGTGCTGTTCGAAAGCCGCCAGGGGCGGATCGACCTGACCACCGCCACGCAGAAAACCATGCGCGGCATTCGCGGCAAGGAGATCGCCATGATCTTCCAGGAGCCGATGACCTCGCTCAACCCGGTGTTCACCATCGGCGACCAGATCGCCGAAGTTCTGATCCTGCATGAGGGCATGTCCAAACAGGCGGCGCTGGCCGAGGCTAAACGGCTTCTGGACATGGTGCGCCTGCCCGACGCTGCCGATCTGCTTGGCCGCTACCCGCACCAGCTGTCTGGCGGCATGCGCCAGCGTGTCATGATCGCCATGGCGCTTGCCTGCCGTCCGAAACTGCTGATCGCCGATGAGCCAACAACCGCGCTCGATGTCACCATTCAGGCGCAGATTCTGACCATCATCCGCGAATTGCAGACCGAACTCGGCATGGCGGTGATCTTCATCACCCACGACATGGGCGTTGTCGCCGAAATGGCCGACGACGTGGTGGTGATGTGGAAAGGCCGGAAGGTCGAGGAAGGCCCGGTTGCCGATATCTTCGCCCGCCCGCAGCATCCCTACACCCAGACACTGCTCGCCGCCGTACCGAAACTCGGCAGCATGACCGGAGAGGCCTATCCCAAGCGCCTGCCGCTGACGGTCATGGACGGTGACACACCCCGCCTTGTCGGCGGCGAACATGTTCAGGACACGGCCCGCTACGGCCTGCCGCCCGTCCTTTCAGTGCGTGATCTCGTCACCCGCTTCAACATCAAGAAGGGCATTTTCGGCGGCGTTACCCACCGGGTCCATGCGGTTGAGAAGGTTTCGTTCGACATCCATCCCGGCGAAACTCTTGCGCTTGTCGGCGAGTCCGGTTCGGGGAAATCTACGATCGGCCGGACGATCCAGCAACTGCAGAAGGAAACGTCGGGCACCATTCTGTTCGACGGGCGTCCCGTCTCATCGATGAATGGCACCGAACGGCAAAAGCTGCGGCAGGAAATCCAGTATATTTTCCAGGACCCGTTTGCCTCGCTCGATCCGCGCAAGACCGTCGGCTTCTCCATTGCCGAACCCATCCGCACCCACGCATTGATCGACGGCAGCAAGCCGATCCAGAAACGCGTCGATGAATTGCTGGAACGGGTCGGCCTGACCAGCGCCCATGCCAGCCGCTATCCGCACGAGTTTTCCGGCGGCCAGCGCCAGCGCGTCTGCATTGCCCGCGCGCTTGCTTCCAATCCCAAACTGATCATTGCCGATGAGGCGCTGTCGGCGCTCGACGTGTCCATTCAGGCGCAAATCCTCAACCTGTTCATGGAATTGCAGGAGCAGCAGGGCCTCTCCTATCTCTTCATCAGCCATGACATGGCTGTCGTTGAAAAGATGAGCCATCGCGTCGCCGTTCTTTATCTGGGCCAGGTCGTGGAAATCGGCACCCGCCAGCAGATCTTCGAAACGCCGGCACATCCCTATACCCAGCGCCTTTTGTCGGCAGTCCCCGTGGCTGATCCCGCGCGTGCGCGCAACCGGGCCATGCTGGAAGGCGAAATACCAAGCCCCATTCGCCGCGTCGGCGACGAACCCGCCATTTTCAAGCGAACCGAAATTGCACCCGGCCACTTTGTGGCGAGTGCGGCCTGAACCAAACGTCTACATATAATGAGGAGAACACAACAATGATAAGAACACGACGGGGAATACATGCAGCGTTTCTGGCGCTGGGTCTGGCAGGCACAGCCTTGCTCGCAGCACCCGCATGGGCGGCGGGCACGCTGACCATTTCGTCGCCGCAGGACCCGGGCAGCTGGGATCCGATCGATACGTTTCTCGTCAACTGGGCCTCGGTTGCCACCAATATCTATGATGGCCTGACCTATCGCGGCGCCGATCTGAAACTGGTACCCGGCCTTGCCACCGCCTGGGAAGAACTCGACGAAGGCAAGCGCATCCGCTTCACCCTGCGCGAAGGCGTAAAATTCCATGACGGCGAACCCTTCAATGCGGAAGCCGTCAAATTCACCTTCGACCGTCTTCTCGGCGAAGAAGGCAAGAAGGGTCCGCAGCGTTCCAACTATGCCGCCATCGACAAGGTGGAAATCATCGACGCGAAAACCGTCGATTTCCATCTGAAGGCGCCGGATCCGGTGCTTCTGACCAAGCTTGCCGGCTATGGCGCGATGATCGTGCCGCCGAAATACATCCAGGAAAAGGGTGACGATTATTTCAACGCCCATCCCGTCGGCACCGGCCCGTTCAAGGTCGTCTCCTACGAGCCGAAGATCGGCATCAAGCTCGAAGCCTTTGCCGACCATTGGGGCGGCGCACCAAAACTCTCCAATCTCGAATATCGCTTCATCGCGGAACCCGCGACCGCCGTTGCCGAATTGCAGGCAGGCCGCGTTGACCTCGTCATTCCCCCCACCATTCCCGTCGGCATGATCCCGACCATTCAGGCCGATCCGAAGCTGGAAGTGGTCAGCACCGCCGGACCGACCGTCTATGCCCTGCGCTTCAACACCAAGAGCGGACCGACGGCGGATGAACGGGTGCGCAAGGCACTGATCCTTGGCGTTGATCGTGATGCGATTATCCAGACCATCCTTGGCGGTCAGGCAGCGCCGATTGCCAGCTTCCAGGGCGCCCTGTCCTTCGGCAACGATCCCGACATGAAGCCGCTGCCCTACGATCCGGAAAAAGCCAAAGCCCTGCTGAAGGAAGCGGGCATTGCGACCGGCACCACGCTGCAGATCGACGTGCGCGGCAACGACTCCACGTTCAACGAGGTGTCGCAGGCCATCGCCAGCTATCTCCAGGTCATCGGGCTCAACGCCACGATCAAGCCCTACGAGACCAATGTCCTGCTCAATGACATCATTCCGGCGGGCAAGACCGGCGCGATGTTTGAGCAGGCATGGGGCGGCTGGACGCTCGATTACGACAACACCGCCTATTCCATGTATCACTCGGGTGAAAAGTGGAATCCCTATGACAGCGATCCGAAGCTCGATGCGCTGCTGGAATCGCAGCGTTCCATCACCGACCGGGCAAAGCGCGAGGAAATCCTCAAGTCCATCGCTCACTACACGGCGGACCGGGCGCTGGAAATTCCGCTCTACAATTACAATGCGATTTTCGGCGTGAGCAAGCGCGTGAAGAATTTTACGCCTGTTCCCGACAGCCGCCTGCGGCTGACGGATGTCACGGTCGAGTAGTAAAACAGGCCCGTCGCCTTGCAAGGGGCGGCGGGCCAAGGATTGAAGGATAGAGACGTGGCTGGTTTTCTCATCAAACGCTTTCTGCAGGCGATCTTCGTCGTCATTGTCGTGACGCTCATCGTGGCGTTCGCCATTCGCCTCACCGGCGACCCGGCGCTGATGCTGACACAAGGTGCAGGCAGCGTGACCGAAGCGGACCTTGTCCGCATCCGTGAGGCGCTCGGTCTCAACCAGCCGTTTCTTGTCCAGTATTTCGGCTTCATCAAGGGATTGTTCACGCTGGATTTCGGCCGCAGCTTCCTTGGCGGCACGAAGGTCTCCACCCTGCTTGCCGCCGCCTTGCCCGCGACGCTGCTTCTTGCCTTCTCCTCCCTGATCGTCTCCATCGCCATTTCCATCCCGCTCGGCATCAAGGCAGCGACATCGCGCGGCAAGTGGGCGGATCAGGCGATCCGCATTCTGTCCCTGGTCGGCCTGTCCTTCCCGAATTTCTGGCTGGCGCTGATGCTGGTGCTTTTGTTCGCCATCACGTTGAAATGGCTGCCGCCAAGCGGCATGAACGGTTTCGAGAGCTTCATCATGCCCGCCGTGACCATGGGCATCATCCTCACCGCCACCAATGTGCGCCTGGTGCGCACCGCCATGCTGGAAACCCTCAACTCGCAATACATCATGGTGGCACGGGCCAAGGGCCTCAGCGAGAATGTCGTCCTGTACAAGCACGCGCTGCGCAATTGCGCCATTCCGCTCATCACCTATTTCGGCCTGCAGTTCGGCGGCCTGCTCGGCGGTATCGTGGTGGTCGAGCGCGTGTTCAACTGGCCGGGTCTTGGCACACTCGCATTCGATGCGGTCGGCGCGCGCGACTATCCCGTGCTGCAGGCGGTCATCACGGTCCTTTCCCTGATGATCATCGGCGTCAATCTTCTCGTCGACATCGCCTACGGCCTTGTCGACCCGCGCATCCGGACGGAGTAAGCCCATGTCTGCCGTAGCCTCCACCCCTCGATTTGCGCGGTTCCGCAATCTGGAATTCATCCTCGGCGCGCTGCTCGCCGGCGGCATGTGCCTCGCCGTCATCTTCTCCAGCGTCATCTTTCCGGGCGGTGCCGAAAAGATCGACCTGATGGCGCGCCTGCTGCCGCCTTTCATGAAATGGGCGCATCCCTTCGGCACCGACCCGCTCGGCCGTGACGTGCTGGCACGGGTGATCACCGGCGGCAAGATTTCGCTGCAGGTCGGCTTCATCTCCGTTGCCGGCGCCGTCATCATCGGCGTGGTGATGGGCCTGATCTCCGGTTATTACCGCGGCTTCTGGGACATGGTGGTGATGCGCTTTGCCGACGTGCAGCTCGCCATGCCGTTCATCCTTCTTGCCATCACCTTCATTGCCATTGCCGGCGGCGGCCTGACCAACATGATCATCCTGCTGATCGTCTCGCAATGGGTGCAATATGCCCGGCTGGTGCGCGGCTCGGTGCTGTCGCTGCGCGACAGAGAATTCATCCTCTCGGCCCGCGCTATCGGCGTGAAAGACCACCGCATTCTGTTCCAGCACCTGCTGCCGAACCTGATCGGTCCGGTCATCGTGCTGATGACCCTCAACGTCGCCACCAACATCCTGCTGGAGAGCAGCCTGACCTTTCTCGGCCTTGGCGTCGATCCGCTGATCCCGAGCTGGGGCGGCATGCTCGCGGACGGACGCACCTATCTGCAGAATGCCTGGTGGGTCAGCGTCTTTCCCGGTCTCGCCATTCTCCTGACCGTACTGGGCTTGAACCTTCTGGGCGATTGGCTGCGCGACAGCCTTGATCCCACCGGACGAACATCGCGCTAATCAACAGTGAATTGAAATGACACTTATTTATGAAAGCGGGTTCAACCGCACCCTCGACCAGCTCCTCGCAACCTATGGCGAGGCGACGGCCCGCGGCACGCGTCTCGAAGCCTGGCTGTTTGAGGATGCGCCGAGCCGGCGTGCCGCCGAGGAAAAGCTTGCGGCCATCGGCGTTAAGGCGCGCTTGCGCAGCGCCTACAAGCCGCTCCTGCATTTCTTTCTGGAAGAAGTCGATATCCCCGCCCTCAAGAGCATCGCCATCGCCTATCCCGTGCACGAAAACTGCCCGCAGAACCGCTTTCTCCTGGAAACCTATCCGCTGGCGGCGCTGACCGGCACCGCCGAGCTGCGCTTTGAAACCGGCAGCAGCGCACCCTTCACCTATGATGTGACGCTGGTCTACAAGGACGGCCGCAAGGCTGAGCACACGATTTTCGCCCCCAATCGCATCCATACGGATTTCATTGGCGAAACCCTTGTCTCGCCCGCCGGCTGGATCCGGCTGAACGGCGCCTTCGAGGGCACGCGCCTCGAGACCGACTACGAAGCCCTGTTCGCCAATGCCATGCGCGCCGTGATCGATCACGGCTGGGGCAATACCGAGCCCTATTTCGGCGAGCTCAACATCCGCGCAACTCTGCCCATGGCCGACCAGCCGCTGCCATTCGGCGATGAAGTCATCAGCCTGCGCGAGGCGCTGCACGAAGACTTCTATTTTTCGCTGCTGGAAGTATTCCAGAAAAAATCCGGCCGTCCGCTCGGCGACCGCGGGCTGCAGCCCGGGCAGATCATACCGGAGATCACCGAAGGCGAGGGTGCTCCTGCGGTCCGGATCGAAACCCGCACGCTCGATACATCCGAAACATCCGGCGAGGCACAGTCTCTTGCGACGGCGCATGCGCCCATCTTCGTTGCACAGGTCCGCACGGAACTTTCCGGCATCGAGGGTGAAACCTTCGAGGCACGCTCTCGTGCCGGGAGGGCGGTTCAAGCCCGCTACCACAGGGGCACCGATGCCGCCGTCATGATCAGCGGCGGCCAGCACCCGAATGAAACAACTGGTATCATCGGTGCGTTGCGCGGAGCGCAGGCACTTGCGAGCCGTCCGGGCGCGCATTTCACCATTTCGCCGCTGGAAAATCCGGATGGTTACGCCGTGCATCATCGTCTGCGCGCCGACAATCCGCGCCACATGCACCATGCGGCGCGCTACACGGCGCTGGGCGACGACCTGGAGTACCGCACCGCCGCTCAGCCCCATGAGAAAGCGATCCGCTTTGAGGCGCAGCGCCTGAGTGGCGCGCGCCTGCACATCAACCTGCATGGCTACCCCGCCCACGAATGGACGCGGCCGCTTTCCGGTTATGTGCCGCGCGGCTTTGCCATGTGGACCCTGCCGAAAGGTTTCTTCCTCATCATGCGTTACCAGCACGGATGGGAAGAGCGGGCCGAGCGCTTCATCGATGCGGTGACCCGGCGCCTGGCCGCCGTGCCCGGGCTCGTCGCCTTCAACGACACGCAGATCAGCCTCTACGAAACCCATGCGGGTGAAACCGGTTTCCGCATCATCAACGGCTTTCCCTGCATGATCTCGGTCGATGACAGGCATGACGTGCCGTTGACGCTGATCACGGAATATCCCGATGAAACGATATATGGCGACGCGTTCATCGCCGGACATACCGCGCAGATGGAAACCGTTCTTGCCGCATATGATGCGTTTCAGATGATCGAATCCGTGGCCTGAGTGGAGGCCTCAGTGTTGGGTTTGCCCACTCAGCGTGATCAACATGACAGCGGTGATGGTGACGGCGGTACCGGCCAATTGTAGAGGCGTCATCATCTCATCCAGAAAAACAAAGGCCATGCCCAAGCCGAAAACCGGCGTCAGATTAAGAAAACTGCCTGCGACGTTCGCGCTGATCAAGCCCAGCGCCCGCATGTAAAGCGAGAAGCCCAGCGCATATTGGATAATACCGGATACAAGAACCAGCAGCCATATTCGAAGGGACTGGGGCAAGCCTATACCGTCCGGAGACAAGAGCCATTCCACCGGAAGCAAAACCAAGGCGAAGACCAGAGCCACGGTTTGTTGCCACGCGACGATAACGATCGGGCTGGTTTTCAACGCAATGCGCGACGATAGAACGACATAAATCGCGGCTACGGCTGTCGCAAAAAACATCAACGTGACGCCAAAAGCCCCATTGCCCGTTGCTTCACTGAAATTGAGCAGACCCAAGGCAACCACCAGGCCCGCAAGAGCGACGACGGATAGAACCAGAAAGCGCCCCGTCGGTGCCACGCGCAGGATAACGACGGATGCCACCACGATCATGATGGCTTCCGATGACTGGATGAGTGTGGCTGCGCCCGCCTTCATGTCCGTCAGACCGATAAGACCAAGCAGATAGGCCAGGCCGGGCTCGAGCAGCCCGAGCCAGGCATATCGCATAATCTCCCGCCAACGTCCGGACGCAGTTCGTTGCCCCCAGACAACCAGCCACAACATCGCAACACTGCCAGCCAACTGTAGAACCAGGAGGGACACCGGCGAAACATCGGCCAAGACAGATTTTGACATCACGGTCGCTGTTCCCCAGCACAGCGCCGCGAGCATCGCTGCACCTATCCCGGCATGAAAACTCGAAAGACTTTTCACGGGTAACTTCCTGTTTCAAATCACTCTGGTCTGAAGTGCCGGGCTGCGTGATTCAGGCGCAAGCCCAGCGTATTCAGTAAAATCAAAAATGAAAATTCTACCGCCTGTCGAAATATTGACAGCACGGCATGATGATAGCCAAAATCACATAGCACGGAATGCGCGAGAGGTATTTGAGACTAAAGTCCAAGACTCAAGGCAATTTGTCGAGGAAACTCAGCACCGTCTTGTTGAACAGTTCCGGCCTCTGCAGTGGAGCGAAATGGCTGACGCCGGGCAGGCCGATCAGTTCGGCGTGGGGAATGCTGCGGGCGAGATAGGCAGCGTGTTCGGGTTTGATGAACTCGTCATGCTCGCTCTGCACGATGGAAACAGGCACGCGGATTCTGCCAAGATCGGCGGTGGTATAATTGGGTTCGGTCTGCATCATCAGGCTGACCGCGCCGACAAACGCGTCGAAGTCATCCGGCGTTGCCGAGAGCGCTGCATAATCCTTCTTGTGGCGGGCAAAACACCGGTCGATCACCGGTGTCGGCACGAATTCCCGGGTGCCGCTCGGGTCCATGTTGCAGCCGAAGAAGAAAACACCCGTGACGCGATCCGGTTTCTGGCTGGCGAGCACCAGCGCAATGCAGGCACCGTCGCTCCAGCCGACAAGGGCCGCTTTTGCAAGCTGCAATCTATCCATGACAGCCAGAACATCCGACGCCATCAGGTGATAGGTATAGGGCCGCTCGTCCCGCGTGCTGCGGCCATGGCCGCGGCTGTCGATGACGATGACCCGGCGGCCGGAATGGACCAGGGCCGGAAGCTGATACCCCCAGTTGCCGCTGTGACCGAGGCCGCCATGCAGGAGGATCACCGGAGCGCCGGAGCCGTAGGACGCATACCAGATCCGGGCGCCCTCGTGCTCGACATAGCCTTCACCGCTTGCCGCGGGCAAAGGCGCCGCGCCATCCGCCTCGAACATCGTCAGATCGTCGTCCTTGAATGTCATAGTAACCATTCCCAATCGCAACAAGGCTTCAATGGGCAAGGCTCGACACGCCAAGCAGCTGATGAACCGTTTCATCGTCCTTGGACAATTGCTCCGACGAGCCGTCCCAGACGATGCGCCCGCGTTCGAGAATAATGACACGCTCGGCAAATTCCAAGGCGCTCTGGATACGTTGCTCCACCAGGAGGATCGTCATTTCACCGCTGGAAGCGAGGCGTGAAAATGCCGCCATCAGTTCCTCGCAGATAACCGGCGCCAGTCCCTCCAGCGGTTCGTCCAGAAGCAGCAGGGAAGGGCGGCCAAGGATCGTGCGGGCCGTGGACAGCATCTGCTGTTCGCCGCCCGACAGTTTTGAGCCGGAATTGGTGCGGCGTTCGTACAGGCGCGGAAACATGTCATAGGCTTCCTGCAATGCGCTGCGCGGCCTGCCTTTCAGACCGACGAACAGATTTTCCTCCACCGTCAGCGATGGAAAAATCGCCCGTGACTGCGGAACGAAGCCGAGCCCGCTCCAGGCGCGCGCGGCGCTGTCCATCGCGGTCAGGTCGCTGTTGCCGAGTTTGATGGTCCCGTCATAGCGCTTCGTCTGTCCGGCAAGCGTTGCGAACAATGTCGTCTTACCGACACCGTTGCGGCCGAGCACGGCCACGCGTGACCCGGCTGCCGCGGTGAAAGAAATATTCTCGATCACCCGCGTCGGGCCATAGCCCGCACAGAGATTTTCCACTTCAAGCTGCGCTGCTGGCATGGGCATAGCTCCCCAGATAGGCTTCGCGCACCCGCGCATCTTCGGTCACGTCGCGCGGCGAACCATCGAAGATGACGGCCCCTGCGGCGAGCACCACGACCCGCTTGGCAAAGCGGAAAACGAGATCCATGTCATGCTCGATCATCAGCACCGCGAGATCGTCGGGCAGTTGCGCAAGCGCATTTTCGATCAGGAACGTATCGCTGTGCGGCACGCCCGCCGCCGGTTCATCCAGCAGCAGCACCTTCGGGCGCAGCGCCATTGCCAGGGCAATTTCCAGGAGGCGCTGCTGGCCATAGGCAATCGCGCCCACCGGCACGGATGCAAGCGCACCGAGATTGAGCGTTTCAAGGATGCCGCGCATTTCGCGCATAACCTGCGGCATGGCATGAAAATTCCCGGCCATGCGCCCGGATTTGCCCTCGCGCTGCAGGATGGCCAGCGCCACATGCTCCTCGGGCGTCATCTCCGGGAACAACCGGGTGACCTGAAAGGAACGCACGAGCCCGGCACGCACACGCCGCATCGGACTGAAGCGGGATATGTCCTCGCCATCCATCAGCACCCGTCCGGAACTCGCCTGCAGGTGCCCCGTCACCAGATTGACAAAGGTGGTTTTCCCCGCGCCGTTCGGGCCGATCAGCGCCAGCCGGTCTCCCCGCGCCATGGACAGCGAAACATCCCGGGTGACATCCAGTCCGCCAAAGGATTTTTTCAGCCGTTCGACTGCAAAGACCGCACTCATGGATTGCTCCTTGCAAAACGTCTGGCGAGATCTGCCGCCGTGCCATAGAGCCCCTTCGGTGCGAAGAGCACCACGGCAATCAGCAAGGCGCCGACAATGGTCAGCCAGTGGAACGGGTTGGCGGCGGAGACCACATGTTCGAACCACATGAACACGACCGTGCCGGCAAGCGCGCCAAAGAGCGAGCCCGCACCGCCCAGCACCAGCATGACCAGCGCCTCGGCTGAGTTGGTGAAGCTCAGGCTGTCGAGCCCGACGACCTGCGTTGACACCGCATTGAGCGCACCGCCAATGCCGGCGACGGCGCCCGATATCACATACATCCTGATCAGGCTCGCCTTGACCGAAGCACCCATGGCGCTGACGCGGACAGGGTCCTGGCGGATGCCGCGGCACAGCATGCCGAAGGGCGAGCGCACGAGGATACGCAGGAGAACAAAGACAGCGATGAGCAGGACGATACCGAAGACGTAGGCCGTCCGCCCCCAGAGATCGAAGGCAAAGAGCCCAAACAGCGGATCGGGTGCAATACCCGAGAGGCCGTCGCTGCCGCCAGTATAGGTGGATGCCTTGTTGGCCGCTTCATGGAAGAGGTGAATGACCGCAATGGACAGGACCAGTTGGGCAAGGCCATGGCCGCGCAGGATGACGACGCCGGAGACAAGACCGGCCACGGCTCCGGCGATGGCGCCGATAGCGATCATGCTGATCGGTTCGGTGATGCCGAAGGTGACGGCAGCTATGCCTGCCGCATAGGCCCCTGCACCGAACAATGCGGCATGGCCGAGGGTTGCAACACCGCAATAACCGGTGACGAGGTCAAGCGACAGCACCAGCAGCATGATAGCAATGATGCGGGTCAGCAGCGCCAGGTTGTCCGGAAACAGGACGTAGCCGCCGATGGCAGCCAGGACGATGACGGCAACGCCGATAAGATCACGCTGCCATGGCCTGCCCATGCGGACAGCCGGAGCGGCGGACGGGGAGATGTCGGTGGCACTCATGTCATTTCGCCCTTCCGAGAAGGCCGCGCGGAAACACCCAGACGATGGCAATCACCGCGAGATAGAAGAAGAATTCGCCATATTCTGGCACGAGATAGCGCCCTGTCGTATCGATGGCGCCAAGCAGAAGGCAGGCAATGAGGGCGCCGGGAATGGAACCGGCGCCGCCGACCGAAACGACAACGAGGAAGGTCACCATATAGCGCAGCGCATAATAGGGCTCGACGGGCAAAAGCTCCGCGCCGATCACGCCGCCAAAGGCGGCAAGCCCCACGGCGAGGGCAAAGCTTGCGGCATAGACGATCCGCGTGCGCACGCCGAGCGAAGCGGCCATGGCGGTGTTGTCGACCGAAGCGCGCAGCTTGACTCCGAACGACGTGCGCTCGATGAGAAACCACAGGCCGAGCGCCACGGCAACGCCGCACGCAATGGCAAAGAGCTTGTGGGCGGCAATGGTACGGAAGCCGAGATTGACCGGACCCTGCAGGTCGGCAGGAAGGGGAATGGTTTTCAATGTCGGGCCAAAGACATAATTGGCAAGGCCGATGACGCAGAAGGTGATGCCGATGGTCATCAGCACCTGCGTCAGTTCCGGCGCGCCATAGATGCGGCGATAGAGGAAGCGCTCCAGCGGAATGGCGATGATGATCGTGCCGATGACGGCGAGAATGATGGCAAAACCGTAGGCGAGCCCCAGATCGCGCGCCGCATAGGAGGCGATATAACCGCCGATCATGGCGAAGGCGCCATGGGCGAGGTTGACGACGCGCATCAGCCCCATGGTCACGGACAGGCCGATGGAGATGATGAAAAGCACCATCCCGTAGGCGAGCGCATCGACGCCTATGCTGAAGAAAACCTGCATCAGATCATCCCGCTCACGGAAAGAAGGTTATCACCCCCCTCCGGGCTTCCGCCCATCTCCCCCACAAGGGGGGAGATCACATCGACATCTGCACTTGTACTGACTTTGCGATGTCTCAGAACTGACTGAAACAGTGATGCAGGCTGATCTCCCCCCTTGCGAGGGAGATGTCCGGCAGGACAGAGAGGGGTGCCTGAATCAGATAGATTTCGCATCGGCTATCGCCTATTTGGCCGCAGCCAGACCGGGGTCGGGCTGTTTCTCGAACGTTTTGATTTCCTTGTTGTAATAGGCGCCGTCACTGCCCTTGGCGACTTCGCGCAGATAGATGTTCTGCGTGATGTGCCGGGTTTCCGGATCGATGGACACCGGCCCGCGCGGGCTTTCCCAGGCAAGGCCCTTCACCGCATCGACTGCCTTCTTGGCGTCCTGCTTGCCGCCGGTGGCTTCGATCATCTTGTAGATGACATGCATGCCGTCATAGGCGCCGACTGAAGGGAATGAAAGTTCTGCCGGATTGCCGATGGCCTTGCGCGCGGCCTCGACAAAGGCCCTGTTCTCTGGCGAGTCATGCGCAATGGCATAATGGAACGTGGTGAGGATACCGAGTGCCGCATCGCCAAGCGCCGGCAGATCGGATTCCTGCGTCAGATCGCCGGGCGCCAGAAACTGCACACCGGCTTCCTTCAGGCCGTTCTCATTATAGGCTTTGACAAAGCCGAGCGTCGTCGGACCCGATGGCAGGAAAGCAAAGACGGCCTGCGCCCCGGAATTGCGCACCCGCTGCATGACCGGGCTGAAATCATTGGTCGACAGCGGCATGCGGATGGATTCGACGACCTTGCCGCCCTCCTTCTCGAAGGTGGTCTTGAAGGCGTTTTCCGCATCCACGCCCGGTCCGTAATCGCTGACCACGGTGATGGCCTTCTCGATAACGCGCTCACGGGCAATTTTGGCCATGGGTGCGGACGTCTGCCAGGTGGTGAACGATGTGCGCACCACATAGGGGCTCTTGGTGACAATGGCCGAGGTCGCCGCATTCATAACCACCAGCGGCACATTGGCCTGCTGCAGCAGCGGCGTGACAGCCATGGCATCGGGGGTGAAATAGAAGCCCGCGAGATACTGCACGCCTTCCTTCACCACCAGTTCCTGCGCCAGCGCCTTTGATTGTGCGGGATCGGCCTGCGGCACGTCGCGGTACAGCACTTCGATCGTGTCATTGCCGATCTTGTTGCCATGGGTGGCGATATAGGCGTCAATGCCGGCCTTGAAGTTCTTGCCCTGAATGGCGAACGGACCCGAGAACGGGCCGACCACACCAATCTTGATCACATCGGCATAGGCCACGCCGCCAAGCAGGACGGCTGCCG
Organism: Phyllobacterium sp. NPDC097923; assembly: GCF_044760925.1. Lineage (NCBI taxonomy): Bacteria > Pseudomonadati > Pseudomonadota > Alphaproteobacteria > Hyphomicrobiales > Phyllobacteriaceae > Phyllobacterium > Phyllobacterium sp. NPDC097923. Next base: position 154,276 of record NZ_JBIWBL010000007.1, on the reverse strand, counting down.
CTGCAGCCAGAATAAGCTTTTTCATCATTCCTCCCTTTGATCCCCTGCCGGCCAGATCATTCTCCTCATCTGGTCCGTTTGGAATGTTTCGTTCAATGTCTCATACCGGTTGGTAATGTAAAATGAAAACTATGCGCTATTGCATAATCCCTGAGTTATGATTTTTCCGGCGACTTGCCGTTTCCGAGCCCCGTTATGGAAGACAACAGGCTGCTCGTCGCCTGCAGCGATGTCGCTGATGCCATGACCATGGACGGCAGGATCATCCACTCCAGTGTCCACGCCGTGCCGGACCGCTCCTGCTCGTGCACCAGCGCCTGGTGCATGCCGGAAAGCTGCGTGGCGTTGTAGCGGGCGAGTGTGACAAGCAGTTCAGCCTGAACCGGATTCTGCTTGTGCGGCATCGCCGATGAACTTCCCCCGCCACGAAGGCTGATCTCGCCGCCGGATTGTGCAAACAAGGCAATATCCTGCCCGATTTTCCCCAGGCTGCCCGTCACGAGCGAAAGGAAACCGGCGAAATCGGCGATACGGTCGCGCTGGCTGTGCCACTGCGGCGCGTCATGCAGGCCAAGCGCCGCGGCAAGGCGCTGCCGAACGGCATCCGCCTTATCGCCAAGCTTTTCCAGCCTGCCCGCTGCGCCGCCCAGTTGAATGACCGGAAAAGACCGGGCGAGAAAGGCGAGCCGTTCGCTGTCGCGAAACAAGGGTGCCCGCCACGCGTCGATGCGGTCATGAACGGTAATGGGCATAGCCGCCTGCATGCGCGTATGCCCCATCAGGCTGTTTGCGCCAAAGGCAGCCTCGAGCCGATCCAACCCCGCAATCACATCGTCCAGCCCGTCGGCAAGACAGGCAATGGCAGGCTTCAACCGGATCATCAGGCTGGTATCGATGACGTCCTGACTGGTTGCGCCGAAATGCAGGGCGTTCCGATGTTCCTCGGGAATTGTCACACGCAATTGCCACACCAGCTCCGGCACGACGACACCATCGCGGGCGGTCGCGGCCTTCAAGGCCGTCATGTCAGGCACGAAAGACCGGCAGGCTGTTGCAATTGCCCGCGCGGCATCGGCGGAGATGACCGCTTCATCCGCCTGTGCCTGCGCCAGTGCCGCCTCGAAATCGAGCATGGCGGCAATATCGGCGCTGGCGGAAAACCAGTCCGTCGCCGCTTGCGCGCCGAGAAGACCGGAAAGAAACGGATGATCGAAGGGCGAGATACTCATCGGTCAGATATCGAAGAAGACAGTTTCCTTCTCCCCCTGCAGATGGATATCGAAATGATAGGCCGATCCCTCCCGGCGCGCGAGAAGCGTCGGCACGCGGTTGCGGTGCTCGATGCGCAGCAAGACCGGGTCTTCGGTGTTCGCGGCCTCTTCATCAGCGAAATACAGGCGGGTCTGCAGACCGATATTGATACCGCGCGCCACGATCCACAGCGTCACGTGCGGTGCCATCAGTCTGCCGTCCTTATAGGGCACACGGCCGGGTCTGATCGTCTCGAACACATACTCGCCGGTTTCCATATCCGTCGGGCAACGGCCCCAACCGGTGAAGTTGGGATCGGCAGTGCCACGCATTTCCGAGGGGCTGTTGTACAGTCCCGCAGCATCCGCCTGCCAGATTTCCACCAGCGCATCGCGCAGCGGCGTGCCGGTCCCGTCAAAAATCCGGCCGCGCAGGGTGATGCGCTCGCCCAGCGTCCGGTCATTGACCATGGCAACGCCAAGATCGGTAGCGTAAACGCCCGTGATCCCCGAGAAGTTCGGCGTACAGCCGATATGCACATAGGGTCCGGCGGTCTGCGACGGCGTTTCCTTGAGAAAACCCAGGGACTGAACCATTAATTGCCCTCCAGGCGGTTCTCGAACAGCGTGGAACGGCGCCCGCGCAGCACGATATCAAACTTGTAGGCGCGCGCATCCATGGGGATGGTGTTCTGACGGTCGAGCGCGGCGATCAACTGCTCGATGGCCGCCTTGTCGGGGACCGATTTGACGATGGGGCATTGCCAGATCATCGGATCGCCCTCGAAATACATTTGGGTAATCAGCCGCTGGGCAAATCCGTGCCCGAAAACGGAAAAATGGATATGGGCCGGACGCCAGTCATTGACGCCGTTCGGCCAGGGATAGGCGCCGGGCTTGACCGTGCGGAACCGGTAATAGCCATCCTCATCCGTGATGGTGCGGCCGCAGCCGCCAAAGTTCGGATCGAGGGCCGCGAGATAACCTTCGCGCTTGTGGCGGTAGCGTCCGCCGGCATTGGCCTGCCAGAATTCGAGCAGCGCACCCGCCACACCGAGACCGCGCTCGTCCACCACGCGGCCATGCACGATGATGCGCTGGCCGATGGCGCTTTCACCCGGCCGGGCAAAATTGTGGATCAGGTCCGCATCGAGTTCGCCGAGCAGCGCATGGCCGAATACCGGACCAGTGATTTCCGACAGTGTATTGTCGAGCGACAACAGCGCCCGTTGCGGCGAGCGGACGACGCTTGTCTTGTAGTCCGGCGTACAGGCAGGCGGATGCCATTGCCTGTCGCGCTGGAAGAATGCTCCGGTTTCCGGTTTTCTATTGGACACAGTTGCCTCCCATCACGCGGCCTGTCCGGCCTCGAGTTCCTTATAGACCTGTTTTGCCAGCTTGATGGCATGGTTTGCCGCCGGAACACCCGCATAAATTGCAACGTGCAGCAGGGCTTCGCAGATATCGTCCTGTGTCGCACCCGTATTGGCCGTCGCGCGGATATGCATGGTCAATTCGTCATCCTGACCAAGCGCGGCCAGGAGCGCGATGGTGACAATCGAGCGTTCGCGCTTCGTCCAGCCGGGCCGCGACCAGACATGCCCCCACGCCGCCTCGGTGATCAGTTCCTGGAAGGGCTGATCGAAATCGGTCTTGGTGGTTTCCACCCGGTTGACATGCTCTTCGCCCAGCACGACGCGGCGCGTGGCCATGCCCTGCAGATAACGCCGCGATGGGGCAGCCGTATCCGTCATGATTTCCCTCCAAGCTTGAATTCATCGACAAAGGCCCTGATCACGGCGACCAGCGTTTCCGGCTGTTCGACACAGGGAATATGGCCCGCATCCCGGATCACCTCATAGCGCGCACGCGGGATGAGCTTTGCCAGTTCGAGCACCAGATCCGGCGGCGTCGAGCCGTCCTGATCCCCAACAATGCAGATGGCCGGCACCGCGATGCGCTTTGCCGCTTCGGTGAAATCCGCATCGCGCAGCGCAGCGCAGGTACCGCTGTAGCCATCGGGAGGCTGGCGGATAAGCATGTTGCGGTAGCCGGTCAGATCATTGGCCCGCTCCCGGTGGAAGGCCGGGGTGAACCAGCGCTGCAGGATCGTGTCGGCAATGGATGCGATGCCATTCCGGGTCACGGCATCGATGCGCGCATTCCAGAAATCGGCCGTGCCGATCCTGTGCGCGGTATCGCACAGGACCAGAGCCTGCACGAGTTCCGGTCGTTTCGCATAAAGTCCCTGCGCCACGAGCCCGCCGACGGACAGACCGCAGATGACGGCATCCTTGACCGAGAGGTAGTCGAGCAAACCCGCGAGATCACCGACATGATCGTCGATACTGTAAGGAGGCGCTCCCAGATCGGAAAGGCCATGTCCACGCATGTCATAGGTGACGACGGCAAACTCTCCGACCAGACGCACGATCACGTCACGCCAGATGCGAAAATCCGTACCGAGGGAGTTGGCGAAAACCAGCACGGGCTTGCCTGCGGGCGCGCTGATCAACTGGTAATGCAGCGTGACGCCATTGATGTGAGCAAATTGCACCGAAATCCTCCCGGTCAGTTATGTCGATAATGGATTATGCATTTGGTTCAGTAAAATGATATCTTGCCGCATTCGCTTAACCCCGGGGTTATGAAATATATGATCGACGGCCGTATCAAGTTCCGCCACCTGCAGACTTTTCTCGAAGTTGCCCGCCAGAAAAGCGTGATGAAGGCGGCGGCGATTCTTCATATCAGCCAACCGGCTGTAACCAAAACCATTCGAGAAATGGAAGAGGTGCTCGGGGTTGCCATGTTCGAGCGCGACGGGCGCGGCATCCGCATCACCCGGTTCGGGGAGGTTTTCCTGCGCTATGCGGGGGCCGCGATCACCGCGCTGCGGCAGGGCATCGATTCCGTCAGCAACGAGCAGTCGGGCGAGGGGATTCCCGTCCGGGTGGGTGCCTTGCCGACGGTTTCCACCCGCATCATGCCGCAGGCCATCAGCCTGTTCCTGCAGGAGAAGACACAGAGCCGGCTGAAAATCGTCACCGGCGAAAATGCCGTGCTGCTCGAACAATTGCGGCTCGGCGATCTCGATCTCGTGGTCGGACGGCTGGCGGCGCCGGAAAAAATGACCGGCTTTTCCTTCGAACATCTCTATTCCGAACAGGTGGTGTTTGCCGTCAGTGCCCGCCATCCCCTGCTCAATGCCAGCGAGGACATTTTCAATCGCCTTGCCGAATTCCCGGTGCTGATGCCGACGCGGGCCTCCATCATCCGGCCCTTCGTCGACCGGTTTCTCATCGCCAATGGCGTGGCCAAGCTGCCGCATCAGATCGAGACGGTCTCCGATGCTTTTGGCCGGGCTTTCGTCCGCTCGCATCAGGCGGTGTGGATCATTTCCGCAGGGGTGGTTGCCAGCGATATCGCCGACGGAACGCTTGCGTTGCTGCCCATCGACACGACCGAGACCAAGGGACCGGTTGGCCTGACAACCCGCGCGGACGTTACCCCGTCATTGCCGCTGATGATCCTGATGCAGACCATCCGCGAGGCGGCGGGGGAGATGAAACCGGATCAGAAAAACTCGTCGAGCAGCCGGTAATAAGCCAGCTTTGCCGGATCGGCCTGCATCAGGCCGTAGCAATCCAGAAAAAGCTCCACTCTTTCGTCGCCGAAATTATCCGCAATGCTGCGGCATGCCAGCGCAATATCCTGGTAGCGATCGGCAAGACCAAGCCGGCCGCAGTCGATATAGCCGGTGAAGATGCCATTCCCGGCCATGAAATTCGGCAGGCAGGCATCGCCGTGGGTAACAACCACATCTCCAACCATCGGCTTTTCGGCCACCAGCCGGCTGAAAAGGTCAGATGCCGTCTTTCCCAGCATATCGTCGTCGAAATCCGTCTCGTCCACCAGCCCGGCCTGCATGCGGGCCCGCGCGGCTTCAATGCGCCCGTCAAGCCGGTGATCGAACGGACAGGTCGCGGGATCGAGCGCATGCAGCTGGCGCAGCGCCCCGGCAAAAATCCGGATACGCGTTTCGATGGATAATGAATCGGCCGAGGCAAGATCGTCACCGGGAACCCCGCTCATCAACAGCCAGAAGCGGCCCGCATGGGCGCCCTCGAAGAGAACATCGGGGCAGGGCATATCGCGGGAGGACAGCCAGCGAAGCCGCGCCGCCTCATCGGGCAACTCACCGTAAGGGCTAACGGCTTCGACCTTGATGAAGAGCCGGGGCAAGCCTTCGCCTTGCAGCATGAAAACCTGCGCATTGGAACAGCCGAGCGCGTCGCGGCTCCAGCAGTAGCCCGCGACGAGAGCTTGCAGTTGTGGCGGCACAAGCATCGCGTCCGGCGGATTTGTTGTCGCGGTCATGGGAATGTCCGGTTTCAGGCGTGTTCTCAGGCACGCATATGCGTGCGGTGGAACCGAAGCAATAACCTAAAACGGCAGTCCCACATAGTTCTCGGCAAGCGCCGTTGATGCCGCCCGGGAGTGGGTGAGATAATCGAGTTCGGCTTCCTGTATTTTCTGGCCGAATGCGCCGGTATCGGGAAAGCGATGCATCAGCATCGTCATCGACCAGGAAAACCGCACGGCCTTCCACACACGTAGAAGTGCACGGCGCGAATAATCATCAAGGCCCGCCATGCTCTTGTCGGTGTAATAGTCACGCAGACTCTCGAACAGATAATGCACGTCACTGGCCGCCAGATTGAGACCCTTTGCCCCCGTCGGCGGCACGATGTGGGCGGCATCGCCAGCCAGGAACAAACGGCCGAAGCGCATGGGTTCGGCCACGAACGAGCGAAGCGGCGCGATGGACTTTTCAAATGACGGGCCTGTTGTGACGGCGGCCGCATCCTCTTCCGGCAGCCGGCGCCGCAACTCATCCCAGAACCGGTCGTCGGACCAGTCCTCCACCCTGTCGTCCAGCGGGCACTGCACGTAATAGCGGCTGCGCGTCAGGGAGCGCATCGAGCACAGTGCAAAGCCGCGTGGATGGTTGGCATAGATCAGCTCGTGTGCCGCCGGAGGCACCTCCGCCAGAACACCGAGCCAGCCAAAGGGGTAGGTGCGTTCGAACGTCCGGATCGCCTCCGCCGGCACGGACCGGCGGCTGACCCCATGGAATCCGTCGCACCCGGCAATGAAGTCGCAATCGATGCGGTTGGGTCTGCCGTCCCTTTCGAAGGTGACGAACGGCTTTTCCCCGTCGAAATCATGAATGGCAACGTTCTGCGCTCCGTAAAATGCCGGGGCGCCGCTTGCCTCGCGCTGCTGCATCAGATCACGGGTCATCTCGGTCTGGCCGTACACCGTCACCCGCTTGCCGCCTGTCAGGCCGAACAGATCGATGCGATGATTGCGCCCGTCGAACGCCAGCGAAAAGCCGTCATGCGGCAGGCCTTCCGCATGCAGACGGGCGCTGGCGCCCGCCTCGTCCAGCAGCCGCACCGTGCCCTCTTCCAGCACTCCGGCGCGCACGCGCCCCAGAATATGGTCCTTGCCCGACCGGTCGAGGATGATGTTGTCGATACCGGCCCGGGTCAGAAGCTGACCGAGCAGAAGCCCGGCAGGTCCAGACCCGATGATAGCCACGTGCGTGCGCATGATGCCTCCCAGCATGAAATAATTGCGCAAGGCTAGCGGCAGGACGCAACTGAACAATGGACTTCTCAGGCAAAAAACAGGACAATCTGAACATTGGGGACGGGAGGAACCGATGAGCGGCGCAGTACCAACCTATGATCTCTACGGCGAAAACCATCCGAAACGGCCGGATTTCTGGCTGCATTGGGAGACAATCGCCTCCAGAAGCCAATTGCACAATTGGGAGATCAAAACCCATCGCCATGCGGCATTCTTTCAGATTTTGTACTTTCGCGGCGGAACCGGCGATGCGGTTTTCGGCGCGCACAGCCATCCCATACAGCCGCCGGTCATGATCACCGTGCCGCCGCAATGCGAGCATGGTTTCCGGTTTTCCCGGGATATGGATGGCATCGTCATCACCATGCTGGCCGCGCGCTTCGGGTCTTCCGGCCGCACCATCTGCGACGCCGGCATGCCGCCGCGATTGATTTCGCTCGTACCCGATCACGCCGATGCAGCGTTTCTGACGCACAGTCTCGAACGCCTGTGCGCTGAGCTGGTATCGGGCGGCGCCTTTCACGACGATTTGGTGGAATCCTATCTCAAATCCATCGTTCTTCTGGCCGCGCGCATGACCGCCCCGGAACTGCCGCCCGGCGGTGAAAGCTCCAGTACGGAAGAGCGCCTGAAACTGCTGAACATCATGGTCAACCGGCATTTCCGCGAACATCGCCCGGCGGAATTCTATGCCGGACACCTCGGTTTGTCGGCAACCCATCTCAACCGCATCGTCAAGGCGGCGACGGGGCAGAGCACCAATGGCCTGCTGGCACGCCGCCTTGCCGATCAGGCGAAGCGCGATCTGGTGTTCACCTCTGCCAGTATCAAGCAGATCGCCTATGATCTCGGCTTTGCTGATCCGGCTTATTTCACCCGGTTTTTCACCCGGGAGACCGGCGCGACACCCCGGCAGTACCGCACCGAGCAAAGCGCCAGAATGGCTGTCTGAACCGACGGCCTGTCATACCAGCACCGCGGCGATGGTATCTCGGGTCGATTGCATGGCGGGCAGATAGCGCTCGATCATTTCCGCAATCGTCACGCGCGGCGCCTGCGCGCCGACATTGATGGCGGCAATGGTCATGCCGCGCGTGTTGCGGACGGGAACCGCGATGGAGCACAGCCCGATCTCCAGTTCCTGGTCGATCACCGCATAGCCCTGCGCCCTGACGGTGCGCACTTCATCCATCAGATCCGGCAGCGTGGTCTTCGTGCGCGGCGTGTTCGCCGGGCGGTTGCTGCCTGCAAGGATGCGCAGTGCGTCGTCATCGCTCATCGCCGCGAGCAGGACCCGGCCCATGGAGGAACAATAGGCGGGAAGGCGGCTGCCGGGATTGAGATTGATCGACATGACACGCTTGTGCGAGGCACGCGCGATGTAGACGATCTCATTACCGTCGAGCACCGAAGCCGAGGCGCTTTCACCGGTTTTTTCCGACAGCTGGTCGAGAAAGGGCTGCATCAGCCGGGGCAGGGGCGTCGATGACAGGTAGGAATGGCCAAGACGCAGGATGCGCGGCGTCAGCGTGAAGAATTTTCCGTCATATTCCGCATAGCCAAGCTGTGTGAGCGTCAGCAGGCAGCGCCGGGCCGTGGCGCGCTCCAGCCCGGTCATCCGCGCAATATCCGTGATCGACAGACGCGTATTGACCGCATCGAAGGCCTCGATGACGGCAAGCCCCTTGGCAAAACCGCTGATGAAGTCCGTTTCACGCATCCGCACCTGCCTTATCCGCTGCATTTCCGCACAATTTGTGCGATATGCGAACAAATGTCAAATAACGCACAAAATCATTGACGGGCGGAACGCGGCGGGACTACGCCATAGGGACAAATGGAGGTTTGCACCGGATGCCGGCCATCGCCGTACTTCGGGAACAGCGACAGGGAGAGAGACGTGGCAAAAATCTGCACGCTTGCCGAAGCGATCGGGGACAATGTCAGGGATGGCGATACGCTCGCCATGGAAGGGTTCACCCACCTCATTCCCTATGCCGCCGGGCATGAGATCATCCGGCAGGGCCGCAAGGAGCTCTTCCTGGTGCGCATGACGCCTGACCTCATCTACGACCAGCTGATCGGCGTCGGCGCAGCGCGCGGCATGAAGTTCTCCTGGGGCGGCAATCCCGGCGTGGGCTCGCTGCACCGCTTCCGCGATGCGGTGGAAAACCAGTGGCCGCGACCGCTTGAGATCGAGGAACATTCGCACGCGGCCATGGCCAATGCCTATGAGGCGGGCGCAGCCAATCTGCCGTTCGCCGTGCTGCGCGGCTATATCGGCGCTGACCTTGCCAAGGTCAATCCGAACATCCGGTCGGTCACCTGTCCCTTCACCGGTGAGGTGCTCGCCGCCGTTCCCTCCATCCGTCCTGACGTGTCGATCATCCACGCCCAGCGTGCCGACCGGCAGGGCAATGTGCTGATCGAGGGCATTTCCGGCGTGCAGAAGGAGGCGGTGCTGGCCGCCAGCCGTTCCATCGTGACGGTGGAGGAAATCGTCGACCAGTTGAACCCGCCATCGCCCAATGCTGTGGTCCTGCCCCAATGGGCCATCAGCGCTGTCGTGCATGTGCCGGGCGGCGCCTTCCCCTCCTATGCGCATGGCTACTACCAGCGCTCCAATGCCTTCTACATCGCCTGGGACAAGATCGCCCGCGACCGCGACAGCTTTACAGCGTGGATCAGGGAGAATGTCCTTGCCGGCAAGCCGGAAGATTTTGCCCGTCACGCCGTCCGGCGTGCGGCGAATGCAGCGTGAGGAGCAAGACCATGACCCAGGATTTCACCCCCACGGAAATGATGACCATCGCGGCTGCCCGCGCGCTGAGCAATGACGATGTCTGCTTTGTCGGGATCGGCGCACCCTCCGCCGCCTGCAACGTGGCGCGGCTGACCCATGCGCCTGACATCACGCTGATCTACGAAAGCGGCACCATCGGCACCAAGCCGGATGTGCTCCCGCTTTCCATCGGCGACGGCGAACTCTGCGACACCGCCTTGTTCACCGTGTCGGTGCCAGAAATGTTCCGCTATTGGCTGCAGGGCGGGCGCATCACCACCGGATTTCTCGGCGGCGCGCAGATCGACCGCTTTGCCAATCTCAACACGACGGTGGTCGGCCCCTATGATGCACCGAAAGTGCGGCTGCCCGGCGGCGGCGGCGCACCGGAAATAGCCAGCAATTGCGGCCAGATTTTCATCACCATGGCACTGACCAATCGCGGCTTTGTCGATCATCTCGATTTCATCACCTCGATGGGGCATGGCGAGGGCGGCGATCATCGCGCACGCCTCGGCATGAAGACCAAAGGGCCAACCCGCGTCATAACGGACCTGTGCATTTTCGAGCCGGATCCGGTCACCAAAGAGCTGACCGTCGTTTCGATCCACAGGGGTGTGACACGCGGACAGATCGAAGAGAATTGCGGCTGGCCCGTCCGGTTTGCTAAGGAGATCGTGGAAACGCCAGTCCCCACTGCAACCGAACTTTCCGTGCTGCGCGATATCAATGCCCGCACGAAACGCGCTCACGAGGCCGCCTGATGTCTGAAGCCTATATCTGCGACTATATCCGCACGCCCATCGGCCGCTTCGGCGGCGCCGTAGCCTCCGTCCGCACCGACGATCTGGGCGCCATTCCGCTGAAAGCGCTGATAGAGCGCAATCCCTCCGTCGACTGGGAAGCCATCGGTGAAGTCATCTATGGTTGCGCCAATCAGGCGGGCGAGGACAACCGCAATGTGGCTCGCATGTCCCTGCTTCTGGCAGGCCTGCCGGTGACGGTGCCCGGCACGACGATGAACCGCCTGTGCGGTTCGGGGATGGATGCGGTGATCACGGCGGCCCGCGCCATCAAGGCCGGGGAAATCGAGATTGCTATTGCCGGCGGCGTCGAATCCATGTCGCGCGCGCCCTTCGTTCTGCCGAAAGCCGAAGGCGCGTTTTCGCGCCACGCCGAGATTCACGACACCACCATCGGCTGGCGCTTCGTCAACCCGCTGATGCAGCAGCAATATGGCATCGATTCCATGCCGGAGACCGGCGAAAACGTCGCCGAGGAGTTTCATGTCGCGCGCGCCGATCAGGACGCTTTCGCCGTGCGCTCCCAGCAAAGGGCAGGGGCGGCCATGGACAATGGCCGGCTCGCCAGGGAAATCACGCCCGTCATCATTCCCCAGCGCAAGGGCGACCCGGTGATCGTCGACCGCGACGAGCATCCGCGCCCGCAGACAACGCTCGAGCAATTGGCCAAACTGCCGACGCCCTTCAGGAAGGGCGGATCGGTGACGGCGGGCAATGCTTCGGGTGTCAATGACGGTGCAGCGGCGCTGATCATCGCATCTGAAGCGGCAGCGCGGAAATACGGCCTGACCCCTATCGCCCGCATCATCGGCGGTGCGACCGCCGGTGTTCCACCGCGCATCATGGGGATCGGCCCTGTTGCCGCCACTGAGAAACTCTGCGCGCGGCTTGGCCTGACACCGCAGGATTTCGGCGTGATCGAGCTCAACGAAGCTTTTGCCTCGCAGGGCCTTGCCAGCCTGCGCGCACTCGGTCTTGCCGACGATGCCGACCACGTCAATGCCAATGGCGGAGCAATTGCCCTCGGCCATCCCCTGGGGATGTCCGGCGCACGCATCACCGGAACCGCAGCACTGGAACTCGGTGTCAGGCAAGCCCGCTACGCACTGGCCACCATGTGCATCGGTGTCGGCCAGGGCATCGCGGTTGCCCTCGAACGGGTCTGATCAGGCGAAGTGCCGGGCCCGCGGATCGGGGATCGGCACCGCCGCCATCAGCGCCCTTGTATAGTCATCCTGCGGATTCTCGAAAACCGCGCGGCGCGTTCCCATTTCGACGATGCGCCCGCCGCGCATGACCGCCACATTGTGCGACATGCGCTCCACCACCGCCATGTCATGCGATATGAAGAGATAGGCGAGCCCCATCGTTTCCTGCAATTCCAGCATGAGATCGAGCACCCGGGCCCGCACGGAAACGTCGAGCGCCGCCACGCTTTCATCCGCCACGATCAGTTTCGGCTGCAGGGCAAGGGCGCGCGCAATGCAGATGCGCTGGCGCTGGCCGCCGGAAAACTCGTGCGGATAGCGCGTCGCCGCATCCGGCTGCAGGCCGACCCGCCGCAACAGGTCCGCCACCCGGTCGGCGCGTTCGCTCCGCCCGCCCAGACCGTGAATAATCAAGGGTTCGGCAATGGCAGCCCCCACCGCCATGCGCGGATCGAGCGAGGCATAAGGATCCTGGAAAATCATCTGCGCCGAGCGGCGAACCGGCTGCATCTGCCGGGCATGCAAGCCGGCAATGTTCCTGCCGTCGATGACGACATCGCCGGTAAACGGGATCAGCCCGAGAACTGCCTTGCCGGTGGTCGATTTGCCCGAGCCGCTTTCGCCGACAAGCCCCAATGTTTCACCCGGACGCAACGCAAAAGAGACATCGTCGACGGCGGCAAGCGGCGGCTTGCCCTTGAACAGCCACCGCGCCGGGCTGCCATAGGTCACGTTCAGATTGCGGACATGCAGGATCGGCGAGGCTGATACCGGCACAACAGACGCGGCCTGCGCGCTTACACGCGGCGGCCCCTCGGTTCCCGCATGGGCCCCCAGGCGCGGCACGGCCGCCAATAGTTCCTGAGTATAGGTTTGGCTGGGCTTTTCGAAAATCGCCAGTGCCTCGCCCTGCTCAACAATGCGGCCATTCTGCATGATCGCAACCCGGTCCGCCATTTCGGCGACAACGCCCATGTCATGGGTGATCAGGATGATCGAGGCGCCGAACTCCTGTTTCAATTCACGCATCAGTTTCAGGATCTGCGCCTGAACCGTCACATCAAGCGCCGTCGTCGGTTCATCGGCGATCAGCACTTTCGGCCGGCAGGAGAGGGCCATTGCGATCATCACCCGCTGGCGCATGCCGCCGGAAAGTTCATGTGGATATTGCGACAGGCGGCGGGCTGGATCGGTGATGTGCACGGCATCGAGCATCCGCCGCGCGATGGCATCCGCCATTCCCCCTTCGCTGCCCTGATGTTCGCGGATGGCTTCCGTCAGCTGTGCCCCGATTGACATGACCGGGTTCAGCGACGTCATCGGCTCCTGGAACACCATCGCCACATCGCCGCCGCGTACGCTCCGCATGGCGCGGTTCGACAGCGCGACCAGGTCCTTGTCGCCGAGCCGGATACTGCCCGATGCCACCTGCAGCGAGGCTTTCGGCAACAGGCCCATGATCGAGAGCGATGTCACCGATTTGCCGGAACCGGATTCACCGGCAATGCACAGCGTTTCCCCGGCATTGAGGTCGAAGCTGATATCGTCGAGCACCCGCCGCCGTCCTTGCGGCGTGCGGGCGTCGACGCACAGGTTGCGGACGGTCAGGATGGGCTTTTGGGCAGACACGATCACGCGAACACGATCCTCGGGAAATAGAACGACACCACCCAGTTTGGCGCATCGACGATTTCACTGATACGCAGATCACCGCAGACCGAGCAGAGCAGATAGGCATCGATGGAACTCATGCCATGTTCGGCGCCCAGCAGATCGATCATGCGCATGAGGGCTTCACGGGCGCCGGTCATCAGATCGGGGCCGATTCCGGTCGTCACATCGTAGCCTGCGCCGTCGAGATGCCGGGTGACCGGTTCGGTCGTGGTGAAGCGCGGGCTCTGCAGCCGGGCATCCCTGACCAGTTCGATGGTGGCTTCCACCTCCATCTGGCTTTCGATGGCTGTGCCGCAGACTTCGCCATCGCCCTGTGCCGCATGGGTATCGCCGATGGAAAACAGCGCGCCGTCCACTTCCACCGGGAGGTAAAGCGTCACGCCCGAAGTCAGGTCGCGAATATCGAGATTGCCGCCAACCCGGCGCGGCGGGACAACGGAATGCAATCCCGGTTCAGCCGGTGCGACGCCAATCGTCCCGGCAAAGGGCTTCAGCGGCACGCGGCCGCCGGGACCGTAAAGCGCCGGTGCCATACTGACGGGGTCATAGGTCCACATGTGCAGCGCAGGTTCCTGGAATTGGTCCGCCAGCAGGCCGAAACCGGGGATATTGGCGGTCCAGCCGATACCCGACGGGACAAAGCGCCGAATGGTGACCTTCAGGGCATCGCCCGGCTTGGCACCGTCCACGTAGACAGGTCCGGTGACGGGGTTGATCTTGCCGAAATCGAGTGCGCCGAGGGTTTCCAGCGTCGATCCCTTGCCCAGCTGCCCGCCGGAGGAATCGAGGCACTCGAAATGAATCGTTTCACCGGCCTTGGCGACCAATGCTGGCTCGAAGTCGCGGTTCCAGCCGAAATGATGTTTTGCGCGATGAATGGTGTGGGTGCAGGCGATGCACATGTCAGATCTCCCGGAATATGATGCAGGTCCCCGGGGCGTGTTCCCCGGGGATGGGTCAAGGTCAGGACCGGTTTATTGCTTGACGTAGATCGCGTCGTAATTGATGACGCGGGTCGGATCGACATAGATCTTGTCCGAACCGCCCATGCGCGGCGACTTGGCAACAACACGGCGCTCGTTGATCACGGGAATCCACGGCGCATCGGCCATGATATCCGTGAAAATCTTGCCCCAGACGCCCGCGCGCTCGGCTGCCTTGGCCGGATCGGACAGGGAGTCCGCCGCGACCGCACGCTTGTCGAGATCGGCATTGCAGTACCACGACCAATTCCAGCCGCCGCTGACCGCACCGGAGCAACCGAGGATCGGTCCGTAGAAATTCGACGGATCGGGGAAATCGGCAATCCACGCCATGCCGCCCGACCAGATCATCGGTGCTTCGCCTTCCGTGCCGCCCGCCGCGATCACGTTGGACTGCGCCAGCGCGCGCACTTCCGCCTTGACGCCGATGGCGGCCAGATCCTGCTGGATGGCCTGCGCGATACGCGGCTGCGGATCGGTATTGGTTGAATAGAGGATGGTCTGGAAGCCGCTGGGGAAACCGGCCTCTGCCAGCAAAGCCTTGGCCTTCGCCACGTCATAGGCATAGCCGGTATAACCCTTATCATAGCCCGGCATTGCCGGTGGCAAAGGCTGGTTCGCGGGCGTGGCGCGGCCATTGAGAATGCGGGTAATGCGCTCCTTGTTGACGGCCATGTTCACCGCCTGGCGCACTTTCACATTGTCGAACGGCTTGATCCTGGTGTTCAGCGTCACATAACCGGTATGCAGCTGGTCGCCATCCACGATCATCCCGGCACCCGCCGGAGAGTTCTTGATCTCAAGGAACTTTGCCGGCGGAATGCCATCACCGGCAATGTCGACCTCGCCCTTTTGCAGGCGCAGGAGGGCAACGAGCGGTTCCTGGCCGACTTCCACCGTGAATTTGTCGATATGCGGCATGTCCTTGACGAAATAATCCGGATTGCGCGCGAAGACGAGGCGCTGGCCGATGGTCCATTCCTTCAGGACAAACGTTCCCGAGCCAACCGGCTTCTTGCCGAAATCACCGGCGGCAGCCTCGACGGCTTCCTGCGGGACGACGGACGCGAAATTGATGGCAAGGACATGCAGGAATGTGGCATCCGGACGCGACAGATGGAAGACCACCGTGCTGGCATCCGGCGCTTCGATGCCTTCAAGTGTCGTGGTCTTGCCGCCGGACAGGTCTTCATAGCCCTTGATCGCGCTGAAGAAACCGGCACCCGGGCCCTGTGTCTTCGGATTGACGGCGCGCTCGATCGAGTATTTGACGTCGGACGCCACAAGCTCGCGGCCATTGGTGAATTTGACGCCCTTGCGCAGCTTGAACGTATAGGTCAGGCCATCGGGGGAAACATCGAACGTCTCAGCAAGCGACGGAACCAGATCCGGCGTTCCCGGCGTATAGTCCATCAGGCGTGAGTACAGGCTCTTGATCATCGACCAGTTGACCCAGTCATAGCCGACGGCGGGATCAAGTGTGGCGATATCATCCTTGTAGGTGATGAGCACATCGCCACCCTGTTTCGGCGTTTCCTGAGCCCATGCGGGCAGCGGCGATAGGACAAGCACCGTTGCCATGGTGGTGTTGCGAAGCCAGCGGTTTAACATTCTGTTCCCTTTTCTTGTTCTGGTTGAAATTCAGCGCGCACGGATACGCGGATCGATCAGCGGCGCGATGATATCGGCAAGCAGGTTGCCGAGGACGATCGCGAGCGCGGAAACGAGAGTCACCCCCATGATGATCGGGATGTCGACCTGTTGAATGGCCTGCCACGCCAATTGACCGATGCCGGGCCAGCCATAGACCGCTTCGACGACAACGACACCGCCCATGAACTGGCCGATATCGATGCCGATCATCGCGATGATCGGCAGGAGGGCATTGGGCAGGGCGTGGCGCAGCACGATGCGCGCCGACGACAGGCCCTTGGCCCGGGCAGTACGCACATAATCCTGATTGAGCACATCGATCATGGCCGAGCGCACCATGCGGGCGTACCAGCCGGCGCCGAGAATGCCGAGGGTTGCCGCGGGCAGCACGACGTGGGCCGCCGTCCCGAAGCCGCTCATCGGGAACCAGCCGAGCGTGACGGCAAAGACGTAGAGCAACAGCAGGGCGACAACGAATTGCGGCGCGGAGACGCCGACGAACGAGGCCATCATCACAACCCTGTCGACCATGCCGCCCCGCCGCAAGGCGGCGATGATCCCAAGGATGAGGCCGAGGACGACTTCAACGAATATGCCCGCGGCCATCAGGATCAAAGTGGCGGGAAGACGGGCAAGGATCAGCGCGCCGACATCGGTCTTCTGCGCGTAGGAACGGCCGAGATTGCCCTGGAGAATACCCTGCAGATAGGTCCAGAACTGCACGAGCAGGGGCTGGTCCAGACCAAGCTCGCGGCGGATATTGGCCACCGTCTGCGCGGTGGCGCTGCGCCCGGCAATCATGCGCGCGGGGTCCGCCGGCAAGGCATAGAGCAGCAGGAACGTAATCGCGGCGACGCCGACCAGGATCAGCGCGGTTTGCACAAGGCGGCGTAGAATGAGCAAAGCCATATCAACCCCTCCCGCGCTGCGTGGGATCGAGAATATCGCGCAGCGCATCCCCGACCAGGTTGAAGGAAAGCGCTGTCAGGAGGATGATCGCACCGGGAAAGAACACCAGCCATGGTGCAGCCTGAAAATAGCTCTGGCTTTCGAAGATGATATTGCCCCAGGAGGGCTGCGGCGGCTGCACGCCGATACCCAGGAAGGAGAGGGTGGCTTCCAGCAGTACGGTCGTGGCGATACCGAGCGTTCCCCAGACAATGGCCGTCGGCATCAAATGCGGCAGGATATGCACGAACAGAATGCGCAGATGACCGGCACCAAGTGAACGTTCGGCCAGAATGAAATCACGCTCCACCAGCCCGCGCGTTTCCGTATAGACGATGCGCGCCACCTGCACCCAGTTGACGAGAGCAATGACCATCGCAACGATCCACAGGCTTGGATGCAGGAGCGCCGCAAGCACGATGGCCAGCAGCAGGGCGGGGAATGCCATCATCAGATCGGTGAACCGCATGAGCAGGCCGCCGATGGGCCCGCGCAGATAGCCGGACAGAATACCGACCATGAGCCCGATGGCGACCGCAATCCCATTGGCGACAAGGCCGATGATCAGCGATGTGCGTGCACCGAAGAGAAGCCGCGAAAACAGATCGCGTCCCAGCGTATCGGTCCCGAGCAGAAACTGCGCACTGGGCGGCAGCGGTGCACCCTCAAGCGACAGCCCGTCAAACATCTGGTCATCGGGACTGTAGGGCGCAATCAGCGGCGCGCCGAGTGCCAGAAGCACCACGAGCATAACGACGATCAGGCCGAACAGCGCGGACGGCTGGCGCAGCATGCTTTTCAGAACGCGCATCAGCCAGCCTCCGGCAAGGGTCCAGCCCCGGCAAGGATAAGCGCGGCGATCTGCTCCATGGGGAATCGCCGCTGCATCGCGCAATTGCGCAGGATACTGTAGGCATGTTCCTCATCCACCTTGCGCGCCGCCATGATTTTCTGGACAGCAGCGTGCACCAGCGGGCGAAGCCGCACCCGTTCTTCAAGATGCTGGAGTTGCCTCGACGCCATGGTCCGCTCCGCGTGAATGGCAACCGCCATCACAAGCGTCGGATAGACAGCCGACGCTGCAACCGGCTTGGCAATGATCGCACCGGCCCCCTGTTCCATGGCCCATGCGATACGGCCTGGCGCTTCCGACCCGAGCAGGGCGACGACAGGCAGCGGCGCCTTGCTGTCATGCCACGGCAACAGATCGTCCCAGCCCTGATCCGCATCGACGAGGACAATGTCGGGCAGATCGGCGGGTGCCAGGGGCTCCCACTGTACCGATACATGAAGACCAAGCAGCTTGAGCTGGCGGGTCAGCCGTTCGGTCGTGGCATCCGGCCGATGCAGGATCGTGGCGCGCCACCCGGTGAAATTGGGGGTCTCTCTCATGAAACGATCCGCAATCTGACCGGCATTTTCGTGCGGCGTCGGGTGAGGTAGGGATCGGCGGCAATCGCCGGCTGCGCATTGACGATGTCAAAACCGTTATGGTCGTTGATGCGGCCAAGCAGGAAAGGCAGCGCCATATGGTTGGTGTCGGGATCGATGCGGACAGGACCGAACACCGTCGACAGCGGCACGCCGGACAAGGCACGGCGAATGGTCTGCGGCTCGTCCGTTCCGGCGGCGACAATGGTCTCGCCGCAGAGTTTGACCGCCGCATAGGCGCTGGCGAAAATATTGGACAAACGCCGCTGCGGCCCGAAACGTTTGGATGCCGCGCCCTTGAAGGCAAGATTTTCCGGCGAGACAAGGCTGTCGAAATAGGCGGCGACGGAAAAATGTCCGGTCGCCACACCGGCGCCGATCTCGTCCAGTTCGCATTCGGACAGGTCGCAGCTGACGACCGGGCAGTTTTCCGGCAGGAAGGCGGAATCCCGATCACCAAGCGCCTTAAAAGCCCGCAGGAAAGCATAGCTTGCCGGTCCGATCAGGTTGTTGAGGACAAAGCTCGGCCGTCGCTGTTCGATATCGAGAATGATGCGCTCGACCGCAGTCTCCTCCAGCGGCAAGTAGCGTTCGCCCAGTACCTCACCGCCCGCCTTGCTGATCAGCTCGCGCGCAAGCCGGTTCATCTCCCATCCCCACACATAGTTCGCACCGACCAGATAGGGCCGCCGACCATAGCGCGGCAGGAGGTAGTCGAACAGCGGCAGCAGATGCTGATTGGGGCACGCCCCGGTATAGATCACGTTTTCATTGGCCTCGAACCCCTCATAGGGGCACATGTACCAGAGCAGGCCATCATGCTTTTCGACGAGCGGAATGACTTCCTTGCGGGCAATGGATGTGATGGTTCCGACAATGTGGCGGCAGCCATGCTCACGCAGCATGGAGCGGGCACCTTCGAGATAATCGGGGATATGTCCCTGCGGATCGATGAAGACGGGTTCGATGGCGCCGGGATAGGCCGCCCGGATCTCATCCATGGCAAATTCGGCCCCGTCGCGGCTGTCGCGACCGATAGCGCCGTACGGCCCCGTCGTCGAATAGAGAATGCCAATTTTTATCGCGTCAGCCATGTCCCCGCCAAAACCAAAAACCCCATGACGCAAGCTCCCATCGAGGATGGGGCGTCATGGGGCGAAACTGCCCGTCGACTATCAAAGTCATGTGGATGCAGACAAGCCATTGCTCAATCTGCAGGCACGATTAAAATACGTGCATACGGTCCTTGTCAAGCGGGTACCAGGCAGAATCCTGTCATGGCGATTACACGGCGATGCGTGCCTCCGACTGTTCAAGCGCCTTCCTGATGGCGAGCTGCCGTTCCCAGGCCAGGGCGTCGCCGACGATCAGGTCGAGATCGGCGCGTTTCGGCTCAAAACCGAATACGGTGCGCACACGTTCGTTCCCTGCCACCAGCACTGCCGGATCGCCCGCACGCCTCGGCGCGGTCCGGACCTCGAAATCGACGCCCGACACCCGCTTGACCGCGTCGATAATGTCAAGAACGGAATAACCGTAGCCGTAGCCGCAATTGGCGGCGGTGCTTGTCCCTCCGGCCTCCAGATAGTTCAGAGCGCACAGATGCGCCTGCGCCAGATCGCTGACATGAATATAGTCGCGAATGCAGGTGCCGTCGGCGGTCGGATAGTCCGTGCCATACACCTCGATATGCGAGCGCTCGCCCGTCGCCGCCTGGCTGGCGATCTTGATGAGGTGCGTGGCGCGCGGGAACGACTGCCCCGAGCGCAATTGCGGGTCGGCACCCGCCACGTTGAAATAGCGCAGCGCCACATAGTTGAATTCCGGATGGGCCACGGCCGCGTCCCGCAGCATCCACTCGGTCATCAGCTTGGACGTACCGTAGGGCGAGATCGGCTGATGCGGCATATCTTCGCTGATCGGCGTTCGCTCCGGTTCCCCATAAATTGCGGCAGTCGACGAGAAAATGAAATGCCTGATGCCTTCGGCAATGGCGGCTTCCATCAGGGAACGCGATTGCACGGTATTGTTGCGGTAATAAGAAAGCGGATCGCGCACGGAATCGGGGACGACGATCGAACCGGCGAAGTGCAGGATCGCCGTCACATTGTGCCGGCGGATCAGATCGCGCACCAGCGCCTGATCGCCGATATCACCCTGCACGAACGGCACGTCATCCGGCACCAGCCAGGCGAAACCGCAACTCAGATCGTCAAGGACCACGACCGGGCGGCCGGCATCCTTGAGGGCAAGCACCATGTGGCTGCCGATATAGCCGGCGCCACCAGTAACAAGAACAGTCATGGGGAGGAACTCCTGCAACTTTGTTGGAGAGATTGATAGGGTGGAGCGGCGTATGCCATGTCGATAGTCTGTCTTACACTTCCTTTCCTACGGTTTGCTTTCCTCCCGGGAAATTCTGATTGTTTGCTGTCTAAGCGACTCGTCGGGCGGAGTCGGATGCGCGCCTGCCCGTCTCGGTCATCTTGTGATCCACGCCGTTTTCGGTCAGGAAGACGTTCATCTCGCCATAGGTCTCGAACCAGGCGCGATTGTACTTGTCGAAGAGCGATTGATCCCAATAATCCTCCAGCCGGAACGGCTTGCCGCCAAACACGTCATAACTCGGGATCTTGTAGGTTTCGGCGAATTCGGCCGTGCGGCTGTCATAGGTGAAATAGATCGACGGCACGCCGTTGGCCAGCGCCATGAGATTGCCGTGCAGGCGGTAACCGAGAACCAGCTGATGCGTGCGAACCAAGGTTTCGTAATCCGCGACCACGTCGGAATAATACATGCGCTCGCGGTAGAGCTTTTCCATTGCATCGTCGAAATACCAGTCCGAGACCCAGCGGTTCGCCTTCAGCGCGGCGATGGCGTCTTCCTTCTGCTCGTCGGTGCCGAAGACCATCTTCTTTTCTTCCACTTCGCCCTGCGCCATCAGGGTAATGTCGAAGCGGTTCGCCATCGCCTTGATCAGGTCGCGGTGCAGGGTCAGATAGCGCTGGATATCCTGCGCATAGGTTGGCGAGACTTCGCGCCGGACGGTCACACCCACCTTTTCCACCGTGTCCAGCTCAGGCAATTTGATGCGCAGATGCTGGTTGTTGCGCCGGAACGCCGTGGGGCAGCCGATGACGCGGACATTCTTGATGCCGATATCGTTGAGCACCTGGGCGGAATAGGCGCCGCGCACACCGACGGAGGTGGTCGAATCGGCAATGAGGCGCCAAACCGCCTTGGACTCCTCCGACAGTTCCAGCTGCCCCTTGACCGGCGCCTGCGCGCCGACACCGAAGGCAATGACCGGCAGCCCCAGGCGCTTGAGAACCGGGATGGTGTCGCGCCAGTTCATCTCCCTGTTGATGTAGTTGGACCCGCGCAGGATGACATAGTCATACTCCTCGCGCAGCTGGTCGATCTTCTCCATCGGCGGTCCGGCAATGGGAAGTTCCGCGACCTTCTCGTAGTTCATGAGCTTCAGGGATGATTCAAAGACGAAGGCATCACCGATATTGTGATAGTGGTCGATGCTGCGCTGAATGTCACTGTGCTGGTACCAGCGGACATTGTCGTGATCGTAAACTTCTCCGGCGGGGATCATTACGAGGACGCGTGCCATGAGGTATTCCTTCTTTTGGCGATGAAAGCTGGATAACCTCAGCTTGCTTGGGAAAGAACAACGTCAGTTCTTGCAGCGATCGTGAGTGGCTGCTGCCGGCTAGATTTAAGCAATTCACCATAGAGAGCAAGGTGTTCCTGAGCACAGTCGATATAGTTCACGGGTTTCCGGACGGTCTGATGCAAACGGTCCCAGATCGAGGTATCGCTGAGGACTTCGGTGAAACGGTCAGCCAGGTCTTCGGCACTGCGCACACGGAAGTGCAGACCATCCAACCCGTCCCGGACTTTTTCGGCCATGCCGCCAATATTGGAACAGATCACCGGGCGGCGATGGTGCAGGGCCTCCTGGATCACAATCGGCGAGTTCTCCCACCAGATCGACGGCATCACCACCCAATCGACGGGCTGCATGAGACGCGGCATTTCCGCATTCTGGTAGGCGCCGTAAAAGCGCACGCGCGACCCGGCTTCCTCGATCAGTTTTCGCATGCGATCCTGAAAGTCGCGCGGCTGCTTCTCCAGATTGCCGCCAAAGATCATCAGGCGCGAATCCTCGCCCCAGGTTTCCTCGGGCACACGCGACACCGCATCGATCAGGACGTCGATGCCCTTGAACGGCGTTATCTGCCCGAAATAGGCGAAGCGGTTGCGCCGCGGCCTTGGGCCCGCCAGTTCGCGCGGCGGTGTCACGCTGTCGACGGCGATGCCATTCTCGATCACCCTCAGCTTGGCGGGATCAAGTCCCCACTCCTTGTACCTGCCGGCCAGGAATTCGCTGGGTGAAACAAAGGCATCGGCAAGCTCGAGCATGCCGCGGATGAAGCGTTCCCGCTTGAGGAAGCGGGCAGGGGGGACATCGGGAAAGCAGGCATGGCAATCGATGGGCGAGGCTTCGTTGCACAGCTTTGCCGAGCTTGCCTTCACCATCTGTCCGTCATTGTTGCAGATCGACAGATATTCGTGAAAGGTCATAAGAATGACCGCGTCGGGCAGAGCCTCGCGGATGGCATAGAGCGTTTCCAGCCCGAGGCCGAGCACATGGTGGAAATGCACGACCTGCGGATTGAGATCGCGGACAAAGCGCAGGAGATCGCGGCGGATTTCATCGGTGTTCTTGTTTGACAGATAGAAGTGGTCGTATTCGTCGGCATGGAACAGGATTTCATCGCTGCTGCGCCGCATGCTCATCAGCGCCGTGGTGCCATGCCGCGGAATGGGGTGTCCGGCGCGCGCCAGATAGACGGACTGGACACCGGGCAGGCTGTTGAGCCCCTTGTGCAGATTGTAGGAGGCAATTTCGCCGCCTCCCAGGGAAATGCTGGGATGGGCATGGGAAATCACCAGAACCCGAAGCCGTTCGGTCATGCTGTTTCCTCCGCAGAAACACTGCGCTTGTTGGAAAGATTGTTGGCCCAGCGCGCGTCGAAAACCTGCCGGTCGATGCGTTCGATCAGGGCAATGGTTGAGGCCTTGTCGGACACGGATATGTCGTCCGACCCGAGCATCTGCGCCGACGGCAGCCAATAGGATTTCAGACTGGCCTGCTTGAGCTTGAGGCCAAGATCGAGGCCCTTTTCATGCGTGCCAAGATATCCACGGGTAAAACCATTGACGGAGAACAAGGCGTTTCGTGGCAGGACACAGCATTCGAATGTCGCCGTTGCCACTTCCGTTGTTCCCATCCCCGCCACGGCATCGATGGGATAGCCGGCATAGCGGCTGATCAGGGCGCGGTCGGATTGCGCACCCGCCACCCATGTTCCAGCCCAGCGGATGGAATCGTCCTCATAGGCAAGGGTCGGAGATAGCACGCATTCCTTGCGGGCATCATAGGCCGCAAGCAGTTTCCGGAACCACCCGGTGCTGCGCGGCAGGAGTGAGGCGGCAAGAAAGACCACGCTTTCGGTGGACACCGCCCGCGCGCCGACTTCCAGCGCATCATACAGATCCTCCGATCCGCTGGCGGAGACAAGGCGGACACGCAGCCCGTAGAAATCCGCCAGCCTGCGCAATTGCACGCCGATGCGGTCGATAATATCCGTGGCAGCCGCAACGACAATCGGCGCCTCGCGCGTCTCCGGATCAAGCGCCAGCAGGGCGAGAAGCGGACCGATCTCCTCGACGCGCTCGTCGACACCGATGATCAGTGCGGGTCCGGCAGCTTTTTCAAACGCGCCGAGATCGACCACGCCGAAAACCTCGGGAGCCGGCCGGCTGACGCCGCGCAGCAGCGGGACAAGCTGCTGGTCGACGATGTGGCGCAGCGCCCAGGCATTCGGATCAATGGCGCGAATCTGGCGAACGACCGCATCGCGCGATGTGATCCGGGTTGGCGTCAAGGGCATGAAGGCTCGGCGGGAATCGCTGAGTTCCAGCTCGATGTAGAAGGGAGCCGTGCTGTCGCCCGTAAGCTCCGGGGCAAAGGCGACGAAACCGTGCGCATGGCGATTGGGGTCCAGTCCGGCATTGAACGGCGGCTGGTTATCGAACTCCCGCGTCACATCCGCCCGGTCCACCCGGGTCCAGTTGCCGTCCAGCTGGATTTCGCCGCGGTGGCGGCGCAACTTCACGCCCTGGACGTGATTGTCGGGGTCGAGCAGCCAGCCGGAGACAAGCAGGCCGCTGCCTTCGACGCGAAACACATTGTCGATGCCCATGCGCACCGGAAAGGGCAGGCTGGATATCGTTTCCGTGCCATCGAAGCGGTTGGCGGCAGAACGCAGGCGGAGCAGAATCTCCGTCGAACTGCGCATGTTCGGCAGAATGGCGCGGACATGGTTGGGGGTTTCCCGCGACCCGGCAAGCAGGCGGCGGTCATAAACCTCGATAAACCGCCAGCCGCGCCGGCCGCGAAACAACAGGCGCTCGATATCATTGGGCGAGATGGGTTCGTTCGCCAGCAACAACCCGGCAAAACCGGATGCCTGCTCGCTCACATCGGGGCGCGCGAAAACGCCGATGGCGCATTCGGCGAGGGATGGCGTGCGGCCGCTGATCAACAGCCGCGTCACGGAGGGCGTCAGGTCCTGTGCCCAGCCCTGCACGAAAATCTCGCCCTCGTCGCTGCCGCCGATCAGCTCGATAACGCCATCGGAGCGCGCGCCAGCCTGCAGCAGAATGGTGATGGCCGACAGTTTCTTGCGGCTGATGGGGCCCGAGATCAGCGCTTCAACAAGCCCGTCGATCGCACCCGGCAAATTCGGTCCGGCGAGATCGGCGATCATGGCCGCAAGATCGCCGATGGCGGCGGCACGGGCGGCAAACGAATAGCGGGATACCTTTGCCTTGTGCTGGAACATGATGGTTTTGAGCTGCGCGCGGCGCAGCACGTTTGTCGGCACGATTGCGACAAATCCGTGCGTGCCGGCCGGCGACGGGGCTTTCAGCGGCCAGTTGATGAAGGTCGCTTTGACACTCATGGCGGGATCGCCGTTGAGAAAGACCGTGAGCTGTTCGGGCGTATTGCCGCCGATGCCCATGATGAGCACCAGCGTATCCTCGACCGGGCAACCGACGACCATTTCGCCTTCCATGACAATGGAATTGCGCTCCGGCGCTTTTCCGCCCGTCGGGACAGGCAGAAGTTTTTTGTCGTCGCGAGTCATCTATGCCACCCTCAACGGAGAACCGCGACGGCCATGAGCGCGCCCGCGGCAAACCCCACCAAAACAAACAACAGCAGAAACAGCGGTCTGGCATCGCCGCCGGCGCGCTTGTGCAAAAGCTCCAGGCGCTTCTCCAGCCCTGCCACGACACCGTCCATCCGCATCAGATGCACGTCGAGTTCCGTCATGCGCTGATTGAGGTCGCCGCGCAGCCCTTCGATCGCGCCGCTGACCTCGCCAAGATCGCCCGGCGTTGCCCCGCCTGTGCCGTCGATGGTGGTGGCGGGCCGTTGCAGCGAACGCTGGCTGACCTGCAGCTGCCGCTGCGCCGCCATCAGCATGTCGAGCTTGTCGAGAATGCGGGTCATCGGTGCGGCGATCAGCGCTTCGGCCGCCTGCTCATCCGGCTTCGGCACGCGCAGGGGCTGCTCGACGCCTGCGCCGTTGATGGCGATGACAACCAGTTCACCGGCGCGCGCCGATGCAAACTGCGGCAGCATCACGTCAAAGGCATGAATACCATCGCCGACGCCGTTGCGCTTCAGGTCAGGACGTTCCTTGTCGGCCACCGCCTCAGCAATCGGCTTGCCATCCAGCAGGACGCGAATGATCAACCGTGCGCCCGGCGCCTGCGGATCGAAAGCCCAGCCATACAGCCGGCCGGCATCGACGGCATCCACGCGGCCCTTCAAGGGCTCGCCGCGCACCGGCTCGGGCTTGGCGGGTCTTGCATTATCCTGTTCGGGGATGGCGGTCGGCTTCACAGATGCCTGCGTTGGTACTTTGGTCACTATGGACATGGGAGAGTCCTTTCTGATTGATCAGGCAGCCTCGACACGTTCGGGCCGCAGCGTCTCGATCAGATCAAGATACCGTCCGGCTGTTGTGTCGATGGTATCGGGGTGGCGTGCCCCAAGGGAAAGATGCGCGCGCAGATCGGCATCTTCGGCGATGCGCCGCATGGCAGCTGCCAGTGCCAGCGGATCGTTCGGGGGGACGGTCAGGCCATTGACGCCGTTCTCGATCATTTCGGCCATACCGCCAATATTGCTGGTGATGACGGGGCAATCCTGGCCCTGCGCCTCCTGAATCACCAGCGGCGCATTCTCCCACCAGATTGACGGCATGATCGCGCAGTCGACCGCCGCAATGAGATTGCCGATATCCTCGCGCCGATAGGCACCGCGCCTCTGTACAAAGGGCGCGGTTTCGGCAAAGAGCCTGTCGATATCGGCGACAAAGGTTTCACTCTGGAATGGCGCCGCACCGTGGACACGCAGCTCGAAATCAAAGCCTTCCGCGATGAGCTGCCTGGCCGCCTCCAGAAGGACGGTCGTGCCCTTCCACGGGTTGAGATTGCCGAAATAGCCGAAGACAGGCTTGCTGCGGCCCGGCGCTGTCGGCTTTGCCGCAAGCGCCCGCGCGGGTTGCCCGTTGGGGATCACATGGATCAGCTCCGCGGCAATCCCCCAGTCCACATAACGCTGCTTGAGAAATTCACTGGGGGAAGCGAAAGCATCGACCACGCTCAGAAGCGATTTGAGATGACGCTCGCGCAGGACGAACTTGTCGAGTGCGATGTCCTTGAAACAGCTGTGGCAGCGGTCCGGGCTGGCGCCGTAGCAGAGTTCCTTGCCGCTTGTGCGCACCATCAGGCCATCGTGATGGCAGATGGGGTAATAATCGTGCAGGGTCAGGACAATCCGGCATTCCGGCAATGTCTGGCGCACGATATGCGGGAATTCCGCGCCCAGCAGCAGCAGGTGATGCAGGTGGACGACATCCGGCCTGAAATCCCGCAGCAGTTCGACAATGTCGGGAACAATGCCGTAGAGGTCGACCTGACTCATGAAGAACCGGTCGAAATGGCCGGACCACAGCAGGATTTCATCGCCCTTGTCGCCGATGCTCTGAAAGCTCGTACCGGGTCTGGCTTCCCGGTGAATGTGATTGGTCGCACCGAGAAACAGCGCTTCACATCCCGCCCGCTGATAGGCCCGGAAAAGATCGTGCGCGAAGATTTCCGTGCCGCCGGGATGCAGGGACGGATGATTGTGGGCCGCAACGAGAACACGGGCCATTATCTGTCGCCCCCGGGACCGGCAATGAAGAGGTCCTGATAATGTTCGGCGGGAACACCGCGCCAGTGCCCGAGCGACTTGCTGAAGACCTGCAGTCCGGCCCGCGTCAGGGCGCGATCCAGAAACCCGTCGTCGAAGCCGACGGCGGCAAGCGGCGGCAGCTCCGGCACGAACCAGCACGGCCCCTCGTCATAGCGCTGGAAACCCAGGCGCCTGTCGCGCTTGCCCAGCGGATTGTCGGCAGCCGTCTTGTCGACGACGAACGCGGTCATGAACAGGCGCCCGCCGGGCGCAAGCACCCGCGCCACTTCCCGCAGGTAGACGCTGACTTCCTCATCGGGAAGATGGGTGACGACCGAGGTCATGATGACGAAATCGAACTGCTTGTCCTCGAAGGGCAAACGGAGCATGAGGCCGTCGATCGCTCCCTTCGGATTGTACAGGGAGTGGGCAATATCCATGTAGCGGAATTCGAAATTCGGATAGACCGGCGTGATCTTCTGCTGGCACCAGTTGATGCCGCCGGACACCGGATCGATGCCGCAATAGCTGCCCTTGGCCGGATCGATATATTGCGTGAGCGGCACCGCCATGCGGCCGATGCCGCTGCCGATATCGAGCACGCGGCTGTCCGGCCGCAGTCCGCCCTTGCGGATGAAATGGCCGAGAAACTCCGAGCCAACCGCCTGGAAATCGCCGTCGCCGACAAACACGCTGTCCGGATCGGGGCAGGGCAGGAACCGGTTGCGCATGACGGCTTCCATCAGCCAGTCGACATACTCATCGTTCACGGGGCTTATCTGCTCGGCCTGGGTTTTCTTGAGTGCAACAACGTCGGTCAAGCAGCGCTCCTTTCAGACTTTGCCGCGATGAAGGGCGCAACCGTGTCTTGCGCCGCTTCGTCCCGGTACGTCGTCATCAATTCTGTAATGTCATCGTTCCAGCGCTGGGTGTGCAGCCATGAATTGTACTGGCTTGCCAACCCCCGCATGTAATCGGCACTGCGGCGGATGGACCGCCGCTCGAAATGATAGAGGGACACATCAGGCGCGTAGGCGATGTGGAAGCCGATCTGGCGAATTTTCAGGCACAGATCGCTGTCCTCGTAGTCCCCGATGATGTAGTCCTCGGTGAAACCGCCGACGAGATCGTAAATGTCCTTGCGTGTCACCAGACAGGCCCCGGTCACGCCCGGCACGGTGCGGGAAACCCGCGCCGGCGCATAGGCGCCCGGCATGCCCTTGTAGAAATGATGGTTGAGCCAGATGCCTTTCTGGTCGCGGG
Organism: Phyllobacterium sp. NPDC097923; assembly: GCF_044760925.1. Taxonomy (NCBI): domain Bacteria; kingdom Pseudomonadati; phylum Pseudomonadota; class Alphaproteobacteria; order Hyphomicrobiales; family Phyllobacteriaceae; genus Phyllobacterium; species Phyllobacterium sp. NPDC097923. The sequence goes on along the minus strand of NZ_JBIWBL010000007.1, from coordinate 125,292 downwards.
CGAAGTAAAGCCCGGCATGCTGCAGCGAACCATCCTCGAACAATAGGCGCGGTCCGATGGCGCCCAGTTTCTTCTGGTCGAGCAGCGGCTGCGTCAGGGCCTGGAGCCAGCCATTGGCACAGGGCACCACATCGGAATTCAGCATGACCAGCATCGTCCCGTTGGCGAAACCCGCTCCGGCGTTGCAGGCACGGGCATAGCCGCTGTTGCGGTTCATCGTCACCAGCCGGAAGGGCAGGCCGTGCAGGATATGCAGCCCGCCCAGCATGTGCTCCGTATCATCCTGGATTTCGGGGGAGTCGAGCACGAAGATCAGCTCCGCATTGGCAACGAGCCACGGATCGGTGGCCATTGCTGAAAACTGGAAGCGCAGGAAATCCAGGTTGCGATAGAGCGGAATGACGATCGACACGGCAGGCGCTTCGGGCAGGACGCCGTACTCCTTGGTGTCAGCCACTTTCACCGTCTTGCCGAGCTTGTGTTCGACCTCCTGCAGGGCAGGGGCGAGAATATTCTCGAAGACCTGATCGCGCGCGTGCTGCGGCGGCACTGCCCGCAGAATGCGGTTGCGCTGGGCCGACGCTTCGAATGGCTGCAGCGGCGGCACCAGCGCGGCCGTTGCGCCGGAAGCCAGCCGCATCTGGAAACGCGGCTGCAGCAGGGGTCCAAGGTTCCTGCTCTGGGGAAGCCAGGCGACAAAACCCGTCACATCGGCGCCGAACCCGTCTTCCCGCTCCCCCGTCTTGCCGGGAAACTTGTAGAAATTGGGCTGCAGCGGCAAGGCGCCGCTGCTGCCGGAAAGATATTCGATGCCCGCCAGCATGGCCGCGGGATCGTGGCTCCAGCCGCCCACCAGCAGCCCGCCCTGAAGCGCGAGGGCAAGATCGATCTCGGCGGCGGGATGCGTTGCGGACTTTGCGATCTGGCGCACCGTCAAAGGCGCGCGCGTCTGCATGTCGATGGCCGTGGCGAGCCCAGGCCCGGTCGCCTGCGCCATTTCCCGGATGAGAAACTCGCGCAGGTCCATGTCCCCGTGACGCTTCGCCCACCATTTTTCAAAATCCGCGGGCTGGCCGTCTCCCTCGGAGAGCTTGCGGACGGCAACGCCGTTGCGGCCGGAAAAGACCAGATGCAAGGACTGCGGCAGCGGACGGACGGATTCAACCAGGAGGTGACACGGCTGCCCGCCGCGTTTCGACTGGGTTCCCATGACAAGCCGCGTCGGCAGGATCGTCACCGCGCTTGGACTGATTGCATAGATCGTGGTGATTTCGCCCAGGACCGGATCAATCGCCGTTTCCAGCAGATATTGACCGTCGACGGGTTGGCCGCACAGGCGCGCCGGGCGCGGCTCGGGTGCCAGCGCCAGCATGATTTCACGCGCTACGCTGGCAAAGATCTGGTTTTGCGAAAGCCGGAACGTGCTGCGCCATGTGCTCAAAATATTGTTGAGCAGCTTGATATGGCCGGCAGCGGACAGATTGGCGACGGCGCTGTTGACGTCAAAGGATACCAGTTCATCGGCGGGATACAGAATGGCCTGTTCCGTTGGCCCGAGCGATCCGGCAGACAGGGTCAGACTGACGGGCTCGTCCTTGGTGCGCATAACCCAAAGGATGCGCTGGCCGCCGGTTTCGAGCGGAATGTTGAGGCTGACGAGCGGAACCAGCTGTTCGGGTGCTTCAAGCGTGCATTTTGTCGAGGCCCGCACCGCGCCGGGAATATCCCAGATCACGACAGCGACATCGCCGCACAGGCGCGAGATGGAAATATTCTCCGTATCGCCTGCAATATCCGTCGAATGGTCGAGGTTCAACACGTTGCCCTTTCATCCACAGCGGAAAGAAAAACGTGCCCGGCCGGAAAGCTGGGCACGCCAATTTTTGCAAAAATCAATGTACGACGAAATACTGGTCGGGATGTGCCTGCACATCGTCATAGCTGGTGTTTACGAGGGTGACGCTGTCGCCATGGCCGAGATCGACCACGACATTATTGCCAACCTGCGTAACACGATCGGCCAGATCCTCGGGAGAATGGATATGGAGACCGTTGATATCCTTGGAAATCTGAAGGATGTCTTCACCTGGGGTAAAGTCCAGGATGACGTCGTTGCCGCCGCCGCCGCTGAAGTGGAAGATATCGTTGCCGGCACCACCTGAGAGGATGTCGTTGCCAGCACCGCCGTCGAGATAGTCATTACCGGCACCGCCCTGAAGAACGTCGTTGCCAGCACCGCCGAACAGAATGTCATTGCCATTTCCGCCCTGCAGGATGTCATTGCCAGCGTCGCCGAACAGAATATCGTTGCCGTCGCCGCCGCTCAGGATGTCATTGCCTGTGCCGCCGTGAAGGATGTCATCGCCTTCACCGCCATACAGGGTGTCATTGCCTTGATCGCCGAAAAGAATGTCATTGCCCGTGCCGCCGAACAGGGTGTCGTTACCGTGTCCACCGAAAAGGATGTCATTGCCCTCATCGCCGAAGATTATATCGTTTCCGTTTCCGCCAAAGACGAGATCATCACCACCATGGGCGTGAATGAAATCGTCAAAACGCGAGCCAAACAAAACGTCGTCGTAGGCGCCGCCTTCTAAAGTGGCCATCTGCTTCTCCTTCTGTCTGCTTTGAGTTTCGACCAGCTGGAAATGTTCCAGCCATCGATGCTTTGACGATTGTGCGCTGCACCAAATCGAAATGCAACCTAGACTAAGAGTATAAATGCGGCATTCGCGAGTAACAAATTATTACGAATGCGTATTACTCAACATTTTGAAAAAGAACTATAATTTATATTTACCTATACAATACTTCATCAATTGGCGTTGTTTGATTGTATTTTATTTCAAAATTTGAAATATTGCCAAAAACCCTTTGTTTAAGGGATTTTATTCTAATCAATCCTCTCTGAATGCTCGATTCAAGCTGTCGGAAATTGGCGAAATGATATAGTCGATCGCCTTGCGCGCCTTATGCACGATGATGACCTCGGCGGGCATTCCTGGATAAAGTTTGACTGACGGATTGGCCGCCAGCGACTTTGGCATGATTTCCGCGCGGGCGACGAAATAGGCCGTGTCCGTCTTTTCATCGATCACCTGATCGGCGGCGATATAGCTGATCTTGCCATCCAGCGGCGTCAGTGAACGCTGATTGTAGGCGGTCAGGCGAATCTGCGCCTGCGATCCCATCGAAACGCTGTCCACGTCACGCGGACTGATTTTCATTTCAACCACCAGAGGTTCGTTTTCTGGCACGATGTCCATCAGCGCTTCGCCGGCTGCCACGACGCCGCCTGGCGTGCGCAGGCGGATATTGGCAACCACGCCCGCCTGCGGCGATCTGATTTCCACCCGGCGCATGACGTCCTTGGCTGCGACGATCCGCTCTTCCGTATCCGCAAGATCGGTCTGGTTGGTGGTGATCTCGCCGGCAATTTCGGATTGCAGGTCGCTTTCAATGCCGATCAAGCCAAACTCTGCGCCGGCCTTCGCCTGCTCGGCCTTTGCCTTGTCCCCGGCATACTGGCCGCGATTGCCCGCCAGTTCGCTCAGCTTGGTATCGATCTCGGTCAGCTTGGACTTCTGGGCAAAGCCCTTGGCGACCAGCCCGGCAATGGCGTTGCGCTGTTCGGTGATCAGCTCGGTCTGCCTGTCCGTCGCAGCGACCTGCGCGGCGGATGATTTTGCCTGTTCGGTATATTGCTCGATGGTTTTCTTCTGCACGTCCGTGCGGCTCATTTTCTGGGCCGAGCGTTTCTGGAAGAAAATGCGTTCCGCCTTGACGGCATTCTCGGCAGCCACATTGTCAGGCCCGCCGAAATGCTCGGGAAAGGTGATCTCCGCCGCACCCGCCTGTTCCGCACGCAACCGTGCAAGTTTGGCGATCAGCCCGATCCGGCGGGACTGCAGCGACTGCAGTTCCGCCCGGGCTTTCGTATCGTCCAGCCGGATCAGCGGTTGCCCGACCTTGACCTCGTCGCCTTCCTGCACAAGCAGGCGGTCGAGGATGCCTCCCTCCAGATGGCTGATTGTCTTGCGCTTTGAATCGACGATGACCGTTCCCAGGGCAACGGCGGCGCTGCCAAGCTCGGCCGAATAGGCCCAGCCGAAGAACCCGCCGAACGCGATGACGATCGTCATGATTCCCGCAATGATGAGCCGGCGCAGCGGCGACTTCGCATCCTCATTCTCAAGATCGATGACCCATTCCGGGCGCACCATTCCAAATTTAGTCAATGCCTGCTTGCCGCCCGACTCGGCACGCGGCGCCAGCAATTGGGTGAACCGTTTCGGAACAATCGATTTGCCGGTCATGATCCTGTAGCTCCCATTTTGGGACCCGTGGGTGTGATGGAGGCCACGACGTCGGTGCGCGGGCCAAACTGGGTGATTCGACCGTTTTCCAGCACGAGCAGCTTGTCCGCCACCTGCATGATGGTCGGGCGATGCGCGATCATGACGACGATAGCGCCGTCATCGCGCGCCTGCTCGATGGCGCGCATCAGTGCCCTTTCGCCGACGGCGTCGAGATTGGCATTCGGCTCGTCCAGCACGATCAGGCGCGGGCGGTTGTAGAGGCAGCGTGCGAGGCCGATCCGCTGGCGCTGGCCACCGGACAGCGTCAGGCGCCCGTCGCCGACCGGCGTGTCGTAGCCCAGCGGCAGGCGGCCGACCATCTCATGCACATCGGCAAGGCGTGCCGCCTCCAGAACACGGTGCGGGTCGCTTTCACCCATCCGGGCGATGTTGTCCTTGATGGTGCCGTCGAGCAGCGCCACCGACTGGGGCAGATAGCCGGCGATTTCACCGAACGAGCTGCGCTCCCACAGATAGACGTTGTTGCCGTCGAGAAAGACGCCGCCCGAGGTTGGCTTGACGATACCGATCATCAGCCGGGCCAGCGTCGATTTACCTGCTGCGGACGGGCCGACAATGCCAAGCACCTCGCCCGGCGAAAGGGAAAACGAAATGCCCTTGATGATCGGCATTTCGACGCCCGGCGCCGCATAGACAAGCTTGTCGATGATCAGATCGCCATGGGGCCGCGGCGTCGGCATGGTCTGGCGGACGGCGAGGTTTTGCGCGAGCAGGGCCTGGATCCGCTGCCAGTTTCCGATGGCGTTCACCCATTGGCGCCACGTCTCCACCACATGGTCGAACGGCGCGAGAAGGCGGCCGACGATGATCGTCGTGGCAATCATCGCACCGGCCGTGATTTCCTGCTGCATGGCGAGCAGCGTACCGGCGCCCAGGGCGCCAATCTGGATCATGAAACGCAAGGTGCGGGCGATGGTCCCCATGGCGCGGCTGCGCGCGCCGCCTGCATCCATCAAATCCAGGGCGCTCATCTGCGCCGTACGCCAACGCCGGGCCAATGCGGGCAGCATGCCCATGGCCTCGATCACTTCCGCATGGCGCAACGTGCTGCCGATTTTCGAGACGGCTTCGATGTTCGCCTGATTCGCATCCTTCACCAGGCTTCGCGTCAAAATGTCCGTGATGACACCGCAGGCGACGAGCACGATGACCGAGACGACACCGATAATGCCGAAAACCGGGTGGAGAAGAAAAAGCACGGTCAGGAAGATGGGGGACCAGGCCGCGTCAAGCGGCGCACTGACCGCTGACGAGGTGAGGAATGTCCGCAGCTCCGTCAGATCACGCAGCGCCTGCGTGGCTTTGGGCAGCCCCTGATCGACCGACGCCTGAACGGCAGCGGTCAGAATCGGCAGATTGAGCCGGCGCACAAGCGCGCTGCCCATGGCCTGGAACGACATGGCGCGGATGAATTCGAGAATGCCGAAAACGATCAGGGCGCCCGCCGCCAGAATGCTCAGCATGACCAGCGTGTCCGTGCTCCGGCTGTTCAAAACCCTGTCATGCACCTGCAGCATATACAGCGGTACGGTCAGCTGCAGAAGGTTGATACACGCACTCAGCAGAACAGCATAAAGGAGGCCCGACAAGAACACCCGGCGTGCGCGCAGAATGAGGGTCCGAGGTGCCGGAACCGTATGCGTCGTCGCATTTTTTCCAACATTGCTCTTGCCATTTGCATTGTTTTGACGAGTATCACTCATGTGTAATCTGCCTTGGAAATGACACAGCTGCCCGGTAGCCCGATTGAACTTGGTCTATAGCATTAGACTAGTAAAGTAATACCGTGCAGAATGTGACAGAAAAAAGTTCATATGGTGGGGAAAAAAGCAAAGGAGACCTTGGAATATACTTGTAACTTACTTCAAATTTTGAAGTAAAATTGATGATGGAGACAAAGATGATACAAAAACTTCTACACGAAGGAGTGGAAGTCGAAACATCTATTGACGGTTATGATGCCGCCGATTTTCCTGAAATTACAGCGGAAAAACAGGGACATAGACATCCAGTTCACACCGTTGTGGTGACACACTTCGAGCTGGCCAGAATGATTGAGAGAGTAAATCGTCGGTTCGCCAGTCTGCTGAGGACTGAACTGACGAAGTTGGGGATCGAAGACGTTGGCCCAGCCCAGGCGATGGTTCTCCTGGCGATTGGCGACGTCGAACTTTCTGTTGGGGAGCTCTTGGACCGGGGTCACTATATCGGCTCCAATATCTCCTACTATCTGAAGCAGCTCGCCGATGGGGGATACATCGACAGGGTTGCCTCCCAGCGCGACAAGCGGTCCGCAAGGATCCGCTTGACCGACAAGGGCGAACAGCTTTGCGCCAATCTGCGCAATGCAGGCGGAGCTTACAACCGCGTACTCGCCCGGGATGATGACGATCTTCGCAATCTGGAAATCGCATTCCAGACATTGCACAGGCTCGAACTGGTTTGGGGCAATGCCGCGCGTTACGGCATCTGAGCCCCTGTCAATTCGTGTTCTGATGTCTGGAAAGGACTGACATGCATGTGGCTTTCGTGCACAGGCGCGGCCTGGGTCAATTTGCTGCCCTGGCCGAACATCTTGCGGCAAGCGGGCATGATGTCAGCCTTATCTGTGAAACAGTGGACCGGCGCCTCCCATCGGTCCGCGTGATCAGACACAGAATGGAACCTGGCCCTCGGGCGGACAGCCAGATGGCCAGGTATCTCGGCATTCCCGATCACCACGTGCGGATCGGGCACCGCGTTGCCGAAACACTCGATTCCATGACGCGCCAGGGCGAACGCCCCGACATTGTCATCGGTCATATCGGCTGGGGCAGCATGATGTTCGTCAAGGATGTCCTGCCGCAAGTTCCGGCCCTCGGCTATTGCGAATTCTTCTATCGGGCCGAAGGCGCCGATGTCGGTTTTGCGCCGGATGACAATCCGGATGCCGAAACCCGCAAAAGATTAAGGCTGCGCAACATTGCGCAGCTGATTTCCCTTGAGGCAATGAATGGCGGCATCAGCCCGACGTTCTGGCAGAAGAGCCTGTATCCGGCCGCCGCGCAGAAACGCATTGCCGTCTGCCACGAAGGCGTCGACACCCGGATTTTTCGCCCCGACGCGCACGCAGCGCTGAAACTGCCCGATGGCCGCATTCTCAGAGCGGGCGATCCGCCTGTAATCACCTTTGTTGCCCGCGACCTCGAGCCCTATCGCGGCTTCCCCCAGGCACTCGAAGCGGCGGCAAAGGTCATCCGGAAAAATGCCGACGCCCTGTTCGTCTTTGTCGGCGGCGACGGGGTGAGCTATGGCACACCGCCGCCCGGTGGGGGCTCGTGGAAAGATGCACTGCTTTCCAAGTATGATTTGCCGCCCGACAGGATTTTGTTTCCGGGTGCGATTTCGCATGATCTCCTGCGCCAGCTCTATCAGATCTCAACGGCGCATATCTATCTGACCTATCCCTTCGTTCTGTCCTGGTCCGTCATCGAGGCCATGGCATGCGGCGCGCTGGTGATCGGTTCGGACACCAGGCCCGTTCAGGAAATCATCCGGTCCGGCCAGAATGGCTTGCTCGTTCCCTTCTATGATACGGACGCGCTCGCCGACACCATTTTGCGCGTGCTTGCCGGGCCGAACGATTTCATGCCGCTGCGTGCGGCAGCACGCCGCACGATCGAGCACCGTTTCCGGCTGACCGATTGTCTTGTGCGGCAAAAATCTCTGATCGACGCGGTCTTGCGAGCTGCCTGAACGGCGCTGTTTTCACCCCCCAATACCACCCACGCTGTGAGCGCGCACCCGCAGAACCTGCAGGAAATGCTGGGGTTTTGCCACGTAATTGAAAGTATAAATAAAATATTTCGATTTTTGAAATAATTAAAACTTATATCTGTATTACATTTTACTATAGACCTCGAAGATATTCTGTTGACATTACTCGGTTGATATTTTCTCTTAACGGGAGACGCAGTTCGCATCTGCACAATCGACCAACTACACTGCCAAAGATACGGGATGTCTATTTTGAACACATCACTGCCCGCAGCCGTTCATCGACAACCTCGCCGAAGCCGCTACGCCATCGCTTCCAGCCATGATCAGGCGCTGCTCGAAGCTTCGCCCCTGGCCGATTTCATCGTTTTCGTGGAACCGGACGCGGATCAGCTCCGGCTGCTGAATGCCTTTCCGCTGATCGGCGTGGCCGTTTCGGATACCGGCGCGGCGGAGCTGCAGAACGCATTGAAGCGCATCTACCGGTTCAGGACCGTCCCCGAAGTACCGGTTGTCCGGCTGGACGCATCGACGGTTGCCACACAGGCGGCACTTGTCGCGCAGGTGCTTGAATGCGGGCTGGATCGCCTCACCAGCCACGTGACCAAGGTACACGGCGAGCTTGTCATGCTGCGGCGTGAACGGGAGACGCTCTTCGAGAATTACCGCGCCATCGAAAATGCCTTCCACGCCAGGAACTGGGATTCCGTCACCGAGATTTTCGGCCACACGCCATGCATCGACCCGAAGGATGAAGGCTTTGCCAACCTTCTGCGGGAATCGGAAATCGAACAGCTTTTCCCGGTATCGAGCTATGCGGTATCCGGCTTCGCCCTGCATTTTCGCGGCCTGCCCACGGGTCGGTCGGGACAGCTGATTGTCACGCTTGACTACGTTGAGAATGGCGAAGGCATCGCGGAATGGCTGGTGCCCTATGCCAGCGTGGCTGCGGACTGGAATTTCTTCTCCCTGCCCAAGGCCTGCGACGGCGGCCATCGCACGCTGCGGCTGCGGGTCTCCGCAACCGGAGGCGTGCCGCCGGAGCTTTCCCTCGGCAACGCAATCACCAACGAACGCTATGCGGCCAGGGCACGCATACCGCATGCCGACCTTGACATGCGCCCATTGGCTTTCCGCGTCTTTACCGGCCTGCCGGGGGTGCGCCCGACCTCCCTCAGCAACGTCTTCGTGCCGACATCGCTGATCGCCGGACGGCGCGTCGAAGATTACCGGCTGCCGGTGGAAATGCTGCGCAGCGTCGCCAATGTTTCCGTCAATACCGTCGAGCCCGATTTCCCCACGGTGCGCTTTCTGGAACACGAAGACGCTATTGTCTGCCATCCTCTCAACGAGGGCATAACGGCCGGTGCGATCCGCCGCGTCATATCGCCGGGGACGGTTCGCATCTCGGCGCGCGCGATCATCGATCATCCCGAGGGTCAGCCCGGCGCGGTCGGCTTCCTGCTGACAAACCTGTCGGCGGATATCAAGGGCGAGATCGGTGCATTGGGCCGCGCCACGGAAAAGCGGCCGACAGCACTGTTCAGCGGCTGGACCGACATCACTGCGGCACAGCCCGTGGACATCAATTTCATGCTGGACGCGGCGACCACCCGCGCCATGGATCTTGTCATTCTCAGCAAGGCGACCACCGGTTCGGTCGATTTCTCCTGGCTCAAGGTGTTCAACTTCAGGCTTGTCAAGCATATCGAGGCGCGCCCGGCCCAGGAGATGGCCAATGCCCGATAAATCGCAGGACCTGATCGCCATCGCCATGCCGCTTTACGGTCACGCGGCCCTCGTTCCCGAAGCGCTTGAATCGGCACTGGCATCGATAACGAAATTCCGCGTCGCCATCGTTGTCTCGGTTGACGGCGACCCGCGCCATGAGGTGTTCGATCAGTTGGCGCTTTATGCGGCCGCCCATCCGTCCATACATGTGATCTTCGGCGCGAATGCCGGGCCGGGCGGCGCGCGCAATCGGGCGATTGAATATATTCTGGAAGAATTACCCGAAGCAAAGGCAGTATATTTTCTGGATGCTGACAATCGCGTCCAACCCTATACTGTTGATACACTTTACCGCCGCCTTTCCGCCGGCAAGGCAGGGTGGATTTACACGAATATCGATACATTCTCGGTGAACTGGCGCGCGCATTACGGCGACAGCTATTCGCGGCTGATCCACTGCATCACGGACAATATCTGCGACACGGGATCGATGATTTCGATCGACGTCTTCAACAGCGGCGTGCGCTTCGATGACGACCGTCAGAATGGCTTCGAGGACTGGGAATTCTGGTTGTCGGCGATCGAGGCCGGCTTTGCCGGGCAGCCGTGCCATGACACCGGCTTCGAATACCGTCTGCGTGCGGAAAGCCGCTTCAAGGAAGCCAACCGCGACCGGTCGTCATCGATCAACTTCCTGCGCAAACGGCACAAGGCCCTGTTCCGCCGGCCGACCCTGGTCGGTTTCGAACACGAGGAATGTCCCCGCTACGCGCTGATCCGGACAGGCGAGGGGACGCTCAGCACCTTCACCGACCCCACCCGCACACCGGGTGAGATCGGCTTTGACGACGCGATCCGCGCCTATTGGGGCAGCGTCGGCGAACCAGACAATTTCCATTTCCCGCCCTTTGTCGCCGCATGCAGCAACGAAACCTTGAAGCTGTTGAACCGCTCGCGGCTGTTTCCGAACATCCTCTGCCATCTCGAGCGTCTGGCGGAAAAATCCAATATCGTCTTCGTCGAGTTCGGCAATGTGGATTCGGAACGGCGCATCGAATCCGAGATCATGCCGTCCGGCACGCATCAGGGCCCGGCCGATCTGATCTTCGTTTCGACCAAGCTTATCCAGAACGTCATCGACAATGATGCGCTTGACTGGTTTTCGTCCATCGGCAGCCAGCAGCTGTGGCCGACATCATCGCGCCTGAAAATCCGCTTTCCGTTCCCCAAGGCACGGCAGCGCCGCTCGCTGGCACGGCCGGAACAGGCATTGCTCAACCTTGTAACGGCCATTGCAACCAGCCCGCTCAAGCAGACGGCATCCACACGCTGGACGTGGCGCCCGCGCCGCCTGCCGGCCCTGTCGGATATGTATCAGGTCCTGAGGAAGGAACTCGGCGGATCGCCAGTCCTGCCGCTCGCCCATAATACCGCAGGAAAAAAGACGGCGGCGGTGCTGGTTCCCAATGCCTCGTTCGGCGGCGCCGAGAAGGTCGCCTATGCAGCTGGTCGCGAATTGAAACAGGAGGGTTTTGAAACCCATCTGTTCGTGCTCGGTTCAAGCCGCATGGACGTGCTCGACGAGTTCGACCAGGCCTTCGACTACATCCATTTCTGGAAGGACGGCATACCGGCCTGGGGTGATACCAACCGTTTCCTCGGGCAGGATTTCATCACCGAAGATCATCCGCTCGACTGGGAAGCGTTGCGCGGACAGCTGTCCGGCTTCGACCTGATCGTCAACAACCATGTGATGGCCGCCCATCCGCTGATGGGCAAACTCCGCTCGGAAGGCACGCGCACGGCCTGCTATCTCCATGTGGTGGATGAAACCGTCTTCCGCCGCCGCGCCGGGCAGCCCTATGCCGCCATTGCATTCGAACATGCCTATGACGCGTTTCTCACCTGTTCCGAGCAGCTGAAAACCTATCTGCACAGCTTTGGCGTGCCGTTCGAGAAAATCTTTGCCGTCCCGAACGCCGCCAGCTTTTCCATCGATGCCAAGCTGCGCGCGCAGGTTACCGGTGCTCGCAAGACGCCGCAGCCGGCCGAACCGCTGCGCATTCTCTACATGGGTCGGCTGGACCGCCAGAAGGGCATTGACCGCTTGCACGATGCCATCATCAAACTGCGCGAGCGCGGCATCGCCTTCGAAGCCCAGGCCATTGGCGGCGAGATTCTCTCCGACGATCCGAGTTCTTCATGGATGGCGCGCCTCAAGGACGCTGGTGTCCGCGTTTCACCGCCGGTTTTCAGCGGCAAGGATATCGCGGCCCAACTCGCCTGGGCCGACGTGCTGCTGATGCCGTCGCGCTGGGAAGGCGCGCCGCTGATGATTGCCGAAGCGCAGCAACTTGGTTGCGTTCCGGTGGCGACTGCCGTCGGTGCGGTCGATGAGCTGATCATCCATGGTCAGGACGGCATCCTGATCAAGAATGGCAATGATGCGCAGATCGTATCGGATATCGCCCGGCTGCTGACCATTCTCGCCCAGGACCGCACGGCGCTGGCCCGCACGGCGGAAGGCGCGCTTGCCACGGCTGCCGAGCGTTCCTGGACCTCATCCTTTGCCAGCTTCATTCACTGGAGCAACACCATCGAACCGGCTCTTCCGCTCGAACGGAATGCGGATGCGCCGGAAATCATCCCAGAATTCGATGCCACCGCCGTGCTTTCCGGCCGTGCTGTCGCGTGACGATCACCAGAAAGGTTTTGTGAACCCCATGAGCCCCAGAATTCTCCTTACAGGCATCCCAGGCCACGTGACACGCCTTATCCAGCGCGCTGAAGACGCCCGGGTCTTTTACTCGGAGAAACAGCCGCAGCCGGAAAGCAAGGATGCTTACCTGCGCGAACTCAAGAACATCAGCAACACAGGCAATTACCTGATCGGGGAGGGCGCCTTGCGCGCACTGTCCCCGGATGCCACCCATATTCCGTTCTGGCATCTGTACAATGCCGTCAACAATGGCACCGGTCTCGATTCCATCAACAAGCAGTTTGATATCTGCGTGTTCACCTGCGCCAACCTCCTGCGCAAAAGCCTGTCGGCCGATGCGGAAGCGCAGGTCCTGTCCAAGCTCGACATGCCTGTGGTCATGCTGGGCATCGGCATCCAGAACCGCCCGGACCTTGAAGAATCATTGCCCGAAGGCACCCAGCGCCTGCTGCAGGTGCTGAAGGAAAAGGAACATTATTTCCTCACCCGCGGCGATGAAACCGCCTCCTATCTCAAGGACCAGGGGTTCTCGTTCGTGCGGCCCGTCGGCTGCCCGTCGATGTATTTCATGCCCGCCAATGTGCGCAAGGCCATTCGCCGTCTGCCTGATGTCAAGGTAGGCGAGGGGCGGACCGTGTTCACCGGCTATATGGGTGCCGCGCTGGATACGATCGGCGACATGAATGCACTGTCGTCCGATGACGGCCGGTCGGCCTATGTCATCCAGGACGAGCCCCTGCATTTCGACATGCAGGTCGAGCCCAACGAGGATGGCCGCGTTTACGATTCAACCTCGGGCGAGATGATCGGCGACCTGACGTTCAAGGGCTCCGGCGAACTGAAGAAGAAGATCAAGGTTCACACATTTTTCGACACCAACCAGTGGCGCGCCTGGACATCCTCGATGGACTTCTCCTTCGGCCGGCGCTTTCACGGCAACATCATTGCGCTCCAGTCCGGCGTGCCAAGCCTGATCGTGGCCGTCGATGACCGCATGCGCGAAATGCTGAACTTTTCCGGATTGCCGAAAGTCGAGGCCAACGACCTCAATTCTGCAAACGACCGCTCGGCTTTCATCTCCGACCATCTGGCGCAGATGAACATCCCGCAGGTCATCGAAAAATACTCTGACCGTGAACGCAGCTTCCGCTCGGTCCTGACCGAGATCGGCATCGGATAACTCCCATATCCGGTGCTCCGGAAGCTCCAACCCAAGATGGACGAACATGCGAATAATGATCACAGGCATCCCATCATATCTGATGCGGACAGTCGACAGCGTTTCCGGGGCAACGGTCAAGCACCGTCCCTATTTCGAGAACATCCGGACGAAGAAGGATGTCATCGACCAGGTCAAGCGGATTGCCAATACCGGCAATTATCTCATCGGTGAAGGCGCGGCCAACAGCGTACGCGGCCACGACGTCACCTATATTCCGTTCTGGCATCTGGCCAACAGCATCCATTCGCCCGAGACCTATGCGCGGCTGAACGAGAGCTTTGATCTGTGCCTGTTCGCATCGGCCAACCTGCTTCGGCCCGGCTATGCAGCGGCGACGGAATCCCATGTGTTCGAGCGTCTCAACATGCCGATCGTCGTCATGGGTATCGGCATTCAGAAGAAGGAAAACCTGAAAGCCGAACTGCCGGAAGGCACGCAGCGCTTTCTCAACGTCTTGAAGAAGAAGGAAACGTTCTTCCTCACCCGTGGGCACTTCACGGCGGAATTCCTGAAGGCCGAGGGCATGAAATATGTGCGCCCGACCGGTTGCCCCTCCCTCTATTACGATCCGGCCCAGATGAAGCGCTCGCTCAGCCGCCTGGCCGATCCGGGCCTGGCGGAATCGCAGAAGATCGCCTTTGGCGGTTATCTCGGTAGCGTTCCCGACACCATCGTCGATGCCCATGCGCTCCTGCACAAGGACAGCACGGCAAGCTATGTCATCCAGGACGAAGTCATCGTCTACAACATGAACATGGTGGGCGACGAGGGCACCGAAGCCTATGATCCGGCGGCCAGCCGCATCACCGCGCCGACCGAGTACAAGCATGCGGAGAAATGGCAGCGCAAGCGCGACTATCTCGTATTCTTCGACACGCATAAGTGGCGCAGCTGGGTTTCCGGCCAGGATTTCTGCTTTGGCCGCCGGTTCCATGGTTCGATCATCGGCATGCAGTCGGGCATTCCGGCGCTGATGATCGCCGTCGACGACCGGATGCGCGAAATGCTCGACTTTGTCGGCTTTCCCCATATCGAGGCATCGGTCTGGAACCGCGAGCCGCAAAAGAAGGCCTTCCTGCAGGACTTCCTGTCGAAGATCGACGTTCCCGCCGCCATCCACCGCTATTCCGCCTGCGAAGCCAATTTCAACGCCGCGTTGAAAGATATTGGAATCCGGTGATCGGTACTTGTCCCGGCGTCCACCTTATGAGGAGGCATGAAACCATGGGCTGGAAAGTGCACATGCGTAAGTTGGCCGCCGGTGCCGCCGGTATCGTGGCAGCGATTGTTATCGGCGTTCAGCCGGTAACACCGGCGCATGCGGCGGGCGATACCCGCTTTGGCGTCAACCGGGTCAATCTGGCCTGGCTTTCGCCCGCCGAACGGGAGAAGCTTCTTGATCTCATGGTCAAGAACGGCGTCGTGGCGGTGCGCCTGTCCCTGACAAAACCGATCGACCAGAGCATTGACGCGGTCCGCGTTGCCCACGCCAAGGGCCTCGCCATCCTCCTGGAAATATCGCTCAACAATCCGGCGTTCTATCCCGAGGGCACGCAACCCCGTTCCGGCCTTGGCCGGATATGGGACATGTACCGGCTTTCCGATATTGCGCCGGATCAGTTCCGTTCCGTCGTCGGCGATGCCCTGCGCAAGATCGATGCGCTCAAGATTCCGCTTGTTGCCGTGGAGGCCGGAAACGAGATCAACTGGGGCGCCTATAATGGCGATCTGGAAGTGAAGGCAAAGGCCAAAAGCCGCACCGCCCGCTCGCTGGCGGATCTCGACAATTTGCCGGCCGTCGAGCAGGGCGCAGCCCGGTATGTCCAGCTTGCCGCCGTGGTCCGCAGGGAATTGCAATCAACGCAATATAGCCGCAACGCCAAGGTCATTTCGGCGGGGCTGTCCGATATCCCGGTCGCCGACGCCGACCGGCGCGGCATCGACAGCATCGATCCCGCCAGTTTTACCAATCTCATGCGCAAGCATGGGCTCGACAAGGTCGTGGACGGCTACGGCATCCACATCTACCCCGGCAGCAACGGCACGGCAGCAGCCCGCGCAGCGCATGTCAGCCAGGCGCTGTCCATCTGCCGCTCGGAGCCCGACGGCAAACCGTGCTGGATCACCGAATGGGGCTTTTCCAACACGGCGACCACATGTCCGGCCAATGACGGCTCACGGGAACAGCTGGTCGAGGCGGCACGCAGCCGCTTCGCCGAACTGATGGGAACGGGCCGGGTGGCCGCCGCCTACTATTTCGATTGGGATGCAAAGGGATATGGGGTCTGGCGCTGCGGGGGACTTTCTCCCGCGGGCCGGGCAGCAGTGGTGACACCATGAAACTGAAAACCGTCATCATCGGTGGCTCCAATACCGTCATGCTGCCCGGCTACCTGCCGTCGCTTCTGGCGACCATGGCCCGGCGCGGCATCGACCTCGACATTGCCGCCGACCTGGCCGTGGGCGGGACGACCAGCGCCTTCGGCCTCTACCAGCTCAAGACCTACGACAAGCTTGCCGATTGCGATCTGCTGCTGATCGAGTACGCACTCAATGATGCCTTTGTCTATGGTGACGAGCGGCGGCCTTTCCGCCACTGGGCGCGGTTTTACGAGGGGATCATCCGCTATGCCCTCGAGCAGAACCCCAACCT
This sequence comes from Phyllobacterium sp. NPDC097923, assembly GCF_044760925.1. Classification (NCBI taxonomy): domain Bacteria; kingdom Pseudomonadati; phylum Pseudomonadota; class Alphaproteobacteria; order Hyphomicrobiales; family Phyllobacteriaceae; genus Phyllobacterium; species Phyllobacterium sp. NPDC097923. Next base: position 108,832 of record NZ_JBIWBL010000007.1, on the reverse strand, counting down.
GCGCATTGCCACCCTTGTCTTCGGCGCCCGCAACGGCTCCTTCCTCAGCGCCGTGCCATCCATCGATGCCGGGATCAACTACATCTCGCAGTGGTACGGCACCATCTGCGTCGACGTTTCGCGCCACCTGATGCAGCGGCTGGGCCGTGATGTCGTCGGCCATCCCAGTTTCTACTCCGACCAAGGGCATTATGCGCGGCCAGTCGCGACGACCGTTGTCGCCAACCTCATTGCCGATGAACTGGAACCGGCATTGCTGCGCCCGCACAAGGCGGCTGCCCTGCAGCCGCCCATCGACCCCGACCATTTTGCCGGCGCGCGCGCGCTCGATGGCGTGCAGCTGGGCAAAAGGCTGGGACGATTGCCGGTCGAATACAGCAACCGGCGATTTTCCGTCTCGGCCCTTGATCTTGGCCGCGACCGTCTGAAATTCGAAGTGGACAAGGGGCAGCTCCTGGCCATGGCCTATGTCTGCGAGCCCAACATTCCGCCGCTCGATGTGCACATGGGCGAGGAGACGCACCGCGCCGCCCTGCTCAAGGGCGGTGTGCGCGACGGCACCTACAAGTTCCTGGTGTCGATGCTGAGCTTCGAGTTCCTGTACGGCGTCACGCTGCTGCAGACCCAGCCATCCCTCGCGCTCACGCTCGGGGGCGGCGGTGAAGGCGGCGAACACAAGCTGCACGTGCCGAAGGACAGCATCAGGCATGAAACATTCCCGGCCGAACCGGCACTGCCGATCAGCGGCATTCTTTTCACCGGCAACCTGAAGGTCTGCGCCATCGAGAAGGCCGGAAGCGCGGCCAATGGCTCTGCCGCTGCCGCACAACCGGCGGCTAAAGTGGAAGCGCCAGCGCCAAGCGCCTGAGTTCCCGCTACTGCCATCTTTGTCAAACGGCACGGACGTGATACCCGTTCAGGCGGACAAGTGAGCGGGAATCATGACGGAAGCCGACATAGTTGCGATTGAAGAATGGCTCGACGCGCAGGGATTGGCCGGCGCCAGCGAAACCGAACTGCTGAACGGTTTCTGCGTGCGGTGCTGCGGCCTTGGCATCACGCTCGAACGCGCCTTGACCTTTGTCGATACGCTGCATCCCATCTACGAGGGCAGGGCGTTCCACTGGCGCCAGCGCGAGGAGGTGGAAAAGCCGGTGATCGAGTATGGCTCGAGCACCCAGGGCCCCGGCGCCGAAAGCTGGCAGCGGACCACTTTCTACCACCTGCTGCAGTCCGGCGAGGATTCGCTCCGCCGCCGCATCGGCGAAATGGACGAACCGGGCTTTCTGCATCTGGAAAACCTCAAGGCCGAAGGGCTCACCGATTATCTCGCGCTGGTCCACCGCTTTTCGACGCAGGGCAGCATCGGCGAAATGGACTGTTTCTATTCGCAATGGTCCACGGCGCATGCCGACGGCTTTGTGGACAGCGACATTGCAACCCTGAAACGTCTGGCGCGGGGGCTGGCGCTCGCGATCAAATGCTCCTCGCTGGCGCGGATCGTGCGCACGGTGGCCGAGGTCTATCTCGGGCACGATGCGGGCGAACGCGTGCTGGCCGGGCGCATCAATCGCGGCGCGGCCGACCGGATCGAAGCGGTTCTCTGGTATTCGGACCTGCGCGACTATACGCGCATTTCCGACGCGGCAGGACCGGATGCCATAATCCCGATGCTGAACGACTATGCCGATGCGGTCATCTCGTCGATCCAGGAAGCGGGCGGCGACGTGCTGAAGCTCATCGGCGACGGCACCCTGGCCATCTTCACCGAAGGCGGGTCGCAGACGGCCTGCGCCGCGGCGCTGAAGGCCCAAGCCCTCCTGCGCAAGCGGCTCATCGTGCTCAATGAGCGGCGCGCCGCCGAGAAACAGCCGATCACCAATGTCTATCTCGGCATGCATGTGGGCGAGGTGTTCTTTGGCAATATCGGCAGCGACACGCGGCTGGATTTTACCGTCGTCGGACCGGCCGTCAATGAAGTCAGCCGCATCGCATCCATGTGCCGGTCCGTCGATCAGGATGTCCTGATCTCGGACCGCTTCGCCGCATTCCTGCCGGAAGAACTTCGCTCCAAACTGGTTTGCGTCGGGCGTTTCGCCTTGCGCGGCGTCGGGCGGGCGCAGGAACTGTTCACCCTCGACCCCGCCGAAAAACGTTGAAACCCGCAATGCCGGGCATTGCGGGTTTCCTGTGCTTTCACAAGCGCATCAAAAGGCGCTGATTATCCGTTTAAATATCGCTTTGCCAGTTCTGCCATATCGCGATCTTTCTTGGTCTTGATCGGATGCAGCACGCGTGAAAGAAGTTTCAGCGTTGAAAAGCCCGGCTTGAGATACGGTGAAAGGGTGGGGAGTTGGATGTTCATTGCAAATATCCCTTTCTTTTTAAGTGATTTGAATAGCGGGGGTTTATTCCCAGTCTGAATATCGCATGGCGGAAGGGCGAGGCGGTATACCGATCCACCGAGGTGATTGCCTATTTCTCCGGGAAGATCGTGTTGATCTCTGGGCAGAAAAGCGGCTCAAAAATTACCATCCGTGGAAATCGACAGGGATCGCCATTTGTTGATTTCCGCGTGAACCGAATCCAGCTTCGTCGCGATGCCTTTGACCGCATCGGAACCGGCGGCATAACGCAGGGGTGGCTCCTGCGAGGCGGCCAGTTCAATCAATGCCGACCCGAGCTTTGCCGGATCGCCCGCCTGCTTGTAGCTGTACCCGTCATAGGTCGTGCGCGTTTCACGCGAGGCTTCGGCATAGTCCTCAATGCTTTTATTGCCATAGCGAACCGAACTTTCATCGAGAAAATCCGTGCGGAAGAACCCCGGCTCGACGATGGTCACATGGATGCCGAAGCGGGCCACTTCCATGGCCAGCGATTCCGAGAAGCCTTCAACCGCAAACTTCGTCGAACAATAGACGGAAGCACCGGCAAACCCGACCATGCCGCCTATGGAGGACAGATTGAAGATGCGGCCCGATCTTTGCCAGCGCATCACAGGCAGAACCGCGCGGGTCACGTGCAACAGGCCGAATACATTGGTGGCGAATTGCCGTTCGATGTCGTCGGCACCATTTTCTTCGAATTGACCCAGCTGGCCGTAGCCGGCATTGTTGACGAGAACGTCGATGCCGCCGAAATGGGTGACGGCAGCGTCCACCGCCTGATCCGCCTGATCCGGCTTGGTCACGTCCAGCTCAACAATCAGCAATTGCCCCTCGACGCCCGCGAACGCCTGTTGCACCTGCTTGCGATTGCGGCCGGTTGCGACCACATTGTCACCGGCTGCCAGCGCAGCCTTGGCGACTTCCGCGCCGATACCCCGTCCGGCACCGGTGATAAACCATGTCTTGCTCATCCTGCATTTCCTTGTCGTGCTAAAACAGAGCCCCTTGGGGCCACGACGTGAACATAAGACGGCAGGCGGGAAAGCACGTAGACCGGAACTCCGGATGGATTGCCTGATCCTCCGGATTTCGCGATGCCGTGAGTTGCATAAGTTTAATTATGGAACTCACGGCATCGATGCAGGCTTTCACCCCAGTGTCGAGTTGAAGGCGCCGCCATCGAGCAGTAGGTTCTGCCCGACGATGAAGCCGGCATACTGGCTGCACAGGAAGGCGGCCGCCGCGCCGAATTCCTCCTTGGTGCCGAAGCGGCCGGTCGGATTGGCGGCATGGGCTTCAGCGCGCGCCTGTTCGATGGAGATGCCCTTGGTTTCCGAAGTCTTTTCCAGAAATCCCTTGATCCGGTCGGTCTCGTGCGAGCCCGGCAAGAGATTGTTGATGATCACGCCGTGGCGCGCCACCTGCCGCGCAGTTCCGGCAACAAAACCGGTCAGGCCGCTGCGCGCGGCATTCGACAGGCCGAGCTGGGCAATGGGAGATTTCACCGAGCCGGAGGTGATGTTGACCACGCGGCCCCATTTGCGTTCGATCATGCCGGGCAGGATCGCGTTCATCAGGTAGATCGGCGTCAGCATATTGGCATTGACCGCCTTCAGCCACTCCTCTTCATGCCAGTCCGACCAGAGGCCGGCCGGCGGCCCGCCGGCATTGTTGACGAGAATATCCGGCCGCGGTTCGGCAGCCAGCAATTCCTTGCGGCCTTGCTCCGTCGTCACATCTGCCGCAACGATCTGCACTTTGACGCCGTAGGTATCGGCGATTTCCTTGGCCGTCTCGCGCAGCACCGCTTCCGTGCGGGCATTCAACGTCAGGTCAACGCCTGCTTCCGCCAGCTTTTCCGCAACGCCGCGGCCAAGCCCTTTTGAACTCGCGCAGACGATTGCCCGCCTGCCCCTGATTCCCAGATCCATTCTGTCCTCACCTGTCCTTCATTCCGTCAAGCGGCCTGCCGTGCAAGAGCAGCAACATTGTCGCAAAGACGGTCAATTTCGTCCGTTGTGTTCAGATAGCTGACCGATGCACGCGCAATCTCGTTGAGGCCGCGCGCCGTCATATCAAGCGGTGTGTAGGGTATCCCATTTGCCGCAATTGTAATCCGCTTTTCCGCAAGTTTGCCGCGCAGAGCCTGCGGCGCAATGCCCGCCACCGTAAAAGAGACCAATCCGGATTTCTCCGTGCCGAGGTCATGAATCGCGACACCGGGAATGGCAGCCAGTTGACCGCGCAATTGCCCGGAAAGTTCCCTGATCCGCTGGCGGATCGCACCCATGCCGAGGCTGCGCGCCTGTTTCAGTGCCGCTCCCAATCCAAGCAGCAGGGCGATAGGCTTTTCACTCGTCTCGAAACACTGCGCATCGGTCCGCATATGTGGCCCGTCCTCGCCCCATGTGGAGGAAAGGACATCGAGATAGGCTGGTTCGAGTGTTTCAAGAAAAGCCTTGCGCAGATAGAGGATGGCCGCGCCGCGCGGGCCGCGCAGAAATTTTCTACCCGACCCCTTCAGCATGTCACAACCAATGGCGCTGACATCCACCGGAAGCTGGCCGAGCGCCTGCGCCGCATCGATGAAATAGGGAATGCCCGCCGCGCGCGTGACCCTGCCGATGGCAGCGGCATCATTGATAAGTCCGCCATTGGCGGGAAGCCACGTCAGGGCAACAAGGCGAACACGGTCATCGATCATGGCAGCGAGCGCATGGGCATCCACACTGCCGTCTTCATTCACCGGGATGGTCTCGACGCACGCACCTGCCCTTTTGGCCACCGCCTGCATCGTCGACAGATTGCCGCCCCATTCCTGACGGCCGACCAGAATGCGGTCACCCGCAACAAGCGGCGGCAAAGCGGCAAAGGACAGTCCCCAGGCGGCAGACCCGCTGCTGGAGAAGGCAATCTCGGCAGGCGTCGCACCGATGAGACCGGCGGCATCCGCCCGCGCTTCGTCGATCAGGCCCGCAGCATTGGCCGCAGCTTCCATGGGGCCATAAAGCGATTCACGCTGGAGATGTTCCGTCACCGCCGCCAGCACTGCATTGGAAGGCAGCGACGAGCCGGAATGGTTGAAATGGGTGCTGATGGCACACCCCGGCGTTTCCGAGCGCAACTGTTCAATATCGAGCACTTGGGTCACCGTCAGCCCTCCAGCTCGACCAACGCATCCACTTCGACAGCAACGCCGCGCGGCAATGAGCTGACGCCGACGGCGGCACGGCTGTGACGCCCCGCATCGCCGAACACGGCAACCATCAGGTCCGATGCGCCATTGGCAACCTGCGGGTGCTGGGTAAAGTCAGGCGTCGCCGCCACGAAGACGCCGAGACGCACGACGCGCCGCACGCTGGCAATCGTCCCATCGGTGGCCGCGGCGATCTGCGACAGCACGTTGAGCGCCGCGATCTCGGCTGCCCTGCGGCCTTCCTCAAGGGAAACAGACGCGCCGACAACACCGAGGACGACATTCCCGTCATCGATACGGCTGATCTGCCCCGATATACTCAACAGGGTGCCGGCGCGGACGACCGATACGTAATTGGCAACGGGTACGGACGCGACCGGGAGGTCGTGACCAAGACTTGCAAGCTTCTTTGCTATGGTGGCTGACATCATCATCTCCGGCTGACTATGCCGGCATCATCAACGGCCCTGCTCCGCAGGTCCAATTCAAAACACCGGCGTCACTGATCGATCTGGCTAATGCCTGAAAACCCGGATAAGCTGATGACACGCAGTCGAAAGCATGAGGCGAAATGCGCTCCTCCACCACCTTGCCGCCGTTGCAGGCACTTCGAGCCTTCGAGGCCGTCGCGCGGCTGATGAGTTTTCGCCGGGCGGGCGAAGAACTGCTTATCACGCAAAGCGCCGTCAGCCATCATATCCGCCAGCTGGAAGAGTTTCTCGGCCTGCCGCTGTTTGTGCGCAAGGCGCGCAGCATCGCCCTGACGCCGGAGGGCGAGGACTATCGCGCCCGCACCACCGATGCATTCCGCCTCATCGCCGCCGCCACCGCAGACCTGCGCGGCAGGAATAAGCGCACAGTGGTCCGTATCAGCCTGCTGCCCTCCTTTGCCGCCAACTGGCTCGTATCGCGCCTGCACGGTTTTCAATCGCTGCACCCTGATATCAACCTCGAACTCGATCCCACCCTGCGCAGCGCAGACATTGCCGCCGGGGAGGCCGACATCGCCATCCGCTATGGCGACGGAAACTGGCCCGGGGTCGATGTGCGCCTGCTCATGGCCGAACAGCTCAGCCCGGTTATCAGCCCGGCACTTCTGCAATCGGACAAAGCCATCGAGACGCCGAAGGACTTGCTGCGCCACACATTGCTGTTCGCCAGGAAGCCCGTCGACTGGCAGGTCTGGGCCGATGCGGTGGGCCTTGATCTGGCCGGCGCCCGCACCATCCAGCTGACGGACTACAACATCACCCTGCAGGCGGCGCTGGATGGTCAGGGCATTGCCATCGGCCGCATGCTGCTGATCCGCGATCACCTGCGGACCGGACGTCTGGTACAGCCATGCGCGCAGACGATCACCTCCACCCGCACCGCCCATTGGCTGGTGACGCCCAAAGGGGCCAGCAGCGCTCCGGCGGCGCAAATATTCATCGATTGGCTGATCGCGGAAACCGCAAAGGCATCCAATCAGAGCAATGGAGAAACCGGCAATGCCCTATGAACTCTATTACTGGGACGGCATACAGGGACGCGGCGAGTTCATCCGGCTGGCGCTGGAAGAAGCCGGGGCGGCCTATGTCGACATCACCCGCGAAACCGGCAGCGGGCGCGGCACATCCGCAATGATGCGGATGCTGAAAGGCGCCGATACCTCGCACACGCCGTTCGCCCCGCCCTTTCTGCAAGACGGCGAACTGCTTGTTTCACACGTCGCCAATATTCTTCTCTATCTCGGACCCAAACTCGGTCTGGTGCCGGAGAATGAGGGATTGCGCTCTATCGCCAATGGTCTGCAACTGACCATCACCGACTTTGTCTGCGAGGTGCACGACACGCATCATCCGCTTGCCACCGAGCTTTACTACGAGGATCAGAAGGACGCGGCGAAGGCGCGTTCGGCCAGCTTCATCGAGCATCGCATCCCGAAATATCTCGGCTATTTCGAGCGCAACCTTGCCAATAATCCCGCTGGTGACAGGCACAGCATCGGCAACGGGCTCAGCTATGTCGACCTCTCGCTGTTTCAGGTGATCGAGGGACTGAGATATGCCTTTCCCCGCGCCACGCAGTTGTTCGCCCGGCAATACCCTCTGCTGATAGCCTTGCATGATCAGGTGCAGGATAGACCCAACATTGCCCGGTATCTCGCCTCGCCGCGGCGTATTCCCTTCAACGAGTCAGGCATTTTCCGCCATTACCCCGAACTCGATCAGGACGCCGTCTAGGCGCGCTTGAGAACAACGACGTTCTTGCCGTCGGCGCAAAGACGCTGTGCAGCAGCGTCGTGAAACGGTTTATCGGCCAGGGGAATGCGCCTGGCCTCCCGCCGCGCCAGCTGCAGAACGGCAGCCGGAACATTCCTGCCATAAAAGATCACATCGGCCATTTGCAGCAGACGCATGGCCTTGAGTGTGAGAAGCTCGGGGTCATCACTCTCCACCGGGATGACGGCCACCATGCCCGTGCGTGTGTTGCGGTCATTGGCGACCTCCATCGCCCGTGCCTGCAGTTTGGCTCTTTCATCGGGCAACGGGTCCACGCCAAAGGCGCGATTGACGAAATCCTCCCAGAACAGCCTTCGCTGGCGGCCGGGCTGGAGTGTTTGCGCAATATAACCGCGCAACTGTTGTGCCAGTTGCGTCCAAGCTGCCAGCGATGCGGGCAGGACCGTCTCGATCCGCCGGCGGATCGCCTGCCCCAATATAGGCGCTGCGCCATCGGTCGATATGCCGACCACCACGGGCGAACGATTGACGATGGTGCCAAACTGAAACGCGCAGAATGCCGGTTTGTCGATGACGTTGCACGGCACACCGGCTTGCGTCGCCGCATGCAGAAATGCTTCAGCCTCCTGTTCCGTCGCGGCGTCGGCAACGGCGATGGCAGCACCGCGCAAATCCCTTGCCGACCACCTGCGCGCATGATAGACGAACGGTCCTGCCGCAATCAGGGCGGACATTTCCTCGCTCATGGCTTCGGCGTAGACATGAACCTCGGCGCCCGCCGCGGCCAGCAGTTCGGCTTTCCATGCGGCGGCGGCCATCCCGCCGGCAACGACACCGCGCTTGCCCTGAAGGCTGAAAAACACCGGCAGCACCGCCAGTTGCCCGATACTGCCGGGGCGCGGGCTATTCTGCGGCCTGGACAAGATTTGCATCGACAATCCCCCTGATTTCGGCGCGGCACGAGCCGCAATTCGTTCCGGCCTTCAAAGCCTCACCGATGGCGGCAACGGTCCGGCAGCCGCCGCGCACCGCGCCGGCGATCTCGTTATGACCGACGGAAAAGCAGGAACAGACAATCGCGCCCTTGTCGGGCATATCCCCGCCGGGCCGTCCCGCCAGAAGCTGGAAACGGTTCTGCGCAGCAGGAAAGTGCTGCGACAACTGATCACTGGCCCAACTGCGGGACACGGCGACGGGCTGGCGCGCGATGTAGAGCGCGCCGATCAGGGCATCACCGGCAAAGGCAGCCACGCGGTGCTGGCCATTCCTTGCATCGTGGTAACGCAGCAGCGGCGCGTCATCGCCGCAGCCAAACAATTCTCCGGCAAACATCGCCCAGTCATCCGGCTCGTGAAGACCGGCAAGTTCGATCCGGTATCCTCCATTGGCCTTGGCAAGCGCCCAATAATCCGCCGCAATCCTCCGAGGCTTGTCGCGCAGGACCGCGAACCCGTACCAGAGAGCCGCAAAAGGCTCGATATCCACCCTTGCCATCTTCAGTGCAGGCTGGCCGGAGACCGGGTCGGTCCGCGATGTCACAAGTACGTCCACCCGGGCACTACCGGCAAACTGATTGGTCCAGTGCATGGGCACGAACACGCTGCCGCGCGCCTGCCTGTCCGTCAGCAGCGCCCGGACGATGATATCGCCATGCGCGTTATACAACCGGACAAGGCTCGCATCGGCAATTCCCTGCCCGGCGGCATCGAGCGGATGTATCTCCGCGAAAGGCTCGGCGAAATGCGCGGACAGGCGCGCGCTTTTTCCCGTGCGCGTCATCGTGTGCCAGTGATCGCGCACACGCCCGGTGTTCAAGGTGAACCACCGATCGATCGCGCCGGTATCGGCTGGCGATACCGCAATGAACCGTGCCCGGCGATCCCCGGTAAAGAAGCCGCCTTGTGCAAAAAAGCGTCCGTCCGTTGTCGCAGCGTCCCGGCTTTGCGGCCATTGAAACGGGGCAAGCTCGTCATACGCGCGCGCAGATATGCCGGCATGGGCAGCGATATCGAAATCGCGGCTGCCCTTGTTCTCCACTCCCGACAAAGCGGCGTGCTCGGCAAAGATCTGCGCGGGATTCTGATAGGCGAATGCGGCGGCAAACCCCATACGTTTCGCCACCTCGGTGATGATCCACCAGTCCGGCCGCGCCCGACCCGGCAGCGGCAGGAATGGCCGTTGCCGGCTGATGCGCCGTTCGGAATTGGTGACCGTGCCGTCCTTCTCGCCCCATCCGGCTGCGGGCAAAAGCACATGGGCATAGGCGGTCGTGTCGGTTTCGGCATTGATGTCGGAAACCACGACAAACGGGCACGTCTTCAGCGCCTTCGCCACGCGATCGGCTTCCGGCATGGAATCGGCAGGATTGGTCGCCATGATCCACAGGGCTTTGATCCGCCCGTCACCAACCGCCTTGAACAGATCGACGGCCTTCAGGCCCGGCCTCGCTGCCATGATCGGGGAAGCCCAGAAATCCTGCACCAGTTGCCGGTGCCCGGCATTTTCGATCTGCATATGGCTGGCCAGCATATTGGCGAGCCCGCCCACCTCGCGCCCGCCCATGGCATTGGGCTGTCCGGTGACCGAGAACGGCCCCATGCCGGGGCGGCCGATACGCCCCGTTGCCAGATGGCAATTGATAATCGCATTGACCTTGTCCGTGCCCGATGCCGACTGGTTGACGCCCTGACTGTAGATCGTCATGCTGCGCTCTGTCCGGGCGAACAGCGTGAAAAAGGCGAGCAGTTGATCCGGCGCAATCCCGGCGTGCTGCGAAATCGCGTCCAGATCGTAGGGACTGGCAAGGGCCAGCGCCGCCGCAAAACCCGTCGTGTGCTGCCCGATATAGGCGCGATCCAAGGCCCCCTGCCCGGCCAGAAAACCAAGCAGCCCGATAAACAGCGCCGTATCCCCGTCGGCGCGGATCGGCAGGTGCATGTCGGCGATATCGGCGGTCATGGTGCGGCGCGGATCGATGAGGACAACACGCATCTGCGGGCGCTTCACCTTGGCCGCTGCAATCCGCTGATAGAGCACGGGATGGCACCAGGCAAGATTGGACCCGATCAGCACGATGAGATCGGCGAGCTCGAGGTCTTCATAGGTGCCCGGCACGGTATCCGACCCGAAAGCCCGCATATGCCCCGCCACCGACGACGACATGCACAGCCGCGAATTGGTATCGATATTCGCCGAGCCGATGAAACCTTTCATCAGCTTGTTGGCGACGTAATAATCCTCCGTCAGAAGCTGGCCCGAGACATAGAATGCGACACTGTCGGGACCATGCGTCTTGATGGCATCACTGAAACGGCTGGCGACGAGATCAAGGGCCTTGTCCCAGCTCGCCGCCTTGCCCTCGACCCGTGGCTCCAGCAATCGGCCATCCAGATGAACCGTTTCACCAAGCGCCGATCCCTTGGAGCAGAGCCGCCCGAAATTGGCGGGGTGATCGGGGTCTCCGGCAATGGCAACCGTACCGTCTTTGCCGGGGGTCGCGAGCACGCCGCATCCGACGCCGCAATAGGGACAGGTGGTGCGAACCGTATCGGGAGAAAGCACCGGATTGTCCATGCTGCTCTACTCCGCGGCCATAGCGGCCAGCTCAAGCAGCGCCAGAATCCGGTCGCCGTCCAGCCGGATCGCGATGGTTTTCACGCTGCCTTCATCCGCGCCAAGCGCCTTGCCCGTCTCCAGCGAAATCACCCAATTGTGCAAGGGACAGGTCACTGCAGCACCATGGACGATGCCCTGGCTGAGCGGCCCGCCCTTGTGCGGGCACTGATCGTCAATGGCAAAAATCTGGTCTTCCATGGTGCGGAAAACCGCGATCCTGCCCTCGGGCGTGTTCACGCAGCGGGCGCCCCGGCGCGGAATGTCGTTGATTGTTCCAATCTCAACCCAGTTCATCACTCTACTCCGCTGCCTGCTGGTAACCGATTTTGGCCATCGGCTGGAATTCATGCTTGTCGACGCCCGAAACCCGCTCGGACCACGGATCGACCTGCGCGAATCTCTGGCTGAAGACAAAGCGGTCGAAATAGCCCCGCCGCCTCACCGCGTCCTGCATGATCTGACGGCGGATTTCATCGAGGCCGACACGCTTGGCCCATTTGTAGATGCGTTCGAGATAACGGCCCTGTTCGCGGTACATCTGCGTCAGCGCCACCACATGTTCCAGCGCCTCATCCTCGGTCTTGACCAGCCCCAGAACCTCCGTCCCCTTGATGTCGAGACCCGCCGCCCCGGCGAAATGGATTTCGTATCCGGAATCGACACAGATGATGCCGACATCCTTGCAGGTGGCTTCGGCGCAATTGCGCGGACAGCCCGATACCGCCATCTTGACCTTGGCGGGGGTCCACGATCCCCACATGAATTTTTCGATGCGAATGCCGAGCCCGGTCGAATCCTGCGTGCCGAAGCGGCACCAGTCGGTCCCGACACAGGTTTTTACCGTGCGCAGCCCCTTGGCATAGGCCTGACCCGAGACGAAGCCGGCCTTGCCGAGATCGGCCCAGACGGCAGGCAGGTCTTCCTTCTTAACGCCCAGCATGTCGATGCGCTGGCCGCCGGTGACCTTGACAGCCGGAATGGCGAATTTGTCGACCACATCGGCGATTGCCCGCAATTCCCTTGAGTTGGTGACGCCGCCCCACATGCGCGGCACGACCGAATAGGTCCCGTCCTTCTGGATGTTGGCATGCACCCGCTCGTTGATGAAGCGGGACTGGTAGTCGTCGGCATATTCATCCGGCCAGTCTGCAACGAGATAATAATTTAAGGCCGGGCGGCACTTGGCGCAGCCGCACGACGTCTTCCATTCCAGCTCCTGCATCACGGCCGGAATCGACTTCAGCTTCTTTGCCTTGATCAGCCGGCGGACATCGTCATGGCCAAGATCGGTGCAACTGCACATGGGCGTCACCGCCGATGGATTGTAGGAATCGCCGAGGGTCAGGGCCAGAAGCTGTTCCACCAGCCCGGTGCAGCTGCCGCAGGAGGCGGACGCCTTGGTATGGGCCCGCACATCATCCAGCGAGGTCAGCCCCTTGCCTGAAATGGCACCCGTAATCTTGCCCTTGCATATGCCGTTGCAGCCGCAGATTTCCGCATCATCTGGCAAGGCTGCAACGGCCGCCATAGGGTCCAGCGGGGACCCTCCCTGATAGGACTGGCCGAAAATCAATGTGTCGCGCATCTCCGAAATGTCGGTGCGTTTTTTGGTCAGGTCATGGAACCAGGCGCCGTCGGATGTCTCGCCGTAGAGCACCGTGCCGATGATGCGGTCATCCTTCAGCACCAGCCGCTTGTAGACACCGGCGGCGGCATCGCGCAGGACGATCTCCTGCCGGTCGTCGCCCTCGCCAAGATCACCGACCGAGAACAGGTTGATGCCCGTCACCTTCAGTTTGGTCGGCGTCTCGCTGTGGACGAATTTCGCCTCCGCATCATCCGCCAGTTGCGCCGACACAACCCGCGCCATCTCATAGAGCGGTGCGACGAGCCCGTAGCATTGTCCGCCCACCTCGGCGCACTCCCCGATGGCGAAAATATCGGGATCGGAGCTCCGCATACCGGCGTCGACAACGATGCCGCGATTGGTTGCAAGGCCCGCCTCCTTCGCAAGCAGGGCGTTGGGGCGGATACCCGCCGCCATGACCACCAGATCGGCAGGCAATGTTGTGCCATCGGCAAGCAGAACGCCTTCAACCCTGTTCTGACCGATGATCTCCTTGGTGCTGGCCTTGGTCATCACGCGGATGCCGCGTTGTTCCACCGCCTGTTCGAGCAGATAGCCCGCAGCGGGATCGAGCTGGCGCTCCATCAGCGTCGGCATGATATGGAGAACCGTGACATCCATGCCGCGCGATTTCAGGCCGGCAGCCGCTTCCAGACCGAGCAGGCCGCCGCCGATCACCACGGCCCGCGCGCGGGACTGGGCCGCAAGCAGCATGGCATTCACATCGTCAAGATCGCGATAGGTCAGGACCCCCGGCAGGTTGTTGCCGGGAACAGGCAGAACGAAGGGGACCGAACCCGTCGCGATCAAAAGCTTGTCGTAGCTTTCGGTCGCCCCGGCATCGGAGGTGACCGTCTTTGCCTCCCGGTCGATCCCGATAACCTTGTGGCCCTTGTAGAGCGTAATGCCGTGCTTGATGTACCAGCCATCGCCATGAATGATGATTTCCTCGAATTCCTTTTCGCCTGACAAAACCGGCGACAGCATGATCCGGTCGTAATTGACGCGCGGCTCGGCATTGAAAATGGTGACATCATAGATATCGGGCGCCATCTCGAAGAGATGTTCCAGCGCCCTGCCCGGCGCCATGCCATTGCCGATGACGACGAGTTTTTGCTTTTTCGCGGTTGTTTCCATCTTACGCGGCCTCCACAAGACGGTGCCGCTCGTAGAGGAATTTCAGCACGGACGAACGGCAGCGGATATAGGTGGCATCGGCGGCAAGCTCGATGCGGCGGCGCGGGCGAACCAGCGGCACATCGAGGATTTCGCCGATCCTGGCGGAAGGACCATTGGTCATCATGACGATACGGTCGGAAAGCAGCACGGCTTCATCGACATCGTGGGTGATCATCAAGACCGTATTGGCAAGCTCCGTATGGATCTGCATGACCTGATCCTGCAGGTGCGCGCGGGTGAGCGCATCCAGCGCACCGAACGGCTCGTCCAGCAGCAGCACCTTGGGTTCCATGGCCAGCGCCCGGGCAATGCCGACGCGCTGCTTCATGCCGCCAGAGACTTCCGAGGGACGCTTGTCCCTGGCATGCACCATCTGCACCAGTTCGAGATTGCGCATGGTCCATTCATGCCGTTCCGCCCGGCTTTTGCTGGACGAGAAGACCTTGTCGACCGCCAGCTTGACGTTTTCATAGACGGTCAGCCAGGGCAGCAGCGAATGGTTCTGGAACACCACGGCACGGTCGGGTCCCGGCGTGTCGACGACATTGCCTTCGAGAAACACCACGCCGCGCGTCGCCTGCGTCAGCCCGGCAACGATGTTGAGCAGCGTTGACTTTCCGCAGCCGGAATGGCCGATGATCGAGATGAACTCGCCTTTGTCGACGCTCAGCGAGACCTGATTGAGAACCTGCGTGCTGGTGCCGGCACGGCTGAACACCATATCGATCTGTTCGAGGGAGAGATAGGGTTTCGACATGATGGCTTCCTCAAGCGCTTGCGGTGTTGCGGGTGACAGTCCGGGCGACGAAGGCGATGGCGCGGTCAAGCAGGTAGCCGACGATGCCGACATAGATCAGGGCCAGGATGATGTCGCTGATGCGCGACGAGTTCCACGCATCCCAGATGAAGAACCCGATGCCGACGCCGCCGATCAGCATCTCGGCGGCCACGATGGCGAGCCATGACAGGCCGATGCCGATGCGCAGGCCCGTGAAAATATAGGGCGCGGCGGCGGGGATCATGATCTTGGTGAAATATTCGAACTGGTTGAGACGCAGCACCCGCGCGACATTCTGATAGTCCTGCGGAATATTGCGAATGCCGACAGCGGTGTTGATGATGATCGGCCAGATGGCCGTGATGAAGATCACGAAGATCGCCGAGGGATTGCCGTCCTTGAACGCGGCCAGCGACAGGGGCAGCCAGGCGAGCGGCGGCACCGTGCGCAGCACCTGAAAGATCGGATCGAGCCCGCGCATCGCCCATTCGCTCTGCCCGACGAGGGTGCCGAGCGCAATGCCCGCCACGGCGGCGAGACAATAGCCCATAGCAACCCGCCGGAGGCTTGCGAGGATATGCCAGAACAGCCCCTGATCGACACCCTGTCCGGCATAGAACGGATGGATGATCAGCTCCCAGGTCTCCGAGACCACCCGTGAGGGCGGCGGCACGCTCGCCGTCGGCGACGAACAGAGGATTTCCCACAGCACCAGCAGGAAGACCAGCGTGATGATGGGCGGCACCACATGTGCCGCCAGGGAGGTGAGCCATGGCGGCAGGCGGCGGGATGAACCGGTTTTCGGCGGGATGGAAAGCGTCATGATTTTGGCCGCCTGGGGCTTTTCGGTCGGACGGATGGGAACGGGGCTGGCTGTCATGCCGGTTTCCTCACGCAAAACGTTTGATTTCAAGGCTGGCGAGATAGGTCTGCGGGGCATCCGGATCGAACACCTTGCCATCGAAGAAGGTTTCGGGACCCCGTGATGTCGAAGCCGGAATGTCGGCCGCAGCAACACCAAGTTCCCTGGCGGCGTCGCGCCAGATGTCCTCGCGGTTCACCTTGCCGACCAGCGCTGAAATGTCGGTGTCCGGTGCAAATTTGCCCCAGCGGATATTCTCGGTCAGGAACCATTTTTCATGGCTCTGGAAGGGATAGGATGTGTGATCGCGCCAGAACTTCATCAGATGCGGGCTGGCTGTCTCGACGCGTCCCGAACCATAGTCGTAGTCGCCCTTCAACCGCCCCGCGATATCGCTTGCAGGCACATTGAACCACGCGCGCTTGCCGACGATTGCCGCCAGTTCATCTTTGTTGGCGAGATCATCCGCCCATTGCTGCGCCTCCATGACAGCCATCAGCAGGGCCTTGGTGGCATTGGGATTTTTCTCCACCCAGTCCGCCCGCATAGCGAAGGATTTTTCCGGATGCTTGGCCCAGATTTCAGCTGTGTTGACCGCGGTATAGCCGATGCCCTGATTGACGAGCTGCGCATTCCACGGTTCACCGACACAGAAGCAGTCCATGGTGCCGACCTTCATGTTGGCAACCATCTGCGGCGGCGGAACCACGATGGTTTCCACGTCCTTGTCCGGGTCGATCCCGCCGGCGGCCAGCCAATAGCGGATCCACAGATCATGCGTGCCGCCGGGGAAGGTCATCGCGGCCTTTGCCGCATTGCCTTCCGCCTTCTTCCTGGCAAAGGCTTCCCTGAGCACGCCCGAATTGACCCCGGCTTTCAGACCGGCATAGGCCGAACCAACCGAAATACCCTGCGCATCCAGATTGAGGCGCGCAAGGATGACCATCGGCAGGGGCTGATTGTTCTGGGTGACCTTGCCGGTGCTGATGAGATACGGCATCGGCGTCAGGATATGCGCGCCGTCAATGCCATTGCCCGCCGAGCCGAGCACCAGATTGTCCCGCGTCGTGCCCCACGATGCCTGCTTGACGACCTCGACATCGGGCATGCCGTGTTTGGCAAAAAGCCCCCTTTCCTTGGCAACGATCAGCGGCGATGCATCCGTCAGCGCAATGAAACCGAGCGTCGCCTTGGTGGTCTCGGGTCCGGCAGCGGCCGCATAGGCGCCGCCCGGAAGCGCAGCCTTTGCCGCCGCCAGCAGCGCCAGCGTGCCGCCCGCCTGCAAAAGCGTTCGTCTTGTCAAGCCTGTCGGCAAAATCACCTTCATCGCAATTCCCCTTCGCAGCGCTGCTTCTGGTGCAGCTTGAGCCATAAAAAAACGCCGCCGGATGAAGTGCATTCACCCGATCCGGTGAATGAACTCGCCCAAGCGACGTCTGTGTCTTTGAAAGCATCCGATGGCGATGCTCGCGGTTCCTGTCTTCGTTGACGGAACGGTTTTATAAAAGCAATAAGCGTGCCAACCGGATATTATATTTATAAGCCATTGTAATTGATATATATTTTTATAGTTCAGCTATTTTTCACTGACGGCAGTCGAAGAGCGGCGCAGGCGAAATGGGCAGAACGGCCATCAAACCCGCTCATTTATTGTGCAGAGCACAAATTCTACCCATCAGGTTTCATCCCGTGTTGTAACCGGGTTTTCAAGATTGTGGACATTGAAGCCCTTGAGATAGGCGGGAATGTCCTGGGGGTCGAAGACAGCCCCATCGATGAACCCGTCCTGGCGCTGGCCGCCCTCCACGCGCACATCCGCCGACGGTATGTCGGCGCGGGGTCCCAGCGCATGGCGGTAGAGATCGGGACGGAAGGCGGTCGCAACCTTTTCCTGCTTTTCCTTGGAGTGATCAACCTGCCCCCACCGCACCATCTGGCTGAATATCCATTGCGCCTGGCTGATCCACGGAAAATTCGCGCCATCGCGATGGAAGGTGAAGTAGTCGGAGACCGTCCGCTCGTGCCCGTCGGGGTCGGTGGTGAACCTGCCCATGAGAACCCGGTGCAGAATGTCCTCCGGCGCATCGATATAACGCGGCTCGGCCAGAACATCGGCAAGGACGCGCCGGTTGTCCGGCACATCGCACCATGCGGCGGCGCGATCCAGCGCGACGATCAGCCTCGCCAACGTTTCAGGATTGGTATCCGCCCATTCCGGCCGCACGCCGATGACCTTCTCCGGACTGGATGGCCAGATATCCTCCTTGACCGCAACAATCCGTCCGACCTCGCGGGCGACAGCCACCATATTCCAGGGCGCGCCGACGCAGAAGCCGTCAATGGCCCCCGCCGACAGGGCATCGGATGTCATGGGCGGCGGCACGACCACCAGTTTGACGTCGCGGTCCGGATGGATGCCGCCGGCCGCCAGCCAATAACGCAATTCATAATTGTGCGATGAAAACGGATAGGTCGTGCCAAGCACCGGCAATGGCTCGCCACGAACCTTTATGTCGTCAATCACGCACTTGAGGGCTTCGGCATTGGCAAGCGCGCCCTCGTCTCCGGCCAGATCCGCCAGCGCCTGCATGCGGCGATACAGCTTCACCGACAGGGTAATGGCATTGCCGCCCCGCCCCAGCGTGAACGGCGTGATGACCGCTGACGGATTGGAACCGAGCCCCAAGGCGGAGGCGACCGGCATGGGCGCCAGCATGTGCGCGATATCAAACTGCCGGAACGCCAGCCGATCCCGGATATTGGCCCAGGACACGTCTTTCACAAGTTCAAGTTGAATGCCTTCGCGCGTGGCAAATCCGAATTCGGCCGCCGCGATGAGAACGGAAGCATCGACAAGCGGAATGAAGCCCGCGCGAACGACGGAGACGCCGTCACGGCGGACCGCTGCCGGCGCCGCGAGGCCACCGCCCATGCCCTGGCCATTGTCCATCCGGATAAAACTCACGGCCAACCTCTCTTTCTAGCTTCCGAGCATGGCTGCCGCCATGACGACGCTCTGTGCAATATCGGCGAGCTTCTTCTTCTCGTTCATGGCGGCCTGCCGCAGCAGCGCATAAGCCTCGTCTTCCGATATTGTGCGCGATTTCATCAAAATACCCTTGGCGCGCTCGACGACCTTGCGCTCTTCCAGGGCGCTTTTTGCCTCCGCCAGTTCCTGCTGCAGCCGGCTGAAAGCCTTGAAGCGGCTGACCGCCATGTCGAGAATGGGTTTGACGCGCTCCTTCTTCAGGCCGTCGACCACATAAGCGGACACACCGGCATCCACCGCCGCTTCGATCGACGCCGTATCGGAGCTGTCGACAAACATGGCGATCGGCTTGCGCACGGAACGGCTGAGCTGGAACAGATGCTCCAGCATGTCGCGATTGGGGGTTTCGATATCGATGACGATGACATCGGGCGCGATCCGCTCGATCTGCCGGGCAAGACCGACGATGTCGTGCAAAACAACGACGCGATCATGGCCGGCCTCCCGCAATCCCTCTTCGATAATGGAAGCGCGGATACGGTTTTCGTCGAAGACCATGATCGATAGCGGTGTAGACATGCCTTAATTTTGCGCATGCCCTCAAATTGTGCAATGCTACATTAGCGCACATCAACAAAAGTAGTGCGGGCGGCCGCTTCACACCCGAAACGGCCGCCTTCAGCGCAATGGATCAGGCCTTGAAGGCAGCCCGCGGCAGTTCGGACAGCACTTCCGCCCTGTTGCCGCGCATAATGACGATCTCCTCAAGGCGGACGCCGAATTTACCGCTGAGGTAAATGCCCGGCTCGATCGAGAACACATGCCCGTCCTCGAGAATGGCCTCGGAAGTCGCGGTGATATAGGGCGGCTCGTGGATGTCGATACCCATGCCATGGCCGGTGCGGTGCAGGAAATATTCACCGTAACCCGCCTGCGTGATGACATCGCGCGCCGCCTTGTCAACTTCCTTGGCGGCAACCCCCGGTTTGGCTGCAGCCAGCGCCGCCTTGACGGCGGCATCGAGAACCGCGTGCACCTTGTCGAAATCCGCGGGCGTTTCACCGCAGACGGCAACACGGGTCATGTCGCTGGGATAGCCGTCACTGCGCCCGCCAATGTCGATCAGCACCGCTTCATTGGCCTTCAGCACGCGCTCGCCGGTGTGATGGTGCGGATATGCGCCATTTTCACCGAAGCAGACGCTGGTGAATTCCGGCTTCGCATTGTTTGCCTTGTAGTAGTCCCGGACAACACCGGCAATCTCGAGCTCGGTCACGCCGGGCTTCAACGCGGCAAAAGCTGCCCGCATCGCGCCGTCATTGATGAGCGCATTGGCCTTGAGCGCGGCATATTCCGCCTCGTCCTTGCGGGCGCGCAGATAGCCGACGGTGTCGTTGAGGAAGGTGCGCCTGGCACCCGGCAGCGCATCGATCACCAGCAGGGCGAAATCCGCCCGCATCGTTTCATCAAGCGCGATCCTGATATCCTGTTTTGTCCCGACGACGTCTTTCAAAACAGCGGCCAGCGCCGCATCGGGACCCTCGCCATCCGTCCATGGGTAGAACGGCAGGTCGGTATGCTGGCGCGAGCTGTCGGCATTGAGTGCCGGCATCAGTATCCCGGCGTGATCCCTGCCGACAAACAGCATGACCGGCCGCTCGTCGCCATGCGGCGAGAGCCCGGCAAGCCAGACCATATGCGAGGACGGACCAACGACGACAAGGTCGGTTCCGGTTTCAGCCATGCGCTCCCGCAGGCGCGCCATCCGAAGTTCAGACATTTTACTATTCCCGTTGTTATGGATGCCGTGGCAAGGCCGCCCGACGATCCGGACGGCCTTTAAAGTTTCTGGTCAGTTCTTCTTCACGAGGCGGTAGAAGACGAAGTCCGATGTTGCACCGTTCACATAGCCCGAAACAGTCTTGGCGAGCGCAACCTGTGTGGCCGCCTGGAACATGACGATGATCGGTGATTTCGCCTGCACCTGCTTCTGCAGGTCGACATACATCTGATTGCGCTTGGACTGGTCCGCCTCAGCGCGCGCCGCCTTGGTTGCAGCATTGAGTTCGGCAGGCACCGCCCAGCCATTGCGCCACGTGGTGGTCGACTGGTAATTGCCGTCCGAATTGTCCTCGTTGAAGGCAAATGCCTTGGCGTTCGAATCCGGGTCCATGAAATCCGGGCCCCAATAGAGCAGCATGGCTTCGTGGGTGCGGGCACGGTATTTGGTGATGACCTGGCTGCCCGTTCCCGGAATGATGTTGAAGTTGATCCCGGCTTCGGCAAAACCCGCCTGCAGCGACTGCGCCATATCGGTGAACGGCGTTGAATTGATCACATCCAGCGTCACCTTGATCGGGGTTTTCACGCCGGCATCGGCAAGGATCTTCTTCGCCTTGGCCGGATCATAGGTATAGGGCGTCTCATCGAGCGATCCGGGGAAACCCGCCGGCCAGAATGCCTGATGCACCTGCATCTGCCCCTTGAGGAACGAGTCCGTCATGCCCTTGTAGTTGACGAGATAACGTGCGGCCTCCCAGATGGCCGGATTGGTCAGCGCCTCGTCCTTCTGGTTCAGGCTGAGGAAATGCACGGCGGCCTGCGGATAGGTTTCCACATTGACCGTACCCTTGGTCGAAAGGCTGGCGACCTGATCCGGCGTCAGGTTCTTGGCAATGTCCACATCGCCGGATTCGAGCAGCAATTGCTGTGTCGCCGCTTCCGCCACGTGGCGGATGATGACCGACTTCATTGCCGGTGCGCCGCCGAAATAGTTGGGATTGCCGGCAAGGTTGATGATCTCGGCCGGACGGAAAGCCTTCAGGACGAAGGGGCCTGTCCCGGCGGAATTCGCCTTGAGCCAGGCATTGCCCATGTCGCCATTGGCTTCGTGGCCCTGCACTGTCACCGCATCGATGATCGAGGCCGGGCGGGCGGCAAGAACGTTGAGCACAAAGGCGGACGAGAAATCGCCATCATATTTGACGACGATCTTATTGCCTGAAGCCGTGACCATCTTGTCATAGTTTGCAGGGGTCCAGCCCAGCTGCGCCAGGATGAAGGCAGGCGCCTTGTTCAGCGCGATGACGCGCTTCCAGGAATAGACCACATCTTCCGCACGCAGCGGGTTGCCGGATGTGAATTTCACGCCGTCCCGCAGGGTGAAGGTGATGGTCCTGGCGGCATCATCCGCCGTCCATGCCGTCGCCAGACCTGGCGCCAGCGTCTTCACATCGGGCGCATCATACTGCACCAGACGGTCATAGGTCTGGGTCACATATTCGCCCGAGGTGAACTCATAGGCCTCGGCCGGATCGATGCTGACGATGTCGTCGATATTCTGGGCCACGACAAGCGCATTGCCGGGCGTTGCCGCATGGGCAAGCGGCGCTGCCGATACGATCATGGAAGCGGCCAGCAGTGCCGCCTTGAACAGTTTCATTCTTCATTCTCCTCTGGATTGTTCTTGTTGTTGGGTTTTTTGTTGAAGGTTTTAGAGCCGGGGCCGGAACACGGGCAGTGTCCCCGTCCACAGAACCCGCGCCGTCTTGCCGGTGTCATTCCACCAGGCATGGGGCCGGTTGCCGCGAAAATGCAGGCTGTCGCCCGCCGAGATCACCACTTCCTCGTCATCGAGCCTGTGGGTGATGGCACCCTCCAGCACGTAGAGGATTTCTTCGCCTTCGTGGCTGACCGTTTCGGAACGATAACCCGCCGGTATGTGCATGATGACGGACGAGAGGACGTTCCCGGCAAAATCCGCGGCGATCTGTTCGTAGACAATGGAGGAACCGTCGACCGAAAACTTCTGCCGCTCGCCCTGACGGGTCAGCGCATCTTCCGCCGTGGGCGTGGCAATGAAATAATCCACTCCGACGTCGAGACTGCGCGCAATCTGTGCAAGCGTTCCCAGCGACGGTGTGGCATGATCGCGCTCGACCTGGCTGAGATAGCCGACCGAAATACCTGCAGCGTCGCAGATTTCCTGCAATGTCAGCTGCAGTTGCCGCCGGCGTGCCCGGATCATGGCCCCGACCTTGGGCTGTGGCGCAGCGTTGCGAAGTTCGGACGTCATGGGCGATTCCAATCCCAGTAAAATTTCTTTGATCTAAGCAAAAATTTTTGTATGGTCCAAGCAGAATCTTCGGCGAGGTCAGGGAAAGTGTCATTACACCTGCGACTTTCAGACCGGGATCAACGGGAACAATCGACACACATGGGCCAACCCAATGGCCCAAAATGGGGAAGGCTCTGGGTTTGGCATTCGAATCCGAAACAGTGGCAGATATTGCCACCAAGCCGGTCAGACGGCCGGGCTTGCACAGGAGCCGTGGCGCCCGCCTGCTGCTCGGGCTGGCCGGGTTCGTCGTATCGGTGCTCATCACCTTTCTCGGGCTTCTGGCAATCACCTTCTTTATCGGCCGCGTTGTTCCCATCGACCCGGTTCTGGCCGTCGTGGGTGACCGGGCGCCGCGCGCTGTCTACGAGGCGGCACGGCTACAGATGGGCCTGGACCAGCCCGCTCCCATCCAGTTCATCCGCTATGTTGGCTCAGTCCTGTCGGGCGACCTCGGCACATCCGTGTCGACGGGCAAACTCGTTCTCGACGACCTGAAGCGCGTGTTCCCCGCAACACTCGAAATGGCAACGCTCGGCATCATCATCGGCGTCCTGCTCGGCGTTCCCATGGGTGTCTATGCGGCGAGCCGCAGAGGCAGCCTCGTTGATCAGGTCATCCGGGTGATCGGGCTTTTGGGCTATGCCGTGCCAGCCTTCTGGCTCGGCCTTGTCGGCCTTGCCGTCTTCTATGCACGGTTGAAATGGGTCGCCGGACCCGGCCGCCTCGACATCTTCTATGATGGCCTCGTCGATCCCGTCACCGGCATCGTGCTGATCGACAGCCTGCTTGCCGGTGAACCCGAGATTTTTGTCAATGCGCTCTGGCATCTGGCCTTGCCGGCCTCCGTGCTCGGCTTCTTCAGCCTTGCCTATATCGCGCGCATGACGCGCTCCTTCATGCTCGACCAGTTGTCGCAGGAATATGTGACGACCGCGCGCGTCAAGGGCGTTTCGGAGCGGCTGGTCATCTGGCGCCATGCCTTCCGGCCCATTCTGGTTCCCCTGATCACCGTGATCGGCCTTTCCTATGCGGGCCTGCTGGAGGGATCGGTGATGATCGAGACGATCTTCTCCTGGCCGGGCATCGGCAATTATCTCACCGTGGCGCTGCTCAATGCCGACATGTCCGCCGTTCTCGGTGCCACGCTGGTGATCGGCGCGGTGTTCATCGGCATCAACAAGATTTCCGACGTGCTCTACCGCGTCCTCGATCCCCGTGCGCGTTAGGAGCTCCTGATGGCAAACGTCCACAGCTGGCTGATCGATGACAGCCCCGCCTCCCGCCTGCAGGCCCGGCTCGGCCGCCTCTACCGGATATGCGGCGCCCTGTCGCGCAATCCGCTGGCAGCCGTCGGCGCGATCATCATTCTGGTATTGATCCTCACGGCGATCTTCGCGCCGCTGATCGCAACCCATGATCCGCTGAAGCAGGATCTGGCGCAGCGCCTGCTGCCGCCCGGCAGCGGCAACTGGATGGGGACCGATGAGCTGGGGCGGGACATCTGGTCCCGCGTCGTCTACGGCGCGCGCATCACATTGGTCATCGTCGTGCTGGTCGCGGTGCTGGCAGCGCCTGCCGGCCTGATCATCGGCGCCATATCAGGATATTTCGGCGGATGGATTGACCGCGTCCTTATGGGCGTCACCGATATTTTCCTGTCCATGCCGAAACTCATCCTGGCGCTCGCCCTCGTCGCGGCATTGGGGCCCGGCATCGAGAACGCCATCATCGCCATCGCCATCACCTCATGGCCTGGCTACGCCCGCATCGCCCGGGCGGAAACACTCACCTTCAAGAATGCGGAGTTCATTGCCGCCATCCGCCTGCAGGGCGCATCGTCGCTGCGGGTCATTCTCGGCCACGTGCTGCCGCTGTGCACCTCCTCAATGATCGTGCGCGTCACGCTCGACATGGCCGGCATCATCCTGACCGCCGCCGGTCTCGGCTTCATCGGCCTCGGGGCGCAGCCTCCGCTGCCTGAATGGGGCGCCATGATTGCGCGCGGCCGCTCGTTCATCCTCGACCAGTGGTGGGTCGCCACCATGCCGGGCTTTGCCATCATCATTGTCAGCCTCGGCTTCTGTTTCCTCGGCGACGGCCTGCGCGATGTCCTCGATCCCAAGAGCGGAGAACAGCGGTGAGTAAGCCCCTGCTTGAGATTGAAAACCTGCGGGTCTCCTTCCCCACGCACAAGGGCATGATCGACGTGGTGCGCGGTGCCTCCTTCACGCTTGGCCGCGAACGGCTGGGCATTGTCGGCGAAAGCGGCTCGGGCAAATCGATGACCGGGCGCGCCATACTCAAACTCATCCGCGCGCCGGGAACGATCCGTGCTGACAGGTTCCGCTTCGACGGTATCGACCTGCTGCAACAGTCAGAGAGGGCAATGCGCGGCATTCGCGGC
This sequence comes from Phyllobacterium sp. NPDC097923, assembly GCF_044760925.1. Classification (NCBI taxonomy): domain Bacteria; kingdom Pseudomonadati; phylum Pseudomonadota; class Alphaproteobacteria; order Hyphomicrobiales; family Phyllobacteriaceae; genus Phyllobacterium; species Phyllobacterium sp. NPDC097923. The sequence goes on along the minus strand of NZ_JBIWBL010000007.1, from coordinate 83,450 downwards.
GCCCGCATCTCCATGGTGATGCAGGACCCCAAATTCTCGCTCAACCCCGTCATGACTGTGGGCGAGCAGATTGCCGAAGCCCTGCAAACCCACCAGCGCCCGCCCCGCCGGGAAACCCAAAGGCGCGTGCTCACCATGCTCGAAGCCGTGCGCATCGATGATCCCGAACGGGTCGCCAGCCTTTATCCGCACGAGATATCCGGCGGCATGGGCCAGCGGGTGATGATCGCCATGATGCTCATCCCCGAGCCTGATCTGCTGATTGCCGACGAGCCCACCTCGGCGCTCGACGTTTCGGTGCAGGCACAGGTTCTCGATATCATCGACGAGCAGGTCAAACGCAAAGGCATGGGCCTGATCTTCATCAGCCATGACCTCAACCTCGTCTCCAGCTATTGCGACCGCATACTGGTGATGAACACCGGCGAGATCGTCGAGGAATGCCAGGCGGGCGAATTGCGCAACGCCGTGCATCCCTATACGCGCGGACTGATTGCCGCCATTCCGCGGCTCGATGAAACGCGTGACGAACTGCCCGTTCTCGACCGCAGCGCATGGGTGGCCAAATGACCGCGCTTTCCCTGAAACATCTCGACATCTCCTATGGCGAGACCCAGATCACCCACGGCATCACCCTCGATATCGCGGAGGGCGAGAGCTTTGCGCTGGTCGGCGAAAGCGGCTCCGGCAAATCGACGGTGCTGAAAGCGGTTGCCGGTCTCGCACCACAATGGACCGGATCGATCACCGCTTTCGGCCAGGCGCGCACGCATGGTATCGACCAGCATTTCGCCCGGCATTGCCAGATGGTGTTTCAGGACCCCTATGGTTCGCTGCATCCGCGTAAAACCATCGATGCCATCCTGAGCGAACCGCTGGCCATCCATGGCATCGGCAATCAGAACGGCCGGGTCGAGGATATGCTGGTTGCGGTCGGGCTCGACCGCAAGTTCCGTTTCCGCTATCCCCATCAATTGTCCGGCGGCCAGCGCCAGCGCGTCGCCATCGCCCGCGCCCTGATGCTTGAACCCAAGCTCCTGCTTTTGGACGAGCCGACCTCGGCGCTCGATGTCTCGGTACAGGCCGAGATTCTCAATCTGCTGAAGCGCCTGCGCCGCGAACAGAACCTCACCTTCCTCATGGTGACCCACAACCTGCCTGTCGTGTCCTTCCTCTGCGACCGTCTGGCGGTGATGCGCCACGGGCGGATTGTCGAGATCGCCGCTGTGGCCGACCTCAAGCGCGGTGCGCTCCAGGAAACCTATTCGCGTGAACTGATGGATATCAGCGTCGCGCATGCCGGTTGAACAATGACCCCAAGGAAATGAAAATGACACAGGATGAAGTAGCAACGGCTTTGGCCGAATTTGACGCGGCCATTGCCGCGGGCACCCATGCCGAAGCGCCGTGGCAGGCATTGCAGACGCTGTCGCAGAAGATCATCGGCGCCAAGCTGTTCACCATCATGACCGTCGACATGAAGAACGAGCTGGCCCGCCGTGAATACACCTCCGACGCCGAGAGTTATCCGATGTCCGGCACCAAGCCGATCCATTACGACCGTTGGTTCGACACCGTGCACAAGGACAGGCAGTCCTTCGTTGCCAACACCATCGCCGATATCGCGACGGTGTTTTCCGACCATGAAACGATCTGGGCGCTCGGCTGCGGCTCGGTCATCAACATTCCCGTGGTGATTGCGGGCGAGCTGCTCGGCACGGTCAATTGCCTCGATGTCGAGCACCACTACACGCCGGAGCGGGTCGAGCGCTCCAAACTGCTGGCCATTCCGGCCAAGCTGGCGTTTCTGGCGGCCAGCAAGGCCGCCTAGCCAGTGCGCTCCTGCCCGTGCAATCAGCGGGCAGGAATGACGGCTGTCGCCTCGATTTCAACCAAGGCGCGATCTTCCAGGAGGGCCACGACCTGTACCAGGGTCATCGCCGGATAGTGCCGGCCGAAAACGCGGCGATAGGCTTCGCCCAGCCGTTTCTGTTCGGCGACATAGACCTTCTTGTCGGTGATGAACCAGGTCAGCCGCACGAGATCGGTTGTCTCGGCACCCGCACTTGCCAGGATATCGACAATGTTGCGCATCGCCTGCTCGGCCTGCTCGACGAAATCATCGGTCTCGAATGTCTGGTCCTTGGTCCAGCCGATCTGGCCGCCGACAAAGATGACCTTCCCCTCGGCTGCCATGCCGTTGGAGTATCCCTTTGCCGCCGGCCAGCCCTGCGGGTGTATGATCTCTGCCATTCGAGTTTCCTGCCTGATTATTAAATGGGTTATTGCTGATATGCCTTGCGCAATTGAAAGCGCTGTATTTTCCCGGTCGCCGTCTTGGGCAGCGCATCGAGGAACTTGATCGAACGCGGATATTTGTACGGCGCTATGACCTGTTTGACATGGTCCTGCAAGCGCTTGACCGTTTCCTCGCTGGCCGCCACACCCGCCTGCAGCACCACATGCGCCTGCACGATCTGGCCGCGCTCCGCGTCGGGAGCGCCAATGACCGCGCATTCGCTGACATCGGGATGGGCGAGCAGTGCCGCTTCCACCTCGGGACCGGCAATGTTGTAACCGGCGGAGATGATCATGTCGTCCGAGCGCGCGGCGAAATGGAAATAGCCATCCGCGTCCTGAAAGAAAGAATCGCCGGTCAAATTCCAGCCGTCGCGCACATAATTCTTCTGGCGCTTGTCGGCGAGATAGCGGCAGCCGATCGGCCCGCGCACCGCCAGCCTGCCGATCTCGCCGCGCGGCACTTCGCGCATCGCCTCATCGACTATAATGGCCTGGTAGCCGCTGACGGGCTTGCCCGTCTTGCCCGGCCCCGAATCCTCCAGCCGGTTGCTGATGAAGATGTGCAGCATTTCCGTGGCGCCGATACCGTCGAGCAGCGGCTTGCCGGTCTTCTGCATCCAGGCTTCGTAGATCGGCGCTGGCAGCGTCTCGCCCGCCGAAACCGCGATGCGCAGCGAGGAAAGATCCGCCCCCTCGTTCATCGCCTGCAGCATGACCCGGTAGGCGGTCGGCGCGGTAAAGCTGATCGTTGCCTTGTAGGTCTCGATGATGTCGATCATCTTCGGCGGTGTCGCCTGTTCCAGAAGAGTTGCCGCCGCGCCGAACCGCAGGGGGAAGATCGCCAGCCCGCCAAGACCGAAGGTGAAGGCAAGCGGCGGCGAGCCCACGAATACATCGTCAGGACGCACATCAAGCACTTCCTTCGCATAGCCGTCGGCGATGATGAGAAGATCCCGATGAAAGTGCATCGTCGCCTTCGGCTCGCCCGTGGTGCCCGATGTGAAGCCGAGCAGCGCAACATCGTCGCGGCCGGTCTTCACCGCCTCAAAACGCACGGATTTGTCGAGCGCGATCCGGTCCAGTTCCGCCTCGTGATTGGCCGTGCCGTCAAAGCCGACAACGCGCTTCAGGAACCTGCTCGTTTTGGCGCAGGTCTCCATGTCTTCGAGCAGCCGCGTATCGCACAGCGCCAGGGATATCTGCGCCTTGTCGACGATCTGGGTGAGTTCGCCGGCCCGCAGCATCGGCATGGTATTGACGACGACGGCACCCACCTTGGTTGCCGCCAGCCAGCAGGCGACCATGGCCGGATTGTTGGCGGAGCGGATCAGAATGCGGTTGCCCGGCTCAACGCCGTAGTTCTCCACCAGCGCATGGGCGATGCGGTTGGTCCAGTCGGTCAGTTCCTTGTAGGTGCGGCGGCGGCCATTGCCGATCAGCGCCGTATTGTCACCGAACCCCTTGGCCACCATCGCGTCGGTCAGTTCCACGGCGGCATTCAGCCATTCCGGATACTGGAAATTTTCCATCAGCAATTCCGGCCATTCCTCAAGCGGAGGAAGATTATCCCGGGTAAAGTGATCCGTATGCGCCGATGGTCCCAACATTCTCTTTATCCCCTTGCAAGTTCATGCCTTGCGATGATTATTTTTTGTACGTCCGACGCACCTTCATAGATGCGCAATGCCCTGATTTCCCGGTAGAGGCGCTCGACGACACTGCCTTTGCGCACGCCGTCCCCGCCGTGGATCTGGACTGCCTTGTCGATCACGCTCTGCGCGCGGTCGGTGGCATAGAGCTTGGCCATAGCGGCTTCCCGGCTGACCCGTTCAGCGCCGCTGTCCTTCAGCCACGCCGCCCGGTAGACGAGCAGCGCCGCCGCATCGATGTCGAGCGCCATGTCGGCAATATGCCCCTGCACCATCTGCAGCTCGGACATGGGTGCACCGAAGAGATGGCGGCCATTGGCGCGCTTGACCGCTTCCTCGAGCGCCCTACGGGCAAAGCCCAGCGCGGCTGCCGCAACGGTCGAGCGGAAAACATCAAGCACCGACATGGCGATGCGGAAACCCTGCCCCGGTGAACCGATCAGCGCGGATGCCGGAATCCGGCAATTATCGAAGACCAGCCGCGCCAGCGGATGCGGCGCGATCACTTCAAGACGTTCGGCAATGATCAGGCCCGGCGTAGCCGCGGGCACGATGAAGGCAGAAATGCCCTTGGCACCCTCCCCCTCACCGGTGCGGGCAAACACCGTATAGACATCGGCGATGCCGCCATTGGAAATCCAGGTCTTTTCGCCGTTGAGGACAAATCCGTCGCCATCGCGCACGGCTGACAGCTCAAGATTGGCAACGTCGGATCCCGATTGCGGTTCACTGAGGGCGAAGGCCGAGAGCGCCTTGCCCGCCCGCGTCCGCGTCAGCCATTCCCGCTTCTGCGCATCGGTCCCGAACAGGGAGAGTGCGCCGGTGCCGAGCCCCTGCATGGCAAAGGCGAAATCCGCCAGACCATCGTGCCGCGCCAGCGTCTCGCGGATGATGCAAAGGCTGCGCACGTCAAGCTTGCCACCGGCTGCCGGATCAATTGCCGTGTGCTTGAGAAGACCGGCCGCTCCAAGCCTGGCAACCAGTTCGCGGCAGGCGTCATCGACCTTTTCATGATCGATATGGCCGGTGTTGTCCGTGGCCCACTGCTCCACCGCATCGGCGAGCCGGCGATGCACATCGTCGAAGAAAGGCCATGACAGGAAGCTGCGGTCCATCATCTCAGTCGCCCTTGAACACGGGGGTCTGATGCGCAACGAAGGCATCATAGGCCCGCTGGAAATCCTGCGTCTGCATGCACAGAGCCTGCGCCTGCGCTTCCGCCTCGATGGCCTGATCGATCGACATGGACCATTCCTGATTGAGCATGGTCTTGGTCATCATATGGCCGAATGTCGGGCCTTCGGCGAGGCGCCTTGCCAGTTTCAGCGCCTCAGCGTCCAGTGTTTCCGCATCGACAATGCGGTTGTAGAAGCCCCAGCGCTCGCCCTCTTCGGCCGACATGCTGCGCCCGGTATAAAGCAGCTCGGCTGCGCGGCCCTGGCCAATGATCCTTGGCAGGATGGCGCAGGCGCCCATATCGCAGCCGGCAAGTCCGACACGCGTGAACAGGAAGGCGGTTTTGGCGGCCGGTGTCGCCAGACGCAGATCGGACGCCATGGCGATGATCGCGCCTGCACCCACGCACACGCCGTCCACGGCGGCGATAACCGGCTTGCCACAATGCATGATGGCCTTGACCAGATCGCCCGTCATGCGGGTGAATTCCAGCAGGCTCTTCATGTCCATCTGCAGAAGCGGGCCGATGATATCGTGCACATCGCCGCCCGAGCAGAAATTGCCGCCATTGGAGCCGAAAACCACGGCCTTGATGTCGTCGGCATAGACGAGCGCGCGAAAACAGTCGCGCAATTCGGCATAGCTGTCGAATGTCAGCGGGTTCTTGCGCTCCGGCCGATCAAGCGAGATAACCGCGATGCCGTCGGTGACATGCCATTTGAAATGGGTCGCCGTGTAATTTGCCATCTCACGCATCGTGTTCCCCCTCGCTGTGCAGTCCTTGCGCATGTTCAATCGTGTCCAGCGTGGCGAGCAGCCCGGCTGTCACATCCACCGGCAGGCTGCCGAAAATCTCGTTGATCCAAAGCTCATGCGCGGCGGCCATCCGGGCGAACTCATCCCGGCCCCGCTGGGTTAGCCGGACCAGCATGGCGCGTTTGTCACCCGCAACCGGCACCCGCAACACCGCCCCATCCAACACGAGCCGCTCGATGATGCCGGTGACATTGCCGTTGGAAACCCGCAGCGCCGAGGAGAGCTCGCTCATTTTCAGCCCCTCCTCGAACCGGTAGAGCGCGGCCATGACATCAAAACGCGGCAGGGTCGTATCGAACTCGACCCGCAGGTTTTCGCGCACCACCGCCTCGACATGCTTGGTCGCCTTGAGCATTTTCAGCCAGACGCGCAGGCTCTGCTTCACCTGCTCGGGCCCGGCTTTGCGGGCGGCGGACGGGCTGGTCTTGCTGCTCATACTTCGCCTCCTGAAATGGATATGGCCTGCCCGGTGACGGAGCCGGAATGCGCGCCGCACAGCCAGAGCACCGTCTGCGCGATCTCCGCAGGCTGGATCAGGCGTTTCTGCGGATTGGATGCAACAAGCGCTGCAACGGCGTCCGCATGGCTCTTGCCGGTCTTCTGCATGATCGTTTCGATGGCGCGTTCAAGCATCGGCGTTTCGGTGAAGCCGGGACAGACGGCATTGACTGTCACCCCGGTCTTCGCCAGTTCCAGCGCCAGCGATTGCACCAGCCCGATCACGCCGTGTTTCGCCGCGGCATAGGCTGAGACATAGGGATAGCCCTTCAGCCCCGCCGTCGAGGCAATGGCAATCAGCCGTCCGTCATTTTTCGCCAACATATCCGCCAATCCCTGCTGGAAGGTCAGGAACACGCCGGTCAGGTTGAGATCGATCTGGCTTTGCCATGTCGCAAGGTCAAGTTTCTGGAATGGCATGCTGGCAGCCGACCCGGCATTGGCAATGGCGATGTCGAGCGGACCGGCTTCGCTGCGGATGCGTTCGAACAGCTGGCGGGAGGAACCCTCATCCGTGACATCGGCAGCGATGGGAACAATGCGTTCCGACTGTGCCGCGATCTCATTCAAGGCATCCATCCGGCGGCCCGCAATCACCACCTTTGCCCCCTCGCCCGCCAGGGCAAGCGCGATGGCGGCGCCGACGCCGGAGCCGCCGCCGGTGACCAATGCGACCTTGCCCTGGAGTGACTGCATCATCTACGCGCCCTCGATGGGAGCAATGACTTCGGCACGCTCCGCCAGCCGGTACATCTGATCCCGCCCGGGATAATAGGGTTTCGGCCAGTCCACGCCCTTGTCACCCAGCGCCACGGCCGCATGCAGGGTCCAGTAGGGATCGGCGAGATGCGGGCGTGCAAGGCAGACAAGATCGGCACGGCCGGCAAGCAGGATGGAATTGGCGTGATCCGGCTCGTAGATATTGCCGACGGCCATGGTTGCCATGCCCGTCTCGTTACGGATGCGGTCGGAGAACGGCGTCTGGAACATGCGGCCATACACCGGCTTGGCGTCTATCGAGGTCTGTCCAGCCGACACGTCGCAGATATCGACACCCGCCTCCTGCAGCATCCGCGCAATATCGACGGCATCCTGCGGGGTTATGCCTTTCTCGCCTACCCAGTCATTGGCGGAAATGCGCATGGATATCGGCTTTCCCGACGGCCAGACGAGACGCACCGCACGGAAAATCTCCAAGGGATAGCGCATACGGTTTTCCAGGGAGCCGCCATAGGCGTCGGTGCGGTTGTTCATGACCGGCGTTATGAACGACGACAGGAGATAGCCATGCGCCGCATGGATTTCCAGCATGTCGAACCCGGCCCGGTCAGCCATTTCGGCCGAGGCAACGAACTGGTCACGAACCCGATCCATATCGGCCCGGGTCATGGCGGTAGGTGTCTGGTTGTCCGCTGACCACGGCAGATCGGAGGCGGACAGGACCGGCCAGTTGCCGTCAGGCAGCGGCACATCCGTTCCCTCCCAGCCAAGGCGCGTCGAGCCCTTCGCACCGGAATGCCCAAGCTGGCAGCTGACCTTCGCCCCCGTCTCCGCATGGATGAAATCGACAATGCGCTTCCACGCCACCTCATGCTCCGGCGCATACATGCCGGTGCAGCCGGGCGTGATCCGCCCTTCCGAACTGACGCAGGTCATCTCGATGGTCACCAGACCCGCCCCGCCCTTGGCGCGCTCGCCGTAATGGACGAGATGCCAGTCGGTGGGTGTCCCGTCGATAGCCTTGTACTGCGCCATCGGAGAGACCACGATGCGGTTCTTCAGGGTCAGATCACGCAGTTTGAACGGTGCAAACATCGGTGCGCGCTGCGTTCCCCGCTTCGCCCCGGCCTTTTCCTGAAACCACGCTTCGGCGCTTCCCAGCCACGCCCTGTCACGCAGCCGCAGGTTTTCATGGCTGATGCGCTGCGAGCGGGTCAGAAGCGAATAGTTGAACTGGACCGGATCGAGATCGAAATAGCGCTCGACCTCCTCGAACCATTCGAGTGAATTGCGTGCAGCCGATTGCAGCCGCAGCACCTGCAGCCGCCGCTCGTCCTCGTATTTGGCAAAGGCGTCCGCAACGGACTTTTCCGAATGCAGATAACCAGCCAACGCAATCGCGCTTTCCAGCGCCAGCTTGGTACCGGAACCGATGGAGAAATGCGCAGTCGCCGCCGCATCGCCCAGCAGGACCACATTGTCGTGGGACCACTTTTCGCACAGCACGCGCGGAAAACTGATCCAGGCCGAACCGCGGATATGGTTGGCATTGGTCATCAGCGCATGGCCGCCAAGATATTTGGCGAAAATCCGCTCGCAGACCGCAATCGACTCCTGCTGGCTCATTGCGCCAAAGCCGAACTTGTCCCAGGTCTGCTGGCTGCATTCGACGATGAATGTCGCCGTATCCGCATCGAACTGGTAGGCATGCGCCCAGACCCAGCCATGCTCGGTTTCCTCAAAGATGAAGGTGAAGGCATCGTCGAATTTCTGGTGTGTGCCAAGCCAGACGAACTTGCATTTGCGCGTGTCGATTTCCGGCTTGAAATGCGCGGCAAAGGTCGAGCGGGCGCGGGAATTCAACCCGTCGGCGGCAACGACCAGATCGTAATTCTTGGCAAGGGCGGCGATGTCTTCGACAGGTGTTTCAAACTGCAGCTTGACGCCGAGTTCGCGCGCCCGCTCCTGCAGCAGCATCAGCAGCGTCTTGCGCCCGATGCCGCAAAAGCCGTGGCCGGTCGACACCGTCTCGGTCTGCTTGAAATGAACGGCAATATCGTCCCAATAGGCGAAATGGTCGCGGATCGCATCGGCACTGACGGGATCGTTGGCGGCGAGATTGGACAGGGTTTCGCTTGACAGCACCACGCCCCAGCCGAAGGTGTCATCGGCCCTGTTGCGCTCGATCACCGTGATGTCGTGGCCGGGATCGCGCAGCTTCATGCTGATCGCGAAATAGAGACCGGCGGGCCCTCCTCCAAGACAGGCGATCTTCATCAGGCACACTCCCGTTTGACCTTGCTCATCGTGTCACCGCATCAAAATAATTTCAAGCATGAAATTTCAAGCTTGAATAATTTCCGATTTATAGGGATAGTCTGGTCAAGCAGAGCAAACTGCAGGGGGGATGCGATATGGAAAACTATATCCAAACCGACGTGAAGGATGGTTACGCCATCCTGACATTGACACGCCCCGAGGCGCGCAATGCGCTGAACACCAGCATGCTCAAGCAGCTGGCCGACAGCCTCGCGCGCTTTGACCGCGACCCCGAAATCCGCACCATCATCCTCACCGGCGCCGAGGGCAATTTTGCTTCTGGCGCTGACGTCGGCGAAATCGCCGACAAAACATCCGTCGATGGCGTGCACGATCTGCGCCTGCATGCATGGGACGCCATCGCCAGGGTGCGCAAGCCGCTGATCGCGGCGGTGGAGGGCTATTGTCTCGGCGGCGGATTTGAACTGGCGCAGCGCTGCGACCTGATCGTTGCTGCCGGCAATGCCACCTTCGGGCAGCCGGAAATCCGGCTCGGCCTTATTCCCGGTGCGGGCGGCATTCAGCGGCTGACAGCGCTTCTGGGAAAATCCCGGGCAATGCGGCTGCTGCTGACCGGTGAAACCATCAGCGGCACCGATGCGTTCGACTGGGGTATTGCGTCGCACGGCACCCCGGCCGGGGAAAGCCTCGCGACGGCTGAAGACCTTGCCGCGAAACTCGCCAAGGGCGCACCGCTGGCCCAGCAGTTCGTCAAGCAGGCGGTGCTGACAGCACTGGACGATCAGAATGCCCTGGCGCTGGAGCGCCGGTCGTTCGAATTGCTGCTCTCGACTGACGACAAGGCCGAGGGCATTGCCGCCTTCCGCGCCAAGCGCCAACCCGAATTCCGGGGGCGCTAGCGTGGGCAAGCCGGTCAACATTGTTGGCGTTGCCGGTGCAGGCACCATGGGCCGGGGCATCGCGCATCTGCTGGCACGATCCGGAATAAAGACAATCCTCTATGACACGCAGGACGGCATGGCCGCCAAGGCGAAGGCTGCGATCCTTGCCGATATCGGCCAGCGCATCGCTCGCGGCAAATCGACGGAAGGCGAGCGCGACGCCTGCGCCGGGAACATCGTCATCGCCGACACCTTGCAGGACATGGCGCCGGCGCATCTCGTCATCGAAGCGATCATCGAGACGCTGGACGCCAAGGCAGACCTGTTTCAGGCACTGGAGAAGGTCTGCGCCACGGATTGCCTCCTTGCCACCAACACCTCTTCCCTTTCCGTCGAAGCCATTGCCCGCACGATCCGGCATCCCCAGCGCTTTGCCGGGTTGCATTTCTTCAACCCCGCCCCGCTGATGAAGCTGGTGGAGGTCGTCGCTGGGCCACAAACGGAAGCAGGCGTGACGGAGCGGCTGTCCGGTCTCGTCAAGATCTTGGGCAAGCAGCCCGTCGAGGTGCGCGACAGCCCCGGCTTTCTCGTCAATCGCTGTGCCCGGCCCTTCTACGGCGAAGCGCTGCAACTTCTGGAAGATCGCGTTACCGATGCCGCAACCATCGACATGTGCCTCACATCGTCAGGCGGCTTTCCGCTCGGGCCGTTCGAGCTGATCGATCTTGTCGGCGTGGATATCAACCTCGCCGCAACAGCCTCCGTATGGCAGGGATTCGACCGGTCGCCACGCTTCAAGCCGTCACCGCTCCTCGAGAATATGAAGGCCGGGGGCAGGCTCGGCCGCAAAACCGGAAGCGGATTTTTCACCTATCCGCGTCAGGACAATGTGCTGCCCGGTGACAGTTCCATATCGACTGTCGACGAGTTGAAGCGGCAACTGGAAACACGCACCGGTGTTGCCGTGCATCTGAGCGACGGGCGGACGGCCCGCGAACTGTCCACGGACAGCCGCCAGCCGGTCATCGTGCTTGACCGGCAGATCGGCCATTGGCGCGGCCCCGTTTCCCTCGCCTTCGCCCAGCATGATCTGCGCGACGCCGATATCCGGTCCATGGCGCTGCAGGCCAAATCGCTGGGTGTTGAACTGCACGAGGTGACGGACACGCCCGGCCTCATATTCCTGCGCGTGGCGGCCATGCTGGTCAATGAGGCAGCCTTCGCCTTCGGGCAGGGACTGGCCACGACAGCGGGAATCGATACCGCGCTGAAACTCGGCCTGAATTTCCGCCACGGCCCGCACGAGATGCTGGAGGCGCTCTGGATCGCGGCGATCACCAACACGCTGGAGCGTTGCGGCCATATCCACCCTTCCGGGCGGTATGATGCGTGCCCGGCTTTGACCAGCTTTGCGCAGGAGAAATCAACCCAGAGTTAGTCAGCACGGGCACTTGCATCGCGAATCAATTTAGAATTGAGATGAACCATAAAATAAGGGGAACGACGCAATGAAACGAATAGCAGCAGCGGCATTGATGGCGGGTTTGACTTTTGCCGGTCAGGCCATGGCCGAACCCGTGAAGATCGGCATGATCACGACATTGTCCGGCGGCGGTGCAGGCCTTGGCATCGATATACGCGACGGCTTCCTTCTCGCCATCAAGGAGTCCGGCAACAAGGACATCAAGGTCATCGTCGAGGACGATGCGCAGAAGCCGGAACTTGCCGTGCAGATCGCCGACAAGATGGTCCAGAGCGAAAAAGTCGACATCCTGACCGGTATCGTCTGGTCCAACCTCGCCATGGCGGTCGTGCCGGGCGTTGTCGGCCAGGGCACCTTCTACCTGTCGACGAATGCCGGCCCCTCCGCACTTGCCGGCGCCAACTGCAATCCGAACTATTTCAACGTCGCCTACCAGAACGACAATCTGCATGAGGCCATGGGCAATTACGCCAACACGGCAAACTACAAGAAGACCTTCATTCTTGCGCCGAACTATCCCGCTGGCACCGATGCGCTCACCGGCTTCAAGCGCTTCTACAAGGGTGCGCTGGCAGGCGAGCTCTACACCAAGGTCGGCCAGACCGATTATGCCACCGAGATCGCGCAGATCCGCGCTTCGGGTGCCGATTCCGTCTACTTCTTCCTGCCCGGTGGCATGGGCATCGCCTTCATGAAGCAGTATTCGCAGTCCGGCATTTCCACGCCGGTCATGGGTCCCGGCTTCTCCTTCGATCAGGACGTGCTCGGCGCCATCGGCGATGCGGCCATCGGCGTGAAGAACTCGTCGCACTGGTCGAAGGATCTCGATAACGCCGCCAACAAGAAATATGTCGCTGCGTTCAAGGCCGAGTACAAGCGCCTGCCGTCGCTCTATGCGACACAGGGCTACGACACAGCGAACCTGATCCTTTCGGCCGTCGCCAAGGCCAGCGTCAAGGACAAGGATGCGTTCCGCGCCGCCCTCAAGGAAGCCAAGTTCGATTCCGTGCGCGGCAAATTCAAGTTCGGCAACAACAACCACCCGATCCAGGACATCTATGTGCGTGAAGTGATCAAGGAAGACGGCGTTCTCACCAACAAGATCGTCGCCACCAGCTTCACCGATCATCAGGATGCCTACGCGGCCAGCTGCAAGATGTGAACGATAGAGGGCGCGCGGGCGAAAAATCCGCGCGCCCTCTATACCTGTGATCGTCTCATCGGATTGGATTGAACCTTGTCTTCGGCCCTCCTCATCGAACAAGCCCTCAACGGCCTGCAGTTCGGCGTCATGCTGTTTCTGATGGCCGCCGGATTGACGCTGATCTTCGGCGTCATGGGCGTGATCAACCTTGCCCACGGCTCGCTCTACATGGTCGGGGCCTTCGCCTGCGCGGCGGTTGCCGCCTATACCGGCTCGTTCTGGCTCGGCCTGGTGGCAAGCCTCATTGCCGCTGCCGCCGCAGGCGCCATCGTCGAAGTCACGGTGATCCGCCGTCTCTACAACCGCGATCACCTGGATCAGGTGCTTGCCACCTTCGCGCTCATCCTGATCTTTTCCGAGGGCACGCGCTGGGTGTTCGGCTCCTTTCCGCTCTATCTCGACATCCCGAAGGTGCTGCAGGGCGCGATCAGCCTGCCGGGCGGCGGGCAGTACCAGCTTTACCGGCTTGCCATCATCGGCGCCGGTCTCATCGTCGCCATCGGGCTTTATCTGCTGATCGCAAAGACAAGGCTCGGCATGCGCATCCGCGCCGGTGAATCCGACCGGGAAATGATCGGCGCGCTCGGCGTCGACATCGCTTCTCTCAACACCATCGTCTTTGCCCTTGGCGCTGCGCTGGCTGGCCTCGCCGGCGCGCTTGTCGGTGCACTGCAATCGGTGCAGGTCGGCATGGGCGAACCGGTGCTCATCCTCGCCTTCGTCGTCATCGTCATCGGCGGCATCGGCTCCATCAAGGGCGCGCTGGCTGGCGCCATTCTTGTCGGCGTGGTCGATACCATGGGCCGGTTCCTGCTCCCGCAGCTTTTTGCCCTGTTCATGCAGCCGTCACAGGCGGCAACGGCAGGCGCGGCCATCGCCTCGATGCTCATCTACATCGTCATGGCCTTCATTCTGGCAGTGAGGCCGAAGGGCCTCTTTGCGGTCAATGCGTGAGGGGCGGAATGGCTGATCGCGAACGCCTTGTGAATATCGCCCTGGCCTTGGTCGTGCCGGCCTGCGCTATTGCCGCCCATGGCATGGGCGAGCCATTCTACGTGACCCTTGCAACCCGCATTGCCATTCTCGCGCTTGCCGCGGTGGGGCTGAACCTCGCCCTTGGCCTCGGCGGCCTTGTCTCCTTCGGCCATGCGGCCTTTTTCGGCATCGGCGGCTATGCCGCCGGTATCTTTGCCACCCATGCCTTCAACCAGATACCTCTGCTCACCGCCCCCGTCGTGCTCATGGCGACAAACCAGATGCCGGTGATCTGGCTGGTGAGTGCTGCCGTCGCCGGTCTGGCCGCGTTGCTGATCGGCCTGATCAGCCTGCGCACCTCCGGCGTCTATTTCATCATGATCACCCTCGCCTTTGCCCAGATGATCTACTACTTCGCCATCTCGTGGCCCGCCTATGGCGGCGAGGACGGCCTGTCGATCACCATGCGCAACGGCTTTCCCGGGGTGAACACGCTCAATCCCCTCAGCTTCTTCCTGATCGCCTATTGCCTGCTCCTGCTGGCGCTGTTCGCCTTCTCCCGGCTCAGGGACTCACGCTTCGGTGCGGCGCTGCAGGCCACGCGGCAGAACGAGGTGCGGGTGGCGTCCATCGGCATCCGGCCGCTGCGCATCCGCCTCGTCGCCTTCATCCTGTCGGGCATGATCACCGCCATTGCCGGTGCGTTGTTTGCCGATCTCAACCGCTTTGTCGGCCCCTCCATGCTGTCATGGAGCATGTCCGGCGAACTCATCGTGCTGATCATATTGGGCGGTACCGGCCGTCTCTTCGGGCCCGTCGCCGGCGCCATCCTGTTCGTGTTGTTCGAATTTGCCCTCGGCGGGCTGACAGAGCATTGGCAGCTGTTCCTCGGCCTCATTCTGCTTGCTATCGTGTTGTTCGGGCGTGGCGGTCTCATCGGGCTTCTGGCCGGGAAGGTGCGTCATGGCTGAACCCGTTCTCAGCATCCGAAACCTGTGCAAATCCTTCGGCGCGCTGAAGGCCACCGACGATGTCAGTCTTGATCTTCATCCCGGCGAAATCCACGCGCTGATCGGCCCGAACGGTGCGGGAAAATCGACACTGATCCACCAGATCGCCGGAACGCTGAAGCACAATAGCGGCTCCATCCACTTCATGGGCCGGGATGTCTCGGCGCTTGGCGTCTCACACCGCGCGCAACTGGGGCTCGGCCGCACCTTCCAGATCTCGTCGCTGACGCCCGAGTTTTCGGCACTGCGCAATGTCATGCTGGCCGTGCAGGCCAATCAAGGGTCGAGTTTCCGTTTCTGGAAGCCTGTCATGGCGGATGCATCGCTCAAGGACACCGCGCGCGACATGCTCGGCCGGGTGGGACTGCTTGACCGGGCTGATATGCCCAGCGCCGAACTTTCCCATGGCGAGCGGCGGCAGCTGGAAATTGCCATTGCGCTGGCGCTCGGTCCGAAAGCCTTCCTGCTCGATGAGCCGATGGCGGGCATGGGCCCGGAAGGCTCGAAACGCCTCACCGCCTTTCTCGACACGCTGCGGCACGAGGCACCGATCCTTTTGATCGAACACGATATGGATGCGGTCTTTGCCCTCGCCGACCGCATTTCGGTGCTGGTCTATGGCCGCATCATCGCCACCGGCACGGTCGACGACATCCGCCGCAATCCGCTGGTGCGCGAAGCCTATCTCGGGGAGAGCGTCTGATGCTGCTGGAACTTGCCGGAGTCGAGACATTCTACGGCGCGTCGCAGGCGCTTTTCGGCGTCGATCTTGCGATGGCGGAAGGCGAAGCCGTGGCGCTGATGGGCCGCAACGGCATGGGCAAGACCACCACCATCCGCTCGATCTTCGGGCTCTCGCCTCTGCGCCATGGCACGGTGCGTTTCGCCGGCCATGATATCTCGTCGGCAAAGCCCTATCGCATCGCCCGGCTTGGGCTGGGACTGGTGCCGGAAGGACGGCGCTGCTTTCCCAACCTGACGGTGGCGGAAAATCTGCTGGCTTCGGCGCGAAAGGGATTCTGGACGATCAAGGAGGTCAATGCCCTCTTCCCGCGCCTGGCGGAGCGGTCCGGGCAATATGCCAACACGCTGTCGGGCGGCGAGCAGCAGATGCTTGCCGTGGGGCGTGCCCTGATGACCAACCCGAAGCTGATCGTTCTCGATGAGGCGACGGAGGGCCTTGCGCCGGTTATCCGGCAGGAAATCTGGAAAGCCATCGCCGCATTGAAACAGCAGGGTCAGTCCATTCTGGTTGTCGACAAGACCCTGTCCGAACTGCTTCCGGTGGCCGACCGCTGCTTTGTGCTTGAGCGGGGCCGCACCGTCTGGAGCGGTGTACCGGCCGAATTGACCGGCGCGATTCAAGACCGCTATCTCGGCGTCTGACGGCCTCCCCGACGGGAGGCCGCACATGTCATGTCTTACGCGCGGCCCTTCCAGCCGAGAAGCCGCATGGCATTGGCCGTCACCAGCACCGTCGCGCCGGTATCGGCAAGGATTGCCGGCCACAGACCGGTCAGGCCGATGATCGTCGTCACCAGGAAGACGGCCTTCAGGCCGAGCGCAACGCCGATGTTCTGGCGGATATTGCTCATCACCGTTTTCGACAGGTCGATCATGTTGGCGACATCGATCACCCGGCCGTGCAGGATTGCCGCATCGGCGGTTTCAAGCGCCACATCCGTACCGCCGCCCATGGCAATGCCGATGTCGGCCGCGGCAAGCGCGGGAGCGTCATTGATGCCGTCGCCGACCTTGGCAACGGTCAGGCCGGCGCGCTGCATCTCGCCGACGATCCGCTGTTTGTCCTGCGGCAGCAGTTCCGCCCTCGGCTCGATCCCCAGCTTGGAGGCAATGGCTTTCGCGGTGCGGCTGTTGTCGCCGGTCAGCATGACGGCCTTGATGCCCTGCTCTTTCAAAACGGCAAGACCGCGCTCCGCATCAGCCCTCGGCTCGTCGCGCATGGCCAGCAGGCCCGCAAGCTTGCCATCGACAACCACGAGGGAAACCGTTTTGCCCTGGTCGTTCAGCGCGGCGATGGACGCCGTCTGTTCCGCGCTGAGCGGCGCCGTTGCGGCGACGGCCTGCGGCGAGCCGAGGAACACGTCCTTGCCACCAACGGTTCCCTCGACGCCCTTGCCGGAAACGGCCTTTGCCGCGGTGGACGGAAGAATGGCAACCGCATCCGCCTTGGCCCGGTCCAGAATGGCCACCGCCAGAGGATGGCTCGAACCGGTTTCCAGCGCCGCGGCCAGCGACAGGATTTCCTGTTCCGGCAGGCCGAATGACACGATATCCGTGACCACGGGCTTGCCTTCGGTCAGGGTGCCGGTCTTGTCAAAGGCGACGGCGGTCACCTTGCGGAAAGTTTCAAGCACGGCGCCGCCCTTCATCAGCAGGCCGCGCCGCGCACCGGCGGAGAGGCCGGCGGCAATCGCAGCCGGTGTCGAGATGACAAGCGCGCAGGGGCAGCCGATCAGGAGAATGGCAAGGCCCTTATAGACCCATTCGCTCCAGATGCCGCCCATGAACAAGGGCGGGACGATAGCAACAAGCGCCGCGACAACCATGATGCCCGGTGTGTAGTAGCGCGAGAAACCGTCGATGAAGCGTTCCGTCGGCGCCTTGCTTTCCTGTGCTTCTTCCACGAGACGGATCACCCGGGCGATGGTGTTGTCGCTTGCCGTTGCGGTGACGGCGATCCGCAGGACGCCATCTGTATTGATGGTTCCGGCGAAAACCGGATCACCGGCATTCTTGCGCTTGGGCGTGCTTTCGCCCGTGACCGGCGCTTCGTCGATCTCGCTGGTTCCCTCGGTGATGTCGCCGTCGGCGGGAATGCGGTCACCCGGCCGCACCAGAATGATATCGCCAACAGCCAAGGTATCGGCAGGAACCGAGACCGTGTTGCCGCCACGCTCCACCAATGCGGTTTTGGGGACGAGATCGGCGAGCCCCTGGATGCTGGCGCGGGCACGGCCGGCGGCAACGCCCTCAAGCATTTCGCCGATCAGGAACAGAAAGACCACGGCGGCGGCTTCTTCACCCGCGCCAATGATCACCGCGCCGATGGCTGCGACCGTCATCAGCATTTCGATGGAAAATGGTGTGCCTGAACGCGCCGCCATCAGTGCACGGCGGGCAATGGGCACAAGCCCGACCAGCATCGCCACGACAAAGGCTCCGTTGGCGATATCCGGAAAAAGCTTGCCGACGGCATAGGCCGCGACAAGGGCGACACCGCTGATGATGGTCAGAAAGCCCTTGCGGCTCTGCCACCAGCGGGCCGGCCCGGCGCTTTGCACCGGAGCAGCGGCCACAGCCGCGTTTGTGTCCGC
Source organism: Phyllobacterium sp. NPDC097923 (assembly GCF_044760925.1). Lineage (NCBI taxonomy): Bacteria > Pseudomonadati > Pseudomonadota > Alphaproteobacteria > Hyphomicrobiales > Phyllobacteriaceae > Phyllobacterium > Phyllobacterium sp. NPDC097923. The sequence goes on along the minus strand of NZ_JBIWBL010000007.1, from coordinate 65,119 downwards.
GTGGGCATGCCCGGCATGATCGTGGTCCGCATGCTCATGGTCGTGGTGATCATGATCCACGTGATTGTGGTTGGCATGGTCATGCCCGCTGCATGACGGCGCCGCCACCGGCGCCGGGCTCTTGGCTGTCAGCGGCGAAACCTTGTAGCCAAGACCATTCACCTTTTTCTCGAGAACACCGAGATCGGCGGTGTCGTCGTGTTTGACCGTCATCGTGCCCGCCGTCACCGACACGGAAATGTCGGCCACGCCAGGCAACCGGCGCACCGCCGTATCGATCTTGGCCGCACAGCTTGCACAGTCCATGCCCTCGACCCGGAAGCGGGTTTGCGTTGGCGCTGCTGTCATGATTCAACCTCTCTTGACTCTGTTGCCGGCCAGGCTACATGCTCTAGCGACTAGAGGAGCAAGCGAAATGTTGAAAGAAATTTCGATCGGCGAAGCAGCAAAGCGCAGCGGCGTCAAAGTGCCGACCATCCGCTACTACGAACAGATCGGGCTGCTGGCAGCGCCGGCGCGCACCGACGGCAACCGCCGGCACTACGAGGACACGGACATCCGCAGGCTGGCATTCATCCGCCATGCGCGCGAGCTGGGTTTCGAGATCGACTCGATCCGCACCCTGCTGCACCTGCAGGATGACCCCAACCAGCCCTGCGAAACCGCCGACGGCATTGCCAATGCGCGCCTCATCGAGGTCGAGCAGCGCATCCGCAGCCTGAATGCGCTGAAGGCCGAGCTGGAACTGATGGTGGAGGGATGCCGGCACGGCCGCGTTGCCGAATGCCGCGTCATCGAAATTCTGGCCGATCACGGCAAATGCGCGCATGCGCAACACTAGGCCGCAGTCACAACCGGCTGCGGCCACGTTTATGAATCCTGGTCCTAAATAACCAGCAGCGGGGCCTTGCCGGGGACGCGCTCATAGAGATCCATCACGTCCTGATTGAACATGCGCACGCAGCCCGACGATGCGGATTTGCCGATGGAGTTCCAGTCCGGCGAACCGTGAATGCGGTACAGCGTGTCGACACCGCCCTGAAAGATGTAGAGGGCTCGCGAACCCAGGGGATTGTTGACACCCGGCGGCATGCCCTGGCGCCATTTTTCCAGCTTCGGATCGCGTGCAATCATGGTCGATGGCGGTGTCCAGGTCGGCCACTTGCGCTTCCACTGGACAATGGCGCGGCCCTTCCAGGAATAGCCCTGCCGGCCGAGCCCGACGCCATAGCGCATCGCTTTGCCGTTCTTCAGAACCAGATAGAGAAACTTGTCGACGGTATTGACGACGATCGTGCCGGGTTTCTCCCCTGTCGGATCGTCGACGACCTGCCGCAGGAATTTTTCATTGACCTTGGCAAAGGGTATCGCCGGCAGCCTGTAGCCCTCCTCTTCGACTGCCTGATACATGCTGATGTAATCGGGCTTTACCGGTGCCGGTGCGGCAACCTCGACGGGTGCCGGCTTGTCCGCCGGCACGGCATCCTGCGAACCGGCAAGATCGAGCGACTGTTTGGGCAACTGGGCACAGGCAGCGACGGCTGAAACGCCAAGGAGCGACAGGCCGGTCAGGAATGACCGGCGCGAAACGAGGGATGACATTCTGTATGCTTTCAAACGATGGGACAGGCGGGGCGGACAGGCGGTCGTGGTCACCGCTTGCCCCTATCCTTTTAAAACGGATCGCGGCAACCGTGTGTCAAAAACAAGGCAGAACGTAATGTCTGTGGCACTGTTGCATTATGATCACAGTATATATCAGACTGTAAACTTGCGTGATAACGCAACATTACCCTAGTCCTTTGTGCTGCCCTCCCACGTTCCGTGGGAAATGCCGTGCTGCTTTTCCATATGGGCAATCACTGCGTCGATCTCATCGGGATCGATCGCCGTGCTGACCAGCGTGGCCACGATTTCCACGGTCTCGTCATCGCCCTGATCGGTGATTTCGACGTCGCTGACGGGATAATCCGCCTCTTCAAGCCGTTCGACCAGAAGGTCGCGCATGGTTGGCATGGCCGCGCGGGTCGATATCAGCTTGACCTCATAGGTCGCCTCCGCCGCCTGCTCGCTGATCGGGATGCGGTTGATGGCATTGACCAGCGGGCGCAGCAGCGTATTGCCGGCAAGCACAAACACCGTCAGCAGCGCCGCTTCGGCGAGCATGTCCGTGCCGGCACAGGCACCCACCGCCGCCGAACACCAGAGCGTTGCCGCGGTGTTCAGCCCCCGCACGTTCATCCCTTCCTTCATGATCACGCCCGCACCGAGAAAGCCGATGCCGGAAACCACGTAGGAAATCACCCGGACGGCTTCCGTCGTCCCGGCAATCCGCTGCGCCAGATCGACGAAGGCCGCCGAACCAATGGCGACAAGTACATTGGTGCGCAGCCCGGCCGTCCGCTGCCGGTACTGGCGCTCCGCGCCAATCAGCGTGCCGAAGATGAAGGCGGCGACGAAGCTGATGGTCGTATCGAGAAAGGGATAGAGGTCGAATGTCTGTATGAACTTCATGGGGTCACCGCAGCTGGCTCGTCATGCGAGGCTAGCATTTCTCCGGTTAACAATGATGACAGTCCCTGTCATCGCCAGATGGGCGGCTTGGCGCGGCATGTCGCCCTCCGGACTGTCGGCGCAATGATCCGCAGGCGCCCCCGCCTCGCCGTCGGAAGATCGCTCCAGGCTTCGGGTCGTGATCACCGGAATATGCCTGGCATGGGCCTGCTGCACCAGTTCCTGCAGATGCCTGCCGCCGGGAAAGGCCAGCAGCGCATCGGGGCGGCTGTCTTCCAGCATGAAGCGGTTGCGCTTCGTGTCGGCCTGCTTGCCCAGCAGCGACCAGTTGGCGGGATAGCGGACGATATGGACATCGTTCTGCCGGGCCCAGTCCTCGGCCACCGATCCCAGGGCGGGAAGACCGCCATGGATGAGAACCGTCACCGGACAGGCCGCATGGATGCGGTTCAGTTCGTCGAGAATGGCTTCGGCGACATCGAAATGCCGGCCACCGGAAATCAAAAGGCGCATGATGTGCTCCTTGCAGTCTGTGTTGAAATGGGAGGCGTGCTACCAGCGTGCCCGCCGCATGATGCGGATGGCGCTCTGGTTCAGGGAGGACGACCACTGGATGAGGCGCCAGCTGCGCCTGCGATTGAGAACGCCCCGGCGGTGCAGGCGCGTGGCAAGCCAGAACAATCCCTGTCCTGTCACGGCCAAAAGCCAGCAGAGCCATCGCAGGAACTGATCCCTTATCCGTGAACGGCGCGGTTCCGGGCGTTTCGAAAGCGAGCCGCGTTTGGGCAAACCACCCCATGAACCATGGGGTGGCGTGCTCGCCTGAAAGTGCAGGATGAAATCGGTCATGACCATATCAGATCTCCTCTGGCGGTCTTGCGGAACGGGAGGATGACGGGCGGCCAATGCCGCCCGCTGTGTGACGGTTCAGAACCACTGGCCGAAGCGGCGGATATAGATCGCCTTCATCGTCTGGGCGACGACGCAGTAGCTGAACAGGGTAGCCACCAGCCAGGGGAAGTAGCTCCAGGGCAGAGGCTGCAACCCGACCAGCGCGCCGAGCGGCGAGAACGGCACATAGATTCCGAGGCCCATCACCAGGATCGACATCAGCATGACCGGCAGGGCCGCCGTGCTCTGGATGAAGGGGATCTTCTGCGTGCGCAGCATGTGTACGACCAGCGTCTGCGACAGAAGCCCCTCGATGAACCAGCCGGACTGGAACAGCGACTGATGCTCGGGCGCATTGGCGGCAAAGACGAACCACATCAGGGCGAAGGTGGTCATGTCGAAGATCGACGAGGTCGGTCCGATCCACAGCATGAAGCGGCCGATGTTCCTCGCATCCCACTTGCGCGGCTTGCTGAGGAATTCCTTGTCCATCTTGTCCCACGGCAATGCCAGCTGCGAGATATCGTACATCAGGTTCTGGATGAGCAGATGGATCGCCAGCATCGGCAGGAACGGGATGAAGGCGCTGGCCACGAGAACCGAGAACACATTGCCGAAGTTGGAGCTGGCCGTCATGTTCAGGTACTTCATGATGTTGCCGAAGGTCTCGCGACCCTTGATGACGCCCTCTTCGAGCACCATCAGGCTCTTTTCCAGGAGGATGATATCGGCCGATTCCTTGGCGATATCCGCACCGCTGTCGACGGAAATGCCGACATCCGCATCGCGCAGCGCCGGGGCATCGTTGATCCCGTCGCCGAGGAAGCCGACCGTGTGGCCATTGGCCTGCAGGGCCTTGAGCACCCGCGACTTCTGCAGCGGCGTCAGCTTGGCGAAGACGACGCGCTCCTCCACCAGATGACGCAGTGCGCTGTCGTCCAGCTTCTCGATGTCACGGCCAAGCAGCGGTATCCCCGCTTCAAGCCCGACCTCACGGCAGATCTTGAGGCTGACCACCTCATTGTCACCGGTCAGCAGCTTGACCGCGACGCCATGTTCGGCCAGCGCCGCAATCGCCGGTCCGGCGGTTTCCTTGGGCGGGTCGAGGAAGGTCAGGAAACCCTCGACGATCAGCTCGTTTTCATCCGCGATGCCGTATTGTGCCTTGGCGTCCCCGGCCGGGATTTCCCGGGTGGCGACCACCAGAACACGGAACCCGTCCTCATTGTAGGCGCGGGCGATGGCAACCAGTGCCTTGCGGCTGGTGTCGTCGAGCACGCGGACATCGTTCCCGTCGCGCATGCGGGTGGCAATACCAAGCATTTCCTCCACGGCACCCTTGCAGACCAGCAGGTGCTCGCCGGCCACGCCTTCGACCACCACCGACAGCCGCCGCCGGATGAAATCAAACGGCATCTCGTCGACCTTGCGATAGAAGGCGGCAGTCCGCATGTTGTCGGCCGATGCATCGGTAAAGCGCAGCACGGCCTGATCCATCAGGTTCTTCACGCCGCTCTGGTGATGGCTGTTGAGCCAGGCAAGGCGCAGCACCGTCTCGTCGCGCTTGCCGTAGACATCGACATGATGCTCGAGGATGATCTTGTCCTGGGTCAGCGTGCCTGTTTTGTCCGTGCACAGGATGTCCATGGCACCAAAGTTCTGGATGGCGTTGAGGCGCTTGACCACGACCTTGCGCCGGGCCATGGCAACGGCGCCCTTGGCCAGGTTGGACGAGACGATCATCGGCAGCATTTCCGGCGTCAGGCCGACGGCAACCGCAAGCGCGAACAGCAGGGCTTCCAGCCAGTCACCCTTGACGAAACCGTTGATCAGGAAAACGACCGGCACCATCACCAGCATGAAGCGGATGAGCAGCCAGCTGACGCTGTTGATGCCGCGGTCGAAAGCGGTCTGGGCGCGCGAACCGACGATGGATTTGGCAAGCGAACCGAAATAGGTGCGCGATCCCGTCGCCACGACGACAGCTGTCGCCGTGCCGCTGACCACATTGGTGCCCATGAAGCAGATATTGGGAACATCCAGCATGTCGGTCTGATCCGAGGCAATGCCCAGTGCCGACTTCTCGGCAACCGCGCCGAGCGTGTCGTATTTTTCGACGGGAATGGCTTCGCCCGTCAGGACCGCCTGGCTGACATAGAGATCGCGCGATTCGATCAGACGCACGTCGGCCGGGATCATATCACCAGCGGACAGGCGCACCACATCGCCCGCCACGAGTTCCCGCATCGGAATTTCGAGCATTTCGGACGGGGTCGTCGCACGGTTCCGGCGCAGCACCGTGGCCGTCGTGCGCACCATCGCCTTCAAGGCTTCGGCCGCCTTTCCGGAGCGGTATTCCTGGACGAAGCGCATGATGCCGCTGGCCAGGATCATGACGGTGAGGATGATCACCTTGGTCGGATCCGGCGCATCGCCGTTCTGCATGGGCAGCCAGCAATCGGTGAAAGCGCTGATCAGGCCAAGGACGATCAGCACCATGATGAAGGGGTTCTTGAAAGCCGACATGAACTGGACGAGCGCATGCGGGCGCCGGTCATGGGCGACCTCGTTTGCCCCGTCCTTGGCCAGGCGTTCCGTCGCATCGCGGATCGTCAGGCCGTCCCGGTGGCTTTTGACGTTGGCGAGGGTGATGTCGATATCGTTCTGGGCTTCGCGCACAGCCCGCATGGACAGCTTGCGGCTGTCCTTCTTCTCCGCATTCAATGCGGAATTCTTGAGAATGACGTTCATTTTCTGGTCTCCTGCCGCTTTGCGCGACAGCGACACCAGCTCCGGATCACCTGAAATTCAGGCGCAACAAGCCGTGCCGAGCCGTCACGTCCACGGTCGGTTTTGGGGAATCTGCTCTTTGGGATCGCCCGCCATGCTTGCCGGTCACCGGCAGCACGGCGGGCCTACTAGGATAGTCGTCCATGGGATACTCCTTCATGCCGCACCCGATGGCCCGAAGGCGCCTGCGCGGCGTTTGGTAAAACAGCGGTCAGATCATGCGGCCCGACTGATAGACCGCCAGCACCAGCCCGAGTTTTTCAACCGGGTCCAAAACGGGTGCGGGCGGCTCATTATCGGCATGCCAGCGCATTTCAAGCCGGCCATTGACCGGATTGACGCGCCAATCCGCCTGCAGATTGGAAAAAAGGTGCTGTTTCTGGGGTGCTGCGGAAACGCTGTTCCGTTGCACGGCAAGCCGCCCGCGGGCGCGGTTGGCGAAGGCGCGAACGCCTGGAAGAGTTGCGAACGTGATGTTCATGGCTCACCTCATTGACCGGAAGCGATCCGGCCGGGGTGAGCGACGGTGGAGCCCTAGGCCCTAACGTTGCTCATCCGGTGTACCGGATCGAGTCCTGCTCGTTAGTTGTTTCAAGCGCCCGGCCTCCCGCATCAACGGCAGTCAGGGCGCAGCTAGATTTGCTGTCCATCGTCTTCTTTGTGATTTGAAAAATGACCTGGGTAACCCAAGCAAAACCGCGATACGCCTGCTTGATGCGGGTTGTCAACCGGAAAGCTTGGCCATCGCGATTTTTGTCGCGCGAAATTGATCGTATCGGCTGCAACGGCTTGAATTCCGGCCCCAAATCGGCCTGCCCGGCATCCAGCGCCCGCAAAACATGTTCGCTTATGGGGGAGCGGCGTGCTAACGCTTCCCCAACAGTTCCATTCAAGCCAGAGAGCTTCCGGCTCTCGCCATACGTGCCCATGATCAAACGTTTTTTCGCCTATTACGCGCCCTACAAAGGGCTGTTCGCGCTGGACTTCTCCTGCGCTGTCCTGTCCGGCCTGCTGGAACTCGGCTTTCCCATGGCCGTGCGCGCCTTCATCGATGTGCTGTTGCCGAGCGAAAACTGGAGCTACATTCTTCTGGCGGCGGCCGGACTGCTTGCTGTCTATCTCCTCAATTCCGGCCTCACGGCGGTCGTTGTCTATTGGGGGCACAAGCTCGGCATCAACATTGAAACCGAGATGCGCCGCAAGAGCTTCGATCACCTGCAAAAGCTCTCCTTCCGCTTCTACGACAACCACAAAACAGGCCATCTCGTCGCCCGCGTGACCAAGGATCTCGAGGAGATCGGCGAAGTGGCGCATCACGGCCCGGAAGATCTGTTCATCGCCATCATGACCTTCATCGGCGCATTCCTGCTGATGTTCCTCATCAACCCGCATCTCGCCCTGCTGACACTGGCCATCGTTCCCTTCGTTGCATGGGTCGCCAGCCGCTATGGCGGGCGCATGACCCGCAACTGGCAGAGCCTCTATCGGCGTGTCGGCGATTTCAATGTCCGCATCGAGGAGAATGTCGGCGGCATGCGCGTCGTGCAGGCCTTCGCCAACGAGGATCATGAGCGCGATCTCTTTGCCCATGACAATGCCCGCTACCGGGAAACCAAGCTGAGCGCCTACCGCATCATGGCGGCAAGCACTTCGCTGAACTATATGAGCATGCGGCTGATCCAGCTGATCGTGATGATCGCCGGCAGCTACTTCGTCATCACCGGCAGCCTTTCCAACGGCGGCTTCGTCAGCTTCCTGCTTCTGGTGACGGTGTTCGTGCGGCCGATCGAAAAGATCAACTCGGTTATCGAGACCTATCCGAAGGGCATCGCCGGGTTCAAGCGCTACGCCGAGCTTCTCGACACCGAGCCCGATATCGCCGACCGGCCCGGTGCCACCGATGTCAGCGGCCTCAAGGGAAACATCCGCTACGACAAGGTAAATTTCGGCTACACCGCCGACCGGACTGCGCTGCGCGATATCGATCTGGAGATCAGGGCCGGTGAGACCGTTGCCTTTGTCGGCTCTTCCGGTGCGGGGAAAACCACCCTCTGTTCACTGCTTCCGCGCTTCTACGAGGTCGACTCCGGCGCGATCACCGTTGACGGCATCGACATCCGCGACATGACGCTCGCCTCGTTGCGCAGCCAGATCGGCGTTGTGCAGCAGGATGTCTTCCTGTTCGGCGGCTCCATCCGCGAGAACATCGCCTATGGCCGCCTCGATGCGTCGGATGAAGACATTGCGCTCGCCGCCCGCCGCGCCCGCCTCGACGAAATGATAGCCGGTCTGCCTGCCGGGCTTGAGACCATTGTCGGCGAGCGCGGCGTCAAGCTGTCGGGCGGCCAGAAGCAGCGGCTTGCCATCGCCCGCATGTTCCTGAAAAACCCGCCCATCCTCATTCTCGATGAAGCGACATCGGCGCTCGACACGCAGACCGAGCGCGAAATCCAGGCATCCCTCGCCGAACTGGCACAGGGCCGCACGACCCTGGTCATCGCGCACCGGCTGGCGACGATCCGCAACGCCGACCGTATCGTCGTGGTCGATGATGCCCGGATTCTGGAACAGGGCAGCCACAGCGAACTGCTTGCCGCAGGCGGCGCCTACAAGCGGCTCTATCAGGTGCAGTTCGGCGATGCGGGCGCGGAAATCCTGCTTGACCGGGTGAACGGGAAAGCCTGAACTTTACAGCGCCGGTCAGAAACGTATGCTCCATCTGCTGAACGCTTTGGGAGGAGCAAGCGATGATCAGGGAAAGCTACGTTCACGGTGCAAGCAGCCAGCCGCTGATCGGCGAAACGATCGGGCGGCATTTTGACCATATCGCCGGGCGGTTTCCCGACCGTCCCGCCCTTGTGGTCCGCCACCAGAATGTGCGCCTGAGCTATGCCGAACTGAAGCAGCGCGTTGACGCCGTCGCAGCGGGCCTCATCGCCCTCGGCCTGAAGCCTGGTGACCGCATCGGCATCTGGTCACCCAACAATCTGGAATGGGTGCTGACCCAGTTCGCCACCGCGAAGGCCGGGCTCATCCTCGTCAACATCAATCCGGCCTACCGCTCGCACGAGCTTGAATATGCCGTCAACAAGGTCGGCTGTGCCGCGCTGATCCTGTCGCCCGCCCTGAAGACCAGCAATTACCTCGACATATTGCGCGAGATCGCCCCGGAACTCGACAGCTGCGCGCCCGGCGAACTCCGGTCAGCGAAGCTGCCGACGCTGCGAACCGTCATTCGTCTGGGCGCAGACCAGACGCCGGGGATGCTCAACTTCGCCGATCTCGAACAGGCAGCGACCCCGGAAGCCACGCAACAGCTGCAGGCGCTGGCCGCCATGCTGCAGTTCGACGACCCGATCAACATCCAGTTCACCAGCGGCACCACCGGCAGCCCCAAGGGCGCGACGCTCAGTCACCACAATATTCTCAACAACGGCTTCTTCATAGGCGAGGCGATGCGCCTCACCGAAATCGACCGCCTGTGCATCCCGGTGCCGTTCTACCATTGCTTCGGCATGGTTCTGGGCAACCTTGCCTGCCTGACCCACGGCGCCTGCATGGTCATACCGGGCGAGGCATTCGATCCGCTCGCGGTGCTGCAGACGGTGGAGGCCGAGAAGTGCACCGGACTGCACGGCGTGCCGACCATGTTCATCGCCATACTCGGGCATCCCGACTTCAAGACCTTCGACCTCAGCAGCCTGCGCACCGGCATCATGGCGGGCTCGCCCTGCCCGATAGAGGTGATGCGGAAAGTCATCCACGACATGCACCAGGGCGAAATCACCATCGCCTACGGGATGACGGAGACCAGTCCGGTCAGCTTCCAGAGCTCCGCCACCGACCCGCTGGAGCGGCGCGTTTCGACGGTCGGGCGCATTCATCCGCATGTCGAGGTCAAGATCATCGATGCGGATGGCGCCATTGTCGCGCCTGGTGTTACCGGTGAGCTTCTGACGCGCGGTTACAGCGTCATGCGCGGCTATTGGGGCGATGATGCCAACACCGCAGCCACCATCGACGCGGCGCGCTGGATGCATACCGGCGATCTCGCAACCATCGATGCGGAGGGCTATTGCAACATTGTCGGGCGCATCAAGGACCTGGTGATCCGGGGCGGCGAGAATATCTATCCGCGCGAGATCGAGGAGTTTCTCTACACTCATCCCGGCATCGCCGACGTGCAGGTGTTCGGCATCCCGGACAGCAAGTATGGCGAATGCCTGTGCGCCTGGATCAAGGTGCGGCCCGGCGCCGGCCTCAGCGAACAGGAGGTGCTGCAGTTCTGCAAGAGCAGGATCGCCCACTACAAGGTGCCGGCCCATATCCGCTTCGTCGAGGACTATCCGATGACCGTGACGGGCAAGATCCAGAAATTCATCATGCGGCAGGCCATGATCGACGAACTGGGCCTCATGGAAGCAAAAACCGCCTGAGTGGCGGGGGCACCTATTCCGCCGCGTGCGGCGCCGCAACTGTGCCGCGTTTGCCGAAGACCCTGCGCCACAGCTGCGTCGATCCGCGCGACATGTCTTCCATGTAGAGGAAGATCACCGGCGTGATGAACAGCGTGAGGATTTGCGAGGCGAACAGGCCGCCGACCACGGCCACGCCAAGCGGCTGGCGCAATTCCGAACTGGCGCCCGCACCGATGGCAATCGGCAGGGTTCCCATCAGCGCAGCCAGTGTCGTCATCATAATCGGCCGGAACCGCACCAGGCAGGCTTCGCGGATCGCATCATGCGGCGTATCGCCCGCCCGCTGCCGGACAAGGGCAAAGTCGACCATCATGATGGCGTTCTTCTTGACGATGCCGATCAGCATCAGCATGCCGATGATGGCGATCACGCTGAGGTCAAAGCCGAACAGTTGCAGCGTCGCCAGCGCCCCGGCCGCCGCCGCCGGCAGGCCGGTCAGGATGGTCAGCGGATGGATGAAACTCTCATAGAGGATACCGAGCACGATATAGATCGTCAGGATCGCCGCGCCGATCAGCAGGCCCTGATTGGACAGCGCCTGCTGGAACACTTTGGCGGTGCCGGTGAATGTCGAGGAAATCGAGTCGGGAACATTCAGTTCCGCCTTGATCTTGTTGATTTCTTCCACCGCCCTGCCCAAGGCAATGCCCTGCGGCAGGTTGAAGGAGATGGTCACCGCCGGCAGCTGGCTCAACTGGCTGACGGCCAGCAGCCCGGCACGCCGCTCCACATGGGCGAAGGAAGACAGCGGAATGAGCTTGTTGGTGGTGGTCGAGCGGATCTGCATCTGGTCGAGCTTGTCGGTCGTCCAGGGGATGGACGGATCGAGCTCGAGGATCACCTCGTAGCTGTCGCCGGTGGAAAAGATGGTCGAGGCCTGATTGGTGCCGAAGGCGTAATAGAGCGAATTGCGCAGCTGCGTCGATGAAATGCCGAGGAGCCGCGCCTTGTCCGCATCGATCACCAGATTGGCCTGCAGCGCATTGTTCTGCAGGTCGCTGGTCACATCGGCAAAATATTGCCGGTCCTGCTGCAGCGCCAGCAGGAATTTCTGCGACCATGGATAGAGATCGTCGGCATTGATGCCCTGCAGCACGAACTGGTACTGCGCGCGCGACGACGTGCTGCCGATGCGCAGGTTCTGGATGGCGATGGGATAGCTGTTGATGCCGGGCACCTTGGCCAGCGACTGGCGCAGGTCCGTCAGCAGCGGGTCGAGCGCCAGGCGCTGGGATTTGGGTTTGAGCTCAACGAAGAAACTGCCCTGATTAAGGCTCGATGAATTGAAGCCGCCGCCGATGGTTGACGCCACATGGGCCACATAGGGCTTGCTCCTCAGGACATCGGCCACCTGCTTCTGCAGCGCCACCATGGCATCGAATGAAATGTCCTGCCGCGCTTCGGTCGAGATGGAAAGCTGGCCGATATCCTCGGTCGGCAGAAAGCCCTTGTCGATGGACGAGAAGAGATAAAGCGTTGCAACAACCGTCAGGAGAAAGATTCCGAAGACAACGATACGGAAGCGCAGGCAGACATCGAGCATCCAGCGGTAGCCGCCAAGGACCGCATCGAAAACCCGCTCCGTCAGGGGTTTGCGGCCCTTTCCATCGTCATGCGGAATGGCCGGCATGTGGCTGCACAGCATCGGGGTCAAGGTCAGCGATATCAGCGCCGACGCCACGATCGCTACCGTCACCACGACGGCAAATTCGTTGAAGATGCGCCCGACCACGCCGCCCATCAGCAGGACGGGGATGAAGACCGCCACGAGCGACGCGGTGATGGACACGATGGTGAAACCGATTTCCTCGCTGCCCTTGAGCGCCGCCTCGCGCGGCGGCATGCCCTCCTCGATATGCCGGGATATGTTCTCCAGCATGACGATGGCATCGTCCACCACCAGCCCGACGGAAAGCGTCAGGCCCAGCAGCGAGATATTGTCGATGGAAAAGCCGAAGACATACATCACGCCCAGCGTGGCGATCAGCGACAGCGGCACGGCAATCGTCGGGATAAGCGTGGCCGCGATCCGCCGCAGGAACACGAAGATCACCATCACGACCAGCGCGATGATCAGGATGAGCGTGAATTGCACATCCGATACGGCCTGCCGGATCGACGTCGAGCGGTCGTTGAGCACGTTGAGGCTGGTGGACGCGCCGAGCTCTTCGGCGAATTTCGGCAGCATGGTCCGCACGCGGTCCACCACATCGACCGTATTGGCGCCGGGCTGGCGGAAGACGGCCAGCACCAGCGCCTTCTTGCCGTCATAGCGGCTCTCGGTCTGGGTATTGGCAACGGAATCGACAACACGCGCCACGTCGCCCAGGCGCACCGGCTTGCCATTGGGCGACGCGATCAGAATCTGGCGGAATGTGTCGGCGTTCTTCGACTGCGTGTCGGCCTCGATTGCCATCTGCTGGGTGGGGCTGGTGAGCGTTCCCACCGGCGCGATCGAATTGTTGTCGGCCACGGCGCTCGTCAGTTCATCGATGCCGATGCCGCGTGCCTTCATGGCATTGGGATCGACCTCGATGCGCACGGCGAACTGCTTGGCCCCGAACACCTGGACCTCGCCGACGCCATCCACGGTCGATAGCGACGGTGAGATGACCTGCTCGGCATAATCGTCGAGCTTTGACAATTGCGCCATATCGCTTTGCAGCGCGATCAGCAGGATGGGAGCGTCGGCGGGATTGGTCTTGCGATAGCTCGGCGGCGTCGTCATGCTTGCCGGCAGTTGCCGCAGCGTCCGTGCGATGGCCGCTTGGACGTCGGCGGCGGCCTGATCGATGTTCCTGTCCAGCTCGAATTCGATGGTGACGCGGGTCTGTCCCTGCGTGCTGGTGGCGCTGATCGTCGAAACGGAGGGTATCGTGGCGAACTGCTTGATCAGCGGCGTTGCCACGGCATTGGCCATGGTGTCGGGCGCGGCACCCGGCAGCTGGGCGGAAACCGATATGACGGGGAAATCGACCTGCGGCAGGGCGGCAACAGGGAGGAACTGATAGGCAAACAGGCCCGATGCGGCCAGCGCGACGGAGAGGAGGATTGTTGCGATGGGCCGGCGGATGAATATGGCGGAGATGTTCATTGCACCGTGTCCGTCTTGATCGGATCCGGTGCAACCGCATCGGCCGCCGACAGCGCGGGCGCCGCAGTGTCCACATCGGCCACCGTTTCAATGACGCTCGAGCCGTCCTGCAGATGCAGTTGCCCGTCGATGACCACATGGTCGCCGGATTTGAGGCCCGCAGTGGTGACGGCGGTATCGCCGACCGTTTCAACCACGGTCACCGCCTGCTTGATCACCTTCTTGTCGGGGCCGACGACAAAGGCGAATGTCCCGTCATTGCCCTGCTGAATGGCAATCAGCGGTACCGTCACGGCGTCCTTGTGCGTGCCGATTTCGACCGTTGCGTTGATGTACTGGCCGGGCCACAGCGCGCCGTCATCATTGGCCACATCCGCCTTCAGGACAATCGTCCCGGAGGCCGTGTCGACGCTGGAATCGACAAAGTTGAGCGGGCCTGACGCAATCACTTCCTTGCTGCCGGGAACCTTGACCAGAACGTCGAGCTGACGTTCCTTCATCGCATCGCGCAATGTCGGCAGATCGCTTTCCGCCACCGTGAACGAAACACGCAGCGGCGCCATGCGCGTGATGGTCAAAAGACCGCCGCCGGTATCCGCGGTGCGCACGAAATTGCCGACGGATGTGTTGACCACTCCGACACGGCCATCGATGGGTGCCTTGATGGTCATGTAGGACAGGAGGACCTCGTCGGCCTGGATCTGCGCCGTATCCATGGCAATCGACGCTTTCAACGCATTGACAACGGCAAGCGCCTGATAGGTCTGCTGCTGCGTATTGATTTTCTGGCTCGACAGGGCCTGCGCCGCGATCAGGTCCTGATTGGCGGAATCGAGATTGGCCTGGTCCTTGGCCAGCGCCGCCTTGTCCTTCTCGATCGTCGCTCGGATCGTCCGGTCATCCAGTTGAAAAAGCACGTCTCCGGCCTTGACCATCTGCCCGTCCTTGACATTGGTCGCCATCACCACGCCATCGGCTTGCGGCCGGATGACAACCGTGTTGATTGGCTCGATATTGCCGACAACCGTCTTGGTGATGGGCACGTCTTCGGTCTTGGCCGTGGCGGCAACAATCGATGGAACGGCGGCAGACCGTCCCTTGCCGGACCCTGCGGCCGGCGCTGTCGCGGCAACCGTCGTCGGCCCCTTGCCGGCAGGCGGCGCGTTCAGATGGGGAGAGAGAAAGATGTAGCCGAGTCCGGCCAATACAACGAACGCGATCAAAAGACCCAGACGTTTCACTGCACGCTACCTCCAGGGCACCGCCCGTTAGCCAACAATGTATCGGCTATTGACTCTCTCACCTTCCCGGCATCTTGTCGAATGACCATTTTGTCATGTTTGCTGCAATGCACAGGGCGGCAATCGCCCGGATCGGGCAATGCAATCAGCACTTGAAGCCGACCAAGCAATGCGCGTACTCCTATCAGGAGAACGAAGGGGACCGCGATGCTGAAACACCTGAACATTCCATCGGCAATGCGCGTGGTCCTTTTGTGTCTGTGCACGGCACTTTCCGGCGTTTTCGCAGCGGCCACAACCGCTTGCGCGCAGACCGCGGCGCCGGAAACCGTCACCATCGTGCTGCAGCGGGGCCAAAGCGAAGCCGACATCAACAACACGCTGCGGGCCGCCTATGCCAGCGGCCGCAACGTTGTCGTGCGTTGGGAGGATCCGGCACCCGCGCCCGCACCGGCAAAAGCCAAGGCCTTGCCCGCCGCGCAGCCGGGCGATAGCCCGCTCGATCAGGCCGAAGCCCTGGCCGAGAATGCGCTGGATTCATTCGGCACCGGTCTCTCCGTCGGGCTCACGGGCATCGGCCACATCGTCGAACTGCCCTTCATGATGGACAAGGGGCTGCAAAGCCAGGGCGGCGACTGGAGTCAGGTTTCCCTCGTTACGCTGGGTGCGCTGCTTGCCGCCGCCGCCGCAGGCTGGATCGTCTTCCGGCTTGGCACGGCCCTGATCGTCCGCCCGCTCGGCGAGGATGCCGATCTCGTCCATCGCGCCCGCGGCTCGCTCGCCCGCACGGTGCGCGACATCGCCGGCATTTGCGCCTTCATTGCCGTCGGGCACATCGTCATCAACATCCTGACGGCGGACGCGCCGATGGCCTCCACCCTGACGTTGAGGCTGCTGCACGCCGCAGCGCTGACCCTGGTCTACGCGGCGGTCGGACGGCTGTTCCTTTCGCCCGGCGATCCCCAGGCAAGGCTTCTGCCCATCAACAATCCTCAATGGCACTTCCGCATGCTGGTTGCCTATGGCCTCACCGGCGCCCTGGTCGGCCAGCTCGTCCGCCTGTCCCTGGAAAGCGGTGTCAGCCGCGGCGTCACCGAAGGCTGGTTCCTGATTGCAGCGACCGTGGTTACGGTTCTGAAGCTCTGGTGGTTCATAGGCGGGCGCAAGGACATCACCGCGGTGTTTGCCGGACCGGCACCGAGCATGACCCGGCAGGTCATCGCAAGCGCGCTTCCGGCATTCCTGTCTTTGGTTGCCATCCTGATCTGGATTGTCGGCTGCATGGCAGCCAGTGCTCCGCAGCGCGCCCATTGGGGGGAAGCGGCGGGCGCAACCCAGGTCATCATCCTGCTGATACCCATCATCGCCCTTGGCATGCATGCGCTGATTGCGGCCATGCAGGAGCGGCACAAGAATGACAAGCCGCTGCCGCCGCTGGCGCAGGCTTTCATCGCGGCCATCCAGACACTGGCGACCGGGGGCATCTGGCTTCTCGGTCTCTTCCTCATTATCCGTCTGTGGACCAGCTATATGGACAGCGCCTACGCCATGGCGCTGTCGCTCATCACCGGCCTGCTCAGGATCAGCGTTGCCGTGGTCGTCGGCTGGGCCATCTGGAGTTTCCTGCGGCACTATTTCACCGCCCTCTCTCCTTCCTCGCGGCCGCTGCTGCCGGGACAGGAGGACACGGACGGTCCAACGCGCACCGCCGCCGGACGCCTCTCGACGATCCTGCCGCTGGTGCGCGATCTCGCCTTTGGCGCCATCGTTGCGATCACGGCACTCGTGGTGCTTTCATCCCTCGGCATGGATATCGGACCGCTGCTTGCCGGCTTCGGCGTTCTCGGGCTGGCCATTTCCTTCGGCTCGCAAACGCTGGTGAAGGATGTGGTCTCGGGCATATTCTTCATTGCCGACGACGCATTCCGCACGGGTGAATATATCGATACCGGCAAGCTCAAGGGCACCGTCGAGCGCATCACGCTGCGCTCCCTGCAGCTGCGCCATCAGAACGGCCCGGTGCACACCATCCCCTTCGGACAGATCCAGTCGGTGACGAATTACAGCCGGGACTGGAGCACGATCAAGTTCGAGCTGCGCTTCGATCGCGACACCGATCCGGAAAAGATCCGCAAGACGGTCAAGAAGGTCGGCCAGGACATGCTCGAGGATCCGGAATTCGGCCCGGAATTTCTGGTTCCGCTGAAATTCCAGGGCATTCAGGACATCACCGAGAATTCGATGATCGTCCGGCTCAAATTCACTGCCAAACCGGGCAACCCGTCGCTTATCCAGCGTGAGGCGATGAAGCGGCTGCTCGTGGCCTTCCGCGAAGCCGGTCTCCTGCTGGCATCCAATGCGGTGACCGTGCGGTCGGGGACCAACGACGCGGCCGGTGCCGGTGCGGCAACCCAGATCGCCCTGGAGAAGGCCGCCGAACTCGCGTCGACGCAGGCGGCCAAGCCGGGCTAGAGCCTTTCCTGCTTAAATAGAATCGTTCTGCCGGAGGGAATTTGGTTCAAGGGCGAGGGGTTTGGCGAGACCGATGTCTTTCCATCGGGCGAAGCCGAAGCCCGATGGCATTGGGCCAAATTCGCCCGGCCCTTCGGGTTTCCGGCTGGCGGACACCCACCTTGTCAGGCAGCTTCGCCCGATGGGTAAACATCGGCCTCGCTACCTTCCGCGTGGATTGTCTCGCCATCCGGGAAACAGAACTGGTTCTATTTAAACAGGAAAGGCTCTAGTGCCACTCCGGCGTGCCGGCAAGCGCGACAGGCTGGACGATCAGCCCCTGCTCCGTTGCCTGGAGATAGGCCTCGACACCATAGATCCGGCGCATGTGATCGGCCGTCAGCACCTCCGCGGGCCTGCCGTCAGCAACGATCCTGCCTGCGTGGATGAGAACCAGCCGGCTGCACCAGTGCGCGGCAAGGCTGAGGTCGTGCAGGGATGCGACCACCGCCGAGCCCTTGCCGGCCAGATCGGCGAGCGACTGCATCAAGCCGATCTGATGCGCCGGATCGAGCCCCGCCGCCGGTTCGTCCGCAAGCAGGAGCGCCGCATCCTGCGCCAGGGCACGGGCGATCAGCACCCGCGCCCGCTCACCGCCGGAAAGGTCGAGAGCCGAACGATGGCGCAGCTGCTGGACATCCATCCGCTGCATCGCCTGTTCGACCAGCGCCGCATCATGCGCGCTCGGCCGGGAAAATCCGCGGCGGTAGGGCGTGCGGCCGAGCGAGACGAGATGTTCCACCGACACGGCCCAGGCGATTTCCCGGTCCTGCGGCAGATAGGCGACGTGCTTTGCCCGCTCCCCGACGTTCATCCGCCGCGCCGGTTTTCCGGCAATGCCGATGTCGCCGCTCGACGGCACCAGGCCGAGGATGCTGCGCAGAAGAGTTGACTTGCCCGCACCGTTCGGGCCGATCAGCCCGACAAATTCACCGGCGCGAACGTCGAGCGATACATCGTGCAGGACGGCCCTGGAACCGAGCGAGGCATGGACATGGGACAGGCTGAGGATCGTCATATCAGCGTCCTTCGCGTGCGGAACACCAGCCAGAGGAAGAAGGGCGCGCCGATCATGGCCGTCAGCACGCCGAGCTTCAAATCCCGGCCCGGCGCGATCAGGCGCACGAGAATATCGGCTGCCAGCAGCATCGATGCGCCGCCAAGCGCGCTGGCCGGCAGCAGGCGCGACGGCCGGGCACCCACCAGCGGCCGCAGCACATGCGGCACGATCAGGCCGACAAAGCCGATGGCACCGGCAACGGCGGTGGCCGCCCCGACGGATGCGGCCGTGCCCAGAATGGCGAAGAACTGTACCCGCCGGATGTTGATGCCCATGCTGGCAGCGGCATCGGGGCCGAGTGTCAGGGCGTCGAGCGCGCGGCCGAGGCTGAACAGCAGCGCCCAGCCCGCAAGGATGAACGGGGCGGCAAGCTGCACATGCAGCATGGAGCGGTCGGTGAGGGATCCCAGCATCCAGTAGACGATCTCCATCGCGGCAAACGGGTTGGGTGACAGGTTCAGCGCCAGCGTGGTCATCGCCCCGGCAAAGCTCGAGACGGCGACACCGGCGAGAATGATGGTCAGCGTGCCCGCGCCGCGGCCGGCCAGCGCCTGCACCAGGAAGACCGCGAGAACGGCGCCTGCCAGCGCCATCAGCGGCAGGGCAAGCGGAAAAGCCAGGGACAGGCCGGTATAGATGGCGATCACCGCGCCGAGCGATGCCGACGCACTCACCCCGAGAAGGCCCGGTTCCGCCAGCGGATTGCGCAGATAGCCCTGCAGCACCGCGCCGGAGAGCCCGAGGGTCGCCCCGATCATCAGGCCGAGCAGCGCGCGCGGCAGCCGTATTTCCCGCATGACGATGACGATGGCATCGCCCTGTCCCGTCAGCAGGGCGCGGATACTGTCCGACATGCCCAGTGCGGCCGGACCGGCGAGCAGCGACAGCACGAACAGGACAAGGGTCAACAGCGCAAGCCCGGACAGGAGAAGACGGTAATGATCCTTCATCTGGAGCCCTCCCGCCGTGCCGCATCCGACAGCAGCTTGACGGCCTCTGCCGTGAACGGTCCGCCGCATATCCAGTACTTGTCGGGGATATCGACGGGCTGCCGCCCCTGCAGCGCCGCCCGGAACGCCGGATGGAGCTGCGCGTCATAGGCAAGGGCAGGCGCCGGATAGGCGTTGTGGGTGGCAATCAGGTCCGGCTTGGCCATGACCAGTTGTTCCAGCGACAATTTTTGCGTGCCGTCGAGGCCCAGCTTTTCGCCCATATTGATCAGCCCCGCCCGGTTGACGACCTCACCGGCCAGGGTGCTGCGGCCCGCGGTAATCTGGTTGGCATAATAGAGCGCGACGGTGGGTGCATCGGCGCTGCGTGCCGGAATGCTTGCCAGGGCCGTGTCCATGGCGCCCAGCAGTTCTTCCGCCCTGGCTTCGCGCCCGAGCAGGGCACCCATCCGCCGCACATTGGCGCGGATATCGTCGAAGGAGGCTTCCGGCGGGAATTCCTCGACGCGAAATCCCAGCCGCCTGAGAATAGCGGTCGTGGCCCGCGTGGTGTAGGTGCTGGTCAGGACGAGATCCGGCTGCATCAGGAATATCTCTTCCGCCTGACCATGATTGAGCGCAAACGCCCCCGCCTCCCCGGCCAGAACCGATACGGTCGCATCCGCGGCGAGATAGGACACGGAAACGAGCTGCCCGCCCGATGCCAGCAGCATCGCCAGCTGATCAGTGCAAAGGTTCATGGAGACGACACGCCCCGGTGCTTCGGCCGACGTGGAATCGACCGTGGCAAGCAGCGCAATGGCGGATGCCAACCACGCCGCGCCTGCGCCGACAGCCCGTCTGTATCCCCTGCTCACGCCCGCAAACTCCCCTTGCCCCTCATACAGCCGAAACCTTGGCGGCATGCGGCGACCTGCCTATAGCTGCCATCAATATCGTCCGGCGTATAGTCATTCCTGCGGCATATCCATCGTCTGACCGGTTGACATCCCGTTTTGCCGCTTCCACCATGGGACAGATTCCGGGAGAGACAATTGGACATTCGCAAGATTGGTAAAACGCCGCTGGCCGTCACTGAAATCGGCTTCGGCGGGGCGGCGATTGGCGGGCTGTATCGTGAATGCACGCGCGACGCCGCAATGGAAACCCTGCAGACCGCATGGGATGCCGGCATACGCTATTTCGACACGGCGCCGTTTTACGGTTTCGGCCTGTCGGAGCGCCGCACCGGCGACTTCCTGCGCGACAAGCCGCGCGACAGCTACGTGCTTTCGACAAAGGTCGGTCGCCTCATGCGCCCGGTGCCGGAGGATCAGGTCCCCGATCATTCCTACGTCAATCCCCTGCCCTTCGCCGTCGACTATGACTACAGCTATGACGGCATCATGCGCTCCTTCGAATTCAGCCTGGCGCGCCTCGGCCTGAACCGGACCGACATCCTTTACGTGCACGATATCGGTGCCTACACCCACGGCACCGAACAAAACGCCGTCTATATGGACCAGCTGCTCGGCAGCGGGCTGAAGGCGCTGGACGAACTCAAGTCGGCCGGGGCGATTGCCGCCTATGGGTTGGGGGTGAACGAGGTCGAGGTCTGCCTCGATGTGCTGGCCCGGCATCCGCTCGACTGCATTCTTCTCGCCGGGCGCTATTCCCTGCTCGACCGCGCGGCCGAACGCGGCCTGCTGGACCTCTGCCGGACGCAGAACACCTCCCTCGTCATTGGCGGCGTGTTCAATTCCGGCATTCTGGCGACGGGGCCGGTGCCCGGCGCGCACTTCGATTATGGCCCGGCATCCGCGGATATTCTCGAGCGCGTCCGCGCCATGCAGGCCGTCGCGGAAGCTGAAAATGTGCCGCTGGCAGCCGCCGCCATCCAGTTTCCGTTCCGTGAACCGGTTGTGGCGAATGTTTTGATCGGCACCGCCAAGCCCTCGAGCCTGACCCGCAATCTGGAAATTTTATCCACGAAAGTCCCGGAATCTGTATACACCGACTGCGAACGTTTCGTCCTTCGCTAAATTCTTCTAAAAGATCGCTCCGGATTAGTATCGGCATGGGTTTCATCGGGTGGCAGCAACCGCTAATTTGCTGATCTGCCTTGCAATATCAGCCATTGCATATTCCGCTCATCTGATTACATAAGGGCTCGCTGACTTCGTTCAGCGCGCCCGGCTGGCATATGCGGCGGCCGGAAATCAGGCAATGAATGGAGCAACGCCCGGCTCTCTTTCATGTGTTGACACGAAGTATTGAGCGAGAGACCCAGGGATGACTGCATCTTCGTCAGCGACCGTCACGGCGGCACCTATTCATGCAACGGATGACCTTTCGGCACCGGTTGCATTTGCGATTCCCGACAATGTGTTCGCGGAAACGGTCACCGAGGTGCGCCACTATACCGATCGCCTGTTCCGTTTCCGTATCACGCGGCCCACAAGCTTCCGCTTCCGTTCCGGCGAATTCGTCATGATCGGCCTGCCCAATGCGGAAAAGCCTGTCTATCGCGCCTATTCCATCGCCAGCCCGTCCTGGGACGAGGAAATCGAATTCTTCTCGATCAAGGTCGACAACGGCCCGCTGACCGAACATCTGCAAAAGATCAAGCGCGGCGATACGGTCCTCCTGCGCAAGAAGTCGACGGGAACGCTGGTTCTCGATGCACTTCTTCCCGGCAAGCGGCTCTACATGCTGTCGACGGGAACCGGCGTCGCCCCCTTCGCCAGCCTGATCCGCGACCCCGAGACCTACGAAAAATTCGAAGAGGTCATCCTGATCCAGACCTGCCGGGATATCGCCGAGCTGAAATACATCACCGAAATGGTCGAGGGCATCAAGGATGACCCGCTGATCGGTGAATTCGCCGCCGACAGCCTGCGGCTCTACACCACGACCACGCGTGAACCATTCACCCATATGGGCCGCATCACCGACCTGATGCAGAGCGGCAAGCTGTTCAACGATCTCGGCCTGCCGCCGCTCGATCCCGAAACCGACCGCGGCATGATCTGCGGCTCGATGCACATGATCCACGACACCAAGGCCATTCTGGAATCCTTCGGCCTGGTCGAAGGCGCCAACAACAAACCGGCGACCTATGTGGTCGAGCGGGCCTTCGTCGGCTGAAACCTGCCTGCAGAAACATCTGGAATATCGTGCCCGGCCTCCTTGAGGCCGGGCATTTTGTTATGCGGCTTGCCTCACTGACTTGTGACACCTTGTCTCTTCTAAAACATGAGTCCACATGCTATATGTGTGAATGTTATAAGCACCCTTATGAGTTTCAAAACCCCACATCATGGACGACACACCCACTCTTGGCTTTCTGCTGCACGATGTTGCGCGGTTGCTGCGCAAGCGGTTTGAACAGCGGGCGAAATGCCTCGGCCTGACCCGGTCGCAGTGGCAGACGCTGGCCTATCTGTCCAAGAACGAGGGGATTCATCAGGCTGGCCTCGCGGAAATCCTCGAAATCGAGCCGATCACGCTGGTGCGCATCCTCGACAAGCTGCAGGAGCGCAACCTGATCGAGCGGCGCCGGCACCCGACCGACCGCCGCATCTGGCTGCTGTTCCTGCGCGATGAAGCGCGCCCGCATCTGGCGGATATGCGCGTCATCGGCGAAGTCACCCGGTCCGAAGCCCTCGAAAATGTGCCGGCGGAAGACCGCGAACATCTCATCCGCACTCTAACCCTTATGAAGTCCAATTTGATCGATGCCTGTCAGACACCGGTCGATGACAGGAAGACACACCATGGCTGACGGATCTCTCAACTCCCGCATTCCCGCCAATACCGATCACCCCGCCGCGCCGGGGCATGCCGCGCCCGTTCTGGAAAAGACCGAAGCACCCGGCGAAGCGCCGGTAACCGCCCGCGTCAACGAACCGGTGCCGCTGCCCGATATCACGCCGCCGAAAACCCGCCGCAACCGTCTGCGCCCCGTGCTCTTCGCCGCGCTGCCGCTTGCCCTCGTGGTCGGCGGCTATTTCTACGTCACCGGCGGGCAGGTCATGTCCACCGACAACGCCTATGTGCAGGCGGACATGGTCGGCGTTTCCACCGATATATCGGGGCTGGTCAGCGCCATCGACGTGCATGACAACGAGGTCGTCAAGCAGGGACAGATCCTGTTCCGCATCAACCCCGACGTCTACCGCATCGCTCTGGAGGGTGCGCAGGCGCAGCTCGGCACCGTTCGCAACCAGATTCTCAACCTGCAGGCGAGCTACAAGCAGACGCTGGCGGAAATCGCCCAGGCGGAATCCGACATTCCCTTCTATCAGAAGACCCTGCAGCGCCAGGCGGACCTGACCAACACCGCCGCCGTTTCCAAGGCCACCTATGATCAGGCCAAGCATGATCTCGACGCCGCGCAGCAGAAGGTCGATGTCGCCAGGGCACAGGCTGCCACCACGCTCGCCCAATTGGGCAACAATGCCGACCAGCCGGTTGAGCAGAACCCGTCCTATCTCGCGGCAAAGGCAACCGTCGACAAGGCCCAGCACGATTTTGACGCGACCACGGTGCGTGCGCCCTTCGATGGGATCGTGACCAATGTCAGTTCGCTGCAGGTCGGCGCCTATCTCCAGGCCTCGCAGGCCGGTTTCAGCCTGGTTTCGACAACCCATATGTGGGTCGCCGCCAGCCCCAAGGAAACCGAGCTGACCTATGTGAAGCCCGGCCAGCCCGTGACAGTGACCGTCGACACCTATCCGGGCGTCGAATGGAAGGGCACGGTTGCCAGCATCAGCCCGGCCTCCGGCTCGAGCTTCTCGCTGCTGCCCGCGCAGAATACAACCGGCAATTGGGTTAAGGTTGTTCAGCGCATCCCCATGCTCGTCAGCATTAACGATATGGCTGGCAAGCCGCCCCTGCGCGTCGGCATGAGCGTGACGGCCGAAGTCGATACCGGTCATGCACGCGGCCTGCCGCAGTTCGTGCAATCGCTCCTGGGCAGCAAGGATCATGTCTAGCACCGTCGCACTGCCGGGCACCGCGCCGGTTGCCAATCGCGGCGCGATCACGGCCTGTGTCATTCTCGCCGTGATCATGCAGGCGCTCGATACGACCATCGCCAACGTGGCGCTGCCCTATATCCAGGGCAGCGTTGCGGCGAGCGCCGACCAGATCAACTGGGTCCTGACCTCCTACATCGTCGCTGCTGCCATCATGACGCCGCCGTCGGGCTTTCTCGCCGCCCGCTTCGGCCGCAAGCGCGTGCTGCTCACCGCCATCGCCGGGTTCGTCGTGGCGTCGGTGCTGTGCGGCATCGCCCAGTCGCTGCCGCAGATCGTGGCTTTCCGGCTGTTGCAGGGCCTGTTCGGCGCCTCGCTCGTCCCCCTGTCGCAAGGCATTCTTCTCGACATCTATTCCGTCGAGGAGCGCGGCTCGGCCATGGCGCTGTTCGGCGTTTCCGTCATGGTCGGTCCCGTGCTCGGCCCTGTCATCGGCGGCTGGCTGACCGACAATATCAGCTGGCGCTGGGTGTTTTACATCAACGTTCCCATCGGCCTTCTCGCCTTTGTCGGCATTGTTGCCTTCGTCACCGAAACCGGGCGGGAGCTGAAGGCCAAGCTCGACTGGTTCGGCTTCGGCACGCTCAGCCTTGCCATCGCCGCCCTTCAGCTTTTTCTCGACCGCGGCGAACAGCTCGACTGGTTTTCCTCCGGCGAGATCCAGCTGGAAGCGCTGGTCTGCGTCAGCGCCTTCTACCTGTTCCTCAGCCACACCTTCACGGCCGAACGGTCCTTCGTCAATCCAAGGCTGTTCCTTGACCGGAACTTTGCCGTCAGCATGTTCTTCATCTTCATCGTCGGCGTGACCTATCTCGCCTCGCTTGCCCTGATGACGCCGTATCTGCAGACGCTCATGGGCTATCCCGTCACCACGGCAGGTATCGTCATGGGCCCGCGCGGTGTCGGCACGATGGTGTGCATGTTCATCGTCGGCCGCCTCATCGGCAAGGTCGACACGCGCTTCCTCCTGGTGCTCGGCCTCGGGCTGACCGCATGGGCCATGTACGACATGACCGGCTGGACGCCTGACGTATCGCAGTGGACCATCGTTTCGGTGGGCTTCATCCAGGGTGCGGGCCTCGGCTTCCTCTTCGTGCCGCTGACGACGATTGCCTTTGCCACCCTGCCCGCCAGCATGCGCGGCGAAGGCACGGGCCTGTACAATCTGTCGCGCAACATCGGTTCCAGCGTCGGCATTTCCATCGTCACGGCGCTGATCACCGAGAATGTGCAGACCAACCACGCCTCGATCGCCGCCTATGTCACGCCGTTCAACCACGCCTTCAATGCGCCTGCCGTGATGCAGCATCTCGACCCGCTGAAGGCGGCGGGCCGTGCTTCGCTTGACGGCATCATCACCCTGCAGGCCACGATCATCGCCTATATGGACGATTTCAAGCTGCTGATGCTGATGTCGCTGGCGGCCATCCCGCTGGTGTTCCTGCTGCGCAAGCCGGCACCCAGCGCCGCGCCGCCGGAACATGCGGTGATGGAATGAAACAAGGGCGGGCGGTCCACCGGACCGCCCGCCCTTTTATCATGGTAACGCGTCTTACCGCGCCGGCGGCGCATACATCAGGCCGCCGGCATTCCACAGGGCGTTGATGCCCCGGTCGATCTTCAGGGGGCTGCCCTTGCCGAGATTGCGGTCGAACATTTCGCCGTAATTGCCGGTTGTCGACACGATGTTGTAGATCCAGCCCTTGTCGAGGCCCAGCGGCGCGCCCGTATCCCCCTCGGCGCCCAGAAAGCGCTTGATCGACGGATTGCCGGATTCAACCTGCTTGGCGATGTTCTCCCTGGTAATGCCCAGCTCTTCCGCTTCGATCATCGAGAACAGCGTCCAGCGGACGATGTTGAACCAGCGGTCATCGCCCTGGCGCACCGCCGGTCCCAGCGGCTCCTTGGAAATGATCTCGGGCAGCACCATGAACCCCTCGGGGTCGGACAGGGTCAGTCTTTGCGCGTAGAGTGCGGAGGCATCCGTCGTGTAGACATCGCAGCGGCCGTTGTTCAGCGCGACAATGGTTTCATCCGGGCGTTCGAACGAGACGATCTCGTAGGTGATGTTGTTCGCCTTGAAATAATCGGCAACGTTGAGTTCGGTTGTCGTGCCGGTCTCCGTGCACAGCGAGGCGCCGGAAAGCTCCTTTGCGCTCTTCACGCCCAGCGACTTCTTCACCATGAAGCCCTGCCCGTCATAATAGGCGGTGCCGACGAATTTGAGGCCCATGGTGGTATCGCGCGACAGGGTCCACGTGGTCTGGCGCGACAGCAGATCGGCTTCGCCGGACTGCAGCGCGGTGAAGCGGTCCTTGGTGGAAAGCGGAATGAAGTTGACCTTGTCCGGGTCGCCGAAGATTGCCGCTGACACCGCATGGCAGAAATCAACGTCGAAGCCGGTCCATTTGCCCGTACTGTCCGCATTGGAAAAGCCGAGGACGCCCTGGCTGACGCCGCAATTGACGCGGCCGCGTTCCTTGATCACCGACAGCGTGTCGGCCTTGGCCGGGGTGGCGGTAAAGGCTGCCGATGCCAGCAGCAGGGCGAGAAGTGCAGTCCGTTTCATGGTGTTCTCCCTCATTGTGATTGAATAAATCTTTCCCGTCCGCCGGACAGCTGCCCGGCGGTTCGTTCGTTCTTCGGTGTTTGGATCACTGGTTCGCCAGGACGGCCGTGAACGTGTCCTCCAACACGTCGATCAGATAATCCGCATTGGCCCGGCTGAAAATCATCGGCGGGCGCAGCTTCAGGATGTTGTCGTGCGGTCCCTCCGTTCCCATCAGGATACCGCGCTCCCTGGCACCGTTGTTGATGGCGCGGGCTATCTCCGTGGCCGGATGTTTGGTGCTGCGGTCCGTCACCAGCTCGATGCCGAGAAACAGGCCCTGTCCGCGCACATCGCCGATGACGGCATGGCGGGCTTTCATCTCCTCGAAGCGCTGCAGCAGGTAATTGCCTGTCTCCAGCGCATTCTGCCGCAGATTGTCGCGCTCGATCACATCGAGCACCGCAAGGCCCACGGCACAGGACACCGGATTGCCGCCGAATGTGTTGAAATATTCCATGCCGTTGTTGAACGAGGCGGCGATCTCGCGCGTCGTCACCACCGCCGCCATGGGGTGACCATTGCCGATGGGCTTGCCCATGGTGACGATGTCGGGCACCACGCCTTGCGTCTCGAACGCCCACCAATGGCTGCCGACGCGGCCGAAACCGACCTGCACTTCATCCGCCGCACAGATACCGCCGGCGGCACGCACCATCGCGTAGACCTCTTTGAGGTAACCATCCGGCAGGAACACCTGACCGGCAACGCTGGGAATGGACTCGGCAAGGAACAGGCCCGGCGCCTTGCCTGCCCGGCGCATCTGTTCGATCTGTTCGGCAACGCTTTCCGCATAGCGGCTGGCAATCTCCGCCTGCTGCCAGTCGGAGGGCGCGCGGTAAGGATCGGGAATGGCGGCCTCATAGACATGCGGCTTGCGGCCCTTGCCGCCCCGACGCTTGTATTTGTAGGGGCTGAGCTCGATCAGTTCCTGCGTCGTGCCGTGATAGGCCCAATCGAGCACAATCGCCTCCTCGCGGCCCGTATGCGCCCGCATCATCCGCAACATCAGGCTGTTGGCCTCGCTGCCCGAACAGGCAAAGGTCGCGACCGCGAGGTCTCCCGGCAGTGTCGCGGTCAGCCGCTCCGCATAGGTGACGATATTGTCGTGGAGATAGCGCGTGTTGGTGTTGAGCAGGCCCGCCTGCCATGACAGGGCCCTCACCACATCCGGATGGGCATGGCCGAGATGGCAGACATTGTTGAAGCAGTCGAGATAGGCCCGGCCGCGATCGTCGATCAGCCAGACACCGTCGCCGCGCACGAACTTGATCGGCTCCGCATAGGAAATGGAGAGATTGGGCAGGAGCGACGTGCGGCGCGCCGCGACGATAGCCTCCCGGCTGCGCCCCGTCTGCTGGAATGTCTCGCGTGGCAGGCCGATGAAATTGGCCGGATCCGGGAACAGCTCGCCCCAGACCGGGAGATAGCGCGCTTCGCCGACGCCGAGGATGGCCGTTGCGGACAGGGATGTATCAACCGACAATTGCAGATGCAGATGCGGTGCCCAGCCGCCATTCTCCGCCGGCGCGCCCATTTGGCCGACGAGATCGCCCGCTTGAAGCACGTCGCCCGGGCGCAGCCGCGTCAGGGCCTCATGCGCAAGATGCCCCCACAGCGTCGCAAAGGGCGGGCAGCCGTCCGGCGCATGCTCGAGCTTGACGAGGCAGCCATAGCCGAGCGGATCTGGCTCGATGACGACTTCTGCGACAGTCGCCGCGATGGGCGTGAACAGTTTCGTGCCCGCAGCCATGAAGAGGTCGAGGCCAAGATGCCGGGTGCGCCGCTCGCCGGCAATGAAACGCGATTCGAACATCACGCCGGTATAGACGGAGCGTTCCTCGCCCCACGGCCCGATGCCAAGCGCAATACCGTTTTCCGCACAATAGCCATCCCACCACGCGGTTGCCTTGTCCGGCTGCTGCGCCGCGGACCAGACGGTCATGGCATTTTCGGGATCGCCATAGGGAACCAGCGCCTTGGCCGCGGTGGCCGGATGCTGCGCGAGAACCGGAGCAAAAGTCCGGTTGTTGCGCTTGATCCAGCCGGCAACCGCCTTGGCCCCGGCAGACGCATCATATCCGCAGGCATGGCGGAAAATCGCCGTGGCAAAGCCCGGATTGATCACATCGAGACGCCGCAGCAATGCCCATGCGGGGGCCTCGCTGATGGCGAGATAGGGATTATCATCCGTCTTGTCCTTGCGCTGCGCCGACAGCGTGACGCTGGTGACCAGCCGCATGGCGATCAGGTCGAACAGCAGATCCAGCTCCTGTTCCTGCAGAGGATATTCCGCATGGAAGCCCGCAACGATGGCGACTGCCGCGCCGATGGGATCGTCGAGATCGAGAATGGAATAGGCGCAGGCCACCGCCACTTCCGCGATCAGCACGCTGTGCAGCGCATCGCCGAAATCGATCAGGCCGGCGATCTCGGCGGGATTATCCGGATCGACCAGCACGTTCCAGTCATTGGCGTCATTGTGGATGACGGCGGCACGAAGGGATGGCAGACGCGGCGCCACCCGCGCTTCGAACCGGTCGAGGAAGCGGCCGAGCAACGCACGATCCTCGGCATTGTCGATATATTTCAGGCGCTGGCGCGACAGGCCCGCCGCCCGCATGTCCCAGTCGAATGTCCTGAGCGCGCCGGGATGCATGAAGCCCTGCATGGCCCTGTCCAGCCGCCCGAGCATCCCGCCGAGGCTTTGCAGGACCGCCGGCGTACGTTCGCGTTCGGCCAGGGGATCGCCGTCCTGCCACGACACCATGCGGATGCAATGCTGATCGCCGGTCGAGGATTGAACCTGCACCAGCACCTGCCCGTCCAGCGACCGACGCAATCTTGGCACCGGCAGATCGGAGGCATTGGCTTCGAGATGATGCAGCAGCGCCGTCTGGAAATCGCTCTGGTCCTTCGGCTCGCTGGAATTGACGGCTTTGAGAATCCAGATGGAGCCATCCGATGCATCGATCCGGAAATTCTGGTCGCGTTCGCTGGCGAGCGAACTGATCCGGCCCTCCACGCCAAAATGCTCCTTGGCGATGGCGAGTGCTTCCGCATTCGAAAATGCCGGTGCCGGATGGGACAGATTGATCATGCATCAACTCCTTTTCGCCAGAGCTTGGCACGGGCCTCAAAATGGGGCATCCGTTAATCCGCCGGTTTGACCGTCAGAAGGACGGCCTGAACCGGCATTTGGTCGGGGGAAGAGAAGAGGGCAATGAAGGAACTCGATGAAAAGGACCGGAACATTCTGAGCATCCTGTCGCGCGATGCCAAGATTCCGCTGAAGACGCTCGCCGGAAAGATCGGTCTGTCACGCAGCGCAACCAGCGAGCGCATTCTTTTTCTCGAACGGTCGGGGGTCATCCGCGGTTACCGGGCCGATATCGGACAGTTGAACGAGGGGGTGATCTGCGCCTTCCTGCTGATCAGCCTGGTGCGCACCCCGGCGCTCGGCGTGCTGGACCAGCTTGCGGCCCGTCCGGAAGTCCGGCGCGTTTCCTCGGTCAGCGGGCAGCTCGATCTGATTGTCGAGGTCGAGGTGCCGTCGATGAATCACCTCAACACGATCCGCAACACGGTGGCGCTGCTGGAGGAAGTGGATGACGTCACCACATCGATCATTCTGCGCCGCGACATCGACCGGATGGGCGGCGACGCGGGAGAATAACCGCCGGCCGGATTCACTCTCGGAGGATCAGGCAATCTCTTCGGCCAAACGGGATACCGGTTTTTGACATGGCCGCGCATACTCCGTCGTGTTCACAGGTCTATTTGACGAACAAAGACGAGGTATGAAAATGAACATTTACCGCAACTTTATTGCCTGGCGCAATGCGCGCCGCACCATTGCCGAACTCAACAGCCTGCCGCTGGATCAATTGGCAGACCTGGGCATTGATCCCCTCAGCCATGTCCTTGGCATTCCCGTCCGCTCCTATTCGGGCAATCAGCGCGAAAGGAACTAGCTACTGCCATCGATATAAATGGCCCGGAAATCATTGACATTGGTGCCCGTCGGGCCCGGCACGAAAAGATCACCGAGAGCATCGAACGCCGACCACGCATCATTGGCATTCAACAGGCTGCGCGCGTCCCTCCCAAGACCCGCCAGCCGCGCGGCGGTGCTGCCATCGGCAAAGGCTCCGGCATTGTCCTCCGAACCATCGATGCCGTCCGTATCGGCGGCCAGTGCCGAGATGCCCCCGGCCCCGGCGATACCAAGCGCAAAAGACAGAAGAAACTCCGTGTTGCGCCCGCCCTTGCCCTTCCCGCGCACGGTGACCGTGGTTTCTCCCCCGGAAAGGAGAACCACCGGCGCCGTGAACGGCCGGTTTCTGGTCAAAACTTCGCGGGCAAGCGCGGTATGCACATGCGCGACTTCCCGCGCCTCCCCCTCGATGGCATCGGACAGGATGACCGCGTCGACGCCCTGATGCCGCGCCGCCGCTGCGGCCGCCTCGAGCGAGACCGCCGCCGAAGCGATGATGCGGACCGTGTTGCGGGCAAAACCGGGATCGCCGGGATTGGGTGCGCGGGCCGCATCCAGCGACAGATGCCGCAAGGCCGCGGACGGCAATGCAAGATTGTACTGGCGCACGATCGCCCGTGCATCGTCGAGCGATGCTTCATCCGGCACGGTTGGACCCGATGCGACCAGAGCCGGGTTGTCGCCCGGAATATCGGATATGACCAAGGTAACGACCCTGGCCGGAAAGGCGGCGGCGGCCAGCCGCCCGCCCTTGACGGTTGAAAGGTGCTTGCGCACCGTGTTCATCGCGGCGATGGGTGCGCCGGATGCCAGCAATGCCTTGTTGACCGCAATCTCGTCATCGAGCGTCATGCCTTCCGGCGGTGCCGGCAACAGCGCAGAACCGCCGCCCGATATCAGCGCCACCACAAGATCGTCCTCTGTCAGATTGGCAACCGCGTCAAACAGTCTTGCCGTGGCCTTCAGACCTGCCGCATCGGGCACCGGATGTGCCGCCTCGATGATCTCGATCCGCTCGCATGGCACGCCGAAACCGTAACGGGTGACGACAACCCCTTGCAGCGGGCCATCCCAGGCCTGTTCGAAGGCGCGCGCCATCTGCGCCGAGCCCTTGCCGGCGCCGATGACGATGGTACGCCCTTTCGGGCGGTCCGGCAGGTTGGCGGCAACGGTGCGCTCGGCCTGCGCCGCCGCCACGGCGGCGTCAAACAGGGATGTCAGCAATGCCCTGGGGGCGGTTTTCAATGTCATTATTGTCCGCCCCCATGGCCTTGTCTGTCGAACTCAGGCGACCGCGTGGTTGGCGATGCGCTCCAGCGCCTTGACCAGTCCGGAGTGGTCGAGACCGCTGTCGCCGTTCGCCGCACAGCTGTTGAACAGTTCCTGCGTCGATGCCGTGTTGGGCAGCGAGACGCCCAGCGTCTTGGCGCTCTGCAAGGCAAGGTTGAGGTCCTTCTGGTGCAGCGAGATGCGGAACCCCGGTTCGAATGTCCGCTTGATCATCCGCTCGCCATGCAGTTCGAGAATGCGCGAGGAGGCAAAGCCGCCCATCAGGGCCTCGCGCACCCGCGCCGGATCGGCACCCGCCTTCGACGCCAGCACCAGCGCTTCCGAAATGGCTTCGATGGTCAACGCAACGATGATCTGGTTGGCAACCTTGGTCACCTGGCCGTCGCCGCAATCGCCGACAAGCGTGATGTTCTTGCCCATCAGCTTGAACAGCGGCAGGGCCCGGTCGAAGGCGCTTTGCTCGCCGCCCGCCATGATGCTGAGCGTGGCGTTCTTGGCGCCCACCTCGCCGCCGGACACCGGCGCATCGATATATTCGCTGCCCGTCTCGCGAACCCTTTTGGCGAATTCCTTCGTTTCAATCGGCGAGATCGAGCTCATGTCGATGACGAGCTTGCCCGGCTTCAAGCCGAAGACCACGCCGTTTTCGCCGAAGAGCACGTCCTTGACCTCGGGCGTATCCGGCAGCATCAGGATGATGATATCCGTCTTTTCGGCGAGAGCCTTGGGGCTTTCAACGATCTTCAGGCCGTTCTCGACCAGTTCCGGGCGCGGCTCGATGAAGAATTTCGAGGTGTAGACGTCATGCCCCGCATCCTGCAGGTGACGTGCCATGGGCGTGCCCATGATGCCCAGTCCGATGAAACCTATGTCAGCCATATCCTCAGCTCCTCATTCTCAAGATGTCGGCGGATTTCTGCGCGTCGGAAAAATCCTTCAGCCAGCCCAGTCCGCGTTGCGTTTCAGTCTTTGGTTTGTATTCGCAGCCGATCCAGCCGGTGTAACCGGCCTCGTCCAGAGCCTCGAACACGAAGGGATAGTTGATTTCGCCCGTGCCCGGCTCATTCCGGCCGGGATTGTCGGCCAGCTGGATATGGGCAATCCGGTCCTTGTGGCGCTGGTAGGTCGCCACCAGTTCGCCGCGCGTGCGCTGCTGGTGATAGAGATCGTACTGGATGAAGAGATTGTCGCTGCCGACCTCGTCGATGATCGATGCGGCCTGTTCGACGGTATTCAGGTAGAAACCGGGAATATCATAGGCGTTGATCGGCTCGATCAGCAGGCGGATCTGATGCCTGGCAAGCTCCTGCGCCGCCAGGCGCAGATTGTGCACGAATGTCGTGCGCAGCACATCGGCCGCCAGCCCGACCGGCGCGATGCCGGCAAGGCAGTTGATCTGCCTGCATCCCAGCTCGGTGGCATAGTCGATGGCCGTGGCAACGCCGCGCCGGAACTCATCGATGCGGTCCGGCAGCACCGCGATGCCGCGCTCGCCGCCCGCCCAGTTGCCGGCCGGAAGATTGTGCAGCACCTGCACCAGCCGGTGCTGTCCGAGTTTCTGTTTGAGAACGGCGGCGTCGAATTCATAGGGGAAGAGATATTCCACCGCATCGAAACCCGCCTGGCTGGCCAGTGCAAAGCGATCGAGAAACGGAACCTCGTTGAAGAGCATCGTCAGATTGGCTGCAAATTTGGGCATGAGACCTCCGGAAAGTCAGTGAATGTCAGTCAAGGAATGCCGCGACGGCGGTCGGCGCATCCTGTTTCTGTTCGGCCAGCTCCTCGAACTCGACTACCGCATTGATGTCGGCGCCCATCGAGATATTGGTCACCCGCTCGAGGATGAACTCGATGACCACCGGCACCTGGTGTTCGTCCATCAGCGCCTGCGCCTGCGCAAAGGCGTCGGCAAACTGGTTGGGGCTGCGCACGCGGATGGCCTTGCAGCCGAGACCCTCGACCACCGCCACATGGTCGACGCCGTAGCCTTTCTCCGCATCATCAGAAGCATTGATGTTGTCGAAAGCAAGCGACACTTCGAAATCCATGTTGAAGCCGCGCTGCGCCTGGCGGATCAGCCCGAGATAGGAATTGTTCACGACCACGTGCAGATAGGGCAGCTTGTGCTGGGCGCCGACGGCCAGTTCCTCGATCATGAACTGGAAATCATAGTCGCCGGAGAGCGCCACGATCGGCCGGTGCGGATCGGCGGCACGCACGCCAAGGGCTGCGGGCAAGGTCCAGCCGAGAGGCCCGGCCTGACCGCAATTGATCCAGTTGCGCGGGCGATAGACATGCAGGAACTGCGCCCCGGCGATCTGGCTGAGGCCGATGGTCGTGACATAGCAAGTGTCGCGGCCGAACGCCTTGTTCATCTCCTCGTAGACGCGCTGCGGCTTCAGCGGCGTCTGGTCGAAATGCGTCTTGCGCAGCAGGGTGCGCTTGCGCTCCTGGCATTCCCGCGCCCATGCCGACCAGTCGCGCAGTTTGCCTGCGGCCTTCCATTCGGTGGCCACGTCGAGGAACAGCTTCAGCGCCTTGCCCGCATCGGAGACAATGCCGAAATCCGGCGCGAAAACGCGGCCGATCTGGGTCGGCTCGATGTCGACATGCACGAATGTGCGCCCTTCCGTATAGGTCGCGACATTGCCCGTATGGCGGTTGGCCCAGCGGTTGCCGATCCCCAGCACGAAGTCCGATGCCAGCAGCGTGGCATTGCCGTAGCGGTGCGAGGTCTGCAGGCCGCACATGCCCGCCATCAGCCGGTGATCGTCCGGGATCGTTCCCCAGCCCATCAATGTCGGGATAACGGGAACGCCGGTGATTTCAGCGAACTCCACCAGGAGATCGGAGGCGTCCGCATTGATGATGCCGCCGCCCGCCACGATCAGCGGGCGTTCCGACGCATTGAGCATGGCCAGTGCTTTTTCCACCTGCGCGCGCGTTGCGGCGGGCTTGTACGGCTCAAGCGGTTCATAGGTGTCGGCGTCGAATTCGATTTCCGCCAGCTGCACATCCAGCGGCAGGTCGATCAGCACCGGCCCCGGACGGCCCGAGCGCATGATGTGAAAAGCCTTCTGGAAGACGTAGGGGACGAGGCCAGGTTCCATCACGGTCACCGCCCATTTGGTCACCGGCTTGGCGATGGAAGCGATATCGACGGCCTGAAAATCCTCCTTGTCGAGACGGGCGCGCGGCGCCTGTCCGGTGATGCAGAGGATGGGGATGGAATCGGCCGAGGCCGAGTAAAGACCGGTGATCATATCGGTACCGGCCGGGCCGGATGTGCCGATGCACA
This sequence comes from Phyllobacterium sp. NPDC097923, assembly GCF_044760925.1. NCBI lineage: Bacteria > Pseudomonadati > Pseudomonadota > Alphaproteobacteria > Hyphomicrobiales > Phyllobacteriaceae > Phyllobacterium > Phyllobacterium sp. NPDC097923. Next base: position 29,379 of record NZ_JBIWBL010000007.1, on the reverse strand, counting down.
CGCCGATATTGCCGTGATTGGCGCGGGTATAGCCCTCCGCCATGTGCGAAGCGCCTTCCACGTGGCGCGCCAGAATATGGCGGACCGAACCGCGGGCGCGCAGCGCCGAATAGAACGGGTTGATGGCCGCGCCCGGCACACCGAAAGCGCAATCGATCCCCTCCTTTTCCAGGATAAGAACCGCAGCATCGACAGCACGCATTTTGGTCATGATCATTCCTCCAGATTTAGTGGGATCATAATCCGTTTCATGAATCGCACAATGAATTTCTGGAAATCATTCTCATTATATGGAAATAAAGATTTTCAATAAAACTGGTAAAATCAACCGCGCCGGATTATGCCAATGCATCGTAATGCAAGGGGAAAGACGGCAGCATGGCCTCACAGTCGACAGCAGCGAAAGGCAGACGGGGACGCAAGGCGGGGGAGAATGCCGTGCCTTCCTCGGTTCAGGTGCTTGACCGCAGCCTCCATCTGCTCAGCATCGTCGCCGACAATGACGGATCGACGCTGACGGACCTCGCCGACCACACGGGCATGGCGCCATCGACCGTCCATCGCCTGCTGACTTCGCTTGCCAATCACGGCATGCTCGCGCATGACCCGGAATCCGGCGAATGGACGGTCGGCGTGCGCGCCTTTGAAATCGGCAATGCCTTCCTGCGCTACCGCAAGCTCGGCAGCATCAGCCGGCCATTCCTGAAAAAGCTGATGGACGCGTGCGGCGAGACCGCCAATGTCGCGATCGAGGACGAAGGCGATGTGGTGTTCATCTCGCAGATCGAGAGCCATGCGCCGATGCGCGCCTTCTTCCGGCCAGGACGGCGCGGCCCCATCCATGCATCCGGCATCGGCAAGGCGATCCTGTCGACCTGGTCCGACACCGATATCGGCCAGATGCTCAGCGGCAAGACGCTGGCGCATTTCACCGACCGCACGCTCGATACGCTGCCCGCCCTCCTGAAGGACATTCAGCAGATCCGCGCACGCGGCTGGTCGATCGACGACGAGGAGCACACGCTCGGCATGCGCTGCATCGCAGCACCCGTTTTCAATGAACACGGCGAGGCCATCGCCGGGATTTCGATTTCAGGCCCGGCCGTGCGCCTGCCCAAGAACAAGCTGGATGTGTTTGGACCAGTCATCCGCCGGACCGCCGATGAACTGACGCAGGCCATGGGTGGCCGCAAACCGCACGAACTCTAGCGGGAAAAGCAAAAAGGGGCCGCTGGCCCCTTTTTCGTCATCCTCAGGCGATCTGCAGATCGGCCGACGACCGGGCCGGCCCCGCCGCCGGATGTTTGTCGAGCCTGCTCTTCATCGGCTTGCCCGCCACATAGACCTCGGCCACCGAACGGTCGTCCCCCATGGTCTGCAGGATGAACAGCTCTTCGGCCAGCGTGGTTGCCGTGCGCATGCGCAATTCCATCGCCGGCTTGGCGCGGCTGTCGAGAACCGTGATATCGGCATCGGCGCCCGCATGCAGCGATCCGATCCGGTCTTCAAGGCCGAGCGCCCGCGCATTGCCGAGCGTCATCATGTAGTAGGACGCGAAGGGCGAGAGGCGCTGGCCCTGCACGTGCAGCACCTTGTAGGCCTCGGCCATCGTCTCCAGCATGGAGAAGCTGGTGCCGCCGCCGACATCCGTCGCCACCGAAAACCGCGCCCCCAGCGTCTGGAACCGGTCGCGGTCGAACAGGCCGCTGCCGAGGAACAGATTGGAGGTCGGGCAGAAGACCGCCACGGACCCGGTTTCGGCCAGCGCCGCAATTTCGCGGTCGGAGAGGTAGATGCAGTGTCCGAGCAGCATCTTTTTGCCCAGGAGGTCATAGCCTGCATAGATGTCGGTATAATCCTTGGCGGCGGGGTACAGCGACGTGGCATAGGCAACCTCGTCACGGTTTTCCGACAGGTGCGTCTGCACGTAGCATTCGGGATGTTCACGCACGAGAACCCGGCTCATCTCCATCTGCTCGGGCGTCGAGGTGATGGCAAAGCGCGGGCTGATGGCATAAAGCGCCCGGCCCCGGCCGTGCCATTTTGCAATGAGCGCCTTGGTCTCGTCGTAACCTGTTTGCGCCGTGTCGCGCAGCCCTTCCGGCGCATTGCGGTCCATCATGACCTTGCCGCCGATCATCAGCATGTTGCGCTTTTCCGCTGCCGCAAAATAGGCGTCGACGCTTTCCGGATGCACCGAGCAATAGGCAACTGCCGAAGTGGTGCCGTTGCGCAGCAGCTCATCCATGAAGCGCCCGGCGATGAAATCGGCATGGACGGAGGACGCGAACTTCTGCTCCTCGACGAAAATATAGGTGTTGAGCCATTCCAGCAGCTGCGCCCCGTAGGAGGCGATGGCCTGCGTCTGCGGGAAGTGCAGATGCGTGTCGATGAAGCCCGGCAGGATCAGGTGCGGGCGGTGATCGACGATCTGCGCCTGCGGCCCGGCCTGAGGCGCAAGCGTTGCATGGTCACCCACGCGGACAACCCTGCCGTTTTCGATGAGAACGGCACCATCTTCGAAATAGGAATAGGACGCGGTGTCATCGATGGCCTTCGGCGCATCGGTAAAGGTCAGCACCCGGCCGCGCAGCAGCAGTTGGCTCATTGGATTGTTCCTCCCTTGACTGTGTTCTCATACCATTTGGCCAGCAATTGCCGCTCCTCGTTGGAGATAGCGGTCACGTTGGCCGGCGGCATGGCGTGCGAGCGCCCGGCCTGGAGATAAATCTCGCGGGCATGCGCTGCGATCTGGCCATCGGTTTCCAGCATGACACCCTTGGGTGGGGCGATAAGCCCTTCCCAGCCCGGCTCCTTCGCATGGCACATGGAGCAGCGGCCGAGGACCGTATCGCGCACCTTGGGAAATTCCGCCGAGGCGATGAAGGGCTGCTGCACGGCCGATACCTTGTCGGCGGCCGGGCCTCCCGACAGGATTTTCGGCACCGTCGACAGCCACATGATGACGATGAACAGGATGGCGGTGACCAGCCACGTCCAGGTCGGGTCGCCCTTGCGGGCATGGCGCGTGTTGAACCAGTGGCGGATGGTGACGCCCATCAGGAAGACAAGCGACGCGATGATCCAGTTGTACTGGGTGCCGAATGCCAGCGGATAATGGTTCGACAGCATCAGGAACAGCACCGGCAGCGTCAGGTAATTGTTGTGGGTGGAGCGCTGCTTGGCCTGTTTGCCCAGCTTCGGGTCTGGCGTCTTGCCGGCAATGAGGTCCGCAACCACCTTCTTCTGGTTGGGAATGATGATCATGAACACGTTTGCCGACATGATCGTCGCCGTGAAGGCGCCGAGATGCAGGAAGGCGGCACGGCCGGTGAACAGCTGGGTATAGCCCCAGGCCATTCCGACCAGAATGAAATAGAGCAGCACCATCAGCCGCGTATCGTTGCGGCCCAGCGGCGACTTGCAGATCGTGTCATAGACCACCCAGCCGCCGAAGATCGAGGCCAGCGAGGCCGCGATGGCCACCGGGCGCGACACGTCGAGCACATGCGGATCGATCAGGTAGAGGTCGGCGCCGGCATAATAGACGATGCACAGCATGGCGAAGCCGGACAGCCACGTCGCATAGGATTCCCATTTGAACCAGGTGAGGTGTTCGGGCATCTGCGCCGGGGCGACCAGATATTTCTGGATGTGATAGAAACCGCCGCCATGCACCTGCCATTCCTCGCCATGGGCGCCGACCGGAAGGTCCGGACGCTGCCGCAGGCCAAGATCAAGCGCCACGAAATAGAATGACGAGCCGATCCACGCAATGCCGGTGATCACGTGCAACCAGCGGACGGCAAAATTCAGCCATTCCCAGGCTATGGCATATTCATACATGCGGCTCTCCCTTTTATGCGAAAGAGTATGTGCCAAAGCCTGAGCCGCAGGAAAACGCCATAAATCGCCCATCTCTTTCAAAAAAAACTATAAAATGCTACAGCATGGAACGGTGTAAGACAGGGGTGGGAACCATGTCATATTTCGATAATCTTCGTGTTTTCGTTCGCGTCGTCGAACTGGGAAACCTTTCTGCCGCCGGCCGGGACCAGCGGGCGTCCCCGGCTGTCGCCAGCAACCGCATCAAGGAGCTGGAGCGCTATCTCGGCGTGCGCCTTTTCAACCGCACCACGCGCAAGCTGACGCCGACCGAGCATGGCCGCGTCTTCTATGAAGGGGCGGTCAAGATCATCGAGGCGATCAACGAGGCGGAAGCGGCGATTGCCGACCTGTCGCAAAAGCCGAAGGGCGCCATCCGCATCACCGCGCCGCTCGGCATCGGCCGCCGGCTGATCGCCTCCGGCGTGCCGGAATTCCACGACAAATATCCCGATATCGAGGTTCGGCTGCGATTGTCGGACCACAATATCGACATCATGAGCGAGGGCGTCGACGTCGCCTTCAAGCTCGGCATTCTCGAGGATTCCAACCTGCGCATGCGCGGCATCATGAACTGCGAGCGGGTGATCTGCGCCTCGCCGGATTACCTTGCCAAGCGCGGCATCCCGGCCAGCCCGGACGAGCTCATAACCGGGCATCACGATTGCCTGCTTCTGCGCTATCCCGGCTCCAAGGAATATTACTGGACGCTGCAGACGCCGGAAGGCCCGCGCAAGCTGGAGGTCAGCGGCCCCTATGATTCCGATGACGGGGATGTTTTGACCCGCTGGGCGCTCGATGGCCGCGGCATCATCAACAAGCCGCTCTTCGAGGTCAAAAACCACATCAATGACGGGACATTGCAGCCGATCCTTGAGAATACGCCACCGGTCAGCATCCAGCTTGCGGCGATCTATCCGCACAAGCGGTTCCAGGACCCGAAGGTGCGGCTGATGATCGATTTCATGACCGAGCGCTGCCAGCGGCTGATCAGCGCCATGCTCGAATAGGCATCAGGCGTGCAGGCGCGCCTTCTGCCTGGGCAGGCGCTCCTCGCCGATCCGGTGGTTGAGGGCTGAGGTCATGATTTCGGCCGCCGCCAGCGCCGCAATGACGCACGGGCGCTTGTCCTTGACCGCGGTTCCCCCCACCGGGCAGACCAGCCCGTCAAAAATGTCCGGGCGGCCAACTTCCCGCTCCAGCCAGCTGCGGAAGGTCGCCTTCTTGGTCTTCGAACCGATCATGCCGACATAGGCGGCATCGCCCCGCGCCAGGGCTTCGGCCGTGATGAGAAAATCCAGCGCATGGTCATGGGTGAGGACAACGAAGGCGCTGCCCGCCGGCGCATCGCGCACCACCATTTCCGGCATTGCCGTCAGGCAGGTTTCGATGCCGGGGACCCGCGTGGCGGACAGTTCGATCTCGCGCGTGTCGACGAGAACGATGCGCAGCGGCACCAGCGACAGGGCCATGGCCAGCGCGTCGCCGACATGCCCCGCCCCGAAGATGTAGACATGCGGGCGCTGGGCGATTTCCAGATCGACCTTTTCCACCAGCGCCGAGCGCAGGGGCCTGTCCACCCGCTTGAAACCGAGGCCAACCCGCCCGCCGCAGCATTGTCCGATCTCCGGTCCGAGCGGAACGGAGATATCGTCCGCATCCGCCCCGCCTTCGCTCAGCAGCCGCCGCGCATGGTCGATGGCCATGAATTCGAGCTGGCCGCCGCCGATGGTCCCAAAAATGCAATCGACCGCAACCAGCATCCAGGCGCCCGCTTCACGCGGCGTCGAGCCGCTGGCGGATTTCACCTCGACCAGCACCACATGTTTGCGCCGGTTGAGAAAATCCCTGATATCATCGCGGTTCGACGGCATGGGACGCTCACTTCCCGTTCCGCGCAGCGCGCAGCCGTTCGACCGCCATCAGCACGCGTTCCGGTGTCGCCGGGGCATCGAGGCGCGGCGCGACCTGGTAGTCGGCAACGCTGGCGACTGCCATGGAGATTGCCTCGAGCACGGAGATGGCCAGCATGAAAGGCGGCTCGCCGACCGCCTTGGAACGGCGGATCGTCTCCTCGCGGTTGACGGACCAGGTGGCCAGCTCCACATTGAACTGGCGCGGACGGTCCGAGGCGAGCGGGATCTTGTAGGTGGAGGGTGCATGGGTGCGCAAGCGTCCCTTGGTATCCCACCAGAGTTCCTCGGTGGTCAGCCACCCCATGCCCTGCACGAAGGCGCCTTCGACCTGCCCGAGATCGAGCGCCGGATTGAGCGACTTCCCGACATCATGCAGCACATCCGTCCGGTCGACCTGATATTCGCCGGTCAGCGTATCGATGCTGACTTCCGAGACCGAGGCGCCATAGGCGAAGTAATAGAACGGCCGGCCTCTGCCTTCCGCGCGGTTCCAGTGGATTTTCGGGGTCTTGTAGAAACCCGCCGCCGACAGCTGCACGCGCGCGCCATAGGCCGTCCGGATGAAATCGGCAAACGGGATAAGGCGATTGCCGGCCCGAACCGCGTTGGGTTCGAAGAAGACTTCGCTCTTCGCAACCGCATAATGTTCGGCAGCGAAGTCCACCAGCCGCGCCTTGATCTGCTGCGCCGCATTGGCGGCGGCCATGCCGTTGAGATCGGACCCGGACGAGGCTGCCGTCGCCGATGTGTTCGGCACCTTCGCCGTGGTCGTCGCGGTCACCTTGACGCGGTCGAGATCGACCTGGAACTCATCGGCCACCACCTGCGCCACCTTGGTGTAGAGCCCCTGCCCCATTTCCGTGCCGCCATGGTTCAGATGGATCGAGCCGTCGCTGTAGACATGCACCAGCGCGCCCGCTTGGTTGTATTCGGTCTTGGTGAAGGAGATGCCGAACTTGACCGGTGTCAGCGCGATACCGCGCTTGATGATCCGGCTGTCGCGGTTGAAGGCAAGAACCGCTTCGCGCCGCGCAGCGTAGTCCGACGATGCCTCCAGTTCGGCGACGATCTGTGGAATGATATTGTCTTCGACGGTCTGATGGTAGGGCGTGACGTTCCTGCCGGCATCGCCGTAGAAATTGGCCTTGCGGATCTCCAGCGGGTCCTTCCCCAGCGCATAGGCGATGTCCTCGATCATCCGCTCGCCTCCGACCATGCCCTGCGGGCCACCGAAGCCGCGAAACGCCGTGTTGGACACCGTATTGGTCTTGAGCGGCCGCGAACGCAGGCGGACATTCGGGTAGAAATAGCAGTTGTCGGCGTGGAACAGCGCCCGGTCGGTGACCGGTCCGGACAGATCGGCGGAGAAACCGCAACGCGCCGAAAACGTCGCGTCCACCGCTTCGATGCGGCCGTCATCGTCAAAACCCAGTTCATAGGCCACATGGAAATCGTGGCGTTTGCCTGTGGCAACCATGTCGTCGTCGCGGTCCGGCCTGATTTTAACCGCCCGCTTGTATTTCTTCGCCGCAACCGCAGCGACGGCGGCGAAAAGGTTGGCCTGCGTTTCCTTGCCGCCGAAGCCGCCGCCCATGCGCCGCACGTTGACCGTGACCGCATTGGCGGGTACGCCGAGAACGTGGCCGACCATGTGCTGGGTCTCACTCGGGTGCTGGGTCGAGGAATACACCGTCACCTCGTCATCCTCGCCGGGCATGGCAAAGGCGATATGGCCTTCGAGATAGAAATGATCCTGCCCGCCGATGCGCATTTCACCGTTCAGCCGGTTCGTTGCTTTGGCAAGCCCCTCGGCAATGTCACCGCGCTCGAGCTTGAGTGGATCGATGACCAGCGGATAGCCGGCTTTTTCAGCATCGAGCACGTCGATGGCGTGATCGAGATCGCGGTACTCCACCTTGACCTTCGCGGCCGCATTCCGGGCAATCTGCCGCGTTTCGGCAATGACGGCAAACATGGGCTGGCCATGGAACTCCACCTTGCCCACCGCAAAGACCGGATCGTCATGCTTGCCGGCCGGGCTCACATCATTGTGGCCGGGGATATCGTCCACCGTCAGCACACCGATGACACCCGGACATGCCCTGACCGCTTCGAAATCAATCGACAGGATTTCCGCATGGGCACGCTGCGACAGGCCGAGATAGGCGTGCAGCGTGTCGGCCGGTTCGGGCATGTCATCGATATATTCGGCGGAACCGGAAACGTGCTTGTGGCCGGATTCATGCGGCTGCTGTTCGTGCACCCCGCCCTTGATGCGGGCCATCGGCTGGATCGAATTCATGCTCTCCTCCTAGCCCGCAACCGCGGCATAACGGTTCAGCCGGATATTGTCTTCGCCCGTCGTCTCCAGATGGAAGCGGCGCAGCAGGTTCCTGGCGGTCAAAAGGCGGTAGTCCGCCGAGGCGCGCCAGTCGGTCAGCGGCGTGAAATCCGCTGTAAAGGCCGCCATGGCCCGCTCGACGGTCGCCTCATCCCATGAGGAGCCCGTCAGCACCTCTTCGACGGCGGCAGCGCGCTTTGGCGTGCCCGCCATGCCGCCGAAGGCAATGGTGGCAGCCTGCACATTGCCCGCGGTATCGAGCAGCACCTTGAATGCGCCGCACACCGACGAAATGTCCTCGTCGAGCCGTTTCGATATCTTGTAGACGGCGAACAGTTCGCCCGGCTTGAGGGCGGGAATGTGAATGGCCTCGACGAATTCTCCCGGCACGCGGTCCTGTTTGCCATAGTCGATGAAGTATTTTTCCATCGGCACGGACCGGCGGTTCGGCCCCTTGCGCAGGTGCACGCTTGCGCCGAGCGCAATCAGCGCCGGCGGCGTATCGCCGATGGGCGAACCATTGGCGACGTTGCCGCCGATCGTGCCCATGTTGCGCACCTGCTCGCCGCCGATGCGGTTCCACAGCTCCGACAATTGCGGGAAATGTTCCGAGATGACCGGATAGGCGTCGGTGTAGCTCACACCGGCACCGAGTGTCAGTCCTCTGTTGTCAGCCGTGATCCGGCGCAGCCCGTCGAGATGCGCGGTGAAGATGACGGGACCGATCTCCCGCATGAATTTCGTCACCCACAGCCCGACATCGGTCGAACCGGCAACGATGGTGGCACCGGGATTGGCGTCGAGAACAGTGGCGAAATCATCCACATCGGCGGGCAGGATAAAACGCTGCTTTCCTTCGCCGATATCGACGCGCCTGCCGTCCTTCAGCGCCTGCAGCTGTTCGATGACCCGTGCGCGCTCGGCGACAAGCGGATCACTGCCGGCATTGCGCGCCGACACGCTTTGCGCCGCGCGGATGATGGCGGCATAGCCGGTGCAGCGGCACAGATTGCCCTGCAGCGCCTTCTCGATGTCCCGCACTGCCGGGCTCGGATTGTGCATCCACAGGCCGTAGAGCGACATGACGAAACCGGGTGTGCAGAAGCCGCACTGGGACGCGTGGGTGTCGACCATCGCCTGCTGCACCGGATGCAGCGTGCCGTCGGCTGCGGCAAGCGCCTCCACCGTGACGACATGGCAGGCATCGAGCGAGCCGACAAAACGGATGCAGGCATTGACAGATTCATAGGTCAGCTGGCCATGGGTCAGGCGGCCGACCAGGACGGTGCAGGCACCGCAATCGCCTTCGGCGCAGCCTTCTTTCGTGCCGCGCAACCGGCGATCGAGGCGCAGGAAATCGAGCAGCGTCTGGGTTGCCGCCACATCGGTCAGTTCGACGAGCCGGTCATTGAGCAGGAAGCGGAGGCTGGTGCGGGTCTGGATATCCATGGCCGGTCAGCTCCCGCGATAGGTCGAATAGGCGTAGGGCGCGACGAGCAGCGGCACGTGGTAGTGCGCGGCCTCATCGCCAATGCCGAAGCGGATGGGCACCACATCGAGGAACGGCACGGCGCCATCGGCCTGCCCGCCGAGATAGGCGCCGACATGAAACCGCAGCTCGTAGGTGCCGGCACGCATCTCCGCACCGGCCAGAAGCGGCGCATCGCAGCGCCCGTCCGCATTGGTGCGCGTGCTGCGCAGTGCCGAGAACTGCTCGCCGTCAAGACGCAGGAGATCGACCCGTAGGTTGGCGGCAGGCTTGCCGCTGGCGGTATCCAGCACATGCGTCGTCAGACGGCCTGTCGTTTCGTTCTGAGAACTCATGAGCGTTCCTCCCTCCCAAGGCGGATTTTCCACTTTTGCATCGCCCAGTTTGCCCGGCGCGGCGCCGGTGCAGTAGGCGGCGCTTCCTTGCAGGACTTTCAAAATTTTCTGGGGGAATGCATCTCCGCTTATTTGATTATTCATGGGATCGGACCAGCAGAGTGGAGGACGGATCGCTGCCATGAGATATCCCAGAGACTTGCATGGATATGGAGAAACCCCGCCGCAGGCCCATTGGCCGGACGGCGCAAAAATCGCTGTCCAGTTCGTTGTGAACTATGAGGAAGGCGGCGAAAACTGCGTGCTGCACGGCGATGCCACATCGGAAGCCTTTCTCTCGGAAATCGTCGGCGCGCAGGCCTGGCCGGGCCAGCGGCACTGGAACATGGAATCGATCTACGAATATGGCGCGCGGGCCGGTTTCTGGCGCCTGCATCGCCTGTTCACCGACCGGAAGGTGCCTGTAACCGTCTATGGCGTGGCAACCGCCCTGCAACGCTCGCCGGCACAGGTCCGCGCCATGCTGGATGCGGACTGGGAGATCGCCTCGCACGGGCTGAAGTGGATCGAATACAAGGACTACACCAGGGAGGCGGAGCGCGAGCACATGCGCGAGGCCATCCGCATCCACACGGATATCACCGGCGAGCGGCCGAAGGGCTGGTACACCGGCCGCTGCTCGGTCAACACTGTCGACCTTGCAACAGAGGAAGGTGGCTTCGACTATGTGTCGGATTCCTATGCCGACGACCTGCCCTACTGGCACGCGGCCGCCGGGCGGCAGCAGCTGATCATCCCCTATACGCTGGATGCCAATGACATGCGCTTCGCCACGCCGCAGGGCTTCAATTCCGGCGAGCAGTTCTTCTCCTACCTCAAGGACAGTTTCGACACGCTCTACGCCGAAGGCGAAGCGGGTTCTCCCAAGATGATGAGCATCGGCCTGCATTGCCGCCTTGCCGGCAGGCCGGGGCGTGCGGCCGCTGTCGCAAGGTTCATCGACTATGTGCAGAGCCACAGCCATGTCTGGCTGGCGCGGCGCATCGACATTGCCCGGCACTGGGCAGAAACCCATCCGCAGCCATCCGGCGAACCGCGCCCGTCGGGACTGGCGGAAGCGGCATTCGTGACGCGCTTTGGCGGCGTGTTCGAACATTCCGAATGGATCGCGCAGCGCGCCTTTGCCTGCGAGCTTTCCTATGGGCACGACACGGCAGCGGGGCTGCATGCCCTGCTCACCACCGTTTTCCGCGGCGCGTCGGCGGAGGAACGGCTTGCCGTGCTTACCGCCCACCCGGATCTGGCGGGTAAACTGGCGCAGGCCAAGCGGCTGACGGAAAGTTCCACGCAGGAACAGGCATCCGCCGGTCTCGATGCCCTGACCGACGCGGAGCGAGCGCAGTTCGAAGCGCTCAACGGCCTCTACGTCGAAACCTTCGGCTTCCCCTTCATCATCGCGGTCAAGGACCACAGCAAGGATGGCATCCTTGAAGCCTTCAGGGCACGCGTCAAGAATGACCGGGAAACCGAATTCAACACCGCCTGCCGGCAGGTGGAGCGGATCGCGTTTCTGCGCCTGCAGGGCATGCTGCCAAACTGAGGGATGACCATGTCAGGTTCAACAGCCACGCGCGAGATTCGGATACAGCCCCTTACCCGTGAAGCGTTCCAGCCCTTCGGCGACGTGATCGAGGTGGAGGGATCGTCCAGCTTTCCCATCAATCACGGCATGTGCACGCGCTACCACGACCTGGCGAAGGTCGAGACAACCGGGGAAAACCCGCGCGTTCTGATCAGCCTCCTGCGCGGCAAGCCCTATGATTTGCCGCTGACGCTGACGATGGTGGAACGGCACCCGCTCGGCAGCCAGGCCTTCATGCCGCTGTCCGCCCATCCCCTGCTGGTCGTGATCGCCCATGACCTGCCCGACGGGGCGGGCGATCCCATCGCCTTCCTGACGGGACCGGGACAGGGTGTGAACATCCATCGCAATATCTGGCATGGCATCCTCACGCCCCTCGGCGGCATCTCGGATTTTATCGTCGTGGATCGCGGCGGCGACGGCAACAATCTCGAGGAACATTTTTACCCCGAACCGTTCATCGTCCGCTGAGCCTGGCCGGCGGCATGCCGGCTTTGCCGAAGCGCTCGATAAGCCACTGGATCAAGGCCTTCAGCCGGGCGCTCTGATGCCTGCCGGGCGGATACACCACATGGAACGGCAGCGGCGGATGGCTTCATTCGCCGAGGATTTCAACGAGTTGCCCGGACTCCAGATAAGGCTGGACGAACGGCCTGAGATTCTGTCCGATACCGAGCCCTGCCAGCATCATGGCGATCTGGCCATTGTCCTCATTGGCGGAGAATTGCAGCTCGCTGACGGTGTACCTGTCACCGGGTTTCACGAACAACATCGGCTTGGCCTTGCCGTCCGCATGCGAGAAGAAGCCAACCTTGCAGTGGCGGCCCTCAAGCTCTTGCGGGGCCGCAGGCGTCCCCATGCGCTCGAGATAGGCTGGCGACGCGCACGTCACGAACCCGGCATCGAACAGGTGCCGTGCCACGAGGGACAGGTCGCCAATGTCCCCGGCCCTGATCGCGCAGTCCACGCCCTCGCCGACGATGTTCGCCGTTCGGTTGCTGGTGCCCAAGGCGATGGTGATGTGCGGGTATTGCGCATGGAAATCCGGCAGGTGCGGGATCAGGATATTCTGGGCGAACGTGGCGGTGGACTCGATGCGCAGATGCCCGCGCGGTGTCAGCTTGCTGCCGCGCACCGCACCGTCGGCCTCGTCGATCTCCGCCACCAGACGGGCCGCATGACGGTAATATTCCTCGCCCTCCGGTGTCACCGCGACGTGGCCGGAATTTTGCGGGCCGTGGATGCCGAAGCCGATATTGTCGGGCTGGCGATCGCCGAATACATGCCGTGGAGCGCGATCCGGCTGGCAAAATCGCTGCGGACACTGCCACTTCTCGGCAGCAACTAGCCAAAACAGACGAGACGGGGCGCACACCCCGTCTCGTCCATGTATCGATGGGTCAAGCTCTAGTTCAGCGGGATCGAATTCTGATCCTTGCCCGCCTGGTACTGGTTCGACAGATCCGCATATTTCTTGGCGATCCGGGCGGCACGGGCATGCAGCCTGCCGCGGTCCGGCTCCGGCAGCGCCGCAATCAGCGCGTGGATGGCATAGCTTTTCCAGAACGCATTTTCAGTGTTGTAACCGCCGGGCTCCAGCGTGAAGACTTCTTTCAGAATCTTCAGGTCATGCGGGATGGCGAAGGCATCGCGGGAATCCTCATGGCTGAAGAAATAGTAGAAATTGTCGAAGCCGGCCCAGGTGATGGCCGAAAGGCACATCGAGCAGGGTTCGTGCGTCGACAGGAAGATGAGATCCCTGGGGTCCGGGCGCTTGTCCGGGTTCACCTCGTAGAAGCGCTTGAGCGTATGCACCTCGCCGTGCCAGAGCGGGTTTTCCGTCTCGTTGTTCGTCTCCGCCAGAACGAGCGACAGATCCGATTTGCGCAGCAAGGCGGCGCCGAAAATCTTGTTGCCTGCCGCCACACCCTTTTCCGTCATCGGAATGATGTGATGCTCCATCGCGTCGAGCAGCGCATCGATCGTCGCGATCGTTGGTCTTTCCACAGTCATTGACGTGTCCTTCGCTTAAGCCTGCAAACAGTCTGGCCCGGATACGGCATGCATCCGGGCCGCTTTTTCACACAGGGAACAGGGTGTAACGGACGACAAACAGGATCGCCACGAGCCACGTTGCCAGATGCACGTCCTTGACCCGGCCGGTGAACGTCTTGATCACGACGTAGCTGATGAAGCCGAAGGCAAGACCGTTGGCGATCGAGTAGGTGAACGGGATCATCAGCGCGGTCAGTGCCGCCGGAGTGGCCTCGGTCACATCACCCCATTCGATGTCGGTGAGTTCACGCATCATCAGGCCGGCGACGTAGAGCAAGGCCGGTGCCGTGGCATAACCGGGAACGGAACCGGCCAGCGGCGAGATGAACAGGGCCGCCAGGAACAGGACGGCAATGGTGAGTGCCGTCAATCCGGTCCGACCGCCGGCCTGAACGCCCGATGCGCTTTCGACATAGGCGGTCGTGCTGCTGGTGCCCAGCAGCGAACCGGCCACGATGGCGGTGCTGTCGGCAAACAGGGCGCGTCCGAGACGGTTGGGTTTCCCCTCCTCGATCAGGCCGGCACGCTTGCTCACGCCGATCAGCGTTCCCGTGGCATCGAATACCTCGACCAGCACGAAAACCAGGATCACCTGCAGCAGGCCCGTATGCAGGGCGCCCATGATATCAAGCTGCAGGAATGTCGGCGCCAGGCTCGGCGGCGCGGAAAACACGCCCTTGAACTCGCTGGCGCCCACGGCCATCGACAGGACGGTGACCACGAGAATGCCGATGAGGATCGCACCGCGCACCTTCAGGGCATCCAGCGCCGCGATGATGAAGAAGCCCAGCATGGCGAACAGGGCGGGCGTGCTGCCGAGATGGCCCAGACCGATGAAGGTGGCGGGGTTGGCGACGATGATCCCGGAATTCTTCAGCGCGATGAAGGCAAGGAAGAGGCCGATGCCCGCCGCAATGGAACTGCGCAGCGATTTGGGAATGCCGGCAACAAGCCAGCTGCGCACGCCCGTAACGGTGAGCAGGATGAAAATACATCCGGAAATGAAAACGGCACCCAGCGCCTGCTGCCAGGAGAAGCCCATCGCCGCCACGACCGTGAAGGCGAAGAAGGCATTGAGGCCCATGCCCGGCGCCATGCCGATGGGCCAGTTGGCGACAAACGCCATGACCAGCGATCCGACCGCCGCGGCGATACAGGTGGCGACAAAGATGGCATTGCGGTCCATTCCCGTCGACGACAAAATCTCCGGATTGACGAATATGATGTACGACATCGTCAGGAATGTCGTCAGTCCCGCGAGCATTTCGATGCGTGCGGATGTGTTGTGTTCTCGTAGCTTGAAAAGCTTTTCGAGCATGATTCCTCCCCCTGGCTCTCGCCGAGTCTCCGGTTGCTGCGTGACCCCCTTGGATCGGCGAGTCGCATGGCTGCCTGTTTTGAGTTTTCGAACGTCTTCAATCAAGAGAAAACTGGCGCAGCTCCTCCACAGCCAGCCTCTCCTCAGTGCTTCCACTGCGGGGCTGATAGTGCGTCTTCCGGCGCGGCGATGCTAGGCCATGATTTCCGCAGACATGAGCGAAACAGCTTCAATATTTTATTGATGCCAGCTAAGTTTCGGATGGGAAAAGAAGCAGATAGCGGCGGCGGCTATCCCTCGCATTCATAGAAACATTTGCCGCATCCCGCAAGCATCCTGCGCTGACTTAACTCAACCACAGGCCGGACAGCGGCATTGCATGCAGCTTTTCGCCGAAGGGCGTTATCCGGTCGTGATCGTGCAGCACAATGCCATGGACGAAGCGGTCGCCGACCGCCTCCTGCAGCTGGCGCAGCCCGCGCAGATCCTGCTGGCGCACGGTGGCCGCCGCCTTGACCTCGATGCCGATGACCCGGCCACGCCTGTCCTCGATGACCAGATCGACCTCATCCTGATCCTTAGTGCGGTAATGCGAAAAGGTCAGGCGGCGCTCCGACCAGGCCGCCAGCTTGAAGATTTCCGACACGACAAAGCTTTCCAGGATGGCGCCGAACCGCGTGCGGTCACTCAGCACATCGTCGGCATCGGTGTCGCGCAGGGCGCCGAGCAAACCGGTATCGAGAAAATGCAGCTTGGGCGTCTTGATCAGCCGGGTCAGGCGGTTGGTGGACCAGGGCGGCAAGGTGCGCACCAGGAACAGGCGTTCGAGAATGGCGACATATTTCTGCGCCGTCACGCTGGAAAGGCCGAGCGCCGCACCGAAACTGGAATGGTTGGTCAGTTGGCCCGCATGTT
This sequence comes from Phyllobacterium sp. NPDC097923, assembly GCF_044760925.1. Classification (NCBI taxonomy): domain Bacteria; kingdom Pseudomonadati; phylum Pseudomonadota; class Alphaproteobacteria; order Hyphomicrobiales; family Phyllobacteriaceae; genus Phyllobacterium; species Phyllobacterium sp. NPDC097923. Next base: position 13,483 of record NZ_JBIWBL010000007.1, on the reverse strand, counting down.
CGGCCAGCACGTCGAGAAGCCGCGGCAGGCGGTCCAGCTGATCGATATTGGCGATGTCCCGCACGTCGCGGTCGAGAATGAGGGCAACGTAGTCTTCCAGCCAGGCCTTGCGGCGCGCTGGCGACGACCGGCGCACGACCTCGGGGTAGCCGCCGCGCAGCACGATATCGCTCAAGGCCTGTCCGGTGACCGGCCGGGCTGCCAGCTGCAGATCGTCCCCGGCAAACAGCCGGTCGAGAAAATTGCCCGGCGTTCCCGCCAGTTCGCATTGGGCAAACGGCAGCAGCGGGATGACCGCCATGCGTCCCGCGAGGGAATCGGCGATGGCCGGAACCGTGGCGAGATTGGCCGATCCCGTCAGCAGGAACCGCCCAGGCTCCTGATCCGTATCGACGCTCTCCTTGATCGCCAGCATCAGTTCCGGCGCGCGCTGCACCTCGTCGATGACGGCCCGTTTCAGCCCGCGGATGAAGCCGACCGGATCGGTACGGGCCGCCTGCAGGGTCGCGGCATCGTCCAATGTCAGATAGGGCCTGTCGGCACCCGAGAACTGGCGGGCCAGCGTCGTCTTGCCCGCCTGGCGCGGACCGGCGATCAGCACGACCCGCGTATCCGACAGGGCGGTTGCGACGTGCGGCCCGACGCGTCTTTCGATCAGGCCATGCTTTTCAGGCGGGGAATCACTCATGCGTCCACTCTTAAATCATTTACCGTCTGATTTAAAGCGAATAGACGTCTATTTTAAAATTACATGCGTGAGGTGATGCAGGCGAACGAGCGGCGCTTCAGTTCGGAACAGGCGGCACTTGCAGCCTGTAGATCCGTGAAACCACCAAACCGCACCCGAAAGCGCTTGGCTGCGGGTTCAATATAACCCTTGGCCTCGGGCAAAATCGAACGGACCAGCCGATCCGCCTTGCCCAGCAGCCGGTTGGCATCGGCGCGCGTATCCACCGCACCGATCTGGATATTCCACTGGCCGCTTGTCTGCAAAGGCTGTAACCCGCCATCGCCCTGTTCGATATTGGATTCATCGATAAGTTCGGCAATGCCGGGTTTGCGCTGCGGTTCGGCTTTGGCAACAAGATTATTGCCACGTTTGCCCGCATCGCTTGCAAGCGGCATGTACTGGGTCAAAAGCTCCGCCATCCGGTCATCGCGCGACCGTCCGGTCTTGCCGCCGAGGACAACACCGACAATATGCCTGTTGTTGTCAGTGAACGAGGATACGAGATTGAAACCTGAAGCGTCGGTATAGCCGGTCTTGATCCCGTCAACGCCGGCATAGCGATACATCAGATTGTTGTGACCGTTGATCTGCTTGCCGCGGAAGACGAAGGACCGCTGCGAGAAAAGACCATACTCCTTGGGGAAATCGCGCATCACGGCCACGCCCAGCACAGCCATATCCCGCGCCGTTGTCGTCTGTCCCTTTTCCGTCAGGCCGGATGCATTGCGGAACACCGTGTTTCTGAGACCAAGCTGCCGTGCACGCTGGGTCATCTGCTGTGCAAAACGCGCCTCCGATCCGGCCAGATGCTCACCCATGGCGGAAGCCGCATCATTGGCCGAAAGGATGATCATGGCATCCACGGCTTCGCGCACGCTCAGCGTATCGCCGCCGCGCATCCACAGCTTCGCCGGAATCTTCCGGGCAGCGTTGGCCGACATGACGATACGATCATCCCACTTCAGCTTGCCCTTCCGGATCGCCTCGAAGGTCAGATACAGCGTCATCATCTTGGCCAGCGAGGCCGGTCCGTGCGGCGCATAGCCGTTGCCCTCGCCCAGGACCTTGCCGGTCGGCACGTCGAGCACCAGCCAAGGCTGGTCCGCTGCCTGCGCCGCGCCCGCCAAACCGGTGGCAAGGGCACAGGCCAGCGCAAGCGTTCTGACGCGGTACAACAGGCTTTGACGAGCGAAACCAAGCAGCATTGCGGGATCTCCATGCGAAAGGGGCGAAGGGCATAATTCAACGGGTTGGGCGTCGGTTGAGACTACTGAGGCCGAGGTTGATAAGGTGTAAACAACCATGGTGAACGGCCTGATCTTCACCGCTGATTGAGCAGAAATTGCGGCCGGCCTATCCGCCCCGTCCGACCCGCATGGGGCAACGAGGTTCATTGAATTGTCATTGGCTTGAAACGCAGCTGTCACAGACCAAGCCTAAGAAGACCCCGCGCCGGGTCGGGTCGGAAACGGCTTTCCCCCAGCACCACATGCGCCCCCATTGTTCGATTTTGAAGAGAGATATCCTGTGCGGATCATCCAGATCACCGACACTCACCTCAGCCCTTCCAAGGCCCATTTCAACGCCAACTGGTCACCCCTGGCCCAATGGGTCGCCGAGCAGAAGCCGGACCTGGTGGTGCACACGGGCGATCTGTCCATCAACGGCGCGGATATCGAGGACGACCTGGCCTTCTCCGCCGGATTGCTGAACGCGCTTCCCGTCAAGGTCCTGAGCCTGCCCGGCAACCACGATATCGGCCACATGCCCGGCAGCCCGCAGCCGGTCAACGCCACGCGCATCGACCGCTGGCGCGAAATGGTCGGACCGGACCGCTGGATTCACGACATGGACGGCTGGCGGCTGGTCGGTCTCAACAGCCTGATCCTCGGCAATGACAGCCTCGAAGAGGAAGAACAGTTCGACTGGCTTGAGGACGCGCTTGCCGAAGCGGAGACCCGCCGCATCGCCCTCTTCGCGCACAAGCCCTTGTTTGTCGACGCGGCCGACGAAGGCGAAACCGGTTACTGGAGCGTTCGCCCTGCGCCGCGCAAGCGGCTGCTCGACCTGATCGGGGAATATGATGTGGCCCTGCATGCCAGCGGACACCTGCACCGCGCCTGGCAAGGCATGCACAACGACACCAGTCTCGTCTGGGCCCCGGCTTCGTCGTTCGTCGTCGGGGATATGGAGCGGGACATGCCCGGCCAGCGCATTGTCGGCGCGGCGATCCATACGCTGACCGACACTGTTGAAACAGACATCGTCGAGATCGGCAGCCTTTCGCGCTTCATCCTCGACGACGTCATCGAGGAGGTCTATCCGCGTGCGCGCATCGCGCAGGCACCGGAGACAGCCGCATGAGCGCGTTCGCCCTCAGGAATATCTCGAAATCCTACGGCACGAACAGCATCCTGAACGATGTCAGCATCGAAGCGGAAGACGGCGAGTTCATCGCCCTCGTCGGGCCGTCGGGTTGCGGCAAGAGCACCTTGCTTCGCATTGCCGCCGGTCTTGACCATGGCGATGCCGGCAGCATCTGGATGGGCGACCGCGAAATCACGGCGGAGCATCCGGCCGACCGCAATGTGGCGATGGTGTTCCAGTCCTATGCGCTCTATCCGCACCTGACCGCCGAGCAGAACATTGCCGTGCCGCTGGCCATGCGCACGCTTTCCACCCTGCAGCGCATGCCGTTGCTTGGCCGCTTCATCGCGGGCAGGAGCGCCGCGCAGGCGGCAATCAAACAGCAGGTGCTGGCCACGGCAACCAGCCTGAAGATCGACCACCTGCTCGAACGCAAGCCGGGGCAGATGTCCGGCGGCCAGCGCCAGCGCGTGGCGCTCGCCCGGGCGCTGGTGCGCCAGCCCGGCGTGTTCCTGATGGATGAACCGCTTTCCAATCTCGACGCCAATCTGCGCGTGCACACCCGCGCGGAGATCGTCGACCTGCACCGGCGCACCGGCGTGCCGACCATCTATGTCACGCACGACCAGTCCGAAGCCCTCAGCATGGCCGACCGGGTCGCCGTGATGATGGGCGGCAAGGTGCTGCAATTCGCCTCGCCCGCCGAGATCTATGACGATCCGCGCCATGTCGAGGTGGCAAAATTCGTCGGCAGCCCGCGCATCAACATCATCGATGCCGTGACCGCGGACAATGGCACGGTGTTCTTCAGCGGCAAGGCCGTGGTCGACGGCGTTACCGGTCCGGTCGGCACCCCGGTCCAGCTCGCAATACGGCCGGAGCGCATCAGGCTGAGGCCGCAGGGCGCCAAGGGCATTGCCGCCACCGTCACCCGGCTGGAGTTCCTCGGCTCGGAAGTGCTGGTGACAACGCAGGCCGATGGCGCCGGAGACGGCATTGTCATCAAGGCCGCCCCGGCCGATGTGACCCATCTGGGTATGGGATCGCCGGTCACGCTCGAGATCGACAGAGATGCCTGCCTCGTCTTCGGGCAGGACGGGCTGCGCGTGCCGCTGCGGGCAACGGCAAGGGTTGCCGTCGATGCATGAGACCGCGATACCCGATCTTCTTCCCGCCGCCCGGACCACCGCCCGGCAGGCAGCCATCCGCGCCGCCAAACGCGAAGAGCGCGTGGCCTGGCAGCTGGCTGCACCGGCAATCCTGCTCATCATCGTCCTGATATTGCTGCCGACACTTGCCGTCTTTGTCTTCAGCCTGACCAATTACGAGCTCGGCTATGATGATTTCCAGTTCATCGGCCTCGGCAATTACATCGAGCTCTTCGCCGACCGGACATTCCTCATCTCGCTGAAGAACACCGCCGTCTATACCGCCATCGTTACGCCCTTTTCCGTGTTCATCGGCCTTGGCGTCGCCCTCCTCATCGAGAGCGAGACGCGCGGCCGCGCCTTCTTTCGCACCGTGTACTTCCTGCCCGTCGCTTCGCTGCTGGTGGCCATGGCCACGGTGTTCCAGTACCTGCTGCACCCGACCATCGGCCCGGTCAACGCCATGCTGTCCATGCTTGGCATTGCCGGTCCCAACTGGCTCGGCAGCAGCAGCACGGTGCTGATCAGCCTGGCGATCATCGGCATCTGGCAGTCGGTCGGGTTCAACATGGTGCTGTTTCTCGCGGGCCTCACCGCCATCCCGCGCGAGCTCTATGCCGCGGCGGAAGTGGACGGCGCCAAGGGCAGCTGGGAGCGCTTCCGGCTCGTCACCTGGCCAATGCTCGGACCGACGACCCTGTTCGTCGCCACGATCAGCGTGATCAATGCGGTCAAGGTGTTCGAGACGGTCAAGACGCTGACCGAAGGCGGCCCGAACAAAGCCTCGGAAGTGCTTCTGTGGACCATCTATCAGGAGGGCTTCGTCTATCTGCGCGTCGGCTATGCCTCGGCCATGACCGTCATCTTCCTCGCTTTCCTCATCGTGCTGATGCTCGTCCAATACCGGGTTCTCGACAGACGGGTGCACTACACATGAAAAACACCGCCTTCTTCTCCATGCGCAACCTGCGCCTCGCCATGCTTTCGGCCGGAGCCCTCGTTTTCCTTGCGCCCTATATCTGGATGATTTCCACCGCGGCGAAATCCCGCGAGGAAATCTTTTCCTCCTCGCTCACCCTTTTGCCGCAGCACTGGGCGCTGTGGGAAAACCTTGCCAAGGCGCTCACCCGGGTGCCGATGGGCCAGCTCCTGTGGAACGGGCTTGTGGTCTGCGGCCTGATCTTCTTCTTCCAGGTGGTCATCGCCATTCCCTGCGCCTATGCCATGGCCAAGCTGAAATTCCGCGCCGCCCGCACGATGATGACGCTTGTCATGCTCGGACTGCTCATCCCCATTCATGCCACTGCCCTGCCCATCTATGTCGCCCTGAACAAGGCCGGCATGCTCAACAGCTATTTTGCCCTGTCCGCGCCGTTTTTCATCTCGGTCTTCGGCATCTTCCTGTTCCTGCAGTTTTTCCGCGCCATGCCGGACGACCTGATCTCGGCCGCCCGGCTCGACGGCATGTCGGAGCTTGCCATCGTCAACCGGGTGATCGTTCCCAATGCCTGGCCTGCGGTCACCGCCTTCGCCATCTTCTCGGTGGTCGCGCACTGGAACGACCTGTTCTGGCCGCTCATCGTCATCACCGGCAGCGAACGGGCGACACCGCCTTTGGGCCTCCTGTTCTTCCGCGCCGCCGAAGCCGGCGACGACTACGGCGCGCTGATGGCCGCAACCCTCATCATCACCCTGCCGCTCGTTGCCGCTTTTCTGCTGGCGCAGCGGCGTTTCATCGAAGGCATCACCCTCACCGGCCTCAAAGGCTGACCGTTCCCAAGACCAGGAGATAACAATGAGCTTCTTCCGAAAGACGATTGCGGCAGCCGCTATCGCCACCGCGTTCAGTGTTCCCGCTTTCGCGGAAACCACCCTGAACGTGCACTACCCGATGCCCGGTTTCTTCAAGGATGTGATGGATGTCATCTCCAAGAAGTTCATGGAAGAAAACCCCGATATCAAGATCAGCTTCGTCAGCCCCTCGGCCACCTATGAGGAAGGCATCCAGACGATCCTGCGGCAGGCGGGAACCGCCGAAATGCCCGATATCACCTTCATCGGCCTCAACCGCCTGCGGATGATTGCCGAGCGCGGCGTCAATGTCGACATGAAGCCGCTGATCGCCAAGGAGCCTGATATGGCGGCCCAGGGCTTCAGCGACAACATCCTTCGCCTTGCCCAGGTCGGCGACCAGCAGGTCGGCCTTGCCTTCGCCACCTCCAACCCGATCATGTACTACAATGCCGACCTGATCCGGCAGGCGGGCGGCAATCCCGACCAGCCGCCGAAGACCTGGGACGAGGTCATTGCCCTCGGTGCCAAGGTCAAGGCGCTCGGCAATGGCAATGAAGGTATCGACTTCCGCTGGCAGGGCGATGACTGGATGTTCTCCGCCCTGCTGTTCGGCGCCGGCGGCACCATGCTTTCGCCGGATGAAAAGAAAGTCGCCTTCAACGGCCCGGAAGGCATCGCCGCCTTCAACCTCGTCAGCCGTCTGGTCAAGGAAGGCGGCATGCCCGTCCTGACCAAGCAGGCGGGTGAACAGGCCTTCGTTGCCGGCAAGGTGGGCTTTGCCTTCCAGACCACGGGCGCGCTGCGCAACACGATCAAGAATGTCGGCACGAAGTTCGACCTGCGCACCGGCCCGCTGCCGCTGCTCAATCCGGAAAAGGGCCATCTGCCCACGGGCGGCAATGCCGTCGTCATCCTGACCAAGGATGCCGCCAAGCAGCAGGCCGCATGGAAATTCGCCAAGTTCGCCGCCGGTCCCTACGGCGCTTCGGTGGTGGTTCCCGGCACCGGCTATGTGCCGAACAACGAACTTGCTGCGAAGTCGCCGGACTATCTCGCCGATTTCTACAAGCAGAACCCGCTGTTCCAGGCTGGTCTCAACCAGATGAACCGCATGATCCCCTGGTATGCCTTCCCCGGCACCAATGGCGTCAAGGTGACCCAGACCATCGTCGACAACCTCTCACGTGTCGTCGAACAGTCGGCCACACCGCAGGAAGCCCTGAACAACGCGGCCGACGAGGTCCAGAAGCTTCTGCCACGCCGCTGACACCGGTTCAATCAAGGACAGGCGCCCTGCCCGCCGGGACAAGGCGCCTGTCCGCATCACACGCATTTGCCAACTTGGTATAACGGTTTTGCAATGGTTTGAGACTATGACCATCAGGGACAACCACCGGCTTGAAATATGTATCCCGGATACGTACTCGCGCCGGACCATCAATCCTTGCTGGACCAGCCATCGATGCCACCAACCGAATCCGGCCACAAGACGGAAAAGCGTATTGAAGAACGCAAGCGGACACGCCTGCGCTCAGGAAAGCTTGCAACGCTTGAAGGCCAGTTTCTGACCGAGTGCCACTTTCACAACATTGCCGGCGGCGGTGCCCGCATCCGCACCGTGGGGCCCTGTACCATTCCCAACCGCTTCTGGCTGTTCGACGACCAGTATCGCGGGGCGCTGATGACCGAGATTGTCTGGCACCGGGATGGCGACTTCGGCGTGCGCTTCATCGAAGATGCGAATGTGACACCGCTGAGCGAAGCGGTCCTCAGCGCCCTTGCCGGAAAATACTATTCCTTGTGAGGTGGATCAGGGCGCCGCGGGTGCCTGCCGCTGCAGGCCCTTGGTGTTCTGGTCGCGGATTTCCTTGGCGGTGATGTAGTTGAACTGCTCGACCAGGAGATCGCGCACCAGCGGTTCGGGGAATTTGGCGTTGACTCCGTCGATGACCGATTGCTTGACGCTGGCAAATTCAACCTTCTGCACGTCTTTCACATCGGAGAAGCGGCCATAGAACTGGCGGAAGATTTCATCATTGATGAACGGCGCAACGGGCACGGTGACCGAGGCCTTGACGCGGCTGTCGAGCGTATAGCCGAGCTGCACCACGATATAGCCTTCCACTGCCCCGTCCAGAATGATCGGGACACTGAAACTGTCGGTCTTGCCGAAATCGAGCACATCCTTGCTCTGCGACGACACAGCCGCCGTCGCCGAATTCTGCCACACGGCAAAATACAGCGATCCCAGCGCCACGCCGCAGATCCAGAGGCCGATCAGGACAATACGGATCATGCGCCTTGCCCGTTCCTCATCTGCTGGGCGGTATAGGTGCCGTCGGCTTCCTGCGTTTCCAGCGCATCCCGGATGAGGCCGGTCAGCTCGGTCACGGCACGCAGATGCAGCTTGATGGCATCACAATTGCGGTCCAGCTTCTGCTTCAAGGCATCCAGCACCGGTTGCAGCGATTTGAGCGCCGGTACGCCGGCGGTTTTCGCAGCCTTGTTCATCGCTTTGTTGAAATCGCGCAGGCCACGGCTCTTGTGCGAGTTGATTTCAGCAAGATCGATGGTCTCGCCATCGAGCAGCAGTTTGGTTTCGCGCTCGACGACCTCTTCGAGGCGCTTGATGGCAAAGAGGACAGGCTCAAGCGCCGGTTCGACTTCGGGTACAAGGGGAGCGTGTTCGATCACGGTGCCGTTCTCTTCATTATCGTTGACTATATCCATATTCATTTCCTCCAATCTTGCCGGCATCAGCCCCGTTTGATCGCGTCAAGAGGTTTCGTCGTCTTCAATTGCTTGTGAATGAGTTGCCGTTCGATCTGGTACAAAATGACATTCGGGTCCGGGGTCTGATCGCCGGAGACCGCAGGCGCGGCGCTCGCCGCCGCGCTTTTCGCCTTGTTGGCGCTTTGCTGTTCCAGCATCCGCGCCACGCCGATGCCGCCGGCATCGGCCATCTTCTTGGCCACCGCCTCCGCCATCATCGATTTCCAGTAGTCACCGGCAATACCCTTGCCGAACACGGCCTGGTTGTCGCCGGTAAACATGGATTCGACAAAGGACTGCAGCATGAACGACTCGAATTTCTTGTAGGCGGGGTTCGGCGCGCCCGGCGCACTGGTGCTGCCGACGGAAACCGTTGGTGTCCCGGCCTGCTGGATGGACGCGAATGTCTCGCGCGACAGCCGTGTCTGGGCTTCGACGCGCGCCGCGGCAAGGCTGCGCAGCTTCTCGACCGACGCCTGCAGGGTTGCCGGATCGGCTGCATTGGCAACATCCAGCACCAGATCGGAAGGTGGATTAATGGCCATCGGTCACTGTCCCATCGTGTTTCATGCTTCGTACCTTACCGCGCCAAACTTACGGGAGGCTTGTGCCGCCAACGATTGTATGGATGACATATTCCTCGATTTCCTCGGCAGCAGCGGCCCGTTCCATCACCTGTTCCAGCTGGCGCAGGCGGCCGCACAGAATATCGATGGTGCGCGATACCGCCAAAAGATCGCGCTTTTCCCGCACCATCTGTTCGGACAGGCCCGCCTGCTTCGCCTTGTTGGTTTCCAGCCGTTTCATGACGAGATCGGGCGGGACGATCCCCGCGCCATTCTCGAAGCGGTCGTTCTGCATCCTGAACAATGCCGTATTCTCTTCCGCGATGGCCGCGGACTGCGCATTCAGGCGCGCCAGCGCCATCTCGTGCCGGGCCTTGGTCAGCCGCTGCAGTTTGATCATTCCGCGCAGGGATTGGCGCGAGCCGGGCCTGATGCTCATGTCAGAAGTTCCGTAGGTAAGTGCCGGCCTCGCTGGTGAAGAAGCGCAGGAGATCCGGCATGCTGAAATAGAGAAGCATCAAGCCTCCCGCGAGAACGAACGGCATGGAGATGAAGTAGACGGGAATAGTCGGCGTCAGCTTGTTGATCAGCCCGACCGCAATATTCACCACAATGGCGAAGACAATGAACGGCGCGGCGATGCGGATGGTGCTGAAGAACGCCTTGGACAGCGTATCGGTGAGGTTGACCATGGCGGTCGCGGGCTGGAATACCCCATCCACCGGAATGGCCGAATAGGATGAAAGCAGGGCGCGCAGCACCTCGAGATGCAGATCCATCACGAAGAACATGAGCAGTGCCGACAAGGTGACGATGGTGGCGATGGCCGCCTGCGGCTCCTCCGATTCGATGCCCGCCCCCGGCGCGCCGGAATAGCCCGTCGCCATGGCGATGGTATTGGCCATGAACTGCAAAGCCCAGAAATATATGCGCGCCAGGATGCCGATCAGCGCGCCCACGACGGCTTCGATAAGGATGATGCGCATCAGCACCAGTGGCGCTGCATTGGCCACCGGCGCCATCTGCTTGAACACCAGCGGCACCACCATCAGCGAACAGGTCAGGGCGAGAAACAGCCTTATCTGCATGGGAATGCGCGGGCTGGAAATGCCCGGCATGATCAGAAGGCACGAACCGACGCGGGCGAACACCAGAAAGGCGGCGATCACCATGTCGCTGAGCGCCAGGTTCTGCAGCATCGATCAAGGCCTCACGAGATCGTGCCGAGCGAACGCACTTCGACGCCACGGGCAATCTCCACATGGGACAGCACGGACAGCGTGGCGAACAGCCGCTCGATGATCATGCGGATGTAGGGGCGCGCTTCCGGCGACGCGACAAGCACGAAGCGCTCGCCCGCGTCCAGATGCTTGCGGATGGCGGTGCTGGCCTCGGTGCCGAACTGTTCGAGCAGGCGCGGATCGATGTCGAACTCGACGATTTCGCCCTTGGCATCGCGCTTGAGGCTCTGGTGGAAAACCATGTCCCAGCGGTTGCCGAGGCGCAGCACGCTGAGCACGCCATTGTCCGCCAGATCGCCGCAGATCTGCTGCGACATGCGCATGCGCACATGCTCGACGATCATTTCTGCACGGCGGATATGCGGCGCGACTTCCGCAATGGCTTCCAGGATCAGGTTGAGATTGCGGATCGACACGCGCTCCGACAGCAGCAGCTTGAGCACGGCCTGCAGGCCGGAATAGGACAGGTGCACGGGGCAGATATCGTCAAGCAGCTTGCGGTATTCCGGACCGAGCCGGTCGAGCAGCGCGCGCATGTCCTTGTAGGACAGGAGCTGCGCCAGATTGTTGCGGACGATCTCGCTCAGGTGGGTCAGCAGCACCGAGAGATTGTCGACGGTCATGTAGTTGTCGCGCTTCAGATCGGCGGCAAAGGTTTCCGGCACCGAATAGGCCTTCATGCCGAAGGCGGGCTCGCGCACCTCTTCACCCGGAATTTCCGGAATGGGCCTGTCGCCGGGGATCACCAGGATTTCACCGACCCGCAGCTCCTGCGAGACCACGACCGTGCCGTGGATCTTGATGCGGTACACCTTCGGCGGGATGAGGAAATCATCGGTGACCTTGATCTCGGGAACCACGAAGCCGTATTCGGTGGCGAACTTCTTGCGCATCTTGTTGACGCGGTGCGCCAGTTCCAGCTGCGAGGCCATCAGGCGGGTCGACAGCTGCTTGCCGAGGCATAGTTCGATCTGCGCCGTTTCCAGTGAGGCGCGGACGGAATTGCGATCTTCGTCCTCCGCCTCTTTCTTCCTCTGGTTCTGCTCGGCTACGGCTGCTGCCGCCACCCGGGCGATCTTGCGCGGAACGGCAATGCCGATGGCGACGAGACCAAGGGCGAGAATGAAGAAGGGAAAGGAAGGCAGACCCGGCAGGACACCCAGCACGAACAGCAGCAGCGCGGCCACGAACAGAGCCTTGGGATAGGCGCCGAGCTGGCCGAAGACGGCCTTGTCGGTGGAGCCGCGCGTGCCACCCTTGGACACCAGCAGGCCCGCCGCCAGCGAGACGATCAGCGCCGGAATCTGCGTGACCAGACCGTCACCGACGGAAAGCTTGGTGAAGACGTCGGCCGCCTGGCTGACTTCCATGCCGTGGCGGGTGACGCCGATGATGATGCCGCCGAAAATATTCACGGCGGTGATGATCAGGCCGGCAATGGCGTCGCCGCGCACGAATTTCGACGCACCGTCCATCGAACCGAAGAACGCGCTTTCCTCTTCCAGCTCACGGCGGCGGTGCTGCGCTTCCTTTTCGTCGATCAGGCCGGAGGAAAGATCCGCATCGATCGCCATCTGCTTGCCGGGAATGGCATCGAGCGTGAACCGCGCGCCGACTTCCGCGATACGCGTGGCGCCCTTGGTGATGACGAGGAAATTGACGATGATCAGGATGGCAAAGACCACGAGGCCGATGACGAAGTCGCCGCCCATGACGAACTGGGAGAAACCGTGGATCACCTGCCCGGCGGCGGCATAGCCTTCATCGCCGTGGGTGAGGATGACGCGGGTTGTCGCGATGTTGAGCGACAGGCGCATCATGGTGGCAATCAGCAGGACCGTCGGAAACGCCGAGAAGTCGAGCGGGCGCTGGATCCACAGGGACACCATGAGAATGAGAACCGAGAGCGCAATGGAAAAGGCAAGGCCAATATCGAGCACCATCGGCGAGACGGGCAGAAAGAGCACGGTCAGAATGATGACGATGCCGAGCGCCAGCCCGACATCGCTGCCGGTCAGATAGCCCTTGTCACCCAGTTTCTTTACGGCAGCTTGTTGCACAGCATTCTCCTATGATCACAGCAAGCATAGGGAGCGAAGCTTACGCGAAGCCAAAGCGGCCACGTCGACCGGTCGCCACGCCCGCAATTGCGTCTGGCCATTGAGAAGGTGGGAAAGACGGGCGGTCCCTGGAACGCGGGTCTTGGGTATTCTGGTATGCTATGCTTGCGATCCTGGGGACCACCTGTCCCGGCAACCGGTTTCGCTCAATGCGGCATCATTGAACGCTCCCTCTCCAGCCGCACAGGTTTTCTTCCCTGCGAGGCCGAAGCGCCGGTCCTTTCGCGACTTTCGAAGGTTTCCGGAAGCATTCCCGCCGGAAAGGACAGGGATGAGAATAATGCGGGTTGAGATGTGGTGGATAAGTTGGCGCGATTTTTTATGATGAGGGATGCGTTGCAAAGCTGCCGTGCGCCCTTCGACAAGCTCAGGATGAGGGAGGTTGCATTTTTGCGGAGCGCCGGGCTCCCTCATGGTGAGCCTGTCGAACCACGCACCAAAGGCTCAAAAGCCCTTTTCGATCCGCGAATAGGTGAGCAGGGTCAGCGTGTTGATCTGCGAGCCGACGAAGGGGGCAGTCAGCGCAAGCACGGCGAGAATGACGATGATCTTCGGCACGAAGGTCAGCGTGACTTCCTGGATTTGGGTCAGGGCCTGAAACAGGGCAATGATGACGCCCGCCAGCATGGCGGCGCCCACGGCCGGGCCGGCGGCGACAATCACCGTCCAGATCGCCTGGTTGACGATGTCGAGCGCATCGGCCTCATTCATGGTCGGCGGCGGGCTGTCAACTGATGACGATGCC
>NZ_JBIWBL010000006.1:0-212995 GCF_044760925.1 Phyllobacterium sp. NPDC097923 | reverse complement strand
TTGGGGCCGCTGACGACGGAGCCGATGCGGCGCGTAAAATTGGGATCGTTGGCACCCGCAAGATTGCGGGATACCAACGCTGTCTGTTTCGACGTTGTCGTCAGAGCACTCTGAGCGGTAAGGAGCGCCAAGCTTAGTGACATGCCTTAGGTCCAATCAACATTTGCGATGCTACCTCTTCAGATTGACCAGCACGTCCATCAAATCCGCACCGGTCTGGAAGACCTTGGAATTGGCCGTGTAGCTTCTCTGCGCCTCAATCATCTCAGTCAGTTCCTGCGCGATATCCGCGTTGGATTCTTCCAGCGCGCCGGATGTCAGTGTTCCGAAGCTGCCCTTGCCGGGCCGGCCGAACTGCACATCGCCGGAATTGGCGCTGGTCGCAAACACATTGCCGGACAGAACAAGCAGATTGTCGGGGCTGGGAACGTCAGCCAGCGCGATCTGGTAGATGGCGCGCTGCGCGCCGTTCTTATAGCGGGCAACGACGGTGCCGTCCGCCGCGATATCGACATTCTCGATCGGGCTCGGCGTGCTGCCGTCGATCTTCGCCTCGATCGGCGTATAATCGCCTGCCAGCTGTTTGGTGGCCGACATGTCGATCTCGAGCATCTGACCATTGGGGATCTGCACCGAAAGGGATTTGTCGGCCGACGTCATCTTGCCGGTTGCGCCATCGAAATTGAAGGTTTCGCTGGCCAGGGGCGCTTTTGAATAGGGGAAGCCGCCGCTGGCCGCCGCATCGGCCTTGTTGTAAACCGTGGCCTCCCACGTGGCATTCTTGGTGACCGGATCTTCACCCGTCTTGGTGAAGTAAACATCGAGAACCACCAGATTGCCGAGATTGTCAAAACTCTGAAGCGATGTCTTGGCGGTGTATTTTGCCGTCCCGGCGGCATTGGCGGCCGCATTGGACGGAAGGTCGGCGGCAGCGACAACGGCGGAACCCGCCGGCAGGTTGGCCGTGAACGTCCCCTTGCGGCTTGGATCGGCGACAAGATCGTTCTGCTTGACGTTGATCTTCTCAAGCCCCTGGTAGCCGTTGATGACCGAATTGGTCTGGCCGTTCACGATCGGATTGCCCATGAGATAGTAGCCGGCCGCATTGACCAGATTGCCCTGCGCATCCGGCACGAACGAACCGGCGCGTGTCAGGTATGGCGTGCCGCTGCTGTCATTGACCACGAAGAATCCGTTGCCCTTGAGCGCAAGGTCCGTCGACGAGGTGGTGAAGCGGAGCGAACCATCGTCGGAAATATGGTGACGCACAACCGTTTCGACGCCGCCGGAATTGTAGGAGCCGCCCGAGCTTGGCAGAACCAGCGAGGCAAACTGGGTGCTGGCGCGCTTGTAACCGGTGGTGCTGGAATTGGCGATGTTGTCGGACACGGTCGACAGGCGATTTGCCTGGGCGTTCATGCCCGATACACCCGTCCGCATCATTCCATAGAGGCTCATTTCCGTCTCCTTGCGCGATGATTCCGTTGAGAATCGTAACCTGACGATGCTTGCGTGAACCTGACGCCTTGAATGTTTCGAGAACTTGCTGAACGCCCCGCCGGCGGCGGAGCGGTGGAGGCTCAATCGAGATTGATGCAGTAACCGAGGAACCGCTTGGAATCGATCGGATCGTGGCCGAGCTGCTCGCGCAGTTTCTTGCGCAGCTTGCTGATGTGGCTCTCGACCACGCTTTCCTCGACCTCACTGTCGAAAATGCCGTAGATCGCGCTGAATATCTGCGCCTTGTTCAGGCGCCGTCCGCGGTTGGCGATCAGATATTCCAGGATACGGCGCTCACGCCGCGGCAGCGAAAACTCGACCCCGTTGACCTGCGGATCACGGCCGTCGGAGAAGACGCGGATCGGACCGACCTGCGTGCCCGTATCGCCGTTGCCATAGCGCCGGCGGATCGCGTTGATGCGGGCGAGAATTTCCCGCACATGCATCGGCTTGCGGACCACATCGTCAACACCGGCCTGGAAGAGTTCAAGCGTGTGTTCGAGCGACTGCGTTTCGTTGACCGCAATGACCGGCGCCGAGCAGCGTTCACGAATCTTGTGGGGAAACTGGCTGCGGTTCGCACATTCCCCTATCAGAAACGCCTCAACCGCCATAATGTCGCTCTGCTGGACGGTCGAAACCCAGTCACCGAAATCATCGGGAGCGAACCCTGTTGTTGTAATGCCCTCGCGGGCGAACCACGCCGAATACCCACTCGTCACCAGACTTCGTTCGTCGACGACTACAATCACGGCCCCACCTTCCGAATCAGTATAAACCCCACACAACACACACCTAGCGGGGTCGATGACTCGCCGACAATCCCCAACTAATTGACCGCAATTAATTGGGAGTCTGAAATGGGGAGTCCGAGGGGAAAACGGGAGGGAAACGCGATGCGACTCGCATGGCTGAATGTCTACCGGTCATACCTTAACGAAAGATGACCACGTCAACAAATTCACGTTTTATTACCGATCATTAACGCCCTCACTTATCGCAGAACATTCGCGCCTTTTGCGTCCAGTTTCCGAAGCCCGAAGCCACCATGTTTTCCATGACCCGGCACACATACTGCTTCTGTGCCGGATTGTTGTTGGGACCCGCATGGTAGCGCGCCACGGCCATGGTCCAGTTGCCTTCGCGTGCCCGGAGCTGTTTGAGAAAGCGCGCGGCGTAATCGACATTGGTTGCCGGGTCCAGCATTGCCCCCACGGAGGGAAAGGCGCTGGCATGGAAATAGTGATTGATCTGCATGCAACCGAGGTCGATGAGCTTGGCTCCCTGGCCATGCGCTTCGTTGAATTTCATCACGGCCGCCGCGGCTGACGGCATGAAAACCGCTTTGCCTTCGATGTTCATGGCGTAGGGCTGCAGCGAGTCCTTGCGCCCGGTTTCGGTCAGCCCAACCGCGTAGAGAATGCCGATCGGGATGTCGTACTTGCTCGACGCCCGGTGCATTTCGCGCTCACAGAGATTGTCGGCACGCGCAGCGTGCGCGGTCAGCAGACTGCTACACGACCAGACCGCGAGACACAGTGCGATCAGCCATGGCTTTGGCAGTCTTGTCATCGCTTTCATCGGGTCTGCTGTCTCCAAAATGCTGCTGCCCGGACGAGCGGTCGCCCTGCGTTCCCTGCGAGCCGGTGTTGGCCTGTCCCCGGCCCCCGGCCGGCTGGTCCTGGCCGGTCATGGCCTGCTGGCCGGGTTGCGTGCTTGCCACGGCTCCACTGCGATCGATCACGGAAATGGTGACGGCGGATGCGTCATCGGCAACACCGGCACGCTGCAGGGCCTTGCCAAGGGCTTCGTGGTCGCGCGCGAGGTGCTCGGCTGCCGCCCTGCTTTCCGCCATGAGCTGGATATGCATGCCTTCGCCGGTCAGACGCAGGCGAGCCGTGACCGTACCGAGTTCGACCGGCTGCAACTGGATCACCAGCGTTCGTGCCGCACTGGTGCTGTGATCCGAGATGATCTGGACATCCGCGATAGCGGGGCGGCTCTGCGGCGCTGCTGGCGCCGCCTCGGCAAGCGTTGCCAGGGTAACGCGCGGATCGGCGGCGGGGGCCGGCTGGGCAACCGGAGCCGGGGCGTTGACGGCGGGCGGCGGGACCTGTTCGGGAGCCTGCTTTGCACTGACGCGGGCCTTGGGCGCATCGGCCACCGCTGCTTCGGCAGGCTGCGGCTGCGGGCCATCGGCCTTGTCCGGCTGAGCCTTGGTATCAGGATTGGCAGCGGTCTTTACAGCCGGCTTGTCAGCGCCGTCCGCAACGGATTTCCTGTCGGCCAGAGACGCAGGCGCAGGCGGTTCGTCCTGACCATTTTCGCCGGTATCGAGCGCCGTTTCCCCGTCGGTCAGGGCATGGGCGTCCAGTGCCCGCAGCGGCTTGTTCTCACGTCCCGGCTGACCGCCAGCGGCCGATGCCTGCCGGTCAAGCAGCTGTTCCAGCGCGAGGATGGACTGGCCGAACATCGCCTGCACGGACGGGCCCGTGCTTGCCGGCTCATCGTCCGCTTCAACCTCCGGCTCGTCATCCATCGCGGCGACGTCATCCGGCGCGATCCCGTCGCCCGCCTCTGACGGCAGGCGGAGCGGCTTCGCCTCCAGCATGGACTTGAAGTCAACCGCGTCGTCCTTGCCCTTGGCCGCTTTCCTGTCGGGCAGGCGGTTTCCCTTGCCTGTCTCCCCGACAATGGCGTCCTTGAGTGATCTGAGCGGCATATCCGGTCCGATGGTCATTTCCTGGCCTTCCCTAGAAGTGCATCGATTGCGTCAAGCTTCTTGCGTGTTTCATCGATTATCGGATCAACCGCGATGGCCGGTTTGGGTGCACCGGTCTTTGCCTTGGCGTCCGTTGGTGCGGCGCCGGCTCTCACAACGGATCGCTGCGGTGTTTCCGCAACATCCGCGGATGGCTGCTCAAGGATTTTGCCCCCCATCGCCGCCGCTGCTTCCAGCAGTTTGACATCGCGTTCATGCAGGCGGTCGCGCGGCAATTCCGAGAGCATTTTCATCGCATCGTCGGTCTTCTCCGTACCGACATTGCTGATCCCGAGATAGAGCCGTGCCTGCGTGTCATCCGCCTTGAGCGACTGGGCCAGCGCTTCAGCTTTTTCCGACATGAAGCGGGCGCGCTGCATGTCGCCGCCGACGATCGCACCGCGGGCTATGCGCAGGTAAAAGGGCATGCGGGCACCGGTCCAGGCCAGCGACGCCATTTCCTCGATCTCGTCATTGCTGATCTTGGCCTTGAGGACCATGACCGCATCGACCAGCTGGCGAAAGAAGTCCTCCGAATAGGGTGAAAGGGCAAAGCGCTGCAGATAATTGCGGGCCAGCAGCCTGACCTTGTCCTTGTCGCCCAGATTGGCAGCCATCATCAGGCCGCGCCGCAGGGCAGCCTCTTCCAGCAGGGTTCCCGGCGCCGTCAAACGGATGTAATCCAGGCGCTTCAGCGCTGTCGGGACATCGATGGCGGCGAGCTGTGCTGCGGTCACCAGCGAGATGGAAGCGATCAGTTCGCTCGGCACATCCGGCGGCAGCTCCTCGCTGAAGTTTTCAACAATGCCAAGCGGGTTGCCATCAGCATAGGCCAGCGAACCGGCGACCAGCTTGGGACTGATGCCCTCCAGTTTCGTCGTGGTGAGGATGGTGCGAACGACCTGCGGATTGCCGCCATTCAGGAGATAGATGACAATAGCATAGGCGTTGGCCGGCTTTTGCCAGACATCCGGATTGGCCGCCTGGAGCTGCGTTGCAATATGGCCCAGCACCCGGTTGAGCATGGGCAGGGCTTCCGGCTTGCCGGAGGCCACCTGATCCTGCAGCATGCGCATGGAGCGCACCAGCAGATAGGGTTCCGGCGACAGCATGTCGGCCCGGGCCATGCCAAGAGGCAGGCTCACAAAACCGATCAGCAGCCATCGCAGACGGGAGCCCCACATCATCTCTTGGCCGTTTTCAAAAAGATGTCGATACGCCGGTTCTGAGCCGCGTAGGGATCGGCCGGCACCTTGGGATCGCGGTCGGCATAGCCTTCCACGCGCAGGATGCGCTTGGCATCGAGGCCGCCGCGCGTCAGCATGTAATAGGCCATGTGCGCGCGCGCCGACGACAACCGCCAGTTGTCATAAGTATCGCTCTTGAAGGGGCGCGCGTCGGTGTGGCCGCTGATGATGACGTCGCCCTTGCGCGTCGCGATGATCTTGGCGATCTGCTCGAGAACCTGCACCACCCGCTTGTCCGGCTTTGCCGATCCGATGGCGAACATGCCGTAGTCGACCTTGTCGGTCAGCTGGATCAAGACACCCTCGTCGGTGGGCACCACGGTGATGTCAGGCGCCTTTTCATCGGCGGCAGTGCCGGTCTTCTTGGAAATTTCCGAGGCAAGCTCGCGCGCCGAAGCAAGCTGCGCCGAATCCGGCTGCTTGTCGCCCTTTGCCGGATCAACGGTTACGCTGGCGTCGGCGGGCTTGGCCGCGGTCTTTTCCAGCTTCTGCTGGTTCGCCTGCTGCGCGGCATTGGCCGTATCCATCGGCTTTGCATCGGCCGTCTGCGCCTGCGCACCGGCCTTGTCTTCCACGCCCGCAGCCCGCTTTTCCAGCTGCTCCTGCGAGGGCGGCGGCACGGCGGGACTGTCGGTCAGCGGAAAGAGATCATCCTCCACATGGGTCGACCAATAATTGGGATTGAAGGGATCGCGATAGGCGTCACCGCCCTGCGCGCCCGTGGATGGGCCGGCATTGTTGGACCCGCCGTCACCCTTGGCTGACCGGTTCTGCAACACACCGGAATCCGTGGCGATTTCCGCAAGCACCGCATAGGGGTCCTTGAACATCTGCCGCTCTTCCGTCTCCGGCTTGGCCTGCAGTTCCTTTTCGTTGCGCGCGCTCTTGGTTTCCGCATCGGTCGAATTGGGGCGTTCGAAGCGAACCTTGCCTTCCTGATTGTCCGTGGCTTCAATGCCCTTTGGCCGCGCCTGCCGGTCCATCAGCTTGACCGGATTGAAATAGCTGGCAACGGCCGCCTTGGTTTCCTCATTGGCGGCATTGATGAGCCACATGACCAGGAAGAAGGCCATCATCGCGGTCATGAAATCCGCATAGGCGATTTTCCAGACGCCGCCATGGTGGCCGTCTTCGCCGTCATTGCGGCCACGCCGGACAATGACGATTTCGCGGCGGGTTTCCGGGTCGATATTCATCGGGTCGTATCCTTCACCGCATCAATCAGGTGACCAAGCCGCGTTTCGACAACCACGTCGTCGAGTTTCATCGACAGTTCCGGTTGATCGGACCGGGTGAACGTGAAGCGCATGAGATCAATCCCCGGGCGATTGCGCAAAGCCTCGATAAGGTGCGGCGGCCCGGAAATGTCGATCATCACGCCCTCCAGGCCCTGTGTCAGCCGTTCGATTTCCCCGACAAAGCCGGTAACAGCGCGCTCACGCAGATTCTTTTCAACCAAAGGGGAAAGAACGGTTGCAAGACTGCTCGACAGTCCCGCCGATATGACCGCCAGGCCCGCTTCCACCTGTTCGTACAGGCGGGTTCCGATCCGATCCATGAAATCCGCTTCCGCCGCCGCCAGCTGTTCCTGAAAATCCCGCTCCAGCCGCAGTTTTTCCGCATCGAAGAGCACGGAAGCCTCCGCCTGCCCCTCGCCGCGGCCGAGCTCGAAGGTTTCCTTGATCTTCAGCTCGATATCGATGAGATCGACAACATCTTCGGGAACCGCATCGTCCGCCAATGTTTCAACGCGCTCACGCGTCGCGGCGGCAAAAACCGTCACCCGGTCATCGGGCACATGTTTCGGCGTGAAGTCGGTGAGCATGTTGGCAATCGATCGGGCCATATCAAGCTGCCTCGTGAACCCATTGCTTCAGGATCGCCGCCACGCGCTCTTCATCCATATCGATCATCTGTTCCAGCCGGTTCTGTGCGGGAACGCGCATGCGCCGCCGCAGCTCGCTCAGGTCGTCATAGGGCAGGCTCTGGTCGGCATTGGCGGCCAGCGCCGGCTGCGGCCGCGACGCGGCAGTGAAATCGGGAACGGCCACGTCCGTACCGGCCGCCAGTTGCAGCGCATCCTGCGGCTTGGTGATTTCGCGCATCAGCGGGCGAACGCCGAACCACAGGATCAGACCCACGGCAACGATCAGTGCAGCGGCGTTGACGAAGCTGCCCGCCTGCCGCGATATCGTCTCCGACAGCGGCGTGGCGGTCGGCTGCAGCTGATCGTCGGTTGCTTCCATGAAGTTCAGCGCGGTCACGTTGATGACGTCCCCACGCTTCTGGTCGAGGCCGGCCGCGGTTGCCACCAGTTGGGTGATCTTGGCGATCTGCTGTTCGACGAATTTGTCCGGAACCGGCGTGACGCCTGCGGTTGCCAGCAACCGCGCCTGGTCGATGACGACGGCGATGGACAGGCGCTTGATCTGATAGCTGTCGCTGACCGTCGAGATCGTCTTGGAATTGACCTCGTAATTGGTCAGCTCTTCGCGCTTGTCGGTCTTTTCGGTCGAGCTGTCGCCGTTTTTGCTCTGGATTTCTTCCTGCGGGATGTTCTGTTCCACACCGGTCGCGTTGTCGCTCTTCGAGTTCTTCGAATCGCCGCTTTCGCGCACGACACGCACGGACCGCTCAACCTTTGATTCCGGATCGAACACGGTTTCGTTGGTCTGGCGCTTGTCCGTGTCGAGCGCCACCTGGACGCTTGTCTGGAAATGGCCGATGCCGAGATAGGGTGCCAGCGCCTTGCGGATGTTGTCATCGACCGAGGCCGAAACATTCTGTTCCAGCGTCGCCGACATGACGGCACCGGCATTCGAGCCATCATCCTTGGATGCCAGGAGCCGCCCGTTCGTATCGAGCACGGTGACTTCGGAGGCAGTCAGCTGCGGCACGGCGGCTGCGACAAGCTGGCGGATCGACTGCGCCGACTCCATCGAAAACCCGCCCTCGGTGCGGATCACCACGGAAGCGGAGGGTGCCTGATCGCCGCGGCGGAAACTGCCCTTTTCCGGCAGAACGATATGCACGCGGGCGGCCTTGATGCCGCGGATCGCCTGGATTGTCCGGGAAATTTCGCCTTCGAGCGCACGCACCCGGGTGATTTCCTGCATGAACGAGGTAAGGCCCAGCGAGCCCATATTGTCGAAGAGCTCGTAACCGGCGTTGTTGCTGGTCGGCAGTCCCTTCTCGGCCAGATACATGCGGGCCTGGTCCGCCTTGCCGAACGGGACGAGCACGGACGTGCCGTCGGCCTTCACGTCGAACGGAATGCCGGCCTCGCCGAGAGCCATGCCCATGCGGTTGACGTCGTCGCGACTGAGGCCGACATACAGCGTCTCATATTGCGGGCGGTTGAGATAAATGCTGGAGACAAGAATGGTGGCGAACAGGGTGACGCCGACGAGGGCGAGCCCGATGAGCCGCCGCGCGCCAAGCTTTTTCATGGCACCCAGAAACTGCTCCAGAGACTGTCTGATATTCTTTTCCATCAATGCCCACCACGCTTGCGTCGTCCGACCATAGAGGCCGAAGCTTGCGCGAAGTTAGAGCGTGCTGCGAAGTGGAAAAGAAAAAGGCCACGCACGAGGCGTGGCCCAATTCAGTACCGATCCCGAGGGATCGTCATCCTTAGCGGAACAGCTGCTGGATGGTCTGGTTGCTTGCATTGGCAATCGACAGCGCCTGAACGCCGAGCTGCTGCTGAACCTGCAGAGCCGACAGACGAGCCGATTCCTTGTTCATGTCAGCGTCGACCAGCGTGCCGATACCACGATCAACGGCATCCGAAAGCGCGCTGATGAACGACTTCTGGCTGTCGATACGGGTCTTGGCAGCACCGAGCTGCGAAGCACCGGAAGCCAGGCCCTTGGCAGCAGCTTCGATACCGGTCAGCATGCCGTCAATCGCCGTGTTGTCGACGGTAGCAGCGGAAACGTCGATCGTCAGGATCGAGGTCTGCGTTGTGACAGGTGTGGCTGCTGCGTTGGTAACAGCAAACTGCTTGTCGAGAATGCCGGTCTTCGTTGCAGCGGTGCCGCCCGTGTCGATAAGACGGGTATTGGCAAGCGCAACGTCGATCGAGCCGGTCGTTACGACGCCGGTCGAGCTGCGGCTGTAGGAAGCGATCGTGCTGAAGTTTGCCGTTGCAGGAGCAGCGTCGACAGCCTGGTCAGTGGTGAGCAGGTTGGAACCGGCGTAGGAAGCGCCTGCGTTTTCCTTCAGGGCGCCGATAGCCGAGTTGATCAGCAGCTGGTTCTTGGCGCGGTCTTCAGCGCTGGCATTCTTGGAAGCCAGAACCAGGTTCTTGATGGTGTTTACCGAATCAATGGCCTTGTTCATTGCGGAATAGGCAGTATCGATCTTGGAGCTGCCGAGACCGAGAGCGTCCTGGATAACCGAGTTGGCACCATTGTCCGAACGCATTGTCGTGGCGATCGACCAGTAAGCGGCGTTGTCGGAAGCTTCGGAGATCTTCAGGCCCGTTGCAATGCGGTTCTGAGTGGTGGCAAGGTTTTTGCCGGTTGCAGTAAGTGTCTGAAGCGCGGTCATTGCTGACGCGTTGGTAAGAATGCTGGCCATGGAAAAAGCCCCTATAAAAGATACATGTGATGGGGACATGTCGGATCAGAACCGACCTAACAGAGCGGCATGATGCCTGTAACCGAAGCGGTCACCTGTTATGACGAGCAGGAGTACGCCAGAATTGTTACGGTTTCAATAACGGCCAGGATTAATTTTCATCATGGTTACGAAAACGATCGTATCAAACTGCCGACCAGAATATTCCAGCCGTCGATCAGCACGAAGAACAGGATCTTGAACGGCAGCGACAGCACGGTCGGCGGCAGCATCATCATGCCCATGGACATGGTGAGCGTCGCGACGATCAGGTCGATGACCAGGAATGGCAGGACAATGAGAAAGCCGATCTCGAAACCGCGGCGCAGCTCGGAAATCATGAAGGCGGGCACGAGGATACGCATATCAATGGCCTCGTTGGCCTTGGTGCGGAAGGATTCGTCCGCCAGATCCTCGAACAGCCGCAAATCCTTGTCGCGCACCTGCCGCAGCATGAATTCACGGAACGGCGACATGATCTCGCGGATCGCCACATCCTGGGTGATCTGGTTGTTCACCAGCGGCTGCACGCCATTCTGCCACGCCCGGTCGAACACCGGCGCCATGACATAAAAGGTCATGAACAGTGCAAGGCTGATCATCACGAGATTGGCCGGCGTTGTCTGCAGGCCGAGGCCCGAGCGCAGCATGGAGAAGGCAATGGCGAAGCGGGTAAAACTCGTCGCCATGATCAGGATGCCCGGCGCGATGGAAAGCACCGTCAGCACCGCCAGCATCTGGATGATCTGGCCACTGGTCGACGCGCTGCCCTGCGGGATCAGCCCGTCCAGGAGCGAGGGCGTCTGGGCCATGGCGGTTCCGCCGAGTACAAGCAGCAGCAGGGGTGTCAGAAGACGCCGTTTCATTCCATCACCAATGCCCAGATGTACACTTTCTCGATCTTGCCCTCGGAGCGCATCCGCGCCCTCTCCTGCAGATCCATGCGCAGATATTCCAGCCCCGCCGCCCCGCGCAGCTGCATGAGATTGACGGTGCGCAGGAAGGCCATGAAGTCACCGGCAACAGTTGCCGCCATTTCATCGGATATTTTCTCGCCGGGCTTGGCCACGATGCCCGCTTCCAGCCTGATCCAGACATCCTGCGGGATTTTCACGTTGGTCAGGATCGGTTTGAGCGCCACGACATTGCCGGATGGCAGGTCGGTACCGGCGGGACGCGTCTTCTCGCCCGCCCCGGCGGCCTGACCGGCAGGCACGCTCAGGCCGAGCTGTGTTCCAAGAAACCAGCCGCCCGCCGCAGCGACGAGCGTGAGGACCGCCACCGCGGCAATGACCGCCACGCTGGATGGTGCTTTCGGGGCGGGTGTCGTGTCTTCGGCGAGCGTGCTCATATCGGTCAGATCGGCGATACTTGATCGAGGATCTGCTGACCCCATGCGGGCTGCTGCGTTTCGCTCTGGCGCCCGCGGCCGCCATAGGAAATGCGCGCCTCGGCGATCTTCTCGTAGGAAATGACATTGTCGCCGGAAATGTCACGCGGCCGTACGACGCCGGCGACATTCAGCACGCGCAGTTCATAGTTGACGCGCACTTCCTGCGAGCCGCGGATGACCAGATTGCCGTTGGGCAGAATATTGGTGACGATGGCCGCAACCCTCAGCACGATCTTTTCCGATCGCTCGATCTTGCCCTCGCCCTTGGTGCGGCTATCGGATTTCAGATCGAGATTGCCGCCGATATTGCCGGCGGAGAAGCCGCTGCCGCTGATATCCGCCTTGCCGCCGACATCGGATGAGGCGACGCGCGAACGGCTGTTCTTGTTGTCGAACGTCGCCTTTTCGTCGATCAGAATGTTGACGGTCAAAACGTCGCCCGGATTGGTGGCGCGCGGATCGCGGAAGAACCCGGCGGCGCGGTCCTGCCAGAGCGAATAGCGTTTCGGCTGCGGCTGGGATGGATAATAGGACGGATCCGAGACGCTGAAGCTTTGCCCGACACCCGCGCCCACCGGCGACATCTGTGGTGTGCGGTTCAGATCACGAAAATTGTCGGCGCATCCCGAAAGGGCAACGGCACTGGCGATGGCAAGCAGGGATGCCGCTTTCTTCATTGCGCGGTTCTTTCTTTGTTGGTGACCACACGGGATCCGACAATCACACGGGCTAGACGCGAGGATTTTTCCGCGGGCATTTCATTCAGGATAACGCTGGAGACGCGGGGATTAAGCTTCAGCAGCAGCGCGGCTGCCGGCTCGTCGCCCATCAGCGCCATCTGGGCCGCAGCCGCATCCGGCCGCATCTTGGAAATGATGCCCACCAGCGAATCCTCGGCCTTGTCGATGAACTCGTCACGCCGTTTCAGCCAGACCTCATATTCCTTGCGCTTGGCCTCCAGCTCCTGGATGCGGCTGTCGATATCCGCCCGCAGCTGCTCCAGTTCGCGCGTCTGCATGGCATAGCGCGCATCGGCCGCCTTGTCGGTGATGTTGGTGCAATAGCGGCCGATTTCCTGCCCGGTTTCATCCTTGGGGGCCGCATCCTGCGCCATGGTGGCCGATGGCAGCAGGGACATTGCCAGCAAGAATGCAGCAGCCTTCGAGGATGCCGTGATTTTCCGTCGCGCGTTCATGGCAACACTCATTGGACCACCAGCTCCGCATGCAATGCGCCGGCCGTCTTGATGCCCTGAAGGATAGCGATGATGCCTTGCGGCTTCACGCCGATCTGATTGAGACCCTTCACCAGGCTTTCAAGATCGGTTCCGCCAAGAACACCGATTTTGGAGGTCTGCCGAACCTGGATGTTGGTGTTCGGTTCGACCGCCGTCACGCCGTCACTGAACGGTTCCGGCTGAATGATCGTCGGCGTCTCGGTGACCTTGACGGAAAGCGTGCCATGGCTGATGGCGACCCGCGATATCCGCACCTTCTCGCCGATGACCACGGTCCCGGTGCGCTCGTCGACGACGACGCGCGCCACCTCGTCGGTCGGCACCGGCAGACCTTCGATCTCCGCGAGGAAGCGGGCCGCCGTGATATCCTTGGGCTTGCGCAGACGGATCGACTTGGCGTCGCGCTCCTTGGCAACAGGCTGATTGTACCGCCGTTTGGCAAAGGCATTGATCGTATCGGTGATACGCACGACCGTGGTGAAATCCGGCTGCCGCAGCTCGACGAGAAGTTCGCCGTCCTGGCCGAAATTTCCGGAAACCTCCCTTTCAACCAGGGCGCCGTTGGGAATACGTCCGCTGGTCGGCGTGCCCTGCGTAACGGTGGCGGCGTTACCGGATGCCGTGAAGCCGGACACGATCAGGTTGCCTTGAGCCGCCGCATAGACCTGGCCATCGGCAGCGGCGAGCGGCGTCATGACCAGCGTGCCGCCGGACAGCGACGTGGCGTCACCCAGCGAGGAAACGGTAATGTCGATCCGCGAGCCGCGCCCGGCAAAGGGTGGCAGATTGGCGGTGACGATGACGGCCGCAATATTCTTGGAACGCGACGCACCGGCCGGCGGGCTGATGCCGAGATTATCGAGCATGGCGCGCATGGATTGCTCGGTGAACGGCGCATTGCGCAGGCTGTCGCCGGTTGAGTTCAATCCGACGACGAGACCATAGCCGACGAGCTGGTTTTCGCGCACGCCCTGAATGGCGGCGATATCCTTGAGCCGTGCGATGACACCGCCGTCGCCGAACTGGGAAGCCGGCCCGCCCCAGCGCCCGTCATCGACGTCCTTCTGCCAGGCAGCCTGGGCCTGTGCCGGCGTCTTGTAGCCCCTTTCCTTGGGCGAAGACTCGCCCGCATGCAGTGCGGTCGATGCAAGGACGGCCAACAGGACAATCGCGAAACGCCGCATCATTGCATGCCTACCTGTATGCGCCCATCGGCGAGGATGGTGCCCGTTACGGTGATGCCGCTGTCGATATTGCGCACCTTGATGAAATCACCGACGCGGCCCGGCTCCAGCGGCGTGCCCCGCGCCGTGATGACGAGCGCACCGGTATCATAGACCAGCACCGCCGGAACCCCGCGCTGCACCATGTCGGGCTCATTGACCGAAGACAGGAGGATAGGCTGCCCCGGCAGCAGTGTCCGGCGCGATATCTTGCCGACGAGTTGGTCCGGTGACAGCACATATTGCGCGGCGGCGGAGGCACGGATCGTAAAATACTTTTCCGTCAATCCCGCATTGCCGATGGTCTGGCCGGGATAGATGATCTGGGAGGGCACCAGGAATGCGATGCGCTCGGCGCGGGCGGCGACGGAAAAGACCAGCGCGCACAGGCTGAATGCCAGCACGCGAAGAGCCCAGTTCCCGATGATCTTTGCCGCCGTCATGATCGTCCTCAGCGCAGGTTCTTCGACACGACCGATGCCATTTCATCGGCTGCCTGGATGACTTTCGAATTCATTTCATAGGCCCGCTGGGCCGTGATCAGATCGGTGATTTCCTTGACGGGGTCGACGTTGGAATTTTCCAGATAGGCCTGCTTCAGCGTGCCGAAACCGGGATCACCGGGAACGCCGACAACCGGAGCACCCGACGCATCGGTCTGCTTGTAGAGGTTGTCGCCAAGCGGCTCGAGACCGGCTTCATTGGCAAAATTGGCAATGGTCAGCTGGCCGAGATTGGTCATCGGAATCTGGTCGGATTGCTTGGCAAAAACCTGGCCGGAATCGGTGATTTTCACTTCAATGGTGTTGGGCGGAACAACAATGTTGGGCTCGACCAGATCGCCGTTGAGCGTCACGAGCTGCCCCGTCGCATTGGTGTTGAATGCCCCGGCGCGGGTATAGAGCGTTTCGCCGGCGGTGTTCTGAATCTGGAACCAGCCGCGGCCCTTGAGCGCCACGTCGAAGGGATTGCCCGTCTGATTGAGCCCGCCCTGAATATGCAGGTTGCGGACGGCCGAGGTCTGCACGCCGAGACCGACCATCGCGCCCTCGGGAATGATGCTCTGGTTTGCCATGTTGGGCACACCGGCGCTGCGCTCGGTCTGATACAGCAAGTCCGAGAACTCGGCCTTTGCGCGCTTGAACCCGGTCGTGTTGATATTGGCGATGTTGTTGGCAATCACTTCCAGATTGAGCTGCTGGGCATTCATGCCGGTCGCAGCAATGGTGAGCGCTTTCATTCTGATTCCTTAAATCGGCATACGGCTGATTTCGAGATAGGCCTGGACGATCTTGTCGCGAATGGCGATGGCCGTCTGGAGCGATTTTTCCGCATCCATGACCGCGTTGACGACATCACGCGTCGGCACGTCACCGGTCATGCTCTTGAGCGAAACCGCCTCGGCATTCTGGAGTTTGCCGGTGAGCTGCGACAGAACATTGTCAAAGGAAGGCTGACCGGTTGCGGCTGTCGCCGGCGAAGCGGCACCGGGCATGGATGTCTGATTGACGGTTTCCGACAGGTTGGAAAGAGCGTTGCGGGTGGATACACTGAGAAGCTGGTCTATCATCAGGAGTTCCTTAAGAGATCGACGGTCATGGCAATCAGTTCACGTGCTTGCTTGACCACCTGGAGATTGGCTTCGTAGGAGCGGTTGGCTTCGCGCATGTCCGCCATTTCGACGACCATGTTCACGTTTGGATATTTGACCATGCCCTTGGTGTTGGCGGCCGGGTGGCTTGGATCATATTCTTCGGTAAAGGCGGAAACGTCATGCCCGACTTCCGCGATGCGCACGGTCTCGACGCCGCTGCTGCGGTCGAGCTCTGTGGCAAAGGAGACGGTCTTGCGGCGGTATGGATCGCTGCCCGCCGTCTTGCCAGTCGACTGGGCGTTGGCCAGGTTCTCGGAGACGATGCGCAGACGGGTCGATTGGGCATTGAGGCCGGAAGCGGCAACCTTGAGCGCGGCCTGGAGCGGATCTGACATCTGTTTCAGCCCTTTACTGCGGAGAGCATCATGCGGTGAAACGCCTTCACGATGCTGGTGTTGAGCGCGAACTGGCGATTGATCTCGCCGGACTTGACCATTTCCCCTTCGAGGCTGACCGTGTTCTTCGAATGGTTCTGTTCCGTCACTTCATTCTTGCGCAGCGCGGTCGCGGCGATGCCGGATGCATTGATTTCAAGGTGCTTCGCATTTGTCGCCGCCATGGTCAGCTGCGTCTGCTGCAACACGTCCTTGAACGGCTCCACGTCCCGCGCCTTGAAACCCGGCGTATTGGCATTGGCGACATTGCCGGAAACCGCGGCCTGCCTGACGGACAGCCACTCGGCCTGACGTGATGCCAATTCGAACAGATGAATCCCCTGCATGTGCCTGCCTCGCGTCCCGGACCAATCAATTGAGGTCACTCTATGCGGTCAATCTTGCGTGAGACTTGCGGCGGCGACAGCCACGGAACTTATGCATGGACAAAGAGGCATTTGATCAATTGGTTCGGCTGATCACTTCGCCGTCGGATGTCTTGATCTGCCACGAACCGTTGCCATTGCCGCGCTCGATCGCAACCAGGGTGCTTCCGTCCGGCAAGGGCGATCCCTTCTCGACAAACCAGTAGCCGGTATTGTCTTCGATCATCACCAGACCGCCGACCACTTCGCGCACCAGGAACACCGGCTTGTCGGGAAACGGCTGTTTGCTGGCGGCATTGATCCCGGCCAGGCGATCGCCGGTGAGCGCCGACGTGGTTGCCGTGGTCATGAGGTCCACTTCGCCGGTTTTCGTTTTCGACAGTGACACTTCGGTGCCGTTGTTCTTGCGCACGACCTTCTGGTTTGTCCGGTCCAGGGGGTCGCGAACGGTTTTGCCTGTGGCTTCCGGCTTGGGCCGCGCTTCCCAGATGTCGTAATACATCACGAAGGGCAGGATGGCGCAGATGGTTGCAAGGACAAATCCAGCACCCTTGATATAGCCGTCAAAGCGCTTGTCGCGCTGGCGGGGTGCGGGAATTTCCGTTGCGGGATCGCTTTCAGGCGCCAGGCCCGTGGTCTTCTGTTTTGTCATGCCCCCTCCTTTGGCCGAAGCGCCGCTGCCAGATCGCTGTAGGGATCCAGCGAAAGCGGCGTGGCCGGTGTCTGCTGCATAGCGTCGTAAATGCGTGGAACCAGATGCACGGCCTGATCGAGCAGGGGATCACCCCCCTCCTGATAAGCGCCGATCATCCGCAGGTCGCGGGTCTCTTCGAACCGCGAAATGAGGCCGCGCATGCTGGTGGCGAGCTTCGCCTGTTCCGGCGACCAGTTGTGCTGCGCCAGGCGCGAAATGGAACCGAGAATATCCATGGCCGGGAAACGGCCCTGCGCGGCGATGGCGCGGTCGAGCACGATGTGCCCGTCCAGCGTGCCGCGGATCGCATCGGACACCGGATCATTGTGATCGTCGCCATCGACCAGAACGGCATAGATGCCGGTAATCGTACCGCTGTCCGACAATCCGGGGCCGGCGCGCTCAAGCAGGCGCGGCAACTGGCTGAACACGCTCGGCGGATAGCCGCGCGAAACCGGCGGTTCACCCGCGGCAATGGCGATTTCGCGCGCCGCATGGGCAAAACGCGTCACGGAATCCACGATCAGCAGAACATTGTCGCCCAGATCGCGAAAATATTCGGCGATGGCCGTTGCCGTATTGGGGGCAAGCCGGCGCATCATCGGACTTTCGTCGCCGGTCGAAACAACGGTGACGGTCTTGCCAAGCTTGCCGGCCATGGTGTCTTCGAGCATGTCGCGCACTTCGCGGCCGCGTTCGCCCGTCAGCGCCAGGACAACCGTGTCGAAATCCGTTGCCTTGGTCATCATGGCCAGCAGCGTGGATTTGCCGACGCCGGACCCGGCAAAGACACCCATGCGCTGACCGAAACACATCGGCGCAAAGACGTCGACGACATTGACACCGGTGCGCAGGCCGATTTCAACGCGGCTGCGGTTCATGGCGAGCGGAGCCGGACAATCCACGGGCTGCGGATTATTGCCTGCGGTGAGCAAACCCTTGCCGTCGAGCGGAAGACCGAGGGCGTTGATGACGCGCCCTTTCCAGTCCGGCGCCGGGGCAATGCGAAACGGCCCCTCGGGGAAGACGGGCGTTCCGAGCGACGGCACGATCCGGTCATCGAACGGCTTGACCAGGACGCGCGACTGCTCGATCCGCACGACTTCGGCCGGGTGCAGCCGGTTGCCGCTGCGGATGGTCACCATGTCGCCGAGCTGCGCCTGTTCCGAAATGCCGCGCACGCCGATGGCAGAGCGTGACACCTCGTTCACATAGCCGCCGACAGCCACGGGAGCCGGAGCCGTCACGGCCTGCGAGACAAGCCGGGCCAGCGCCTCGAGACTGCCCGTCCCGGTGCTCATCGTCGGCAGGGCTGCTTCAAGATCCTGCATGCTTATCCCGCCGGTTCAAGGAGACGGTGCATCAGGTCTTCGATCCAAGCGTCTTGATGGCTTCGGAGAAGGTGCCTTCATTGCCGCGCAGCAAGGCATCGACCCGTTCGAAAGCCCGGGTAACGCTCATGAGCCGGGTCATTTCGCCGATCGCATCAACATTTGATCCCTCGATGGCGCCCTGAACAACGCCCGCATGCGGATTGTCGATGGTCGGCTGTGCGGTAATGCTCGGAATAACAGCCGAATTGTCGAAATAGGTCAGCTTGGCATTGGGGCTGATCGTGAACAGGCCAATGGAGCCCAGCTGGCGCTTGTTCTGATAGACCGCCCCATCGGCGGAAATCTGCGGCGGACCGCCATTGGGGTCAATGACCAGGGGCTGGCCGCCCGCATCCAGGATGGGGTAACCCTTGACCGAGCGCAGCTCGCCGGTCGTTGTCATCTGCATGCGGCCGTCGCGGGTGAAAACCTGCCCGGCCGGTGTCTGCAGCGAAAACCATACGTCACCCTTTGCGGCGACATCCAGGGGATTGCCGGTCTGGGTGATCGGGCCCGCATCCGTCTTGATATAGCTCTGACCGGCCGAAACGAAGCTCGAGTCCTCGGCGGCCTTCGACACCATGGTTTCGAATTTCATGCCCGTGGCACGAAAACCCGGCGTCGACATGTTCGCCACATTATGCGCCAGGGCATCCAGGCGGCGCTCCAGCGATATCTGCGAGGACAGGCCGACATAGATCGAGTTTTCCATCAGCGGCCACCCAGCTTGAACGACTGCAAGATCGTCAGGATGTTTTGCGAAATGCCAATGGTGGTGTCCCCGCCGAAAAGCAGCGAGGGAATGGTGGAGGCAGTCGAAGGATTGTTCATTTCATACATAGCCGTAAACCGGGTGAGGAATTTCTCAAGCTTCGCCGGGTCCTTGAGAGATGCGAGATCGAGCTTGTCGGTGACCATCTTGGCCTGCCGGTCGATGTCCATGTTGGACGCCTGCGTCGGGATGGAAAAGGTTGTCTGGAAGACCTTGAGCAGTGCCTTGTCGCCGAGGATTTCATAGGCATTGGTGATTGTGGGCGCCTTGCGGGCAAAATACAGGGCAAGCCGCACGCCTTCATTGTCCTGCCCGGCTTCCTTCTCTAGCGTCTGGCGGGCATATTTGTCCGTCACCGGCTTGAGCACGGCGGGCTGGCTGGTCGCCTTGTCACCCAGTTTGGCAAAATCGAACGTCGTGGCAAACTCCAGGTAGCGCTTGTCCGTCAGTTTGTTGGCAAAGCTGTCCTTGCCGGTACCTTCGGTGAGAACTTTGCGGATAAAGGCCTTGGCGAAAGCCATGTCCTCAAGCCCGATAGCCTTCAGGGCGTATTTATACAGCCGGTCATCCTTCATGAAATCGTCAATGGTTTTCACCTTGCCGATATTCTTCAGGTAGTAGTCCGTGTCGCGCTGCACGACCGGTTCGGCCGCCACCCTCGTCAGCGAACGCGTCAGGTTCGACGAGATCAATTTATAACTGGTCATCGTATTGATCATGGCAACGGCACTCCCACGGCTTTCGCCTATCTGTGCCAAAGCAAGCTTGCCTGAAGCTGTCCGCGCAATTTCACCCCGACCACAAACCTGCGCCTCCATGCAAGGTTCACGCAAGCCGGACTTGCTACTCCTCGGCCGCTGGCAATATTTGCAGGAGAGCGCTTTGGGAATCCTTGTTGGACTTGTGGTAACGATGGGATGTCTCCTTGGCGGCTTCATTGCCATGGGCGGGCATGTGAGTGTTCTCATGCAGCCGTGGGAATTCGTCATCATCGGCGGCTCCGCGCTCGGCACATTCCTGGTCGCCAATCCGTTTTCGGCGGTCAAGGATACCGGACGCGCCTGCATGGAGGCCTTCTCCAACAAGGTTCCCAAGCAGCGCGACTACCTCGATGTGCTCGGCGTCCTCTACGCATTGATGCGGGAACTGCGCGCCAAGTCGCGCAACGAGGTGGAAGTCCACATCGACAATCCCAATGAATCACTGATTTTCCAGGCATTTCCGAGCGTTCTGAAGAACCATGATCTGACACAGTTCATCTGCGACTACTGCCGCCTGATCATCATCGGCAATGCGCGCTCGCACGAAATCGAGGCGCTGATGGATGAGGAAATCCACACGATCTCCCGCGACAAGCTCAAGCCCTACCATGCCATGGTGGCCATTTCGGAAGGTTTGCCGGCACTCGGCATCGTTGCTGCAGTGCTGGGCGTGATCAAGGCCATGGGCGCCCTCAATGAATCGCCGGAAGTGCTGGGCCATCTGATCGGCGCGGCGCTGGTCGGCACCTTCGCCGGTATCTTTCTTTCCTATGGTGTGGTCGGCCCGATTGCCACCAAGATCAAGACGACGCGCGAGAAGCAGAACCGGCTTTACATGATCGTCAAGCAGACACTGCTCGCCTACATGAACGGCGCCCTGCCGCAGATCGCGCTCGAATATGGACGCAAGACGATTTCGGCCTATGATCGTCCGTCCATCGATGTGGTCGAGCAGGAAACCATCTCCACCGTTCCGATGCAGCAAGCGGCGTAGGCTGAGCAATGGATGTCGAGACAGAACAGAAAAGACCGGACGTGCTTGCGGAAAGCATCCTGCGCGCCGCCGGCATGTCGGTGGACGATCTCAAATCCCTCGAGGCAGTATTTCGCGACCTTGCAACGACGTTTGCCGGCAAAATAACCAGCCAGTCCGACGTCGCCATTGCGGCCGAATTCGTGCGCATGGAATCGATCGAGAAGGATGCCATTGCCAGCACCCTGATGCGCTCGGGACTGATCGGAACCGTGCAGGTCGTCAAATGGGCATCGCGCCTGCTGCTGGCTGCGGACCGAGCCTTTGTCGATTGCGGGGTCGATGCCCTGTTCGGGTCCGGCGCCAGCCAGGACCACCAGCCGCATCGTCCGATGACCTCGGTCGACCTTGGCATCGCCCGCCAGATTTTCACCGACGTCACCGCATCGCTGGATCACATGTTCTCGGGCGGCAGCGACACGCTGTTCCAGATCGCCGAACTGACGGAAGCCGCGCATTTCTCGATTGCCTCGGTGACCGATACGCGCATGATATGCTGCACGATGCTGCTCAAGGTTGGCGGACACAGCGGCCAGATCATCATCATGATGCCGCGTTCGAGCTTCCGTCCCATGCAGGACGCCATCGCGCGGATGCTGCAGCAGCCGGCACACCACTCCGATCCGACCTGGGCAAAGAAGCTGCGTCTTGAGGTGAGCCGGGCCCATATCGACATTGAGGCCTTCATCCAGCAGGGCTCGATGACGCTCGAACAGATCACCCTTTTGAAACCCGGCCAGATCCTGCAGCTGCCCAAGGATGCGATCAATCAGGTACGCCTGCGCAGCGGCAAACAGGCACTTTACAAATGCCGTCTGGGCAAGACCGGCACGGCATTCACCGTGCGCATCACCGATCCGATCAATGAAGAAGAGGACCTGCTCGATGAGCTTGCTGCTGGCTAATCTCATTTCCGCCGCCCTGATCGCAACCGGGCTTGCGGTCTTCCTCGTTGCCCTGCGCAAGGCCAACCGGCTGACAGCCATGAGCCGCGCCATGGCGCAACAGGTGGCCGGTTCGGCCCGGAGCCTCGAGCAGGCGCTGCTCTTCCTGCAGAACGAGCGTGAAACCTGCCACGACGAAAGCGTGCGTCTGGAGGCCAAGCTCAAGGATTCCGATCGCGCCCGTTCAGAAATGACGCGCACCATCCGTATGGTTGAACGCGCGAAGAACGAGTTCAAGGACAATGTGCGCCCCTTCCCGGCCGTCGATGCCGCCCAGCGCGCTGCCGCAGCCGCCTTTGCGCAGCAGCCGGTTCCGGCAGCCCAGACCGAGATCCGCCAGGGCACGCCTATCCACAACCAGCCCGCGGCTCCGGCGAAAGTCCTGCCGGTGTTCGTCAATCGCATCGTCCGCAGTGCTGACGTGGCGAATGCCGTCCTTTAACCCAGTGTAAACGGGATTTCCCATCATGGCCATTTCCGACAAGAATTCCATCGAAGACGAGCTCAACGAGGCAATCGAAGATCTCAAGCGTGATGAACCGCAACCAAGCCGCAAACCTGCGGGATCGAAGCCGAACATCGATCTCATCATGGGCATTCCCGTCGACGTCCAGGTTGTTCTCGGCAGCACGTCGATGCCGGTGGCCAATCTGATGAAGCTCGGCCGCGGCGCTGTCGTGACCCTCGACAAGCAGATCGGCGATCCCGTCGATATCGTCGTCAACGGGCGGGTAATCGCACGCGGTGAAGTCATCGTCCTTGAGGACGACTCCTCGCGCTTCGGCGTCAGCCTCACCGAAGTCATCGGCAGCGGCAGCTAAGTCATCCGCCGCCGCGCCGCCTTCCCCCCTACAAGCACGAGAAGCCAGACCGCATGAGCGATCAAGACACACCTCAGGGCGAAAGCACCATCCAGGACCTGAGCGGCCCGGAAAAGGTGGCCGCATTGCTTGTGGCGATCGGGCGGCCATCCGCCTCGCGGCTTCTCAAGCATTTCAATGCGGACGATCTGCGCTCGCTTGCCGGCCATGCCCGCAAGCTCGAGCCGATCACCCCCGGTGACTTCGAAGAGCTGGTCAAGGAATTCGAGAACGCCTTTGCCGATGGCGCGCCGGTTTCGGAAGCCGGCATGCGCTTTGAAGGGCTGCTGCGCGAAACGCTGTCGGCGGAAGAGGCCAGCGCGGTCATCGAGAATCGCCGCCCCGAACTGCTGACGCAGGAATCCGTGTGGGATATCCTGCCGCGCGTGCCGCTCGACGTCCTGCAAGCCTACCTGTCAACGCAGCATCCCCAGGTGACGGCCTATGTGATTTCGCGCCTGCCCTCCGATATCGCGGCCCGGCTGCTGATCGGCTTTGCGCCGCAGGAACGTGGTGCCATCATTCAGCGCACGCTGCATATCCGCAAGGTAGGTCCATCGACGATCGCGATGCTGGAAAGCATCCTGCAGCGCGAGGTCACCGGAAAAGACAATTCGGGCTCCGAGAAGAGCCATCACGGCACCGTTGCCAACATCATCAACCAGCTGGAAAAATCGGAGATCGACGAGCTTCTGGCGAGCCTCACCGATCTGGGCGCGGAAGACCTTGCCAAGATCAAGGCCAAGCTCTTCACCTTCGAGGACATCGTGCGCATATCGCAGCGCGCGCGCCTCATCCTCTTCGATGAAATCCAGACGGATGTGGTCACATCAGCATTGCATGGCTGCGAGCCGCGCCTGCAGGAACTCATCCTCCAGTCCCTGTCGACACGCGGACGGCGCATGGTTGAAACCGAATTGTCCAGCCAGACCAACATCAATGCCAACACGGTCACGGAAGCGCGCCGCGCCATTGCCCGCACCGCCATTGCCCTGGCCGAACGCGGCGAGCTCAAGCTCGAACCGCAAGAATCCGAAACATGATCGGCAGGGCCTGCTAGAGCATGTCGGACGGGCCCGACAAAGAGAGCAAAACCGAGGAAGCAACTGAGAAGAAAATCAGTGATGCGATGGAGAAAGGCAATCTGCCTGTCTCGCGCGAAGCGCCGATCCTCGCCTCCATCGCCGCCTTTCTCGTCATCATGGTTTTCGTCGCCGTGCCGAGCGGCTCGAAACTGGTGGCGTTCCTCTCGGCCCTGCTCGACAAGCCCGAGGAATGGCGGCTCAACAGCGCGCAGGATGCCCGGCAATTGTTCGGCATCGTCGGCCTGGCCGTGGGTGCGGCCTTGCTTCCCGTCTTCATCATCATTCCCACCGCCGGCATCCTCGCATCCGTGCTGCAGAATGCCCCGCGCATGGTCTTTGACCGTATCCAGCCGCAGTTTTCGCGCGTATCCATTGCCAAGGGCTGGACACGCATCTTCGGCGCGTCGGGCCGCATAGAATTCCTCAAGTCGGTCTTCAAGTTCGCGGCGGCCAGCATCATCGTTTTCATGATGTTCTTCCGCAGCAGCCATTTCTTCGTCGACACGATCATCACCGAACCCAGCCAGCTGCCCGAGCTCATCCGCAGCAACATCACCCGGCTTCTGGCATCCGTGACGATTGCGGTGACCGCGCTCGCAGCCTTCGACCTTGCCTGGGCCCGTATTCACTGGCGCAGCGAACTGCGCATGACCAAGCAGGAAATCAAGGACGAGCACAAGCAGGCGGAGGGCGATCCGCTGCTGAAGGCCCGGTTGCGCTCGCTCGGCCGCGACCGGGCGCGCCAGCGCATGATTGCCTCGGTTCCGACGGCCACGCTGATCGTCGCAAATCCGACACACTTCTCCGTTGCTCTACGCTACAGCCCGGCGAAAGATCCGGCCCCTATCGTGGTTGCCAAGGGGCAGGATCTGATCGCTCTCAAAATCAGGGAGATCGCCGCGGCCAATGACATACCGGTTTTCGAGAATGTGCAACTGGCGCGCGCGTTGTACAAGCAAGTGCAAGTGAACAATGCCATTGCACCAGAATTCTATAAAGCCGTGGCAGAACTGATCCAATTCGTTAATGTACGACGTAAATAATAAAACCGTTTCCAATCGGGTAAACAGCAGATGAAAAGAACGCAATATTCGGTTGCCCGGGTTGATATCATTTCAAACCACCTGACAGAGGTCATCCATGATCTTCGTCTTGTGGATGTTGCCGACTATATTGCCTTCATACGCTGTGAACTATTCGGCAACATCGCCGATATCGTCAATTCAGCGACGGAACTGACATTCTATCCCGATACGTTGACGTTCGGTCTTGGCGGTGAATATGCGCTGGACTGGAACACCGCGCCGAAAGTGATGCTTGATCTCGAGTTCAGCAATATGGGGGTCAATGCCTATTTCCGGCTGACGCTGTCTTCCGAAAGCACCGAGATCGATCTGCACCATCTGCGATTTGCCGAAACGGGGCATAGTCCCGCGCAAAATACCGCATTGCTGGCCCAGGCCTTCGAGAATGCACGCCTGCCGCAATTGTCGGCATCGGCAAAGGCGCAATAACCGCCGTCCTACAGATAGGCCTTGGCAACGGTGGGTATGTCGATCACGCCTAGAGCAAGCGCCGTCGCCACGGTCGATGTTCTGTTGGAACAGCCCAGCTTGTTCTTGGCGTTCTGCAGATAGGTGACCACCGTCCAGCGCGCGATATTGAGAATCTCGCCGATCTCGCCATCCGTCTTGCCATTGGCTGCCCAGAACAGACAGTCGATCTCGCGCTTGGTCAAAAGATTGGAGATGATCGCGGCAAGGGCCGGATTGCGGGTGCCGTGCAGGGCGTTGTGGATACGCGCCGAAGCTGCCGATAACTGTTTGCGCCTGCGCTCGACAAAGGCACCCTGTTCAGCCTTTTCGACGTCGAAGGTGAAGAGCGTGATCCCGCGGAAGCCGAAGGCATTCGTCGCGCAAATCGCAAGATACAGGTTGCCAAGCCCGCGCCGTTCCGCGTCCATCAGATAGCGTTTAACGGCTGGCGAGGGGACGGCATCGGCAGTCAGGTTGCAGATCGTGCCGGGCGCGTCGGCACGCGGCTGGAACAGCGTCATCCCCTGCATCACCGGATCGATCTTGAGATAGTCCTTGGCAAAATACCGCAACATCCAGCTGACCGGATAGGTCATCAGAAGCGGGACATTTTCATCGACCACTTCGCTGCCAGGCCGCGGTTCCGGGTGCCCGACATGGGCAATATGGCGGCAGCCGGTCTGCTGTTTGACCTCGAGCAGCATTGCAAGCGTGTCCGAAGCCACCACGTCCTTGAACAGGCCCTTTTGAAAATCGGGAAAATGAGCCAGTTCAAGCAGCATTGGATACAAGTCATTCCTCTTGGCCCGCAAAGTGCCGGCTTCCGCAACGGTATTCTTCTGGATTTCAGATGGCTTTTCATCGCATGGGATTAAAAGCCCCTTCATGCTCGCACGAGACAGGCAGGCAGACAAGTCGATGAACAATTGTATTTGCAGTTTTTCACATAATTGCTGCAAAAGGCAATTTATGGTTGAACCCTGCCTGCCAAGCTTTGATGATCGGTATCAAGCCTGACAAACCAGAACATGCGTGTCTCCTTTGACGCACATTTTCCAATGTTTTCGGTCATTTTACCGCAAAATTCGGGCATAGGCGCCCGACTGTTGCGATTGCGCTATGTGTATCCACAACCGCTGCGCGCATGGTCGGCGCGCTTGCCTTTGGCCGGGAGGCGGCCCTGCACCAGTTGCCGGCAAGGCCCGTTATTCCCGCTTCATCGCCGTACATTCATCCTGCCCGTCGCCTGTTCCCGCACAATGTGCTAATTGCCTTGCATGGGCGCCATTGCAAACGACGACTTCTTCGACTCGCTTCCCGTCTTCACTGACTTCGAAGGCGTAGCGGATGCGGACAATTATCGGCCGCTCCCCAACGACTGGATACTGGCAGTGGCCGATATTGTCGGCTCGACCGGGGCGATCGAAGCCGGGCGTTACAAGGCCGTGAACATGGCAGGCGCAAGCGTCATCTCCGCCCTGCTCAATGCTCTGGGCAGGCACAATTATCCCTTCGTCTTCGGCGGCGATGGCGCGCTTGTCGCCATTCCGGCCTCCGCGGCCGTGCAGGCGCGTGAAGCGCTTGCCTCGGTTCAGGCGTGGGTGCGTGAGGACCTGCAACTGACCCTGCGTGCCGCCCTCGTGCCGATGAGCGAGATCAAGGCGCAAGGCCTTGACGTGCGCGTTGCCCGGTTCAGCGCCAGTCCCGAAGTCTTCTACGCGATGTTTACGGGCGGCGGCAGCAGCTGGGCCGAAGCGCAGATGAAAGCCGGCAAATATGCCATCGCCGCCGGTCCATCCGGATCGCGCCCGGATCTGACCGGGCTTTCCTGCCGGTGGAATCCGATAGTGGCACGCAATGGCGAAATCCTGTCGATCATCGCCATTCCCGGCGACGCCGGCGCGACGGCGGCGTTCCAGCAGCTTGTTGCCGACATCGTTGCGATTGCCGCCGAACAGAACCGCGGCGCGCATCCCTTGCCGGCAGATGGACCGCCCATTGCATTCAATACCAGCGGTGTGGAGACGGAAGCACGCGCCACAGCCCCCAGGGGGCAACGCCTTCTTCGCAAATTCGCGATACTCGGCCAGATCGCCCTGACCGTTACGATGGACAGGCTTGGCCTGCATTGGGGGAAATTTGATCCGAAACAATACAAGCGCGACGTGGCGCGGAACTCGGATTTTCGCAAATTCGACGATGGCCTGAAAATGACGATTGATATCGATCCGGCCCGGTTGCAGCGCATTGAGGCGCTGCTGGAAAAGGCATCGAAGACGGGCATCGCCCGCTTCGGCCTGCACCGGCAGGATTCTGCCCTGATGACCTGTCTTGTCCCGACCCCCCTATCGCGCAATCACATGCACTTCATCGACGGGGCATCGGGCGGCTATGCCATGGCGGCCAGCAATCTCAAGGCCAAGCTGTCCTGATCCTAGGATTTCACAATATGCCCGGCGGCAAGCCCGCGCCTGGTGAAAATGTTGCGCGTATCGACGATCAGCGGCGACCATTCGGCCAGCGCCGCATAATCCACGTCGTCATGGTCGGTCGAAACCAGAACGGCATCGTAGGATTTCACCGTTTTCTCATCCAGAGGCACGGACGCGAGGCCTTTCAGCGCCATATATTCGCGGGTTGACGGTATCTCGCCGACAAACGGGTCGTGGTAGTCCGCATGGCCGCCGCGCTCCTCGATGATTTCAATGAGGCGGAGCGACGGGCTTTCACGGATATCAGGCACATTCTTCTTGTAGGCAAGCCCGAGAACCAGCACGCGTGAGCGGCTGAGCGCCTTGCCCGCCCTGATATCCAGTGCTTCGGCCAGTTTGCCGACCACATAACGCGGCATGGCGGAGTTGATCTCGCCTGCCAGCTCGATGAAACGGGTCGGCAGCTCGTACTCGCGCGATTTCCAGGTGAGATAGAACGGATCGATCGGGATGCAGTGCCCCCCGAGGCCGGGGCCGGGATAAAACGGCATGTAGCCGAAGGGCTTTGTCTTGGCCGCCTCGATGACCTCCCAGATATCGATGCCCATGGCGGCGTAGACTGTTTTCAACTCGTTGACGAGCGCGATGTTCACGGCCCGGAAGATGTTCTCGGTCAGCTTGACCGCCTCGGCCGTGGCGTTGGACGAGACGGGAACAACCGTCTTGACCGCCGCACCGTAGAAAGCCTGCATCAGCCGGCTGGCTTCCTCGCCATCGCCCGCAACGATTTTCGGTATGGTCGAGGTCTGGAAATCGCGATTGCCGGGATCTTCCCGCTCCGGGGAAAAGCCGAGGAAGAAGTCCTTGCCGGATCTGAGACCGGTCTTTTCCAGAATGGTTTTGACCACATCATCGGTTGTTCCGGGATAGGTCGTCGATTCAAGCACGACAAGCTGGCCGGGCCGGAGCGCCGCGGCAATCGAGCGACAGGTTGCTTCGACGAAGGACAGGTCGGGATCGCGATGTTTCGTCAACGGTGTCGGTACGCAGATGACGATCACGTCGCACTGGGCGAGCCGGGCAAAATCGCTTGTCGACCGGAACCGGTTCTGCGCCGTTTGCGCACCGAGCGCCGCGTCCGTTACCGCCTCGATATAGGAATGGCCGGCGTCGAGGGCGACAATCTTCTTCGGATCGATATCAAAGCCGGTCACCGAAAACCCGCTCTGGGCAAGGGTGATGGCGAGCGGCAGCCCGACATAGCCAAGCCCGATCACCCCAGCCTGGGCGGTGCGCGCGTCGATTTTGGCGGAAAGGTCAGAGAAGGGGGAGGAGGAAACGGCCAAGGCGATCTCTTCTTTGCGAAGCACGCCGCGTGAGCGGATGCGGTTGAGGGCGCAGCGGCGGCCCGGAATTCGTCCGGTTTAGATGGCTGCTCCGGCCACCGCTGTCAAGCAAGGCCGGTTGCGTGCGGCCTGTCACAAACAGTTGATGCGACGGCAAGCCCGGTCTGGCGCGCTGCTGACAGGAGGTTGTCAGGAGTGCGCGCCGATCCGGTGAATTAACCCCGGCGCCTCTATTGTTTCAGATCGGTGACATGACCATTTCAGTGCCAGCACGCAATCAGGATCGATAGAGAACCGCCAGCCAGCCATCCATTTGAACAGAACCGGGCAGTGCAATTGTTGCCGGCGACCCCGCCGCCAGCGTTGACACCATTGTCCGGTTCGCTCATCTTGTCTCCGTATCTGCTTGTTTTGGGTATGATTTTTCATGTGCCCGGCCGATCACGGAACAGCGCATCGAAGCTGGACGCGGTTCGCAAGGACAAGGACGAGTGATGAGCACGCAAACGGATGTTTCCACCATACTTCTCGACAAGGTCGCAGACTGGCTCACACGTTCTTCTCTCGCCGGCGAGAATCTTGAGACAATCATACGCGGTTTTTGCGAACGCATTGCCGCGGCCGGGCTGCCGATTGCCCGCGTCCACCTGACCTTCTCCATGCTGCACCCGCTCTACGACGCGCTCGGCTTCACCTGGCAGCGCTCCAGCGGCCTCGTGGTGGAAGGCTATCGCCACAATGCAGGCGAAAAACCCGAACGTTTCCTGCTCAGCCCCTATTATTATCTGCTGTGCAACAACCTTGAACATGTGCGCCGGCGCATCGATGCGGACGGGCCGCATGAATTCCCCATCTTTGACGAACTGAAGAAGCAGGGCGTGACGGATTATCTGGCCTTCGTGCAGCCCTTCAGCGGTGAGTCGACCCAGGGCATGATGGGCTCCTGGTCAACGGACAGCAGCGCGGGTTTCAGCGAAAGCATGATCGGTGCACTGCTGAAGCTGCAGAACCATCTGGCCGTTGCCGCC
Organism: Phyllobacterium sp. NPDC097923; assembly: GCF_044760925.1. Classification (NCBI taxonomy): domain Bacteria; kingdom Pseudomonadati; phylum Pseudomonadota; class Alphaproteobacteria; order Hyphomicrobiales; family Phyllobacteriaceae; genus Phyllobacterium; species Phyllobacterium sp. NPDC097923. Next base: position 182,734 of record NZ_JBIWBL010000006.1, on the reverse strand, counting down.
AAAATGGCGGTTCTCGGCAAGCTCGCCGACAACATGCTGACCACCTATCTCGGCGGCAATGCGGGCAAGCGCGTTCTCAACGGCCAGATTCGCCGGGGTGACGGCGAAACGATCCGCGCCGCCCTGGTGATGGGCGACATGCGCCAGTCGACCATGCTGGCCGAACGGGAAGGCCGCCAGGCCTATATCGACACGCTCAATCATTTCTTCGATGCGATCGCCGCGCCATTCAACCGCGGCGGCGGCGAAATCCTTAGTTTCATGGGGGACGGTTTTCTTGCGGTCTACCCCTGCGGCCGGCACAAGGACGCTTCAAAGGTTGCCTGTCAGGCCGCACTTTCGGCTGTCTTCAAGGCACAGGCCCGCGTGGCGGAGCTCAATCGCGAGCGGCGCAAGGATGGTCTCAGTGACATCCGCTACGGCATCGGCCTGCATGTGGGCAATGTCATGTTCGGCAATGTCGGCCTGAAGGACCGCCTGACCTTTTCCGCCTTCGGTTCTGCCGTCAATGAGGTGCAGCGGCTGCAGGGCCTGACCAAGAAGTATTCGCGCGAAATCGTCGCCAGCCAGGCGTTCGCCAACTATTGCGGCGGCGACTGGACAACCCTCGGCGAAGAAAAATTGCGCGGCGTCGGGCAAAAGGTCACTGTTCTCCTGCCCAAACAATCGGCTACTGTCGCAGCGGAAGATGCCTTTGATGAAGTGGCCTATGACGGCCTGTCGGAAGCGGAACAGGTCATGCTGCTGCACCGCGATGCGAAAACACAGGATCAGAGGCCCCTTCTGGAGAAGTTCATGCAATGAAACGAAAGACCGTTCTGATGGCTGCTCTGGCTGCAAGTTTGACTCTCTCATCCCAAGCCGGCGCAGAGCCAAGGAGCGACGTGCTCATCGACCGTTTTGATGGTCAGGACTTTTCGCCGGCCGGAGGCCTCTACTACCGCAAGAATTTCGAGCAGAGCGCCGGAACGGTTGAATTTCAATCCGAGGTCACGCGCAACGGCGGCGGCGCCCTCAAGCTGAGCGTCAAGCCGCTGTGTCCGGGCACGAAGCACAATTGCAGTGAACGGGCGGAAATCTGGGAAAAGACCGACAAGCGCGTGCCCTACAACCAGGGGGTCTGGTACGGGTTTTCCGTCAAATTTGCCGATCCCATTCCCAGCGACGATCACCGCTATCTGATTGCCCAGTGGAAACGCGAGATCGGGCCGAAAGCGGTCGGCGATTTCAGCCCCTTTCTGGCGCTGCGACTCAACCAGGGAAAGCTGTTCGCCACCATCGAGACCAATTACATCGCGCCGGCCAAAAAGAATGGGGTCGCGGCGGATCCGGCGTGCGCCGGCGGACAGACACCGGTGTGGCTGCGCCCTGAAACCAACCAGATGCGCGCGCTCGTGGCGACCGATTCGAACTGGTCAGTCGAGAACGGCAAGCAATTCTCCACCTGCACCAGCGCCATGACGGTGACGGATCGCGGCAACAAGCTGCCGACGCCGGATTCGGGCTGGATCGACTTTGCGATCTACACGAAGCCCGGACCTGACGGCTCGGGCCATGTCGAGATTTTTGCCAACAACAAATGGATCGTGACGGTCAAGGGCCATATCGGCCATGCCGACAAGGGACTGGGCAAGAATCAATATTTCAAATTTGGCCCGTACCGTGCAGCCGACGACAAGGAATGGACACTCTATTACGACGATTTCCGCCGTTCGCCGCGCTGTGAAGATGTCATGGAAGCGCAGTTCTGCCCGGTGCTTTAGAAGCTTTCCCATTTAAAAATAACCGTTAAAAGCCAGAGTGATGTCATCGGCGTGTGACCTAGGTCGTACACTCATAAATCTGATTGAAATGGTATGTGGCCATTTGTTCGGATACGAGGAGCAAAGACGAGGGAAATGTGGTTCATTTTTAAGGCTTTGCGACGACGTAGCCGGGCAAATGGACCATATCCTTCGGACGCCGAAACGGCTGCAAGCTGCAGTGTCGAGCCGCTCGGCCGGGGGGAAGACCCCGCCCTTCACGTCTCTCCTCGCATCTTCTTGCCGTTTCAGGCGCCATTTCGATCAGATTTATGAGTGCACGACCTAGCTAGACTCACTGTATATCGTGCGATAGTCTTGATCGTAATGGCGATAATAAAAACGCTCTGGGGGAATGAAAAACTGGCATGACGTCGGGGTCTGATCTGTTGCGTATCGAGAATCTCGGCATTTCGTTTTCGATGCTGGGCGGGCGTATGCATGTCGTCAAGGGTGCGAATCTGCGTATCCTTCCGGGAAAAGTAACGGCATTGGTGGGTGAATCCGGATCGGGAAAATCCGTCATCAGCCAGTCCGTCATGGGCATTCTGCCCAATACGGCCGCTGTGACCGGCAAAATCCTGTTTACGGACCCGATCGACGGCAAAACCACCGATATTCTGCAATTGGAGCGGGACGGACCCGAAATAAGAGCCCTGCGCGGCAGCCGCATGGCCAAGATATTTCAGGAACCCATGACATCGCTCTCGCCGCTGCATACCGTCGGCAACCAGATCAGCGAAGTCCTGGCCATCCACACCAAGGCGACCAAATCCGAACGCCGTTCGCAGACCGAGGAAATGCTGGGGCTGGTCGGGTTCTCCAATCCCAAGCGCACCTATGACATGTACCCGTTTGAATTGTCGGGCGGCATGCGGCAGCGGGCGATGATTGCCATGGCGCTGATCTGCCGCCCTGCCCTGCTCATTGCGGACGAACCGACAACGGCGCTTGACGTCACCATCCAGGCGCAGATCCTGGAACTGCTGCGCAATCTCCAGCACAAGCTCAATATGGCCATGCTGCTGATCACCCATGACCTCGGTGTCGTGGCCAACATGGCCGACGAGGTGGTGGTGATCTACCATGGCGAAATCATGGAAGCCGGGCCGGTCGATGCCATTTTCCGCAACCCGCAGCATCGTTACCTGAAGGGGCTGATGGCTGCCATACCGCATTTCGACATGAAACCCGGGGAACGCCTGAAGGCATTGCGCGAAGTACCGGTCAATTCCGGCGCGTTGTGGGGAAAGAGAAAGCACGAGGAAACGGCTCCTGACGTGCTTGTATCCGTGCGAAACCTCACCAAGAGCTACGGCATCCGCAAATCCGGTCTTTTCGGCAAGCAGGACAAGACCCGCATACGCGCCGTCGACGGTGTCAGCTTCGATATCCGGCGTGGTGAATGTCTTGGCCTCGTCGGCGAGAGCGGCAGCGGCAAGACCACCGTCAGCAAAATCCTGATGCGGGCGGTGACCCCGGATGGCGGCTCGGTGACCTTCGATGACGGCCGGGGCAAAATCGACGTGCTTGCTGCGCAGGGCGCCAGGCTTCTGGAATTGCGCACCAAAATCCAGATGGTGTTCCAGGATCCGGTTTCATCGCTGTCGCCGCGCATGACCGTACAGAACATCCTCAGCGAGCCCCTGGAAATTCACGGGCGCGGGGATCGGGCCTATCGTCTGGAAACGGTGCGCGCGCTGATGCAGGCGATCGGTCTTGACCAGCGGTATCTCAACCGTTACCCGCACAGCTTCTCCGGCGGCCAGCGCCAGCGCATCGGCATTGCACGGGCACTGGCGCTCGGACCGCAATTGCTGATCTGCGATGAGCCGGTTTCGGCGCTCGACGTTTCGGTTCAGGCGCAGATCCTCAACCTCCTGAAGGACCTGCAGAAGGAGCTGGGCCTGACCTACCTGTTCATTTCCCATAATCTTGCGGTGGTTGATTACATGGCCGATCGTATCGCCGTGATGTGTGCCGGGCGCATTGTCGAGATTGCGCCCCGCGAAATTATCCTGCGCGATCCCGTCCATCCCTACACGAAAGCGCTTCTGGCCGCCGTCCCGTTTCCGGACCTCGACCGGCCGCTGGATTTCAAGACGCTCAAGGCCAGCGGTGCCTCGGATGAACGTGCCTGGGGACCAAAATTCTCCAGCGGCGACAGCGATGATCCGCTCTCGCCCGCCGATCTCGGCAATGGTCACGTGGTGCTCGCGCGGCGCAATGTCGATACACGGGAACTACGCTCGTGGTGACGCGGCGGACAGTCCTGGGCGCCCTTGCCGCCACCGTGGTTCCGGTCTCGGTCAAAGCGGCCGATCACGAACGCGAACCGGAGTTTCTCGAGGACCGGCTGCGTGCCACCAGCCTGCCGCCGCTTGCCCAGCGCATTCCCAAACGGCCGCGGATTATCAACCTGAAGGAAATGGGCCGCGTCCCCGGACAGTACGGCGGAACGCTGCGCACCATCATCGGCAGCCAGAAAGATATCCGGTTCATGACCATCTACGGCTATGCCCGTCTCGTGGGATATGACGAACATCTCGTTCTGCGGCCCGATGTGCTCGAATCGTTCGAATCGGAAAACGACACCGTTTTCACCTTCAGACTGCGCGAGGGGCACAAATGGTCCGACGGTTCGCCGCTGACAACCGATGATTTCAGTTACTGGTGGAACGATGTTCTTCTGAATTCGGACCTGACGCCCGCCGGCGGCGCGCTGGAACTGCGCATCGACGGAAAGTTGCCTAAGTTCGAGGTCCTCGATCCGCTGACCGTGCGCTATTCCTGGGAGTCACCGAACCCTGATTTCCTGCCCAGCCTGGCGGCCCCGCAAGCCCTGGTCGTGGTTGGCCCCTCTGTTTACCTCAAACAGTTCCACAAGGATTATCAGGACAAGTTCCGCCTGGCTGCTCTGATGAAGGAAAACCGGGTCAAGAAGTGGGCCGACCTCCACATCAAGATGGCGCGCCAGTACCGCCCGGAAAACCCCGAACTGCCGGTGCTCGACCCCTGGCGGAACACGACATCCCCGCCCGCCGAGCAGTTCGTGTTCGAGCGCAATCCCTTCTTCCATCGCGTCGACGAGAATGGGCGGCAGCTGCCCTACATCGACCGTTTCATCCTGAACATCAGCTCATCACAGATCATCCCGGCCAAGGCCGGTGCCGGTGAAAGCGAGTTGCAGGCAACCGGTGTCGATTTTGCCGACTACACCTTCCTCAAGGACGCCGAAAAGCGCTATCCGGTGAAGGTCGACCTGTGGAAACTGACCCGGGGCTCGCGCGTTGCCATCCTGCCCAACCTCAATTGCGCGGACGATGGCTGGCGATTGCTTTTGCGCGATGTGCGCTTCCGGCGTGCGCTTTCGCTGGCCATCGACAGACATGAAATCAATATGGCAGTGTTTTACGGCTTGGGCACGCCAAGCGCCAACACTGTGCTGCCGGAAAGCCCACTCTACCGACCCGATTATGCCAAGGCGTGGATTGCATACGATCCGGACAAGGCCAATGCGCTGCTGGATGAAGTGGGCATGGACAAACGCAACGACGACGGCATCCGCCTGCTCCCCGATGGCCGCCCTGCGGAAATCACCATCGAAACCCCAGGCGAAAGCACGCTGGATTCCGATGTGCTCGAACTGATCATCGACCATTGGCGCAAGGTTGGCCTGGCGCTGTTCACACGAACCTCCCAGCGCGATATTTTCCGCAGCCGCGCCAAGGCGGGCCGGATCATGATGTCCATCTGGTTTGGCATCGAGAATGGTGTGGCAACACCCGACATGAACCCCGGACAGCTGGCCCCGACAACCGACGATCAATGGCAATGGCCGCTTTGGGGCTTGCATTATCTGTCGCTCGGTCAAAGCGGCCAGGCGCCCGACCTGCCGGCAGCACTCGAACTCGTTGCCTTGCAAAACCAATGGCGTAAATCGGCACATTCGGCCGAGCGCACGGAAATATGGCACAAGATGCTGTCCATTTACACCGATCAGGTGTTTACGATCGGCCTGGTCAACAGCACGTTGCAGCCCATCATGCGTTCGTCCCATTTGCAGAATGTTCCTGAGAACGGACTATACGGGTTTGACCCGACCTGTTACCTCGGAATCTACATGCCCGATACTTTCTGGATGAGCGGGGGGAAGTAGAGTGCTGCGATACATCCTATGGCGCATTGCCGCGATGGTGCCCACGCTGCTGATTATTTCGGCGCTGGTTTTCGTCATCATCGATTTGCCGCCCGGCAACTTCTTTGAAAGCCAGATCGCCGAAATGCAGGCCCAGGGCGAAACCGTCAACCTGCAGGATCTGGAACAGCTTCGCCACCAATATGGCTTCGACCAGCCGCCGGTTCTGCGCTATTTCCACTGGCTGGGCGGCATGCTGCAGGGAGATTTCGGCTATTCCTTCGAATATCAGTTGCCCGTCACCTCCGTGGTCGGCGACCGGTTGTGGCTGACCGTCCTCGTCTCCTTCGTCACAATCCTGGTAACCTGGCTGCTTGCCTTCCCCATCGGCATGTATTCGGCGACGCATCAGTACAGCTGGAGCGATTACGGGCTGACGCTTTTCGGCTTGCTCGGCATCGCCATTCCCAACTTCATGCTGGCTCTGATCCTGATGTATTTCGCCAATATCTGGTTTGGCACATCGATCGGCCATCTCATGGATCAGAAATATCTCAGCGAGCCCATGAGCTGGGAAAAGGCGCGATCAATCCTCGCTCACCTGTGGATTCCCGTCATTATCGTTGGAACGGCCGGGACGGCCGGCATGATCAGACGCCTGCGCGCCAATCTGCTCGACGAGTTGCAGAAGCAATATGTGATGACGGCGCGGGCCAAGGGGCTGCATCCCTTCCGCACCCTGGTCAAATATCCCTTGCGCATGGCGCTGAATTTCTTCGTGGCCGATATCGGCTCGATCCTGCCGCATATCATTTCCGGTGCGGAAATTACCGCCATTGTCCTGTCGCTCGAAACGACCGGGCCCATGCTGATCAAGGCATTGCAGAGCCAGGACATGTATCTTGCCGGTTCGTTCCTCATGTTCCTGGCGTTTCTCACGGTGATCGGCGTGCTCATCTCCGACATTGCCCTGGCCTTTCTTGATCCACGCATCCGGTTGCAGGGCAGGAGCACGAAGTGACAGCACAACTCCCGCTCCCCGGCGCGCCCCTGCAGCACTACGTCTCAAGCGCACCATTCGATCCGATGTCGATCGAGACAATGACCGAGGCTCAGGCCAAGGTTCATCTCGCATCGCAATTGCGGCTGATGTGGTGGAAATTCAGACGCCACCGCCTTGCACTGGCGTCCGGCATTTTCCTGATCGCACTGTACGGCATGATCATCATTGCCGAGTTTCTGGCGCCCTATAACCTGCACACGCGCAATGTTGATTTCATCCATGCCCCGCCGCAGCGGGTGCGTCTGTTCCACGACGGAAAGCTGATCGGACCATACGTCTATGGCCGCGAAATGACCCTGAACATGGAATCGCTGAAACGCGTATACTCGGACAACAAGAGCGATGTGCAACCGCTGCGCTTCTTCTGCCGCGGTGACGATTACCGCTTCTGGGGCCAGATTGCGACCAATGTCCATCTGGTCTGCCCGGCCAAGGGCGGACAGCTGTTCCTTCTGGGAACCGATCGGCTGGGCCGCGATGTGCTTTCCCGAATTATCTACGGCGCGCGCATTTCCCTGACCATCGGTCTTATCGGTATCACCATCAGCTTCGTCCTCGGCATCATCATCGGCGGGCTCGCGGGATACCATGGCGGCTGGTTCGACCTGCTCGTTCAGCGCGTCATCGAGGTATTGCAATCATTGCCTAGTCTGCCTCTATGGATGGCGCTTGCCGCCATCATGCCGGTGACATGGAGCCCGATCATCATCTACTTCGGTATCACGCTCATTCTTGGTCTGCTGGACTGGACGGGCCTTGCCCGTGCGGTGCGCTCCAAAATTCTGGCGTTGCGCGAGGAGGATTATGTTCTGGCGGCCCAGTTGATGGGAGCAAAAAGCGGACGTATCATCGGGCGTCACCTAGTTCCGGGATTCATGTCACACCTGATTGCAACGGCAACCATATCCATCCCGGGCATGATTCTGGGCGAGACGGCGCTGAGTTTTCTCGGTCTCGGCCTTCGTCCGCCCATCACCAGCTGGGGTATTCTCCTGACCGAAGCCCGCAGCGTCAGTGTCATCGCTTTTTATCCCTGGCTACTTTTCCCAATGATTCCGGTCATTCTTGTTATTTTGGCATTCAATTTTCTGGGAGATGGGTTGCGCGACGCCGCAGACCCCTACAGATAAGTGGAAAGTTGACATACCAATGGATTTGCATTCTCCCAGCCGTCCCGAATGTGCTGTGCAGCTCAACCTGCCAAAGCTATTCGTCTCAAAGAGGTTTTGACCATGATGCGGCGTTTTGAAGATGCTCGGATCCTCATGTACAGCCATGATACGTTTGGCCTCGGCCATCTCAGGCGCTGCAGGACCATCGCCCACTCGCTTGTCGAGGACTATCGCGGGCTCAATATACTCATCATTTCCGGCGCGACCATCGCCGGGGCATTCGATTATCGCGCCCGCGTTGACTTCGTGAAGGTTCCAAGCGTGATCAAGCTGCGCAACGGCGAATACACGTCGCTTGCCCGGCACATCGATCTGCATGAAACGTTGAAAATGCGCCAGTCGATCATCCGGCACACCGCTGAAACGTTTCAGCCGGATATTTTCATCGTCGACAAGGAACCCATGGGCTTGAAAGGCGAGGTCGAGGAAACCCTGGCCTATCTCAAGTCGCGCGGCACGACACTCGTGCTGGGCCTGCGTGAAGTCATGGACGCACCGCATCTGCTCGAGGCCGAATGGAAAAAAGCCAATGTGATGCAGAAGATCGACCAGTATTACGACAATGTGTGGGTCTATGGCCCGCCGGATTTCTACGATCCGCTGGTTGATCTCGACGTGCCGGCCGGTGTGCGCAACAAGATGGAGTTTGTCGGCTTCCTGCAGCGCAGCCTGTCCCACGACAAGGCCTCGGTGCATGTGCCGGAGGGCGATTACATCCTGGTGACGACCGGCGGCGGCGGCGATGGCGCCGACCTCGTCCACAATGTCATCCATGCCTACCAGCAGGACCCGACACTGACGCACAAGGCCTTTATCGTGCTTGGGCCCTACATGCCCGCCAAGCAACGGGCCAAGCTGGTGAAAAAAGGCGGCAAGATCCCCTATATCGAGGTCATCGAGTTCGACAACCGCATGGAAGAGCTGATTGCCGGTGCGAAGGCGGTCGTGGCCATGGGCGGCTACAACACCTATTGCGAGATTCTGTCGTTCGACAAGCCGGCACTGATTGTCCCGCGCATCCAACCGCGCGAGGAACAGCTGATCCGGGCCCAGCGCGCCTCGGAACTCGGCCTTGTCGACATGCTTCTGCCGGAAGAAGCCGAAAACCCTCAGCTGCTCGCCGAAGCGCTCAAGCGTCTGCCCGACCGGGCACCGCCGTCGAAAAGCGGCAAGGGCGAAGGCATGCGCTTGGAAGGACTTGTCCATATCTCGACGATTGTTGGCGATTGGCTGGACGAGCGTCAGCAAGAACAACCTTTGGCCGTTGCCGAGTAAAGAGCCGATTTTGCCCATACGCCGTAAAACACTGGTGGTGCTGAAGGGTTATCCGCGCCTGTCGGAAACCTTTATCGCCCAGGAATTGCTCGGGCTGGAGCGCGCCGGTTTCGACCTCACGCTCATTTCGATGCGCAAGCCGACGGACAAGAAGCGTCATCCCATCCATGACGAGATCAGGGCGCGGGTCGTCTATCTGCCGGAATATCTGCACGAGGAGCCTCTGCGGGTGCTGCGGGCACTGTTTGCCGGCTGGTCGAAGCCGGGCTTCAAACCGCTGCTGCGGCGCTTCTGGACCGATCTGCGCCGCGATGTCACCCGCAACCGGTTCCGCCGCCTGGGCCAGGCGCTTGTGCTTGCCCATGAATGGCCCGATGCGGGCGAATGGCTGCATGCGCACTTCATCCACACGCCTGCTTCGGTGACCGCCTATGCCAGCATCATGACCGGCGTGCCGTGGACCTGCTCAGCCCACGCCAAGGACATCTGGACTTCGCCGGACTGGGAACTGACGGAAAAGCTGGCGGAGGCCCGCTGGAGCGTCACCTGCACCCGCAGCGGCTATGAACACATGCGTGGGCTGACCGATCGCCGGGAACAGGTGCACCTGAGCTATCACGGTCTCGATCTGGCGCGGTTCGGCCATTTCACCGGCGCGCGATCGGGCCGCAACGGTTCGAACCCGGCAGACCCGGTGCAGATCCTGAGCGTCGGACGCGCGGTGGAAAAGAAGGGCTATGACGTCCTCATGCGCGCGCTGGCGGCCTTGCCCCGCGATCTCAACTGGACGTTCGTGCATATCGGGGGCGGCGACCAGCTGACCAGGCTCAAACCGCTGGCGCAGAAACTTGGCATTGCCGATCGCATCACCTGGAAAGGCGCGCTCGCACAGGAAGAGGTGCTGGAGCATTATCGCCGCGCCGATATTTTCGCTCTGGCCTGCCGGATTGCGGCGGACGGTGACCGCGACGGCCTGCCCAATGTTCTCGTGGAAGCCTCAAGCCAGAATCTTGTCTGTATCTCCACCAATATTTCCGGCGTTCCGGAACTGCTGACTGACGGGGAAAACGGTTTTGTCGTGCCGCCGGAAGATCCGGAATCCCTGGCCCGGGCGCTGGAGGAAGCAATCCGCGCGCCGGACCTGCGCCATCGTCTCGGCCGGGCGGCCGAAACGCGCGTGCGCGAACACTTCGACCATAATTCGAGTATCCGGCAATTGACCAACCTGTTTGAAACCGAATGGCAAAGGACGGAATGACCGCTCCCCGTGTGCTCTTCTATGTTCAGCATCTTCTCGGCATCGGCCACCTTGCGCGTGTCAGCCGCATTGCCGCAGCGCTGGCCCGCAATGCATTCGATGTGATGGTCGTCACCGGCGGATTGCCTGTTCCGGGATTTCCGGGCCCCGACGTCAAATCCGTGGCCCTACCCGCCGTTGTCGCCAGCAATGCCGGTTTTTCCGGCTTGGCCGACGAGCACGGCAACCCGGTTGACGAGGACTTTCTCCACCGCCGCCGGGATCTGCTGCTCGAGACATTTCATGCCGTCCGGCCTGATATTGTCATCATCGAGGCCTTTCCCTTTGGCCGCAGGCAAATGCGCTTCGAACTGCTGCCGCTGCTCGACGCCATATTAGCCACCTCCCCCCGGCCCAAACTCCTGACCTCCGTGCGGGACATATTGCAGGAACGGTCCAAACCCGGACGGGATGAGGAAACCGTTGCGCTGATCAAGGCGCATTTCGATCATGTGCTCGTCCATGGCGACCCGGATTTCGTCACCCTGCCCGAGACATTTCCGCTGGCCGCCGAGATTGCCGGCAAGATCATCTATACCGGCCTCGTGGCTGCGCCCGTTGCCGCGCTCCCGGCGGAAAGCTTCGACATCGTCGTTTCCGCCGGCGGCGGCGCCGTCGGCCTTGATCTGATCCGCGCGGCCCTCGAAGCGGCGAGGACCTCGAACCATCGCGGCCGCTGGTGCCTGATAACCGGGCCCAATCTGCCGGAAGCCGATTTCGCGGCACTTTCACACGCCGTGCCCGACAATGTCAGCGTGGTGCGTTTCCGCAAGGACTTCCCTTCCCTGCTGCGCGGCGCAGCGCTTTCCATATCGCAAGCCGGGTACAATACAGTCTGCGACGTGCTGCGCGCGCAATGCCGTTCGATCCTCGTACCATTCACCGCGGGCGGCGAAACCGAACAGACAGTGCGGGCAAACCGCCTCGCGGCGCTTGGGCTGGCCGTGGCCCTGCCTGAAAACGGCTTGACCGGGCGCCTGCTCGGCGAGACCATCGAGGCATCGCTCGCACAGCCCAGACCGGGCAGCCATCGTCTCGATCTGAACGGAGCGGCACACACTGCAAAGCTGCTGCGGGACATGCTGTAGCGCAGTCAGGCTCCCGGCAACAGTAGCGTTTGATACATCCGAAATCCGAGCGGAGAATTTCTGGTTCATTACCACTTGTTATCCCGCCTGCGATACAGTCACCCAAATATAGTGCGGATGAGATCACGTGAATGCCAGTAATACGATCCTTTAAATGGCGGATTGTGCCGCAAATTACTCTAGCCATCGCTCTCATTGTGCTGGGAAGCCTCGCCGGATCATGGATCGGCAGGCTTGTCATTATCCGCAGCGACCGCGGGCACATGCTGTCCCTGTCGAACCAGCTGCTGAAACGCGCCGACTTCGTTTTCGCCGAGGCGAATACGATCCTGTCCATGGCAAATGAAACCGGTTTTCCATTCTGTTCGAACGATGAGATCAACCACCTGCGCGATGCGCTTTTCGATACGAAGTATCTGAAGGACATCGGACGCGTGCGGGATGGCGCGTTTCATTGTTCCGCCGTCTTCGGGTCAGCCAAGCCCACCCCGCTCGCCAAGCCGGATCTGGCAACGAATGACGGCACGCTTGTCTACGCCAATACGCCCCTGGCCATTTCCAACACCACGGCGCCCATCATCGGCAGGGGGAATGCGAATGTGGTGCTCGACCCCACCGCATTCGACGCCATGACCGATCCGAACTATAGTTTCGGCATCCTGTTCAAGCCGCCCGGCGCGCAAAACCCCGTCGCGATGTTCGGCGGGCTGAATGCGGGAAAGCGGCGTGAAAAACTGCCGGAGGGTGCCGGGCGGGATGGCGATATCGTCTTTCGCAATCTCTGCGGCGAACGGGCATGCGTTTCCCTGCAGGCCCATGTCAAAGACCTGGAGGAGGACGCGTTCCCCATCGAGGCCAGCATCACCGGGCTTGGCGGCACCCTGGGCGGCGCGCTCGCCCTGATCATCCTCCTTCTGCAGCGCAAGCGCCTTTCGCTCGGCGCCAGACTGGCCCAGGCCCTCGACAAGCGGCGTCTTACCGTCGTGTACCAGCCCATTGTCGATATCGGGACGAACACGCCGCGCAGTGCCGAGGCACTGGTGCGCTGGACGGATGGCAAGGACACCATCTCGCCGGACATCTTCATACCGGTAGCCGAAGACGAAGGGCTGATCAAACGCATCACGCTTTATGTCCTCGAACGCGTTCTGGCTGATATGAATACCTTCCTGCAAGCGGACCGGACCTTCCGCATCAACGTCAACATATCCGCTGCCGACCTTGTCGATCCGGCATTTGCTTCGGCGCTGGAACAGCGCCTGCGGCAGGCCAATGTCGGAAGCGAACAGCTCGGCCTTGAAATTACCGAGCGATCAACGGCCAATGCCGCCGCTGCGGTCGACGCCATCCGGACACTGCGCGCGCGCGGCCACCGAATCTACATCGATGATTTCGGCACCGGCTATTCCAGCCTCGCCTATCTCGGCAACCTCAATGTCGATGGCATCAAGATCGATAAATCATTCACCCAGACGATCGGAACCGGCTCGGTGACGGTCTCGATTGTCCCACAGATCATCGACATGGCCCGTGTCCTCAACCTCGGAATCGTTGTCGAAGGCATCGAGACAGCCACGCAGCGGGACTACTTCGCCGGACTGCAAACGCCGATCGACGGTCAGGGATGGTTTTACAGCAAGCCGGTCAGTGCCGCCGCGCTGCAGGAACTGGTGCAGGAAAAGTTCTAGGGCCGCGGAGCCCAGAACGGCGCGGTGTCCTTGAACGCGCGCCATCTGCCGATCAGCTGTTCGCCGCCCGCCGCCTGGCGGTGCCCCTGCCAGCCGATGATGGCCCCGACGGCCCGGTTTGCCTCCGCGCCGAGGGAATCATGGTCGAGCGTATCCATGAGTTCATGCGCGCTCTTGATGTCGTTCGCCTCGCCCAGAAGGTCCTGCAGCCGCGACAGACGCTTCAGGTATTTTGCGGTCACCGGCCGGCTGGAATAGAGCGGCAGAAAAAACTCCGCGGCATAGCGCAAGCGCTTCAGGCCAAGGCGCAGCCGATGGCGCGCATCGGCGTGAAGATGGCGAAAGCCGTGCCCCCGTCTGCGGACCTGCCGTTCTATCCGGTCCAGCACCCGCGCCGCAAACTGCCCCAGCGGCTCGGTCAGGATGCGCAAATCCTCGCTGGCAATATCGTTGCGCCAGCTCCTCTGTTCGATCACCAGCCCCAGGGACAACAGGAACCGGTTGGTCCTGGGATCGCCGATGATATGCCGGACGGTCTGGTAGGCCTGATCGTGGGAGGACATGCATGCCGCACGGAAGGCGGATATATTGATGTGCGGCAGGTTGGCTTCCTCAATCTCCGCCAGGGTCGAATGCAGGAAAACGTCCCAGTTTCGGGCGGGACCCAGCGCCTGCCCGAACAGTTTTGCCTCGGTGCTGAGGTTCTCCAGCGACGGCGCCTGCAACTCACGGCAGAGAAAATGCAGCGCCACGCGCAATCGCCGGAGCGCGACGCGCAACTGGTGGACGCCTTCCGGCTCCTGCCCGGTTTGACTGGCGCTAAGATTGGCCACGATCTGCTGCTGGCAATTGGTCAGAAGCTTGGCAATCGCCTCATCGACCGTATCAGACCTGACGAAGCCGGACGGTGCCGCCTTGACCGCCGATGGTTCATCGCCAAGCGCCAGCGCATACCCCCGCGCCGATTTGCTCTGCGTTTCCAGGCAAAGCGGCGCAACGTCCATCAGATTGAGACCGAACTGATAGAGCGCCGCGACTTTCCCCTGCTTCAGCTCAAGTTCGACTTCCGACAGCGGCACGCGCGACGCGCCGAATTCAATGACGCCGTCATCGAGCGCAAGTTCGATCCGGGCATCCTGATGGTCGAGCATCAGCAGATGCCGCCGGACCCTGGTCGCAAAAACCGGTGCCAGCTCATCCGCCGTCATTCCGTCCAAAGGCGCGCCGATGTCGGCAAGCGGCAGCAGAGCAAGGTCGGGCGCCATGCCGCTCACCACCGTCTCCCACTCATTGCGTTGCAGAGAACCGTGATCTGCTGCCCGCTTGACCGTCTGCACATGTTGACGGCCCTCACGCCGGACACGCAGCGACAATCCCGCCGCAAACAGCCGGTGATCTGAGGTGTCGTAATAGGTGGCATCAAGCCGCCGGATCAAGCCCTTGTTGCGGGCGGCCTGCTGAACCGCTGCGGAGGCGCGAATTTCATCGAGCATGCCCACGGGTGCCCGCAGCTTCAGCTCAATCTCGACAGGGGCACGCGGCGGAACGGCAGCAGTCCCGACGCCCGCACCGTCCTCTGTTGCGTGAACCGAAACTCCAGCCATTCCCCGCTCCCGTCGATCATCCCGTTGCACGGACTATACTATCGCGTGTGCGCCGTCTTGGTAGCGCAAATATTGTTGAGCCGGGTTGCCCGGCTGATGACCAGCGGGACCCAAGGCCATAGCCGCTGTCATGCGCGTATTACATTCCGGTTCTAGACCCTACCGGAAAGGTCTCCTTGCGCGATTCCGGGGGGCGGTCTCTTCCCAAGATCGACCCCGAGACCACCCGCCACACTGTCTTGTCAAAGGATTTTTCCATGCGCCATCTGCCGTCAATCCTGTTGCGGTTGCTTGCAACCTCCATGGCCATACTTCCGGCCGCAGCCTTTGCCGATAATTCGGTTGCGATCAGCGGTGCAACGCTCGTCAACAAGGGGCTGGTCGGCGTTGGACGAATTCCGGCCAATCAGCGCGACAAATTCGGCGAAACCTTCGGTTCCGGCTCGGGCATGGCAATGAACCCGGCCGACTGGAGCCGCGATGGCAACAGCTACAAGGGCACGATGCTGCTCCTGCCCGACCGCGGTTACAATGTGGCGGGTACAACCGACTATCGCCCCCGCCTCAACATGCTGTCGATCCGGTTCACGCCGGTGGCGCCCGGCGCAACACCGTCCGCCGACAAGCAGCAGAGCGGCGTCGAGGCTGCACTCACCGACACGTTGCTGCTGGTGGATGATAAGGGCGCCGATACAACCGGCCTCGACCCGCAGTCCGATGTTCGCGCCGCTGCCGGGGATTTTCCCATGCTGCCGCAGGCCGTCAATGGCAAGATATCCCTGGACAATGAGGCAATCGTCCGCCTCGCCGACGGCACGATGTTCATCAGCGACGAGTATGGACCGAATATTTACCGCTTTTCCGCCGAAGGCCGCATGATGTCGGCAACCCAGCCTCCGGCAGCGCTGGTTCCCATGCGCCATGGCAAGGCGAATTTCTCCTCCAACAATCCGGGGCCCGGCGCTCAGGCGCCCGATCCGAAGGATCCCGATACCGGCCGCCAGAACAATCAGGGCCTGGAAGGCATGGCACTGACGCCCGACGGCAAGTTCCTGATCGCCGTTCTCCAGTCGGCCGCCCGGCAGGATGGCGGCGATTCCAGTTCGACCCGCCAGAACACCCGCGCCCTCATCTATGACGCGGCCGATCCGGCCCATCTGAAGCTGGTGCATGAATATGTCGTGCCGCTTCCCGTCTTCACCAATGCCAAGGGCAAGAAGGCCGTGGCAGCGCAGAGCGAAATCGTGGCTTTGTCGGACAAGGCATTCCTGATGCTGGCGCGCGACAGCGGCAATGGTTATGGCCTTGACGGCGACACGTCGCTCTACCGCAACATCACCGTCGTCGACACCTCGGCGGCCACCGATATCGCCGGAAGCGCCTTCGATGCCGACAAGGCCGTTGCACCCAATGGCATCGTCGACCCTTCCATTACGCCGGCAACATTGACCCCCTTCATTGATATCAACGACAACGCGAACCTGTCGCGCTTCGGCCTGCATAACGGTGCGCCCAATGACCGCAACAACCTGTCGGAAAAATGGGAAGCCATGTCACTTGTCAGCGTCCTCGATCCCAAGCTGCCGAACGACTATTTCCTGTTCGTCGGCAACGACAATGACTTCCTGACCCAGGACGGCTTTCAGGTCGGCGCGAGCTACAAGGCCGAGGGCGGTGCCGATGTCGACACAATGTTCCAGGTGTTTCAGGTCACCATTCCCGGACTGCATAAGTAATCCGTTCGACATATCATCGGAGAGGATTGCCCTCTCCGATGATACCAGCCTCCATGCATTCCCGTTCATGTTATATGATCGGGTGAGCTAAGTGCCATGGAGCAAAACAGATGCTGCGACTTCTCCTGCTTCGCCATGCCAAATCGGACTGGCCGGATGGTGTTGACGACCACGACCGCCCGCTTGCCGAACGCGGCCGCCGGGCCAGCCCCCTGATGGCAGGATATATGACCGGAGAAGAACTCATACCGGATCTCGCCCTTATCTCCACGGCACGGCGGACACTGGAGACATGGGAACTGCTGCGTCCCATCATCGGAGACGATATACGCTGGCGGGAGGAGCCGCGGATCTATGAGGCGCCAGCACGGGTGATCCTGGATGTTGTCAGGGCGGTGGAGCCGGGGATCGGGACATTGCTGGTTGTCGGCCATAATCCGGGGTTGCACGATGCAGCCCTTCGGCTCGCCGGTAGGGGACGGGAGGCCGATCTCACCCGCCTCCGGCAGAAATACCCCACGGCGGGACTAGCCGTCATCGATTTCATCGCCGGGCGCTGGTCCGATCTTGCCGATCAATCCGGGGAACTGGAGCGTTTTGTGACACCGAGGACGGTCGGCCATGGGTGAGACCATTCGCCCAAACCCCGATTCCACGGGCGTTCATGCGCCAAAATAGCTGCACTGAGGCAGTCATTTCAACTTTCAGCTGTTGATTATGACAATCATTTTTCGAATATGTGACAGGACCATTCACTGCAAACCGCGATTGGACGTCAGGATGCGCCTTAGAGAACTTCAGGAAATCAGGTACGAAGAGGAAACCGCCAACCTCAAGCTTTCGGGTCTCAACCCGTTCAAGGAAGCCAAGAGCGTCAACATTTCCATCGACAATCCCGAAGCATTCCTCAATGCGATCAAGACGGCGCTTTCGGACCCTGACGGCAAGCCCATCAAATTCGGCAAGGGCAAATAGGCCCCCACGCGCATCACAAAACAACTTCCCCTGGCGGATGAAATCGTGGCAGGCCAGCAAGATAATGCTTGCCACGCCGCGCGTTATTCCGTTCATTCTCGGAACGAACCGGCCAAGACCCTCACGCGCTACCCACCATGTGCCCAGTGTTGAACCAAAGGAGCTCCCGTGACTGAACCGACCATCGCGCCCGCTCCGCCCGTCACTCTGGTCATCTTCGGCGCAACGGGCGATCTGACGCGGCGGCTGCTCGTTCCCACCGTCCTCAACATGACGCAGAGCGGTCTCGTGAGCGACAGCCTGCAGATCCTTGGCATCGGCATTGAACCTGGCGATGACGAAATGCTGCGCTCCAAGCTCGAAGACTTTCTCGCGACGTCCAACATCAAAGCCAACTACAGCGCCGAGACATGGCAGGGGCTGCGCTCGCGCATCTTCTATCGGCAGGGCGACTTCACGCAGGATGCCATCTATGCCGAGATTGCCGGCCAGCTCGGAGCGCAGGCCGGGCGGAACGCCGCCTATTACCTTGCGGTGCCACCGCTGTTCTTCGGCGATATCGTCGACAAGCTCGCCGACCACAACCTGCTGAAAGAAACGGATGGTGCCTTCCGCCGCCTTGTGATCGAAAAGCCGTTCGGCACCGACCTCGCCTCGGCCAAGGCGCTCAATGCCAGGATATTGAACCGCGTGCCGGAAACGCAGGTCTATCGCGTCGACCACTTCCTCGGCAAGGAAACCGTGCAGAACATCATGACGGCGCGGTTTGCCAACATGATGATCGAATCCCTGTGGAGCAACAATTTCATCGATCACGTCCAGATCACCGCTGCCGAACTCGTCGATGTCGGCACCCGCGGCAAATTCTACGACGCAACGGGCGCGCTCAGGGACATGGTGCCCAACCATCTGTTTCAGCTTCTTGCCATGGTTGCCATGGAGCCGCCGAACAGCTTTGACGCCGAGGCAATCCGCGACGAGAAGGGCAAGGTCCTGAAAGCCCTGCGGATCTACTCCGGCGAAGAAGCCGAGCAGAACTCGGCGCGCGGCACCTATACAACAGGGGTTTCCAGCGGCAAAACCATACCGAACTATACGGATATCCCGGATGTGACGCGCGACAGCGCAACGGAGACCTATGTTGCCCTGAAGCTGTTTGTCGATACATGGCGCTGGGCGGGTGTTCCCTTCTATCTGCGCACCGGCAAGGCCATGACGGCCCGCGATACCGAGATCGTCGTCACCTTCCGTCAGGTTCCCTTCGCCCAGTTCAAGGGGATGGGGCCGCAGCGCCGCCTGACACCGAACCGGCTGATCATCCAGGTGCAGCCGGACGAGGGCCTGCACATCGAAATATCGATCAAGTCGCCCGGTCTTTCCGTCGAGACCGTGCCGGTATCCCTCGATTTCAACTATGCGGATTTCTTTGATATCGGCAAATTGACCGGCTATGAATCCCTGCTTTACGATCTGTTCGTCGGCGATCAGACCCTGTTTCAGCGCGCCGACAGCATCGAAGCGGGATGGGCGGCCGTGCAGCCCTTCCTCGATCTGTGGGCGACATCGGCACAACGCCCTGAACCCTATCCGGCGGGCAGCATGGGGCCGCAATGCGCCGATGCACTGATCGAGCGCGATGGCCGAAAATGGCACCAGCCCGATGTGCAGCACCGGGTGAAAGCGACGGTTTCCTGACTTGATCTGACAAGAAAAACGAGAGGGACGGATATGACCGAGACATTCGTAATTGCACAGGGCGGCGGACCGACGGCAGTCATCAACCAGACCCTTGCGGGCGCCACGCTGGAGGTGCGCAAACGTTATCCCGGTGCCCGCGTGCTCGGTGCAAAGCATGGCGTGCGCGGTATTCGCGCCGGCAACTTCGTCGATCTCTCGGCTCTGCCGGAGCAACAACTGCGCCTGATCGCGGCAACACCGAGTGCTGCGCTGGGGAGCACGCGCGACAAACCCGATGCGGCCTATTGCGAGGCGATCCTGAAAAGCCTGCGTCAGGTCGGGGCGACCGCCTTCATCAATATCGGCGGGAACGATACCGCCGGAACCCAGCAGATCCTTGTGGACGCGGCTGGCAAGGATATTGCCTTCGTTCACGCACCCAAGACGATCGACAATGATCTGGTCGAGAGCGATCACACGCCCGGTTTCATTTCCGCTGCCGAGTTCATCGCTGGCGCTTTCCTCAGTATCGATCTCGACTTCCGTGCGCTGCCCGGCATCTATGTCGGGATCGTCATGGGCCGCCATGCGGGATTCCTGACCACCGCGGCCGCCGCATGGCAGCATGACGATGCGAGCGCGCCTCATCTTGTCTATGTGCCGGAGCGGGCTTTCTCGGCAAAACGGTTCATCGATGACGTGCGCGAAGCGCAGAGCCGTCACGGCCGCTGCATCATTGCCATGTCGGAGGGTGTGACCGGCGAGGATGGACGCACCGTGGTTGAAAACCTTGTTCCCGCCGATCGCCTTGAACGCGACGCCCATGGCAATATCCGCCTGTCCGGCGGAGAATTGGGAATGGCCATCGAACAGCTTCTCAGGGACGGCCTGCCGGGCGCCCGTGCACGGGTGGATACGTTCGGCTACCTGCCGCGCGGCAATATCGCCACAACCAATGCGACCGACGCACAAGAGGCTTTCGAGGCGGGAGTCTTCGCCGTCGAAACGGCGGCGCGCGGCGGCGGGTCGGTGGCGCTGCAATATGCCAATGGTAGCACTCGTCCGCAGATCGTTCCGCTTGCCAGCGTTGCCGGCAAAACACGCCACATCCCGGACGATTTTCTCGAGCCTGAGCGCAACCGGATTTCAGCGCCGTGCCGGGCCTACTTCGAACGGCTGCTGCCAAAGCGCTTCACGCTCGCAGAGCCGCTCGCATAGGCGGCGTCACCCGCCATTGACCAGGCGAAGCACAAGCTGCTGGATGTTGCCGCCCTCGCCCATCTCGACCCGGTCGAAATCCCGCCCCTTCTGGCGCTGGGCAAGGGAAAGCTCGGAAAGGCGCTTCGTCATCTCGACCCGGATTTTCCGGCAGCCGGGATCATCCGGCACCGACAGGCCGATGGTCGCTGCCTCGATCCCCTTGACCATGTCCTTGATCGTCTCGCCGTGCACGGCTTCATGGGTGCGCACACCGGCAATGAACGTATCCCAGTTGGCCTGTACCGCAGCCGGCAGCCGTTCGGCGGGCTTCGGTAGCGTATAGGTGATGATGAGTTTCGGCGTTGCGGCAAGCAGGGTGCAGGCATTGCCCTGCCGCTCATACTTCCTTTGCCACGTCAGTTTGAAATTGGTGTGGGCGATTGTCCGGGTGGCGCCGGCGATGATAGGCCCCCGCTCGCCAATCGACGCATAGAGCGCTGCACCGGATTTTCCGGCAATGGCGTAGGTTTCCACCTGTTCGACAGCTTTCCACGCCGCCTGTGCCGCCGCAGGCATGCCGACGAGGCAGGCGGCAACCAGGCAGTACCCCGCAATTTTTATCATGTGGCCCCTTCCCGTCACATCCGGGCGAACAGCATCAGGCTCCTGATGCTGCCGCCTTGTCCCGCACAGGAAGCTTCCAGCCGGGCCGGATGAAATGGCAGGTATATCCGTTGGGATACCGTTCCAGATAATCCTGGTGTTCCGGCTCCGCCTCCCAGAAATCACCGACCGGTGCGAGCTCGGTCACGACCTTTCCCGGCCACAGACCGGACGCATCGACATCGGCAATCGTGTCCTCGGCAATCCGCTTCTGCTCTTCATCCGCATAGAAAATCGCCGAGCGGTAACTCAATCCCAGATCATTGCCCTGGCGGTTGAGCGTCGTAGGATCGTGAATCTGGAAAAAGAACTCCAGAATGTTCCGATAGCTGATCCGCGCGGGATCGAAAATGATTTCGATGGCTTCCGCATGGGTGCCATGGTTGCGGTAGGTTGCGTTCTCGACATCACCGCCGGAATAGCCGACGCGGGTCGACAGGACGCCGTCATGACGACGGATCAGATCCTGCATGCCCCAGAAACAACCGCCGGCAAGGACTGCGCGTTCGCTTGTCATCCGATTTCCTCCACCTGGTTGAGATAGGCTCCATAGCCCTCCGCCTCCATATCGTCCCGATGGACGAACCGGAGCGAGGCCGAGTTTATGCAGTAGCGCAGCCCGCCGCGATCCTGCGGACCATCGGGGAAAACATGCCCGAGATGGCTGTCGCCATGACTGGAGCGCACTTCAATGCGCACCATGCCGTAACTGTCGTCGCGCAGCTCGTTCACATGGGCAGGCTCGATGGGCTTGGTGAAACTGGGCCAGCCGCATCCCGATTCAAACTTGTCGGATGAGGCAAACAGGGGCTCGCCGGAAACGATATCAACGTAAATGCCCGGTTCCTTGTTGTCCAGATATTCGCCCGTTCCGGGACGTTCGGTCCCGTTCTGCTGCGTGACACGAAACTGCTCCGGAGAGAGTTTCGAGATCACGTCAGAGTTCTTTTCATATTTGCGCATATGTTTCCCTTCCATCAGGGGGCAGCGTGATTGCGGCATGTCCGGCCAACCATGAGGTGTGTTGGTGCATATTTGTGTCCGCCCGCCCCGGTTATCAAGCCCGGAACGGCGCAAACATCATCCGCTGCAAGCGTTTACACCGCACCATAGCGCGCCCGGATGTGGCCGATGAAGTGGTCCGCGTTGAGCTTTTCGCCGGTGGCGCGTTCAAGCAGTTCCGGCGTCGACCAGCGCGATGCCTGAGACCAGATCCTGTCACGCCGCCAGCCGTTGATGGCCGCAAACTCTCCCCTGGCCATATCCCTGTCGGCAGCCGGGTATTCCTTTGTCAGCGCCGCCCATTGTTGCGCAGCCATCATCGCCCCGAGGGTATAGGACGGGAAATAGCCAAAGGCGCCGCTTGCCCAGTGCACATCCTGCATGGGCCCGTCGGCCGGATTATCAATCGTCGACAATCCGAGGTAGTCGCGCATCTTCGCATCCCATGCTTCGGGCAGGTCAACCGGCTGCAATCTGCCCTGGACCAGGTCCTGTTCGAGTTCGAAACGCAAGATGACATGCAGCGGATAGGTCACCTCGTCGGCATCGACCCGGATCAGACCGCGTTCGACCCGGTGAACATGCGGAATGATGTCATCCATGGACCAGGATTCACCCAGATATTTGTCGACAATCGGCAGAGCCCATTGCCAGAATGCGGGGTTGCGGCCGAGCTGCTTTTCGACAAACAGGCTCTGGCTTTCGTGCACCGCCATTCCTCGCGCTTTCCCCAGCGGCCAATGCGACCACTTTTTCGGCAGGTTCTGTTCATAAAGCGCGTGACCGGTTTCGTGCAGCACACCCATCAGCGAGGAGAGAAACTCCGTCGTCCGGTAGCGTGTCGTTATGCGCACATCGCTCGGCACGCCGCCACAGAACGGATGGTGCGATACGGAAAGGCTGCCATGGGAAAGATCGAAGCCAACTGCCGCCATCATGGCAAGACCAAGCTCACGCTGCCTGTCGACCGGATAAACACCGGACAAGGGTTTCAGCGGGCGTTTTGCCAGCCGTTCCGCCTGCACGGCCAGCGCCTCCGGCACGAAGTCCTTGAGGAAGGTTTTCAACGTGTCGAATACCGGCGCGATATCCGCCGTGCGATTGCCGGGGTCATATTGCTCGATCATCGAATCGTAAAGACCAAGGCCAAGAACCTGCGAGCGCATGGCTGCTTCTTCGCGCGCCAGTGCAATGACACCTTCGAGCGCCGGCAGGAATCCGGCCCAGTCATTCTTGGCACGCAGGTCGCGCCACAACTGCTCGCAGCGCATACGTGTGTTTGTCTGGCGCTCAACGAAATCAGCGGGCAGGCAGGTCAGATTGACATAGTGCCGCTTGAACTCCCTGACAGCCGCGACCTGCTCCTCGTCGAGGTCCTCCAGCTCCGCCGCATCGATCCAGTCGGCGATTTCGGGCGCGGACGCCTGGCGATGATACATCCCCGCCAGCGTGCCCATGGCTTCCGCCCGCTTTTCACCGCCGCCAACGGCCATATGAGTGGCCTCGTCGGCGCCGAGAATGGCGAGCGCGTGTTCCAGGGCTTCAAGCCTGTGGCCGAGTTCATCGAGTTTCTGGAAGGACATTCTGTTCCCCTTGGGCGAATCCTGATTCAAAACAGGGACCGAGAGGACTTCAATTTTCCGGCGAGTGCAAGATTGAATCACGCGCCGGGATGTCAGGAGTGTGCATCGGGGAGATTGACAACCGGCGTTTCGAGGCGTTGAAGTATGGCGTGCAAGCCGCGATTTTGAGCCCCTTGCCGCCAACCCGATCCCGATCCCGCACATATACAGCTCGCCTGAGGTCTTCCGTGACCCGTCAACCACTATCCCGGCGAGTGGAAAGCCAGAACAACACATGTCTCAATCGGTTGAACGTTCAAAACGTCCGTTGATTGTTGCCTCCATCATGCTGGCAACATTCATGGTCGCCATTGAAGCCACCATCGTTGCCACGGCAATGCCGCGCATTGTCGGGCAGCTCGGCGGTTTCACCTATTACAGCTGGGTCTTCTCGGCCTTCCTGCTGGCACAGTCGACGACAACGGTGATCTACGGCAAGCTGTCCGATATTTTCGGCCGCAAACCCATGCTCATCGGCGGCATTGTGATTTTCCTTGCCGGCTCGGCACTGGCCGGTTTTGCCTGGTCGATGATGTCATTGATCGCATTCCGCCTGCTGCAGGGGCTGGGCGCCGGAGCCATCCAGCCCGTGACGATGACCATCGTCGGCGATCTCTACAGGCTTGAGGAACGCGCCAAGGTGCAGGGCATTCTGGCCAGCGTCTGGGCAATTTCCGCCGTAACCGGCCCCCTCGCCGGCGGCCTGATCGTGGATCATTTTTCCTGGGCGTGGATCTTCTGGATCAACCTGCCGATCGGCCTGTTGACGATCATCGGCTTTACGCTGTTCCTGCATGAAAAAATCGAGCCGCGCAAAGCCCGCATCGACTATCTCGGCACCATCCTGTTTTCGATCGCCATCGTCTCGCTGATGGTCATCCTGACCGAAACGGACGCCGATCTGTCGATCCTCGCCGCGCTGGCTGCCGTGTTCATCGTGACTGCCATCCTGTTCTTCATGCAGGAGCGCCGGGCGCCGGAGCCCATCATTTCGCTTGCCCTGTGGAGCCGCCGCCTCGTCGCCACCAGCAACACAGCGACGCTTCTCGCCGGCATGGCGCTGATCGGGTTGACCACCGTCCTGCCGATCTATGTGCAGGGCGTGCTGGGGCGCTCGCCGCTGGTTGCCGGTTTCACGCTGACCATGCTCATCGTCGGCTGGCCGCTCGCCGTCATGCTATCCATCCGGCTGTTTCGCGCGTTTGGAATCCGCAGGACCCTGCGCGCCGGCAGCCTGATGTTTCCGATCGGCGCGTCGTTTCTGCTCTTCCTCACGCCTGAAAGCAGCCCCGTCCCTGCCGGCGTCGGTTCCTTCCTCATGGGTTTCGGCATGGGACTGATCAGCGTCACCAGCGTCGTTCTGGTACAGGAAAGTGTCGAATGGTCGATGCGCGGCAGTGCCACGGCATCGATCATCTTCTCGCGCAGCCTCGGCAACACCCTCGGCGCAACAACCCTCGGCGCCATACTCAATATCGGGATTGCGCATTTTGGCAGCGGCGATCTTGCCAACAAACTGCACGAGGTGATCAACCAGCCATCGGGCCTGTCCAGCCTGGCGACGAACCCTGCCATCCGCCTGGTGTTTCACTCCGCCCTGCACTGGAGTTTCTGGGGGGTGTTCACCGTTGCCATCCTCACCTTTGCCACGACCTGGCTGATCCCGGTTTCACGCGAGGCCGGCCGCAAGCCGCCGACACAAACCGAGATGCAGGAGGCACTGTCGTCCTGACGGCAATGTCAGGGTTGCCGCATCACTCCGGCAGCCCTGCCTTGCGCAGCGCATCGAGATAGCGCTGCAAATGCTCGGGGTTTCGCCAGGGGACTCCGGCACGCGTCGTGGCAATGCTGGTCCCCGGGGCGACATGGAGAAGGCGGTCAAGCGCGGCACGCGTCGCGTCTGCATTGCCCATCTCACCGAGTGCCGCCAGAAGAACCCTGTGACCGGTCGGAAAATTGGGATTGAGATGCAGCGCCTTGCGCGCCCACTCCGCCGCAGCGTCATAAAGCCCGTCGGCAAACTCGGCCATGCCAAAAAATGCGAAGGTCCAGTAATTGGCCGGGTCGCGCGGGCTGAGCCGTATGGCCATCTTCAGGGTTTCGCGTGCATTGCCGCTTTCACCGGCCAGCGCATAATATCCGCCGCCCCACATGCGTGCGAACGCCAGATTGGGATTGATATCGATGGCCGTTTCCAGGCATCGCCGGGCATCGTCGAACCGCCGCATGAACAGGGCGACCGAACCGAGGATCGTATGCGCTTCGGCATCCCGCTCATCCAGTTCAACCGCGACGCGCGCCATCTCGTGGGCTTCGTTCATGGCCTGCGGCGGATTGGGGCTCCAGGCGTACAGCACATCGATGATATCGCACATGGCATGCACCACCCGTGCCCGTGCCAGGTTCGGATCAAGGGCTATTGCCTTCAGGGCAAAATCCTTGGCTGCCGCGCTGTCTTCCCTTGTCCAGCGCCAGGCATGCCAGTTCGCTCGCATGACATAATCCCACGCGCTGAGGTTGGCGGGGTCTTTCCTGCGAGCCCGCTTCATCTCCGCGCCGATGAGTTCGGGCGTCACCACGCCGACAATGCTTGCCGTGATGTCGTCCTGGACAGCGAAGATGTCATCCATCTGCCGGTCGAACTGCTCGGCCCAGATGTGATTGCCGGTCGCCGCGTCGATCAGCTGCGCGGTGATCCGGACCCGGGGCCCGCTGCGCCGCACGCTGCCTTCCAGCACATAGCGCACACCAAGCTCCCCGGCGACCTGCTTTATGTCAACGGCACCGCCCCTGTAGGTAAAGGATGAATTGCGGGCGATGACGAAGAATGCCTGGTTGCGCGCCAGACCCGTAATGATGTCTTCGGCGATACCGTCGGCAAAATACTCCTGGTCCTTGTCGGCACTCATATCCTGGAACGGCAGGACGGCTATGGCCGGCTTGGCGACATCGTCGGCCGATGGCGCATCGGATCGGGGGCGTTTGGCACCCGCCATGATCTCCAGCACGACCCGGTAGACGCGTATGCGCTTCCTGATGTTCTTGACCTGCCGTTCGCCAAGATCTTCAAAGGTAAAGGCCACCTTGCCCGCGACCTGTTCAAACACATTCGCGGTGATCGAGATTCCACCCGGTTCAGCCAAGGCTTCCATCCTTGCGGCGATATTGACGCCGTCGCCAAAGATATCATCACCGTCAATGACGATATCGCCTATGTTGATGCCTGCACGATACTGAATGCGGTGTTCCCGCGGCATGTCCGCTTCGGCGTCCGCCACGCCGCGCTGGATCAGAACCGCACTTTCGACCGCGTCGACAACGCTGCCGAATTCGACAAGCAGCCCGTCGCCCGTCGTCTTGACGATGCGTCCATTGTGTTCCCGCAGAACCGGATCGATCAACTGCTGACGATGAACGCGCATGCGCGCTATCGTGGCGGCCTCGTCGGTTTCCATATGGCGCGAATAACTGACCATATCGATTGCCAGAATGGCAACCAGTTTGCGTGCAACGCGGTCGATAGCCAACACTGCTCCCCATCTGAATGGCTCTGCAACCGACTTTATGAGTCTATGCCAGCCAAGTCCATGTGAAACAGGTGATCAGAAATGCAATCGGCAAGCCGCCACCGCGGCGGTGGCAAGGAAAGGCAGAGCAATCTGCCTGAGCCGCAATCCCGTCGATGGCTTCGCTCTCTAGGTGGAACTACCAATTTTCAAATCGATTTAAATGGCTAGAGTATCTTTCGAGGGCTTTGGTCTTCAGATGCACTCTTTTCCAATGACCAAGATCTTTTTCAACGATCAAAGGCACCGGTCTGGCAACAGACCGGTGTTTTATTGCGTATTCCGCCGCGGCAATTCCCGGCGGAGATGGCCTCCCTTCAACCATGCCACATTGATTATATTCAGCAATTTCGAATGCATCGATCAAAGCAGATTTAAAGCGCCGATCCCACGATTTTGCCGGAATCGTGGAGCACGATTTTTACGTGCCGCTTTCAAAGCACACCATAATCCTGCTGCACGTGCGTGCTTTGCAATGAGGTGATCGAGATGCGAATAATCCGGACATGTCTTGCTGTATTTCTGGTGCTCGGCTCCCTATCCATTCCCGGCCTGGCCCAAGCCCAGGCGCCATTAGAGAAGAGAATCGCTCTCGTCATCGGCAATTCGGCCTATCAAACCGGTCCGCTGCCGACACCCGCCAACGATGCCGGCCTGATTGCACAAACATTGCAGGCCGCAGGATTTGATGTGGTCGGAGCGAGGGATCTCGATCAGGATTCGTTGCGCCATACCTTCCGGGATTTTCTCGACAAGGCAACGGCGTCGGGGCCCGACACCGTCATCTTCGTTTATCTCGCCGGGTATGGCCTGCAGTATGAAGGTGAAAACTATTTTGCCGGTGTCGATGCGAAAATGACGCGCGCAACCGATGTTCCCGTCGAAGCCATACGGGTCTCCGATTTCACCAAATCGCTCGCAGCACTGCAGAACAAGGGCACCATCATGGTGCTCGACGCGGCCCGGGCCAACCCATTCGTCCGATCGGATCAGCCGCTGGCAGGGGGACTGGCCATTGTCGATCCCGATCCCAATGTCCTGATCGGCTTCAATGCAGCGCCCGGGACCGTCGCTCCACCAGAGACCGGGCCTTACGGCGCCTATGCGCACGCCCTTGCCGAGATGATCCGTGTCGGCGGGCTGGGGCTTGATGACGTGTTTGATCGCACGCGCCTGCGGGTGAGCGATGCGACCAAGGGCGGGGAACTGCCCTGGAATGCCTCGAAATTCCGTACGCCGTTCCTTTTCTTCGACAAAGGCCCCGATGCGCCGGCACAGCAAGTCTCCGCGCTTCAGGGCGGTGCGATGCGGGCCAAGGCCATTCGCGATTTCGACGCTCGCGACGCCTATCTCGCCGCGCTCGATCGCGATACGCTGCGCGGGTACGAGGATTTTCTTGCCGCTTATCCCAGCGACCCAATGGCCAAGCGTGTGCGGGCCATTGTCGCTGCCCGGCGTGAGGCGATCACATGGCGCCAAACCTGGGTCGCCGACACGCCGGAAGCCTATTGGTCATATCTGCGCCGCTATCCGCATGGTCCGCACGGCTGGGATGCCCGCCGGAGACTTGACCATTTTGAAGCCGCGCTGGAGCCGCCCGCATCCTTCACGGTGATTGCCTACGACGTGCCGCCGCCACCTGAAACGGAAATCATCTATGTCGACCGCCCGGTCCTGTATTTCGATGATCCCGAATTCGACTTTGCGCCGCCGCCACCGCCGCCAGTGATCTTCCTGCCGCCACCACCGCCCGATTTCATCGTGCTGGCACCCCCGCCCCCACCTGTCGATCTCTATGTTCTGCCGGTGCCTGCGTTCGTACCCGTGGCCGAGTGGGTCCGCCCGGCGCGTGACATTGCACCGCCTGAAAACAATGTCATCTTCAACAATATTCATAACACGGTGATCAACAACAGCACGACGATCGTGCAGGAACCTGCGGCTGCCCCCAGCCCTGGCCTGAGCACCGGCGCGAAAGTCGCCGGTGCCGCTGTTGCGGTGGGAGCCGCGGCCGCCGCCCTGCACGTTGCCCTGCCGCCATCGGTGCAGAAGAAGGCGGCAGTCATGCCAAAGCAAAATCCCGTCGCACCCGCCAAACCCGCCGCGCCGGGCCCGGTACCCGCGGCCATCAAACCGCAGGACAGCCATTCGCTTCCCGGGACCAACGGCAGCCGCCTGCCCCTCATCAACGGCAAACCCGCGCTGCAAAACCCGGCACCGGTGCAGACACCAGCCCCGCAGGCTGTGACGAAAACACCCGGAAAAGCCAACGCCGCAGCGGTCAAGCCGCCATTGCCGGGGCACGCCCTCCCGGCTGCTCCGAGCACTGCCGCACCGCTTGCCCCCGGGAAAGCTGCGGTATCGACCGGCCAGAACAAAGCCGGGAAAAATGCCTTGCCGGCTACTGTCAACCGCCAGCCCGCTGTTGCCGCACAGGCCAGACACAAGGCTGCGCCCAATCCTCAACCCCGGACCATTCCACCGGCGGTTGCAAAACTGAATGCCAGCCCGCGTCCGCGCGATCACGCCGCTCCCCGCCCGCCGGTTCAAAGGGCCCAGCCGCAGAACCAGGCACGGGTCAATGCGCAGGTGAGCAGGCCGTCCAGTCCCGTGCCGCAAGCGCATATGCAAGCGCAGCCGCGACGACAGGTCGAGGCAAGGCCGCCAGCCGGAAGGCCCCAGCCACATGCGCCGCAAAAGCCCGGCATGAAGAAAGAGTGCGGCGGCCAGGATCAGCCCGCCTGCCCCAAATGAGCACCGGCATCTGCAACGGGAAACGCCGTTGCGATGCACCCAACCTTTATTCGGCGGAGTGAGAGCATGCACAGGGGTCGAATAGCAAGATTTACAATCTGCGGGCTGGTCCTGCTTAGCCCGCTCCACGCGGCGGCAGCACCGGCCGCTGACAACCCTGCGGCGCAGATCGTGCGCGATCTTGCGCTGGTCGATGCGATAACGTGGGGTGTCAATCCATCGACGATGGCGGCCTATCACACGCTTGGCCGGGAAAAATGGCTGCAAATGCAACTCCATCCCGCGTCCGACGCGCTACCGGCGGCGGTCCGGACACAGATCGATGCCCTGCCAGTCAGCCAGAAATCCGCCTTCGATCTTGCCACGGACTTCGACGCACAGGCGCGCGCCGCCAACCAGACGGCCGATCCCGACCAGAAAGCCATTGCGCAAAAGGCTTTTCAGGATGGCATGAGCGACATGGCCCGGCAGGCTGCAACCGCCAGCCTGTTGCGGGCGCTCTATTCACCCGATCAGCTGCGCGAACGGATGACGTGGTTCTGGTTCAATCATTTCAACGTGCATCAATACAAGGCCAATCTGCGCATCCTTCTCGGCGATTACGAGAACAAGGCCATCCGCGCGCACGCGCTCGGCCGGTTTCACGATCTGCTGGAGGCGACGCTGCGTCACCCCGCCATGATCCGCTACCTCGACAATGCCGACAACGCCGTTGGCCATATCAACGAGAATTACGCCCGGGAAATCATGGAGCTGCACACTATGGGTGTCGGCTCCGGCTATACGCAGAAGGATGTCGAGGAACTGGCGCGCATCCTCACCGGTGTTGGGATCGATCTCAAACCGGACAATCCCAAGCTGAAACCGGACCTGCAACCGCTGCTCGTGCGCGATGGTTTGTTTGAATTCAATCCGGCGCGCCATGATTTCGGCGACAAGGTTTTCCTGGGGCGGACGATCAAAGGGCGCGGCTTTGCCGAAGTTGAAGAAGCGCTCGATATTCTATGCAAACAGCCGACAACGGCCCAGCATGTATCCCGGCAGCTCGCCACCTATTTTGTCGCCGATGTCCCCCCGCCAGCCCTGGTTGACCGGATGGCGCAGACCTTCATGCGGACGGATGGCAATATCGCGAGCGTCCTCGACACGCTGTTCCATTCCCCGGAATTTACGGCCTCGCTTGGCGGGCATTTCAAGGATCCTGTCCGGTATGTTCTTTCCGCCATCCGTCTTGCCTATGACACGAAAGTCATCGTCAACAGCGCGCCCGTGCAGAACTGGCTGAACCGCCTGGCGGAAGGCCTCTATAACCACCAGACCCCCGATGGTTATTCCATGATGTCGACGGCGTGGAACGGATCGGGGGCGATGATGACGCGCTTTGAGATTGCCCACCAGATCGGATCCAATTCCGCCGGGCTTTTCAAGGCGGCAACGCCCGATGCGGTGGATCAGCCGGCATTCCCGCTCATCGAGAACGGGCTGTATTTCTCAAGCCTGCATCTGAAGCTTTCAGCGCCCACGCAGACCGCCCTGGACAAGGCGATTTCACCGCAGGACTGGAACACGCTGTTCCTGTCCTCACCCGAATTCATGCAGTAACAGCAACCCGACGAGGAGACGATCATGCATATCAATCGCCGTGATCTCATTGGTGGACTGGCAGCCCTGACCTCCATGACGGTTGCGGGGCGTGTCTGGGCAGCGCCCAAAACCGACGCACGCCTGCTCGTGGTGTTTCTGCGCGGCGCCTATGACGCTGCCAATGTGGTGATTCCGGTCAGCAGTGATTTCTACTATGCATCGCGGCCGAGCCTCGCCATCGCCCGTCCGGACGCGGCCAACGCCGCCTCGGCGCTTTCCCTCGACGTCAATTGGGGCCTGCATCCGGCCCTGAAGGAGACGATCCTCCCCTTCTATCAGAAAGGGCAGGCCGCCTTCATTCCGTTCGCCGGTACGGACGACCTCACCCGCAGCCACTTTGAAACCCAGGACACCATCGAGCTTGGACAGGACGTCAACGGCACGCGGGATTACCGGTCCGGCTTCATGGCGCGCCTCGCCGGCGCCCTGACACGCGTGCGGCCGATCTCCTTCACCGACCAGATGCCGCTCACCTTCCAGGGCGGAGAGCCGGTCCCCAATATCGCGATCAACAGCGTGGGCAAGCCGGGGATCGACAGCCGCCAGGCGAGTCTCATCAGCGCCATGTATGACGGGAAATCATTGGAGGGGTCCGTACGGGAAGGCTTTCGCGTCCGCGACGATGTCTATCACGCGATCACCGATCACATGATGGAAGCCAGCCGCGGCGCCGTCTCCGCCAAGGGGTTCGAACTGTCCGCACGCCGGATCGGCCGTCTCATGCGCGAGCAGTTCAACCTGGGTTTCGTCGATGTCGGCGGCTGGGACACCCATGTCAACCAGGGGGCGGCGAACGGCTATCTCGCCGACAGGCTGAGCGAGCTTGGCCGGGGAATTGCCGGATTTGCCGAAGAGATCGGCCCGCAATGGCAGGATACCGTCGTGGTGGTCCTCTCCGAATTCGGCCGCACGTTTCGCGAGAACGGCAATCGCGGCACGGATCACGGCCATGGCAGCGTCTACTGGGTTCTGGGCGGCGGCATCAAGGGCGGCCGCATCGCCGGTGAGCAGATCGCGGTCGACCAGGCCCATCTTTTCCAGAACCGCGACTATCCCGTTCTGACCGATTACCGCTCCCTGCTCGGCGGACTGTTCCAGCGCATGTATGGCCTGGACCAGACCGGACTGCACCGCGTCTTTGCCGCCGTGCAGCCCCGTGACCTTGCCTTGATATGAAAGTGCAGGAAACGAACCGCCGATGCTGATGTCTGCGTAGACTCAGCTTCCGGCCAGGCTTTTAACTGAGTCCCAGAATGGTTTCATCTGGTCGGACTGGGTGGAGAAATAGCCCGGAGCAATGACGAGAAACGCCCAGAGGAAACCCGACGGAATATTGGCCAACTGGAACCGGAACTCCGTCATGCCGGCCACCCCGGCGACAACCGGAATGACGGCGCGAACTGGACCAAAGAAATGGCCGAGAAAAACGCTGAAGACACCATATCGCTCGAAAAACCGCTCGGACCGCTCGACCATGGCCGGATAACGGGAAAATGGCCAGTTTCTCAAGATGGGTTCGTGAAAGTGCCGCCCCACCCAATAGGAAAGTGTATAGCCCACGCATGCGCCGATGCCGCCGGAAACAAGCAGCGGCCAGAAGGGAAGCCCGCTCGCCCCGAACAGGCCGCCGATACCCAGAAGGATGATCGTGGAGGGAACAAGCAAGGAGAGCAAGGCCAGGGATTCAACCAAGCCGAGCGCGAAGACGATGACAGGCGCCCATTTTTCGTGCTCCCGCGTAAAGGAAATCGTGGCTTCGATAATATTGGAAAGATCCATTGTGCCTGATGAGAATGAGAAATCGTGGTGGTTGCAGAATGGCCGGCAACCGAAAGGGACAGACCGGACGGGCCCGTCCCTTTCATGATGGTCTCCGGCTTTCCGGTTACTTGGAAAAGCCTTTCGTCGGATCTGCCGGGAATGCGGCATTGGCCTGTTCGCCGCGCAGCAGCTTCAGGGCTTCGATCAGTTGCAGGTCATCCTTCGGATCCGGCGGGACATAGGCAATCGAGCCCGATCCTTCCGCATCCTCCTGAACGCCCTTGATATGGCCCTTCAGGCTGGATTCGCTCATCGGTTCGGCCCGGCCCTTCAGATCGTCCGGCAGCGGCTGTTCGACCGCGATATCCGGCACGATGCCCTTGCCCTGGATCGATTTGCCGGCCGGCGTGTAATACAGCGCCGTCGTCAGCCGCAGTGCGCCATTCTCGCCCAGCGGGATGATCGTCTGCACCGAGCCCTTGCCGAAGGACCGCGTGCCCAGCACCGTCGCCCGGCGTTGATCCTGCAGCGCACCGGCAACAATCTCCGCCGCACTGGCGGAACCGCCATTGATCATGACGATCATCGGCTTGCCGTTGATCAGATCGCCCGGACGGGCATCGAAGCGGGTGATGTCCTGCGGATCGCGGGCGCGGGTCGAGACGATCTCGCCCTTGTCGAGGAAGGCATCGGAGACGGCAACCGCCTGGTCCAGCAGACCACCCGGATTGAGGCGAAGATCCAGCACGAAGCCCTTGAGCTTGTCGGCGGGAACCTTGCTCTGGATGTCCTTGATCGCCTTTTGCAGGTCTTCGTAGGTCTGTTCGGTGAAGGAAATCACCCTGACATAACCGACATCGTTCTCGACGCGGTACTTGACGGCCTTCACCTTGACCACGTCGCGCACGACGGTCAGCTTGATCGGCTTGTCGGCACCCTGGCGGATCAGCGTCAGCTCGATGGGGGTGTTGACATCGCCGCGCATCTTGTCGACCGCGTCGTTCAGCGACAGGCCGCGGACATCGGTTCCGTCGATCTGCGAGATATAATCGCCGGCAAGAACACCCGCCTTGAACGCGGGGCCATCTTCCGTTGGCGTGATCACCTTCAACAGCTGGTTTTCCATGGTGACTTCAATGCCAAGGCCGCCAAACTCACCCTTGGTCTGCACCGACATTTCCTTCGCCTGTTCGGCGTTCATATAGGACGAATGCGGGTCGAGCGACGTCAGCATGCCGTTGATGGCGCTTTCGATCAGCTTCTGGTCATCCGGCGGCGTGACATACTGATTGCGCACCCGCTCGAAGACTTCGCCGAAAAGCGACAACTGCTTGTATGTGTCCGTGCCCGCAGCTTCCGCGGCGGTTATATGCAGCCCGCCCTGCACAGCCACCATTGCCGTTGCACCCATCAGGGCTCCGGCCATGAGAAGCGTTAACCTGCGTACCATTTGCATTCCTTCCAGAAAATCTGCCTACCCCAAAACGTGGTAACAGAATAATTATATGCCAACCAAGGCAGGATTAACACGACCAGAATATGACCGACACATACTGTGATCCATAATGCTACACTGCCGCTTCCGGTAAATTACACAAGAGCCGTTCGCGTGGCTTTTTTGGCCCGGGCGCAACATATTTCGCTTGCTCCTATAGCCACTGGAGGATGCAGATTGACACCCGATTGTCAAACGGCAGCCGCGCATTGACGCCCTCGAACGACGAACGGCGTGCAAATTCCGGTTGCAGAGCGGTGCGCGATGCAGAACAGCAGCAGTGAATTGGACCATATCCTGGCAAAGCGCCGCCAACTGCGCCTGAACACAGCGCAGGAGCTCGCGCGAATCCAGAAGGCGCATCGCCAAATCCGTAACCCGCATGCCCCGTCCGGTCTTCCTCTTCAGCGGAGACTGCAGGCGTGCCTGCGCTCCACGGAGGTCAGAGCCTGCGCGCATCTGGTTGCCATATTGAACTGGTGTTCCCTGCGCCTCATCTGGTTCGCGCTGCCCCGGCTGGCCACCGGCCGCCTGGCGAAGCGGCGTGCCCGATCCCTGTGGCGGGTTATCGGGAAACTCAACCGGATTGGCATGGGAATTGTGCGCTGGCAACTGCGTCGCCACGGGTGAAACAGCCGCAGCCAATCCGGCGATCCGCGCAATTTTTTCCACGGCCCATCTTCCGTCATGACACTGTCATGATCGTCCTTCTTAAGTCCCTTGCAAATGCGTCGGCAACGATGGCAGAGTACCGCGAATAGCGTCCTTTATTCATTGCATTCAAGCCATTAGGGGCTCGGCTTATGGCGTTTCAAAAATATACACCGCCTGCCATCGGCCGCTCGATGTGGCTGAGCATGTGGGACCTGATGGCTTTGCTTTTGGTGATCGGCGCCATCGTGCTGATCGCCTACGGTGCCCGCGTGACCACGGTTCCGCTGTCGACACTTGAAGCCGCCCCGCTTTCCCTCGATCCATCCAATCTGCCGGTTTACGCGCTCCGCACCATGCTGCGCATGCTCCTGGCCATTGCCCTGTCGCTCGTCTTCACGTTCATCTATGCCGCAGCCGCCGCCAAGAGCCGCCGTGCCGAGATGGTGCTGGTTCCCATTCTCGATATTCTCCAGTCCGTGCCGATCCTCGGCTTCCTGACCTTCACCGTCACCTTCTTCCTCAACCTGTTTCCGGGCAGCGTCCTTGGCGCCGAGCTGGCATCCGTGTTTGCCATCTTCACCAGCCAGGCCTGGAACATGACGTTCAGCATGTATCAATCCATGCGCAACGAGCCGAAAGACCTGGAGGAGGCAACGCAGAGCTTCCACCTGACGGGCTGGCAGCGGTTCTGGCGGCTGGACGTTCCGTTTGCGATGCCCGGTCTTGTCTGGAACACCATGATGTCGATGTCGGGAGGCTGGTTCTTCGTCGTGGCGTCGGAGGCGATCACCGTCGGCGACACCACCGTTACCCTGCCAGGGGTTGGCTCCTACGTTGCGCTGGCCATCAAGGAGCAGAACATCATGGCAATCTTCTATGCCACGATGGCGATGCTCGCCGTCATCCTGCTCTACGATCAGTTCCTGTTCCGGCCGCTCGTGGCCTGGGCCGACAAGTTCCGTTTTGAAACAACCTCGTCGGAAACGGTTCCAAGCTCCTGGATGCTGGACCTGTTTCGCCGGGCCCGGATCACACGCCTGCTCGCCGCCCCGGTCGCCTTTCTTTCCCGTCTGGTCTGGAACCTGCGTTTGCCGGCGCTGCCGACATTCGGCTCGGGTGACGCAAAGCCCGCGACGTCACGCCTTCTCGACCGGCTCTGGCTTGCCTTCATTGTTGTTGCCGCAGGCTATGCGGCCTATATCAGCATCATCTATCTCAAGGCCAATATTGCCTGGTCCGATGTGGCGACCGCCGTCGGCAACGGGTTCATCACCCTGTTGAGGGTGACCGTTCTGATGATACTCGCGACACTTGTCTGGGTGCCTGTTGGGGTGTGGATCGGACTGCGGCCGAAACTGGCGCAGAAAGTCCAGCCGCTGGCCCAGTTTCTGGCGGCGTTTCCCGCCAACATCGCATTCCCGGCCTTTGTCGTGTTGATCGTGCATTTCGGTCTCAACGCCAATATCTGGCTCAGCCCGCTGATGATCCTAGGCACGCAGTGGTACATTCTCTTCAATGTCATTGCCGGGGCCAGCGCCTTTCCCAGCGATCTCAAGGAAGCGGCGAACAGCTTTCATCTCCGTGGCTGGCGCTGGTGGTTCAAGGTCATTCTC
The DNA here is from genome assembly GCF_044760925.1 of Phyllobacterium sp. NPDC097923. Taxonomy (NCBI): domain Bacteria; kingdom Pseudomonadati; phylum Pseudomonadota; class Alphaproteobacteria; order Hyphomicrobiales; family Phyllobacteriaceae; genus Phyllobacterium; species Phyllobacterium sp. NPDC097923. The sequence goes on along the minus strand of NZ_JBIWBL010000006.1, from coordinate 145,245 downwards.
CCCGGCATTTTTCCCTATTACATCACCGGCGCGATCACGGCCTCCGGCGGTGCGTGGAATGCCAGCATCGTTGCCGAAGTGGCCAGCTGGGGTGACACGCAGCTGACGACACCGGGGCTTGGATCATACATCGCCAATGCCACCACGGCGGGCGATTTCCCGCGTGTCGTGCTTGGCATCGCCGTCATGTGCATCTTTGTAACGCTGTTCAATCGCCTGTTCTGGCGCCCGCTCTACGCCTTTGGCGAGCGGCGCCTTCGTCTCGGCTAGTGCCGGATTATCGGATCAAAGGAATGTTCAATGCTTGATCAAGCTGACAGAAACCTGCTCGTCGACATCCGCAATGTTTCCCGGTCCTTCAAAAAAGGCAGCGGCAACGATGTCATGGTGCTCGACGATGTCGACCTGAACATCAGGGAGGGCGAAATCGTCGGGCTGCTCGGCCGCTCCGGCTCGGGAAAATCGACGCTGCTGCGGATCATCGCCGGCCTGATCGCGCCGTCCTCAGGCGAAGCAAAGTGCCGCGGCTCCGTCATCCAGGGCCCGCCCCTCGGCATTTCCATGGTGTTCCAGTCCTTTGCGCTTTTTCCCTGGCTGACAGTCCTCCAGAACGTGGAACTTGGTCTTGAAGCGCAGGATGTCGACCGGGCGGAACGGCGCAAGCGGGCGCTTGCGGCAATCGATCTTATCGGTCTGGACGGGTTCGAAAACGCCTATCCCAAGGAACTGTCCGGCGGCATGCGCCAGCGCGTCGGTTTTGCCCGGGCACTGGTGGTGCATCCCGACCTCTTGCTGATGGACGAACCCTTCTCGGCTCTTGATGTCCTCACCGCGGAGACCCTGCGCACCGACATGATCGACCTGTGGATCGAAGGGCGCCTGCCGATCAAATCGGTGCTGATCGTCACTCACAACATCGAAGAAGCAGTGCTGATGTGTGACCGCATCCTGATTTTCTCGTCCAATCCCGGCCGGGTCGCGCAGGAACTCAGGGTCGATCTTCCGCATCCGCGCAATCGCCTCGATCCGGTCTTCCGGCAGCTGGTCGACAATATCTATGCCCGCATGACCCAGCGTACCGAACCTCGCCTGCCATCCGTGGAAGGTATTCCGGGTACGGGAATGGGCATGATTTTGAACCCGGTTTCGACCAATATCCTGGCTGGTCTGATGGAGTCTCTGGCGGGCGAACCGTATAATGGGCGCGCCGACCTGCCTGTTCTTGCCGGTACGCTGCAGATGGAGGCCGACGAGCTGTTTCATCTGGGCGAAGCCCTGCAACTCCTGCGTTTTGCCCATCTGAACGAGGGCGACCTCGTCCTGACCGACGCCGGCATGCGGTTCGCCCATCTCGATACCGATGCCCGCAAGAAGGTTTTCGCGGAACACCTCGTCACATACGTTCCGCTCATCGGCCTTATCAGACGCGTGCTCGACGAGCGGCCGACGCATACGGCTCCGGCAGCCCGTTTCCGCAACGAGCTGGAAGACTTCATGAGCGAAGACTATGCGGATGAGACATTGAAGACCGTGGTGTCCTGGGCGCGCTATGCCGAGCTGTTTGCCTATGACGAGCAGGCCGAGCTTTTCAGCCTGGAAAACCCTCAGTAAGGACTGAGCCGCGGAAGATCGGCATTTATGGGAGCTGGGGCCGATTTGGCGGCGAACCGGCCTTCGCACGCTTCAAGATCAGTATGGCAATGAACCCGCACGCCACGACGCCGAGCATAATCGCACTCGGTGCTTCAATGCCAAACAGCGACGCAATACCAAAAAGCAGCAAGAGTCCCAGCAAAGCCAGACCGGCGGTCCGCTCGGCCCGCCATTGATACCGGCAAGCGCCCCAGAGCACCACCATGCCGACGGCAAGCGCCAGCACACCGATAATCATTGAGCTCAAGACTTCTGAAAACTCTGCCACTGCCATCCTGCCGGTTGTCGATGGTGCGCTTTAAATTTCACGCGCTTCTAGTGTTTTATACTACATTACAAGTTGCGGCTTATTAAAGTCGCAGCCGCGTCAATTGCGTGGCGGACAGTACCGGGTAACCGTGACATTTGGCGCTGCTGTTTTCTGTTGTTTCAGCGGCTCCAGACGCGCTTGGCGTCTACACTTGCGGCGCATTTGCATGTAGCCTCCGCAGCGATCGAAGCAATCGATCGACATCCATCACCCAGATCGAGGGAAACACTTTATGAGTGGCGTATGCACGCAAGGGGTAGATACCGGCTTTGTGGCTTTGGGCACCGCCAAGGTCGCCGTGCTGGGCGTGGTGCAGGGCATTACGGAATTGCTGCCGATATCATCAACCGCACATATGCGGCTGGTTCCGGCACTTCTCGGCTGGCAGGATCCCGGATCGGCTTTTTCGGCGGCGATGCAGCTGGCCGCGTTGACGGCGGTCATCTGCTATTTCCGGCGCGATATCTACGCCATAACCGGCGGATCGCTCAGCGCGATCAGGACGGGAGACTGGATGTCGCCCAAGCTGCGCATGGCTATCGGCATCGGGCTCGGTACCGTGCCGATCGTCATCGCCGGCCTGCTTCTGGCGCCGGTTCTCAATGCCTGCGACAGTCCGTTGCGGACCTTGCCGGTCATCGGTTTTTCCTGCCTCATCATGGGTGTTCTGCTCGCGGTTGCCGAATGGGTATGCCAGCATAAACGTCCAGCGGACAGCATGCGGCTGCGCGATGCGCTTATCGTCGGCGTCGCGCAGGTTGGTGCCCTGATCCCCGGCGTTTCACGCTCCGGCTCGACCCTGACGGCGGCCCTGTTTCGCGATTTCACGCGGCAGGACGCCGCGCGCTTTTCCTTTCTGCTCGGCATTCCGGCTATCGCGCTGGCAGGCCTGCATGAACTTGTTGTCCTCGCCCGCGCTCATCTTCCCTTTGAGGGCTGGATGATCCTGCTCGTCGGTCTTGTCATCGGATCGCTGTCATCCTTCGCAGCCCTGTGGGGCTTGATGCGCATTCTGGAGCGTTTTTCAACGCTGCCCTTCATCTGCTACCGGATTGTGCTCGGCCTGGTGATCCTCTGGATCTCATACGCCTGACAGACCTTCGGTGAAAGACCGGGAAGACGGGCGATAAACAGGGCGCTGTCCTGTTTATCGCCCGGTGCGTCACGCTACATTGTCGTCGTCGGTATCGCTGTCCTGTGCATCGTCATAGGCGTCGTCGAGACGGTCCATTTCGGCGTAATCGTTCTGCGTGCCTGTACTCTTGTCATCGTTGTAGTAGTTGTTGATGACCGTCTCGCCGGCTTGCGGCACAGTGCCGGTTCCGCCGCCCGAGCCGCCAAACAACGAATTGCCGCCCATCATGTTCTTGATGCCTTCGAACATGAGCGCGCCGCCGGCCACACCGGCTGCCGTGGTCAATGCGCCTTGCAGAAAGCCGCCGCCTTGGGCCTGTGGTTGCGGCGGTGCTGCCCAGCGTCCGGCCTGAGGTGGCTGTCCCTGCGCTGCATATGCGTCCTGGGGTGCTGCCCCGCCGCCGCCCCACGGTCCGCTGAACCGGCCGGGAGAAGGCTGGGATGGCTGCGCGCTCTGGGAACTGCCGAAGATCGACCCCAGCAAGCCGCCCGACTGTTGTTGCGGGGGCGGCGCATTCTGCAAATCCTTCACTTGCGCTTCCAGTGCCTGGATGCGCTCGTTACATGCGTTCAGGCCATGTTCCTGGACGATGACGGCCTGAGCCAGGAGATAGGGGGCCGAGGGCTGGCTTTTGATCTGGTCCAGAATGAAGCGCTCGGCTTCGGGGTCGCGGGGCGTATCGGCCGCCTGCCTTGTACGGTCAAAGAGGCCACTGAGAAGTTTCTGTTCATCGGCATTCATTTTCACTCACCTCCTTTTAGGGGAAGCATGATCTCGATCCAGATTCATGGCATTTAGATGGCCTTAACAAAATGTAATTTTGCAGCCGTAGCGGCCTTCCCGCCAATGTTTTTAGCCGCATAAATGGCCGCGAGCGCAGGAAATGCCGAAGCGCTCCCGGTCACGCCACCTGGCGTTTTACTCCCTAGAACGAGTTTACAATCGGGCCGGTCTGCATCCGCGCGATCATCGTATGGGCGTGATAGTGCATCGCGCATTTTATCGCATAGATCTGCATCACCACCGGCGAGCGGCGGCGCTTCAACATGGCCCATATCCGCCGGCGATAGGTGCGGCGCAGTTCCTTGTCGGGGACCTGCCGCATCAGGCGCAAAAAGATGCCGACGGCTTCGAGCATCCATTCCGCATTGAGTTTTGCAAACTGCAGGGGATGGCGGCGCAAATGGCGCAGCCGCGTCTGTTCCGGTTCAATGCGTTCATCCAGATAAAGCGCATCGAGCCGGTCGAAATAGGCTTGGGGATTGTGAAGATCCTGCATGACCGCGAGATATCCGTCGCGCAGTGCCTCGCGGCTGAGGTTGAGCGGAATGACATTGGTGCCAAAGGGCTGCTGATCCTCGGGATCAAGCCGCCCCTCCTTGAGCAACCGCGTATAGAGCGGGGTCTTCGGTATGGCCGCCAGCATGCCAACCATGGCGTTGACGATCCGCGCTTCTTTGATAAAGGCGCGCTGCGCGTCGAAAATCGAGGCATCGTCGCTGTCGAAACCGAGGATCATGCCGCACCACACTTCCATGCCTGAGCGCTGGATGGTGTGCACCTTTTCCAGCATGGTGGCGCCCTTGCGCAGATTCTGTAGCTTCTTCGTCTCCCGCAGTGCTGCTTCGTTCGGGGTTTCAATGCCGATGAAGACCACGCGAATGTTGGTATCGACCATCAATTGCATCAGTTCCGGATCATCCGCCAGATCAATGGAGGCTTCGGTCACGAAGGTCATGGGATAGTTGTGCGCAACCTGCCAGGCGATGACCTCGCGCAAAACCTCCTTTATCGCCTTCTTGTTGCCGATGAGGTTGTCATCGACAATGAAGGCGGTATCCATGCCTGTTGCCAGCAATGCCTCCACTTCGGCCAGAATCTGTTGACCCGTCTTGATGCGGGGCTTGCGGCCAAAAACAACGATGATATCGCAGAATTCGCAGGTAAACGGACAGCCCCGGGAAAACTGGATGCTTCCTACCGCATAATCGTCCATTTTCAGGAGATCAAAGCGCGGCACCGGAACCGTGCTCATGTCTGTCTTGTCAGCCTGCTCATACCGGCGTGAATGACGGTGTTCAGCCCATTCGGTCAGGAATTGCGGCCAGATTTCTTCGGCTTCACCAATGAACGCCACATCAGCAAGATCGGCGAAATAGTTCTCCTGGACGGTGATCCATGGGCCTCCGACCACGACAAAACAGCCCCGTCGCTTCAATTCCGTAATGATTTCCTTCATGCGGAAGCGCTGCACGATCATACCGGTAACACCGACGATGTCGGCGCTGGCACACAGATCATAGTCGATGTCTTCGACGTTCTCATCGATGAGCGTGACCGTGTGTTCGGCAGGGGTCAGGGCTGCCAGCAAAGGCAGGCAGGCCACAGGTAGGTTGGCTTTTGCGTCGAATATGGGCAGGGCATGTTCCAGCCCCCAGTAAGAAGCTTCAAAACGCGGATTAATCAGCACGATATGGGGCATTGCAGTCACCCTTTTTGTTTGCTGTTAAAATGCTATATGTCTGTCCCGTTCCCGCTTGCGAATGGCATGCCTGTCCTCAAGGCTGATCCCTGCGACGTCATCGCCTTGAGAAAAAACCTGTTCCCGTCTGTATACTCCCCAATATTGGCCAATGATATCTCCAACTATCGGCCAAAATATGATGCGGCGAATAGTAAATTCATTGGCGGGCTCAGCTTCGGACACCGCTCCTCTGGCGCGTGAACCAGCGGATGCTGCCGGCAACCGCAAAGGCAAGCAACGGCCATGCGGCCCAGAACGTCCCGCTCCAAGTGATAAGGTTGATGCCGACGAGGACGAACCCGACCATCGCCAGCATGGCGACGAACCGGTCAAGGCGGGTGGTCCGCACCCACAGACCGAAAGCAAGAGCAGCAAAGGCCAGGAGAGGCCATGCAGCCCAGAAATAGCCACTCCATGTGAGAAAATTGATGGCGGCAATCCCGGCGGCGACGGTTGCCAGCACACCGAACCGCCCTCTCCTGAACGGCAAAGGCTCCGGGTGTGCTTGCGTTTGGGTCCGCCGTAAATGGTCATGATGCGGCGGCTGCCCGGATTGCAGGGAGGGCTTCAGCGGACCAGATCCTCTGTCTTCTCCGATACGCACGGCATAGCTGGCTATACCGCCTTCAATGTTCTTGAGCGAAAGCTCGCCGAGATAGTCAAACCCGACGGTCAGCTTGTTGCGGACCTGATCGAAAACCGTGCTTGAAATCACGATGCCGCCGGGAGGGGCAGAGGCCTGCAACCGCGCGGCGACATTCACCCCGTCGCCATAGATATCGTCGCCTTCGGCAATGACATCCCCGAGATTGATGCCGATGCGGAAAAGCATGCGGGCGTCGTTCAAACGTTTGGCGTTATAACCGGCAAGCTCGTTCTGCACATCGATTGCCGCGCGCACCGCCTCGACGACGCTGGAAAACTCGGCAATGAGCCCATCGCCCCATGTGTTGATGACCCGGCCGGCATGCGCCTCGATCAAACGTCTCATCGCATCGCGGTACTGGTTGAGCGTATCGAGCGTCCGCTCTTCGTCCACCTGCATGAGACGGGTGTAGTCCTGAACATCCGCAGAGAAAATCGTGGTGAGCTTGCGACGCGTTTCAGACATGGTCTTCATTTTCCCGGTTCCTGGCTCTGACAAGAAATCCATCCGACGTCGGCGGAGAATATCGCGTGTCGCTGAATGTGGGAAGCACCTGCCGGGGCAGGAGAACAAATATCGAGATCTGCCGTTCGGGCAGTGCCTCACAATGAGCTTGACATAGTATTTTTATTACTAGTATATATATGACTATGAAAACAATCAAACGCTCCCCGATCGCCCTCGCAATCCTCGCCATGCTGTATGAGGCACCCATGCATCCCTACCGCATGCAACAGCTCATCAAGGAACGCGGCAAGGATGAGGTCATCAATGTCACCCAGCGCGCCAGTCTCTATCAGACGGTCAACCGGCTGGAACGGGAGGGATTGATTGCTGCGCAGGGCGTCTCCCGCGACGAGAACCGGCCCGAACGCACCGTCTATGAGCTCAGCCCGGCCGGGCGTGCAATCATGCTGCAATGGATGCGGGAAATCCTTTCCACGCCATCACAGGAATTCCCGGATTTTCCCGCGGCGATCTCGTTTCTGCCGCTCCTGACGCCCGACGATGCCCGGCAGCACCTCGAACAGCGCGCCGTCGCGCTGCAGGCGGAAATCGACCGGATCGAACAGAATTTGCGCCATGCAATCGCGATGCCGGTGCCCCGTCTCTTTCTCCTGGAAATGGAATATTTAAGCGCAACCTATGGCACGCAGCTTGTTTGGGTACGCGCCATCACCGCCGACCTTCAGTCCGGCAAACTGACCTGGAGCGAAGCCTGGCTTCGCCAGATTGCAATGGAACTTTCCCAGCCCAGCGAACACACGTCTTCCTAGCGAAAGGCCAAGACCATGAAAACCAATACCTTGCAGGTGATCATCATCGGCGCGGGGACCGGAGGACTTTGCCTTGCGCATGGTCTCAAGCGGGCCGGCATCGATGTCCGGGTGTACGAACGCGACCGCACGCGACGCGATGGCCTGCATGGCTATCGCGTCGGCATCAGCCCTGCGGGAAGCCAGGCGCTCAAAAGCTGCCTGCCGCCGCCGCTCTTTGATCTCTTTGTTGCCACCTGCGCGCGGGCACCGCGCCATTTCAACATGCTGACGGAAAACATGTCCGAGCTGATATCCATGCCGGTACCAGGCAGCGATGATCCGGTCGACAGCGAAAAATCGGTCAGCCGCATGACGCTGCGCCAAGTCCTGCTCACCGGGCTCGAGGACTGTGTCGTGTTCGACAAGATACTCTCAAGCTACCGGAACAATGAAGACGGCACGGTCACCGTCGTCTTCGATGACGGTTCAACGGATACGGGCGATGTGCTGGTCGGTGCAGACGGTGCCAACTCACGCGTTCGCAAGCAACGCCTGCCCGAGGCACGCATGGAGGATACGGGCATCGTCTCCATCGGCGGCAAGGCCGCGCTCACACCCGAAACCAGAGCGCTTCTTCCCGACAAGGTTTTTCACGGCATATCGATGATCATGGCACCGAAGGGCTATGGCGCCATTCTTCACGTCATGGAGTTCAAATGGGACAATGACGGCGTGAAGCACGGGGTCGGCGGCAATGAGGCCGATCTGATTGCCGAATGGCCAGGACTGCTTTTCGACAACACCCGCGATTACATCATGTGGGGTGTCTGGGGCGCGCGCAAGAATCTGCCGGAGGATCCCGCGTCCCTTCCCGGCCCCGACCTTGCCAGGATCGCCGCGAAGATGACCCGGAACTGGCATCCCGACCTGCGCCGCCTGATCGCGCTTTCCGATCCAACCACCATCTTTCGCGTCAATATCCGCACGTCGGTTCCGGCCTCCCCATGGCAGTCGTCGAACGTGACGCTGCTCGGCGATGCCATACACACCATGACGCCCGGACGCGGCGTTGGCGCCAATACCGCCATGCGGGATGCAGCCCTGTTGTGCAAGCGGCTCACCGAGGTGCGCGACGGCGGCAAGCCGCTGGTGGAAGCCCTGCACGCCTACGAAGCCGAAATGCTGGAATACAGCGCGCGGGCAGTGCTCGAGTCACGCAAGCAGATGGACGCAAACAGCCTCAGCCACAGGCCCGTGCTCGGCCGCATCCAACTGGCGGTCATGCGCGGCGCACTGCGCATCATCAATGCCGTCCCGGCTCTCAAGCGCCGCATGACTGACTCCGAAACCCGCCTGCGCAAAATCGACAACAAGCATGAATTTGCGGCTTAGACGGGGTCGCTTGCCGGGGATGGAGGCCAGCGTTTCAGCGCATCCATTCCTGCCTGCGTCAGGGCATAGACGCCCCTGTCGACGCGCTCGAACCATCCGTAGACATTGCCGCGCAGTATCTGCGGAGCATTGGGGGCAACGTCGCGCAGATCGCGTGGCCGCAGATGGCCGCGCTGCAGCGCCTCGGCACAGGCAAGCGCCTGCTGGCGGTAGGCCGTCATGATCGGCGTGCGGGAACCGCCGCCCGATGTCGGATCGCCCTTGCGGCGCCGGTGCTCCGCGACCAGCCGAGAGCGCTTGCGCGCATTGTTTCGCGGCATCGGCGCGGCCGGGCTGACAATGATGCTGACCACACCGCCATCCGACACACCCAGCATGCCGAAACCCAGCCGGCGGCAGAGGTCGCGGAACCGGCGGTCGCTTTCGCGTCCCTTGCCCCGCGCTGAAATGCGCGCCGCAAGCCAGACTTCATCGCTGAGAGCCGCCCGGTCGACCGCCTGCAGGAGGAGTTCGAGATTGAAACTGAGCTTGAGTTCGCAGATGACCACTAAAGGCGGCTCACCATCGCTCAGCGCGACGATGTCACAACCGACGATCTCACCTTTGACGCTGTAACCAGCCTCCTCAAGAAATCCTTTGATCGGGAGATAGAGCGCTGTCTCCAAGGTGCATCCTTTGCCATACATGCCATCCCCTCGCGTTCGCAAAGCGAATGTGAGAGGCGGGTGCCGCCCTATAGCATTTGAGCGGGCAAAGCGGAAAGGGTCAGAAGACGGCAAGCTCCGTTTCCGGATCGAACAGGTGCACGTTCCCCGGCGCGATAAAGAGTTCTGTCTCGCGGCCCCGGCTCACCCCCGGCCTGCCGCTATGGGCGGCCACCACCTGCTGGGAGGCGATGGATGCCGTCACGAATGTCATGCTCCCCGTCGACTCCACCGCTTCCACGACGACCTTGATCGCCAGATCGCCGGTTTCGCGGGTGAAGGCAAGATGCTCCGGACGCAGGCCGGCCAGCAAACGCCGGCCGGGGGCCAGCGCGCGACCGAGCATGAGCGATTGAGCCTGATCCTTCTCCAGCATCAGTCTGTTGCCATCGGGCCCAACCGTGACCGGAATGAAATTCATGGCGGGCGATCCGATAAATCCGGCAACGAACCTGTTGGCGGGCCGGTCGTAAAGATCGAGCGGGCTGCCCTGCTGCTCAACCACTCCGGCGCGCATGACAACGATGTGGTCGGCCATGGTCATGGCCTCGACCTGATCATGCGTCACGTAAACCGATGTCGCCTGCAAGCGTTCATGCAGCTTGCGGATCTCGCTGCGCATATGCACCCGCAGCGCTGCATCGAGATTAGAAAGAGGTTCGTCGAAGAGAAACACCTTGGGGTTGCGCACGATGGCACGCCCCATGGCGACGCGCTGGCGCTGGCCGCCGGACAGGGCTTTCGGCAGCCGGTCAAGCAGGGCGCCAAGACCCAGCGTTTGCGCGGCGGCACGCGTGCGCTCGGCAATCTCCTGCTTCGGGCGCCGCTTCAGGCGCATCGAATAGTTCATGTTGTGCTCGACATCCATATGCGGATAGAGCGCATAGGACTGGAACACCATCGCCACGTCCCGCTCGCGCGGCGGCTTGTGCACGACACTTTCCCCGGCGATGCGCAGATCGCCGGAACTAGTCTTTTCGAGGCCAGCGAGGGTGCGCAGCAATGTCGACTTGCCGCAGCCAGACGGCCCCACCAGTGCAACGAAAGCGCCTTGTTCGATGGCGATGTTGATGTCCTTCAGCGCGTGAAACCCGCCATAATGCTTGTTCAGGTGGTCGATTTCGATCTGAAACATGGTTCACCTCATTTCAGCGCGCCGGCGGTAAGACCGCTGACGATGCGCCGTTGCAGCAGCATGAATACGAAAAGGATGGGCGTGACGTAGATGGCGGCATAGGTCATGATCCCGTTCCAGTCGCTAGCGTCGGGACCCATGAAGGTCTGCAGGCCGACCGTCGCCACCTGCAGCTCGTTCCTGGCAATCAGGGACCGGGCGTAGACATATTCACCGAAGGATTGCAGAAAGATCAGCACAGACGTGACGAGAATGCCGTTGCGCGCCAAAGGCAGCATGATGTTGAAGAATGCGCCGATGCGCGACGAACCATCGACAAGCGCAGCGTCTTCCAGCTCGCGCGGCACCTGCACGAAGGTAGCCCGGCACAGCACGATATAGAGCGGCAGCATCTTAGCCGTCTGCGCCAGAATGACCGCCACGCGCGGGCTGGCCAAAAGGCCGATCTGATTGAACATGACGAAGATCGGCGTCACCATCAGCGAGGACGGCAGCACCTGCATCATCAGGATAGCGAAGAGGGCCATGTCCATCCAGATATTGCGGACACGCGAGAGAACATATGCGCATCCCGTCCCCATGAACGTGACGAGAATGGTGACCCCAACCGCGATCAGCAGCGAATTCCAGATATAGCGCCCCATGCCCCGGCTCTGCCAAACCTCGGCAAAACTCCACTGGGGATTTATCGGCCAGAATGTTGGCGGATATTGAAAGATCTCGGAGCTGCCTTTGAAGGCGGTGAGATACATCCAGTACAACGGGAACAGGTAGATCGCCGTCATCACCAGACCGATGGCGAGGAGAATATAACGTTTCATCGGCGCTCTCCTCAGTAACTGTGTTCGTGACGCGTGGAGCGGACATAGACGGCGGCAACGACAATGACGAAAAGGATCATCATCACCGAGACCGCGCTGCCCAGCGATATTTCATAGGTCTGGAAGGACAATTGCCACGACCAGTATTGCGCGACGTTGGAACTGTCGGCCGGACCGCCCTGCGTCAGGGCCGCAATGAGATCGAACTGCTGCAGGGTGAAGATCACACCGAGCGAAATGACCGCGCCGAGCTGCGCCCGCATCAGGGGCAGCGTGATCGACCGGAAGCGTTCGAAGGGTCCCGCGCCGTCGAGTTCGGCAGCCTCGTAGACATCGCGCGGAATGGCGGCAAGGCCAACGGAGAGCAGGATCATGTTGAAGGGGATGCCGAGCCACACATTGGCAATGATCACCGCGTAAAGCGCGACATCCGGGTCGGACAGCCAGAAGACACGCTCACCGGCAACGCCAAGCGACATCAGCACATAGTTGATGACACCGAAATCCCCGGCGAACAGCCATTTCCAAATCGCCCCGACCACCAGAGCCGGCATGATCCAACCGGCCAGGAACAACCCGCGCAGATAGGTGGCTCCCGGGAAATCCTGCTGGAAAAACAGCGCAAGGCCGAAACCGATCGACAGCTGGAAGACGATCGACAGGACGACGAACTTGACGGTGTTCCACAGCACCGCCATCGCAATGGGTTGAGATATCACGTCATAATAGTTCTGCAGGCCGACAAAGGGGCGGTTGAACGAGGTGATCGTGAACATGTCCACCGTCTGCAGCGACATGATGATGTTGTAGAGAATGGGAAATGCCGAAAACGCGATCAGATAAGCCAATGCCAGACCGAGCAGCAGGATATCAAAGCCGCTCCCGTCCCTGATGGTCCTGATAATGCCCTGCATAGTGCCCTCCCGCCCCATGTGGATTGTTGGCCTGTCCCCGCATAACGAATGCGAGGACAGGATTTGATCTACTTTTTCAGAACCACGTCGATCTGCTTCTGCGCCGCTGCCAAGGCCGTTTTCGGGTCGCTCTTGCGGGTGAGCGACGACTGTATGGCCGTGTAGATGGCCTTGGAGATTTTCGGCCATTCCGGATGCGGACCGCGGTTGCGCGCATATTTCATGCTTTCCTCGAAGACAGCGTAGATGGCCGGTATTTTAGGGTTGTTGGACTGAATCCTCGCGGCGGGCAGAAAGCCGAAGCGGTTCCAGACATCCGGCATCTTGCCGTAGAGAAATTCCAGCAGGATGAAGGCTTCCTTCGGGTGCTTGCTGTTGGCGAGAATGACATTGTCGCCCTCGCCCAGGGCGGAAGCCCGGGTTGCGCCCTCATGCGGAACCGGCAGCAGCGCGGCGCGGAAATCGAACTTTGCTTCCTTGCTCATGCGCGGCAGCTCCCATGGTCCGGAGATCGCCATGGCCGCATTTCCGGCATTGAAGGTGCCGGTCGAGTCATATTGCCCGCGGATGAGCGTATCGGGCGAGGCCAGCTTCTCATCGAGCAGTTTGCTCCAGAACTGCAGCACTTTCACACCACCATCCGTATCCACCTTATTGTAGTCACCGCCCGCCATTTGCAGCCACGGCAGAAACTGGAACGTTCCCTCTTCGGTTGCCACGGCGGAAAAGGCCATTCCATAAATGTTCTTTGCCGGATCGTTCAGCGTCTTGGCAGCGGCATAAAGCTCATCCCAAGTCCTGGGCGGCTTGTCGGGATCGAGCCCCTTCGCCTTGAACATGTCTGCGTTGTAGTAGAGCGCCAGCGTGTTGGCGCCGCGCGGAACACCATAGATCTTGCCATCCCATGTCACCGAGGAAAGCGGGCCCGGAAAAATATCGACCTTCCTGATCACCTTCGATTCCGCGAGCATCGGCGAGAGATCAAGAAGTAGTCCGCGCGAGGCGAAGAGCGCCACTTCGGGATTGTCGATATAGGTGACATCGGGCGATTCACCGGTTGCGGTGGCGCGGGCAAGGTCGTTGACCATGTCGCGGAATTGCACGGTTTTGACATTCAGCTTGATGTCCGGGTGTGCCTGCTCGAACTCGTCCTTCAGAAGATAGATATACTGATCCGGCCGGTCGATGGTCCAGATATCAAGCGTCACCGGCTCGGCATGCGCAGCCGTGCCCGACAGCATCAGTGCGGCAGCGGCAATCCAATGCGAAATGCTCTTCATAGGTTTCCTCCTCGTGTTACTCGACACCGGTATTGCGCTTCTTGGCGGCGCGTCTTTCCTGGTCGGATCTGATCTCCATCATCACCGGAACTCCCGTCCGGCAGCGGGCCCGCTCGGGGAAATCAGGGATTGGCGACGAAATCACCGCCACGGCTGTGTTTCAGATAATTCAGGGAATGCACCTGCCCGGTCATTTCCAGATCATTGCGATAGACCGGATCGTGCCAGCCCTCGATATCGATTGATCCCGACCAGCCGGCGAGGCGCAGTTCCGATATGACATCGGTCCAGTTGGTATCGCCAAATCCCGGCGAGCGCATGAACACGAACTTCTCCTTGCCGAAAATCCCATGCTCGCGGATAACCTCCCAGCGGATCGTGGCATCCTTGCCGTGAACGTGGAAAATCTTGGGCGCCCATTTGCGGATCTGCGGCAAGGGATCGATGAGATAGACCATCTGGTGACAGGGCTCCCATTCGAGCCCGAGATTATCGGCCGGCACTTCGTTGAAGATCATTTCCCAGGCATCCGGCGTATGGGCGATATTCCAGTCGCCGGTTGCCCAGTTGCCGTCCATGGCACAGTTCTCAAAGGCAAGCTTGACGCCCTTGTCGGCGGCCCGCCGCGAAAGTTCACTCCAGACCTTCTTGAACTGGGGCAGACTGTCTTCAATCCGCTTGCCGCGCACGCGGCCAGTGAACCCGGCAATGGTGTTGGCGCCGAAGAGATGGGCATTGTCGATCAATGCCTCCCAGCCTTTCAGCGTCTCACGATCGATCTCCGTGTCCTCAAGCGGATTGCCGAACATGCCGAGGGTCGAGATCGTCACATCCGCGTCACCGATGGCGTCTTTCAACTGCGCCGCGAGCATCGGCAGGTCCTTGTTCATCACCTGCCAGAAGAATGGCTCGATGCTCTCGAAGCCATGCGGCAGGATGGCTTTGACATAGGCGGCGGGATCAGGCGCATTGCCTCTGATCATGGTGCCGATGCGGATCGATTGTGCCGGGTTGCTCATTCCGAATTCCTTCAGATCGTGATTTCAATACGCCGTCCGGTTTCGGCGCTTTGGATCGCACCGAACACCATCGCGAGGCTTTTGATATTTTCGGTCCCGGCCGTTTCCGGCGCGGAACCGCCCCGGCTTGCCGCGATAAAATCCTGCATGACTCCGAGGTGACCGCCGATGCGGTGGGACGCATCAAGGGGAGGTATCTCGACGGCGGTCACCCCGGAGAACAGGCCATCCTTGCCGGAGGTGACGGCTTCGGCCCGTATGTCGTCGTGCCCGTCCCAGACAATCGTTCCCTTGCTGCCGACGATGCGCCAGCTGCTTTCCCAGCTGGTCCGCAGACCGTCGGCGCACCAGCTGCCGCGATAGGTGAAGACGGCACCATTGCTGAATTCGAAGATCGCGGCGGCGGAAGAACCCTGGCTGTACCAGGAATTGCTTGGTTCCCACTCCCGGGCATAAACCGCGCTGGCAGCGTCCCCGGCGAGAAAGCGCGCCGCATCGAATGTGTGGATCGCCATGTCCAGAAACAGCACATGGCGCATCTCCTCACGAAATCCGCCGAAATGCGGGCCGAGAAAGAAATCACAATGCAGGCTGGTCACGTCGCCAATGGCTCCAGAGGCAACAAGCTGACGGATGCGGCGGATCTGGGCGAGATAACGCCTGTTCTGCACGACCGCATGAATACGTCCGGCCCCGCGTGCACGCCCGACGAGGTCCCGCGCCTCGTCCATGGTTTCAGCCATCGGCTTCTCCGACAGCACATGACAACCCGCGTCAAGCCCGGCGGCCACGGTCGCATGGCGGGCGGCCGGAACGACGACGTCGAACAGGAGATCAGGGCTGGTCTTTGCCAGAACAGCGGAAAGACTGTCTGAGGCGATTGCCGTGCCGAGACCAAATTCTGCGATGCGCGCCTCCGCGCGCTCTTTCGCCAGATCGACAACACCGACAATATCGATATCGCCAATGGTCCGGGCTGCCTCAAACCATGCTTTGCTCATGGCTCCGCAGCCGACTAAAACGGCACGTTGCATTGTCTCTCCTCCCCACGAAATTCACCAGAAACCGGCTAAATCGGTTGCAAATGCCTTCCGTAAACGTTTACGATTTCATATCGGCGAATTATTTTTGTCAATCCCCCTTTCGGTGTTTTAAGAATGAAAGGGCATCAGCGCCGAGTCGCACAGGGAGAAAAAGCGTGAGCATCCGGGACCTTGCCCGCCATCTCGATATTTCGATCGGAACAGTTTCCCGTGCCCTCAACGGGAAGGCTGACGTCAATCAAGAGACGCGCGAGCGCGTGCTTGAGGCGGCCAAGCAACTTGGCTATGTGCCGAACCAGTCCGGCCGCAGTCTCCGACAGGGCACCACCAACACGATCGGCTTCATGATTGAATCAACCATCGAGACGGTCGACACCGGCGGCAGCTTCTTCATGCCTGTCTTTGAAGGCGTCCAGTCGGTGTTCCGGCGCCATCACCTCGACCTCGTTGCACTTCTGTGCGGCACCGACGAAGAGCCTGCCGCCTATCTCAACCGCGTGGTTGCGCGTCGCTTTGTCGACGGGCTGATCATATCGGCAACCACACGTCACGATCCCCGCATTGATTTCCTGCTGGAGCGAAAAATTCCCTTCATAACGCTGGGCCGCAGCGAAACAGCGGGCAATTACCCATGGATTGACCTCGATTTCGAAGGCGTTGCAACGGCAGCGGTCAGGCGGCTTGCCGGGCTGGGTCACAGCCGCATTGCCATTGCCGTACCGGCCAGCGACATCAACCTCGGCTACATCTTTCTCGATGCCTACAAACAGGCCCTCGCCGCCAGCGGCATAGCGTTTGATCCGGACTACGTGTTCCGGTCCCATGCCAACGAGGAAGGCGGCTACCAGATTGCAAGTGCCGTCCTTGCCCAGGGGCGAATGCCGACAGCCATCATCCTCGTCAATGAAAACATGGCCCTCGGACTCTACCGGCGCTTCTACGAGTCCGATGTTCACCCGGGCCGCGACATCGCCGTCATCGGTTTCCGCGAGAGCACCCAAAGCCGGTTTCTGTCGCCCACGCTGACCTGTTTCAGGATCTCCCTGCGCGATCTTGGCATCAAGCTGGCGGAATCCCTGCTTTCAACCATGCCCGCTTATGAAGACCATTATCCGCAGGAAAGGGTGCAGCTCGTCTGGCCGCTGCAACTGATCCCTGGCGAGAGCGACAGACACCAGCCCGTCAATTGACGCCGGTGATCATCGATACGATTTCGTTCTTGTCCGTCTCGGAGGTCTTGCGGATACCGATCTGCTTTCCGCGCCGCAAAACACAGATGCGGTCGGAGAGCTTGAAGACCTGGTCCAGACTATGGCTGATGATCAGCACACCGATGTTGCGGGTTTTCAAGGATTGCACGATGGCTTCGACCTTGGCCGTTTCGGCCACGCCCAGCGCCGCTGTCGGCTCGTCCAGCAGGATCAGCTTGCTCGCCCAATGGGTTGCCCGCGCGATCGCCACCCCCTGACGCTGCCCGCCGGACAAATCCCGGATCGTGGCATGGGCCGAAGGTATCCGCACGTCCAGCTCCTGGACCAGCTTTTCAGTGTCGCTGATCATCTTGCCGCGATCGAGCAGACCGAAGCGGTTGACCGGCTCGCGGCCGAGAAACATGTTCATGTAAACGGTCTGCTGGTCGGCGAGCGCCAGATCCTGGTACACGACTTCAATGCCATGGGCGCGCGCCATGCTGGCGCTCGCCATCGTCACTGTTTCACCCTCGATGGTGATCGTGCCGGCAGATGGGGCGTATACGCCCGAGATGATCTTGATCAGCGTGGATTTACCCGCCCCGTTGTCGCCGACAAGAGCAACGATTTCACCGGGAAAGATATCCAGCGAGAAATTTTCGATGGCCGTCACGGCATCGAAATTCTTGCGGATGTCGGTCAGTTTGAGAACAGGTGAGAGGTCGGTGACAGTCATTCGATTTCTCCTATACAGGCCAGGCGGCGGTTTCACCGAAACCGTTCTCGATTGTCTCGACCTTGGGCGCACCCTTTGAAATACCGGACACGCCGACAATATAGGCGCGCGTCACGAAAGCCTGGCCACGGAAGCCAAAAACGGCCGTATCACCCGGACGCGGTGAGCCGGGAGCGGTCGCGTCGATCATGGCGTAGTAATCAATGGCCGCAGGCGGCGGCACTTCAACACTGCGCAGCGCCGCGGCACTGACCGTCGGTTCGCGGCTTACAATCGCCTTCACGTCATATTCCGGGAAGATCGGGTCGATGTAGAAACCGCCACCGAAGCAATAGGCCTTGCCACCGGCAAGATGCGATACCTCGGTCAGATACAGCACCGCGGGAAGTTCCGGCAAATCCTCCATGACGTGAAGCGCCGTGGTTCCGTGCAGACCATTGCCCGGTTCGCATTGGGTGGCGCCCGCTTCGGCCAATGCGGCCAGCAACACCGACGATGTCGTTCCCGGCGCATTCACCTCGACATTGGTCCGGCCGGCCTTCTGCAGAGCCTTGGCAGCCTTGGTGAGCGTTGCCAGATTGGGCGTAGGTTTCACCTTGCGCGCGGCATGATCGAACAGAAGTGCCGGGAATGTCGTGATACCGGCGAAGCGGCCGCCCTCCACATCGTCTAGACGGTCGGCAACCCCGGCAATATCGTCCGCATCAAATCCGCCCTCATGCCCGCGATAGAAGGTGTCGCCTTCAGCCTTGATGCGGGCAAGCAAATTCTGCGTGTAACCTGCAGCGCTCGCGCCCTTGCCGGCCTCCGCCGCCTTTTCCGTGTTGAACACCGTCCAGTAATCCGGGCGAAAACGGGCAGCTGCAGCGGCGGCTTCATGACGCGCGACCTGCTGCAAATGGCCGAGATGCCCGAGCTTCAGGCCGGCATTGTGCACGGCCCGGGCACAGGCCATATCGACGGCGACGGCGGCATCGATGCCGCCGCGCTTGATGGCCCGGCAGAATGAACTGGACCGGCCGACCTGCTTGGTCATGCCGAAGATTTTCAGGCCCTGCCTGCCCGCTTCGGACTTGAGGACACGCGCATTGGCTTCGACCGCATCGAGATCGAGCACATAGGCATTGGCCGGAATGTGGCCGGCCTGATGCAGCTGGATTGCGCTTTCCACAAAGGCTGGGTTGCGGCGGCGTAAAATATCGAGAAACATGGAAAACTCCCTCAGCGCGACTTTTCGCGTAGCGAAACCGCCACGGCAGCAAGAATGATCAGACCGCGGACGATCATCTGGTCAGAGACAGACAGGCCCATCAGGATCAGACCGTTGTTCAGCATGCCCATCATCAGCGAACCGACCAGCGCACCGATGATGGAGCCTTTGCCGCCGTTGAGCAGCGTTCCGCCGACGATGACCGCGGCAATGACCGTCATCAGATCGGTTTCACCCAGCGTGTACTTGGCGGCCTGCAGGCGGCCGGCATAGAGGAGGCCAGCCAGTGATGCCAGCACGCCGCTCATCATCAGGACCGTCAGGCGGATGCGCGGAACGCTGATACCGGATACGCTCGCAGCCCGGTTGTTGTCTCCCGTGGCAAGCACATGCGCCCCAAAGCGGGTATGACGGTAGACAATGTGGCCGATGCATATGGCTCCCACCGTCCACCACACCAGCGAGGGAATGCCGAGCAGTGTGCCGGAGCCGAAAAAGCCGGTGAAGGCGCTGTTGGTCACCGGGATCGAGCGAAGATCGGTCAGCGACCGGGCAACACCGGCAAACAGTCCCATGGTGGCAAGCGTCACCAGGAAGGACGGAAGTCTTACGTAAGCGACGAGAAAACCATTGACCAGACCGATCAGCAGACCTGCACACAGGCCGGCGGCAATACCGGCCGTCATGCCGTAGCCGTTCATGGCAACTGCGCCCGCAAGCGCGGAGACGGCGACGATGGACCCGATCGAAAGATCGATTTCCCCGGCAGAAAGGACAAACACCAAGCCGATTGCCATGATGGTCACCGGCGCTGTCTGGAGCACAATATTCGACAGGTTGCGGACCGTCAGGAAGCCGCTGTCTCTCAGCACGATCGCAAAGAACAGAAAGATGGCGAGAAACCCGAGATAGACGACATATTGCTGTAGATTCGCCTTGCCCAGAAGGGACAGCGACCGTCCGGACGGCACCAGGCTTGGGTTGGTTTTTGACATGGTATCTTCCTCAAAGGAAAGTGAAACGGGAGCGGCCGACCCCTGCCGGGACGGCCGCCCGCACAGTCATTTCAATGCTTCGACGATGCTCTCGGGGGCGTCCTTGTTGAGCGAGGTCTTCCATCCCGCAAGGACGTTCTCTTTCGTCACAGCCAATGAATCGACAACCAGAAAGGGTTCGGCGTTCTTCCCGATCAGCGACCCCGCCGCAGCGCGCGCGGCGGTGCGGCCAATATTGTAAGCTTCGTCGGCAACGAGCGCGGTGAAGCTGCCGCCCTTGACCATGTCAAGTGCTGCCGGTTCATTCAGGTCGAGGGCGACAATCCGGGTGCTGGTATTGCCGGCAGCCTTGAGCGCCGCCAGAACATTGAGCGCCGGTTCGGCCCAGGTGACATAGATGCCGTCAAGGTCGGGGTGCTTGATCAAAAGCCCTTGGGCGATTTCCTCACTGCGCGCGGGATCGGCCATGCCGGCTTCGGCAACGATCTTCATATCGGGATATTTTGTCTCGATGGTTGTCTTGAATGCCCGATCCCGCTGATTGGTCACGTAGAAATCGGCATCGTGATAGATGTAGCCGAGCTTCCCCTTCTTGCCGAGGGAGGCAGCCATGGCGTCGGCCGCCTTGCTGCCCATCTGGAACAGGTCGTCGGAGACAATGGTCACATAGTCCTTGCCATGCTCGTATCCCGCCGGCGAGTTGTCGATGAAGGCAAGCTTGACCCCGGCCTTGCGTGCGGGATCATAGACCGCTGCCGCGGTGGTCGGATCGACGGGCAGCGACACGATGATCGTCGGCTTCTTCGCCAGGACCGTTTCCACGTCGGACTGTTGGCGGGCACTGTCAAAGCTGGCATTGGTCTCCGCTACAATCGTGATGCCGAGCGCGGCGAATTCTGCTTCCGCCCCGCGATTGACCGCATTGGTGTATTCGCTCATCTCGTGCCAGACCAGCGCGGCGGTATAGTTGCCGTCCTTGATCTTCTGGACCTCGTCAGCGGTGAGGGTCACGCTGGCGGCGGGCGTCGGCTTTTCGCCATGCGGTCCGACCGTTACCCCTTCAGCCGCGAAGGCCTGTGTTGCGAAGATGCTGACAGCAAGCGCTGCCGACAATGTGAGAAATCTGGACATGACTGCCCCCTTGATTGGTTTGTCGAACGTTGAACCGTACCGCTTCGCGCTATTTCACGGCGTCGAGGATGGATTGCGGTGCATCGCGGTTGAGCGATTCCTTCCAGCCTGAAGCGATGGTCTCTCTGGTTACGGTCAATGCCGGAGCGACGATAAAGGGCGGCGTTGCCTGATTGAGCAGGGATTTCAGGCCTGTCGCCGCCATTGTGCGGCCAAGCTCGTAGGCTTTGTCGGCAACCAGCGCCGTCACATTGCCGCCCTTGGCCATATCGAGACCCACGGGCTCGGCAAGATCGAGCGTGACGATCTTCGTCTTGGTGTTTCCGGCAGCGCGTAAGGCAGCGAGCACACCGTCGGCGGGCTCCGCCCAGGTCACATAGATGCCGTCAAGATCAGGATTCTGCAGCAGCATCGCACTTGCCAGTTCCTCGGCGCGCGACGGATCCGAAATACCCTTTTGGGCAACGATCTTGATGTCCGGATAGTCTTTCTCGATTGTCGATTTGAACGCATTGTCGCGCTGGTTGGTGACATAATAGGTGGCATCGTGGAAAATCCAGCCAACTTTACCTTTGCCGCCGATGGATTTTGCCAGGGCATCGGCCGCCTGCTTGCCCATCTGGAAGAGGTCATCCGTGACAATGGCCGCATAATCGGCGCCTTGCTTGTAACCCGCCGGCACATTCGACAAGAACACAAGCTTGGTATGATCGGCAATCGCCTGCTTGAAGGCCTCGGCCGAGGTCACCGGATCAAGCGGCAGGGCCAGGACGACATCGGGCTTGGCGGCAAGCGCCGTTTCGATATCGCTGCGCTGGCGCGCGGCATCAAACCCGGCATCCGTCGTGACAACGACTTTCACACCGGCGCGGGCAAACTCATCCTTTGCGCCAGCCGAAACGGCATTCACGAAATCCGACGATGTATGCCAGAGCAGAGCCGCCTTGTAGCCCTTGTCCTTCAGCGAGGCGAGATCGGCATCAGACAGGGTAATGGCGGAGCTTGGCGTTGCCGCTTCTCCCGACGGCCCGACTGTCTGCGCAAATGACGCAGAAGCCGACAGCAAGAAACAGGTCAGAGCCGTTGCATTCAGAAATCTTTTCACAAGCATTGGAATGTTCCCTTTTTATTATTGTGGTGTCGTTGGTCATTCAATAACGCCGCAGTATTCGGCGATAAAGCTGGCAAACGCGACGATTCCGGCAAGGTATTCCTCCACGTCGACGCGTTCCTCATAGGTGTGGCAGTTGCGGATATCGCCCGGGGCGCAGTACACCGCCGGCGTTCCCAGTTGATTGACGAAGAATGGTGACTCGGACCAGAAAGGCGCGCCCTCGATCACGCCGCGCCCGTGCATTGCATCGGCAACGGCCTTTGACAGCATTGCAACCTCCGGCGCATGCCGGTCGATCTCGGCGGCGGTGCCGCCCAGCGGATGGTCGCGGCCCGCCGGATAGGAGATGTCGATCCTGATATCCGGATCGGACACCGCGCCGCGAATGACAGCTTCCATCTCCGCTGCGGCCGTATCGAGGGATTCACCCGGTAAAAGCTTGCGGATCAGCGAAAGCGTGCACTCCTCAGGCACGGCAATGAAGCCGCCGCCCTTCAACCCCGTGATCAACAGGAAGCCGCGGCCGATGAGGTCATGCTCCGCGCGCGCCGCTACCGCATCCGAATGGTTCCACAGGGCCGACATGATGGCATGGCTCGCCTTCAGCGCATCCTTTCCCAGCTCCGGCACGCCGAAATAAGCCGACTTTCCGGTTACCGTGATGTCGGCGATGAAAAAGCCGATCTGTGCCGAATAGACCGACAGCTGGGTCGGCTCGACATAGATGGTAAAATCCGGCTTCGGGATGGCGCCTGCCTCGATGCGTGCGACATAATCCTTGATGCCCGCCGAGACGCCCGTTCCCGGCTGCCCGCTCTCCTCATCCCCGACAAAGGCGAAGGCGACATCCCCGGCAAGCCGGATGCCGGCCTTGTCCAGCAGCGAGAGTGCGGCAAGCGCTGTGCATATGCCCGCTTTCAGGTCTCCGGCACCCCTGCCCCAGATTTGGCCGTCGATGACGGGAGCGGCGAACGGGTCCGCATGGGCGGTCCCCGCCCAATGTTCGGCCCAACCATCGACATGGACCGTATCCGTGTGGCCGATGAACAGGAGCCGCTTTCCACTGCCACTGCCTCGGCGCTCGCCCCAGATGTTCGGGCGCCCCGGCAGAAAATCAGCGATTTCAATGGCGGTGAGCGCACGGGCACGCATCTGCTCGTTCAGATAGGCAACAAAGTTTGCTTCATTTCCGGTGATGCTGTTGCGCCCGATTGCACCACGCAGCAGTGCCACGGCGTCATCGGCATCGAGAACCTCGCGCAACCGCGAGGCGAGATTGCTTGCATCCTTCATCATACGACCTCCCGCAATGTGACCGTGCTGGCGGGCGGAAGCGAGATACGGCTATCGGGCGCATCGGCACCGAAGAGCGTATTGTGCAGGTGCCCCAACCCTATGGCGGCCGCGCCGATAATGGCGGCACGCGACCCAAGCACACTGGCCTCGACATCGATCGGATAAGGAAAACAGCGCGGCAGCAGGTCTTTCACCCGCGACAGCATCTCCGGCCGTAGGCCGATTGAACCGCCGAGGATGACTTTTTCCGGATTGGCAATGGCGGCAATGGCGCCAATTCCGCGCGCAAGAAGGCGGGCAGTGTCATCGAGAACCCTGTTGGCATTGGCATCGCCAGCCGTCGCAGCCTCAAAAATAGCAGGTACACCCAATGATATCCCCGACAAGGCCCTGTAACGCTCGATGATGCTCATCGAGGCGACCGCCCGCTCGAAGGCGCCTGCACTCAAGGATTCCGCATCGAACGGATCGGAACCGAAGGGCAGAAAGCCGAGTTCGCCCGCCGCATGGATGTTGCCGCGCACCAGCTGCCCGCCCACCATGAGGCCGCCGCCGATACCGGTTCCCAGCGCAATATAAGCAAGATTGTCGATGCCCTGCCCCTGGCCCAACCAGTTCTCACCGATGACGGCAAGATTGACATCGTTCTCCAGCATGACATCAACGCCGAACGCGCGTTCAAATGCCGTTGCCACGTCCATGGTGTCGAAGCCGGCAATATTGGGCGCAAGCAGGATACGGCCGGTATCACTGTCCGGCGCACCCGGCGCACCGACAACGGCAAGCCTGATCTTCTCGCGCGGGATAGCCTGACGAGCGGCCGCCCGAAAACACATGTTTGCGATCTGGTCGATAACCGCCTGCCCGCCCCTCGGGTCCGTTGGCGCCGTATCCTCGGCAAAGACCTGGCAGGCCAGATCGACGATGGCCACACGCACCTTCGTGCCGCCCAGATCAACGGCGGCGATGTAGGCTGCGCTTGGAATAAGCTCATAGGTGACCGCGGTACGCCCAACGTGACCGCTGGTACGTCCGGTTTCCTGAACCCAGCCTTCCGTTTCCAGCTGGCGGACAATCTCCGAAATCGTCTGTTTCGACAGCCCTGTCTGCTTGGAGATCGAGGCCCGCGAAATCGGACTACCCTGCACGATAGCTTCTATTACGGCCCGCTGGGAGAACTTACGGGACAGGCGCACAGCTTCGTTCAACACAGCCTCACATATTTAGTTCGTTCTATCACCGAACTAATAACGTCTCGTCAAACTTGTCAAGCGTGCAACGCCAAAAATCGAACTATTGTTGTGGCGGGATGAAGAATGTCGACCGGGTGCGATTCAGGGACATGGAGCCATCGACAATGACTGTCTATGGCGCGGAGCCGGTTGCCGGGCCTTGCGGCGATATCCGGGCATCGGCGAGATCGGGTTCGACAACCAAACCCGACGGACCGTGCCGATCGGTTTTAATCAACCGACGGCTCACTATCTCGTTTCAAGCGGAGACACGACGCACACTTTCGAGCGCGTCAGGAACCGCACTTCGCGGCCATTGTCGAGCGAGAACATGCCGCCGCGGCCCGGCACGACATCGATGATCAGTTCGGTATGTTTCCACACATCATACTGGGAGGCGCTGATATAGACCGGCGCGCCGCCGATATCACCCAGACGGACGTCCTGGTCGCCGATGATGAAGTCCCCTTGCGCGTAGCACATCGGCGACGAGCCGTCGCAACAACCGCCCGACTGATGAAACATGATCGGCCCGTATTCCGCCTGCAGCGTTCGAATGAGATCGAGAGCAGCGATCGTGGCACTGACCTGATTTTGCATGATGCCTCCCCAATGGTGACACTGGCAGCGCCACGCAGACGCCGCCAGCTTTGCAACGTCAGAGTGCTCAGAAGAATCCGAGCTTCTTCGGGCTGTAGCTGACCAGCATGTTCTTGGTCTGCT
This sequence comes from Phyllobacterium sp. NPDC097923, assembly GCF_044760925.1. Classification (NCBI taxonomy): domain Bacteria; kingdom Pseudomonadati; phylum Pseudomonadota; class Alphaproteobacteria; order Hyphomicrobiales; family Phyllobacteriaceae; genus Phyllobacterium; species Phyllobacterium sp. NPDC097923. The sequence continues at coordinate 119,783 of NZ_JBIWBL010000006.1, read as the reverse complement.
GATAATGATCCAGCATCTTCAGGTGGTTTTCCCGGCCGATGCCCGACTGCTTGTATCCGCCGAATGCCGCATGCGCGGGATAGGCATGGTAGCAGTTGGTCCAGACACGCCCGGCCTGAATGGCCCGGCCGAAGCGGTAGCAGGTGTTGGCGTCCCGGCTCCATATGCCGGCACCCAGGCCGTAAAGCGTATCGTTGGCAATCGACAGCGCTTCGTCATTGTCCTTGAAGGTGGTGACCGAAACGACCGGACCAAAGATTTCCTCCTGGAAAATACGCATCCGGTTATGGCCCTTGAACACCGTCGGCTTCACATAGAAACCGCCGGCGAGATCGCCGGCCAACGCGTTGCGTTCACCACCAGTCAGCACTTCAGCGCCTTCCTGCTTGCCGATATCGATGTAGGACAGGATTTTCTCGAACTGCTCGCCGGACGCCTGCGCACCGATCATCGTCGCGGGATCAAGCGGGTCACCCTGGACGATTGCCTCGACACGCTTCAGCGCGCGTTCCATGAACTTGTCGTAGATGGATTCATGAATGAGGGCGCGGCTTGGGCAAGTGCAGACCTCGCCCTGATTGAGGGCAAACATGACGAAGCCTTCAATCGCCTTGTCGAAGAAATCGTCATCGTCGGACGTCACATCCTTGAAGAAAATGTTGGGTGACTTGCCGCCCAGCTCCAAGGTCACCGGAATGAGGTTCTGGCTGGCATACTGCATGATCAGGCGGCCGGTTGTCGTCTCGCCGGTAAAGGCAATCTTGGCAATGCGCGGACTGGATGCAAGCGGCTTGCCGGCCTCGAGGCCGAAGCCGTTGACGATGTTCAGAACGCCCGGCGGCAGGAGATCACCGATCAGTTCGGCCAGCACCAGAATGGAAGCCGGTGTCTGTTCCGCCGGCTTCAGCACCACGCAATTGCCGGCGGCCAGTGCCGGTGCGAGTTTCCAGATCGCCATCAGGAGCGGGAAATTCCACGGGATGATCTGGCCGACAACGCCCAGCGGCTCGTGGAAGTGGTAGGCGACGGTATCATGGTCAATCTCGGAAATACTGCCCTCCTGCGCCCGGATCACGCCAGCGAAGTAACGCAGGTGATCAATCGCGAGTGGCAGGTCTGCGGCAGTCGTCTCGCGGATCGGCTTGCCGTTGTCCCAGGTCTCGGCCTGCGCCAGCAGTGTCAGATTGTCCTCCATGACCTGCGCGATCTTGTTGAGGATGACGCTGCGTTCGGCAACGCTGGTACGCCCCCACGCATCCTTGGCCGCATGGGCCGCATCGAGGGCTGCCTCGACATCGCTGGCGTCGGACCGGGCGATTTCGCACAGGACCTGGCCATTCACCGGCGAAGTATTGTCGAAATACCGTCCCGACTTCGGCTCGACAAACTTGCCGCCGATGAAATTGCCGTAGCGCTTCTTGAAATTGGGTCGAATGGTGCGGTTGAATTCTACCTTGTTCATGGTGTTCCTCCCTGTTGCAGGGCCTCCGCGCCGTGAAAACTTCGGAAAGGCCATCTGCACGCTGATTGATACCGCCTCCTGCGGCCCGGAGAGGATCGCGCGCGGAGGTGCGGGTGTCATCCCGCATGAACCATGCGGGCGGGCGCATTGTCTCACTTTTGAGACAATTGCCGGCGGCAATCAGCGAATACGCTGCAGCGTCAGTGAATACCGAGTTTCTTCAACTTGCGATGCAGGGTGGCACGCCCCATACCCATCATCGTGGCGGCAACCGAGATATTGCCGTCGGCTTTGGCAAGCACGCGCTGGATGACGCTGCGCTCGGCGGCAGCAAATTCCTGCTCGACATCCATGCTTTGCCCCAGGAGACTGGCCGCCGGCAGCGGCTTGCTCAAGGACTCATCGGTGAGACCCAGAACATGCCGGACAGTGCGGGAAGCCCCGATGACAAGGTCGTCTTCATCGACGGCAATCAGCGCGCTGGCACTGCGCTCATAGCTCACATCCGGCCCGAGCTTGGCGAGCATGATCCGCGCCTTGGGGAAGGCCAGACGAAAATTTTCCGCTTCCACGCGGCGCGCAGCATCAACGACAGCCATGGCGATCAGTTTGACGAAATCTTCCGTGAGGTCGTGACGCGCGGATGACACGTCAATGGCCGCCATCAGGCGCCCGCAATGGTCGAATATGGGGGCAACGGTGCAGGACAAGGCCGTATTGCGGCTGCGGAAATGCTGATCCCGATGGATCGTTAAAGCCCGCTGTTCGGCCAAGGCGGTTCCAATGCCGTTCGTACCTTCGCGTTCCTCGCTCCACACCGCTCCGGTCCACAGACCGATCTTGCAGAAGGTCGCATCGTCCGAAACGCTGCCGCGGCGGTCAACCGGCACGCCGTCCTTATCCGCCAGCAGCACACAGCATCCGGCACCGCCAACGGCGGAGTAGAGGCGGTCCAGCGTCGCCTGCGCGGTGGTGATCAACGATCCCAGCCGTTCGCGGGCGTCCGTCAGTTCCCGTTCGCTCAAAAAATCCGGCGGTGTCCCCTCTTCCGGATTGAGCCCGTAGAGACGCATGGAACGCCCCCAGGAGGCAACGAGCGCAGATTGCGCAGCAGCGCTTCCCAGAAGGGCGGACTGGATGTGTTCGGCATGCTGACCATCGTACCGCGAAGCCATCGGTCTCCTCCCAAAGTCCAGGCGTTCTGACCCTAGGGTAAGCTAGTTTGCTTTTCGGTCAAGGGTGCGCCATGGCGGGTGAAGCAGCATGCGGCCACACGACCGCGTGCTGCTTTGTTTTCACGCTAGGACAGGTGATGCACCGTCTGAAGACCATAGACCGGTGTCGGGATACCTTCCATGCGGGCCTTCAGCTGGAGCGACAGGTACTGTGAGTAATGGCGTGACTGGTGCAGATTTCCGCCATGGAACCATAGGGCCTGCTGCTGCGTCGGCTTCCACATATTGCGCTGTTCGCCTTCCCATGGTCCCGGGTCCTTCGTGGTGTCCGAACCAAGCCCCCAGCACTTTCCGACCTTGTCGGCGACCTCGCGCGAGATCAGGTCCGCCGCCCAGCCGTTCATCGAGCCGTAACCGGTGGCATAGACAATCAGATCGGCCGGGAGTTCCCGCCCATCGTCCAGCACGATACCGCCTTCATTCAGTTCGCGGATATTGACGCCGCTGATCAGCTTGATCTTGCCGTCGGCGATGAGATCGCAAGCACCGACATCGATGTAATAGCCGGAACCGCGGCGCAGGTATTTCATGAACAGTCCGGACTCATCGTCACCGAAGTCCAGCATGAAGCCAGCCTTTTCCAGCCGCTCGTAGAAGGCCGCGTCCTTCTGACGGATCTTGTCGTAAACCGGCTTCTGGAACTCATGCATGATGCGATAGGGCAGCGAGGCAAAAATCAGATCGGCCTTGCGTGTGGTCATGCCGTTGGCGACGGCGCGCTCGGAATAGAGATCGCCCAGGCCGATTTCCATCAGGGAATCGGATTTGACGATGTGGGTCGACGAGCGCTGCAGCATGGTCACGTCAGCGCCCGCTTCCCACAGCGCTGCGCAGATATCGTGGGCGGAATTGTTGGACCCCACGACCACGACTTTCTTGCCCGCATAGGCTTCAGGGCCGGGGTGCTGGGACGAATGCTGCTGCTCGCCCTTGAATACGTCCATTCCCTTGAATTTCGGCCAGTTGGCTTTGCCGGACATGCCGGTTGCCAGGACAAGCTGTTTCGGACGCAGCGTGATCTCCTTGCCGTCGCGCTCGACGATGACGGTCCATTCACCCCGCGCGTCGTCGTATTGTGCCGATTTGCAAACCGTCGAGCTCCAGTAATTCAGCTCCATCACTTTCGTGTACATCTCGAGCCAGTCGCCGATCTTGTCCTTGGGGGCAAAAACCGGCCAGTTATCGGGGAACGGGATGTAGGGCAGATGGTCGTACCAGACTGGATCGTGCAGGCACAAAGACTTGTAGCGTTTGCGCCAGCTGTCCCCCGGACGCTCGTTCTTTTCGATGATGATGGTTGGTACACCAAGCTGCCGCAGCCGGGCCCCGAGGGCGATCCCGCCCTGTCCGCCGCCAATGATGAGGCAATAGGGCTGGACGGAGTAGCCAAGCTCAGCCGCTTCCGTCTCGCGCTTTTCCTTCCAGCTCTTGCGTCCGGGTTCGCTGCCATGCTGCGCACCCATGGGCCGCAGGAAACCCTTTGGTTCCTCATGTCCCTTCAATTCGGACATGGTGGTCAGCAGCGACCATATGCGGCCGTTCTTGAGGCGGATGTGCCCGTACCCCCGCGCCGCGCCGGTATCAAATTCGATCCAGCCCTGGGTGACACCGTCATCCTCCGTGGCTACTTCGCTCAGATCCTGCCGCAGGTCATGCGGTTTGATGCGCGCCAGCTGTTCGGTCAGCATGGCACGGATCTGATCATGGCCTTCAAGGGTCTTCAGGTTCCATGTGAACGTGACAAGATCACGCCAGTAACAGTCTTCCTGAAACAGGTTGACTGCCGCTTCAATATCGCCATTCGCGAAAGCCTTTTCGAGCTTCCCAAGTACCGTTTCAATCTTTTGGTGGGGGCTGTCGTCAAGCATGAAATCTCCTCCATTCTGCCTGCCAATTGTATGAATTCTGTAAGATCGGATGCGGGCTCCTCCAGCCCGCACGACCTATGATGTCAGATCGATCAAGATCTTCAGATGCTTTCCCGCAGGATCAAGCAGGGTATCGAAACCCTCTGTCACCGCTTCATCCAGGTTGATCCGTTTGGTAACGACCTTGTGTGCAGGCAAGAGACCTGAACTGATCAGTCTGATGACCCGCGGCCAATAATGCGTCGGGTAGGCCCACGATCCGCGGATATCGATATCCTTGAAGGTGACCTGGAACCAGTCGAGCGGATTTTCATGCGGATGAAGCCCCGTTTGTACCACCACGCCCTGCTTGCGGACGGCATCGGTACAGGCTTTCAAAGCGTGTTCATTGCCCACGCATTCAATGGCGACATCGCAACCGACGCCGCCTTCGGTTCTCGACCGGACGATGTCGCCGACCAGCTCGCGCTTCGGGTTGATGGTGATCAAATCCGGCAGGATGCCGACCGCCAGTTCCAGCCGCGTATCGTTGATATCGGAGAGGAACAATTGGGCGGCACCGGCAGCTCGGGCCGCAAGCAGCGTCAACACACCAATCGGTCCCGCCCCGGTCACGAGAACACTGCTTCCAGCTGTCACCCCGCCGCGATCACAGGCATAGACCGCCACGGCGGCGGGTTCGACCAGCGCCGCTTCCTCGTCGGTCATTTCATCCGGGATGCGCTGCACATTGTATTCATTCAGCAGGGCATATTCCGCCATGCCGCCGGACTGCCAGCTCAACCCGGCCAAGGCCAGATTCGTACTCAGATGAAAAAGACCGCGATCGGCAAAATAGTCGCCGGAGCGCCGCATGATCAAAGGCTGGACGGAAACCCGGTCACCCGGTTTGACCGACGTCACCCCCGCGCCGACCGCTTCAACGACACCGCCGAATTCATGCCCCAAAATCTGCGGCCCACTCGCCCCGGTGAACGGATGCGGTTCAACCGGAATAAAGATGGGCCCCGACACATATTCGTGCAGGTCCGTTCCGCAAATACCGACAAACCGGTTGCGGATCAACACCTGCCCGGCCTGCGGCGCCGACGAAGGCGCGTCAATATTTTCAAGACGAAGGTCTTTCGCCGCATGGAAACGCAGTGCTTTCATTCATTCCTCCCGGCCCCGTTTCGCGACAAGGCCTGTCTGTTGTTCGCATCAAGCTTCCCGCATTGCGATCAACGCAAGCAGCTGGTGTGCGAAAGCACTGCAAGGAACGTGCCAGCAGCCGGAGTTTCCTCTATCTGACTGACTTTCAAATGTTTTTATGACGAAGGAAGAATTGGCGACAGCGCGGCTGTTGCAATTCGCCACAGCTGTGGCGCAACGCTCTGCAACAGTTGCAACACCTGGGCAGGCCTGACATCAATGCGCTGCCTTTTGGCGGACGCGGCGCAGCTGCCTGTGTACGGTTGAACGGTCGACACCAAGCAGGCGCGCCGCAGCGGAAATGTTTCCGTCCGTTGCCGCCAGAGCTTCCGTCAACCGGGAATGTTCATCATGCTGTTCACGGCCTGCGCTGACCGGATGATTTTGGGCCTGTCGCTGGACGTGCTCGGGAAGATCCGTCAGGTCTACACACCCGTTTTCACAGAGTGCCGCCGCAACATCAAGAACATTGAAAAGTTCGCGGATATTGCCCGGCCAATTGTGCCGCCGCAGCGCCAACTGCGCTTCGGCGGAAACGACCGGAGCCGAACCCGTATCCGCCGTGCATTTCTTCAGGATTTCCGCGAGCAGCCAATCAAAATCGCTGCGGTTCCGCAGCGCCGGCAGTGACAGGGTGGCGGCGTTCAGGCGATAGAACAGGTCCTGGCGGAATGTGCCGTTGCGCACGAGTTCGGCAAGGTCGCGGTGGGATGCGGAGAGAATGCGTACATTGACCGGTTTGGCCCGCGATGCGCCGAGAGGCAAAACCTCGCCTTCGGCCAGCACCCGCAGAAGCCGGCTTTGCAGCGCCAAAGGCATGTCACCGATTTCATCGAGAAACAGCGTGCCACCATCGGCTTCCTCGACAAGCCCCTTGCGCCCCTTCGCCAAAGCTCCTGTGAAGGCACCCGGCGCATAACCGAACAGCTCGCTCTCGATAAGCTGCTCCGGCATAGCAGCACAATTGACGGCAATAAAGCGTCCGCTGGCACCACTGCTGTCATGGATGGCGCGCGCCAGATATTCCTTGCCTGTACCGGTTTCGCCCTGGATCAGAATCGGCAACGACTTGCCGGCAAGCTTTGCCGCCTTTGTCTGCAGCCCAGCCAGATGCGGATCGCCGCCGCTCAACCGGCGCAGCGAGGCGGGGATGCGCTCCTGAACAATCGGTGCACCGCGCGATGGGTAGTGCGGTTCTATCGCATGCGCAAACAGAACATTGCCGTCCCGCGCGAACACCAGCCGGTCTTCGGACGGCCTCGTGCGGGTAAGATTGCCGAGATCGTCGACATCCATATCGAAAAAACGCGATATGGATTGCCCGATCAGATTCGCCGGCTGCCGCCAATCGAGCCCGGACGCGCGCGCCATGATCTTTGCGCCGTCGTGGGTCATGCCGATAATTCGCCCCGCACCGTCGATCGAGATCGCCGCTTCCGGATCGACGTCGAGAAATTCAGGAGAGCGCGAAAAACGCAACACCCACTCATTGCGCGTCTGGGCCATGAGATTGGCAAGCTCGATCCGCCGCGCCGTAGCCGTTACCAGGTGCAGCGCCAAGTTCTGGCTCGTCTTGATTTGCGGCGAACGCAACAGCGAAATATCAAGCACGGCCGAAAGCTGCCCCTGTGCGTCATAGATGGGCGCGGCGGTGCAGGTCAGCGGTGTATGGGTATTGTCAAAATGATCGGTCTGATGAATCGTCAACGGCTCGCCTGTCTCCAGGCAGGAGCCAACGGCACAGGTGCCTGCCCGCGCCTCCGACCATTCCGAACCGAGATAAAGACCCGCCTTGCGCAGATTGTTGTCGAACAGCGGATCGCCGAGGAATTCAACAGTGATCCCGTCGCGATCGGAAAGAAGCAGCACATAGTTCTGACCGGCAACATGACGAAACAGGTTTTCAAGTCCCGACCGCGCGATTGAAATCAACTGCTCCGACTGCTGCCGATGCTCGCGCAACTGGGTTTCGGGAACGATGTAGGCCTCGCATGCCTGTGCCGGGTCCAGCCTGTGCTGCTTGATGCAGCGCAACCAGGATTCAACCACGGTTTCATCACGGTTGGTCGAGCCTCCCAGACTCACCGTCTCGATTTCGCGAATATGGTCCGAATGCAGCGACATGAGATTTTGCCATGCGCCTCCCAGCGCACCGCTCTCCCTTCTTCAGCCAGACCAGTCTGCACGAGTTGGACCAATTGTAAATGCGCAGGGACTTCACAACTCCACGCAACCATAAGTCACAGTGCTGCGCCGCGGCCGGGATACCCCCGACCTATCCCGCACGGCGGTCCGCCAAAATGTCCGCGAGGAAATTCTGAACGTGGCCGAGCACCTGCATGCGATCGTGCGAAATACCGGGAACAAGATCGAATTTCACGGATACACCGGCACCTTCAAAGGAGCGCCGAAGAGATGACAGCCGTTCGGGCCGCGTGCGCCCCGCATCGTTTGCCCCCGGCATCCAGTTTGTACTGCCCTCCGGAATGGTGATTTCCCATGTTTCCAGATCGGCATCGCCGACGACCATATGCATGGGGATACGGGCCAGCGCCTCCCGGTCGAAGGTGATGCCAAACCGTTCCTGCAGATTGCGGATACCCACCCACCAGTCCTTGTCCGGATCAAGCAGGGTCACCGAACCGGGGGCGCCGATTGAGGCGGCCCAAAGTTTTTGCGGATGCAGTATGGCAAAGCGATGGGTGAAGTGACCGCCTCCGGAGAACCCGAACATGGCGAATGTGTCCCAATTCTGCCGGTATTTTGCGGCGACCTCCGCAACCATGTCCAGAAGAAGCAGATCGTAGCGGATATCGCCCTCGATCATGAACTTGTAGCCGCTGCGCGCATCATCGCCCAGGACGCCGACGGGAAAAACCGGGCAAAGAATGGCGCAGTCGTTCCACCGGCCGAATTCGGCAAAGCCATCGCGAAAATCAAGAAACGATGTGCGTCCCGTGCCGTGAACGGCCACCAGAAGATCCACCGTCCCGCCCTCGCCGACGATGGGAGGCACGTAGAGGCAATAATGAAACCGGGGATCGGATTTGCAGGCAAAAATGGCCGTGCGGCCAAGATCATAGATCGCTTGCGCCCGGCTTTCGGATGATGGTGACATGCTATTCCTCGCTACAATGATTCAAGACCGGCCACCGGCTGATTTCCTGCCAACCTCGTCAAAACGCCATCCCAGTTCGACGCCGCCATTGTCGGTGCTGAACAGAGCGGGAATGGCCTGGAGCAGTTTGCGGGTATAGTCCTGCTGGGGATTGTCGAAGATCGCATCACGGCTGCCCTCTTCGACGATGACACCGTTGTTCATGACGATGACCCGGTCGGCGATCTGCTCGACCACGGCCAGATCATGGCTGATGAACAGGCACGAGAAGCCGTGCTTTCGCTGCAGCTCGGCAAACAGCTTGAGCACCTGCGCGCGGACGGTCACATCCAGTGCCGAAACCGGCTCGTCGGCGATGACGAATTGCGGCCGCCTGACAACGGCGCGGGCAATGGCCACGCGTTGCCGCTGGCCGCCGGACAGCTGGTGCGGGAAACGCGCAGCAAACGCCGAAGACAGGCCCACTTCGTCAAGAACTTCCGCGACACGCGCGCTCTTTTCTTTGCTCGTCAGTTCCGTCGAATGGCGAAGTGCCTCCCCGATCAGGCTGCCAATCGTCATGCGCGGATCAAGCGACGAGTAAGGGTCTTGAAACACCATCTGACAATTGAGCCGATACTCCGCGTAGTCGGCCGCCGATGTCTGGACCGACTTGCCGTTGAAAAGGATTTTGCCATCCGTCGGTTCGATCAATCCGGCGATGGTGCGCCCCAAGGTGGTCTTGCCCGACCCCGATCCGCCGACCACCGCCACAACCTCTCCGGGCATAACGCTCAGGCTGACGCCGCTCAGGGCACGCTTGGGCTGCCCCTTGCGCAACAGGCTGCGGCGCGCCGCAAAGTCGACGATGAGGCGATCGACCGTGATCCGCGCCACCGGCGAGACCTTAACGGCCCTTGCGGGCATGCGGTGCGGCAGGGCGGAAAGCAGTTTGCGCGTATAGGGATGCTTCGGCGCACGCAGCAGATCCCGGGTATCCCCCTGCTCGACGATTTCGCCCTGCGACATGACCACAACGCGGTCCGAATATTTTGCCACCATCGCCAGATCGTGGCTGATCATGAGAACCGCCGTGTTGTTCTCGCGTGTGAGGTCAACCATCAGTTCGAGCACATCGCGCTGGACCACAGCATCCAATGCCGTGGTTGGCTCGTCGGCAATCAGCAAGGCCGGTTTGAGCAGCATCACGGCAGCCAGCATGATGCGCTGGCGCATGCCGCCGGAAAAATGATGCGGCATGGCTGCAAGTGCCGTCTGCGGGTCATTCAAGCCAACCCGGGCCAGCATGTCGACAATCAGCCGGTGGCGCTCCCGTCCCGTCAGCCGCCGGTGCAGCCGCAGCCCCTCTTCCAGCTGACGGCCGATCGTCATCGATGGATTGAGCGATGTCATCGGCTCCTGGAAAACCATGCCAATCCGGGCGCCACGCAACGCCTGCAGCGCGCGCTTTTGCATGCTGCCGATTTCCCGTCCTTCGAAACATATCGTTCCGGCGGTACGTTGCACCGCTGGCGGATTGAGGGCAATGACGGCACGGGCAGCCATCGACTTTCCCGAACCGGACTCGCCGACAATTCCGACGATTTCACCCGCTTTGACATTGAAACTGATGGTCTTGAGTATCTGAATTCCCGTTCGTGCCACCTCAAGGGAAAGGCCGCGCACATCGAGCAGTGGTGTGTTCTCCTGCATCGTCAGCCCCTCATCCTTGGATCGAGTTTGTCACGCAGCGCATCGCCGAGAAGATTGATCCCGAGCAGGGTCAGCGAGATGCAGAGACCGGGAAATATGGCCAGCCACACCGCCTGGGATATGAAGGGACGCCCGCTCGCAAGCATGTTGCCCCATGTCGGCGCGGGCGGCGGCACGCCGAGGCCGAGGAAGCTGAGCGCGCTTTCGGCAAGCAGCACCCAGCCGAACATCGACGTGGCGAGGACCGTAAGCGGTGCGACACAGTTGGGCAGGATGTGGCGGCCCATCGTATAGGCGTTCGAGTTGCCCATGACACGCGAGGCTTCGATGAACTCCCGCTCGCGCAGTGACAGGACGTTGCCGCGGACAATCCGCACGACAGTAGGGGTATAGGCGAGGCCAAGCGCCAGAATGATGCCATACTTGTTCGCTCCTACAATCGCGAGCAGCCCGAGCGCCAAGAGGATGCCCGGGAAGGCGAGCAGCGCGTCATTGAAGGTCATGACGATGCGATCGACCCAGCCGCGGAAATAGCCCGTCAATATCCCGATCAGGGTGCCGGCGGTGACGGCGAGCGCCACGGTAAGCAGGCTTATCCAGAAACTGGTCGCCGCACCGGCCAGCAACCGGCTGAGCACATCGCGGCCGAACTCATCCGTCCCCAGCCAGTGGGCGGCGCTTGGCCCGGCAAGTTTGAGCTTGAAGTTGAGGCCGAGCGGATCATAGGGCGTCCATACCGCTCCCATGAATGCCCCGGCCAGCAATGTTCCGATCAGTGCGCTTCCAAGGAGCGCATTGGGAGCGAGATTTCTCATTCGGCAGTCACCCTCGGATCGAATAGGGGATAGAGCAGATCGACAATGAGGTTTACCAGCACGTACACCGTTGCAATGAGCAGAAGGCAGCCCTGGATCACCGGATAGTCCCTGGCGAAAATGGCATCGACAAGCAAACGTCCGAGACCGGGTATGGTGAACACCGTTTCAACCACGGCGATACCGCCGAGCAGATTGCCGAGGACGATGCCGATCAGGGTCCAGGTCGGGCCAAAGGCATTCTTGAACGCGTGCCGCCAGAGGACCGCGGATTCCGACAGGCCCTTGGCCCGGGCGTGGGTGATGTAATCCAGCTGCATGACTTCCAGCGTCGAGGCGCGCGCCATGCGCAGGATCACGCCAATCTCATGCAGGAAGAGCGTTACCACCGGCAGGACGATATAGAGCAATCCCTGCGGAAGGTTCTGGGACATGGAGACATAACCCAGCACCGGTAGCCAGCCCAGCTTCAGCCCGAAAAACAGCAGCAGGAGCAGCCCCATCCAGAATGCCGGGATGGAGAGCAGGATGGTCGCACCACCAACCAGCGCCACGTCCGTCATGCTGTTTTGCCGCCAGGCGGCGATCATCCCCGCCGGTACGGCAACGATACTCGCCAGGAAAACTGCGATCAGGACGATTTCTGCACTGATGCGCAAACGCGCCAATATCAGCGGCAGAACCTCCTGCTGGTTGGTGATCGACCGGCCAAAGTCGCCATGCATTATATTGCCGAGCCAGATTGCGAACTGGGCCGGAATGCTTTGGTCGAGCCCCAGTCTGGCGCGCAGGTCCGCAAGACTTGCCGGATCCGCCAGGTCACCCAGCATCAGCGATGCCGGATCACCAGGAATGAGGCGGATGAGAAAGAACACGGACACCGCCACGATGAACAATGTCGGGATCGCAGTGCCAACGCGGGTAATGGCGAACTTCAGCATGCTGACCTCTCGGGCTTACGGGAACACAGCGTCTACTGTTCGAGACCGAGTTCCCAAAGCCGGAGTTTTGCCTGCCAGACAGGCGTGCCCTTCAAGCGCTTGCTGTTGACGGTTTCACCCGTGCCATTACAGTAAATGATCAAGGGAACATCATGCAGCAGCTTTTTGTGAAGCTCATCGAAGATGGCCTGCCGCTGCGCCTGATCGGATACTTCCATGGCTTTGGCGATCAGCCCCAGCGCCTCCGGATTGTCCCAGACTTTCCGCGGCTGTTTGTCCTTGGGCCCGGAGAACTGCTCGAAACTCAGAGCCGGATCGAGACGCGCGGAATAGGAGAAGGACATCATCTGGTATTTGCCGGAATTGTAGCGGTCGAGCTGGGTTGACCAGTCGAGGACCTCAATGCGGGCGTTGATGCCGACGGCCTGAAGCATGGCCTGTGCCACCACCGCCGCATCGAAACTCGGTGCGGTGGGACGCTTGTTGGCGATAATATTGATTTCCTCGCCCTTGTAGCCGGCCTTGGCGAGCAGGTCCGCCACCTTTGCCGGATCAGGGGCAAAGGCTTCTTTCTGGATATCGCTGTAGTAGCGCGAGCCGGGGAAGATCGCGGAATTGTTGGGACGGCCGGTTCCGTTGGTCGCCTGCGCGACGAGGGTGGGAAGATCGAGCGCCGCGGCGATGGCTTGCCGCATCTCCACCTTGGAAAGCAGCGGATCTTTGGTCTGCATCAGGAACGTATGCTTGGAGGCTTCCGCTCCCGTCGTTACGGTGAAATTCGCATTGGCTGAAAACTCTGGAATGTCGGTGCTCAGAACCGATGCGACATCCAGCGCGCCGGACAATAGACCGGCTTTCACCGTGGCCGGATCCGGTACGACTAGGAATTTGATTTCCTTGATCAGCGGGCGCTTGGAGCCGACATAGCCATCGGCCTTCTCTCCGCCCGGCGAAACATAGTTTTCAAAGGCGTCGAGGGTGATGTATTCCCCGTGCTTCCAGTTGCCGAACTTATATGGCCCGGTGCCGATAGGCTTGTCCCAGCTGCCATCGGCCTTGACCGATGCCTTCTGCAGGACGGCGGTCATCCCGCAATCCGTGCGCGCCAGCGTATCGAGAAAAATCGCGCTCGGGTGATTGATCTTCATGACCACGGTTTGCGGATCAGGTGTCGTGACGGCGTCCACCTTGAGGCCATTGCGGCCGTCAAATTCCGGCAGGCAGCGCCACTCGGTCTTGGGGTCCATGTAACGGGTCCAGCTCCACAGCACGTCGGCAGCGGTCAATGGCTCTCCGTTGTGAAAGGTAACGCCGGACCTGAGCTTGAACGTGTAGGTCAGCCCATCCGGCGAAAGCTCGAAGCTCTGTGCAAGCAGCGGCCCGACGGAGCCGTCTTCTTTATAGCCGACGAGACCCTCGACCGTGTGCAGCACCACCGCATCCGTATAGTCGTCGCGGTTGACGCCGGGATTGGAGCTGCGAATGTCAGCCGGAATTGCCGCGGTAATCGACTGGGCGGCGGCAGGTGCCGCGATCAGCCCCAATGCCAATGACATCAAAATAGCATTCTTCATATTCTGAACCCCATTATTCATTCAGGCTTAGGTGCCCGTTGGTTGAAGAAGGAAAGATTTCCGCCGCTTAAGCGGCCACGACTTGAACCGGGTCCGACCGAAGGCTGTAACGGGTGAAGTTGCGGTTGATGGCCGGCAGGCAGGCAACCTCCATGGTGCCGCTGGCGGGATGCATGATGACCATGGCAACCGTGGCCGAAAGGTTCCCTTCGGTGTTCAATCTCGGCGGCCTGCAAACGGCATAGGGCGTCAGAAAGTCATCGAAGAACGCGCGCTTCATATCGGCAATGCCGAGTTTTTCCCCGGCTTCCTCCAGTATCTTGCGCACGCGCCAGTCACGGTACGGGCTTTCCGGCACATGCGGCAGGCCCGTGTCCCGGAGTTTCGAAAGCGCCACGGGGCTCACCCAATGGTTGGCGTGAACAACCAACCCATTGGCCGGCAATATATGGAATACCTCATCCGGTGCGCACTCAAGGTCGATGGCAAAACCCGCGCCGGTCGAGAGGATCATGTTGTTGGAGCAGGCCTTCGGCGTTCCCGCCACCGCCCGCATCGCAAGGGCGAAATGCGCCTGCTCCAATGCCTTGCGCCGGATCAGTGCCAGCGGGACGCCCTGTTGCCGGTAGTCGCGGTCGGATTCAAGATAGTTTGCAGTGATGCAGACGCCGGCGCTGTTCATGCCGTTCCGCGCAAGACCGCCCGCTTCGACGAATGTCAGGAAATCCGGGCCGTCCTCCTGCAAAACCCGCAAGACAATGGCCGTCTCGGCGCACTCGGTCTTCCAGTCCCAGTTCTGGCCGTGAATAAGAGTGCCGTCCAGGCTTCTCTCGGGAAGAATGACCGCTCCGGTGCATCCATCATCGATCTCATCTTCCTCGTCCAGCGGAGCGTTCTTTTCCAGACGCGCCTTGGCGATGACTTCGGTGCGCGCATTGATCATGACGATATCGTCGAAAGCAACGCCAGCGCCCTCGGCGATGCCACGCATCTCCTCGATGTAGTGCGCACCGAAATTCGCGATTTCCCCCGCAAACTCCTCGATAAGCCGCGTCTTTTCGGATGCGCTGTAGCCCAGCTTGGCAAGCTGGTCGCCATACAGCGCAACGCTTTTTTTCACGCGCTCGGGCACCGCAGCACCGTATTGGCGCCCACGCTCAAACGGCGTCCCGGAGACGGTTACGAAGGGAAAGGATGTCGGATAGGAACTCATCGCTGCGCCTTATAGTGTATTTTGTTTAATTTACGTACACTTTAATACGTAATGATTGCGTGTCAATTGGCTTTTATGCAAAAATAAGCCGCATAGGATATGGAGCCAGGATTGACCGTCAGTGACCTGCAAATAGAAATCGCCCGCCAGATCGTTTCCTTGGCCTCGTCGGAGCGCTGGCCTGTCGGGGAGCGCGTGTCAGATTTTGCGTTGGCCAGAAGGCTGGGGGTCTCACGATCGCCGATCCGCTCGGCCCTTGCTCTGCTGGCGAGCCGCGGCGTTCTGGCCCATGCGCCCGGCCGGGGCTATGTCCTGGCTCTCCTGCCTGATGGCAACGGTGATATCGATGGTATCGCGCCCCCATCGGAGCTGGAAGACATCCACAAACGGCTGATGGCTGACCGGGCGACGGGCGCAATACCGATGGAGGTATCAGAGACGCTGCTGGCGGAGCGTTACAGCTCAACACGCGGAACCATTCGCAAAGTCCTGCTGCGGTTTGCCGCCGAAGGCCTGGTCCAGCGTCAGAGGGGCCACGGCTGGGCTTTTGCCGAAAGCCTCGATACCGACCAAGTGGAGGAGGAAAGCTATCAGTTCCGCATGATTCTGGAATGCGGCGCCCTGCGGCATCCGGGCTTCAAGGTGGACAAGGACCATCTTGCTTCCATCCGCGCCGCGCAGGCGGATATCATGCGCATCCCGCCCGCATCGGTTCAGCGCGATCAGTGGTTCAACGTCAATGCGTCGTTCCACGAAGCCCTGGCGGTCTGGTCGGGCAATCGCTTTCTCGTTCAGGCCGTTCGCCAGCAAAACAGCCTGCGGCGCATTACCGAGTACGCCTATTTCGAAAGACTCCCGCACGAACGCATCCGTCAGGTCTGCATCGAACACATTGCCATTCTCGACGCCCTGTCCGAGAACGACGTGATCTTTGCCGAGGCCCTTTTGCGCCGTCACATCGAAGGCGCAAGCCGCTATGAGGTGGAATGACCGGATGCTGGACTTACTAGTCTCGAGTCATAATCAACCCGTTTCTGCCGTGATTCCCAAAAAAACAACCATAACTAGAAATAAAGACTTCAGACGATAGAAACTGCCGACATATTCGCGTATTGCAGACAGCGATAAATATGTGCGGGGGTGCATCCAATGAATGAAGCCATTCGGGAACTTTTGGCTAAGGTAGGCGGTTTGCCGGTCGCGGTCGATCAGATCAGCGATGAAGAAGACTTATACAATGCGGGGTTGTCCTCGTTCGCCTCTGTCCAGCTGATGCTGGGCATCGAGGACACATTCGATATTGAGTTTTCGGACCAGTTCCTCAACCGCAAATCCTTTGCCAGCATCAAGGCCATCGAACGGACAGTGGAAGCGATCCTCAAGAACAATGAGGACGCCTGATGAACGCCGGCGCCGGTAACAGTCTGCAGCTGCGCGCGTCGCGCGTTGCCGCCATCGCCGCCCAGTTCGCCGACAATGTTGATACCGAAGCACGCTTTCCGCGCGAAGCCATCAATGCGATGAAGGCCGAGCATCTGCTTGGTATCCAAGTTCCCACCGATCTTGGCGGCGAAGCGGCGCAGGTCGAGCAGATTGCGGAAATATGTTCCATTATCGGACAGTCCTGTGCTGCCAGCGCGATGATTTTCGCGATGCACCACATCAAGCTGTCGAGCTTGGTCGAACATGGCAAATCCGCCGAATGGCACCGGGCCTTCATGCGCCGGGTTGCAGCCGAACAGCTGCTGCTGGCCTCTGCAACCACCGAAGGCGGCATTGGCGGGGATTTGCGCAACAGCATATGCGCCATCGAAATTGACGGCGATACCTGCCGCCTCGAAAAGAATGCGACAGTCATTTCCTACGGCACCGAAGCCGATGCGATCCTGATCACGTCCCGCTCGAGCGCGGAGGCCGCATCTTCCGACCAGGTCATGACTGTCTTTGTCAGGGATCAGTACACACTGGAGAAGACAAACGGCTGGGATACCCTCGGCATGCGCGGCACCTGCTCGGAAGGCTTCGTTTTCCGGGGAACCGGCAGCACGGAACAGATCCTGCCCCACCCTTTCGCGGAAATCGCGGCGCAGTCCATGCTGGCCATGGCACATCTCCTCTGGAGCGCGCTCTGGTACGGCATTGCGGTCGATGCCGTAACCCGGGCCCAGTCCTTCGTCAGGGCGGCGGCCAAGCGCATGCCCGGCGTTCAGCAGCCGGGAGCATTGCGTGTCGCCGAAGCGTCGAACATGCTGCAGATGCTGAAGTCCGAAATCGTCGCCTGCCTCAATACCTACCGGCATGCCAAAGACGACAGCGACAAGCTCGCCTCGATGGGCTTTGCTATTACGATGAACAACCTCAAGGTCGGCGCGTCGCAATCCATTCTGCAGATCATCAATCATGCCATGCTCGTCTGCGGCATCATGGGTTACAAGAACGGAACACCCTACAGCCTCGGCCGGCATTTGCGCGATGCCAATTCGGCACAGCTCATGGTCTCCAATGAGCGCATTCTTGGCAACACGGCCACGATGCTGCTCATCCATAAACAGAACACCAGTCTCTTGGGGTAACACGGCATGGACGCTCAAATATCTTTTCTCGACCGCCTGTTTTCGGCTGGTCTCCTTCTCGATACCGGCGTTGACGGTCTTTATGGACGCAGCGGCCGTTTCGAGGACGTTATTGCCGCGTTCGAGCGGCTGATTGACCGCACCGGCGGCAGCGATGGTGCGGAAGCCATCCGCTTCCCGCCCGGGATGAACCGCGCCATCTTCGAAAAAAGCGGCTACATGAAGAGTTTTCCGCAATTGGCCGGAACCATCCACAGTTTCTGCGGATGCGAGCTTGATCATGTCAATCTCATCCAGTGCATGGATGCCGGTAAGGACTGGACGAAGGAACAGGAAGCGACCGACATCGTGCTGACGCCGGCCGCCTGCTATCCGCTCTATCCCGTCGTGGCACAGCGCGGCGACCTGCCGGCCGATGGCGGGCTGTTCGACCTGCAATCCTATTGCTTCCGGCACGAACCGTCGAAAGACCCGGCGCGCCAGCAGATGTTCCGCATGCGTGAATATGTCCGCATGGGCAAGGCCGACGACGTGACGGAATTCCGCCAGCTCTGGATCGAGCGCGGCACGGACATCATGCAGCGGGTGGGTCTTCCCGTTCACATCGACGTTGCCAACGATCCGTTCTTTGGCCGCGCCGGGCGCATGCTGGTCAACAATCAGCGCGATCAGAACCTGAAATTCGAACTGCTTATCCCGATCACTTCAACCGAAAACCCGACCGCCTGCATGAGCTTCAACTATCATCAGGATCATTTCGGCACGAAATGGGGCATTCAATTCGCTGATGGCACGACTGCCCATACTGCCTGTGTCGGATTTGGCCTGGAGCGGATTGCGCTCGCCCTGTTCCACCACCATGGCCTCGATATCGAAGCCTGGCCGGAACAGGTTCGCCAGGAATTGTGGGGCTGACCGGCGGCATGCAAGCTGTTTTCCCCCATATCGATCCGCAGACCTACCGGCCGCATGCCCTGCATGCGCAGGACCGGATTTGGCCGGAGACCAACTGCTACGTTGATCTGTGGATCGAGGTTCTTGCCGCGCAGAACCTGCCGCCGGAAGCAATGCTGGGCTTCACCCTGAGCCAGGACTTTGAAGGTGACCAGTTCACGTTTTTCAAGGTGCCGCTGGAGGATCTGGAGACGCTTTATGGCATTCGCGTCGGCGAGCTTGCCATCTTTGACACGGTGGAAAGCCACGTGGCCGCGCAGATGACGCGGGGCCGCCTCACCCTCGTGGAAATGGACAGCTATTTCATGCCGGACACCCATGGAGTGGGCTACCGCAGCGAGCACGGCAAGACGACGGTCGCCATCAACCGCATGGATACACAAAAACGCAGCCTCGACTATTTCCACAATGGCGGCTTCTTCCGCCTGGACGGCGACGATTTTGACGGCCTGTTCCAACGTCATCTGACTGATGAAGACATGCCGTTCCTGCCCTATACGGAATTTGCAAAATTCCCCGACCAGCCAGCCGATGCCACATCCATACGCGCGAAATCCGCACATCTGCTGCCCGGCCATTTCGCCCGCCGGCCCGCGGCAAATCCCATTCGTGCGTTCATGGATGTGTTTCCGCGGCAAGCCGAGGCCGTGGCGGAACGGCCCTTTGCGTTCTTCCATAAATACGCCTTCAACACGATGCGCCAGCTCGGAGCGAACTTCGAACTCGCCGCCAGCCATCTCACATGGCTGCACCCGGATGGAGGCCTTGCGGCGGCAGCAAAGGATGCGATCCGCATTGCCGAGGTCGCCAAGGCGGCACAGTTCCAGCTTGCCCGTGCCGTCACGCGCAAGAAATTTGCCCCGCTGGGCGATGCGCTCCTTCCAGCCGCCGATGCATGGGACAGCATGATGGATATTCTGACTTCGGAACTCGGCCATCCCAAAGTGCACGCCGCTGCCGAAAGCCGCGTGGACGCCTGACGCGGATGGAGAGCGTGCCGGTGCCGATCAGTAGCGAGGGTGGTCAACTTCTCGGCGATGCGTGGCACCTCATCCTGACGGCATCGGGCGAGGCATCCGGACCGGATCAGTTGCGCCGCGAAGGCGCTTTGCCCAATGTCCCGGTACCCGGCACAGTGGCGGAAGCCCTGGAACAGGCCGGCCGGTTTGAACGTGGCGCTCCCTTTCCACTCAATCAACAGGACGCCTGGTATATCAGGGCATTCGGCAACGAACCGGCGGGAACGGCCATCCTCCGTTTCGAAGGGCTGGCGACAATCGCTGAAGTCTACTGGAACGGCAGCCGCATTCTGCAGTCCGGCAATATGTTCCTGTCGTCGGACGTTGCAGTCGAATTGACCGGCAGGGACGAGCTTGCCATATGTTTTCGCGCATTGGCGCCTCTTCTCAACCGGAAGGGGCCGCGCGCACGCTGGCGCACGCAACTGATGAACGAACAGGGCCTGCGTCTGCTGCGGACCACGCCTCTCGGCTACATGCCCGGCTGGTGTCCCGAAATTCATCCGGCAGGTCCATGGCGCCCGGTAAGGCTGTTGCGGCCGTGCTCCGAGCCGATCGCGGATATTGACATCCACAGCGCATTGACCGGCGGTGGCGACGGCGTTCTCCGCGTGAGCTTTGCCTGGTCTGGCCCGTTCGAACACCCCGTGGTGGAATGTGCTGGCTGCAGCATCGAAGCCGTTCTGAACGATGACGGACGCTGGCATGCGCGTCTTGATGTACCCGGTGTGACCCAGTGGTGGCCCCATACGCACGGTTCGCCCGTCCTGCATGACGTCGTGCTCCGTGCCGGGCATGAAACATATCGGCTGGGGCGCACCGGCTTCAGGAGCCTGGAAATCGACCGGGGTGGGGACGGCCAGGGCTTTGCCTTGATCGTCAACGGCAAGCGCATTTTCTGCCGAGGAGCCGTCTGGAGCTCCGCCGACATTGTCCGCCTGCCGGGCGAACGTGAGGACTACGCACCCTGGCTGCGCCTTGCCGCGGATGCCGGAATGAACATGATCCGCGTCAGCGGCATAACGGCCTATGAAAGCAATGATTTCTTCTATCTGTGCGACGAGCTCGGCATCCTGGTCTGGCAGGATTTCATGTTCGCCAATTTCGATTATCCGGTGAAGGATGCCGAATTCGCAGCGCAAGTCGATGCGGAAGCCCGGCAATTCCTCAAGCGAACGTGCGCGGCCCCATCCCTGGCGGTCCTGTGCGGCGGTAGCGAAATCTACCAGCAGGGCTCGATGCTGGGCTTGCCGGAAACCGTTTGGAAAGGGCCTCTGACCGAGGAAATCCTGCCATCCCTGTCACGCAGCCTGCGTCCCGACGTGCCGTACGTTGCCAATTCACCATGCGACGGTGCCCTGCCCTTCATCGCCAATGCCGGCGTCAGCCACTATTACGGTGTCAGCGCCTATTGCCGGCCGCTGGACGACGCGCGCCGCGCCAGTGTCCGCTTCGCCACGGAATGCCTGGCGTTTTCCAACGTTCCGGAAGCCCGCACATTGACGGCGCACCTGAACGTGCCTGCGGTCCACCATCCCCGCTGGAAAGCAAGGGTGCCCCGCGACAACGATGTATCCTGGGACTTCGAGGATGTGCGGGAGGCCTATCTCGCCATGCTGTACGGATTCGACCCGATGACACTGCGCCGCGAAGACATGCCGTCCTACCTGCACCTGTCCCGGGCGGTAACGGCCGAAGTGATGGAAGCCACCTTTGCCGAGTGGCGGCGGCCGGGAAGCAGCTGCTGGGGCGGGCTGGTCTGGATGCTGCAGGATCTTTTGCCGGGTGCAGGCTGGGGCGTCATCGACAGCGCGGGGGAACCGAAGGCCGTATGGTACGGCTTGAAACGTGCCTGGCGCCCCGTCAATCTCACCCTCACCGATGAGGGCGTCAATGGTCTTGCGCTTCACATCGTCAATGAACGGCCGCACGGGCTGGAAGCCAGCGTGGAGGTCACATCACTGCGCGCCGGGAAACAGCCGGTTGTATCAGGCCGCCGTGATCTGACGCTCGAACCCGGCCAATCATTGACGCTGGCAGCGACGGATCTGTTCGGTGCCTTCTTTGACACAACCTATGCCTATCGCTTTGGCCCGATTTCCCATGATGTGACCGTGGCCCGCCTGAAAGACACGCAGTCCGGCAGGGTTCTCGCCGAAGCTTTCCATTTTCCGCAGGGCCGGACGAAAGCCTTCCATGAGGCGGCGGTCGAAACCGCCCTTACCCTGGAGGGGAATGTCTGGTTCCTTGAGCTGACCACGCCCGTGCTCGCCCAGTCAGTCCATGTGGATATCGAGGGATACCGCCCCGATGACAACTGGTTTCATCTGGCACCTGGCGAGACCAAGAGGCTCGAATTGATCCCGCGGGACGGTACTTCGCTTTCAACCCGCCCAACCGGCGAGATCCGTATTGCCGGAAGTCCTCGCACCGTCTGGTTTGAGTGATCGTCAGCCCGGAAAACGCACCGCCATCCGTTCGAGCGCGTCAATATAGATATCGCGGGCGTGTTGCGGTGTGAGATTGTGATCCGCATCGGCGATCTTCTTGACCGACACATTGGGATACCCGGCAATCCTGCCTTCCCGCGCATCGAAGTAGTAGCCGAAATATTCAAGTCCGGGATCCCGGTAGCTGTAGAGCAGTTCAACGGGACTCTGCCTCTCCTTCAACGCGCCGAATGCCTTGTAGACGGCCCGGCCTTCTGTCGTCCGGCCGCGAAGCAGATGCCGCGCCCGTTTGGCAATGCGCCGGCCCATTCCTCCGGCAACGTTTCGGGCAATGCCGACAAAATCCAGTTCGCCGCGGACAAGACGTTTGAATGTCGAGGCGCGCAACAGCCGGCTGCCATATTCTTCCAGGGTTCGGCTGCCTTCACGCACGGCCTCATCGACCGAACGTCCCGGTTCCCAGTAAAAGGTAATGGGATTGACGAGGACCGCGCCGGACAGCCGCGGATCGGCAACGATGTTCTGAAATCCGAGATAAGCGCCGCTGCAGCGGCCCGCAGCGATGATCGCCGCGGTGCCGAGACTACCCAGGAAAGACAGCGCTTCGCCAACGTCGGCATTCTGCGCATCATGATAGAGCACTTGATCCGGAATACCCGGCACCGGCGGACTATCGGACGCATTGGCCGTATCAAACCGGAGCGAAGCGACGCCGCGCCGTGCCAGCGCGCGCGCTATGGTGACAATCGTGCGCCCCCAACCCGCATGCCTGTCATAAGCAGAGGTCAGAAACAGCACCGTTGCCCCGCGCCGTGTACCTTGCGGCTCGCACAGCACGCCATAGAGCCGGTCACCACGACCGAAACGCAGCGGGGTTTCCGCAAAACCATCGCCCTGCAACGTCCCGGCTTTCACGTCCCGAACGACAGGTGCACGGGCTTCGATGGGCGGGAAGCGTCCTGCAACACCGGCGGCCCAATCGACAATGCGGTCGGCAACGGCGAGCGGCAGCTGCGAGATGACAGGATTGGAAACCAATTTGTCATAGCTGGTGTAGTCCTCGGTCACCGTATCCATGCCGAGCTGGCTGAGATGCGCCGCGAACTCCCGGTCGGACGGTCGGTCCACCCGCGCCAAGACCAGACATTCCGCGGCAATCTTGCTGCCAAGTGTCATCAGGTTTGCCCGGCGCAATCCTTCCGCCACTTCGGTGGGCAGTTTCAACGAGGCAATCGACACGCCAGTTTTGTCGCGCTGGGCTTCCGGCAAGCCAAGGTCGGCGTCAACCATGCCGGACCAGATCGATAGTTCACGCGTATAGTGTCGGCCTGAAACAACCGGCGCCATGAACGCAATGGCTTCAAGCCCGTCAATCCGGCCCGCCGCATCGGCGGCGACAACGCAACCCAATCCCTGGCTCAGAACGATGATGCGCTGGCAGCCCGAGAGGTCCTTCAACAGCCCCGCCCCGGCCACAAGCGCGTCACTCCAGATCCCCAGCCCCCTTGAAAAGTCGCCATCATCCAGCGCGTCACCGGTTCCCGGCCAATCGAAGCGGAAGGACGGGATGCCCTTCTCAGCCAGTTTCTCCGCAATGATGCGCCAGAATTTGCGGGTGCACAGTTCTTCCAGCCCCCACGGGCTGGCGAAAAGCACCGCCATACTGCCCGGATGATCCGAATCAGCCCTTTGAAAAAGTCCAATCGTCTGATTGAAAACAACAGGCTGCGCCGCCGCCCGCCCCCCTATCCTTATTGCGTCCGCAAGTTCCCCGGACTGGATATGGATTTCCTTGTTCATGGTCCGCCTCGCCCCCGATGCTGAAGGAACTGATCTAGCAGAGGAACAGGGGCAATGGCCACCGGCCCTTTCCATCCCGGTTACCAAACGCATAAGAATTCGACCCGCTGCACGGGAGAGCCAACAGCCGTAGTGACAATCGGCCGGAGTCTCCATTAACATCACGCCGGATTACCTTGGGGCGGCCAATGGTTGAATCAGGTCGTTTTCCTGCTTCGCACCGGACGCCGCTGACCCGTATATTGACATCGCGGGAGAAAAGCATGGCCTCTTATAAATATGGAAAGTACCTGCTGAGATACGAGAGCGATCAGTTTGACAAAGAATTCGAACCCGGATCGATCCCCTACAATTCCGGAATATACCGCTGCAAAAACTGCGGTGAGGAGATAGCTGCAACAGAAGGCGTACCGCTGCCGGCTCAACACCGGCACTCGAATAACCTGCCAATCGTCTGGCAATTGCTCGTCTATGCAGCTCCCAGAGACTGAATATCCGGACATTACAAGCGCTGCTGGCGTTCCCGTTACGTCGTCGCCCGCGGGCAGCAGAGGCCTTTCACAACAATGGGTGTTCCACAGCCAAGCGGCCCGGATTTGCAAATTGGAAGCCTAAGCGCTTTTCAATTTCGCCGAATGCGGCCATAGTTGCTGCGTTCGAATTGGAGGATTAAATGAAAAAAATTCTGATCACGGCAACAATACTCTTTGCTGCTCTTGGGTCAGCGGCACAGGCTGACGGAACTCTGGACAAGATCAAGTCCTCTGGCACCATCACGCAGGGTGTCCGGGAGTCATCCGGATTGGCCTATACGCTCGGCAACGGCGTCTACACCGGCTATCACTACGATGTTTGCCAGAATATCATTGCGGACATCAAGAAGAAGCTTGGGCTTGAAAAGCTGGACATCCGGTATCAGCCCGTTACATCGCAGAACCGTGTGCCCCTGGTCCAGAACGGCACCGTTGATCTCGAATGCGGCTCAACAACGAACAACACCGCACGCGCAAAGGACGTTGCATTTGCCGATACCGTGTATGTCGAGGAAGTGAAAATTGCGGTCCGCGCCAACTCCAACATCAGCAAGCTGGAAGATCTGAACGGCAAGAACGTGGCGACCACGACCGGCACCACTTCTGTTCAGACCTTGCGCAAAAACAAGCGCGGCAAAGACATTACCTTCAACGAGGTCTACGGCAAGGATCACGCCGACAGCTTCCTGCTCCTGCAGAGCGGCCGCGCCGATGCGTTCGTGATGGACGCCTCGATCCTCGCGGCCAATATTGCCCGGGCACAAAAGCCGAGCGATTTCAAGGTTCTGCCGGAAGTCCTGTCCGTTGAACCGATCGCCATCATGA
Organism: Phyllobacterium sp. NPDC097923; assembly: GCF_044760925.1. Taxonomy (NCBI): domain Bacteria; kingdom Pseudomonadati; phylum Pseudomonadota; class Alphaproteobacteria; order Hyphomicrobiales; family Phyllobacteriaceae; genus Phyllobacterium; species Phyllobacterium sp. NPDC097923. The sequence continues at coordinate 94,520 of NZ_JBIWBL010000006.1, read as the reverse complement.
TCCGCAAGGACGACCCCGAGTTCAAGAAGGCGGTCGATGAAAGCATCGTGGAACAGATCAAGGCGGGCACCATCGCCAAGCTCTACGACAAGTGGTTCATGCAGCCCATTCCGCCGAACAATGTTTCGCTGAACATGCCGGCCTCGGAAGCAACAAAGGAAGCCTGGGCCAATCCGAACGACAAGCCGACCGAGGACTACAAGCAACCCGGTCAATAGGTTTGAGCTTACCAGGGCCGGGAAACGTGCAGTACCGGCCCTGTTGATGCAACACGTGCGGGTGGGCGAGATATGATGGCGTATTGGCAGAACGTATGGGATCGCTGGCAGTTTCTTTGGGATGACCGGGGTGACGGCGTCACCTACTTTCAATGGATGCTGTCGGCTTGGGGCTACACGGTGGCTGTGGCCGCCACCTCGCTCGTAATCGCTCTGGTGTTCGGCATCGTCATTGGCACGTTGCGCACGCTGTCGGGACACCGGGTCATCTCCGCCTTCGCGGCGGGATGGGTTGAACTTTTCCGCAATATTCCCATCCTCGTCCAGCTCTTCATCTGGTTCTTCGTGATTTCCGAACTCGTTCCGGGCATGCGGAGCGTGCCGGGCTTCGTTTTGGCCTGCTGTGCGCTCGGCTTCTTCACCTCCGCCCGTATCGCCGAACAGATACGCGCCGGTATCCAGGCTTTGCCGACAGGCCAGCGCAACGCCGCCTATGCTGTCGGCTTCACCCAGTTCCAGACCTACCGCTATGTGATCCTGCCGCAGACCTTCCGCATCATCATCCCGCCGCTGACCAGCGAAGCGATGAATATTGTCAAGAACTCGTCGGTCGCCTTTGCGGTATCGATTCCCGAACTGATCAGCTTCGCCATGCAGACACAGGAAGAGACGTCGCGCGGGGTCGAGGTCTATCTGGCAGCCACGGTGCTCTATGCGGTAACCGCGCTGGTGGTCAACCGGGTCATGGCCTTCATGGAACGGCGGATGCGCATACCCGGCCTGACGGTCCAGACGCAGGGAGCGCACTGATGGCTACGCTCGACTTTTCATTCTATACATGGGCCAATATCAGCAATTATCTGCTCAGCGGCCTCTATTTCAGCGTCTCGCTTACGATCGCTGCCACCATTGGCGGCATTGCCCTCGGCACCGTCATTGCCCTGATGCGCCTGTCCAACGTCAAGCCGCTGGAATATATCGCCACGTGGTATGTCAATGTGTTTCGCAGCGTGCCGCTGGTGATGGTGATCCTCTGGTTTTTCCTGCTGGTGCCATCCGGCTTTTACGACCTGTTCCCGGGTGGAAGCGGCCAGAAATACCGGGCCGAGATTTGCGCCCTGATTACCTTCATTGTCTTTGAAGCCGCCTTCTTCAGCGAGATCGTGCGCGCCGGCATCCAATCCCTGCCGCGCGGCCAGACGAATGCGGGGCAGGCTCTCGGCATGACCTATGCGCAGAACATGCGCTACATCATCCTGCCCCAGGCGATCCGCAACATGCTGCCGGTCTTCCTGACCCAGACCATCGTGCTGTTCCAGGATACCTCGCTGGTCTATGCCATCGGCGCCTACGACATCCTCAAGGGTTTCGAAATCATGGGCAATACGTTCGGCCGGCGGATCGAAACCTATCTCCTCGCTGCCGTGGTCTATTTTATCATCTCCTTTTTCTTGTCCATGCTCGTCAAGAAACTGAACCAGAAAATCCGCATCGTGCGCTGAACTGAAGGACGCAATCACAATGATCGAAATGAAAAGCGTTTCCAAATGGTATGGCACGACTCAGGTCCTCAACGACTGCTCGGTCAAGATCAACAAGGGAGAAGTTGTCGTCGTTTGCGGGCCGTCCGGCTCAGGCAAATCCACCCTGATCAAGACCATCAACGCGCTTGAACCGATCCAGAAGGGTGAAATCTGGATCGACGGCGTCGCCGTTCACGACAAGGCCACCGACCTGCCGAAATTGAGAAGCCGCGTCGGGATGGTCTTCCAGCACTTCGAACTGTTTCCGCATCTTTCGGTCACCGACAACCTCATCATTGCCCAGATAAAGGTGCTTGGCCGCCGGCGCGACGAGGCCAAGAAACGCGGCCTGCAAATGCTGGAGCGTGTCGGCCTCATCGATCATCAGCACAAATTCCCCGGCCAGCTCTCCGGCGGCCAGCAGCAGCGTGTGGCTATCGCCCGCGCGCTCTCCATGGATCCGATCATCATGCTCTTCGACGAGCCGACATCGGCGCTTGATCCGGAGATGGTGGGCGAGGTGCTGGATGTCATGGTCGGTCTCGCCTCGGAAGGCATGACCATGATGGTCGTGACCCACGAAATGGGTTTTGCCCGGAAAGTCTCCAACCGCGTCATTTTCATGGATGTCGGCGGACGCATTCTCGAGGATACGACCAAGGACGAGTTCTTCGGCAAGATCGAGGACCGCCAGCCGCGCACGCGCGAGTTTCTTAACAAGATTCTGCAGTATTGAGGTAGCGGCAGGGGCGACCGTCCCCGCTTTGTTCAGGCCATCACTGGGTGCCGACCGGGCGTGGCGGATAGATGGCCTGCACCTGTGTGGACCTGGGCGTGCCGGATATCGCACCTGTCGTCATACCCGACGTGCCGGGGTGGGTTTTTCCGGCAATCAGCATATCTTCGTGCACCCAGCCAATCATGTCGGTGGCGGGAATCACGATATGATGCCATTTGCCGGTTTTGCCATAGGAGCGCATTTCGCGTCCTTTTTCCACGGTGCCCGCCGGTTCGGATTTATCCCACGCATTGCGCCGCAAGGTCAGCCTTTCGCGCGCATACACCACCGATGGCGTCATGTTGGGCATGTTGATCCCGCGTGGCAGGTGAATGCCCGTCCTCTCCGCAGGACCAACGGCCAAGGCCGGCCGCTGCAATGGTTGCGGCTGCTGCAATGCTGCCCGCTGCAGCGGCGTGGGCACCACGGGATTCGGCTGTGCGCCGACGGGAACGGAGGGGCGCGGGATCGGAGCATTGAAAGCGGTAGCCGGAATGTTCTCCTGACGCGGCGCGGCTTTCACTGTCTGTTTCACATCTGCGTCTGGCTTTGCGGCGGCTGATCGACTGGTCTGTGCCGCTGGACGCTCGAACCATCCGGCGAAGGCTTTGAGCGGGCCTTTGTGCTGCGTTGCCGACCATACGCTCAATGCGCCAACGCCGACAATCACGGCAAGAGCCAGGAATATACCCATCGAGGACCCGCTCGATGCCGAGCGCGAGGATGATCGCTTCGGCGAACGTGACGGTGAACGGGTGCTGCGCTTTTTCTTGGCCATATGAATCCTGCCCTCTTCGGCCCAGTTGCGGTCGGGCCAGATCAACATCGGGTTTGACAACGTTCCTGAGCGTCGAATCGCGATGTCACCCAGCCTGACAGGGCTTCCTTGGTATTTCGTTACCGGGCAGCAAGGACATGGTGCATCAGCAGCTTGAGGGACGCGGTGGCTGGCGTCGCGGACGATTTTCATCCCGTTATGCCGAGCCCGATACTCTGCCGAACACGTTCCCTAAAGCCCGAGATTTCCGATATGGCTTCAGACCTGTGTACATTGCACACAGATACGTGTACAAAGCACACATGACCATGGACCGGATCTTTGCGGCGGCCAAAGCCGTACTCGAACAGGACGGAATCGCGGGACTCACCATCCGAAAGGTGGCGCAGAGCGCGCAGATGTCGACGATGGCGATGTACCGCCACTTCGCCGACAAGAACGCTCTGCTGAACGCTTTGATGGCGGACGGACTTCGAGCCTGGGAAGAGCGCGCGCGCGCCATTGGCACATCCGATCCGATGGAATGGCTGGAGGAGCTCGGCGAAGCTTACTTGGACTTCGCCATCACGGAACCCCACCGGTTCGACGCCGCGTTCTTCCTGCCCGCTCCCGAGGCGCGCCGCTTTCCAGACGACTTTGCGGCCGGTCGCTCGCCCGTGTTGACCATGGCCATGAAGCGCATCGAAGAGGCGCAGGCAGAGGGACGCATCGGGGACACGCCCGCGCTCGAAATCGCCTTGGCGCTCGCCGCGCTCGGTCAAGGTCTCGTCTCGATGCATCGCGCTAACCGCTTTTCGAGCGAGACGCAGTTCAAAGCGCTCTACCGCACGGCCCTTCACCAATGCCTCGCTTCATTCCAATCTGCTCGGAGAACAAGATGATCGCCGTCCTCGCTGCGCTGCTGAGCGGCGCGATGTTCTACCTGTCACAGGGCTTCGACGACGTATGGATGCTGGCTTGGTTCGCACCGGTGCCGCTCCTGTGGCTGGCCTACGGAAAGCAACCGATGTGGCAGGTCATGGTCGCGAGCGCGGCCGCGATCCTGGCAAGCGGCGGCTACATACTGCAACTGCCTTACATACCGCCGCTCTTCATAATCGTGCCGGTGCTGCTGCTTTACGTTGGCATGTTTTGCGCCGCTGTCTGGTTCGCGCGCTTTGTACACCTCTGGGCGCATCCGTTCGCCACACTCTTCGCGTTTCCAACATGGTGGACGGCGTTCGAACTCCTGAGCCAGCTTCCATCGCCGAACGGCACCTACGGCTCGTTTGCCTACAGCACGATGTCAGCGCCCATCCTTATCCAGAGTGCTTCGCTCTTGGGAATGTATGCCGTCACATTCCTCATTTGCCTCTTCGCCAACACCATTGCCTTGGCGCTGCGCGCCAGGCGGGAGGCCATCGCCGCCATCACTCTGGGCGTTGCTATCTGCGCGGCGAACTTGGCGTTCGGGTTCGTGCGTCTGGCCCAGCCTCAGCCGTCCACCGTCCGGGTGGCAGGCATCGTGGATGAATCCATTGTAGCGAACGCCTGGCGCGCGCATGCTTTGCCGGAGGATCTTGCGGTGACGACAGCCTACGCACAGGAAATCCGTGAAGCGGCTCGCCAGGGCGCCCGTTTCATCGTGACGTCGGAAGGCGGCATGGCATCGATCCCTGAGGCGCAGTCGGCCATCATCGCGCCGCTTGCGTCCGCGTCCAGGGAAACAGGAGTACGGATCATTGCCGGCTTCCATTCTGACCACCCGCCAGCCGACTTCGCGCTTGCATTCGACCCCACGGGACCGACGCAGCGCTATGACAAGCGGCATCCCGTGCCAGGGCTTGAAGAGCGCTACGTGCCCGGTCACGCCTCCGGGACCCTGGCCGACGGATTCGCGATGGAGATCTGCAAAGACATGGATTTCCCCAGCACCATTCGCTCCGATGCCGTGAACGGAGCCCGGCTGGCAGGTGTGCCGGCGGGCGACTTCGGCATCGACGGCTGGCAGCATGCACGAATGGCCATCATGCGCGGCGTCGAGAATGGATTTTCCATGATGCGTCCCGCGCACCATGGTCTGGTGATCGCCAGCGATGCGCAAGGCCGTGTCATCGCGATGAAGGAGGATGCGCCGACGGGCCTGACCATGGTGGTCACGGACCTTCCGCTTGGCCCCGGGCCGACGCTTTACACGCGGATCGGCGATCTCTTCGCATGGCTGTGCCTCGCTTCAACACTTTCGATCGCCATTCTCTCGATGTTGAAACGTCGGCGCGCGGTCACCGCTGCCCCTGCGCAGTCCTAATGCCGCCACCGGCTGCGCAAGGTTCGGATATCGAACGGACGCTTAAACTTGCTGGTCCGCGATGATCAGGCAGCGGCCACAGTTAAAAAAGAATCGTCATGCGTGTCTCCCCTAAGTAGCAATTGCGGAGACAGACCATTATGCCAAGCTCAATCCTGGATGACCGGAAATCTCGGGTTTTAAGGAATGGGCTCGGGATAAGCACTAGATCTGCGCTTCGATGGCTGCCTTGTCTATCACCGACCATACCAGGCTGATCTTTCCGTCTCGAAACTGGTAGAATACATTTTCGCTGAAGGACACTTTCCTCCCATTGATGGGAAGGCCAAAGAAACTCCCTTTTGGCGTCACGTTAAACAGGAGGCGGGCAGCAATATAGGATTGGTCGGAAATCAGCAGATCAATATTGAAATACAGATCCGGAATTTCCACAAAGTCGTTCTCCAGCAGCCCTCGGTACCCTGTCAACCCGATCAGCTTTCCGTTGTAGCGCACGTCCTCCTGAACGAACTTTCCGAGGTTCGGCCAATCCTGCGTATTCAAGCAGGAAATATAGGCCTTGTAGATTTCCGCGAGGTTAGTCTCAGTCATGATAACGGCTCCTTGGCTGCCCGTGAGGTTCAGGACGAGGCGAATACGTGCATCGGTCACCACATTAAGACTCCACCTGCTGCGGCAACTTTCTCATCATACCGATGATCATCGGCTTATTCTGTAAAGCAACTGGACAAATCGCGATAATTTCAATCTATTAGACTGAAGATCCAAATTGAATCAGTGTTATTGCAGGGGGATTGAGCAATGAACATGAGAAGCTTTCTCACACTACTTGTTTTTTGTTCCACGATAATATTCTCGGCAGGCTCTGCTCTTGCTGATGTCGCCTATACAACTGGGAATGTTAATCTTCGCACCGGTCCGGCAACACATTACACCCGCGTTGGTACTCTGGCTGCGGGAATACGCGTGAATGTTCTGGCTTGCCAGTCAAACTGGTGCCGGATCGGACGGCAGGGCATCCGGGGATGGGTGTCAGCCAACTATCTCGATCGCGTGGCCGTTCACAGGCCTGCCATTGTGGTTCGGCCGACGATTGTTGTGCGGCCTCCCTATTATCATGGCCACCGCCCGCCGCCGCGGCCCCACCGCCCTCGCCCGAATTGCAAGATCGCGCCAGGATTCTCTTGCCGGTGAAATCTCGCCATTGTTCCTTCAACCGCACGGTTGGAGGAACGGCGCCATGCATTAATTTGCCCTGATCCGATCAGTGTCGGCATTTGCGATGCTCCCGACGGACCGGTGTCCGTGTGCGGGTTGTACGGCAATACCTGCCAATCCGTCTACAATCATCCAAATGCCATTAACCGTAAATCGCCTTGCGGGTCAGTAACATTAAAATAAATCATTTTCATTCCGCAGATTAGCGTGTAGAAACGCATTCTTATTTCTGAGATTTCGCATCTATCAATACCAATCTCAACTTGAATACAACTGATCCTTCCCTGAGTGTTGTTATGAGTAGGTACGCGTCGATGAAATTCATTAGCCGGAATATTCTCGGACTAGCTCTGCTCTTATCTTCCAGCCTCTTTCTTCATGCAAATGCCGTGGCTGAACCAAGCATTTGCATCCGGCTTCGCCAGCAGCTCAAACTGCCAATCCGGGACGAACCGCAGGTCAATAGAGCTGTCCAAGAGCAAGCGATGAAGCTGCAGCAAGCACGCGCACGCGCCAATCAGGCGGGTTGCGGCAACACGCTCTTTTCCAGAGGAGACCCGAAGCAATGCGCGCGTTTTCAACAGAATGTTGAAAGCCTTGCGGCAGAGCTTGAGAGGCGCAAGCGTGCGGAAACCCGTTCCAAAGGCTCCCCTTCCTCCAAAGCGCACATTCTTGCGGCACTGAAAGCAAATGGGTGCGCTGAAGAGCGGCGGCAGGGGCTGCTCGAGGCGCTTTTCGGCAATTCAGCGTCCGAACCGGAAGTAACGAAAGTCGCAACGCTTCCCAGGCAGGCGATCGAACGGAAACGGCCGCGGCAACCGACGCCAACCCCTGATGCATCCAGTACGAAACTCTATCGAACACTCTGTGTGCGAACGTGCGATGGGTATTATTTTCCGATCTCTTTCGCCGTCCAGACCAAATACTTCGATCGCGACCAGAATACCTGCAGTGAAATGTGTCCCGCGTCGGCGGTAAAATTGTATTCCCACGCCATACCGGAGCAGTCTTCCGAGGATATGATCTCCGTCGAAACAAAGATTCCCTATAAGGACCTGCCCACCGCGTTCAACTATCGTCTTACCGGCGCTCCGCCCGTGGCCAATTGCACGTGCCACAATGCGCAACAATCATTAAAAACATCGGTCAGTGCGGTGGCCCCCGCAGGTCAAGGAGCTTCAACAGCCCTTGGTCCTGAATTGCCAATCGCGCAACGTCCTTCCGAGGTGGAGACATCTGCGGACGCGGACGTGGCACCCAAAAGCAGCGGCAACCCCTTTGGCAGCGTCTTGGCAGAACCCGCCCAGGAGAATGATCGGCGAAATGTACGCATCGTCGGTTCGGCATATCTTCCCGATGAAGAACGGAAAATTGATTTTAAGGCGCCGCGGCCAGCCGAGCCGCTTTTTACGCAAGACCCCGATCGAGCAAACAGGTTCACATTCGGCATGGCCATCGAAACAGTTGCGACCGATATACTGAAGCGGCTTGGAGACTAAGAATTGGCACTCGAAGTGCCTTAGCAATTGACCTCCGATTCAAACCAGCGCCGCCACATACTGCGCAATGGGCAGGCAGGACGTCAGCCCCGGGCTTTCAATACCAAACAGATTGACCAGTCCTTTTACACCGTGCGACGACGGGCCCTCGATAAGGAAATCTGTCACCGTTTCGCCCGCAACACTCAGTTTTGGCCTGATGCCGCAATAGGCAGGCTGGAGAACCCCATCGGGCAACGCGGGCCAATATGTCCGTATTGCCTGATAGAAACGCTCGGCCCGCGCCGGATCGACCGAATAGTCAATGGTATCCACCCACTCGACATCCGGACCAAACCGCATGCTGCCTCCCAGATCGAGCGTCAGGTGGATACCCAGGCCTCCGGGCTCGGGCACTGGATAAATCAGGTGCTGAAACGGCGCGGCACCCGGCACCGAGAAATAGTTTCCCTTTGCATATCGGCGCTCCGGCACATGATGCTTCGGTAATGCCGCAATTTTCGTTGCCAGTTCAGGCGCGTTGAGCCCGCAGGCATTGATAAACACATCCGTGCGAAACTCATACGGCCGGTCAGTTTCCGTCTCGATGGTGTGAACGACAAATCCATCGCTGTCAGCGTCCACGGACACCACCTTGGTATGGAATGCGATCATTGCATCGTGGGCCTGCGCATCTCCAAGCAGCGCCAGCATCAGATCATGGCAATCAACGATTCCGGTAGACTGAGACATAATCGCGGCCGTGCAGTTCAATTCCGGCTCGACGCGACGGGCTTGCGCTCCGGAAAGGAATTGCAGGTCGCCCGCACCGCACCTGCGGGCGCGCCCGGCAATTTCGGTCAGAGTCTCAACCTGCTGGTTATCAGTCGCAACAATCAGTTTGCCGCAGCGCTTATGCGCCACGCCGTATGCATTCGCAAACCGGTAGAGCGCGGCGTTACCTTCCACACAGAACTGCGCCTTCAAACTGGCTTCGGGGTAATAGAGGCCGGCGTGAATGACACCGGAGTTGCGGGAACTTATTCCACTCCCCACCGCACCGCTCTCTTCGGCGATGAGCGTTTCAATGCCTTGTCTTGCAAATTCCCGCGCGATGGCAATCCCGATAACGCCACCGCCCGCAACAACGCAGCCTATGCGATCCACTCTTCACCCCATCGTAGATTCATGATGTCAGTTTTTTCTCCAGACTCTGGAGCGTCTCTATAATCTTGCTGCCGACCCGCTCATAGCTGGGATAGTGCAAAAGGTGTTCTTTGTCCCAGTCAGCCGGCGAGAGATCATTGGCACCATCCTGCGGCGCAAAATTCTTCAGCTCATTGAGAAACTCCTGAACCGAGCGCGCCGTTGGCGGGGTTCCCGTCGCCGCATACAGAAAAAGGGCACGAAGCCAGAACTGGATCGCCATCATTTCTGTCCGTATCTGCTCGTCCTCGATCATGGAAATCCTGGCTCACACGCAACGCCCTGAGAACCATTTCTTTACCACTTTTGTGAGCCGGATTGGTAATTGGTCTGACGGATATCAGGTACATCCTTAAGCGTTCGGCCGAACTGTGAAGACAATAAAATCGATGATCTGCCGATATCTTTCAATGGACACGGCAGGGCCAATTGTCACCATTCGATTCCTGCCCGCGTCGTATTGAGGACGCAGGTACGTCGAACGGCTTAGCCGCCTTTCAACTGAATAGACAGCTTAAACCGGCTTCTACAAAGCGCTAGAGTTAAGGTTGCCTGCGTGCCGCCATGACGTAAAAGTCCGGCTGGCAAACAAGCGCTCGAAAAACGGTCGACAATCACAAGAGAGGTCAGAGGGTGAGCGCTGTACGCCGGGCATTTTTCATGGCGATACTGGAACAGTATTCGCAAGTGATCGTCAGCGTGGCGATGATCACGGTCCTGTCGCGCATGTTGAGCAGCAGCGAGATCGGGATAGCCGTCATCGGCTTGGGAATTGGCACGATTGCGCTGACCGTCAGGGAGTTCGTCACGTCAGAATACCTTATTCAGCGCGACACACTCACACGCGAGGACATAAGAACCAGCTTCACGCTGACCTTCGGCTTCTCCACCGTCATAGGCTGCGCCCTGTTTTTCTCGGCCCCGTTCCTTTCCCGATTTTACGCCGCGCCTGAACTGCTCGCATTCATCAAAATACTGGCCTTTGCAGGTGTTGTCGACGCCGCTGTCTGTCCGATCATCGCCCTGTTGCGCCGGGATCTGACCTTTGGTGCCGTAACCCGCATCAACGCCATCGGAAGCATAACCAATGCTGTTGCGACAATCGCATTTGTTGCCTTGCATTTTGGCTTCATGAGCTTTGCCTGGGGAACACTCGCCTCGGCTATCGTACGGATGCTTCTCGCTTTTCACACCAGACCAATCTTCTGGATGCTGACCCCCTGCCTGAAGAGCTGGCGGGCGGCTTTCGCTTTCGGCTCCTACAAAGGTGCATCGACGCTCCTTGATCGATCGTATGAGGCACTTCCCCAGCTCGTCCTGGGCCGGATCATGCCGCTCACGGCGGTTGGCCTCTACAATCGTGCAAATCTCGTTTGCGGCTTACCCGACAAGATCCTGCTCTCGGCGATATTTTCCGTCGCCTTTCCCGCATTTGCATCGGAAGTCAGAGCGGAACGCGACGTCAAAGCCGCATATCTGCGCATCATAAGCTACATCACGGCCCTGTACTGGCCAGCAACCCTGGCAATGGCCATTCTAGCCTATCCGATTGTTCGCATCGCACTGGGCCCCCAATGGTCCGAGACAGCACCTCTTGTCCAGATTTTTGCGCTGGCCGCGCTCTTCTGGTTTCCCAATATCCTGACCTTTCCCGTTCTCGTCGCAATGGGCGCAAATAGACAGGCATTTGAAGCCAATTTCATTGGCCGGGGACTGTCGATGCTCGTGATCTGCGCAGCCAGCTTTTTCGGGCTCTACGCCCTGGCACTGAGCCAGTTCATAGTCCTGCCCTTTCAGATGTACCTTTCGCTGGTCTATGTCCGCCGACAGGTTCCCTTTGCGTGGGACGAACTGTTTCACGTTTTATACCGAAGCGGCCTCGTGACGATATGGGCCATTGCAGGTCCGCTGCTCGTTCTCGCGGCAAACCGTTTTCAGTTCGACCTGTCGATTGCCCAAGCCTGCATTGCGGGTCTGTTCTCGGCGATAGGATGGTTGGCAGCTCTGGCTTACTTCAAGCATCCTTTCCTCGACGAAGTGGAAAACATTGCAAGAATCGCAATGCCGACATTGCTGGCAAGGATAAACGCCGCGGCCGTCAAATGAGCGGCCCCGTGCTTCGGCTCAAGGATTGGATTTTCGACGATGAAATCCATTGACGTGGTCATACCGAATTACAATTACGCCCACTATCTGAAAAACTGCGTCGACAGCGTGCGCAACCAACCTGCCGAGAGGCTGCGCATTCTGATCATCGACAATGCCTCTACCGACGACAGCGCGGCCGTTGCCAGGATGCTGGCCAGTGCCGATCCCAGAATAGAACTGATGCTGCGCCCCAAAAACCTCGGTGCACACGCGTCATTCAATGACGGTATCGATTGGGCACAATCGGATTATTTTCTGATCCTTTGTTCCGACGATTACCTGGCACCGGGAGCTCTTGCCCGGGCAATGGCCTTCATGGAGGACAATCGCGATGTTCATCTGGTGCATGGCAAGACCCATTTTCGCGCAAACAATACGGAAAGCGATGGGCTGCCGGACAATCCAATGCCTTCGGACTGGTCAAAGCAGGACGGCATGTCCTTTCTGAAATCCCTCTGTCAGAGCGGAAGGAATTTTGTGAGCGGCCCCACGGCGATCGTACGTACGGCAATCCAGAAGAAAGTCGGGTATTACAAGCCCTCCCTGATCCACACAGATGATCTTGAGATGTGGCTGCGTTTTGCCCTTCACGGTGCAGTGGGCCGAACGGAAAACATCCAGGCGGTCGCAAGGGTTCATGATTTCAATCAATCCGCGACCGTTCGCACCCTGGAGCAGTGGAGCATTGAATTCGAAGCAGCGTTCCAGTCATTCTTCGAAAATGACGGGGCAATCCTGACGGATGCTGATGTACTTTTACGGCAGGCGCGCAATGCACTGAGTGAAAGGGCCTACTGGTCGGCAGTCGCGCAATTGTGCCGGGGTGAACCGGGGGCTATGGCGTTGATGCGTCATGCCATCAAGCTCCGGCCGTCCACAGCCTGGCTGCCGCCTCTCCGCTACCTCTTGCGCAGATCAGATGCCTCGGCATTGATTGGCCGCAGCGTCAAGGCTCTTGGGCGGCGACTTGGTACATCCACGGCACCAGACGGCAAGCTATGATGACATGACAGGCTGCTCAGTGAAAAGCGGGCCGATAACCCTCTCTTCCAGCAGTTTTTCCTGAATGGAAAGCTGCCGTTGAACGCGCGCATTCACTCTGGCCAGTTCCAGATGCACCTCATTGAGGTTGGCAAGCATGCGCCGCGTCTGATCTTTCAGGATCTCGACATCGAAGGTTTCAATGTGCTGGCATGCGCGCTGATCATATTGTGCCAGCAGTTCATCATTCTTTTGGGCATATCCGAGCGAGATCGTGGGGCGCGCGAGCTTCAAGGCGCAGACAACATTGTGATAACGCGTCACAACCACAATATCGGTCTTGCCTATCTCCCGCATCAGATCGTGGAGAGTAGCACCATGCTCCACGGTTACGCGTTCTTCGGGCTTGTCATGGATAGGAACCGAGACTCTTTCGACAATGTCACCCACCGCCCGCCAGTCCCGCTCATCGCCGGTCAACAAGCGGACATTGTGCCCCTCGTCGAGCAGCCATTGGATGAAGGAGGCCAACTTGCCGATGTAAGAGCGGTAGATTGCTTCACCAAACACCGCATCCTTTGACCATCCGCGGTAGTCCATAACGCCTACGCCGACGGTTACGGGACTGTCGTATTTGGGAGGCGAGGAAGGTGGGACCGGAAGCCGAAATGCGATATCGGGGAATAGGCCATCACGCTCGACGGAAAGGCCCATCCTTTTCATATAGGCCAAGGAATAAGCGTCCCGATAGGATCGGTACTGCGCCATTCTGGCCGCCGAGCGCAGAAACCAGCGGCTGAGGGGGTGCTCGATCGGACCTGCACCAATGCTGACAAAAGCAATGTCTGCCCCACGCAACCGGGCTGCCAGGCACCAGCGGAAGAGCACAAACGGCCAACCAAAGGGCGTCTCCTGAAAATCATCCAGGATACCGGTGCCGGGGATGATCAACAGATCCACCCCGCTCAAGCTTGCAAACAGCATATAGATACTGGCGATACGGCGCGGGATGTCAGCAAGAAACGCGTTCATTCGAATGAACCACTGGTCTTGCAGAACCAGACCGCTGATCCCGATCGATTTGATCTTGTATTCCTTCTCGACCAGTTCCGGGTTGGAACAGATGCACATGAGTTCGGCTTCAGACGGCAATGAGCGCAGGAAATTCACCATCGCTTCAAGTGAACCGTCGTTCCCGGTATTACCGCTGCCAAACTGCCCCAGTAAGCATATTTTCATCCACGCATCCTCAGCGTCGCGCGCGATCAATGGGATATCTTGCCGACGGAAGTTTGCTGCCGCTGCCGGGCAAAAAACACATGGTCTTTGGAACACCGCACCCAGCCTAATGAGCAAGGGGCTTCCCCCAAAGGGTTATAGGCCTCACCCGCCGCGACACATTCAATTCCCGCGTCTCCCGGTTCATGCTGTTTTCCGGATGAAGCCGAAAAACCCAAGGACAGGACTTCATGAAGTTCGCTTATTTCGTCCGCCCCCATATTGGTGGCACATACACGGTGTTCAGACAGCTGCGCGCCGCGCTGGCTGAAAAGGGAATTGACGTCCGTTGGCTGGGGATGGCCACCTACGGTACTCCTTATGATGCCCAATGGCGTCCTGAGTTCTCTTACGGTTCCCTGGTGGAAACGCCCAACGGAGCAAGTGAACGGGATCAGGCCGAGGCCCTTGTGGAAGCCCTGGAAGAGGGCGAATTTGACGGAATATTCATCAACGTCCTCAGCGATCGAATTCAAACGAATATTGCGCGTTATCTACCCGACAAATTCCTGCGCATCATGATCGTACACAACATCACTGCCGGGACTTACAGCGCGGCAAACGCGATCAAGAACCACGTGCATGCGACCGTCGGCGTTTCCGATCGCATTCGTAGTGACCTGATCAGGAAACTGGGCTTTCCCGCAGACCGAACCTTCGCGATTCCTCATGCCGCGACGGCACCAACCATGCGGCAATTCCAGAGGGAACCCAACCCCGCCGACACATTGCGGGTCATTTTCCTTGGCCGTATCGAGGACGCGTCGAAAGGGGTGTTCTGGTTGCCGGAAATTTTCGCGCATTTGCCGCAGTCCATTCATCTGACTGTTGCCGGCAATGGGCCTGATCTAGAAAGCTTGAAGGCAAAGATGGCAACCCGCCAACGGCAGGCCACCTTTCTCGGCGCGGTTCATCCCGAAGCTGTTTTCGATCTTCTGCTTCGGCATGACGTACTCGTCATGCCCTCGCGTTTCGAAGGATTTGGGCTGACCATAACCGAAGCAATGTCAGCCGGCTGCATACCGGTTGTTTCGCGTATCCGGGGAGTGACCGACACCATCGTCGATGATGGCACCAACGGCTTCCTCTTCACCATCGGAAACGTCAGGGAGGCAGCTCAGATCATCGGCCAGATCCATTCCAGCCGGGAAACCGCGCAATGGATGTCTGACGCGGCACGACACAAGGCCAATAGCACATTCACCATCGGGAATATGGCTGAACGGTATGGCGACGTTATCCGGCACGTCACGACGCACAGACCTGCCATCGCACCACCGCTCAAAATGCGGGATTGGTCCCTGCCGAAAGGCTTGCGCTCGGGTTTGCGAACATTTGTGCCACGCCCGGTGAAGAATTGGCTGCGCATGATGCGGGAGCGCATTTGAAGAGTTATCGGCAGATCAGGTAAAAGGGGTTTGGCACATGACTGCATCGATCCGCAATTTTGAAAATTCAGATCACCTGCGCGACCTGGCGCATGATCTGATTCCGGGTGGCGCACATACCTATGCAAAAGGCGATGATCAATATCCCCTGCTGTCGCCTGGCTTCATCGCCAGGGGCTATGGCAGTCATGTGTGGGACATCGACGGCAATGAGTATATCGAGTACGGCATGGGCAACCGTGCCGTCGGATTGGGCCACGCTTATCCTCCCGTCCTTGAGGCGGTCATGCGCCAGCTCCAGCTCGGCTGCAATTTCACCCGCCCTGCCGAAATCGAGGTCGAGTGTGCAGCGACCTTCCTTGAGACGGTTCAGTCAGCCGAAATGGTCAAATTCTGCAAGGACGGCTCCGATGCCACATCTGCGGCCGTTCGACTGGCCCGGGCCGTCACCGGGCGGGATATGATCGGTATTTGTGCGGATCATCCATTCTTCTCGACAGACGATTGGTTCATTGGTTCAACGGAAATGAATGCCGGCATTCCAACCGCCATTCAGGCACTGACCGTTGGCTTCAAGTATAATGATCTCGAAAGTGCGCGCGCACTCTTTGAACGATATCCCCACAGGATCGCCGCGCTCATACTCGAGCCCTCGCGCAGTGATGGCCCGGCCCAACCATTTCTGAACGATCTGATGGAGCTGTGTCATGAAAATGGGGCTCTGCTCATTCTCGATGAAATGATTACGGGTTTCCGCTGGCATGCCGGAGGCGCACAGAAGCTCTTTGGCATAGAACCCGACCTGTCGTGCTTTGGCAAAGCGCTCGGCAACGGCTTCTCGGTCTCGGCGCTCGCCGGCAAACGCGAGTTCATGAATCTCGGCGGCATTACGCAAGTGTTCAAACCGAGAGTTTTCCTGCTGTCGACCACACACGGTGCGGAAACCCACGCGCTCGCCGCGGCGATTGCAACCATGCGGATTTATCAGAATGAACCGGTAATTGAACATCTTTACGCGCAAGGACAGCGGCTGAGGAGTGGTGTTCAACAGTCGATTGCCCGGCATGACCTCACGGGTTACGTCAGCGTCACCGGCGCCAATTGCTGCCTTGCCTATGCCACGCTGGATACGGAGCGCTTGCCTTCGCAAGCCTTCAGAACGCTGTTTTTACAGGAAACGATACGCCGCGGCATTCTGATGCCATCGCTGGTCGTGAGTTATGCGCATACGAAGGAAGACGTTGACCGCACGATAGACGCGATTGATGGAGCGCTCGGCGTGTACAAGAAAGCGCTGCAGCACGGGGTGGACAAGTATCTGGTTGGCCGCGCTTCGCAGCCGGTCTTCCGCCGCTTCAACAGTCCCGACACGCCCGCTCCCGTTTTAAAACGCGCCAGCAATGCTTGACGCATTTCCGAGGCGGGTTCTGCTATGGGCACTTTTGTTGCTCCTTGGACTGTGCACGTCAGTTGTTGCAAAAGAAGCTGCGTTTCCACTGCACATCTCAGCCAACCAACGCTATTTGGAAGACGCTGCAGGGCGGCCATTCCTGATGACAGCGGACACGGCGTGGTCCCTCATAGGGGACCTGTCCCGCGAAGAAGCCGATCACTACCTGGAGGATCGCAGGAAACGCGGTTTCAACACCATCTTGGTTTCGCTCATCGAGCACCGCTTCAGCCGCAACGCACCGGGCAATTTCTACAAGCGAAAGCCATTTGCGGCAGGCGGCTTTGTCGCTCCCAACGATGCCTATTTTGACGATGCGGAGTGGATTCTGCGCCGGGCGCAAGATCGGGGATTTCTTGTACTGCTCGTCCCGGCCTATCTCGGCGTGAATGGCGGAGATCAGGGGTGGTATGGCGAGATGCGCAATGCCGGCGCCGAAGCAATGAAGGCCTATGGAACCTACATCGGCAAAAGGTTTGGAAAATTCAACAATATAATCTGGATACAGGGCGGCGATTACGATCCACCGGATATGAGCCTGGTCGAGGCTTTGGCCGGATCGATTGCACGCGCTGACCCGGATGCACTGCAAAGTGTGCACGGCGGGAGGGATGCAAGAACAGACCTTGTCTGGAAAGCACCCTGGAAAAAGCTCGATACACTCTACACCTATGGCAATGTTGCAGACGCTGCACGCGTTCAATATCTCGTATCACCGGCCAGACCCTTTTTTCTCATTGAGGGGATGTATGAGGGGGAGAACGGTGCAACGGAGGAAACGGTTCGGGGAGCAGCTTATTCCGCCCTTCTGTCCGGCGCCGGCGGCCAGGTATTCGGCAACAATCCCGTGTGGCATTTTTCAGGTCCCGGCATACATGAGGAAACCGTACCCTGGCAAAAAGCGCTCGCAAGCCGCGGCGCCCAAAGCATGACCTATCTCAAACGATTCTTTGAAACCATTCCCTGGTGGGATCTTGAACCCGATCAGGGCAAATTGCTGACAACACAAGGCCAGCCGGCAGCAGGCATCGCGGTGGCCGCCCGTTCGCCCGGCGAAAGACTTGTCGTGGTCTATCTCTCGGGTATGAACAGCGTCGTTCTCAATGCACAGGCAAACTGGCAGTCCACCAGAGATATCCGCTGGTTCGATCCATCCTCCGGACAATACATGGCTGCCAAAGAGCCAATAGTGAGCGTCGCCGGCACATTGGAATACCGTGTTCCTGCAACTCGGAATGCGTCGGGTTACCGGGACTGGCTTCTCGTCGTGAAACAGCGCGATTAACACAGATCAGGCAAAAGAAGTAGGCGCTTCGCCGAAGGTTCAGCCAATTGCATTTGCGATCCTCCAAACTCCTCTCTCGTCCCAGCCCGCCCACTGGAAGTACCGTGGCATCAAAGACGGCTTCTTTGAAAGGATTGGAACAATGAAGGTACTTGTGACAGGACATCGCGGCTATATCGGTTCAGTCATGGTTCCCTTCTTGCAAAAGGCAGGCCATGAGATCCACGGCTTCGACAGCGAACTCTACCGGAATTGCCATTATGCGCCCGGTGGGGCTCTGCCTGACATACCGGGATTATGCAAAGACATACGCGATGTCACCGCGGACGAGCTGGTAGGCTATGACGCTATTGTTCATCTCGCAGCACTCTCCAACGACCCGCTGGGGAACCTCAACCCGGAGGTCACCTACGACATCAATCATCGCGCAAGCGTTCACTTTGCGACGACCGCGAAGAAGGCCGGCGTCCCGCGTTTCCTTTACGCCTCTTCGTGCAGCAATTACGGTCAATCCGGCAGCGATATAATCGATGAAACCGGAGCATTGAACCCGGTCACGGCCTATGGATGTTCGAAAGTACTGGCCGAACGCGACATCGCGGAACTCGCCGACGAGACGTTCAGCCCAACCTATCTGCGACCGGCAACGGCCTATGGTCTTTCCCCCATGCTGCGTTTCGATATCGTCTTGAATAATCTCGTGGCATGGGCCGTGACGGAAGGTGTCATCCTTTTGAAATCCGACGGAACGCCGTGGAGGCCAATCGTCCACATCGAGGATATTTCACGGGCTTTCCTGGCGGTATTGCAGGCACCCCGGCATGCCGTACACAACGAAGCATTCAATGTCGGACAGTCCGAACACAATTACCGTATCCGCGATATCGCTGAAATCGTCGCGGATATCGTTCCGGGCTGCCGGCTGGAGTTTGCACCCGGCGCCGGCCCCGATACACGTTCGTATCGGGTCAGCTTTGACAAGATCAGGCGGGTTCTTCCCGATTTCAAGCCACGCTGGGATGCGAAAGCCGGGGCCGAGCAATTGCATGCGGCTTATGTAACCGCGAATTTGACACTGGCGGAATTCGAAGGCCCCCGCTATCAGCGGATCAGCCATATCCGTCAGTTGCTCGACGACCGGAAACTCACCTCCAGCCTGCGCCGTATTTCAGCAGTGGAGCGCCATCCAGCGCTGTCCGATGCCGTCATATGATCATCCCGCGCCAGTTGTTAACAACATGGTAAATGCGCCCGACCGGACAAAGTCCTCCGTTGGAACAGCGACAGACATAGGCCTTTCCATTCACACCTTGGCTGCCCGCCTGTTCCCTATATGTCGCAGCATCACGGGCGATGGCGTCCGTGACACCTTGGCCATTCTGGGTCAGCAAATCGATATGGTCGTGCACGAAGTCCCGACGGGAACCCCGGTGTTCGACTGGGTGGTACCGTCCGAATGGAACATCCGCGATGCCTACGTCAAGGATGGCTCCGGCCGCAAGCGCATCGATCTCGCCAAATCCAATCTGCATGTGGTCAGCTACAGCAATCCCATTCACCGCATCATGCAACTGAGCGAACTCAGACCCCACATCCACACGCTACCCGATCAGCCCGATCTGATCCCGTATCGAACCTCATACTACAGCGAGCAATGGGGTCTGTGTACAAGCCATAATGCTCTTCTTGCGCTCGCGGACGGCGAGTACGAAGTCCTGATTGACGCCGAAAAGACCGACGGTCATCTCACCTATGGTGAATACCTGCACAAAGGCACAACCGACAGAGATGTGCTGTTTTCCGCTCATATCTGTCATCCCTCGCTTGCCAATGACAATTGTTCTGGCCTCGCCCTCTTGACCCTGCTCGGCAAGAGTTTGCAGTCCCGCAAGACACGCTACAACTATCGCTTCCTCTTTGCGCCGGGAACGATCGGCGCGCTGACCTGGCTTGCCCGCAACGAAGACAAGGTTGCACGCATCGATCACGGCCTGGTCGTGTCGTGCGTCGGAGACGGCGGCGGCCCCACCTACAAGCGCAGCCGTCAAGGCAACGCCATTATCGACAGGGCGATGGAAAGCGTCCTGTGCTGCGGCAATCGACAGGCAATCATGCAGGACTTCAGCCCCTACGGATATGACGAGCGGCAATATTGCTCCCCGGGATTCAACCTTCCCGTCGGTCTGTTCCAGCGCAGCGGTTTTGGAACCTTCCCTGAATACCATACCTCAGCGGACAATATGGCGCTCATTACACCCGAAAACCTTGCGCTTTCCTACCAGATGATCAGCGAAGTCATCGATATCATTGAAACGAACTGGATCCCGGTCAACCTTTTTCCCAAGGGCGAACCGCAACTGGGCAGGCGCGGCCTCTACGCCTCGCTGGGCGGTGACAAATCAGCCGTGCAGACCTCGATGGCCTTTCTCTGGGTTCTCAACCTCGCAGACGGAAATCACAGCCTTCTCGACATGTCGCTGCGTTCCCGCCTGCCCTATCCGGATATTTTCCGCGCCGCGCAATTATTGCTGGAAAAGGGTCTGCTCGGTGGGGAGCTGCCGCAAGCGTGATGGGATGAGCGTGGTTGGGGCCGGACAGGCTCCCATATTCCTGGCCGCATTCATGTTGAGGTTTTTAACTGCAAAGCTGCTCGCCCAGGAGCGGCCACGACCGGTCCTTGTCGGAAAGAACCGCAGGGGGCGCCGGCCAATCGATCGCAAAGGCCGGGTCATCAAAACGCACGCCGTCAGCAGCGGCTGGATGGTAAAATTCTGAAATCAGATAGGACACCACGGCATCATCGCTCAGGGTTTGGAATCCGTGCGCAAAGCCCTTGGGTATATAGAGCTGGCAATGGTTGCCCTCCGACAGTTCAAATCCGGCATGACGCCGGTAGCTTCGCGAATCCGGCCGCAAATCGATGATCACATCCCATATTGCGCCTCTTATGCATGAAACCAGCTTGACCTCCGCATGGGGCGCCTTCTGGAAATGCATGCCGCGCACTGTGTGCATTGTCAGTGAATGCGAGGCGCTGTGCTGAACGAACTCGGTGGCAAGCCCATGTTCGCGGAACTCCTGCGCGCAGAAGGTCCGCGCAAACGATCCCCGCGTGTCATGGTGGGGAAGCGTCTCGATAAGCCATGCTCCGCTCAGTTCTGTCTCGGTGAACCGCATCTGATCCCGCCTCGTCCACGATGACCTGCCAATAATAGGCACAATCTTGTCAGAGCCCCGGCAGGAATGAAACTCTCCAATAGAGGTAGCGAAAACTGTACTTGAGGTTGTCAGCGGCACCATCCCGCCCGTTTCGCGGCGGTGCCGTTTCAAAGCACACCGTTTGACGGAACGCCGCTTTCGCGGGTCATCCGTTCGGATGATCCGTTTGATCGCATTGGCAGGTCGCCTACCATCCCGTGAGGCCATAGATTCAGACTGGGGAAACAATCATCCCCCGCATCCAGGACACCGACAATTCATCGGGAGCGAAGGTATGAATCTACTGGCGAACACGTTTTCCCTGGCGAACCAATCAAGCAGCAGAACCCATTTCTGCCGCCTTTGCAGCGCGCCGCTCAGACATACATTCGTTGATCTGGGTATGTCGCCGCCGTGCGAGAGTTTCGTTGCCCGCGACCGGCTGGATGATATGGAACCCTATTATCCGTTGCACACCTTCGTTTGCGAGGAATGCCTGCTTGTGCAGCTGAACGAATATGTCACGCCGCAGGCCATCTTCGAGGAATATGCTTATTTCTCCTCCTATTCGACCAGTTGGGTCGAGCATGCGAAAACCTACTGCCATCAGATAGCAAGGCGTTTGCAGCTCGATACGCAAAGCCTTGTTGTCGAGCTCGCCAGCAATGACGGATATCTCCTACAGCATTTCATCCCAATGAAAATTCCGGCGCTCGGCATAGAACCGGCGGCAAATGTCGCCAAGGTTGCGATCGAAAAAGGCGTATCCACGCGCGTGGAATTCTTTGGAGATTCCTATGCCCAGCAGCTGGTCACGGAAGGCCTTCAGGCTGACCTTATCGTTGGGAACAATGTTTTAGCGCAGGTGCCTGATCTCAATGATTTCGTTGCTGGCATGGTTGCGTTGTTGAAACCGCAAGGCGTTATAACCCTCGAATTTCCGCACCTTGAGAAATTGATATCGCAAGGCCAGTTCGACACGATCTATCACGAGCATTTCTCCTATTTCTCGTTGCTCGCCATCGAACATCTGGCGAAACGGCATCACCTCAAAATCATCGATGTGGAAGAGTTATCGACCCATGGCGGATCGCTGCGGGTGTACCTTACCCACGCCGCCAGTACGTGGCTCGTGCGGGAAAGCGTCGCCCGCATCAGACAGGATGAGATAAACGCGCATCTTGATCAGCTTGCCACTTACACCGCCTTCGCCAGCCGCGCCCGCAAGGTCAAGCGCGATCTCCTGACATTTCTCATAGCGGCCAAAACTGAAGGCAAGACGATTTGCGGATATGGCGCGCCCGGCAAGGGCAACACCCTGCTGAACTATTGCGGCATCGGGCCTGACTTCCTTGATTTCACCGTGGACCGCAACCCTTACAAGCATGGCCGTTATACGCCCGGGATGCATATCCCGATTGAGCCTGTGGAGGCGATTGACCGGCTCAAGCCGGACTACATCCTCATTCTTCCCTGGAACCTCAAGGACGAAATCGTGAAGCAAATGCATCATGTTCGCGAATGGGGTGCCAAATTCGTCGTACCCATTCCGGGTGTCGACATTGTTGATCCGAGAGGTGACGAGCTATGAAAGTGGTTCTGTTCTGCGGCGGTATGGGTACCCGTATTCGCGAGTACTCGGAAAATGTACCCAAACCCATGATCCCACTCGGTTCCCAACCCATATTGCGCCACGTGATGCAGTATTATGCCGACTATGGACACGAGGACTTTATTCTTTGCCTGGGTTACAAGGCGAATGTCATCAAGGATTTCTTTCTCAACAGCAGGCCGCAGACCTTTGCCGATTGCGTCGTCAGCGGCGACGGGACTGTCGAAGTTTTGGGTGAATCCCAGAAGGACTGGCGCATATCCCTGATTGATACCGGTATATGGCGTAACATCGGCGAGCGTCTTTGGGCGGTGCGCGATCAGTTGCGCGGCGAACGCGTGTTTCTCGCCAATTACAGCGATGGGCTGACCAATGTCGATCTTGACGATATGATCGAAAAGTTCGAGGCGAGCGGCAAGATCGCCTGCTTTCTTGCCGTGCGCCCGCCCCTTACCTACCATCTTGCGGATATTGCCGATGACGGCCGCGTTTGCGAGTTTCGATCCTCCGACCGTTCGGACATCTGGATCAATGGCGGATACTTTCTCATGCGCAGTGAAATATTTGATTACATGCGCGAGTCCGAAGAGCTGGTGCTGGAGCCCTTCAGCAGGCTTATCAAGGATAACATGCTCATGGCTTACAAGCATGAGGGTTTCTGGCGCTCCATGGATACGCTTCGCGACTGGCAGGCACTGCAGGAGATGGTGGAAAGAGGCGAAATGCCGTGGATGACCCACGCACCCGCCCGCAGTAATTCCAGGGCGTCGAAGGTCAAAGTTTTATGAGGTCATTGCCCTTTGCCTACCACGGGCAACGGCTGTCGGTATTATGCCTCGGCGCCCATTCCGACGACATCGAGATTGGTGCGGGAGGCACAATCCTGCACATGATCTCGGGCGGCGCCTTGCTTGATGTTCACTGGTGCGTGATGAGCAGCCCGGGTGACCGGGCTATGGAAGCGCGCGCATCAGCCGATGCGTTTCTTGCCGGCGCATCATCAACGCATGTAGAGATCGCCGAGTTCGAAGACAGTTACTTTCCAAGTCAAACGCGCGAGTTGAAGACCTGGCTCAATGCATTGCGCGACCGCGTCTCGCCTGACATTATTTTCACCCACGCACGCCATGATGCACATCAGGATCATCGCGCGATCAATCAGCTCACCACAAACGTATTCCGGGACCATCTGGTGCTGGAATATGAGATTCCCAAATGGGACGGGGACCTGACCGAACGCAATGTCTACGTTCCCCTGACCGAAGAGATCATGCAGCGCAAAACGGAACTCCTTCTGAAACACTTCGGAACGCAGCGGTCCAAGGACTGGTTCGATGCGGATACATTCCGCGGTCTTGCGCGCCTCAGAGGCATTGAATGCCGGGCACCGGGCAGATTTGCAGAAGCTTTCACCGCCCGGAAACTCATGATCAGCATGGGCACCGGTCAATAGGGCAAACCGCCTTGCCTGGTTGCAGCCGAATTATCCGGCGATGCGGTGACCTACTTCCGACCGCCGTACACATCGACTCAAGCGAAACCGAGCAAACGTCGTTCGCCCCGATTCGGAACCATCGTTTTACAACGTCTACGCGGTCTAGAACGCAGGTCTAAATCCCGCGATAAAGCCAGTAATACACCCGTTCTATTTTGACCGGTTTACCCCTCTATTTTAATTATACTAATGGATTAGTCATTTCATAATTGCCTTCTTGCTTCCCATCCAAAGGACTACGCGTGGGATTAAAGACTTTCCTCCATGGAAGGCGTAAATTGATATTGCCAAAAGAAGTGCAATTGAGCGGAACAATCCGTTCATGACAAACAAACATGCAACAAAGCATCAAACTTGGGGATAAATTATGGAAAACATGCATGGCAACCATACTCTAGACGAACTGGTAGATGAGGATATTCATAAAATTATAGAAATCACGGATAACTCATCTTACACAATAAGTGCGAACGAAAACAAATTCCAAAAGTATTCTACCAACGACTATTTGCTTATCATTGACCGCCGTGCCCTTGAGAGGGAGTGTCTGGCCCAGGCTTTAGCCGCCCATCACATGGGTTTGAAGGTCAAAACCTGCGGCTCGCTGCAAGAATGGCAAGCTTCCATTAACAATCCTGCTGGGCTGCGTGCCGTACTCGTCAACACGGGAAACCGCAATCTGAGCGACGGCGATCTCTCCGCAGAAATATGCGAACTGGTCGAATCGTTCCAGAGGGTGGCTGTCGTCATGGTTGCGGACAATGATGATCTGACAACCATTCTCAAGGCCCTCGAACTGGGTGTGCAAGGTTATATTCCGACAACCGTTGGAATTGAGATCTGCATGCAGGCTATCGAACTGGCAATCGCCGGCGGGAAATTCGTTCCTGCAAGCTGCGTTCTGTCCCTCAGGAAACTGATGGGTGGCCGCAGCGATGAATTCCGGCACATAACGACCTCGTTTACGGCACGGCAATCGGCAGTCGCCGAGGGGCTGCGCCGGGGCAAGGCCAACAAGATTATCGCCTATGAGCTGAACCTGTGCGAGAGCACAGTGAAGGTTCACATCCGCAACATCATGAAGAAGCTGGGTGCAACCAACCGGACAGAGGTGGCCTACAAGATCGGCGACATGATTCCACACGAAACCAGGTTTTGACGCCGGCTGGACCCCAGCCGTTCGCCATCCGATTTTGCAGGAACTCACGCAATGATCTTCTCCGATAGCATTCCTCACGCATCAGGGCCGGCAATCCATCGCCTTGTTTCAGTTGTTCTCAAGCGGCGGAAGACAATGCTTGCAGCTTTGTCGGCATGCCTCTTGCTGACCACTGCCGCCTATATGACGACGCCGGCCCAATACGTGTCCGAGGCAATCCTTGCTCTGGACGTTCGCAAGTTGCAGGCCCTGCCAACCGAGTCTGTTGTCTCGCCTTTGCCACAGGAGAGCCCGGTGCTGCGCACTGAGCTCGATATCATCAGCTCACGCATGATGGCCGGGAAAGTGCTGACCCGGCTCGATAGCCTGAACTTTGACGCCGATGGACGCATCAATCCCGCCGATCAGCAACCGCCCGCAAATACAGCTGGTCCCGATCCGATAAGCGCTTTGCCGGCGCAATCGGACGAGGACCGCAATCGCAGCCGCATTGACAAATTGCTCTCCAATGTCAGCGTCGTGAATGACGGCAGGTCATACACCATTTACATCAGTTACAGGGCCGACAACCCCCAATACTCCGCTGCGGTGGCCAATGCCTTTGGCGAAGCCTACCTCGACTATCAGGTCGATCTGCAAACATCCGCAACCCGGCGTGTGAGCGACTGGCTTGGCGGAAAACTTGTCAGCCTGCGCGCGACACTTGAACAATCGGAGCGGGCAGCCGCGGACTTCCGCGAAAAATCGGGCCTTGTCAAAGCCAATGGCATGACCCTCCAATCGCAGCAGATCGCTGCCCTCAATACGGAACTTGCCAATTTGCGGGCGAAGCTCGCGGGCGCAGAGGCGCGCCTTTCCACGGCAATCGATGCGTCGAACAACAAAGCCGGCGTTGCATTGTCTGAAATTCTCGGCTCTCCCGCCATACAGCAGTTGCGTGCCGAGCAGTCGCGCGTGGAGCGGTCGCTCCAGGAAATCAGCCAGAGCGGCGCCATACAAAGTGTGCAGCTACCTCAGTTGAACTCGCAGCTTGCCTCGTTGAAGAGCCAGATTGCCGGCGAAGTACAGCAGGTCATCGACAGTTTGAGGAACGAGATCAACGTCACGCATCGCCAGCAGGCGGCAGTGGAAGCAAATCTTCGGGAAATGCAGGAAGGCATGTCCGCCGCGAACCAGGCACTGGTGCATGCTGACCAACTTGACCGCGAGGCGAGCGCAAACCGCGCAATCTACGAGAGCTACCTGACCAGATACAAACAGACCATTGAGCAGGACGGCATAGCAACGGCTGAAGCCCGCATGATCTCGCGTGCCGTACCGGCACGGTCAAGAGCAAGCCCCCACCTTTCAACGTGGATGGCGCTTGGTATCATTGGCGGCACATTCCTGGGCATATGCTTGTCCTTCCTTCTTGAAATAAGGGACAAGTCAATCCGGTCGGCGCAAGCGCTTGAGAATGCCACCCGAACCCCCATCATTGGCCGGATCCCCAAATTGTCCAGCGGCGAGCGCAAAAATGCGGCGCTGATAGTCAGCGAAGGGCGCTACGGCTTTGCACGCGCGATTGCGGATTTGCAGGCCCACCTCCTTCTGTCTTCGCCACAAAAAATGGCCCGTGCCATCGCTGTCACATCAGCCGGGACCCAG
Organism: Phyllobacterium sp. NPDC097923; assembly: GCF_044760925.1. Classification (NCBI taxonomy): domain Bacteria; kingdom Pseudomonadati; phylum Pseudomonadota; class Alphaproteobacteria; order Hyphomicrobiales; family Phyllobacteriaceae; genus Phyllobacterium; species Phyllobacterium sp. NPDC097923. Next base: position 67,393 of record NZ_JBIWBL010000006.1, on the reverse strand, counting down.
GAGGGCAAAACGCTCATCATCGCCGGCCTGGCCCGGTCATTGGCCGCGACAGGTGTTCGTGCCATCATCATCGACGCCAATTTCACCGCCCCCATGGTTGGGCAGGAATTCGGCGATCAGTTTGGGCCTTATCTGGAGGATGTGATCAGAGGCAGGCACACGCTGGAGGCCGTGATTCAGCACGATGTATTCTCATCGATCGACTTTGTGGCAACGCAACCCTGTTCCGTTCCAGCTGAATTCCTGCTGGGACACGAGCAATTTGCCAAGGTGATCAATGCCCTGAAGCATCAATATGACGTCGTGCTCATCGATACTCCAGCGGTTAGCCTGGGGGCAGACGCAATCCGTGTGGCCTCGCTGGCCGATACCACAATCCTTGTCGCACAATGCGAACGGGCCAACATGGACGACATTCTCAACGCCGTGAAGGTGCTCAGTTCCGACGGGCGAAGACTGAGCGGCATCGTCATCAACAGCGATCCAAGCATAAAGGATGCCTCGCCCCCCGATCACCAGCCGCCGGCACCCGCCACAGCGAAGCGCTTCGTGCTGGAAATCGCCAGCCACAAGAAACTCCGCTCTTCAGCGGCCAAGGTATGAGGGCGAAAATGCTCAAAGGAAGAAGGAAAAGCCCGGCATCTCTGCTATCGCGGATAAGCAATCTCCTGATAGCGGGAACCGTATCGTCAACGCTCTTGTTTTCCCTGGCGACTGCTCCTGCTCAAGCAAATCAGGAACCGTACAAGATCGCTTCGGGAGATGTTCTGCTCATAACGGTCTATGGAGATGCCGGATTGACAGGTATCTTTCCTGTCAGCGTCGACGGAACAATTGCCTATCCCATTCTTGGCAACATAGCCGTTGCCAATCATACGATCACCGAAATCGGGCAAACCATCACACAATCGCTTCTGCAGCATATACCTGGTCTTTCCGTTTCTGTTGCCGTGAAGGAATACGCACCCGTTTTTGTCATCGGGGATGTGCAGAAACCCGGAAAATATGAATATCGGCCGGGCATGATTGCCCTGGAATTGTTTGCGTTGAGCGGAGGTTTGCGGCAAGCCGCCGACAAGCTCGACACCGCCGGCATCCAGCTCGTTGCGGCACGGCAGGAATATACCGACACATCGCTGCAACTCTTTGCACAGGATGTGAAGCGCGTGCGTCTCGAAGCCGAATTGAATGGAAAGCAGTTTGACTATGATCTGACGGCGAGCCTCGATGCGATCGATGACAAGGCCGAGCGGCAACGGATCGTCGATTCCGAGCGAAAGCTTTTCGATCTTCGTCTTTCCGCCCTGCAAAGCGAAGCAACCGCACTTGAGGCTCAGAAACAGAACTATGCCGAAGAAATCACCACGCTGGAAGAAAGCACAAAGTTGCGCAACGAGGAAATTTCGCTTCTCGAGCAAAATGTGAAGGCGTCCCAGAGTCTCGTGGACAAAGGCCTTACGGCGCAATCAACATTGCGCGATACCCAACGCCAGCTTTCGGCGATGCGCCGTGATGCGCTCGAATTCGGCTCGTTCCTGGCACGCGCAAAGCAGAACGAGAATGCGATCCAGCAGCGCCTGCTCGCCCTGCACGATTCACGCTCCAATGATGCGGCCAAAGACTTGCGGGACATTGATCTCGATATCCTGAGATTGCGCAAGAAAATGGCATTCATCGCACAAACCATGGGTGAAATCGGTGCCGCGGCCCAGCGCGTGTCGTCGCGTGAGGAAACTGTCAAGCTCACCTTCACGGTGGTTCGGGTTGTGGACGGAAACTATCAGGAAACGGCCTTGTCGGAACATGACGAGATCAGGGCCGGCGATATTCTGCGTGCGCAACTTGAACTGCCCAACGCGGCCACACCCAAGACGATCGTACCCAAGGCCGTCAACTGACTGTGGGTGTCTTGTAGTCAGAGGCCTTCCGCCAGGGCGTATTCCAACGCCCCGGGTTCATCAGGATCCCGTCTGTGCGAACCCGTTCGACGGCGCCAACGACGCCTGCCAGCGGCTGTAGAGATCGCGAATACCGGCCTCCAGCTCGATGCGGGGATGCCATCCCATAGCCTCCATCTGCGACGAATCCAGCAGCTTTCGCGGCGCTCCGTCCGGCTTCGACGTATCGAAATCCACGGAACCCCGATAGCCCACGATCCTGGCAACCAGGAGCGCAAGGTCATGGATGGAAATCTCCGCACCGGAACCGATATTGATGTGGCTGGCCGAGGCATAGTTTTTCATCAGAAAGACACAGGCATCCGCAAGATCGTCCACGTGGAGAAATTCGCGCCTGGGACTTCCCGTGCCCCATACGACGGCCCTGGGGCTGCCCATCGCTTTGGCCTCATGCATTTTGCGTATCAACGCCGGCAGAACATGGGCCTGCTGCAAATCGAAATTATCATTCTGCCCGTAGAGATTGGTTGGCATGGCTGTAATGAAGCATTGTCCGTATTGACGCGCATAAGCCTCCGCCAGTTTCAGCCCCGCGATCTTGGCAATCGCATAGGCCTCATTCGTCGGCTCAAGGCTTCCTGTCAGCAATGCCTGCTCTTCCATGGGCTGGTCAGCATATTTCGGATAAATGCAGCTTGACCCAAGCCATAGGAGTTTCTCCACATCAAGCCGGTGCGCTGCATGCATGATATTCATGGCGATCATGGTATTCTCGTAGAGGAAATCTGCGGGATGGTGGGCGTTCGCCAGGATTCCGCCCACGCGCGCCGCAGCGATGAAAATGACGTCCGGTCGCGCCACCGCCATCCATTCCTCTGTCTCGCGCTGACGTGTCAAATCGAGCTCGGCGTGATCGATCGTGATGAGGCGGCATTCTTCCCGTCTCAACCGCCGCACCAGAGCGGAGCCTACCATGCCGGTGTGTCCGGCAACCCAGACCCGCTTGCCCCGAAGCGCGAAATTGTGCCGGGACACCTCAACCATAGAAGTCATTGCGGCTTTCTTCCCGCATGATCGTCCGCATATCCGATTCAACCATTTCCGATACGAGATCTTCAAAAGCGGTGGTGTGGCTCCAGCCCAGCTTGATGCGGGCCTTTTCCGGGTTCCCCAACAGCAGGTCAACTTCCGCCGGCCTGAAATAGCGTGGATCGATCTCGATGATCTCCTTGCCGCTCTTGCGGTCGTAGCCGATTTCATCGACGCCGGTACCGCTCCATTCAATGGATTTTCCGACGGTTGAAAACGCTCGTTCGACGAATTCGCGCACCGTATGGGTTTCACCCGTTGCCAGCACATAATCGTCGGGATCATCCTGCTGGAGAATACGCCACATCCCATCGACATAATCGCGTGCATGGCCCCAATCGCGCTTGGCTTCGAGGTTTCCCAGGCGAAGCTTGTCCTGCAATCCACGCTCAATCGCGGCGACTGCACGCGTGATTTTCCTGGTCACGAACGTCTCGCCACGGATCGGGCTTTCGTGGTTGAACAGGATGCCATTTGAGGCGTGAAAGCCATAGGCTTCCCGATAATTGACCGTTATCCAGTAGGCATAGAGCTTGGCCACCGCATAGGGGCTGCGGGGATGAAACGGCGTGCCTTCATGCTGAGGCGCCTCAATGCTTTTGCCGAAGAGCTCCGATGTCGAGGCCTGATAAAAACGGCAGGTCTTTTCGATCTTCATGATGCGCATCGCCTCCAGCAGGCGCAAAGTACCCATCGCGTCCGCATTGGCCGTGTATTCCGGCGTTTCGAAGCTGACCTGCACATGGCTTTGCGCTCCAAGATTGTAAATCTCGTCAGGCTGGATTTCCTGGACCACACGGCAAAGGTTGGTGGCGTCCGTCAAATCACCGAAATGCAGATGAAACCGGACATCGTCATCATGCGGATCCTGATAGAGATGGTCGATACGGGCCGTATTGAACGACGACGATCGACGCTTCAGTCCATGCACGATGTAGCCCTTTTTTAGGAGAAACTCGCTGAGATAGGCTCCATCCTGTCCCGTAACCCCAATGATCAATGCCGTTTTCTCAGTCATTCGCAATTCCCGTCCGTGTGTCCTTGAAGTGTGGTGACAAACGCATTGCCGTGCCGAATTCCATCATGAAGAAGCCCGCCCATCGGCAATGGATGGAAGCCAAGTATAGGTGGCGACATCGAATAGACACTTCGGGAATAGGGATAGGAATGCTGATCGAAAACGGCGATTCCGCCATGTGACGGCCGATAATGGCAAGACGGCATGCACGTCTGTCCGCCTCACCCTCTCCAGAAGGCGTAGGGGCTTAAGCCCCGCCAGGACCGCCTGTAGTGCGTTTGTTGATCTTGCTTGCGCGCGCCGCCACCTGCGAAACTTCATTCCTAGCTTTGCCTGCGGCCATACAAACGGCCCGGGCATAGGAAGGATCCGGAATGAGAATCGTTTTCGCAAACCGCTATTTCCTGCCCGATCAATCGGCCACAAGCCGCATGGTATCCAGCCTGGCGTCCGCGCTTGCGCACCACGGCTTCGACGTCACGGCAATTGCAAGCCGCACACTTCACGACCATTCGGGTGTCGTTCTTCCGGCGGAAGAGATGATTGCCGGCGTTGCAGTGAAACGGCTTTGGGCCACCCGGTTCGGACGCCATCATCTGGCAGGAAGGATCGTTGATTATCTGACATTCCACATATCGGTTTTCATATGGTGCCTGAGGTATCTTCGCTCCGGCGACTTGTTTGTCGTTTGCACCGATCCGCCCTTGCTGTCGGTGACGACCGCCCTGCCGGCCTTGTGGCGCAACGCCCGGATAATAAACTGGGTCATGGATCTTTTCCCCGAAGTCGCCATGGAACTGGAGATGCTTTCGAGTAAAGGCATTCCGGGGAAGATCAGCAAAATGCTGCGCAACTGGTCTATGCGCAAGTCGACCATGATTGTCTGCCCGACCGAAATGATGGCGTCCTATTTGCAAGGCAGTGGCATTCCGGGCGATCGGATTCGTGTCATGCACCATTGGTCGGATGGCAGCGAAATCTATCCGATTCCGCGATCAGACAATGGCCTGAGACGGCACTGGGGACTGCAGGATAAATTCGTCGTTGGTTATTCCGGCAACTTTGGGCGGGCACATGACTTTACCACCCTGATTGAAGCGGCAGCCCTGTTGAAAGACGACAGCGATATACAGTTTCTCCTGGTCGGGGGCGGGCAGCAGCGGGCACATATCGAGGAAATTGCGCAGAAGCGTCAGTTGAAGAACATCCTGTTCAAGCCATTGCAGCCACCGGAAAATATTTCGGAAAGCCTGAGTGCCGCCGACGCCCACATTGTCTCGCTCATTCCCAGGCTTGAGCATTGCATTGTCCCGAGCAAGTTTTACGGCATTCTGGCAGCTGGCCGCCCCACGCTCTTCGTTGGAGCGCCCGATGGGGAAGTGGCAAACGTGATTGCGTCAACCCGGTGCGGAGAGGCCGTTGAAATCGGCGAAAGTCAAAAGCTTGCGGGCCTGATCGTCCAGCTGAAAAACTCCCCCCAGCAATGCACCCAGATGGGGTGCAACGCCCGGGACCTGCTGGAAACGGTCTATTCGCGGGACAACGCAGTGCAGTCATGGTCCGACGTCATGTCTGCGTTTCAGCAACCGGGTACGGATCCGTTGAGGTCCACCATTTTTAGGTCAGCATGATGGGTGGAACAGTTGTCGTCAGTCAGTTGGGCGCGCGAATGCATTATGCCGTCCCCCGCATACTCGCCTCGCAAGGCCGGCTTGCGCATTTTTACACGGACATCTGCGCGACCGATAGCTGGCCCCGCGTGATCAACACCGTGCCCCGATCAATGCTCCTGCCATCCCTCAAGCGCTTGATCGGCCGCGTGCCCAAAGGTGTGGCGCCAGACCTGACCTCTACCTTTCCCGCATTCGGCGTCATCTCGGCAATCCGCCGGCTCCGAGTTACAAATGTGATTGAACAGACAAAGCATGCCGTTTGGGCTGGCACCCATTTCTCACAACTGGTGGCATCCAGCGGATTTCATGGAGCAGCCGGCCTCTACGCTTTCAGCGGCGATGCTCTCGAGCAAATGCAGGCGGCCAAAGCACAGGGCATGTGGACGGCCGTGGAACAGATGATCGCGCCGCGCCAGGTCGTTGAAGAACTTGTTCAACAGGAACAACGCAGTTTTCCCGACTGGGCAGGGAAATATGAAGTGAACCGCTATGCGCAAACCTTCGCCGCACGTGAGAAGGCCGAATGGGCGCTTGCGGACATCATCATCTGTCCGTCCGAATTTGTACGCCGCAACGTCGTCGCTTCCGGCGGACCCTCTGATCGATGCGTCGTCGTACCCTATGGCATCGACTCTGAATTCGAAGACCGCAAGACCATTCGAACGGATGGTCCCCTGCGTGTGCTGACCGTCGGCGAGGTGGGGTTGCGCAAGGGCTCGCCCTATGTGGCCGAGGCGGCAAGGCTGGTTGGACCATCCGCACAGTTCCGCATGGCCGGGCCAACGATACTGTCGGCTGACATCCGGCAGAAGCTGGCTGCCGTAGTGGAACTGCGCGGCATCATACCTCGGTCGGAGATGATAAAGGAATATCAATGGGCGGACGTCTTTCTTCTCCCCTCGATATGTGAAGGCTCCGCCACTGCGATCTACGAAGCGCTCGCCGCAGGTTTGCCGGTCATTTGTACCGAGAACGCCGGAAGCGTCGTCAGGGATGGAATAGACGGCTTCATCGTTCCTATTCGTGATAGCAGGGCGATCGCAGACGCACTCCTGCGGCTTGCAAAAAACCCGGCGTTGCGTGCCCGGATGTCGAGCCAGGCAAAGGAGCGGGCTTCCGAATTCACCGTCGAGCGCTACGGCCAGCGGCTTATGGACGTTCTGGCTCCCCGTCTTCAAAAACAATTCGCGGTGGAACGATAGGTATGGAAATTCACCCCATGCAGCCCTTGTCTGAATGGACGCCAAGCAGGAGAGTTCCGATATGCGTATAGTTCATATCATTTCTTCCATTGATCCTGCGCACGGCGGCCCACAGGGCGGGTGCATCCGTTTGGCAGCGGCACAGTCCAACCAGGGCCATGATGTTCATATCGTCAGTTATGGGGGGCCGGACATACAAAGGCGGGCTTTCAAGGCCGCAGATACTGTCCCGCATTTCGCTTCGATAAAGTGGCATTTGCTGGCGGATCCGGATATCAAAGAGCGCATTCTTTGCCTGCAGGGGCGCAAGCAATTGCAGGCAATTCTGGACACAGCATCCTTCGTCCATGTCCACGGTGTCTGGGAGCCATTGCTCAAGGTGGCGGCAAAAATCGCGCATGGCAAAGGCATTCCATATTGTGTGCAACCGCACGGAATGCTTGACGTGTGGAGCTTGAAACAGAAAGCCCTCAAAAAGCGGATTGCCTTGCTTTTGGGTTATCGCGCAATGCTGAACAACGCCAAATTCATACTGGCGCTGAATGCAGACGAAGCGCAACTGCTGAAACCGCTCGAACTCGCATCGCCCAATCTCATCATTCCCAACGGGGTCTTTCTGGAAGAGTTCGAAGAGCTTCCCTCGCACGGGTTCTTCAAGGAGCGGTTTCCGCTGATCGGCAACAAACGCGTCATTTTATTTCTATCGCGGCTTCATACCAAGAAGGGGCTGGATGTCCTGGCAACGGCTTTCGCCCGCATCGCTAACTCCTATCCCGATGTCGATCTGGTTGTGGCAGGTCCGGATGGTGGCGCGCGCGACGCGTTCATCAATCTGGTCGGGCAGTTGCACCTGAACGACCGCGTTCATTTGGTTGGCGGCCTTTATGGCAAGGACAAGCTGCGCGCCCTGGTTGATGCCACCTGTTTTTGCCTGCCAAGTCGCCAGGAAGGCTTCAGCGTCGCCATTCTCGAAGCGCTTGCGTGTGGATTGCCGGTGGTCATCAGCGACGCCTGTCATTTTCCGGAAGTCCGGTCAGCTCGCGCCGGCGCGGTTGTAACCCTTGCCCCGGATGACGTCGCATCTGGTCTTTGCGATATTCTTAGCGACGCCGGAATGGCACATGCAATGGGCCGAAACGGCCGTCAGCTCGTTCGCGACCAATATACCTGGCCGCAGATCGCCGCATCGACGATCAATGGCTATATGGGGAGCATTCGTCCAACGCTGCCTGCCTCGTAACACGGCATATGGCGGGGTTCACACCGGACCGCCACGCCGTGGCCTCACCGGTTTCGCCGGATTGCCGACATAGATCGTCCACGGATCCAAGGCGCGCGCGGCCACGGCTCTCGCACCAAGGACAGCGCCCTCCCCGATGACGACACCGGGGCCGACAAAGGCTTCTGCAGCCACCCAGGCGTTCGCCTCGATGATGATGGATCGGCTGGTCAGCGGAAAATCACTGTCATCGACGTCATGGGTGCCGGTACACAAATGGGCACGCTGCGAGACGATCGCAAAATCCCCGAACGTTATTTCGGCGACATTGTAACAAAGCACACCTGGCCCCATTGACGCGTGCTGTCCCATCACAAGATTGCCGGGCCACCAAATCCGCGCACTGCCGCGAACAATCGCCGTGGGGTGAATCCGTGCCCCAAAGCGCCTCAGCAACCAGATGCGCCAGCGGCTGCACGGCGAAGGGGTCCAAGCTGCCAGCAGGGTCCAGCAGATCATCCAGCTCAATCGCATCAGCCGGAATCGCAGCGCGAAAGTCGCACCGCCGAAACGAGGCAATGGCTCTCCTGATGTATCCAAGGCTGTATCGGCAAAACGTGATCGCATCGCATTATCTCCCTTAAAACATTGCCTCAGCCGTTCAGCTGCCGATCCGACCATCCAAGTTTAGTGTGATACGACCGGGCGAAGATACAGAGGCGCCGACATGACATGAGATTGCACAGGTGGCGCTTGGGATGCTGGACGCCGCGCCCATGCGAGGGCGGGCACCAGGAAAATCAGCATATGCACCCACACAATCAGCGCCCAATCCGTCTGATGGGAAATGGCATGCATGGCGGGGACGATCGACAGCATGTAGACAATCTGGGCCGTCGTCGCGCCGGCATTCGCGGAGACCCACAATCTTCGGACGATATAGGACAGAAGGAGAAATTTGAGGGCGCCAAAATACCAGAAGGACTGAAAAGCGTCAGCCATTCCTGTTTCAGTAGTACCGGTCAAAGGATTGTACTCGCGCCCCAGAGAGGGAAGTGTTGCCATCAGCGCGGTTTTGAACTTGTCGCCAAAAATCTGTGCGGGAACATAGTTGAAGACAAGGCGATTCCAGTGAAACAAGCCATAGTCGAATTCCAGTGACATATCCGTGTTGTAAACGCGCAATATGGCATTGCGCATTTCCGGTCCGCCGTTTTTCAGCAGATTGTCGAAATTGGATGTGATATCGATCCGGGAGATATCCCCCCAGATGGGTCCCGAGTTGGCGCGTGTTATGTCGCGATAATCGCTCATCGAGCTCATCAGCAACATTCCCATCACAATGCCGATGATAGCGAATGCCCGCGGTACAACCCATGATCTTTGGAACCAATATGCCAGCACGAAGATCGCAATCAGTTCTACCGCTTCAGCCCGCTTGCCGGTCACCACTATCCGGTCGAGATAGAATACGAGATCCACGGCAATGATGATGGCAGCCATCCAGGAAACGCGGCGTGCGAAACATAGCGCAGCAATAGCAAGGCCATAGCTCATGAACCGGGCAAAGAACAGCCATGCCACCGGAGCGCCGCTCATCTGCACGCCGACCGAAACGTCGCCGGGTAATCGGCTCAGTTTGTAGTAGAAATATGCGCCCGTAACCGACAGAAGCAATGAAACAATCAGGAGCTTCCTTTCTTCAAAGGACTGTTGAAGGAAGCGAAGCGGCTGCGCATTCTCCGACCATCCGAGCCAGCACATGATGAGGCAAAGAATCGAGAATGCTATCGTCTTGACATAAGCCCCTTGCGGCAGGAACGGGTCAGCAGCGAGCGCCGGAATCTGCGGCAGGATAAAGCTGAATGTGATGACGCCGACCAGAAACGGAAACTGGTAAAGCCTTTCGCGCTGCAGGAGGCCCCAGCCGATCAGCCAGAGAACGGTAACGAGCATAAGCCATGTGAAAAGCCAGTTCATGCCAACATTCCCATGGCAAAGGTCCGGGCATCGCGTTCGCCGCGATCTTTCCATAACGAGGAGCGCAAGACATACCAGAGGCTCTTCGGGTACTCCTTGAAAATCTGAATGCCGTCCTGCTCGACCGCGATCCGCCACATGGGAACGTCCGGCTCAACAGGAACCGATTGCCATTGGATATTGAACGCGATCTGTTTGAAACTGTTTAGAGCGCGGCGGGAATGAAACCAGCTGGTGACAAGAATAGCTTTGCGCACCTGCATGCGTTGCAGAATGGGATTGGAGAAAAGCGCGTTCTCCCACGTGTTTCTTGACTGGCACTCAACCGTGATTGATCCGGTATCGACGCCAAATTCCAACAGGGATTTGCGTATCCAGTAGCAATCGCCGTCGCCGGTTATCAGAATTTTCTGCGCCATGCCAGCTCGCCACAAGCGCGCGGCCTGTGCGGCGCGAGCAGGCCCGTCCCCGCCCAGAACAACAATAATGTCCGCCCGGGTTGCCGGGTTGCGCACGCTCAGCAGCGTGTTGGCGAATACAATTGCCAGGGGATAGCTGCACAGGGCAAACAGTCCCAGGAAAAGGATGGCGGCGAACCTCCAGCGGCGAACCAGACCACCGCGTCGACGCTTCGAGATGGAAGCTGGCAGCGGCGTCATATCGAAAGACCATGTTCGCGGCGGCGCTGCTCCTGAATCTTGATCACAATCATGTACTCGTAAGCGGCAATAAGCCGGCAATAATGGTAGCCTTGCCATCCATCCAGGAATCCGCCTCGCAACAGATACATATAGACAAAGCGGGCCGCTGGACGGAACGGCACCCGATAGGACAGTTCCTTGAGCGCTCTGCGGCGAGCTTCAGGAGCCGGGCTGAAAAAGTCCTTCCATGGGATGCCTCTGTCGCGCAGGATCTGCAGCGACTCCTTCGCCTCAAAACCGGAATACCTGTTATGTTTGTCAAACCAGGCAGTCAGGCCCTTGCTGAAACTGTAATGGATGAAATGGGAGTTCAGCCGTCCTGTGGGACCGTCACCCACGCAACGCGAATGGCACTCGCGCTCATATCTCACCCGCTCCGGGCGGCACAGCCGCGTTATCCATGTCGGATAAAGACTGCTGTGCTTGACCCAGCGTCCCATGAACATGTTCTTGTAGCGGACGCGGAAAAGTGCCTCCGGCCGGTCTGGATCACGCGCTATCGCCAGCATTTCGTCGCGTAGATCATCAGGCGTAATTTCGTCCGCGTCCGGCATGTAGACCCACGGATGCTTGAACTCTATTTCCTTGAGGCCGTACATGCGCTGCTTGGTTTCAGTTTCATATTTGTGCTGATAAATCCGCGCGCCTGCCTTTCGGGCTATTTCGAGCGTTTGATCGGTGCTGAAGGAATCCAGAATGACGATGTCGTCACACCAGGACAGTGATGCCAGACAGGCCGGAAGACTTGCTTCCTCATTTAGCGTCATGATCAGGACAGATACTGACACGTGAACACTCCATTCGTAGGTGCTAAACCGGGTCCGACAATATGCCGGGTTTCGGTTGCGCCGATTGATGATTTGTGCCGAAGTTCTTGCTCGCCTCCGCGCGGAGAAGAACTGGCGCAACAGGATTGAGCTGGCCCATAGTTACCGGACGCATACGGACGGTGTTGCTGGTGCCATTCGACACGAAGACAAACGCCGAATGAATGATGACCGGTATGAACAGTCCAAATGTCATGAGGTAATTGGAGGCTCCCAACAGAACACCGACGGCCCCGACGCCACCGCAGATCGCAGACGATGCCACAATGATGTTTGTGGTCATCGCGTGGGAATGCGACCTATCCAGCAGCAAGTGATGCAGATGCCAGCGATCAGCCGTTAGCGGATTGCGCCCCGCATGCAGCCTTCTCACGATAAGACTGATGGTATCTGTGACCGGCACAATGACGATCCAGAGCAAGACAGGAAAGGCAATCTCGCTCTGGCGCGACAAAGTGATGATCAAATAGGCAATGGCTGCACCCAGCGCTGTACTGCCGGCATCGCCAAGAAATATTTTGGCCCGTGCAGACCAGGGGCTTCGCATGTTGAACAGGAGAAAACCGCAAACCGCAGCGAGAAGAACAAGGCCGGAAACGCCCAGTTCTCCAAGCCCCTTATAAAACGAAAGCAGACTTATCCAGAAAAGGGCAGCTGCAGCACAACCACCTGCAAGTCCATCCACGCCATCAATCATGTTCCATGAATTGACCAGCCCAATAACGAACAGAATAGCAATGATTGTGAGGACAGGCAGCGCTGAACCAATAAGGGCGAGCGGCAGCATGTTTGCTACATAGATACTCGGTGCTGCCAGCGGGATTATCAGAATGGCGCTTGCCAAGAGTTGCACAACGAGCCGCGTTCGAGCCGAAAGTTCCGTTCGATCGTCCATCACGCCGATGCCCAAGATTATCAGAATCCCGATCCAGAAACTGACCGGAAAAGGCGCTACGCCTCGGGAGAAAAGACTGACCAGAAAAAATGCGGAAAAGATCGCGATCCCGCCACACAACGGAACAACGTTTTCGTGTTGTTTTCGGCTATCCGGATAATCGACGAGCGCCAATGTATGGGAAGCCTTTTTGAGAAATCCTATAAGCAATACTGTCATTGACAGCGTTGCAAAACAGCTGGTGAACCAGAACAACAAGGTCTACCCCCACTTGGTCGTGCATTCACCAATGCCAAGTGTCATCACCTTCATTGTTGACGTGAATGCTTTTCCCAAAAAGGTAGCGCGACGCTCGAACCAATTCCATTTAGGAGAAAAGACGAGAAGGTCCGCCTGAAGTATGAGGTAGCATGGACCTTTTGAGTACGGTCACAAACACGGTTGCCATTATTTCTGCCCGGCACCGCATTTCCTTCACATACTTCGCGAGCAAGGCCTACTAAATCTTTGGTATAACAAGCCTATCAGACTATATTTCCCCCGCAGGTAAAAACTTTGAACTACCGGAACTATGACCTCGGCCTGAATAAGCAAACTATCTGGCCTATCTGAAACAGCTCCAAATAATCAATCTTCGTAGTCAAGTCACGCCCGCGTCACTCTCAAATAACTAAGTTAATCTTTATTAATGCCAGATGTGCATTTCCACGTAGATCAATCTTATTGATTACTTGGGTAAAAAATAACAGAAAAAACAAAAAACTTGCAGGTCTATTCCTGCCAAAAATGGGGGCAAGTATGAACGGTAATGTACCTTTTAATATAAGTGAATGCGTGACCTACGAACCCGGAAAGAACTTTGAAAGCAAATCTGAAAATGCCATCTTCATTTATGCTGAAACGGGGGTCGTCTTTCAAGGACTTGTGAAGTCACTGGAAAGAACATTCGCTGATATTCGGATAACACTGTCGAGTTTTCTGCCGGACTCCCAGGACCCTGACATGGGCGTTGGATTGGTCCTTTTGCAGACCGAGCTGATCACCGACCTCCCGGATTGTATTGAACGCTGCAGGACATGTTTTCCGAATGCATCCATCACGCTCATGATCAATGGCGACGGATTTGCATCGCAGGGGTTGAACAGGTTGTTCTGCGACCGAAGAATCCAGGGACTGCTTCCGTTTACCTTGAAGCTCGACATCTGGCTGGCTGCCATATGGCTGCTGCTCAATGGCGGTGAATATTACCCATACGGTGCCATGCAATCGCTGGAAAAACTGGCGAAGGACGGCCACGCCCGCCATACACAACCGTCCCTGGTGGAGGGTAAAAGGGGACCGATGTCCGGCACCAAGCCAATCGATACATTGACGTTGCGCGAACATCAAATTCTCGAGCTTCTCTCCGAAGGGCTGCAAAACAAGACCATCGCTGACCGGCTCAGCCTTTCCGACCACACGGTCAAAGTCCATGTTCACAATCTCATTCGGAAGCTCAAGGTGCACAACCGCACACAGGCCGCGGCAGTATACCGTAATCACCTTGATCATGAATCTCTGCAATCGGCCTTCAGCCGCAATACCGAGCGAGCCTTCAGCCGCAATACGGAGATAACGGAATTAATGATCAATATCTGAAGGAGAGCGCCGTGAACCGGCCTGTCTCAGAATGACATGGCGCTCTTCGGATTGTTCAGCCCAACCGAACCCATCCCCACGCAACAAATGTCGGATGTTGGCTTATGAACCTGCTTTCTCCGCCGGCGGCGGGCCGTCAAACGACCTTGACCATCGACATTGTGCATGCCCTGCGCCGCGGCCGGGCCATACACAATGTCGATGCGAGTTGGATGAGCGGGCTTGGCGCGCATTCGTCAACGGCGATACGCACTGACGCGGAATACTCCCCAACATTGCCGACATCACTCAATGTAAATATATTTCCAGTATCTTTGGTATATAAGCACTATATTTTGTATTCATATATTTATGGAAAATCATAAATATATGAATACCAAATAATTTAAAAATAAAATACAATGAATCAATAAAATTGACTTATTTATAATTGATTCGTTATATCACCCATTCGCGCCCAGCTTGAAGCAATCCAAGGCCGAACGCATTTTATATCAAAATCAACCATTTCGGGGTAATTTTAAGCTCATCATACATCATTGGGTGAAATGACGACCACCCTGCTTAATTCCAATTTATTACGACTTAGGTTGATAATTACTATAGAGAACTACTGCAAGCTATAGTAGATTTGATTGCGAGGACAGGAAGTAAACAACAATAATACGCATCTCTAATCATAAATAAGGGTGACATACGGGGGCTTTAGCCATCATGCGGTTGACGGTTTTAGGAGAGGCTACGGTTAGTATCGGCGGGCACTTGGTCCCGCGCGCACCTACGAACTTCCTGCGCATTGTCACCTACATCCTCCTGGAGAGCAACCGCCACTCGGTATCGCGCGCTAAACTGGCACAAATACTCTGGTCGGAAACTGACCAAGCCCACGCGAGCATGAACTTGCGTCAAAGCCTCGCGCGCATTCGCAGATTTCAGGAACAATTCGGCATCACCCTTATTGAAAGCGATGCTGCCTATGTCAGGCTCAATCTAGCCTCCGTCAGTCAAGGCCTTCTCGAAATAGACCTTGTCGAGTTTTTCAACTGCGCCGAACAAGGAGGCCCAGAATCCGCCCTCAAGATTTCCGAACTTTATCACGGCGATCTTCTGGCGCAGAATGAACCAGACAACTCTGATTTCGATGAATGGCTGGATATCAAACGCGCTAAACTTCGTGACGACGTGATCCTTACTCTACGGTCCGGTCTTGATCTGCCCCATTTCAACATCGATGAGAGGCGGCAATGTGCACGCAAGCTGATCGAAATCGATCCCTACCAGGAGATGGGCTATCGCACGCTCATGCAAACTGCATCCCAACTCGGGATGATCACAATGATCGAGAGAACCTTCCGGGAATGCGCTAAAAAATTACGCGATGACCTGGATATCGATCCAGAGGCCGAAACAATCGAGCTTTACCAGAATCTCCATTCGAAACGATCTCTCAACCTGCCGCAAGTTGTCAGTCATGCACCGCTGCTGGGGTCTTTGTCTCTCAATGATGCGGACCATCACCGGTCGTATTTTCTTCAGCCGTCAAATACACTCGAATTATCGAAGCAACCCATACTGCCGAAAATCATTGTATTGTATCTGCCGCAAACCCTTGCAGACCCCATGGAGCAATTGGCCGCTTCTCTGGTTGACGATATCACGATAGGACTATGCCGGTTGCGTACACTGTCAGTGGTTGCGCCTTATACGTCCATCCGGGTTGTCACGGAATCCAGCATCAATGGCTTTTCTGACCTTCACGAACAATTGGGTGTGGACTTTGTTTTCGACAGCAGGCTCATGCGCGGCGATGGCTTTTGTTTCCTGTCGGTAAAACTCATCAACACGCGTACGCGGGAGATCGTCTGGGCGGAAAAGCAGAAATTTGATTATACATTGCCCGAACAGCAGTACCGCCATCTGTCCATGCGCATCGTTCTATCCATCGTTTCCACCATCGAAAGAGAAGAGCTGGATCGCTACAACAGGCTGATTCAGAATCCCGATGCCTATTACTGGTACCTTGTCGGCAAGCGAGAGATCGACAGCCTGGATCTTACAAAAGTCCGCACGGCGCGGGACGCTTTCAAGAACGCCTTGACCGCAGCGCCAGACTTTGTGCCGGCGCTGAGCGGTGTCGCGCGAACGATGCAGCGCGAATGGCTTGTTCTGGCGCGCAATGAAAAGGATATTCTGCTCGAGGGCGAGCAGATCGCCAAGAAAGCCGCGCCAAACGACCCGGATGACGAGCGCCCTTTGCGTGAGCTTGGCACCATCAATATGTATCTTGGCAAGTATGACGAAAGTCTGGAATATTTTGATCAGAGCGAAGCGCTCAACCCGCAACACGCCGACCTTCTTGCTGATTATGCCGATGCCTTGACCCATTCCGGCGAGCTTGAGTTGGCTCTCAGCAAAATCCAGCATGCGATCGCTTTAAACCCGCTGGCACCGGATTATTACTATTGGGTCGGCGCAGGCACCTTTCACTATCTCGATCGTTATGCCGAGGCCATCGCGTTTATTCAGAAGATGAAAAACCCGCGAGCGGCAGCCCGCTTGATGGCTGCGTGCTGTGCAAGATTGGGTGAACACGAACAAGCCGCAGAATACAGAAACTATGCTCTGCAAGATAACCCGTCGTTCCGAATTGATGAATGGGTAAAGTCGATGAGCCTCAGAGTGCCTGCCCACCGTAGGATGTATGAAGAATCTTTACGCGAAGCGGGATTCCAGTGACAAAACGTCCAATCCAAACAGGGGAAAACATGCATGGAAAAGTATTTTATCATCGGGGAAGCCGGGACTGATGAACTTTGGCTTGTTAACACGAGCGAAAGCCGCGTTGAGAAGTTGAGCGGCATTGCTGCAGGACCCGTTATCGAAACAATCAATACAGCTCGGAAAAACGGATTGACGCTCATCAAGGGCATAAGTATCGCGATCGCCACAAATAGCCGAACGGGCGCGGATGTGAAAATGTCAGTTACTGACCCGACAGTTAAGTAAAATAGAAATGTCGTTGGATAAGAAAGCTCATCAATAATAATGAATTGATCTAGAAACGAATCAACGTACGGTTGCTATGTGGTTCTCCTTCATGGAAAGGTTACTCGCATGGCAAAGTTTTACATTATCGATGAGCCCGAGACAGACACGCTTTGGCTGGTCAATCTGGAAGAAAAAACCGTTGAGAGTCTTGATCGGAGCATGATTGAATGCTCTGGATCGGCCGGGCACGACTTCATAAAGACTATAAGTAGCCGTTCAGAAAACATAATGATTACTGAAGGTTACAGGAACGGACCCTCAGAAAGACTATCGTCCGCGAGCCCCTTGCAATAGGCTGCGCTATTCCAGAGGATCATCGCATTTATCGATATGGTCACGATGATATCGGTTCGCTGGAGTAACAATGGAGCAATTGGCCGAGACTTCAATTCTGGATAGGCTGGCGGCGGACGAAGTGAATCTTTGTTCCGCCGCCAATGTGGAACATCAGTCTTCGACAAGATTGATGGACGCAGATTTGACGGTGCAGAAATTGCGCCCGTATTTTTCCCGTTTGGGTATTGTCCGGCTGGCAGAGACAACAGGGCTGGACCGGATAGGAATCCCCGTGTGGATGGCGGTTCGCCCGAACAGCAAGACCCTGGCGGTAAGCCAGGGCAAGGGGATCACCACAGCTCACGCGCGCGCTTCCGCTGTGATGGAAGCGGCTGAGATTGCCATAGCCGAAAACATACCGCTCGCGTCGATCAACGCCGCCCGCCGGGATTTACTGCATGCCGGCAAAGCAGTCTTTGACGGCCGGATGCTGGTCATGAAGGACGCTGATGAGCCTGCGTCCGACGCGGTTGATGAATGGCTCGAGGGCTATGACCTTCTGAAAAAAAGCAAGGTTTTCGTTCCGAGAGAACTCGTATCACTGGATTTTACATCGGCGCGAAAGTCTCGCCATTACTGCCAGTCAACCGATGGCCTTGCCTCGGGCAACTGCCTGCTTGAAGCTGTTATTCATGGCCTGTGCGAGCGGGTTGAACGCGATGCCACCGAATTATGGCGTTTCAAGCGTGACGGCGCAGTCCATGCCCAATGCGTTGACCCCGCCGTGTTCTCAGATGCCGGCATCAGCTGGCTGGCGGAGAGGATTACGCAGGCGGGTTTTCTGCTGCGTCTTTTCGATATTCGTTCCGATATTGACCTTCCGGTATTCATGGCAACCATCAACCCCGTCGCACGGAAGGGCACCTATCTGCATTTCGATCTTGCTGCGGGTTATGGTTGCCACCTGTCGCCGCGCGTGGCCGCCATGCGGGCGATCACCGAAGCGGCCCAGACGCGTATCACCAATATTTCAGGCGCGCGGGATGATTTCGACCCCTCGGAATATGCACAGCGCCTCGCTCCGGACCTTGGTGTTTATATAAACGCAGAGCCAAGGGCTCATTGGCAGTTTGATGAACCGGTGCCGTCTCAGCGCGCTCGTCTCGATACTTATCTCGACCCTTTGCGCAAACGCGGTATCGGCAGTGTGATCGTTGTTCCGCTCGGCGGCGAAGAGTGCGGAATGTCGGTTTGCCGCGTCCTGATCAATGAGCTGGAAAGTCCGGCCGGCATACGCAAACATCGCTTTGGTGGAAGGGCGTTGAACGCCATGTTGCTGCAATGAAGATCCTGTTTGCAGGCCCAAGTCTTTCGGGAACCGAGTTTGTACCGCTGCGCTCAAACGAAGACCGGTTGCTGCCCCATCTTTCATTGACATGTCGAGGCCCTGCGAAGTGCGGTGATCTCACCCGTGCGGTGGACGAAGGTTACAACGTGATCGGGTTGATCGACGGCCGATTTGAGGACGTTGCTGCGGTCTGGCACAAGGAAATACTGTATGCGCTTTCGCGCGGCGTTACGGTCCTCGGCGCAGCGAGCATGGGCGCGCTGCGCGCTGCCGAATGTCATCCATTCGGTATGATCGGTATCGGGGATGTTTTTGCGCGCTACGCTTTCGGCGGACTGGAAGACGACGCCGCAGTGGCACAAGTGCACGCGCCGGCCGAGTTTGGCTATACCGCCTTCACGGAAGCCATGGTCACTATAGATGCCACCCTGGATGCCGCATTGGCTGCGTCGGCGATCGTTCCCGAGGAACATGCGCTGATCCGCGACAAAGCCAATGCAGTGTTCTTCAAGGACAGGAGCTGGGCTTGTATATTCGACGTCCTGGCTTCCGATATCGCTCACGCCGCCGAACGGCTGAAACCTTTCATTCGCAATGTCAAAAGACAGGATGCACAAGCCTTGTTGAAAGTGCTGCTCGAAGGTAAACACCCGGACGAAGCCAAGAAGTCAGGGGAGCCTCTTACCGGCTGGTTGTTCAACGAAACGACGCAGTGGCAAAAACTCCGGGCTCAGCACTGAGGCGATCAACCGGGGCGGCAAAAAGCCTATCCTTGGAAGATGTAAGCGCCAGCACATCTTAGATGTATGATCCCTCCTCCAAAAGGATGCGGCTTTCGCTCCTGGTTGGTTTTTTTCAGCACCCAGTAGGCCGATTTCAGCATCGGACAGCCGCCAAAATCCAAAGCGTTTCCCGCCGTGCTTTCCTATAGGATGGTCATCGGAATATTTGGATTGAAAGTTGCACTGTAACCACGGAGGGGACTATGTCACCAACTACAGAGCGGCACCGGCCACTCAGCCACGCGCGACGACACTTTCTTGGCGTGGTGGTTTCCACAAGCGTCAAGGTCGCGGCAATCACCGGCCTGGCCACGGCCATGTCTTCCCTCCCCGCGCGGGCTATGGGACGGAAATGGTGGAGACATAGCGGCGAGCCCAGCCATAACCCGGGCGGCAACAATCAAAACTGTTTTCTGCGGGGGACATCCATCAAGACTCCGACAGGTGAGGTTTGCATTGAAAATCTTCAGATCGGCGATACCGTTGAAACCATGAACGGCAAAGCTGCCAGCGTGAGATGGATAGGGCGCCAGGTTTACAAAAGGAACAGCCCGTCCTGGGCAGCCAGCGTGATGCCAATCCGTATTTCACGCCACGCTTTTGATCAACGAACACCCCACTCGGATCTCTACCTCTCCCCCAATCACGCGCTGTATATCGATGGCGTTCTCATCCGTGCAAAAGACCTGGTCAACGGCCTCTCCATTGCACCATCCCTTCCCGCTGACCGTCAGATCATCGAATATTTCCACATTGTGCTTGATACCCATGAGGTGATCTTCGCCGAGGGCGCACCTGCCGAAACCTTCCTGCTTCGCGACAGCAATCATGAAAGCTTTACAAACTTCGCTGAATACACGCGGCTCTACCCTGCAGGCCTCTGCCCACCCATGGTGCCGTTCGCACCGATCGTTGGTTATGAGGGCGGGCGCGAGAACCTGATGGCTCTTCTGCGTCTCGGCATACCCCGTTTCATGGGCTTGCGTGACCCGGTTCAGCGCGCCCGCGACAGGTTTGACCTGCGTGCACAGGAAACCGCCGGCGCAGGCCAACTGCACGACACCGCCTAAGCGCGTAGCGCCACGGCAAGAATGCGGTCATACGCAACAGGTTGAGTTTTATAAGCAGGTGTTTTCTTCCGGGAACACCTGCTTATAAACGTTAAACAATAATTTTTGGATGTTATTTGCAAAGCGTTCCCGGCACCCCGGAATGCGCTTGCCTGGCCGGAACCCATCTGTTCGTTACACGGCCGCAGCGCGTTCCTCGCCCGTCCCAAAAGCTGCGATACTCTCGTGAACGCCTTGCAGAGCCTTGATATGATCGGCAAGGCGCAACGCCAGCGCGACAATTGTCAGTGTCGGCATATCATTGCCGCAGGTCGGAAACACTGAACTGCCGGCGATGTGCAGGTTGTGGATGCCATGCACCGTGCAGTTCTGGTCAACGACGCCCATATGCGGGTCGATATGCATCCGGGTGGTTCCCATATGATGATTGCATCCGATGATCGAAAGCTCAGGCTCTGCAGTCGACTGTTCGAGATCGACATGTCCGACGCCGGACGCTTCAAACTCATCCTTTATCAATCCCAACATCCGTGAATGAGTGTGTTTTTCCAGATCACCGACGCGCCAATCAAGCGCTGCCCGGTTGAGGCCCAACCTGTCCCGTTGCTCCGACAGTGTGACCCTGCTCTCCCTGTTGGGAACGGGCTCGATAACACTCTCGATCTGAAAATAATCGGACTTCGCGGCAAGCCTCAGCTTCCGATAAAGCAAGGAAGCCATCAGATTGGGGCTGCCAAGCGCAACAGTGGCAAACGTTCTCAGTTTGAAGTCGCGATAATGCCGCCACCGGACGGCATTGTATATCTCGTGGAACCGCTCGGTCAGCGTACTGTCCTCGCCCGCCCGGCATGCCCGGAAATAGGTACGGCACTGCACCAGTTGTTCATCTCGCTGCACCTGTTCCGTCAAGCCGAGATGCGCGCTTGCGCTTGTACCATCCACGGCTAGCTTGGGGTTGTGATAGGTGTAGCGGGCATCATAAAAGCGAAACGCGGCGGCATTGACCGCAGGTATCATCTGGCCGCGGCGAATACGCGGGTGCTCCATGAAATAGCGGCCGACCACATCGTGCTGATTACCAAGCCCCCGCTGATCGCGCCGATTGGAAAGCAGGAGAAGACGCGCGTTTTCGATCCCGCCTGCGGCTAGAATGACTCTTTCCGCCCGCACGAACATCATCTTTTGCCCATATGTCGCCACATGCACGCCGGTCACGATTGACGGATCTTCAAGCGTCGCGATCTCTGTCGCATTGGCATTCAGCAACACTTTCGTTGTTTGGGCGGCGCGTAGAAACACTTCATAGTCGCGGCCAAAACGTGTCGGCGGGCTAAACTTGCTCACCATTGTCTCAAGCGAGGCGTCATTCAGCTCCAGCAGTATGGAACGGTCACCCACGAGGTGTTTGTGCCAGAACTGCGGTTCAAAACCGTGATTGTTGACCTGGACCAGGTTACTTGCGCGGGCATAGAACCGCTGCATCTCTGTCAGATCAAATGGCCAGCCGCTATTGGGAACCCAGTGCCGCGGCTCAAAATCAATGCCGATGAACGGTCGTATCCACCCGCCCCAGCAATTTGAACTGCCTCCGAATTGCCGGGTTCTGGTCGCTTGAAGGTCGTAAGGGATGCCAAGGTTTTCGCCTTGGTAAAGGGATTGCGACGCGGCGTTGAAGTTCAGTCCGCCGCCTTCGAGAACGATTGTTTCAATGCCCCGCTTCTGGAATTCGAGCGCAAGCGTAATCCCTGCAACGCCACCGCCAACGATGCATATCGCGGCATCCAGGACCGAACCCGCTGGAAGTTCTCTGGCGTCAACAAACATGGCGTGAAAGCCCGGATTGAGCAAAGCTTAAAACAATATTGAGCGATATGGCGTGTTCCATTGCCGATCGACCTCAAGCCAGAACGAGCAAGACGAAAGTTATTGCTCACAGCGACAATCCGCCGGTTGGCGGCTTGTCTGTCCCCATTGGAAATTTGAAGGCGATTATAGGGCCGGATGGCCTCGAAGCGGAATATGCTGCGACGGTTAGGACAAGTAGCCCTTTTGAGTAGCGCCCTCCCCATTCGGGCTACTGTTTACACAGCCGATTAGATAAAATCGAAAGCAACGCGTCATTTCTCTTGAGACCTGATGTGCCAAGGCATTTCCCGAAATGCAGGCTCGGACAGCCCGTAACTATGACGCGATGCAAGTTACATCGATTGCCTGCCCGAGTGCTGTGGCGCCGCCAGCAGCCTGGACAGCCAAACTTCCCAGAGCAACACCGGCATTGAGGCAGGATTGCGGATCCAGCCTGTTGAGCCAGGCATTGATGAATCCTGCATCGAATGCATCGCCTGCACCAGTCGTATCAACGACCGCGACGCTCGGAGCAACGCTGTAGAAATAACGGCCATCCATCATCAGATGGGCGCCGCGCGCGCCGGATTTGACGACAACGATCGGAAAGTCTTCAGCGAGCTTGCGCAGGCTTTCAACCGGGTCGGACAGGCCGGTGATCGCCGTCGCCTCTTCTTCGTTCGGCAGGAAGATGTCCACCCCCATGCAGTTTCCGATAAAGGCAGGATCGAAAATCAGGGTCTCATCCCAGCTGGGATCGAGAGAAACCGTCAGGCCATGCGCCTTCGCATTCCGAACCAGATCGGGGATCTCAACGAGAGTGGCATATTCAGCGATATGAAGATGCGTCGCCTTTTCCCAGGCGAGAGCCGGCAGCAACGCCGCCGGCCGCGCTGAACCGGCCCGGCGTGACAGGAACGCCCGCTCATGACTGTGATTGATCGCAACGGAGACCTGGGGACCGGCATCCGGTGCTTGTTCAAGAAAGCGCAGATCAATGCCGCTTGTCGCGAGTTGATCCAGCAGTCCCACCGACAGGGAGTCCGTACCAAGCCGAGCAAGAAGCGCCGTGGTCCTGCCCGTATGGGCCAGATAGGCCGCGACGATGAACGCGCCGCCGCCGCCGGTGATGGCCATGTTGCTGGCAAAGACTTCACGCCCGAGCACCGGCATTGTCTCAAGCCCGGTAAAAATCAGGTCACAGTAAATCCTGCCGATACTCAGAACGGCGTTCATTTCGGCTGAATTGGATTTCATAAACGGCCCAGCGACTTCTCGGTTTTTGCATCGAAGAGATAGAGTGCCGTAGGCGCGGCATAAGCAGTGACCATGCTTCCTGTCGCCGGGATCAGTTTGCCCGGTGCTGTTGCAATGACCGATTGTCCGGCGACATCGAAATGCACCAGCGTTTCGGATCCAAGCGGCTCGACCGCCGACACGACACCCTCCAGTTTGAAACTGCCCGGCGCGGCCTCCCCGATCACCAGATCGTGCGGGCGAATACCGATCAGCATGGTGCCACCGGCTTCCACAGCGCCGCCCCTATCTGTCCGGCGCCCTGGAATGAGGTTCATTGAGGGGCTGCCGATGAACTTTGCGGTAAACACATCCAGCGGGTTTTCGTAGATTTCCATGGGCGTTCCGGTCTGCAGGATATGGCCGTCGCGCATGACCACGATCCGGTCGGCCATGGTCATGGCTTCCACCTGATCGTGGGTGACATAGACGATGGTCGTGCCCAGCCGCTGATGCAGACGTTTGACCTCGATGCGCATTTGCGCCCGCAATTGCGCGTCAAGATTGGACAGAGGCTCGTCGAACAGGAAAGCGGAGGGATTGCGCACCATTGCACGGCCGATGGCGACGCGCTGGCGCTGTCCGCCGGACAATGCCGAGGGACGCCGTTCGAGCAAGGCGGTCAGCCCAAGCATTTCGGCAGTCTCATCGATGCGCTTGTCCTTGTCCTCCCTCGACATTTTCGAGGTGTAAAGACCGAAGCCGATATTCTGCCGGACGGTCAGGTGCGGATAAATGGCATAGTTCTGGAACACCATGGCAATGTTGCGCTGCTTGGGTTCCCGCTCGTTGACCACATCACCACCGATACGCAGCGTGCCTCCGGAAATATCCTCGAGGCCCGCAATCATCCGCAGCGTCGTTGATTTGCCGCAGCCGGACGGACCGACGAAGACAACGAATTCGCCATCGGCGATCTCAAGGTCGATCCCGTGGACAACGTCGGTCTTGCCATAGCGCTTGACCAGGCCCTGAAGTTCAATTGTCGCCATCAGGCAGCTCCTACCAATGCTTTGAAATTGCTATCAAGTTCATGCGCCGCCCGGCTCTCGCTGGCTGCGTGATCGGCAGCCAATTTCGCGAACGCCGAAGCCCTGTCGCGATAGGACGATAACGCCTCGGCCATGGGCTCTGCGGCAGGACCGCCGAACCGGCTGCGGACACGGACAAAATAGTCCGGCGATACGATTTCCGCGAACTGATCGCGATCAACCGCCGGCTTGCGCCCGGTCGCACGTTCGAAGGCCGCCGCAAACGGCTCGAAACCGTCGGTGGGCAGATCGCCTTGTTTGGCAACGACTGCCTTGGCGACCGTGGCGGCGATTTCATGTGCTTCCCGGAACGACAGGCCTTCGCGACGCACGAGTGAATCGGCAAGTTCGGTGATGGTAATGCAGGAGCGGCGGATATTGCCGGTGACGCGCTCGGAATCGATGCGGATCGCCGACACGAAGGACGCCATGAGATCAAGAACGCGCCCGGCGGAAACAAAGGCCTCATAGCCCATCGACTGGGTTTCGCCCTCGCTGTCATTCATGTCGGTGAAGGGAGTGTTGTGCATGACGTCAAGCACGGTACGCGCCCGGCCGAATGTCTGGCTTGCCAGCAGCCGCATGTGCTCGATGGGCACCGGATTGCGCTTCTGCGGCATGATCGACGAGATTTGCACCAGCGCATTCGGGACATAGACCTGCCCCACTTCAAAGCTCGTCCAGAACTGGAAATCCTGGATCAGGCGGCCAAGGTGCAGGAACAGCAATTCGATGGCACTGTAGGTGGAGGTGATATAGTCGACCGCGGCGATGCAGCTGTAGGAATTGCGCAAGGGAGCGGAAAAACCGAGAAGCTCCGCCACGCGGGCGCGATCGATTGCAAATCCGGAGGTGGTGATCGCTGCGGCACCCATGGGGCTGAGATCGACGATCTGCCGCGCTTCCTCGAAACGGTTCATGTCGCGTATCAAAACTTCGATGACGGCAGACAGGTAATGACCGAAGGTCGTCGGCTGGGCCGGCTGGCCATGGGTATAGGCAACGATCAGGGTTGCCTTCTCGCGCTCGGCGGCATCGATCAGGGTATCAAGCAGATGGCGCGCCTTGCCCATCAGTGCATCGATGCGCGTCTTCAACCCAAGCTTGAAAAGCGTATGATCGATATCATTGCGCGAACGGGCTGTGTGGAGGCGTCCTGCAATATCGGCGCCAATCCGTTGTTTCAATTCCTTCTCGATCAGGAAGAAGAAGTCCTCCACCTCCCCCGTATAGACGAGCGAGGCCGGATCGATGTCGCGGTCAATGGCTTCGAGCGCTGCCCCGATCTTGGCGGCCTGATTACGCTCGACGATGCCGGTTTCCACCAGCATCACCAGATGGGCGCGGTCGATGCGACGGAAGCCATCGACATGATGCGACTTGGCGCCGTCAAACAGAGGTCGCAGCACCGCTTCCTTGTAGACCGGATCGGGGAAGATACTTTTGTCCGAGAGACGCGGATCATTCAACGTCATGGCGATTATCCTTTCAGTCCGGCCAGCATCACGCCGCGCACAATGTAGCGCTGCAGCACCAGGAAAACGATGAGCGTCGGCAGCGTGGCGATGGCAGCACCAGTCATGATCAGCTCCCACTGGATCGACTGTTCGACGGCAAAGCTCGAGAGGCCGACGGGAAGCGTGTAGAGTTCCTTGCTCGTGGTCACGATCAGCGGCCAGAAGAACGCCGTCCAGTTGCCAAGGAAGGTGAAAATGGCAAGAGCAGACAGCGCCGGCGTAACCAGCGGCATCGCCACCTTCCACCAGATCTGGAACTCGTTCAGCCCATCGATCCGCGCAGCTTCCAGAAAGTCGTTGGGGATGGTGTCGAAGAACTGCTTCATCAGGAAAGTCCCGAAAGCCGTCATCATGCCCGGGAACATGATGCCCCAATAGCTATCCAGCCAACCGAGCTGGCTTGACATCAGGTACCACGGAATAACCAGCATCTCGGTCGGTATCATCAGGGTCGACAGGATGGCGAGGAAGATCAGGTAGCGGCCGCGGAATTCGAACTTGGCCAGCGTGTAGCCGACAAGGCTGTCGAAGAAAACGTTGGAAAGCGTCACCGTGACGGCGACAATGCTGGAATTGAGAAACCAGCGCATGAAGCGGCCGTCCAGCAACACCTTGGCATAGTTCTCCAATGTCGGCGCTGCAGGAATGATGCGCAGATCGTAGACCTGACCTGCCGTCTTCAGCGAGGTGGAGAACATGAACAGCAGCGGCGTGATCATGATCAGACCGCCGATCAGAAGAAGCGTCCAGACAATGATCTGCGTGGGTTTTATGTTGGCGCGGTACAATCCTGCCGGCTTCGGGAGCGTAGCACTCGTCATATCATTTATCCCTCAAGACGCGCAGCTGCAGCAATGACACCACCAGCAGGATGGAAAACAAGACAACCGTCTGTGCCGCCGCATAACCCATCTGGTAGGATGAAAAGGCTGTTTGGAAGATCATCAGCACCAGGGGCTTCGTCGAACCCAGCGGACCACCGGGATCGTTGGTGGTCATGTTGTAGACCTGGTCAAAAATCCGCAGGAAGCCGATGGAGGAAAAAACCACCAGAAAGACAGTCGTTGGTTTGAGCAGCGGCAAGGTAATGCGGCGCAGAATGGCCCACTCGCCAAGCCCATCGATACGGGCGGCTTCATAGTAGGTACCTGGAATGGCGCGCAGACCAGCCATGAAGATAATGATCTGGAAGCCAAGACCAGCCCAAATCGACGTCACCATGATGGATGGCAGCGCCTGACTGACCGATCGGATGAAGGGCTGCTGCGGCAAGCCGAAAAGCCCAAGGACATCATTGATGACACCGATCGGCGCCGGCTGATAAAACCATCGCCACACCCAGGCCATGGCGGCTGCCGTGGTCAGAAACGGCAGGAAATACAACGCCCGGATGAAGGCGTGCATGAACCGCACGCGATCGAGATAGTAAGCAATGGTGAATGCAAGAAGCAGGCTGATCGGCGTGCCGATCAGAAGATAGGTGAAGGTATTGCGGAAGACTTTCCAGAACTGCGGATCGGTGAACAACCGCTCGTAATTGCCCAGACCGATGAACACCGGAGGCCGCATCAGATCCCAATCGGTCAGCGACAGCCAGAAGGCTTGCAGCGTCGGATAGAAACGGATGACGCTATAGAACAGGATGGGCAGGGCGAGAAACGACCAAACCCAGATCAGCCGTTTGGTTTTCATGGACAGCCGGTCCCACACGGGCCCGGTGGGGCGGCTTGCGACCGCCCCTTCCGTATTGACAGGTGTGGAGACCATTGGACGGTGCCCTTACTTCTTGGCAGAATCGATGATTGCCTGTTCGGCGGTTGCCGCCTGGGCAATCGAGGCTTCCGGCGACTGTCCTTCCAGAAGAACACGGTTGGTCATGTCCATGGCCGTCTGGCGCTGCGCGGCCTCGTCGACGAATTGCGTGGTATGCGCATATTCAAGACCCTTGAGGAACGGGCCAAAGATCGGATCGGCAAGATTGGCTTCCGTCAGGGCGGCGGAACGGCGCGCGGGCAACTCGCCCACCGTCTTCAGCCAGATGTCCATGGCTTCCGGCGACGAGATATAGGCCAGGAACTTCTTCGACGCTTCCAGTTTTTCCCCGCTGACGCGTGCGCCGATACCGTTGGCGAAATAGCTCGCATAGTTGGACCGCACGCCTTCCGCATTGGCTGGCAGTTCGGTGACGCCCCACTCGAAGGTGTTGATCGTCTTGAAGGAGCCGAGACGGAAAGTCCCGTCGATGGTCATGGCCGCCATGCCTGCGCGAAATGCCGCCTGGCCTTCGTCCATGAAGCCGACCTGGCCGATCTTCTTCTCTGTCTGCAGGCTGGTGTAGAACTTCAGGGCTTTGATGCCGGCGTCACTGTTGTATGTGACCTTGGTATTGTCGGCCGAATAGGGTTCGCCGCCATATTGCCGGATGAGAATTTCACGCCACCACTGGTGATCCTGCCCTGCCATATCCAGCGTGGTACCGGCGACGACAAGATTTCCAGCCGCATCGCGCTTGGTTGTCGCAACGCCCGCTGCAACAAAATCGTCCAGCGTCTTCGGCGGATTTTCAATGCCTGCTTCTTTCAGCAGTTTCTTGTTGTAGAACAGCGCTAGCGAGCGGACAGCTGTCGGCAGACCATAGTAATCATTGCCCCTCTTCATCGCTGTCACGATGGGAAAGAAATCGCTTTCAATCTTGTCGTGCGGAAACGTGTCGGCCGGCAGCGGCTGCAGCAGCTTGCCCGCAACGAACTTGTCGAGCCATCCGTAAAACAGCTGCATGACATCCGGACCCTTGCCGCCCATATTGGCTGCAACGATGCGTGTCTGGTAATCGGCATAGGGGAAGGTCGTCTGCTTGACGGTGATGCCGGGATTGGCCTTCTCGAAATTGGCAATCAGCTGATCCATTGCCTTGACGCGGGTTTCGTACACATACTGCCAATATTCGATCTCGACCGCCTGCGCCGTGCTTGCGGCAAACGAGGCGACCCCGGCAAGCAGACCGGCCAATAGAATTCCTTTACGCATATAAACCTCCTGTGCCCTGCCATATCCATCATCGGATGCAGAGCTTCCTTGTTCCCCAGGCATCGGCGATGCCCATGACCTCATCCCACCGCATGGCAATGTTTCTGCTGCAGCAACCGCGAACGTTGTCGCGGCTTACTTATAAGCTTCACCGTCAGCGATGATTTGTCAATAACATACTTTACTTGAATTATTGTATTGCGTCAGAACGCCTCTTGGAGGTATCGGTAAAAGACTGGAATCGAAGGTTTGCGATATGACCCGACAGATGAGCGGTACGCATCAGATTGCCATCGGCAAAAACCCCGAGCGCAGCCGGCATCACAACCGGCGCGTTGTGCTGGATGTCGTGCGCATTCATGGCTCGTTGGGACGCATGCACATCGCCAAGCTCACCCAGCTGACCGCCCAGGCGGTGGCCAATATCGTTGATGAACTGGTAAACGACAACCTGCTGATGGAAGTCGGACGCCTGCGGTCCGGCCGTGGCCAGCCTCCCATACAGTTCGCAGTCAATCCCGAGGGGGCCATTACCATCGGCATCGAGATTGCCGCGGATCACATGGTGATCGTTGTTTTGGACCTCGCCGGCCAAGTACGTTCCAAGGAAATCGTTCCCGTCAAAAACACCACGCCCGAACATTTCATTCCCCGCTTTGTCGGGGAAGTAGACAAGATTCGGCGCCTCTTCAAATCGAAGCTGCTTGGTATTGGCGTGGTGATGCCCGGACCGTTTGAGATCGATGGCATGACGTCCGTTGGCCCAACCACCCTTCCCGGCTGGGGAGCGATTGACACTGCAAAAGTTCTATCCGAGGCGAGCGGCGAACTGGTCATCGTTGAAAACGACGCCACCGCCGCCGTGGTTGGCGAGCGGCTGTTCGGTGCCGGCCAGACGATTTCTGATTTCTGCATGATTTACTTCGGCGCCGGTATCGGCCTTGGCGTCATCCACGAGGGAACACCGTTTCGCGGTGCTTTCGGCAATGCCGGTGAAATCGGACACATCGTGGTCGCACCGCGCGGAAAACAATGCCCGTGCGGCCAGAGCGGCTGCCTCGAACTTTATGCCTCGCTGCATGCCCTGAAGGAAAAACTGCGCGAGGCAGGCATCGCCGCCAGCGAATTTTCCGACCTTGAAGCCCTTCATACCGCCAACCATCCCGTTCTGAGAGCGTGGATTGGCGAGGCCGCGGACTATTTGAGCCCGATGGTTTCGATGCTGGAAAATATTCTTGATCCGGAAACCGTGATGCTGGGCGGAGCCATGCCAGACGCAATCATCGATGACATCATTTCCGCCATGCATCATTTGCCGGTGTCTGTGGCGAGCCGCCGTGCGCGCTCCCTCCCGCGCGTCCAGCGCGGCCAAACGGGTCAATTGACCGCCGCCCTTGGCGCCGCAGCGCTGCCGCTCTTCGAGGTCGTAACCCCCAAACTCGATACATCGCCAACAGACATAGCCCACAACACGTTATAAGCGGCAGGAGGATACCGTGCTGACGTCCCATGAGCGGATCGAACGACAAAAGTCCCGACCGGCCCTCGTCCGGCTGCACCATGCGCTGTCCCGATTGACATCGACCGTGACTGTCATGAACACCGGCGCGCATCCCGATGACGAGCAGAACGGTCTCTTGGCCATGTTCCGCTTCGGCCTGGGAATGCGGGTTGTGATCGCCTGCTCGACCCGTGGTGAAGGCGGACAGAATGCGCTTGGGCCTGAGCGCCTGGGGGCGCTCGGCGTGCTGCGATCGCGTGAGTTGGAGGAGGCGGCCCGGCAGCTCGACGCGGACGTTCATTGGCTCGGACACGGGCCGCAAGACCCGGTGCATGATTTCGGTTTTTCCAAGGACGGCGATGCGACATTTGCCCGATGGGACGAAAAGCGCATCGTCGAACGCCTGGTGCGCGCCTATCGGCAGGAGAGGCCGGATATCGTCATTCCGACATTTCTGGATGTTCCCGGACAGCACGGTCATCACCGCGCCATGACCCGCGCTGCCGAAGCGGCCATTGCCCTCGCAGCGGATGCCGAGGCTTATCCCGAACATTTTGCCGAGGGCCTGACGCCGTGGCGCGTGGCCAAGTACTACCTTCCCGCTTGGCCGGGCGGCGGCGACACCTATGATGACGAGGTTCCCCCGCCGGATGCAACGATTGCCATCGACGCTTCCGGTACGGAACCCGCAACGGGAGCCGCTTACGACCATATCGGCGAATGGTCACGCGCCTATCATGCCTCCCAGGGCATGGGGGTCTGGCGCGATACGCCACGGTCCTCTTGGCCGCTGCATCTGCTGCATGGTCCAAGAGGAAGCCGACACGAGCGTTCCATTCTCGAAGACATTCCGGCGACGCTCGCAGAACTCGCCAACACCGCAGATCATTCCACGAGCCAAGCGCTCGCATCGGCCCACGACGCCCTCAATGCAGCCATCCAGGCCTTTCCAAACCGCGACCGCATCACCGCGCTTCTCCTGGATGCTGCCGGCCACATCGACAGTGTCGAAACGCTGGCCTCGCCGGACTTCATGGCACGGCACGGACATCGACTGGATCGCAAGCGGCGGGAAATTGACGCGGCATTGTTTGAGACGGCCGGGATAGGCGTGCGGGCGATTGCAGAACCGCAGCACCTGTCACCCGGAAGCACCGGCCGCATTACGGTGCATATGGACAATCCGTCCATCCCGCTCCCGGACGACATATCGATCACGCTGCCATCCGGCGTAGTTGTTACGCGATCGCAGGACACCGCAAGGTCCCGGTCATTCGACATCGAAGCGTCTGCAGCTGCAGCGCTGACAAACCCATATGGACGCGCATGGTCCAGCCTCGGTGGAAACGGCGTGGCTTTCGCCAATGTTACGGCCAGAATTGGCAACCGGCAGGTTCAAGGCACGTTCGATCTTGAAGAGCCATTGAGCATCGTGCCCAGGCATTCCCTGACACTCCTGCCCGAGGCCATCATCGCCAAACGCGGTGATACGATGCGCAGCTGGCAGATCGGGGTCGACGGGATGGATCCCGCGGTTGCTTTGCGCTTTGACGCGCCGCCCGGCTGGACAATCAAGCCGCAGGACGGCCAATGGCTGCTGTCTGCTCCGGAGCCCCTGCCCGCCGGGATTAACCAGATCACGCCGGAGATATCCGGGTACCCGGCCATGCGCACCACATCCATTTCCTACCCACACACCGGACGCTCGGTATTCATCGCGCCTGAACGGCTACGGGTGTTGACATTGGACTTGAAGCTGCCGGAAGGTGCCAAGATCGGCTACATCGGCGCCGGCGCCGACAAGGTCGCCCTGTGGCTTCAGCGCATGGGACTGGATGTCACGGAACTCGACGCGGAGGCCCTTGGCGGCGACCTCTCACACTTTACCACCATTGTCGTGGGCATTTTCACATTCGGCCTGCGGAAAGACCTGAGCGCAGCGACATCGCGCATTCACAATTTTGTTGAAAACGGCGGTCACCTCGTCACGTTGTACCATCGTCCCAGCGACGGCTGGATTTCCAGCGTCACGCCGCCGCGCTATCTGAAAATCGGATCACCGTCACTGCGCTGGCGTGTGACCGATCCCCACGCCCCGGTAACGATATTGTCACCCCGGCACCCCCTGCTGACAGGCCCCAATATTATTGGGCCAGCCGATTGGGACGGATGGGACAAGGAACGCGGACTTTATTTCGCGTCGGATTTTGACAATGCCTATGAGCCGCTATTGTCCATGCATGATGCCAACGAACAGCCGCTGAACGGCGGGCTGATCTCGGCCCGCGTCGGCAAGGGCAGGCACACCCACACCGGCCTTGTCCTGCATCATCAGCTCGACAAGCTGGTGCCCGGCGCTTTCAGACTGATGGCCAATCTCGTGCAGCCGGCCTGACGAACATGAGCATAGGGATGAGCCACTGCGGCCTGTCATCCGAAGACCTGTTCCTGTGATCCCTACTTCTCGGCAGCCGCGACAAAATCCGCTCGGAAGGCAGCAAGATCAGCAACGCTGACATCCGACACCGCCCAGAATGTCAGGCCGCCACTGGACCATTCGGCAAAATTATAGCCCTCACGTGTCCTGCTTGCCGCCGCAATGGGAGATGCGGGCCAGACGAACACATTGATGACGTGACCGTGCCGGCGGTACACCAGAACCGCCACCACCCTGCCATTGATATAGTCCACGCGGCCGCCGACAAGGGGAAAACCCTGTGCTGAGAGGTCGATGACCGGCGGAGAATAATCGATCTTGCCGTTGAACCAGGGTTTGACCGTATGTTGATCGGATGTCTGCACATCGGTCAGGTGGTCGACGAGCAGGGATCGTACATGGCTGGCAAGAATCTGATCCTGGAGCACAGTGGTCTCGGGCTGCACCGACAATACGAGAAAAATACTTGCAGCCAGTGCCGCGAATGACGGAACAAAACTCCAGCGCTTGATGAAACCCACGGCTGCCCGCCACGTGGCGGGGCGATATGCCGATGCGGGGGAGCTTGATAGCTCTCCGTCGATCTCATGTGAAAGTGCTGACACGATCCGCTCGCGAACACGCTCGGGCATCTGCCACCGGACACCGCCCTGACCAATGATGTTTTTCAGTTCCGTGAACTTCTCCAGCTCCGCCGTACAATTTGCACAGGTGGCAAGGTGCTCTTCAAATTGCAGCGCGTGCATTGAGTCGAGCTCGCCATCGATGAAGCCGTGCAGCATGACAGCCCAGTCGGAGCATTTTTCCGGTTTGGTCTCGCTCATGATGCTGCTGCCTCGTTGCTGGCTTCACCGTGCCAAGCCTTGGCGAACTCCTGCCGGGCGCGGGCGAGCCGTGACATGACCGTCCCAATGGGCAGCTCTGTGATGTCAGCAATCTGCCGATACGAAAGCTGTTCGAGTTCGCGCAACACCAATATTTCACGCAACGCATCAGGGAGCGAATATATGACCATACGGACATGTTCGGATTCCGTCTTGCGGATCAAAGCGGCCTCGGGCGTATCCTCTTCGGAGGCAATGTTCTGCGCGATAGAGGGTGACTCCCCGTCACTATTGTCCGTCAGAGGCATTTCAACGCGAGACTTGCGGCGATTTTCCTGCAGCCAGACATGGTAGCAATTTCTGACAATGGCAAAGACCCAGGATCGCGCGTCGCCGCCGCGATACCCGTCAAAGCTGCGATAGGCGCGCAAGAAAGCATCCTGAACAATATCCTGCGCGGCGTCCCCGTCACGGCTCAGAAAACGGGCAAAATTGTAAGCGGCGTCCAAATGCGGAATGATCAGCCGGTTAAATCGCGCTGCAGTATCGGCCGCAGTGCGCACCCTTTCCGAGGTGACGCCATGACCCGCCAGCCCTGCCATATGCACAATGAAGCCCGGCAATCCCCCGCCTTGTCCGCCAGGGGCGCACCGCGACAGCACATTTGCCAGAAATGCGCGCATACCCACGAGCCGCAACCGCCAGGCAAGCGCCGCACGGGTGGAATTTGGAACAAGCATGGATATGGTTGCCGGGTGCATTTGTGTCATGGTGTTCCCAAGCGGCACGGTCACCGCGCTTGAATCCTCTCCGAAATTCCACAAGCCGTTTGTTACCTAGATCAAACAAGACGTCGGAATATTCCCGAAACCCGCAAATTATTTCGCCGCTGGCGCAGAATGCTCATCTTACACCGTTTTAAGGTGCCTTGCGCAGCTTCTGTCCGTCAGAATTGCTCAAACATTTTCAATGACTTGCATAAAAACCTGCGGCCAATGCGAATAAACCCCTGCTGATCTCAATCTATTTCATCAGCGGAGGCACTGATCGAACCATGTTCTCCGTTTGGCTAGAGCTTTCCATTGAAGGAGAATTCCAATGTTCGACATAACACGTCGTGCCGTTCTCGGATCCGCGGCCGCTGCGGCGGCCTTCGGGCTTTCCAGGCAACTCGAATTTATCCCGCCGTCATGGGCTGAAACGCCAATCGAACCGTCCGTGGGCTTCTACAAATACAAGGTCGGATCGGTCGAGATTACGGCCGTCTATGACGGCATCTGGCGCAAACCGCATGACCCGGCATTCATCAAAAATGCTTCTGTCGACGAGACCAAGCAGGCCTTGGCGAAGGCGGGCCTGACCACTGAATTCATGCCCATTCCGCTGACTGTTGTCGTGCTGAAAATCGGTGACCGGCTGGTGATGATGGATGCGGGCTCCGGCGTTGGTCAATGGCAGGCGAATGCCACCCATCTGCCGGCAAACATGCAGGCGGCCGGAATAGATCATACAAAGATCGACACCGTCATTATCTCCCACTTTCACCCCGATCATGTGTGGGGGCTGATGGAAAAGGAGACGAATGCCCCGGTATTTCCAAATGCCGAACTCGTCGTAAACGAGACTGAATACAATTGGTGGACCGAACCGGGACGCGTTGACAAGCTGGCGGAGGGCCGCAAACCGGCCGGCAAGCGCATTGCCCAGGTTTTTCCGACATGGAAGAACTGGCATCTGGTCAAGGACGGCGCGGAAGTCGCCCCCGGCATACACCTGATTGCGGCACCCGGTCATACACCTGGACACTCCGCTTTCCTTGTCGCCTCCGGCAATGAGCAATTGCTTGTCTCGGCCGACACGATGTACGTGCCTGCCCTGCTCGCGCCCCACCCGGAATGGCAAGGCAGCTATGATCAGGATGGCCCGACCGCCATAACCACCCGCCGCAAGCTCATCGATCGTGTGATCGCCGACAAGATACAGATCTGCGGTTCACATTTTCCGTTTCCCGGCTCGGGCACTTTCGTCAAGGACGGCAACGCCTATGGCTTCACGGCCACCGTCCAAGCTTAGAAACACAAAGGAGATAGGATCATGATCAAGAATGCATTCATCGGCTTTGTAAGCCTTGTCACTGCTGCAACCCTTATGCCCGGCACCGTTGTCGCCCCGGCCTACGCCGTCGATAATATGGAGACGGCAGGCGCTCCGGATCTGACATCAGCGCGCGCAAAGATCGCAGCAAAGAACTATACGGGCGCTTTGGAGGAGCTGCGTGGGCTGGCCGAAGACAGCCCACAGGCCGACGTCTACAACCTCCTTGGCTACACACTGCGCAAGACAGGTGATTTCGAGACATCCCTGACCTATTATACCAAAGCCTTGGAACTCCAGCCTGATCACAAGGCCGCCCGTGAATATTTGGGCGAGCTCTTTGTCGAGACCGGCAAAATGGACAAGGCAAACGAGCAGGTGGCATCGCTGACACGGCTCTGTCCAAATGGCTGTGAAGAGCTTGAAGACCTGCAAAAATTCATTGCCTCAAACGGCACCAAATAACGCTACGGCAGGCGGCTCTCCGCCGCCTGCCTTTTTCGCCAGCCAAAAGGGAGAAAACGTCGTGAACATTATGGCAAAAGGCACGCATCTCGCCGATGTTTTGATGCTGTTCAGCCGGCTGTTGCTGGCCTGGATATTTCTGCACGAGGGTTTTACGCTGGCCGCAAACCTGGATGGGACAATTGCAGTCATGGCAAAACTCGGTGTGAACGCACCGCTTGCCCTGGCGACCATCGCCCTTCAGATCTGTGCTGGCATTTCCATCGCTTTTGGCTGTTACGCCCGCCTTGGCGCTTTGGCACTGGGGATATTCTGCCTGCTGACCGCGGTGCTGTTCCACACCAATTTCGCCAACCAGAACGAGCTGCTGCATTTCGAAAAGGATCTCGCCATTGCGGGCGGCATGTTTGCCCTGGTCGTTGGAGGCGCCGGGAATCTGTCGCTTGACAACTTGATGCGGCCGCACCCGATAAAGCTCTGACGGTGTCTTGGATCGGTCATCGAGTTCAGTGCGCCGTGACGCGCCTGCCGGCAAAGATCGAGCGCGCAGCAGCCATGGCAGACCAGCCGGGTAACGCTGCTGGGCGACGCCATTTTACCCTTACTCAAGCCAGCTCATATTTCGCATCGGGTACGACGACGAGTTTACCGACAAATGCCTTCGCCATGAAATCACTCTGCGCGCGGTGGAATTCTGAGAGCGGGTAGACACCACCGACAAGTGGTTTGATCTTGCCTTCCTCGATATAGCGGACAATGCGGCGGAAATCGCCGCGTGTGCCCTGGGACGATCCGTGTAATTGCAGCTGTTTCAGATACATGGTCCGAAGGTCGAGTTGTACCACAGGTCCGCCGATGGCACCGGCCGTCGTATAGCGGCCTTCCGGCCGCAGGATGCGCAGAAGATCATTGAACAGGAGGCCACCGACAAGATCGGCAACCACATCGATGGGCTTGCCGTTGAGAACGCGCTCCGCGGCAGTGACGAGATCACCGTCACCGCGGGTCATCACTGCCTCGGCGCCGATATCAAGCAGCGCCTGCTCCTTGCCGGCGCCAACCACGGCATAGGGAATGGCGCCGCGCGCCCGCGCCAATTGAACGATACCCGAGCCAACACCGCCCGAAGCACCCGTGACAAGAACCCGTTCACCGGATTTCAATCCGGCTCGCTCAAGCATCTGCTCACCGGTCAGATAAGCACAGCAGAAGGTCGCCAGTTCGATATCGCTCAGATTGGTGTTGACCACATGGGCGTTTTCCGCAGGCACAGCCACATACTCAGCGTATCCGCCGTCACGGCCATGACCAATATAATCGATGTCGGCAAGGCTGTCGTCTTCACGGTTATAGATGGAAAAATCCACCATGACACGCTCGCCGATACGACTATCGGCAACACCTGCGCCTACAGCCACGACATGGCCGACAATATCCGTGCCCTGGATGCGTGGAAAGGTGAGCGTCGGGTCCTGCCGCCGCCAGCTGGAAACCGCGCTCGCATCATTCTCCGTACCATAAGCGCCCTGGCGCACCCACACATCCGTGTTGTTCATGCCGCAGGCGGAGATTTCGATCAGAACCTCGCCTGCCACCGGTTGCGCCACCGGCACATCGGTGCGGTACACCAGATTGTCGAGATCGCCGTGCCCGGTCAGCAACACGGCTGACATTGTTCGGGAAACCGTATCCATCGTCCTCGACCTCAGAGCGCTTTTGCAACGGCATCGACAGCCGCAACGGCTGCGTTGACAACAATATCCGCCTCGTCCCGCGTGAGACACAATGGAGGGGCAAATCCGAGGATATCGCCCTGCGGCATTGCCCGCCCGATCACACCGCGTTCCGCCAGTGCTGCCGCAATTTGCGGGCCGACCTTTTGCGACGCGTCAAAGAACACCCTGTCATCCCG
Source organism: Phyllobacterium sp. NPDC097923 (assembly GCF_044760925.1). Taxonomy (NCBI): domain Bacteria; kingdom Pseudomonadati; phylum Pseudomonadota; class Alphaproteobacteria; order Hyphomicrobiales; family Phyllobacteriaceae; genus Phyllobacterium; species Phyllobacterium sp. NPDC097923. The sequence continues at coordinate 28,780 of NZ_JBIWBL010000006.1, read as the reverse complement.
GTCTTTGACGAATTCAACCGCAGCCAGCATGCCGTCACCACGCACCTCCCCGACGATGGGATGATGTCCCAGTGCTTCGGTAAGTGCGTTGCGGAAATAGGCGCCGGTCTCTCCTGCATTGGTCACGAGATCCAGCGTGTCGATCAGTTCCAGATTGGCAACGCCGGCAGCAGCACAGATCGGATGCGCCGAATAGGTCCAGCCATGACCGAGTGATCCGAGTTTGTCCGAGCCCTGCACCAGAACCTGCCAGACCTTGTCGCCGACGATGACGCCGGAGAGCGGCGCATAGGCCGAGGTCAGGCCCTTGGCAATCGTGATCAGATCGGGCTTGATGCCATAATGATCGGAACCGAACATGGTGCCCAGACGGCCAAAACCCGTCACAACCTCATCGGCGACCAGAAGCACATCATATGTGTTGAGAACCGCCTGTATTTTCTCCCAGTACCCGGCAGGCGGCGGCACGATGCCACCGGTGCCAAGGATCGGTTCGCCGATGAATGCAGCCACGGTCTCGGGCCCTTCCGCAAGGATCATTTCCTCCAGTTTGTCGGCGCAATGCTGGGAGAACTGCTCTTCGCTCATCGAGCGGTCTTCCCGGCGGAAATAATACGGCGCTTCCGTATGCAGGATTGGTGCTCGGGGCAGGTCGAAGGCATTGTGGAAGAGGTCGAGACCCGTCAGGCTTCCCGTCATGACGCCTGAGCCATGATAGCCGCGCCAGCGGGAAATGATCTTCTTCTTGTCCGGTCGTCCCAGCACATTGTTGTAGTACCAGATCAGCTTGATGTTGGTCTCGTTGGCATCGGACCCGGAAAGACCGAAATAAACACGGCTCATCCCTTCCGGCGCCCGGTCGATGATCATCTTGGCCAGCTTGATCGAGACTTCGGTGCCATGCCCGACATAGGCGTGATAATAGGCAAGCTCCTTGGCCTGCTGCGCAATCGCATCGGCTATTTCCTGCCGCCCATAGCCGACATTGACGCAGTAGAGCCCAGCGAACGCGTCAAGGCTTCTCTTGCCGTTCACATCAAAAATATGCACGCCTTCGCCGCCCTTTATCACCCGCGTCGGGCTTTCGCCGCGCGCATGGGTGCCCATATGGGTGGAGGGATGGAAAAAGTGGTCGCGGTCCCAGGCGTTCAGCTCGTTCGAACGGTCCAACATGTCTATTGCTCCTGCTTTTTGCCTCAGCTTGCTTCGAGGCAGAGATATTTGAGTTCGGTGAAGGCTTCGATGCCGTGGCGCGACCCTTCCCGTCCGAGACCGGATTGCTTCACGCCGCCAAAGGGGATGGGTGCACCGGTGATTTTCACCCGGTTGATCGCAACCATGCCATATTCGAGCGCCCGGCCCAGACGCAGCATGCGCTGGCCGTCGCGGGTAACGACATAGGCCACAAGACCATATTCCGTATCATTGGCACGGCGGATGACCTCATCCTCGTCATCAAACACGGTCACAGCGGCCACTGGTCCGAATGTTTCCTCGCGCATGATCAGCGCGGTGTCGGGAACATTGGTCAGCAGCGTTGGCTGAAAGAACAGAGGTCCGGCTGCGTGACGCTTGCCGCCGGCAAGGCACTTGGCACCGCGATCGAGCGCGTCCTGCACCTGTTCTTCAACCTTCTGCACGGCCTTTTCGTGCATCAACGGGCCGATTTCCGCTCCCTGTGTCAGGCCGGATGCCACTTTCAACGCCGCCATTTTTCGGGCAAACGCAGCAACAAAAACGTCATGCACCGACCGCTCCACATAAATGCGATTGGCCGCCAGACAGTCCTGGCCGGAAGTGGCAAACTTTGCGCCGATCGCAATGTCCACAGCGCGATCGATATCGCTATCGGCAAAGATAATCAGGGGCGCGTGTCCACCCAGTTCCATGACGAGATTCTTCATTGTCGGTGCGCACTGCGCTGCAATCAGACGTCCGACCTCGGTCGAGCCCGTGAAACTCAAGGCCCGCACACGCGGATCGGTACAAAGCGCCTCAACGATAGGTGCTGCCTTGCCGGTGATGATATTGAAAACACCGGCAGGCACCCCGGCCCGCTCCGCCAGTTCCGCCAGGGCAAGGGCTGACAACGGCGTCTCGGATGAGGGATGCGCCACAACGGTGCAACCGGCCGCAAGAGCCGCAGCTGCCTTGCGGGTCAGCATGGCAGACGGGAAATTCCACGGGGTGACGATGCCGACAACGCCAATCGCTTCACGGCTGACCATCATCTGCGCCCCAGGCAGGTGGCTGGTCACGCCTTCCGCGTTCAGCCGCTTCCCCTCCTCCGCATAGAACTCGATGAAGGATGCGGCGTATTCGATCTCGCCGCGCGACTCATCCAGCGGTTTGCCTTGCTCGAGCGTCATGATCAGCGCGAGATCTTCCTTTGCCGCCAGAACGAGATCGTACCATTTGCGTAAAACGGCAGCACGCTGTTGCGGCAGCAACGCGCGCCATGAACGGAACGCGCGTGACGCCGCATCGATGGCAAGAGACGTTTCCTGCGGACCGAGCGCGGCGACCCATGCCACCGGCATTCCCGATGCCGGGTCACGCACCTCGAATGTCTGCCCGCCTTTGGCTGAGCTCCAATGGCCATCAATATAGGCAAGATCGCGCAACGTCCTGCGGTCCTGCAGGCGGTCAAGTCCATCATGGCGTTCGGGTCGTGCGAAATGGGCAGACATCGGGCTCTCCCTGAGAATATCCAGCGATGCTCGCCCATCCCGTCAGGAGAGAGTGACTGTAATGCGCCGCCCGCAGAGAGAGATTGTCTGATTAAGCCCCCTGATTTGGAGAGATGGACCGGAGTGTCAGCCTTCCGGCTGGATCAGGTCATGCACAGGCAAAGCTGTTTCCTCTTTCACCGTCTTGGTGATGATGTAGGAAAAATACCGGTCGATGCCGAGCTCCCGCTGCAACAGATCATCAATCAGCCGCTGATAGGCATCGATGTCCCGGGCGACAATTTTCAGAATGTAATCAACGCCCCCGCCAACCGACCAGCACGAGGTCACCTCAGGCAAAAGCTTGATCGCCCGCTCAAACCGCTCGAAATCGGTCTGCCTGTGCGATGCAAGAGTGACTTCCACCAGAATGCTGGCAACCGGCGCAACCAGCCGGAGAGACAGGCGCGCATGGTAGCCTGTGATAATCCCCGCCTTTTCCAGTCGGCGAAGCCTTGTCCAGCACGGTGTCGGAGAGATACCAGCACGTTCGGCAAGGGCGAGTTTGGTGATCCGTCCGTCCCTTTGGATGGCGTCGAGAATACGGATGTCGATTGCGTCAAGCCTTGGTGCGCCCATCACTGTTCCAGTTCAAAGAGTGGATTGATCATGGCCTTGTGTTTTTCTCATTGTCAATTGACCTGATTTCAATCAATCTAAAATCATGACATTATGGCGACCCGATATCAGTTCACTCACCCGCCCCGCCTATCTCTCCCTGGCGGACCAGATTGCGCGCGCCATCGGTGACGGAACGCTGGAAGCAGGCGCCCGCCTGCCAACTCACCGGAAGATGGCAGAGGATCTGCACCTGTCCGTGCAGACGGTCAGCCGCGCCTATGAGGAACTCATTCGCCGCGGCATGCTTTCCGGCGAAACCGGGCGCGGCAGTTTCGTCAAGGCGCAGCGGCGCGAAATCGATCAACCCTATCTGCCGGAACGGCTCGGCGAAGTGATTGACCTTTCGATTCTCAAGCCTGTCTGCGAGAAAATGCATCATGAGCGTTTGAAGAAGGCGCTGGGCTGGCTGTCCGAAACCCTGCCGGCAAGTTCGGCCCTGTCGTTCCGCCCGAACGTGGTTTTTCCGCGCCACCGCACCACGGCAGTCAAATGGCTGCGTGCGTGCGGCCTTGATGTCCCCGCCTCGAATATCAGCATTACCAACGGCGCGACTGCTGCGATGACAGTCGCGATCATGAGCGTTGCGCCTGTCGGCTCGACGATTGCGACCGAGGCCACCGGGCACCATACCCTTGTGCCACTCGCCTCCTATCTGGGTCTCACGCTCAAAGGCATCGCCATTGACGATCAGGGTATCATCCCCGAGGCGTTGGACGCCGCGTGCAAGGAATCCAGCATTCGCGCGCTATTTGTGCAGCCGGCAGCGATCAATCCCCATGCGACGGTGATGGGATCGGTCCGCCGCGCCCAGATTGTCGAGGTTGCACGCAAGCGCGATATTGCCATCGTCGAAAGCGACATACTCGGCCCCCTGGTCGAGGATCGCCCGCCGCCGATTGCCGCGCTGGCTCCAGAGCGGACCCTCTATTTCACCAGCTTTACCAAGACTGTCGTACCCGGTTTGCGCATCGGCTATCTCGCGGCACCCGACCGTTACGTCGCCGCCGTCGCCAACCGCCACCTCGTTTCCAACTGGATGGCAACACCGATGGTCGCGGAGATCGCCACACGCTGGGTTGAGGACGGCACGGCCATGGAGCTGGTCGAATGGCAGCGCGAAGCTCTGCGGCGCAGACATGAAATTGCATCCCAGGTGCTTTCGGGCACATTTTTTCGCTCGCATCCGCAAAGCCTGCACATCTGGCTGCCACTGACCGACGGGCGAACGGAAGAGACTTTCGTCGCTCAGGCGCGCCTGCAGAATGTCGCTATTGCGCCCGGTGCATCTTTCCGCATTTCGCAGGAAGACTGGATGCCGGCCGTGCGCATATCCCTCGGCTCTACCACGGAAGAGGAATTGCTGCGCGGCCTCACCGTCGTCGGAAGTCTGCTGCAGGGTGATCCCGAACACCTGCTGCTCGCCATTTAGTCAAAGCGCGCAATTTCATGGCAATAAAACTTATATTGTCATGATTTAATTTTTATAATTGACATGATTTGATAAGTCTCTCATCGTTTAGGGCATAGCCGGTCTCAACCAGAGGGAGAGACGCATGCCCCCAATCAAAGAGACAAGAACAGCGACCACGGCTCAGCCGCCGATCATCGAGATCGACGGCATCAGCAAGAGCTTCGGCGCATTCAAAGTTCTTGATCAGTTGTCATTCAATGTCGCGCCAGGGGAGAAACTGGCGCTTATAGGACCATCCGGCTCCGGCAAGACCACGATCCTGCGTATTCTCATGACACTGGAAGGCATCGACAGCGGCGATATTCGCGTTGCAGGCGAAAATCTCTACCGGATGCAGAAGAATGGTGGCCTGCAACCGGCTGACGAAAACCACCTGCACAAAATGCGCGCCCAGATTGGCATGGTGTTCCAGCTCTTCAATCTGTTCCCCCACAAATGCGTTCTCGATAACGTGACGCTGGCACCCATGCTGACGAAAAGCACGCCGCGCAGGCAGGCCGAAGAGCAGGCCATGCAATTGCTTGAAATGGTCGGGCTTGCCGACAAGGCCAAATCAATGCCTTCGCAGCTGTCGGGCGGGCAGAAACAGCGTGTTGCCATTGCCCGTGCTCTGGCGCTGCAACCCAAGATCATGCTTTTTGACGAAGTGACATCAGCACTGGATCCCGAACTGGTCGAGGAAGTGCTCAACGTCCTGTGGCGACTGTCCGAGGAAACGGACATGACCATGCTGCTCGTCACCCACGAGATGGGTTTTGCCCACGAATTTGCCGATCGGGTCCTGTTCTTTGACCGGGGCAAGATCATCGAGGATGGCAAACCCGACGAAATTTTCCGCCATCCCAAACAGGAACGCACGCAGGCATTCCTGAAAAAGATCATCGCCGCCGGTCACAGGGTTTGACCGGGGCGGCACCTGCACACCTTAAAACACAAGAAAACTGAGGAGTTGGGAACATGTTGAACTTGAAAACAATGAGTGCGTCGATCGGAGCGATTGCACTGTCCGCCATGGCACTTTCCATGCCTGCAAAAGCGGATGAAGCGCTCGACAAACTGAAAGCGCAGGGCTTTGCCCGCATTGCCATTGCCAATGAACCACCTTTCACCGCGGTCAAGCCGGATGGCACCGTGTCCGGCGCGGGTCCTGATGTCGCCCGGGCCGTCTTCAAGAAGCTCGGCGTCGCCGATGTGGTCGCCTCCATTTCCGAGTATGGCGCCATGATCCCGGGCCTTCAGGCAGGACGTCATGATGTGGTGACAGCCGGCTTGTTCATGAAACCGGAGCGGTGCAAGGCTGTTGCTTATTCCGAGCCGATCCTGTGCGATGCCGAAGCTTTTCTGGTCAAGAAGGGTAACCCCAAGGGATTCAAGAGCTACAAGGATATCGCCGTGGATGCGAAAGCGACGATCGGCGCGCCCGGTGGCGGCACGGAAGAGCGGCTGGCGCTGGAAGCCGGTGTGCCGCGCGACCGCGTGATCGTTGTCCCCGATGGCCAGAGCGGCATCAAGATGCTGCAGGACGGGCGTATCGATGTGTATTCCCTGCCGGTTCTTTCGATCAACGATCTGGTCAAGAAGGCCAATGATCCGAATGTAGAAGTCTTCGCTCCCGTCGTCAACGCGCCGGTCTATTGCGATGGCGCTGCCTTCCGCAAAGACCAGACCACCCTGCGTGACGAGTTCGACAAAGTCCTCGCCGAGATGAAGACATCGGGTGAATTTGCAAAGATTGTCGAACCCTATGGCTTCTCCGCCAAGGCTGCCATGTCAACCACGCGCGACAAGCTTTGCGCCGGCTGACACACACCGCTGTCACGATCACTCCGGCGTTGAAACCGGAGTGATCGACCGCAATTTCCGTCACGAATGAGAGCATGACCGATGGGCCAATGGGCCGGATACTTACAGCTGATTCTGGAAGGGGCGCTGGTTACGATCAAGCTGACCCTGATGGGGTCCGTGCTTGCGCTGATCATGGCCTTTATCGCCGGGCTCGGCCGGATATCGCGTTTCCGGGCTGTGCGCGCATTGGCCACCACCTATATCGAATTCTTTCGCGGCACATCCATCTTTGTCCAGCTTTTCTGGGCCTATTTCGTGCTGCCGCTGCTCGGCTTCTCGCTCACACCACTGCAGGCCGGTGTTCTGGCGCTGGGTCTCAACGTGGGAGCCTATGGCGCCGAAGTCGTACGCGGTGCGATCAAATCCATCGGCCGGGAACAGTATGAGGCGTGCATTGCGCTGAACTTCAGCCGCTGGCAGAGCTTGCGCCATATCATTCTGCCGCAGGCCTTCGTGCTTATGCTGCCAACTTTTGGCAACAATGCGATCGAGCTTTTGAAGGCCTCCGCTGTAGTGTCACTGATTTCACTTTCGGACATGACGTTCCAGGCGCAGGTCGTGCGCGCGCAGACAGGCAGCACATTGATGCCGTTCCTGACCATTCTCGTTCTCTACTTCCTAATGTCGTCGGTCATCTCCGCCTCGATCCGCGGACTGGAGCGTTATCTGACCCGCGGCCTTGACGGTGTGAGGTCCTGAGATGGAGTGGGATTGGGCCTTTGTTGTCGAAATTCTTCCGACCATGATCGAGGGCGTGAAGATCACTGTTCTGGCAACCCTTCTGGGATCGGTGCTTGCTGCCATTATCGGCCTCGGCTTGGCCATCCTGCGCCGCTCGAAGAATGTCTTTGTCTCGAAACCGGTTGGCTTTCTTGCCGACTTCATCCGCGGCACGCCGTTGCTCGTGCAGCTGTATTTCATCTTCTACGTGCTGCCCGATGTGGGCATTACCCTTTCACCGCTGGTCGCCGGCGTCATCGGTCTTGGCCTGCATTACGGCACCTATACGGCGGAGGTCTATCGCGGTGGCATTGACAACGTGGCGCGCGGCCAGTGGGAAGCTGCCCGTGCCTGCAATCTCTCGGCGTTCCAGACCTGGACCCGGATCATTCTGCCGCAAGCCCTTCCGCCGATGATCCCCGCACTCGCCAACTACTTCATCGCCATGTTCAAGGAAACGCCGTTGCTTTCCGCCATCACGGTGCTTGAGCTGATGAACCAGGCGCGCAGCATCGCCAATTACAACTATCGCTACATTGAACCGATCACGCTGGTAGGCGCGTTCTTCCTCGTGATCAGTCTTGTGTCCGTCATTGCCCTGCGCTGGCTCGAACGCCGCTATGGGCAGATCGAGGAGAGATGACATGGGTATTCCGATCAAGGTCACCCAGACGATGACGCCGCTTGACTTCGATGACCGCCCCATTGCCAAGCGCATCGGTCTCGTGATCCTGGCCACGGATCACACGACGGAACCGGACTTTCAGCGCTTGGTCGCCAGCCCGAAGATCGGGCTCTATACGGCGCGCATCCCCTATGCCAATCCGACGACACCGGAAAATCTGCGTCGCATGCAGCCCGGACTGACGGTTGGCGCCGGATTGATCCTGCCCGACGAGGATCTCGACGCGATCTGCTATTCCTGCACCTCCGCATCGGTGGTTATCGGCGACGATGCGGTCGAGTCCGCGATCAAGGCCGCCAAGCCGGGCGTGCCGGTCATTACTCCGCCGCTCGCCGCCGTTCGGGGCCTCAATGCCTTCGGCGCCCGCCGGATCAGTGTGCTTACGCCCTATACAGTCGAGACAAGCACCCCGATGCTGGCTTATTTCCAGGCCAAGAGTTTCGATATTGCCCGCTTCACCTGTTTCGGTCTTGAAGACGACCGGGAAATGGCACGCATTAAGCCCGCATCGCTCATAGCCGCAGCAACTGAAGCCACGGCGCCGGATTGCGATGCCCTGTTCATATCCTGCACCGCATTGCGCGCCGCCATCGCCGCCCCGCAGATCGAAGCAGTGATCGGCAAACCCGTTGTCACAAGTAATCTCGCCACGGCATGGGCAACATTGCGTCTGTGCGGCGAAAATCAGCCACGACCGGAACTGGGACAGTTGATGACCCGTCCCATGGCGGCCTGGTAAGTCAGCATGACCCGAACATTCGTCACCCTGACCGAGATCGAGGCAGCCCGCGCCGTGATTGCACCGCACATCCTGCGCACCCCCACGGTTCACTCGGCAAGCCTGACCGAACGAATGGGACTGCCCGTCCATCTCAAACTGGAACAGCGGCAGATAACCGGAGCATTCAAGCTGCGGGGCGCCCTCAACGCCTTGAACAGCCTATCACTGGATGGAAGACAGCGCGGTGTTGTCACCGCGTCAACCGGCAATCACGGCCGCGCCCTCGCCTATGCTTCAAGGCTGCAAAGCATTCGCTCCGTCATCTGCATGTCGAACCTTGTCCCTGGCAACAAGGTGGATGAGATCCGCAAGCTCGGCGCGGAAATCCGGATTGTCGGCACGTCGCAGGATGAGGCCCAGGAGGAAGTCGAGAAGATCGTCGCAAGGGATGGTCTCGTCATGGTTCCGCCCTTTGACGACCCGGCTATCGTTGCCGGTCAGGGAACGATTGGACTTGAGATCGTCGAGGACGTGCCGGACGCGGAAACCGTTCTCATCCCGCTTTCCGGCGGCGGGCTCATCGCCGGGATTGCTGCGGCAATCAAAGGCTTGAAGCCAGAAACCAGGGTCATCGGCATTTCCATGCAGAACGGCGCGGCAATGGCCGCCAGCCTGAAAGCCGGTCATCCCGTCAGCGTTGTGGAACAGCAAAGCCTGGCAGATTCCCTCGGCGGCGGCATCGGCCTCAGCAATAGCGTAACCTTCGGGATGGTGCGCGCACTCGTCGATGAGGTCGTGCTGCTTTCTGAAGAAGAAATAGCGGCGGGCATCGTCCACGCCTACACGCAGGAGCGGGAAATAATCGAAGGCGCGGCGGCCGTCGGTATCGGAGCGCTTCTTGCGGGCAAGATCCGGTTGCAGGGACCGGTGGTCGCCCTGCTGTCCGGCCGCAATATCGACATGGAACAGCACCGCCGCATTGTCGCCGGATATCACGCAGGGGAGACCATGCCATGTCCCGCATGACCATTCTCACCGAAGCCGAACTGCGCCGCATCGTTTCTCTCGATCTGGATGCGGTTGCATGCGTCGAAGCTGCCTTTGAAGCCCTTGCTACGAAGGCCGTTGCCATGCCACCGATCCTGCGGCTCGACATCCCCGAACATCGCGGCGAAGTGGATGTCAAAACCGCCTACGTGCCCGGTATCGATGCCTTTGCGATCAAGATCAGCCCCGGCTTTTTCAACAATCCCCAGATTGGCCTTCCCAGCGTCAACGGCATGATGGTGCTGTTCTCCAGCAAGACGGGACTGGTCGAAGCCTTGCTGCTTGACAATGGCTATCTGACGGATGTCCGCACGGCGGCTGCCGGAGCGGTGGCAGCGAAATATCTCGCCCGCAAGGACGCAAGCATTGCAACGATCTTCGGTGCGGGTGTGCAGGCACAACTGCAGCTCAAGGCACTGACACTGGTTCGTCCCATTGGCGAAGCGCGCCTGTGGGCGCGTGATCCGCAAAAAGCCGAAGCGACGGCAGCGAATATACGGGCAGAGCTTGGCATCCGGATATCCGTTGAAAGCGATCCGTCGAAAGCCGTCGCAGGGAGCCATATCATCGTCACGACAACGCCATCCGAGAAGCCATTGCTTCGGGCGGGGTGGCTGGAACCCGGTCAGCATGTGACCGCAATGGGGTCCGATGCCGAGCACAAGAACGAAATTGATCCGGCCATTATCCGGTTTGCCGATCTCTATGTGGCCGACAGCCTGAAACAGACGCGGCGGCTGGGCGAACTCCATCACGCCATAGCCGCAGGTCTTATTTCAGAGAACCAGGCCTTTCCGGAACTCGGTGCCATCATTGCCAGCGCCAGTGCCGGCCGGCAATCGGACCATGCGATCACCATTGCCGATCTGACCGGTACCGGCGTCCAAGACACCGCCATTGCCACGCTTGCCCGTGACCGTGCCCAAAGGGCCGGTGCCGGTACGCCGTTTGAAAGTTGATATTGGAAAGTGAGGAAACCAGAATGACCGAGCCCAATCTGAAGTTCAGCCGCGACGAGTTTGCGCAGAGGCTGGCAAAAACCCGCAAGTCCATGGAGAAAAAGGGCATCGACGTACTGATCTGCAGCGATCCCTCCAACATGGCATGGCTGACGGGTTATGACGGCTGGTCGTTTTACGTGCATCAGGCAGTGATCGTTCCACCGGAAGGCGAACCTATCTGGTACGGCCGCGGGCAGGACGCGAACGGCGCGAAGCGCACCGCCTATCTCAAGCACGACAATATCGTCGGCTATCCCGATCACTACGTTCAATCCACCGAACGTCACCCGATGGATTTTCTGTCAAAACTTCTGGACGAGCGCGGATGGAGCAAGAAGACCATCGGCGTCGAGATGGACAATTACTGGTTCACGGCAGCAGCCTTCGCCTCGCTGCAAAAACATTTGCCCAATGCCCGGTTTGTCGATGGAACCGCACTCGTCAACTGGCAGCGCGCCGTGAAAAGCAAGACCGAGCTTGACTATATGCGCAAGGCCGCCCGCATTGTCGAACTCATGCACCAGCGTATCGTGGACAAGGTCGAAGTCGGCATGCGCAAATGCGATCTCGTTGCCGAAATCTACGATGCCGGCATTCGCGGAACCAATGCATTCGGTGGCGACTATCCGGCCATCGTGCCGCTGCTTCCATCCGGAGCGGATGCATCTGCCCCTCACCTGACCTGGGATGACCAGCCCATGAAGAACGGCGAAGGCACGTTCTTCGAAATCGCCGGTTGCTTCAACCGCTATCACGTACCGCTGTCCCGTACGGTTTTCCTGGGCAAACCAACCCAGGCATTTCTGGATGCGGAAAAGGCGACGCTTGAGGGGATGGAAGCAGGGCTTGCCGCCGCCAAACCCGGCAATACCTGCGAAGACATCGCCAATGCCTTTTTCGACGTGCTCAGGAAATACGGCATCGTCAAGGACAACCGCACCGGCTACCCCATCGGGATTTCCTATCCCCCGGATTGGGGCGAGCGCACCATGAGCCTGCGCCCCGGGGACAAAACCGTGCTGGAACCGGGTATGACATTCCATTTCATGACCGGTCTCTGGCTTGAAACCATGGGTCTCGAGATCACCGAAAGCATCCTGATCACGGACACCGGCGTCGAATGTCTTGCCAACGTGCCCCGGCAGCTTTTTGTGAAGAATTGATACCCATGACATCAGCTAATCTTCTAGCCCCATCCCCCATCACGCCGACCGTCGATTTTGACAGGGACGGCGTGCAGCATGGCTTCCTGCGTCTGCCTTATAGCAGGGATGATTCCGCTTGGGGGTCGGTCATGATTCCCATTGCGGTCATCCGCAATGGGAAAGGTCCGACAGCGCTTTTGACCGGCGGAAACCACGGCGACGAATACGAAGGACCAATCGCTCTCTTGGATCTGGCGCGCACGCTCGACCCGAAAGAGGTCAACGGCACTGTGATCATCGTCCCCGCCATGAACTATCCGGCCTTCCGGGCCGGGACGCGCACCTCACCCATTGACAAGGGCAACATGAACCGCAGTTTCCCGGGGCGGCCCGACGGGACCGTCACGCAGAAGATCGCCGACTATTTCACGCGGGAGCTGTTGCCTCGCGCCGATGTGGTTCTGGATTTTCATTCGGGCGGCAGGACACTCGATTTCCTGCCGTTCGCCGCTGCTCACGTCCTGCCTGACAAGGCCCAGGAAGCGCGTGGTTTCGATGCGGTCAAAGCGTTCTCGGCGCCCTGGTCCATGCGGATGCTGGAGATCGATGCGGTCGGCATGTACGACACCACGGTCGAAGAACTGGGCAAGACCTTCGTTACAACCGAACTTGGCGGGGGCGGCACAGCCAGCGCCGAAACAATCCGCATTGCCAAGCGCGGCGTCAGCAATTTTCTCCGGCATACGGGTATTTTGAGCGGTGATGTCGAGCTGCATGAAACACGGTGGATCGACATGCCCTCGGCAGACTGTTTCTCGTTCGCCGAAGATGCCGGCATGATCGAAACGATGGCCGATCTGGGCGATCCGGTCACCGCGGGTCAGGTCATCGCCCGTATCTATCCCATCGGCCGAACCGGAGCAGCGCCAGCGGAGATCAAGGCCCAACTTTCAGGGATTCTTGCCGCCCGGCATTTTCCCGGACTGGTCAATGCCGGGGACTGTGCCGCAGTGATTGCAGTCACCGAATAGGTGACTTGCCACCGTGGCACATTTTGCGGTGATTCCTATGCGCTCCAACGCCACTTTGCCTATTACAGCTGTTCGGCACACATTATCGCTGCTCTATGCGTTTGAGTACGGATTCAAGAGCTAGCGTCAGAGCCTTTGTGCCGCCGTTCTCGGTAAACTCCGTCAAGACCTGCTCATTCAGACCGCCCTTTGTCGAAAAATCGGACGCCATCGCCTCGAACGATCGCGCCTCCGATGCGCCCGTTGCATGGGACAGGCCCCCAAACAGCTGCCTCAAATAGGTGCTCGCTTGGTCGTAGGACATTCCTTCCGCTTCAAGCCAGCGGGCGCTTGTTTCCAGCAGGCCGAAATATGTACCCATCAACGCACTCGCTGCGCCAAAAAGATCGTACTGCTTGAGATCTTTTGCCTGAACTGCGGTTCCCAACGAAGAAAACAGATCAGCTATCTGGTCATGAGGTGGATATATGGCTGTGGCGCCCTGCAGATCAGCCACGAAAGGAAGAGGAATTGCCCGGGTAATCGTGACGGGCGCGTCAATCCATCTGGCAAGCGCTTCGATTTGGATAGCGGCGATAAAGCTCACCACATGTTGATCGTTGCGAAATCTGAGTTCGCCTATCACTTCCTCGGCAATTTGCGGCCTTACCGCAAGAAACACGATGTCGGTGCTGTCAACTACATCCTGGTTGTCTTTTCCGACGCGCACGATCGGAAACATTTCGTCAAGTCGGGCAGCGACGCTTGAACTGCGAGGCGAGACAACAAGGGTTTCGACATCGGATCTTGATTTCATCAGGCCAGTCACGACCGCCTCAGTTATCGCGCCGGATCCGATGAATCCCAGTCTCATGAGCTTCCCCCTCATTCGCATTGCGTTATCGCGTCCACAGTGGTCAATCAAATGAAACCCGCTATGGCGAACATTGACAGACTAATGGTCTCCCGGACGTGGGTCCAGCCACATCCATATCCATCCACGACAACAGCATATCGCCCCCAAGCAAAACAGGAATTGTTGGTTTGTCAGTGCTGCGGCTGCCTGAAGTTAATGTGTTGACGCTGTCGACTGAACCGGTCTCCAACCTTCGTTGACCAACCGTGAGAGTCCAACCAGAGTCCGAACCCGCTTCACGAAATTTTCCCGCTTTCTTGAGACTGCTCTTCACCCCGAGAAATCAGCCGCTCGACGATGAATACAAGGCATCCCGCTACCGTCAAACATGCCGCGAGAAAGAACATCGGTGCAATCGTGCTGCCCGTCGCATCCTTTATCCATGGCACGACGTTTTGAGCAATGAACCCGCCCAGATTGCCCACCGAATTGATCGCGGCCAACCCCGCTGCCGCGCCGGCGCCTCTGAGAAACCGCGAGGGCATGCTCCAGAACACGGGTTGCCCGGCGAATATTCCACCGGCGGCAAGGCAAAGAAATGCAAACTGCAGCGTCTGATTGGAAATCACGGCAGACAAGACCAGGCAGATCGCGCCAAAAAAGGCTGGTATGACGATGTAGGGCGTCTGCCAGCGTGCCCGCGCTGCCATATGCGGCACGACATAAAGCGCCACAGACACCACCACCCAGGGAATGATGTTCAGAAAGCCGTTGGCAACATTGCCGATGCCGAAGCTTTTCAGAACGGTTGGCAACCAATAGCTCAAACCATAGGCCGAGAGCGGAAAGCCGATGAAACATACCGACATGAGCAGGACACGCGGGTCAAGGAGCGCCTTGAATGCATGGCCGCCTTCCGTCCCAAGATTTGAATTCTCGTCGTCGATGCGCTTTTTCAGCCAATCCTTTTCCACTGCTGTCAGGAATGTTGCCTTTTCCGGCCGGTCGTCCAGATAGAACCAGGTCACGATCCCGGCAATCACCGCGGGAACGCCGGTAACAAGGAATACCCATTCCCAGCCTTTGAGGCCAAGGAGGCCATCCATTGCCAACAACGATCCGCCAAGCGGCGCTCCGATCGCATTGGCCACGGCGCTGAATATCATGAAGAGACCGACCATTGCGCCGCGATAACGCGCTGGGTACCACAGCGTCATGAGATAAAGCACGCCGGGGAAAAAGCCGGCCTCACACACACCCAGCAGAAAACGAAGGACGTAAAACATGCCAGCGCTCTGCGTGAATGCCAGCGCTATGGTCACCAGGCCCCACGAGACGAGAATTCGGGCGAACCATCGGCTCGCGCCGAATTTTTCCAGAAACAGGTTGCTTGGAACTTCAAAGATGAAATAGCCGATAAAAAACAGCGACGCTCCAAGCCCATAGGCATACTCGCTCATGCCGAGAGCATCGACCATCTGCAGTTTGGCAAAGCTGACATTCTGCCGATCGATATAGGCGATCAGATAGAGGATGCCGAGGAATGGCATCAATCGCCACGATATCTTGCTTATCAGCTGTTTTTCTACGACCATGATATTCTCCAAAAGGCATTGTGGGTGAAGCAGCCGAATCCATCAGGCCGGCTGTTGCTGGGTGCCTGTTACTGGTGTTTGTCCGAACCGGCCGAGGCGCCGGGCATGAAGCTGCACCAGCCGCTCACCGAAGGCGGTCGGGCGCATCGCCGGAGCTCGATCGAAAACCTCGATCCCAGCCCGTGCGGCGAAGAGGCGTTTGCCGTAACACATCAGATGTTCGATTCCCTGCATGACAAACGCCACGGCGGGCAGCATCTGCGCATAGGTATCTTCCGCCGATGCCAGATTGCCGGACCTGTAATCCTTATAGGCCCGTACGGCATAATCGATGATGTCCGGCGCAAGGATGTAGCCGGCGCAGCCGCCATTGAGCCCATCGATCAATTCAAGTCCGCCGCGGCCATTGAACACGGGAACGCTGCTCCCTATCGCCTGAATGAGGGTTTCGACATCGACAGCAGATGCCTCGGCTTTCAGCAGGCGGATATTGGGGTGACGGGTGGTAAGAGCCGTCATATCCGCTGCCCCGAGGCCGCGGCCCAGAAATGCCGGCGCATTCTGTATAGCGACGGGTAATGACGTGGCATCGGCCACCCTTCCGAAAAAGGCTATGTATTCCTGTGCATTGAAGCTTCCGGCAATGGGCGGCTGGAGGATAACCCAGTTCGCCCCCACCCGTTCGGCATGGCGGACCTGCGCGATCTGTTCGGCAACAGACGTGCCGAAGATGGTAAAGGCCAGCGGCAGGCGTCCGGCATTGTCCTCGGCCAGCCAATCCATGACCGTCCGCCTCTCATGTTCGGTCAATTTGGCGACTTCCGTCGCGAGCCCAAGCGCAGCGATACCCTGCACGCCGGTCGAAATGGCGATCTCGGTCTGCTTGCGCATGGCTTGGCGATCGAGTTTTTCGTCCCGGTCGAAGAAGGCGTATAAAATGGCGTGGATGCCGGAAAAATCATTGGATGTAGCGTTCAAAATTGTTTCCCCAGAATAGGCAATGGCAGATTGGAACGAGCACGGCGTGCAAGGGCAATGCCCAATATCCCGCCGATGACAAGCGCAGCAGCAACAAGGCCCAAGGCCACATTATAGTTGCCTGTTGCCTGCCGGATGCTGCCGATAACCGGTGGCAGTGCAAGACCGGCAACATTCGCAAGGGCGTTGATCAAAGCGATGGAGACAGCAGCGGCAACGCCGGATACATATTCCGTGGTGACAGCCCAGAATATCGGAATGACCGCCCAGTTCAGTCCAACGGAAAGAACGAGCAAGGCGTAGCGGACATAGCTGTCACCGGAAAAGACTGCCGCGATGATCGCAACGCCTGATGCGAGAAGGGGAAGGCCGAGATGCAGAGCTCTTTCGCCAGTCGCATCGGAATGCCGGCCATTGAGAAACATGAAAATACAGGCTGCAACGAATGGCACTGCTGAAAGCAGGCTGACGATCAGATTGTTGCTGCCCGACAGATCTTTGACGATCAAAGGCATGAAAAGCGTCAACCCGATTGTGCCGAAGGCCTGCAGCAGCCAGAACACCGCCAGCAACCAGATGTGCATATCAGCAAACGCTGCAACCCACGAGGTCTTGTGCGATACAACCGCCGCCTGTTCGCTCTGGATCGCCTGTTCCAGACCGCTCTGCTGCTCCGGCGTCAGCCAGCGTGCATCGGCGGGCCGGTCCGGCAGGAACCTGAGGACCAGGAAACCCAACAGGATGGCCGGTACGCCTTCGATGAGGAAAACCCACCGCCAGCCCGAAACACCCAGTACACCGTGGGCATTCAACAGCAATCCTGAAAGAGGCAAGCCGATAACGGAAGCAAGAGCAGCGCCGATATAGAAGAACGACATGGCATGGGCGCGATCCCTCGATGGATACCATCTGGCAAGATAGTAGATGATCCCCGGTGTAAACCCGGCTTCCGCTGCGCCCAGCAGAAGACGCATGCCGTAAAGCTGGTAAGCGCTCGTCACCAGCGCCATGCCTGCAGCAATGATTCCCCATGTCACCATGATGCGGGCGATCCACCGGCGTGCGCCAAATCGCGTCAGCGCGATATTGCTGGGAATTTCGAAGACAATGTAGGTGGCAAAAAACAGGCCAGCCGCAATCCCGTACATGCGCTCTGTCAGTTGCAACTCCGCGTTCATCCCCAATGCCGCTACGGAGATGTTTGACCGGTCGATATAAGCGACCAGATAAAGCAGCATCACAAAGGGCAAAATGCGTCGGTTGACGCGCCTGATCGCGTCGGACGTGTTGTAAGCAGTCATTTATTCCTCCCCAGAGCCGCTCTCCCAAGCGGCCTATCAAACATCATACGTTTAACATATGATGTTTGATAGGCAAGAAACTTTTTTGGAGTTCCACCCCGATTGTGTATGGGTGATGAAGCACACAACAATTGGTCGATGAGGTAAAAGCCATGAGAATCCGGAAGCCGAACCGAACCCGGATTGTAGTGGCAGCACTCGGAGCCCGCATCGCAACCGGCGAGTTTGCGCCTGGGGCACTCCTGCCCTCGGAAACGGTGCTTGAGCAAGAATACGAGGTCAGCCGTACCGTCATTCGCGAAGCCACCAAAATTCTTTCGGCCAAAGGCCTTGTGACCGTGCGCCAACGACATGGAACCCACGTCAATCCGCGTGAGCAGTGGATGTGGATGGATGGTGAGCTCATCAGCTGGCTGGCAAACGGCAAGGCCGCCAAGAGCGATCTTCTGGCATTCGCCGAGGCGCGCCAGATCATTGAGCCTGGCGCTGCAGCTCTTGCCGCTTTGCGGGCAACGCATAAACAGCGTGCGGAGATCGTCGCGGCCTATGAACGGATGAAGACAGGCCACGCATCACCGCAGGAGGCTATACTCGCCGACAAGCAGTTCCATCTTGCTATTCTGGACGCCACGCACAACCCTGTCCTGCAGAGCCTGCGCCAGACGATCGAGTCCATTCTGGACGCCATTTTTCCCCATACGGTTGGCACATTCACCCACAACCTCGACAATCACGGCGAGGTTGCCGATGCGATAGCGCGCGGCGACCCCGAAGCCGCACGCGCCAATATGGAGAAGGTCCTGCAGCATACCACCGGGTTTCTGCAGTCCGTCGGTTGAAGCGAGCGAAGCTTCAATGGCTCTCACGCGGTATCCCGGCACCGCGACACCCCACCAGGAAATCAAGGTCAGCCCCGCGGTCAGCCTGCAGAACACGCTCTGTATAAAGATGCTGGTACCCGCCTTCCATTGCTGGGACAGAAGCCTGCCAGGACTGGCGGCGCAATTCCAGCTCAGCGTCAGACACGTCCAGATGAAGTTTGCGCGCTTCGACGTCGAGTTCGATGAAGTCGCCGTTGCGCACCAGGGCCAGCGGACCGCCGACGGCAGCTTCCGGTGCGACGTGGAGGACGACCGTTCCGAAAGCCGTCCCTGACATACGGGCATCGGAGATACGCACCATGTCGCGCACGCCCTTCTGCAGCAGCTTCTGCGGCAGAGCCATGTTGCCAACCTCGGCCATTCCGGGATACCCCTTGGGGCCGCAATTCTTCAGTACCATGATGCAGGTTTCGTCAATATCGAGCGCCGGATCGTCAATGACGGCCTTGTAATGGTCGATGTCTTCAAAAACCACGGCACGCCCGCGATGGCGCATGAGTTCAGACGATGCAGCGGAGGGCTTTATGATCGCGCCCGAGGGTGCAAGATTGCCGCGCAACACAGCTATACCGCCTTGCGCCGTCAAGGCTTTTTCCGTCGGACGGATAACTTCCGGATCGAAATTCTCCGCCTGGGCAATGTTTTCGCCCACGGTTTTGCCGGTGACTGTCATTGCATCAAGCTCGATCAGGGCAGCTATCTCTTTCATGACGGCCGGAAGCCCGCCTGCGTAACAGAAGTCCTCCATCAGGAAACGCCCCGATGGCATGAGATCAAGGATGGTGGGAATGTCGCGCCCGAACCTGTCCCAATCGTCTAGTGACAATTCGCAACCGATCCGTCCGGCAATGGCCAGCAGATGAACGACGGCATTGGTCGAACCTCCGATAGCCCCGTTTATCCGGATGGCATTGGCAAAGGCCTCACGCTTCAAGATCGCCGAAAGCCGCAGATCTTCATGCACCATCTCAACGATGCGGCGCCCGGTCATTCGGGCAAGGCGTGCGCGATGCGCATCGACCGCCGGATAGGCGGCATTTCCCGGCAGGGCAATTCCCAATGCCTCAACCATCGATGCCATCGTCGACGCGGTGCCCATGGTCATGCAATGTCCCGGCGACCGGGACATGGCACTTTCAGCATTGGCAAACTCCTGTTCGCTCATGACGCCTGCCCGGACATCCTCCGAGAATTTCCACACATCCGTTCCCGAGCCGATCTGCTTTCCCTTGAAGCGGCCGTTCAGCATGGGGCCGCCCGATATCACGATGGACGGCAGGTCGCAGGATGCCGCGCCCATGACCAGGGATGGCGTGGTCTTGTCGCAGCCTGCCATGAGGACCACGCCGTCCATGGGATTGCCCCGGATCGATTCCTCGACGTCCATCGACGCCAGATTGCGAAACAGCATCGCCGTTGGCCGCAGATTGGATTCGCCGCAGGAGAAGACGGGGAATTCCAGCGGCAACCCGCCCGCCTCCAGCACGCCCGCCTTGATATGTTCGACGAGACCGCGGAAATGCGCATTGCACGGCGTGAATTCAGAAAATGTATTGCAAATGCCGATCACCGGACGGCCATCAAAGGCATCGTCCGGCAATCCGCCATTTTTCATCCAGCTGCGATGGATGAAAGCATCCTTGCCGTTGCCGCCAAACCAATGCTGGGATCGTCTCTTCGTCATGATAAATGCTCTGTCTTTGTTAATTGTTCGGGTGTTGCTGCTGGCTGAGACCGCCGTCCACGACAAGGCAGGCGGCGTTCATGAACGGGCACTCATCGGAAATCATGAACACAGCCGCCTGCGCGATCTCCTGCGGGGAGGCGATGCGCCCGCCCGGATGAAGGGCGAGTGTCTTGGCGCGCGCTGCAGCCGGGTCTTCAAAGCTGTTCCAGTAGTCGAGCACCTTCTGCGTTTCCACATAGCCGGGTGCCAGCGCGTTCACCCGCACGCCTTTGCCCGCATATTCGAGTGCAAGCGATTTGGTCAGGCCAAGCAGGGCATGTTTGGCGACCGGATAGGGAAAGGTCTGCGGTATGATCGTAAAGCTGTGTGTCGAGGCTATGTTGAGGATGACACCGCCGCCCTGCTCCAGCATCGATGGCAGTACAGCCTTGCTGCAGTTCCACGCGCCTTTGACATTGACATCAAAGTTGCGGTTCCACTGCTCTTCCGAAGTTTCGAGAGGGGTGGAGAACACGTTGATGCCGGCATTGTTAATCAGGGCGTTGATCGCGCCGATTTCAGATGCAGCCTGATTGACGGCGGCAAGAACAGCCGCAGCATCGCTGATATCAGCTATGGCAAATCCAACGGAAATTGACCTTGCCCGCAATTCATCCACCGCGCTTTCGAGCAATGCATGGTCCCGATCGATGAGAAAAAGCCGGGCGCCTTCCGCCAGACACGCCTCGGTGATTGCCAGGCCGATCCCCTGCGCGGCGCCTGTGATGACTATCCTTTTTCCGGCAAGTCGGTTCGTCATGGCACTTCACTCCCATCAAGAATTGTCAGTGATAGTCCGCCGCTGATTTCCTCCCCCGGAGCCAGCAATGCGAGCCCCATGGGATCGGCTTCGACTGAGGCCAGCGCGTTCGGCGTATGGCTCATCGGCTCGAAGCAGAAGAAACTCCGGTCCGTGTCTGGCGCAAAGAGCATGAACCGCGCGAAGACTTCCGTGGCTTCCGCTCTGAGAGAAAGATTGTGCTCCGGCCATGCAATCGTGGCCTTGCCGTCCCAACCCTCGAATGCATTGTTGATCCAGCGATCCGGTAGCGGTGTTGAACGTGCAAAAACCATATCCTCAGGCGGCGCTTCAAGGGTATGGGGAAGATGCGATGGCGCTTCCGTCCACCAACGGACTGCCGATGCCTTCAAGGCCGTTTTGGGCGTTCGCGGAAAAAAGGGATGAAATCCAATACCGAACGGCAGTGTCTCGTCGCCGCTATTGGTTATGGAAAGCTGCATGTCAAGCGTGGCGCCCGCGAGCCGGATTGTTTGCGTTGCCGTGTAAGCATAAGGGGAATTTTCATCCGCCTCCCTGCTGAATTCCATGGTCACCGCTTCAACCGATGCCTCCAGCACATTCCAGTCGCCAAGCCAGCCGTCTCCATGGAGATAAAGGCTTTCCTGCGTATTGGGAACGAATGATCGACGCTTGCCGCCAAAGTGGAAACCGTTGCCGGCAACCCGGTTGCCGATTGGAACAAGCGGAAAACATGCCGCTCGCTGCACTGTGAATTCCTGCTCCGTTCCGGCGTAGGGGCGCAGGAAGAAACGGCCATCCGACGTCTTGCCGTCCACCACCGCACCGCCCTTTGAGGCGACGCGGACAGTCATATACGCATTGTGCAGGACCAGAAAATCTGCTGGAACTGACTGTTCCCCGGATAGCATTTTATCGCCTGATGAACGCGCTGGACCGCAGATTGTCAAGCATCACCGCCAAGAGCAGGATGAGGCCGCGCACGATATATTGATAAAAGGCGGGAATGTTCATGAGGTTCATGACGTTCTCCGCAATGCCCATGATCATCACGCCCACAATGACACCCGCCATCGTGGCTCGTCCGCCCGCAAGCGATACGCCGCCGAGAACACAGGCGGATATGACTGAAAGTTCAAGGCCGACGGCCGCATTCGGTTGACCTGATGTAATACGGGACGCGAGCAATATCCCCGCCACGGCACAGACCACACCTTGCAAGGCAAAAATCCAGATTCTGGTCTTGTCGACATTGACGCCGGCAAGGCGCGACGCCTCCGGATTGCCGCCAATGGCCAAGGTATTCTTGCCGAAGACCGTGCGGTTCAAGACAAAGCCAAAGACCACGAAGAGGCCAGCAAGTATCCAGACCGGGGTCGGGATACCGAACAATTTCGAGAGCGCCAACTGATAGAAACCCGGATCATTGATGCCTATGGCGCGCCCATCCGACGATATCAGGGCAAGGCCACGCACAATCTGCATGGTCGCCAGTGTGGTGATGAGCGCGTTGATCCTGAACTTTGCAATGACGAAGCCGTTGACGAACCCGACGAACGCACCGCACAGAAGTGCTGCACCGATCCCGACCAGTATTGATCCGGTGGTGTTCGACGCCATGACAGCCACCATCCCGGTGAAAGCGGCCGTCGAGCCGACCGACAGATCGAAGTCCCGCGCTGCGAGACAAAACATCATGGTGCAGGCGACAATCCCCACCGTAACCACCGACTGCAGCAGGCCAAGCATATTGCGTTCGGTCAGGAAATTGGGAACCAGCAATGCAACGATCGTGAAGGCCACGATGAAAATCAGGACGATGCCCTGGTCCCCCAGCAAAATCTTCTTCAACTGATTGGTCATGCCTGTGTCCTCAATACGCAATTTCTGTTGGCTGCTTCACGTCCGGAAGCGCCGCTGCCAGGATCGCATTTTCTTCAAACTGGTCACGGTTCAACCCGGCCGCGATTTTCCCGGCGCACATGACGAGGATACGGTCGCAGATACCCATCACCTCGGGCAGTTCGCTCGAAACTACGACGATGCCCATCCCGCTTTCGGCAAGTTCGTAGAGAATCTCGTAGATTTCGGACTTGGCGCCAACATCGATGCCACGCGTCGGTTCATCGACGATCAGGATCTTCACACCCTGCTCGGCCAGCCAGCGGCCCAATATGACTTTCTGCTGATTGCCGCCGGAGAGGTTGACGATGTCCTGCTTGCGCGACGGGGTGCGTACCTTCAGGCGCTTGATGAAGGTTTCCGCAACCTCCACCTCCCTCTTCCGGTCGAGCAATCCGTATGGACTGTAATGGCGGCGCGAGGAAACATTGATGTTTTCTTCGATCGAGCGTCCCTGAAGAATACCGTCATGTTTGCGGTCCTCAGAACACAGAACAATCCCCGACCGGATCGCCTGACGCGGACTCCCGGCTTTCACCTGGGCACCATCGATCGAGGTTGCACCGGAAAACTGCGGATCGGCCCCGAAGACCAGTCGCATCAGTTCGGAACGGCCCGCGCCGATAAGGCCGAAGAAGCCGACAATCTCGCCGGCGCGCACATCAAAGCTCGCAGGCTCCGGCAGGCGTTCTCCGGAAACATTCTCCACCTTCAGACGCACGGCACCTGCCTCACGGCCGCGCCAGCCCCAGATATCGTTGATTTCCCGCCCGACCATTTCGGCTACGATCTGATCACGCGTTACGCCTTGCAACGTCTCATGATGTGCTGCGAGCTTGCCATCGCGCAAAACCGTCAAACTGTCGCAAAGCCTGAAAACCTCATCCAGCCGATGTGAAACATAGAGGATAACCTTGCCTTCGGCCCGCAAGCGGTCAATCAGTGCGAAAAGAATTTCACTTTCGCGGGAAGAAAGCGACGAGGTTGGCTCATCAAGAGCAATCACCCGTGCATCGAGCATCACTGCCTTGGCGATTTCCACCATCTGCCGTTCACCGATGGACAGCGTCTTTACCTTCTGGCGCGGATCGATATCGATCCCAGCATTCTTCAGTTTTTCAGTGACATCGGCGAACATTTTTGCGGAAGCAACTACACCCGCCTTTGCCGGAAAACGGCCAAGATACAGGTTTTCCGCCACGGTCAACTCGGGCACGAGCTGCAGCTCCTGGTGGATAACGATCACACCATGTTCGAAGGCGTCTCTTGAAGAGCCATACGCCTGAACATCACCGTCAATGCGTATTTCGCCCTCGTTCGCATGCTGATCTCCGGACAGAATTCGGATGAGGGTTGATTTACCGGCACCGTTCTCACCCATCAATCCATGCACGGCACCTTTGCGTACATCGAAACTGATGCCGGACAGCGCTTTCACGCCGGGATAGGTCTTCGTAAGATTTGAGAACTGTAAAAACGACACGTGGCTTCCCCTCCAGCTTGGCGGCGGAACAAACCGCCGCCAGGGATTTCAATATACGGCGAGGATTACTCGATACCGAGTTCCTTGCGCACCTGCTGGAAGGTGTCCCGCTTGGCGAGAGCGCCCGATGTCAGGGTAAGCTTTTCCGGCTGCTTGCCATTCGCCACCCACTCATACATGTTGGTGGCAGTCTCATAGCCGTGACGCTTGGGGGAAATGATAACAGTCCCGACAAAACCGGTCGCGGTCGGCTTCTTGAACTCGTTGATCGCCGAGTCAGCGCCGCCGATGCCGACGCCGATCACACCGTCTGCCGGAATGCCAACACTCTCCGTCGCGCGCACAGCGCCGAGCACCGCCTCGTCATTGAGGCCGAAAGCGACCCACTTCTTGATACCGGCATGCGCATTCAACACCACGGTTGCAGCATTCAGAGCAGCTTCGGTATCCGTCTTTGCCTGCGGGGCCGGAAAGATGTTCTCAGCCTTGAAGCCGTTTGCCTTCAGCACCGAAATGGCACCCTCGACACGGTCAACGGCCGTCGGCAGCTGATCGTAGGAAACGCGAATGGCTCCCACTTCCTCCGGCTTCCAGCCGCGCGCCTTCATCTCGTCAACGATGCCCTGCCCGACGGCTTCGCCGATCTTGGTGGCGGAAATGCCCATATGCGGCACCTCCTCAAGCGGTTTGCCGGCAGCATCGACCAAACGGTCATCGACCGTCATCATCTTGAGATTGTTCGCAGCCGCCTTGGCCACAATGCCCGGTCCGAGCTTCACATCGGGCGTGCAGACGACAAAGCCCTGAGCGCCTTGCGCGCCAAGATTGTCGATTGCCGACATCAGCTTCTCGCCATCCTCAGCGCCAATCTTGACGAGAGTAAATCCCTTCTCCTTGGCTGCCTGGTCGGCAAATTTCCATTCATCCTGGAACCAGGGTTCCTCCGGCTGTTTCACGATAAATCCGATTTTGGCATCCTGCGCACTGGCAGGAACCATGGACACGACAGACATCGTTGCGAGTGCGCCGGCGAGAATCGCCGTCTTGATTAAATTCATTGTCATTCCTCCCAAAAGCACGATCCCGTTTTCCGATCGTGATGGTACAATTAATCATTTTTATCATACTCGTCAATTGCTCTGGTATGATAAATAGTCTATTGCTCGAGGGATTGGAATTCTCGACACGATGATCGATAAGGCTGTGACGCCGTCGCGTCACAGAGGGGAAGAAATGATGAGCCAAGCCACTGATCCGTCAATTGCAGGCGCGCAGAAAACACGCCGCCCCCGCGTGATGCCGGACGTGGTGCGCACGCTTGCGCGTGACATATTTGCCGGCCGTTATCCAAGCGGCAGCCTTTTGCCACGGGAAAGCGATCTCGGCGACGCCTATGGCGTTAGCCGGACGGTTATCCGGGAGGCGCTGAAGGTTTTGGCCGCCAAGGGGCTGGTCAGCAGCCGTCCGCGCATCGGTACAACCGTATGTGATCCGGATAACTGGAACATCATCGACCCCCAGGTGCTGGAATGGCATGCGCCGCACCTCCTGGACGACCGCCTGTTTGACGCCATCCTTGAAACACGCCGCGCCATAGAACCGCTGGTTGCTGAACTTGCAGCGAGCCGGGCAACGCTGCAGGAAATCGCCGATCTCGAACTTGCCTGGCAGGGCATGGCCGACGCTGCGAACGACGTGGAACAGTTCTCGCGGTCAGACATAGCATTCCACCAGATCCTGTATGCGGCGAGCCACAACCCGGTGTTCCGTCAGATTGGCGGACTGATCGACGCGGCACTGAAATTCGTTCTCGAAACCACCGCCACCACTTCCAACGATCAGAGAAGCGAAGCGATCAAGGCGCACCGCGCCATGGTCGAAGCATTGCGGATGCGCGACGCTGCCGCTGCACGCAAGGCTGCCAGTGACATCCTGGACCTCGCCGCACGCGATCTTGCCGCGGCAAAATCTCTCAATGCAGGCAAAACCGTTTAAAGGTCAGACAGACGATGAAAATCACCGCACTCAAGACATTCATTGTTCCCCCGCGCTGGCTCTTTCTGAAAATTGAAACCGACGAGGGTGTCAGCGGCTGGGGCGAACCCGTTGTCGAAGGCCGGGCGCACACGGTTGAAACCGCGATCACCGAACTTGCCGATTATCTGATCGGCAAGGATCCGCGTCTGATCGAGGATCACTGGACGGTGATGTATCGCGGCGCCTTCTATCGCGGCGGCCCCATCCTGATGAGTGCGATCGCCGGTGTCGATCAGGCGCTTTGGGACATCAAGGGCAAAGCACTAGGCGTGCCTGTCCATGCGCTTCTCGGCGGCAAACTCCGCGACCGGATCAAGGTATATTCCTGGATCGGCGGTGACCGGCCGGCTGACATCGCCGCCGGCGCCCTTGACGTCACCAGCCGCGGCTTCACCGCACTCAAAATGAACGGCACGGAAGAATTGCAGATCGTGGACAGCCACGACAAGATCGATGCCGTCATCGAGCGTGTCGCGACTGTTCGCCAGGCAGTCGGACCGAACATCGGCATTGCCGTCGATTTTCACGGCCGTGTTCACCGGCCGATGGCACGGGCCCTGGTCAAGGAACTCGATCCCTATCGCCTGATGTTCATCGAAGAACCGGTGCTGAGCGAGAACCGTGAGGCGCTCAAGGAAATTGCCGCTTTTTCATCAGCGCCGATTGCGCTGGGCGAGCGCCTTTATAGCCGCTGGGATTTCAAGAGCGTTCTTGAGCAAGGGGCCGTTGATATCATCCAGCCCGACCTGTCTCACGCGGGCGGCATTACGGAATGCCGCAAGATCGCAGCCATGGCCGAAGCCTACGACGTGGCGCTGGCACCCCATTGCCCGCTTGGCCCGATTGCGCTGGCAGCTTGCCTGCAGCTTGATGCTGTCAGTTACAACGCCTTCATCCAGGAACAAAGCCTCGGTATCCACTATAACAGTACCAATGATTTGCTCGACTACGCCAAGGACAAATCCGTCTTTCACTACGAGGATGGTTTTGTGGCAATTCCGGAAGGTCCGGGCCTCGGCATTGAAATCAACGAGGAATACGTCATCGAACGCGCCAAGGAAGGACACCGCTGGCGCAACCCGATCTGGCGGCACAAGGACGGCTCCTTTGCTGAATGGTGATGTTCATGGGCCGTCATTTTGATCGATCATTCTGCGATCCATCGCTGAGCGATTCAGGTCAGTCCTAAATTGCTCGAACGGTTCAATCAAAGGGCGCGCATTCTTACCCGCAACTGAAATTTCGACGAGACATATCCCATATAAAGACCCTCGGTTTTGGTGTGGTCGCAGCGGAAACAAACGTCTGATGTCTTTGCTCGGCATTCTCAGATCGGTCGTCGCTCGCTCTTGAGCGATCTCCCAGCGCGCCGCGCACTTGTTATCAAGCGGTGGCTTGCAGCGGAATGCGCATGCAGGCTGTCAAATAATTTGAGTTGACCGTTTTTGATGGCGAGGCAACACTTGCAATCCACCGCAAGGCAGGAGGAAAAATGATGAATGAGCCTGACCGATGGCGTCACATGGCAGCCGCGCCGAGAGATGGCCGGCGGATTCTCGTCACGATTCGCCCATCCGAACAGGGGCAGGCAGAAGTCGACCTTGCCTATTGGTCGAAGGGTGATCAGTTCGGCTCAGAAGGCTGGCGTGCTTCCGATTCCTCGCCTGGCCGCCTCGTCGAATATGCCGAGCCGGAATTGAAATGCTGGATGCCAATGCCCACTGCTAATCTCGATGGCAGCTCCATGCCGTCACCATGGGAAGGCGACGACGCGCGAGAGCTCGACGGGACAGGGATTTAGCAGCTCGCGCCGATATGTTGGGAGGACTCAATATGGACTCTCAAAATCCTGTTGAGTCATCTGCTATTATACTCGCTACAGTCTAATGTTCATTGTTTTTATTAACTTTATTCCATTACCGCGCACCCATTGCGAAGATAGCTTCGGCAGCATGGACTGATAATCTTTTCTTAACCATGATGCCGAATGCGATATGCGCCTGATGGGGCTGCGTTATAAGGCTCATTTCGCTCTGCGGCCGTCCATCGTCTCACTATACGCCATTTTCCTGCATTTGCTTCGCTGTACAGCATTGCTTTAATTGGGTTTTCCGGTGTCCCCTGCCCTCTCCGCTTTGTCCCGTCACCCGCGCACTCGCCGGTGTTTTCCTCTTATCGGCATATACAACTGTTCGTTTTCTTGTGACTTACGCGTTTGTACATACTGGATTTGCTGGGGTTTTTCCGGGTGGTTTCGGCCGCGAAA
>NZ_JBIWBL010000005.1:0-314155 GCF_044760925.1 Phyllobacterium sp. NPDC097923 | reverse complement strand
GGTTCAGAACGTCGTGAGACAGTTCGGTCCCTATCTGCCGTGGGTGTAGGAATATTGACAGGATCTGTCCCTAGTACGAGAGGACCGGGATGGACGTATCTCTGGTGGACCTGTTGTGGCGCCAGCCGCATAGCAGGGTAGCTATATACGGACGGGATAACCGCTGAAGGCATCTAAGCGGGAAACCCACCTGAAAACGAGTATTCCCTTGAGAGCCGTGGAAGACCACCACGTTGATAGGCCGGGTGTGGAAGTGCGGCAACGCATGAAGCTTACCGGTACTAATAGCTCGATTGGCTTGATCATTCTCATTACTTATATCCATCGCCAAGCGATGAATTGACTGTCTCACGCGCCGTATCGCCCCTTTGGGGCGGGCGCTGCGACGGCGCGCCGGACGTCCGGCGACGACCTAGCGGTCTGTATGGGTACTTTCTGGAACTTCGGTTCCAGGAAAAGCTCCAAATACAGCACGATAGTGCGTCGCGGCTCGTGCCGCGCCCCCGCGCAGCACAGCCCGATAGGGCTGATATGCGTGAGCGACATTCAACACAAACAAAACCAGCTTCTCTTTCATCGTTGCTTTTTGCTGACCTGGTGGTTACAGCGGAGCGGCTGCACCCGATCCCATTCCGAACTCGGCCGTGAAACGCTCCAGCGCCAATGGTACTTCGTCTCAAGACGCGGGAGAGTAGGTCGCTGCCAGGTCTGCAAAACGCAACATGAAATCAAAACACTCTCCACATTCCATACCAACGCATCCAAGGCCGCCTAAAGCGGCCTTTTGCTTTTGCAATAACACCAATGTAAGAGCATAATTACTTCCATCGCCAAGCGGCGATATGGTGGCGCGGGGTGGAGCAGCACCCCCGTCCGACCGCAGAAGCCATCAGGCTTCGAGGACGGACAAACGGAGAAATCCGGGCTGCACCGCTGACCGCAGGGCAACGCCCGAGGACAGACAAAACGGCAATCGCCGGATATGGTGGCGCGGGGTGGAGCAGCCCGGTAGCTCGTCAGGCTCATAACCTGAAGGTCACAGGTTCAAATCCTGTCCCCGCAACCAACAAATCTCCCACATACATCTCAAAACACCCAGTCTCACGTCAGGCGAAGAACCTGAAGCCTGAGAACGCCCGCCCAAAACCCCGGAAAGCAGCATAAGGGCATGCATCCTGTAAAGGACAGCCATGACATCGGGGTGTCCCTGAAACGCAAAATTCCTGTGCCAGCCGCTTTACCAGCACATGATGCTGTTCTGTATCCGCGGCGAGCCACGCGTCTGGTACCAGGCGTTGAATGGCGCGTATTGCTGTATTGGCCCGCATATCCCTATGAATAAGTTGGAAGCGCAACGCAAAGCGTAGGTAATGGGTGTCGATCACCAATGCGCGCATCTGCAGTTCACTGAAATTTAGGACGCATGCGCTGATTTTTGGCCCCACGCCGCGCAAGCTTTGAAGCCACGTCAGCGCTTGTTCCACTGCCATACTGCGTAATGATTCCAGATCCAGTGCACCACATTTCCGGATAATGGCCTGAAGAGCTTCGGGAATGTAGGATGCATATGTCCTTGCAAAAGTAATCTCGCGAATACAGCCATAGACATCTTCGGGATCAGCGTAAGCCAGAACTTGGGGCGTTTTAAACTTCCTTTGCAGATTATGATAAGCTCTTAACGATACATGATCACGAGTGCGGCTCCCCAGCATCGCCACAACAAGCATCTCTATGGGCGAAAATCTTAACCCGGCAGCGGGGCTTCCATAATGTGCTTTCAAGCGATTATGGATAATATCAAGCTGGTTCGGAGTTCCAAAATCCAAACTATACTGCATGTTTGAATTATAGAACGAAAAGCGAATAAATAAACTGAAAATCACGAAGCGAAAAGTGATCGACTTTTTAAGCCGTGATATCGACAACCCCGCAGTCGCCGCTCTCGCTGCCGAACACCAGGCGGTGCCCGGTTCTGTCCCAGTCCATGGACGAAACCGCGCCCTTGCCGGGGCGGCGCAGCAGCACTTCCTTCTGATCGCCGAAGCGTCCGACGAGGATCATGCCGTCGGCATAGCCGATGGCGACGATATCCTCGACGGGATGACAGGCCACTGCCGTCACCGCGCTGTCGCCGCGGGTTCCCAGCTCCAGCGGCGCCTTGCCCATCGGGCCGTCCTTGCCGGAAAACGGCCAGACGACCGTTGCCGGCGCCCCCGAAGTCGCCAGCCATTTGCCCTTCGGGCTCCATGACCAGCTTTTGACCTTGTTGGGATAGCCGGTCATGCGCATGTGGCGGTTGTCTTCCAGGCGCCAGCCATGCAGGGCATTTTCCTGCATGGAGGTAACGAGAAAACGGTTGTCGGGTGAGAAGGTCACCGAGACATGAGCGCCCTTCCATTCAAGTTCGGTCGGCGTGCCGTTGGTTGCCGGCCAATGCAGCGTCACGCCATTGTAGCGCGCGACCGCCAGCCGCATGCCCTTGGGCGCAAAGGCTAGCCCTTCGACGCTGCGTTCATGGGTGAATTCACGCACCGATCCGTCGGGTGCGCGCACCCAGGCAGTCTTTCCCGATGCATAAGCCACGGCACCATTCGGTGCCGCCGCCAGCGCCGTCATCCACTTGCGCGGTATCCTGCTGAGTTCGGTGACTTCGCCATTCAGCCCGATCGAGCAGACGCGGCCATCCTCGCCACTTGTAAGCAAAAACTTACCATCGGCGGATGGTACGGCGCAAAGCAGGCCGTCATGGGCTTCCACGGTCTTGTGGCCATTGTCGAGCCGATGCACGCTGCCGTCGGCAAGCGCGAAGAACGGGACATCCTGGATAAAGCGCGCGTCAACGCAATGGCCGGCGAGGTCTAGCGGGGCAATGGTCGGCATCAGGCAAGGCAGCTTTCAAGTCCGGATTTCAGCGCATCATGGTCGAGTTCACGGCCGATGAAGACAAGGCGGCTTTCGCGCTTTTCGTTGTCTTTCCAAGCCCGCTGATGATCGCCCTCGATGATCATATGGACGCCCTGGATGACATAGCGCTCGTGATCGTTCCGGAACGCAAGAATGCCCTTGAGGCGCAGGATATTCGGGCCCTGTTCCTGGGTGATCTTCTGCACCCACGGGAAGAACTTGTCGGGATTGAGCTCGCCGACGCGCAAGGAGACCGAGACGACCGTGGTGTCATGAATCGGCGATGCATGATCATGGTGGTGATGGTGGTCATGCCCGTGATCGTGATGATGATGCGCGTGATCGTGATCGTGATCATGATCGCAATCGGGCCCGCAGGCATGATCAGGGTGATCGTGGTCGAGGAAATGCGGATCGTTTTCCAGTGCGCGCGTCAGGTCGAAAGCGCCGCGATCGAGCACGCGCGTCAGGTCAATGGCGGCGCGCTCGGTCCGGTGGATGACGGCATAGGGGTTGATGGCGCGCACCGTAGCTTCGACGGCGGCGAGTTCCTCCGGCGTGACCAGGTCGGTCTTGTTGAGCAGAACAACGTCGGCAAAGGCAATCTGGTCTTCCGCCTCGCGGCTGTCTTTCAGGCGCAGCGGCAGGTGCTTGGCGTCGACGAGCGCCACGACCGCATCCAGCATGGTCTTGCTGCGTACATCGTCATCCATGAAGAAGGTCTGGGCGACAGGGACGGGATCGGCAAGGCCGGTTGTTTCGACGATGATGGCATCGAAACGGCCGGGACGGCGCATCAGGCCCTCGACCACGCGGATCAGGTCGCCGCGCACGGTGCAGCAGATGCAGCCATTGTTCATTTCGTAGATTTCTTCGTCGGATTCGACGATCAGATCATTGTCGATGCCGATCTCGCCGAACTCATTGACGATGACCGCATAGCGTTTGCCGTGATCTTCACTGAGAATGCGGTTCAGCAGCGTCGTCTTGCCGGAGCCGAGATAGCCGGTCAGCACGGTGACGGGGATCTGGGGGATGCGCGCCGCATCCGGCGCGGCACTGGTGGTCGTTTGAGCTTCACTCATCGTGTGCCTCTTTGAATGGATGAACACAGGATATAGGTGATCGCGGCCGCTTTTGCTACATCAACTGTATTCAATTGCATGAATGGTTTGTTCAACCGGATTGAGCCTGTCAAGGCCGCAAAACCGAAACGTCGAAGCGGTCGACATCCTCGAGCAGTTCAATGATGCCTTGCACACTGCGCGCAATGATCTGTTCGCCCGCTTCTGCGGTGGCGCGGGCGGCGTTGCCGGCAACGCCCAGCCGGTTGAGATCCGACATCTTCCAGCCAAAGGCATGCGGGCCGTAGGCGCGCAGGTGCTTATAATCCCGGATATAGGCGCGTTGGTTTGAATCGAAGTCCTGTGCCTTTGTCATATCAACTGTTTCCGGGTAGAGCGCCAGCATCACCGATGTTTCGATAAAGCCGCCATGAATGTCGAGCGCCTTGTCTTCCGGCGAAATCAAGCCATCCGGCAAACCAAACCGTGTCCAGCTTGTTGCCACGGCAAGCATATTGCAATGCACGCGCAGTTCCGTCGCGACGATGGTCATCAGCGGCGCGTTGCCGCCATGGGCGTTGAGGATCACCAGTTTGGACTGGCCACGGCCGGCTACCTGCCTGCCGATGTCGATCCAGCGGCGGACAGCCGCATCGAAGGCGAGGGTCTTCGTGCCGCCCACATCCATATGCTCGATGGAGTAGCCGACGGGTTCAACCGGCAGGATGTCGACGGCAAGTCTAGGGGGAAGCGCCCGTTTCAGCCGTTCCGTCAACCCTTGCGCGATCAGCGTGTCGGTGTCGAAGGGCAGATGCGGGCCATGCTGCTCGTGGGCACCAAGCGGAAGAAGGGCAATGGTTCTGGCGGAAGAAGCGGGCATGGGACACTCACGCGGTTTGACGGACCCTGTTAGCATAATTGTCGCGATGCCACGAGGATAGGCGCTGGAGGCCGGATTTTTACAGGCTTATTTCAAGCGCAACAGCAATTCGTCGGCAAATTTCATCAGAATGTCATATAAGAATTGTAACGCGGATTCATCGGGGGGATTGGACTTATGGTGCGGAGCTGAATGTTGGGGCGCCAGGATCTGTTTTCCATACAATTGCGGACTGCGCAGCACCGATATTCTTCGCCTGATAATTGCCATTTACCAAAAAGAGCTAGCCGCCTTATCATCAACCGGACAATGGGTTCATAGCGAGCAGGAATTTGAATGGTCAAGGAACGCAAGCCTCTCATCCTTCATCGTCTGCAATCAACCGCTCGCTTGACGCGAACGGCACTGGCCACCCGGCTGCTGGCCCATGGTTTCTACGCCGGGCAGGATGCCGTCATGTTGCAACTGGCCCATGAAGACGGCCTTTCGCCGAGCGTTCTGGCAAAACGCCTGGGTGTCCGGCCGCCGACGATCACCAAAACCATCTCCCGGCTGCAAACGCAGGGTTTTGTCAAGAAGGAAGGGTCGGCGACCGATCAGCGCCAGGCCCATATCTTTTTGACCGATACCGGCAATGAAGCGATCCGGGCGATCGAAAAATCCATCCGCAAGACTGAGAAGGATGCGATGAAGGGCTTCGACAAAAAAGAGCGCAAAGCCCTGATCAAAATGCTGCAGCGGCTGGAGATCAATTTGTCGGCTGCCGAATTGCTGCGCCAGACCGGCTCGGAGGACGATCACGAGGAGGACGAGGGGGAAGAAGAGTAATTTTCTCGTCGCTCGTGGTGATTTACCGTTACAAATGATGTGAAATTGCTAACATGACGGCACGTCCCGCCGTCTGATTGGTTAGCTCCTTGCCTGTACCCGCTCCTTCCTCCCAGGAAGCCGTTCCTGCTGCCGCAATTCTTTATATCTTTGCGGCGGGCATCCTGTTTTCCTGCCTGGATTCGAGCGCCAAATATCTGGTTCTCCAGGGTATTCCGCCCGCATTCATTTCGTGGATGCGGTTTGCCGAGCATACGGTGCTGGTTTTCATCTTCTTTCGCGGCTGGACCAATCCGGCGCTGTTCAGGGTCAAGAGCATCCGCTTTCAGCTGCTGCGCGGCCTGTGCCTGTTCGGTTCCACCTATTTCAATTTCTATGCGCTGCAGACCATGCAGCTGGGCGAGACGATCACGATCTCCTTCGCCGCCCCCATGGTCATTGCCGCCCTGGCAGGGCCACTGCTGGGGGAATGGGCCGGCTGGCGCCGCTGGGCGGCGATCATCGTGGCATTCATCGGCGTGCTGATCATTGCGCGGCCCGGCTTCGGCACGCTCAATCCCGGCTTGCCCTATTCGATACTGGCCATGCTCAGCTATTCGCTCTATGTGCTGCTGACCCGCCGCATGGCTGCCACCGAATCACCGGAAAGCCTGATCTTTTTTTCCGCGCTCGCGCCTGCCGTCCTGATTTCGCCCGCCATCACCCAAGCCGTGATGCCGCAGACATGGTTCCAGATTGCGCTTCTGCTCATGCTCGGTTTCTTCGGCGGGGTAGGGCACTATCTGATCATTCTGGCCTACCGGCGCGCGACCACGGCCGCGCTTGCGCCCTATCCGTTTCTGCAGATCGTCTGGATGCTCGCCTTCGGATATGTGTTTTTCGGCCAGTTTCCCGATGTTTACACGCTTGTTGGCGCCGTTATCGTCATTGGCAGCGGGCTTTACGTTGTGCATCGCGAACACCGGTTGCGGCGGCGGTCCTGATCACAGTCCGCATCCGTACGTCACCGGTTCAATTGCTGCTTTGCGGGGCACGGGCGGCGAAAGGGCTTTGATTTATCGGGTTGCAGTGGCATAACGCCAGAGAATGACACTATACTTGTCTGGCTAGACGGCGGGGAGGCGGTTTTTGGCGCAAAAGATCAAACTATCGACAATTGCCGACGCGCTGAAAGTGTCCACTGCAACCGTATCGCTTGCGTTGCGCGACAGTCCGCTTGTCGCCGATCAGACCCGCGAAAAGATCAAGGAACACGCGCGCGCCATCGGTTATATCTACAACCGCCGGGCGGCCAGCCTGCGCACGTCGCGCTCGGGCATTGTCGGTGTGGTGGTACACGACATCATGAACCCGTTCTTTGCCGAAATTTTGCGGGCAATCGAAGGAGAACTCGATCGCTCCGGCCAGACCTTCATCCTGTCGAACCATTACGACCAGCTCGACAAGCAGCGCACATTCATCGAGACCGTTCTGCAATTGGGCGGCGACGGTGTCATCATGTCGCCGGCCATCGGCACCCCGGCCGAGGATATCCGCATGGCGGAAGACAATGGTCTGCCGGTCGTCCTGATTGCGCGTACGGTCAAGGATGCCAACGTGCCGGTGTTCCGGGGCGATGATTCCTACGGTATCAGCCTGGCAACGAATCATCTGATCTCACTCGGGCACACGCGGATTGCAATGGTCGGCGGCACCGACCAGACGTCGACGGGCCGTGACCGCTATGAAGGTTATCTCCTGGCGATGCAGAAGGCCGGTCTTGAGGTCAAGCCGGAATGGCGCATTCCCGGGCCGCGCACCAAACAGGCCGGTTTTGATGCCGCGCCGCAGTTCCTGGCGCTGAAGGATCATCCGACGGCGGCCGTCTGCTGGAATGATCTGGCCGCCATCGGCATGATGAACGGCATTGCCCGTGCCGGGCTGGTGCCCGGCGTGGATATTTCCGTGACCGGTTATGACGACCTGGAAGAAGCAGCGATTGCCACGCCGGCGCTGACGACCGTGTGGAACGGCCAGCGCGAGGTGGGCCAACGCGCCGCGCGCGCCTTGCTCGACCAGCTCAACGGGGCGGATACCCATGCGCGGCAGGAGCTGATCAAACCGGAACTGCGCATCCGGCAGTCCACATCCAAACCCAAGGAACGGTAAGTCCGGTTGAAGGCCGCGTTTTCAACAGGCGGCTTAAAGCTTGATTAAGGCTGTTTGCCTAAGGTCCCTCCAGGCCACCAATCCCCGGGGAGATCGTCGTGAAGCTGAGTTTGCCTGCCGGGATTGGCCTTGCCGCCTTTTTCGCCGCCGTTGCGGTGCTTGGAGATTTTTTGTCGTCCGCCAGCGCGCCGCCCGTGCAGGTCGATCCGACGACGACCGCTTCCATCGGACTGACAGACTTCGACCGGCCCGCCTTTCTCATCAGCAGCCCGGGAGGCGCGGCAAAGTGCAAGATCTTCCCGCAAGGCAACGGCATTGCAGGGCATGACGCGCTGCGCGTCGCCAAGGGGTGTGCGGCGCTGTATGCGCCCCTGGCCGACGCGACGGAGTGGCGCAACAATCAGGACGGAACCATCGCTCTGGCGGATCAGTCCGGGAAAACCATCGTTGAATTCAGCCCCGGCGACGGGCGGGCCTATGTCAGCGTTGCGCCGCGTTCCGTCCTGCTCTCGCTGTCGGCGAGCGGGCTGAATCTGTTCTAGCCGGGATTATTCCGCCGCCTGAAGCCTTTCACGGGTGGCCTTGTGCGCCCGGGCGGCGTCGCCGAAAGCGGCAAAAATCTTGCGCGACGGGCTGTCGCTTTTCACCCAGTATTCCGGATGCCATTGCACGCCAACAGCAAAACCGCGGGCGTTTTTGACCGACACGGCCTCGATGGTGCCATCCTCCGCCACGGCTTCGATATCCAGCTGGGCCGCCGGCTTGTCGATGGCCTGCCGGTGCACGGAATTGACCTGAACCGTATCCGCCTGCATGACATTGGCGAGGCACGAGCCCGGCTTGATGCGCACGGGATGGCGGATGGCAAAACGCTCCGCCTGCTGCTCGGATTGCGGTGCCCGGTGATCCATGCGGCCATCCAGTTCCTGTATCTCGGTGGCGAGCGTGCCGCCAAGCGCGACGTTCAGCTCCTGAATGCCGCGGCAAATGGCAAGCAGCGGCACACCGCGCTCGATGGTGCGCCGGATCAGGGGCAATGAGGTCGCATCACGGGCGGGATCGTAGGGCTCGTGTGCTTCGGTGGGCTCGACGCCGTAGAGCGCGGGATGGACATTGGATTTGGAGCCTGTGACCAGAACCCCGTCCACACCGTCAAGAATGGCATCGATATCGAGGCCTTCGCCGAAAGACGGGACAATCAGGGGGATGACGCCCGCTGCCTCGTAGGCAGCCTTCAGATATTGATCGGGCGCTGCGTGCCACGTGTAATTTTCAAAGGCGCGAACGTCTGATGTGATGGCGACGAGTGGCTGCCGCATGGGGATGCTCCATAAACAAATCTTGATAGAATGTAGTGCAGTTCGGGGGTGTTTCCAATGGGTCCGGCCCTGAGAGCCTTTCGGCCGCAAAGACGGCTTTTCTGTGAGGTTTTCCCGGATTTTCGCCGGCTTTGCACCGCGCCCCGTTTGTGTTTTCAGCGACTGGACTTGAAGAGTCGAGTGTGTATGGTGGTCGGCGGACCGGGAGAAATGGACTGTTTGTCCGGGGGGTCTGAACCGAAATACTGGAGGAGAATATATGGATCGTCGTTCATTCATCAGGAATGCCGGATATGCCAGCGCGGGGGTGGCTGCGGCTACCACACTGGCCGCGCCGGCAATTGCGCAGTCGATGCCGAAGATCACGTGGCGCTGTGCGTCGTCATTTCCAAAATCACTCGACACGATCTATGGCGGTGCCGAGGTTCTGTCGAAATACCTGAAAGAAGCCACGGACGGCAATTTCGTCATCCAGCCCTTCGCGGCCGGCGAAGTCGTTCCGGGATTGCAGGCTGCCGATGCGGCCGCAGCGGGTACTGTCGAACTGTGCCACACCGTTGCCTATTATTACTGGGGCAAGGACCCCACCTGGGCTCTGGGTGCAGCCGTACCCTTCGCGCTCAATGCCCGCGGCATGAATGCCTGGCAGTACCAGGGCGGCGGCATTGACCTGATGAACGAGTTCTTCAACAAGCAGGGCCTGCAGGCCTATCCGGGCGGCAATACCGGCGTGCAGATGGGCGGCTGGTTCCGCAAGGAAATCAAGACCATCGAGGATTTGAAGGGCCTCAAGATGCGCGTCGGCGGTTTTGCCGGCAAGGTGCTGGAAAAGCTGGGTGTCGTGCCGCAGCAGATCGCCGGCGGTGACATCTATCCATCGCTCGAAAAGGGCACGATCGATGCGGCCGAATGGGTTGGCCCCTATGACGATGAAAAGCTCGGCTTCCAGAAGGTGGCGCCCTATTATTATTACCCCGGCTGGTGGGAAGGCGGTCCGACCGTCAGCTTCATGGTCAACAAGCAGAAATGGGATTCGCTGCCGCCGAGCTATCAGTCGCTGTTCCGCACGGCGGCCCAGGCAACCGATGCGAACATGCTGCAGAAATATGACTATGTGAACCCTCCGGCCATCAAGCGGCTGGTTGCCGGCGGGGCGCAGCTGCGTCCGTTCACCCCGGAAATCCTCAATGCCTGTTTCGAGGCGGCCAATACGGTCTATGCCGAAATCGAAGCGACCAATGCGCCATTCAAGAAGATCTGGGACTCCATCAAGGCTTTCCGCAACGAGCATTTCCTTTACGCTCAGGTGGCCGAATACACCTTCGACACGTTCATGATGGTCCAGCAGCGCAACGGCAAGCTCTGAGCCAGCCGTTTTGAGCAAACAAAAGCCCGGCAGCGATGCCGGGCTTTTTCGTGTCCTGCCGTCACATTTTCGGCGGCTGGCTCAAATCCGGTGCCGCCGGTTGCGCGGGCGCCGCCGGATTGGGCGCGGGACCGCCGAGCGGCGGTGCACTGAGGTCGGTGCCCAGTCCGCTGCCAAGGCCGCCACCCAAACCGCCGCCGAGATCGGAATTGGGAATCTGGATCGTCGCCGGATTGATCGTGCTGGCAGGGCCGGTGTAATGCATGACCATTTGCGGGAACATGATCGTCAGGGCCACCATGACGATCTGGATGCCGACGAAGGGCACGGCGCCCCAATAGATCTGCCCGGTGGTGATCGGCTGGATTTTCTTGCCCGTGATCTTGTCCATATACGGCACCTTGGCCGCCACGGAACGCAGATAGAACAGGGCAAAACCGAACGGCGGATGCATGAAGCTGGTCTGCATGTTGATGCCGAGCAGCACGCCGAACCAGATCAGGTCGATGCCGAGCTTGTCCGCGACAGGCGCAAGCAGCGGCACGATGATGAAGGCCAACTCGAAGAAATCGAGAAAGAACGCCAGGAAAAACACGAGGATGTTGACGACGATCAGGAACCCGACCTGTCCGCCCGGCAGGGATACCAGCAGGTGCTCGACCCAGACCTGGCCGTTGACGCCGTAGAAGGTGAGGGAGAACACACGGGCTCCGAGCAGGATGAAGAGCACGAAGGATGACAGTTTGGTCGTTGACGCCAGCGCCTGATTGATCACGCTGAAACTGAGGCGGCCCTTCGAGGCGGCCATGAGCAGGGCCCCGACGGCCCCCATGGCACCGCCTTCCGTCGGCGTGGCGATGCCGAGGAAGATCGTGCCGAGCACGAGGAAGATCAGGGCGAGCGGCGGAATGAGAACGATGATCACCTGCTGCGCCAGCCGTGACATCAGGTTGAGGTGGAATGAGCGGTCTGCCAGCGCGAATGCGTAGACGGCGATGGTGCCGATGGTCGCGCCCCAGATGTCCGCGTTGGTTCCCGCCACGGGTCTCAGCCAGACAATCGCGGCGTAGGCGATCGCACCGGCAATGGCCAGGGCGACGATGAGCGATGTGACGCCCGATCCCAATGTGCGCGCCTCGACAGGAAGAGCCGGCATGGATTTCGGTTTGAAGATGGACAGGGTCAGGACATAGGCCATGTAGAGACCGGTCAGCACCAGGCCCGGGATCAGCGCGCCATGATACATGTCGCCGACGGAACGTCCGAGCTGGTCGGCGAGAACGATCAGGACGAGGGATGGCGGAATGATCTGTGCCAGCGTGCCGGATGCGGCGATGACGCCGGATGCGACACGGCGGTCATAGCCGTAGCGCAGCATGATCGGCAGCGAGATCAGGCCCATGGAGATGACCGATGCCGCGACGACGCCGGTGGTGGCCGCAAGCAGGGCGCCGACGAAGATGACGGCATAGGCGAGGCCGCCGCGAATCGGACCGAACAGCTGGCCGATCGTATCGAGCAGGTCCTCGGCCATGCCGGAGCGCTCGAGGATGATGCCCATGAAGGTGAAGAACGGAATGGCAAGCAGGGTGTCATTCGACATCACCCCCCAGAATCGTTCGGGCAGGGCATAAAGGAAGGGCCAGTCGAGGGTGATCGTGCCGTTGGAATAGGGGGCAAGCTCGACGCCAATGAAGAAAAACAGCAGCCCGTTTGCAGCAAGGGCAAAGGCGACGGGGTAGCCGATCAGCATGAAGACGATCAGCGAAACGAACATGATCGGCGCCATGTTCTGCGCAATAAATTCAATCATTGCGCGCCTCCGCCATGGCGACTTCCTGTTCCGCAATCTCTTCGAGGCTGAGAGGCGGACTGGGATCGGGGATATCGCCGCGCATCACCGCAATCTTCTTGATGATTTCCGAAATGCCCTGAATGGCCAGAAGCAGGAAGCCGACCAGCAGGATCAGCTTGCCGGGCCATTGCACCAGCCCGCCGGCGCTGGGCGAGCCTTCGCCGCTGCGATAGGACAGGCTGACATAGGGGACGAAGTAAAAGCACATCAGAAGGACGAAGGGCATCAGGAAAAACAGATGCCCGAGCAGATCGATCCAGTGCTGCACCCGGCGCGAAAAGGCGCCGTAGACGATGTCGATGCGGATGTGCTCGTTCTGCTGCAGCGTGTAG
The DNA here is from genome assembly GCF_044760925.1 of Phyllobacterium sp. NPDC097923. NCBI lineage: Bacteria > Pseudomonadati > Pseudomonadota > Alphaproteobacteria > Hyphomicrobiales > Phyllobacteriaceae > Phyllobacterium > Phyllobacterium sp. NPDC097923. Next base: position 301,459 of record NZ_JBIWBL010000005.1, on the reverse strand, counting down.
GCCGCGGCCAGCATGAACGCGCCGCCAAACAGGAACCACTGCAATTCCAGCCAGGCATTGGATGACTGGTTGAACACCTTGCGCACGATGGCGTTGCCGGCGCTCACCACCACGGCCAGGAAAATCAGCCAGGCGACGTTGCGGCCAATAAATTCGTTGAAGCGGTCAATGGCTCTCGATACGGCAAGCAAAGCCGACATGCAGTTCCTCCCCCTCATTCCGGCAACCCTCCGTTGCCGGGAAATGCGCCCGGACAGCCCTTGGCCGCTCGTCAAAACGGCGGCAATGCCTTCGTTTCGGCTGTCCCTCCCGATATTCCATCTGAACTGTTACCAGCCTCATACCGGTGCAGCAACCCGGGATGTTGCAGCCCGGCCGTTGTTTTCATGACGGCGGCGGTTCGGTGGTTGTCATCGCTGCATGGGCAGTCTAACAGTGGATAAAACAATCCGGGGTTGGTATTTATTGTAATGACAAGTGCCTCTTCTCTTTCCGTTGCAGGAAAGACCATTGCGGTAACAGGCGGGTCCTCAGGTCTGGGGCTCAGGATGGTTCATGTGCTTGCCGCGCATGGCGCGAATGTTGTCTCCATTTCGCGCACACCCGCGCCGGACAATGAGCACAGCCCCAATATTCTCAATATTATTGCCGATGTGACGGTTGCCGACGATATCGAGCGCGCGTTTGACGAGGCCGAGCAGAAGCTTGGAACGGTCACGGTGGTTTTCAACAATGCCGGTGTCGCCACGATGGAACGGGCGCTCACCACGACGCGCGAACAGCTGCGGCATATTTTTGAAGTGAATGTCGAGGGCGCGTTTTTCATCGCGCAGGAAGCGGCCAAACGGATGATTGCCGCCGGGGTCGGCGGATCGATCATCAATTCCTCCAGCATCCTTGCCGATGCGCCGGTCAAGGGGTCGGCGGGCTATGCCATGTCGAAGGCGGCGATCAGCCAGATGACCCGCTCCCTGGCGCTGGAATGGGCGTCGCATGCGATCCGGGTGAACGCCATTGCGCCGGGATGGTTTCCGACGCGCCTCAACGAATCCATCATGAGCGGCCCGGCGCACGGGTTCCTCAAGGGCAAGAACCCGATGCGCCGCCTCGGCGAGCCTGAGGATATCGATGGCACCGTTCTGCTGCTCGCCTCCGATGCCAGCAGCTACATCACCGGCACCGTCATCACCATCGATGGCGGCCACAGCCTGCAGGGTTAAATTCGCTCCGCTTCATTGTTGTTGGTGCGCACCGCGAGAACAAAGACCAGCAGCGCGAAGACGGCGGCATCGCGCCACAGGACCGGAAAATATCCGCCCCACAAGGATTCGACGACACCGACAGCCGCCGCGCCCAATGCCGCGTGGAGCGGTCTCGACAGGCCTCCGGCGGCGGTGATGAACAGGATCTTCAGGCCGAAGATCATTCCGGTATTGAAGCTGACATTGCCGTAGTACAGCGCTGCAAGAAAGCCGGCGAGGGCGCAGACCGCACAGGCGGCAAGGATTGCCCGCGTCCGCACGCGGCGCGGATCAATCCCGCACATGGATGACGCAAACGGCTCATCGCTCACCGCACGCCATATCCGCCCGGCAGATGTGCGCTGCATGATCAGTTCACCGGAGGCGATGACGATCAGGGCCACGCCGATGTTGACGAGTTGAATCTGTGTCAGGCTGATGTCGACGGCCGCGCCCAGCACGTGCACCGGCTCGGCCAGCATGGGCGGAAGCCAGTAATCCCTGGTATCGGCGGCAAGGCGCGACAGTTCCATCAGGAAAATGCTGAGGCCGAGCGTCGCTACCAGAATCGTGTTCCTGTTCCCTGCCTCGAGCGGCGTGTAGATCAGTCTGGCGATGGCATAGCCGCCGAGCCCGACATACACCGCGGCAACAGCCAGCCCGAACCCGAGCGCCAGCGGCAAGGTCATCCACAGGACCGTCCAGCCGAACGCCGTGGCCAGAATGAAGGTCTGGCCTGAAAAGGCAAACAGGGCGCCGAGCGACAAATCCGTTCGATGGGTCAGCCCGTGGATCAGGACATAGCCATAGGCCAGCAGCGCATACAGCGCGGCGTTGTGGATGCCATTGATCAGCAATTGAAGAAAATAGGCCATCGGTCACCCGCAGATTTCCTTATATACTAACTTGCAAAATCGATTTTACCAGTTAGAATTTCGCCATGACCTTTGACTGGAATGCGCATCGATTCAGTGGCGGCGTGCTGGCTCTCGACCTGGCCAATACGGTGGTTTTTCGTGACGCGCCCGACCGCGCGCTGGACCGGTTTTCAGACCGTTCGGAACTGCGGGGATTTGCCGAAGCGGCGGCGCAATTCCGGCAGGCGGAGTGGGGCGATGCCCGCTTCCACCCGCCGGTGCAGCCAGCGCAGATCAACCGGCTTATCGATGTGCGTGAAGCCATCAATGCGCTCTTTCGCACGGCCGTGCGGGGTGGAGGGCTCCCGCCTGCGAACATGGCGGCATTTCTGCAGCTTGGCTCGGCGCTGGTGTGCGATGAACCGGGCAGGCAGGATCTGGCGTTGCCGGGCGCGGGCAAGGGCGAACGCGATTTGTCGCTCGGCACCGCCGCTTTCCTGTCCGCCATGCGCCTTCTGGAGCCGGCGCGGCTGGAGCGGATCAAGATCTGCCCGAACTGTCATTGGCTTTATCTCGATGAAAGCCGCAACCGCAGCCGCCGCTGGTGTGACATGACCGTATGCGGAAACCGGGCCAAGGCGCAAAGACACTATCGCCGCAATCGCGAACCATCGGAGTCCGGCCATGGGTAAGAGCATGAATCACTGGCACCGGCTTGTCCTGTTGCCCGTACTGGCGGGCGCATTGGCCCTGGGGGCCTGCCGCGATTCAGGCGAGGGGGATTACCTCGCCGTTGCCGGAAAGCTGTTTGTCTTCAACTACCGGATTGCCCAGGCAACCTATCATCTGACGCTGACAAAGGTCCGCAAGGTGCCGGGTGATGCCATGCTTGAGACCACCTTTGAAAACCCGGCCGGAGGAGAGCCGTTCATCGTCCGGCAGAATGTCTGGCCCGCAGCCGAAAAGATTTCGGTCGACAGTCCGCCGGTCAAGTGCGTGAAGGCCGATCGTGGCTACAAGGTAACGATCCGTCTCAGGGATGCGGGGGGCAAGCTGCTGCAGACAATCGACCGGACGATGATATCGGACACGGATGAATCGGTGCTGCCCAACAGGCCGCTGGTCATCGGTCCGTTCTACGATCCCAACCCGGACAAGGACAAGCCCGACAGCAATGCTGTCGCCTGTCCGGCGTGATCCTTGCTGCCAAAGGCATCCATACACGGGATGGCGGTTTCATGCCGTTCGCTCAGTCGCTTTAGGAATTGGTAATTGTGTTTCCCATTTGATAAATATCAGTTTGACATGGGGGGCAAATAAATATTCTAAATGCATGCCTCATACATAATCTGAGTATCGTTGGCGTTTGTTCGAAAGTATTCGTTAACGTATCCAATTATGGGTACAGTTATTCACGGACATTTTGATGAAAATTGAACGCAACGAGAGTATTTTTCTCGAAATTTTGTTCCTTCGCACGCTTTATGCGAACAAGAAGGCTGTCTGGTGGACCTCGGTCATCCAGATTCTTGCGACATTGGTTATTTATGTCAAAACCGATCATCCCATTTATGCGGCCTTTGCCCTCGCATTCTTCTTGATTGTCCTTGGGCGTACTGCAAACGCCAGCGCATTCGAACGAAAAGATCTTTCGTCCGCCACCATGGCGGACCTGCGGACATGGGAGTGGCGCTATCTCCTCGGGGCCATCAGCACGTGCATCCTTCTCGGCCTGCTTTGTCTGGTCAGTATCTATGTTCTCGCGGACCCCTCGGCTGCCATCACCAGTGTCGCAATCGTTGTCGCGTCGATGGTGGCGCTGGTGACGCGCAACTACGTTTCGCCGACGGTCGTCATCGGCATGTCCATTGGCATTCTGGCGCCGCTGTTCCTGACATTCGTGCTCCTGGGCGGCATTTACAACTGGCTGCTGGCGCTGCTGATCCTTCCCTATTTCTGGAGCAATATCCGGATCGCATCCAAGCTGCGGCAATCGCTCTGGGATGCACTGCTGGGCAAACAGCAACTCAGCGTCGTTGTCAGCCATTTCGATGCCGCGCTGAACGGCATGCCGCAAGGGTTGCTGATGTTCGACCGCAACCAGACAATCACCGTCGCCAATATGAAGGCGGCGAAAATGATGGGCTTTGACGAGCCGGAACAGGTTCACGGCCATTCCCTGCAGAGCCTGCTGCGGCTTGCCCGGGTCAAAGCCTATTTTCCCGAGGAGACGCAGGCTTCGTTGTCCGGCAAGATGCAGGACCTGCTCAGCGGGCGCAAGGAGCGCGACATTTTCATGTCTCCCGCCAAGCGCCATTATGAATTCACGGCAACGCCGGACCCGCAGCACGGCACGGTACTCATTTTCCAGGATGTGACCCGGCGGGCGGAAGCGGAGGCGCAGATCAGCCGCATGGCGCGCTATGACAGCCTGACGGGCCTACCCAATCGCAGCCAGTTCGCCGAGATCGCCAGGACCTATACCGATGGCATCGAGCCGGGCACGCAGATCGCGCTGATGGTTGTCGATGTCGACGGACTGAAGCGGACCAATGACACGTTCGGTCATCGCATTGGCGATGAATTGCTGCGCGCCTTTGCCGACCGGCTTGCCTCGATCGACGTGAAGCACCCGGTCATTTCCCGCTTCGGCAGCGATGAATTCGTGCTGCTGTTTTCCGCCGCCACGCGCGATGACGTGCTGCAGAGTGTGGAGCGCATCATGGCGGCCATATCGGGGCAGTACACGATTTCCGGTCATGAAATCCTGACCGGCGCGCATGCCGGGGTGGTGATCGTCTGCGCGGCGGAGTTCGATCTTGCGGTCATGCACATGAATGCCGATCTGGCGCTCGATGTCGCCAAGAAGGACAGCCAGAAACAGTGGGTGGTTTTCGTCGAGACGATGGACCATTCCTTCCGCAGCAAACAGCGGCTCAAGTCGGATTTGCGCAAGGCCATTGCCGAGGGCACCCTGTCGGTCGCCTATCAGCCCATCATCAATGTCCGTACCCTGCGCATGGTCGGGTGCGAAGCGCTTTCGCGCTGGAACCACCCGGAATACGGGCCGATTTCCCCGGCGGAGTTCATCCCCATGGCGGAAGAGATGGGGCTGATCTCCGATTTGACCCAAAACGTTGTGGAACAGGCGATCAAGGATTGCAGTCTTTGGGGGTCGCGGATTGCGGTCTCCATCAACCTGTCGTCGCATGACCTGCAGAACATGGACATGGCCGACATCATCCGTTCTGCCCTGCATCGCCACAATGTGGAGCCGGAACTGATTGAAGTCGAGGTGACGGAAGGCGCGATCATTACGGACCGCGAGGCGACGGGAGGCGTTCTCCAGAGCCTCAAGGCCATGGGGCTGCAGGTTGCCATCGACGACTTCGGCACCGGCTATTCCAGCCTGAGCTATCTGAAGGATCTGCCGGTCACCAAGGTGAAGATCGACCGCTCCTTCATCACCGATATCACCGAGGAAGGCCGTTCCCTGAAGCTTCTGCGCGGCATCGTGCAGATGACGCATGAGTTGGGCCTGTCCGTGACAATCGAAGGCCTGGAGACGCGGGAACAGTTTGCCTTGATCAATCGTTGGATCGGCGCCGAATATGTGCAGGGGTTTCTCTATGGCGCGGCCACCACGGCGGAGAATATCGCCAAGAACTTCGATATCGAGATGGTGCAGTTGCCGGTGAAGCCGCGAAACAGCGAGATTGCGGCAGCCAGCTGACCGGCGGGCAGCGGCAACTGCCGCGCCATGTTCTGCGTGCTTGTGCTTGACCTGCTCCCGATCTTGTCGAAAACTCCCGCCGCTGACAAAGCCAGACTCAACAGGAAAGTATCGCTGTCATGATTGCACAAATTGCCATTGCGCCGCTCGTCGCGCTGATCGCCGGGATCATCATCCTGATAGCGCCGCGCTTGCTCAATTACGTGGTTGCGCTCTATCTCATCATCATCGGTGTGACCGGACTTTTCCCGCATCTGCTCAGCTGAGTGCAGCGGGAGGAAAGGCCCGGCCGGTAAAATCAGCGCAGTTGCCATTTTTATCGATTGAGAGGCTTTTCAGCGACCATCTGCGCATTGCGCTGCTGCAGGCTTTTCGCTATTGCCAATAGGACTAAGACTTTATGAGGTTTGAAGATGGCTGAACATCACGACACGGCGCCCGCAGAACTGGGTGCACCCATGGACTACAACGAGCATGAAAAGACGTATGATCTGTTCATTGCTCTTTCAAAATGGGGTGCGGTTGTCTGCATCGCTTTGGTAGCTGCGATGGCGTTTGGCTTTTTCGCTGGCGGGTTCTTCTCCGCAACTATTCTGTTTATTCTTATTTGTGTTGCTGCCTGGTTCGTTCTGTAAACACGCTCCATCAGCGTTGTTCATGAGCCGGGCGGATAATCCTGTTGACATCCGCTTGCATGAGCGGGCCCATCACCAGGATTGCCAATCGTCATAGCGGGGCAGGCGCGCTGGTCTTCGGGCCACTGCCTGTATAGTGGCAACATGCTTGGGGGTGAGGGCTTGGCTCAGACACTGTTCATACCGAAAGAGACCGACGTAAATGAACCGCGGGTTGGCGGTTCGGCGGAAACGGTCAAGAAACTGATCGGTCTTGGTTTTTCAGTCATTGTGGAAGGCGGCGCGGGGATCCTGTCCCGCATTCCGGACCGCGAATTCGAAGCGGCGGGCGCGACCATCGGCAAAACCGCCGACATCCGCAATGCCGATGTCGTTCTGAAAGTCCGGCGTCCATCCACGGCTGAGCTCAAATCCTACAAAAAGGGCGCTGTCGTCATCGCCATGCTCGACCCTTACGGCAATGATGCTGCCGTCAAGGAACTGGCGGATGCGGGTGTCACCGCCTTCACCATGGAATTCATGCCGCGCATCACGCGGGCGCAGGTCATGGACGTGCTGTCGAGCCAGGCCAACCTTGCCGGCTATCAGGCGGTGGTCGATGCTGCCGGGGAATATGACCGGGCCCTGCCGATGATGATGACGGCGGCCGGTACCGTTCCTGCGGCCAAGATCTTCATCATGGGCGTCGGCGTTGCCGGTCTGCAGGCGATTGCCACGGCGCGCCGCATGGGCGCCGTCGTCACCGCGACGGACGTGCGCCCCGCCGTGAAGGAACAGGTCGCTTCGCTCGGTGCGAAATTCCTCGCTGTCGAGGACGACGAGTTCAAGGCGGCTGAAACCGCCGGCGGCTACGCCAAGGAAATGTCGAAGGAATATCAGGCAAAGCAGGCGGCGCTGGTTGCCGACCATATTGCCAAGCAGGATATCATCATCACCACGGCGCTCATTCCCGGACGGCCCGCACCGCGGCTCGTCACCCGGGAAATGTATGCGCGCATGCGTCCCGGCTCGGTCATCGTCGATCTCGCGGTCGAGCGCGGCGGCAATGTCGAAGGGGCTGTGGCGGGCAAGACCGTCGATGTCGACGGTGTGAAGATCGTCGGTCATCTCAATGTCGCCGGCCGTATCGCAGCGACCGCCTCGCAGCTCTACGCCAAGAACCTCTTGGCGTTCGTCGAGACGCTGGTCGACAAGGATGCCAAGGCCATCAAGATCAATTTCGATGACGAGCTGGTCAAGGCAACCGTGCTGACCCATGACGGCAAGGTGGTCCATCCGAGCTTTGCCGCAGCGGCTGCAACGGCTGCCGCACCGGCGGAGGCAAAGGCGGAACCCAAGAAGGTTGCGGCCAAGGCTGTGCCGAAAAAGGCCGCCGCACCTAGGAAAACCGCGCCCAAGACGGCGGCCCCCAAAAAGACTGAAGGAGAGGCGTGATGGCTGATACCGCACTCGAAAAAGCGCTTGATAGTCTCAATCAGGCGGCCGAAACGGTTCGCCAGGTGGCTGAGAACATGCCGGAAGCAGCCGGTGCCGCGGCCCATGCGGTGACCGGCGGTGCCGTCGATCCCTTCGTCTTCCGCCTCGCGATCTTCGTGCTGGCGATCTTTGTCGGCTATTACGTGGTCTGGTCGGTAACACCGGCCCTGCACACGCCGCTCATGGCCGTCACCAACGCCATCTCGTCGGTTATCGTCGTCGGTGCGCTGCTTGCGGTCGGCCTGTCGGCCAGCGGCTTTGCCACCGGCTTCGGCTTCATCGCTCTGGTGCTTGCCAGCGTCAATATCTTTGGCGGCTTCCTTGTGACCCATCGCATGCTCGCCATGTACAAGAAAAAAGAAAAGTGAGACCTGGGCAATGAGCGTAAATCTCGCAGCTTTTCTTTATCTTGTCTCCGGCGTCCTGTTCATTCTGGCGCTGCGCGGCCTGTCGCATCCCACCACAAGCCGCCAGGGTAATTTTTACGGCATGATCGGTATGGGCATATCGATCCTCACCACACTCACCCTTGCCGAGCCGAGCTTCAGAGGTCTTGGCCTCATCGTCATCGGTCTTGCCATCGGCGGCGGCGTTGGTGCCTATACGGCCAAGCGCATCGCCATGACGGCCATGCCGCAGCTGGTTGCCGCCTTCCACTCGCTGGTCGGTCTGGCCGCCGTCATGGTGGCTGCGGCCGCCATCTACTCGCCCAACTCCTTCGGGATCGGCGAAGTCGGCTCCATTCACGGGCAGGCGCTGGTGGAAATGTCGCTGGGTGTCGCCATCGGTGCGATCACCTTTACCGGCTCCATCATCGCCTTCCTCAAGCTTGACGGCCGCATGTCCGGCAAACCGATCATGCTGCCGGGCCGCCATGTGCTCAATGCGGGCCTGGCGATTGCCATCGTCGTGCTGGTCGTGGCGCTGGTGATGAGCGAAAGCCATTTCGTCTTCTGGCTGATCGTTCTGCTCTCACTGGTTCTGGGTGTGCTGATCATCGTGCCGATCGGCGGCGCCGACATGCCCGTCGTGGTGTCGATGCTCAACTCCTATTCGGGCTGGGCTGCGGCCGGTATCGGCTTCACTCTCGGCAACCTGGCGCTGATCATCACCGGCGCGCTGGTGGGCTCTTCCGGTGCCATCCTGTCCTACATCATGTGCAAGGGCATGAACCGTTCGTTCATCTCGGTCATCCTCGGCGGCTTCGGCGGCGAGACCGGTGGTGCTGCGGCCGGTGAAGTCGAACAGCGCCCTGTGAAGCAGGGCTCGGCCGATGATGCCGCCTTCATCATGAAGAACGCCTCCAAGGTCATCATCGTGCCGGGTTATGGCATGGCGGTGGCGCAGGCCCAGCACGCCCTGCGTGAAATGGCCGACAAGCTGAAGGCTGAGGGTGTGGAAGTCAAATATGCCATCCATCCGGTTGCGGGCCGTATGCCCGGTCATATGAACGTGCTTCTGGCCGAAGCCAATGTTCCCTATGACGAAGTGTTCGAGCTGGAAGACATCAACTCCGAGTTTGCGCAGGCCGACGTGGCTTTCGTCATCGGTGCCAATGACGTCACCAACCCGGCAGCGAAGACCGATCCGAAATCGCCGATCTTCGGCATGCCGATCCTCGATGTGGACAAGGCTGGCACGGTTCTGTTCATCAAGCGCGGCATGGGTTCCGGCTATGCCGGCGTCGAGAACGAGCTGTTCTTCCGCGACAACACGATGATGCTGTTTGCCGACGCCAAGAAGATGGTCGAAAACATCGTCAAAGCGCTGGATCACTGATCCGGTTGCTGACGGAACAAACGGAAAGCCCGCCAAACCGGCGGGCTTTTTCATTTCAAGGTCTGTTGGATTGTCCGCTGAATCTTTTGCTCAAAGGCCGCCAGCCGGGCAGGGGCCAGTTTCTCGCAGTTGTAGAGCGACAGCATGGAGAAGCGCGCCTTGGGTGCGCAGGTGCCGATGATGGCCGTGCCGAGGATACGGCGCACCGGACGGAACATGATCAGCCGGTCGATCCACCAGGGCGATCCGAGCGTGGTGATGGCGATGCATGCGGTCATGGCGTTGAGACGGGGGATCATCCGGCCGAAGTCCGGCGCATGATCGTAGGCGGTGCCGGGCACGAAGACCCGGTCGATCCAGCCCTTCAGGATGGCAGGCAGTCCGAACCACCAGGTGGGAAAAACCAGGATGAGCACATCCGCATTCTGCAAGGCGGCGGAGTCGTCCGTGGCTTCGGAGGCATCGTATTGCGTGGTGTAGTAGCTCTGCCTTTCCTCGGGCGAAAGCCTGGGATCAAAACCACGCTGATAAAGATCGAACAGCTTGAGTTCATGCGGTGACGCGGCAATCTGTTCCGCCACCAATGCGGTGAGGTGCCCGCACAGGCTTTCTTTCAGGGGGTGAGCGGAAACAACGACGAACCGCTTCATGGGATGGGATCAGGAGCGCGTGCGCGCCAGACCATCAAGGGCAGGCTTGTACTTGGGATCGAGCTGCGCCGCCTTGGCATAGGATTTCGCCGCACGGGCCTTGTCGCCGCGATGCTCGTAGATCAGCGCCTGATTGGCCCAACCCTCGGCAATCGTGCCGTCCAGCTTGATCGCATTGTTGAAATCGTCAAAGGCGTTGTCGTCATCGCCCATGGCCACATAGGAAATGCCGCGGCCGTTATAGGGCTCGGCGGCATCGGGCTGCAGCGAGATCGCCGTGGAGAAATCTTCGATCGCCTGCTTGTGCTGGCCGCGCGCCTGATAGATCAGGCCGCGATTGTGATAGGCGCGGGGATCGGTCGTGTTGAGCTGGATAGCCTGCTGGAAATCGCTGAAGGCGCGGTCGAGCTGTCCCGACAGGCGGTAGAGATTGCCGCGGCCGATATAGGCAGCGTCATATTGCGGATTGATCTGGATGGACTTGCTGTAGTCCGCTGCTGCCTGGGCCGTGTTGCCCATGTTGCGGTAGACAAGCGCGCGGTTCGCATAGGCCTGGTAGAAATTCGGGTTCAACTGCAACGCCGTGTTGAAATCCTTGATCGCATCGCTGTTGCGGCCGGCCCGGCCGAAGGCGGAGCCGCGCACATTGTAGGCTTCGGGATCACGGGGATTGCTGCGGATGACGCTGTCGAGCGAACTGATGTTCTCGGAAGACCCTTGCGCCTTGTCGATCCCGGTCATGTCGCTGGTCGAGGTCTGGCACCCGGCAACAGCCAGGGTGAGAACCGAAGCGATCACCAGTCCGGTGGTGCGCAACGCCTTGAATGCCGATTGCGGGTCGCGATACGAAACCATTTCAAGTGAATGTGTCATACTCTTGGTATCCCGTTCAATCGAAAACGCAAAAAGGGCGGTGTGACGCAAGCCACTCCACCCCGTTATTGTGTCAAGGCGTTAATAAATGCTGATCAACGAGCCGCAGAAGCGCGGACCGGTGCCTTGCGTGCTGGCATTGGCAGAAGACCTTCGCGCTGTGCCTGCTTGCGGGCAAGCTTGCGGGCGCGGCTGATGGCTTCTGCCTTCTGGCGGGCGCGCTTGATCGAGGGCTTCTCGTAATGATCATGCATCTTCATTTCGCGGAACATGCCTTCGCGCTGCATCTTCTTCTTGAGAACGCGGAGAGCCTGATCAACATTGTTTTCGCGTACGAGTACCTGCACGTTTTATCCTGTATCTCTTAGAATTTCGTTGAGCTTGAATCCGAACCCATATCCTTGGTCAGTGGGTCAGCGATCCAAACTTCGCGACGGTCATCCATCGCAAACTGACGAGGCCATTATCAGAATGGCAATGGAATGTCCATGGTGAAGCTGTTTAAAATGGCGGATATTCTTCCCCGCCGCCGGTTTACGCGCCCGTGCAATTTTAGAATAACCGGCACGGAACGCCAATCTCCGTCGCAAAATGGCAAAAGACCTTTGAGCGGATGCGTTACTGATGCATAAAAGTGCGATCCTGCGCTTGAAAATCGATGTCGATTTCAGGACAGGATACTGCTCTCGCAAATCGTGGAACAAAACGCTCTGCCAAGGTCACCGGTACGGCCGAAAGCTCTGCAAAGGATTGAATGATGCGGAAATATTCAGTGTTTGCTTTGGCCCGCGAGGCATTGCGTGCCCACAAGGGGTGGGAACAGCAATGGACGTCGCCCGAACCCAAGTCGGAATATGACGTCATCATTGTTGGCGCTGGCGGACATGGTCTTGCCACTGCCTACTACCTGGCGAAGGAGCATGGCATTACCAATGTCGCTGTTCTGGAAAAGGGCTGGCTGGGCGGCGGCAACACCGGCCGCAACACCACGATCATCCGGTCCAACTATCTCTATGACGAATCGGCCGGCATTTACGAACATGCGGTGAAATTGTGGGAGGGCCTGAGCCAGGACCTCAACTACAACGTCATGTATTCGGCGCGCGGCGTGATGATGCTGGCGCACAACATCCACGACGTCCAGGTATTCAAGCGCCATATCCATGCCAACCGGCTGAACGGCATCGACAATGAATGGCTAACGCCCGAACAGGTCAAGGAATTCTGCCCGCCGATCAACCTGTCCGCCGATGCGCGCTATCCCATCATCGGTGCGGCCCTGCAGCGGCGCGGCGGCACGGCCCGTCATGATGCCGTTGCCTGGGGCTATGCCCGCGCGGCTGCCGATCGCGGCGTGCATATCATCCAGAACTGCGAAGTGACCGGCATTCGCCGCGCTGCCAATGGCGCGGTTGTCGGCGTCGATACCAATCGCGGCCCGATCAATGCCAAGAAGGTCGGTGTGGTGGCCGCCGGTCATACCTCGGTGATCATGAATATGGCCGGCGTGCGCATGCCGCTGGAAAGCTATCCGCTGCAGGCGCTGGTGTCCGAGCCGGTCAAGCCGCTGATCCCCTGTGTGATCATGTCGAACACCGTGCACGCCTATATCTCGCAGTCCGACAAGGGCGAAATGGTCATCGGTGCGGGGACGGACCAGTACACGTCCTATTCCCAGACCGGCGGCCTGCACATCATCAATCACACGCTGGACGCGATCTGCGAAATGTTCCCGGTGCTGACACGGCTGAAAATGCTGCGGTCCTGGGGCGGCATCGTCGACGTGACGCCGGACCGTTCGCCGATCCTCGCCAAGACGCCCGTCCCCGGTCTCTACGTCAATTGCGGCTGGGGAACCGGCGGGTTCAAGGCAACGCCCGGCTCCGGCAATGTGTTCGCCCATACGATCGCCCGGGATGAGCCGCATCGGATCAATGCGCCGTTCACGCTCGAGCGCTTCACCACCGGGCGCCTGATCGACGAAGCCGCCGCCGCCGCCGTGGCGCACTGACAGATTCAAGAAACGAGACGACGACAATGCTTCTCATCAAATGCCCCTATTGCGAAGAAGAGCGCCCGGAGCTGGAATTCCGCAACGCGGGTGAAGCGCATCTCGTGCGCTCCCCGGCCATATCGGAACAATCGGACGAAGACTTTGCCGCCTTCCTGTATTTCCGCCAGAACCCCAAGGGGCTGCAGTTCGAGCGCTGGCGGCATATTCACGGCTGCGGACGTTTCTTCAATGCCGTGCGCGATTCCGTCTCCGACAAGTTCCTGACCGTCTACAAGGCGGGCGAACCGCGCCCGGATGTCGAAACGCTTCTCAATCCGGAAACCGTTTCCGATGCTGAACCTGCAAAGAAACGCGCCCCCCGCGCCAAGAAAGGGGAGCTGTAAGCCATGAGCACTCCATCCCACTCCGGAAGCAACCGTATTGCCGGTGCCGGCCGCCTGGTCCCGGCGAAGACCGTCCGCTTCACCTTTGACGGGCAGAGCCTGACGGGTCTTGAAGGCGACACGCTGGCTTCGGCGCTGCTTGCCAACGGCATTCATCTGGTCGGCCGTTCGTTCAAATACCACCGTCCGCGCGGCATCCTCTCCGCGGGCAGCGAAGAGCCGAATGCGCTGGTTGATATCGAGCGGGACAAATCCCGCAAGCAGCCGAACGTGCGGGCGACGGTGCAGGAGATCTATGACGGGCTGCAGGTCAAGTCGCAGAACCGCTGGCCGTCGCTGACCTTCGACGTCGGTGCGATCAATGACGTGTTTTCGCCCATGCTGCCTGCAGGCTTCTACTACAAGACGTTCATGTGGCCGAAGTTCGCATGGAAAACCATCTACGAGCCAAAGATCCGCGCGGCGGCCGGTCTTGGTGTTGTTCCTGGTGAAGCCGATACGGACCGCTATTCCAACCGTTTCGCCCATTGCGATGTGCTGGTGGTCGGCGGCGGCGCTGCCGGTCTTGCCGCTGCGCTCAGCGCCGCGCAAACCGGTGCCAAGGTCATCATCTGCGATGAGCAGGCGGAAGCGGGCGGCGCACTGCGCTACGAGACCGACGTGACCATCGACGGCAAGCCGGGTTATGACTGGGCCACGGAGACGCTGGCATCCCTGCGCGCCATGGACAACGTCACGGTTCTCACCCGCACCACGGCGTTCGGTTACTACGCCCAGAATTTTGTCGGCCTTGTCGAGCGGATCAGCGACCATCTGAGCAATCCCGGCTCCGACATGCCGAGGGAACGCCTGTGGCAAGTGCGTGCCAGGAAGGTCATCCTGGCGACCGGTGCCATCGAACGGCACATGGTTTTCGCCAACAATGACCGTCCCGGCATTCTGCTGGCTTCGGCAGCGCGCGCCTATCTCAATCAGTATGGTGTCGCGGTCGGCCGCAAGGTTGGCGTCTATACCGCCAATGATTCCGCCTATGCGGCGGCCATCGATCTGAAGCGCGCCGGCGTCGATATCCCTGTCATCGTCGACACGCGGGACAATCCATCCTCGCCGGTAATCGAGGAAGCCCGTTCGCTTGGCATCGACGTTGTGACCGGTCATGCGGTGTTCAGCGCCGGCGGCAAGCGCCGCGTCTCCTCCATCAGTATCCGCCCCAACCGGGGCGGCAGCGAGCGCAAGGTCGGGGTCGATGCGCTGATCATGTCGGCGGGCTGGACGCCCTCCGTGCACCTGTTTTCGCAGTCGCGCGGCAAGGTGGCATGGGATGCCGCTAATGAGCGGTTCCTGCCCGGCACCTATGCGCAGGATTGCGTTTCGGTCGGTGCCTGCAATGGCAGCGACGGGCTGCAGCAGGCGCTGGACGAAGCCGTTGCCGCAGGCGGCAAGCTTGCCGGCGAGACCGGTTTCAAGGGCAAGACCGCAGCGCTCAAGGCGACAGGCGGAACCGACTGGGTGCTCGGCATGATCGGCTCGGCGCCGGGTGCCGGTGCCGATACGACGGTCAAGGCTTTTGTCGATTTCCAGAACGACGTGACTGCCAAGGATGTTCGCCTTGCGGTGCGCGAAGGCATGCATTCCATCGAGCATGTCAAGCGTTTCACCACCAACGGCATGGCCACCGATCAGGGCAAGACCTCCAACCTGCATGGGCTGGCGATTGCCGCCGAAGCGCTCAACCGGCCGATCCCGGCCGTGGGTCTGACAACCTTCCGGGCGCCGTTCACACCGGTGACCTTCGGCGCGATCGTCAACCATGCCCGCCATGACCTATTCGACCCGACCCGCCGCACGCCGATGCATGCGTGGCATGCGGCGCAGGGTGCGGCCTTCGAGGATGTCGGACAGTGGAAGCGCGCCTGGTATTATCCGCAGGCGGGTGAAGACATGCATGCGGCGGTGAACCGCGAATGTGTCGCCGTGCGCAATCAGGCCGGTATCTTCGACGCTTCGACACTCGGCAAGATCGAGGTGGTCGGGCCCGATGCGGCAAAATTCCTTGAGCTGCTCTACACCAATCCATGGGAAAAACTCGGTGTCGGCCGCCTGCGCTACGGCATCATGCTGCGCGAAGACGGTTTCATCTATGACGACGGCGTCGTTGGCCGCCTCGCCGAGGACCGCTTTCATGTGACGACGACGACCGGCGGTGCGCCGCGCGTCATGAACCACATGGAAGACTATCTGCAGACGGAATTCCCGCACCTCAACGTCTGGTTGACCTCGACGACCGAGCAATGGGCCGTCATTGCGGTGCAGGGGCCGAAAGCCCGCGAGATCATCGCGCCGCTGGTGGAAGGCATTGATCTTTCCAACGAGGCCATGCCGCATATGAGCGTGCGCGAAGGCAGGATCTGCGGTGTGCCGACACGGCTGTTCCGCATGTCCTTCACCGGTGAAGCGGGCTATGAGATCAACGTGCCTGCCGATTATGGCCGGGCCGTCTGGGAGGCCGTCTACGAGCGCGGCAAGCCGCTGGGCCTGACGCCCTACGGCACCGAGGCCATGCACGTGCTGCGCGCCGAGAAGGGCTATATCATCGTCGGGCAGGATACGGACGGCACAGTGACGCCGCAGGATGCGGGCCTGACCTGGGCCATCGGCAAGAACAAGACGGATTATGTCGGCATTCGCGGCCTGTTGCGCCGCGATCTGGTGGCGGATGGTCGCAAGCAGCTGGTTGGCCTGAAGACCAAAGATGCCCATGTGGTGCTGGAGGAGGGCGCGCAGATCGTCGCCAACCCGAACCAGCCGGTGCCGATGACGATGATCGGCCATGTGACATCGTCCTACTGGTCGCAGAATTGCGGCCGGTCGATTGCCATGGCCCTGGTGATCGACGGAACAAAGCGGCTCGGCGAAACGCTCTATGTGCCGATGCCCGATGGCGTGATTGAAGTGGAAGTGACCGGAACGGTGTTCTTCGACGAAAAGGGAGAACGGTTGAATGGCTGACCTTGCTCAAACAGCGCAGCGTGCGCATCCATTGCAGACCGGCCATGCCGGGGTCGGGTCCGTATCGGTAACCCTTGCTGATAACGCCACCCGCGTTTCGCTGCGGGCGCGGCCCGATGCGGTGGCGGCGCTGTCGAAGGCGCTGGGCCTTTCCCTGCCGCTGAAGCCGAAGGCAACCACCAGTCAGGGCAACCGCGCGGCCCTGTGGATCGGTCCGGATGAATGGCTTCTCATCGATGCGGACGGCAGTTCGCTGGTGGCCGATCTTGCCAAGGTGAAGGTGCTGCATTCCGCCGTCGACGTCTCCCATCGCAATGTCGGGATCATTGTCTCCGGCAAGGGCGCCGATGCTGTTGTCAATGGCGGTTGCCCGCAGGACCTGTCGCTCGGTGCCTTTCCGGTCGGCGCGGCCTCGCGCACGGTGCTCGGCAAGATCGAGATCGTCCTGTGGCGGACGGCCGAGGACACGTTCCGGGTTGAATGCTGGCGCTCCTTCTCCGGCTATGCCTACAGCTTTCTGCAGGAATCCGCGCGGGATGTGGCTGTCTGATCATACGACTTAAGCCGGCCCACCCATTTGTGCGTGGTTCGACAAGCTCACCCTGAGGGAGACGGAGGATTGCAGGGAGCCACATTCTGCAATGATCCAGATTAGCCTTGCAGCCAATCCATTTCCCTCATGGTGAGCTTGTCGAACCACGCATAATGCGCAATGCAATGACGATCTTTTTTGCCGAATGCGCGGGTATTTGACAGCCCGGCGTAATAATAGTGTGCAGATTGATCGCCGGTGACGTTATCGATCACAATTGCGCCGTGCTTTGCCATAATGAGAATGCCGATGGCTGCCGATTCGCGCGGTCGCGTCGCGAGAGTGGTTTATGGCTGTCAAAAAGCGCCTTGTTATCAATTTTACAGGCTATGAAGGCCTGCATCCCGATGCCGTGCGCGGGCGCTATCTCAATGCCTCGGCTGATTTCAACACGCTCTGGCACACGAAAACCAAAGCGGGGCCCATGCAGCCGGAGGGGCCGAACATCGCCTCGATGCAGCTTGATACAACCGGGGCGAACTGGACGGTCGAAACCGAGTTCTGCCAGTACGGCACGGCCGATATCTTCGATGCCTATTCCGCGCGCAATGTCGTAACGCGTTTTGCCACCGGCCTGATGGCGTTTCTCGATATTCTCATCACCGGCACCTTCTGGCGGTATCTGCGCACAAGCTGGCGGTTCTGCATCTTTTTCATGTGGCCGTTTGCGCTGACCTGTTTCATTTCGCTGGTCGCGCTGCTGATCGGGCTTGGACCATTGTTTGGCGGTTTCAGCGCCTACCACATGTTTTGGACCATTCCCCTTGCGCTCGGCATCGCCCGCCTCCTGATCCGCTGGCCCGGAGAAAAGGTGTTCCTTTCCTACCTCTTGGATGACTGGGCGGCGGCGTCAGACCGGATTTACCGCCGCAGTCCGGCTTTGCTGGAACGGCGCAAGGCTTTTGCCGACCACTTGACCGAGAAGCTGCGGGAGAGCGGCGCGGATGAGGTGGTCATCATCGGGCACAGCCTTGGCACGGTGCCGGCTGTCGAGGCCATTGCCGATGTCTGGCGCAGTGCGCCGCAGCTCATCAGGCAGCAGCCGGTTTCGCTGGTGGCGACCGGTTCGTGCCTGTTGATGATCGCCTTTCATCCGCGTGCAACGGATTTGCGGGAAGACGTGCGGGTTGTCCTGCAGGATACGCCGGTTCTGTGGGCGGAGTATCAGACCATTGCGGATATCGTGCATTTCTACCGGTCGAACCCGGCGGCGGCGCTGGGGATAATCCCGCGCACCGAACCGCTGATCCGGCGTATCCGGTTCAAGCGCATTCACAGCGCCAAGCGCTATGCGCGTGCCAAGAAGAATTTTTTCAAGATGCACCTTCTGTTCCTGAAGGGCGCGCAGATCCGCAATGCCTACGATATGGGCATGTTCGTGCAGGGGCCGTTTGCCTTCCAGGATCTGGCCGTGCGCGACAGTGCGCCGCCGCTGGACGATGCCGGGCGGCTTGTCGAGGCGGTCCGCGCCTGATCAGTCCATTTCCGGCGGATGCTCGAGCACGGCAATCGTCAGCCAATTGGCGACGAGTGCCGGTTTGATCGAGCCTTCGATTTCCAGGGTGACTTCGTAGTTATTGAGCACACGGCCGGACGGGCGGATATCCGCATCCACCAGCTTGAAGCGGGCACGCACCTGCTTGCCGGATTTGACCGGCGCCATGAAGCGCACCTTGTCGAAACCGTAATTGATGCCCATCGTCGCGCCTTCGATCATCGGCAATGCCTCATAGGCGAGCGTCGACAGCAGCGAGATGGTCAGGAAGCCATGGGCAATGGTGCCGCCGAACGGCGTTTCCTTGGCCGCGCGCTCCGGATCGGTATGGATGAACTGGTGATCATCGGTCGCATCGGCAAACTTGTCGATCATGTCCTGGCTGACCACGCGCCATTCCGAACAGCCGATTTCTGTGCCGACACCGGCCTTCAACTGCTTGAGCGTGATAGCGTTCTTCATGGTTCCAAGGCTTTCCGAAAATTGGATCAGATCATCGATGGGGCTGTCGATAGACTTTTATGAGCCAAATGTCATCCCTTGCGCGTCACCCCGTTGTTTCAAAGCCGGAACGCACCGTTATGATCAGCACGTCAGAACGCAGGGGGACCTTGCACCTTCCTGCTTGACGCCAGTTCAATATGGGCAAGCATGCCTCTGATCAGCGTATCGAAGATCAGCCGAAAGCGGTGTGAAGACCGCAGGTTTTCGTGCATGGCGATCCAGGTGGGCAGCATGATCGAAAACGCGTCGGGCAGCAGGCATACGAGGTCAGGATTTGCCTGGCCGAGACTGTCCTGGCATATGCCGATGCCAATTCCTGACCGGATAGCGGCGAGTTGGGCCAGATTGTTATCCGTGCGATAGCTGAACTTAAGCTCGTGTGACATCGGAAAACGTTTCTCGATGCTGCGTATGAAGGCGGTCTGCCTGTCGAACCCGATGAGCCGGTGATTTTTCAATTCTGCCAGCGTGCGGGGCACGCCGTATCTGGCAAGATAGGCACGGTGCGCGTAGAGCCCGAGCGAAATGCCCCCGACATTGCGCACAAGCAGCGCCTCCTGCGTGGGCTCTGCCATTCTGACAGCAATATCAACCTCGCGGTTCAAGAGATTTTCGACCGTATCGGAGGCGGATAATTCGATGTGCAAGTCGGGATATGTCTCAAGCAGCGGCGCGAGTATCTGTGGGAGAACTTCGGTGCCGATAACCTCGCTCGCGCCAATGCGTACCGTGCCTTCCACCGCGTCACGCTGTGCTGTTGCCAGACGGACCAGTGCCGCGGCATTGGCAGCCATGGCGGCAGCGTAGGGTTGCAGTTCCAGCGCGGCATCGGTTGCAAGCAGGCCGTTCGGCGAGCGGGTGAAGAGCTGGGCGCCAATAAGGTCCTCCAGCGTATCGATATGCCGTCCCACGGTAGGCTGTGTCAAACCGAGCTCGCGCGCCGCTGCGGACAGCGAGCCGTGCCGGATGACATGAAGAAAGGTCCAGTAAAGATCCCAGTTCGGCATCTGTTGCATTATTTATGTATAGCTAGTCAAGGAATTTTGTCAATTTTGTTTATCACATTGCTGGTGCACTCTTGCCTAGACAACGGAGAAAACGCGCATGCAATCAACAGAACAGAAGATGGCGCTTGTATTGGGCGCAACAGGTGGCATCGGCGGTGCGGTAGCACGCAACCTCCTGAAGCGAGGCTGGTATATCAAGGCCCTGACGCGCGACGTCGGCAAGGCCGGGAAAACCGCGGGTGATTTCGAATGGATTGCGGGTGATGCCCTCAATCCGCAGGATGTCAGCAAGGCAGCGGAGGGCGTGTCCCTGATCGTCCATGCCGTCAACCCGCCCGGATACCGGGACTGGGAGAAGCTTGTTGTGCCCATGCTCGACAATACCATCGCGGCGGCAAGACGGGTGGGTGCCCGCGTGCTTCTGCCCGGCACTGTCTATAATTTCGGACCCGATGCCTTTCCGGTACTGGGTGAGGACAGTCCGCAACATCCCGTCACGCGAAAAGGCAGGCTGCGTGTCATGATGGAGCAGCGTCTGAAGGATGCTTCCGCATCCGGTCTCGACGTGCTGATCGTGCGCGCTGGTGATTTCTTTGGCCCGAAGGCCGCAAACAACTGGTTCTCGCAAGGGCTTGTCACGCCGGGAAAGCCGGTATCGCTCGTCAGCAACCCTTCAAGGCGCGGCATCGGACACCAATGGGCGTTTCTTCCCGATGTCGCCGAAACAATGGCTCAACTGGTCGACCGGGCCGAAACCCTTCCCCGTTTCGCGGTCTATCACATGCAAGGCTTCTGGGATGCGGACGGCATGCAGATGGCAGCGGCCATCAGGCGTGTGGTTGGCCGCCCGGTGAAGGTCAGATCGTTTCCATGGTGGATCGTGCCGATCATGGCACCCTTCAATGCATTCATGCATGAGTTGAAGGAGATGCGGTATCTGTGGAAGCAACCGCTGCGCATGACGAACACGCGTCTGGTTGGCATACTCGCGGCCGAGCCAAGGACACCGATCGATGAGGCAGTACGGCAGACCCTGGCTGACCTCGGCTGTCTCTGACAGCCCGGGTTGCCTTTGGCGGGTGCCGCCTTCACGCGGCAAAACTGCCACGAACCGCAGATGCAAAGTAGAATATGGTTCAGGGAAGTTCGGATGGTGGGCGTGACAGGGATTGAACCTGTGACCCCTACGATGTCAACGTAGTGCTCTCCCGCTGAGCTACACGCCCATCCGACAGGGGCGCATACACCATATTGATTCCGGTCCGTCAATAGGGTTGGAAGAAGTTATCAGGCTTTCTTCACCGGAGCAGGCAGATAGGGCCTTTGATCAGGCCGCTACCAGCATTTTTTCAATCTCATTGACGAGATCGCGCAGGTGGAAAGGCTTGGAAAGCACTTTCGCATCCTTCGGCGCTTTCGAATCGGAATTCAGCGCCACGGCGGCAAAGCCGGTGATGAACATGATTTTCAGGTCCGGGTCGATTTCCGACGCACGGCGTGCCAGCTCGATGCCGTCCATCTCCGGCATGACAATGTCGGTGAGCAGCAGTGAAAACGGCTCTTCGCGCAATCGGTCGTAGGCGCTTGCGCCATTGTCGAAAGGCGTGACGTGATATCCTGCCTTCTCCAGCGCCTTCACCAGGAAGCGCCGCATGTCATTGTCATCTTCTGCTAGCAGGATTCTCTTCATCAGTCCGTCCGAATTGTCTGTCGCCTGATCATCCCCAGACAGGCGCCCCATCATGCTTAACAAGACGCTTTTTTGGTAAAGATCGCGTGAATGATTTGCTGAAAATAAGGGGGAACCCCGGAAAAGTCGAGCAAGATCGCAGCCGGGCGGCTGAAGAATGCGCCTGGTCCGGTCAGCCTGGAAAAGTTCCGCTGCCTTTGGCGGCTGATCAATTCCCTCCGGGGCGAAGTTGCTCTAAAGTAACGGCATATTCAAGCAAACCGTCGAAGTGAATGATGACCCTCGAGCGCGATTTCCCTGACAAGCTGCCCTATGAACTGCGCCGGCCGGCTGACCAGCGTATTCCGTTTGTGTTCAATTCGCCGCACAGCGGTCAGGTTTATCCGCCGGCCTTCCTGCAGCAGTCGCAGCTCGATGCGCAAACGATTCGCCGCTCGGAAGACTGTTTCGTCGATCAGCTCTTTGCCGCCAGCGTCATGCTCGGTGCGCCGATGCTGGTGGCGCATTTCCCCCGCGCCTATCTCGACGTCAACCGCGAGCCCTATGAACTCGACGCGAAGATGTTCAGCGATTCGCTTCCCTCTTTTGCCAATGCAAATTCGGCCCGGGTTGCCGGCGGTCTTGGCACCGTTCCGCGCCTTGTCGGCGAAGGGCAGGAAATCTACGCGCAGAAACTGCCTGTCGAGGAAGCGCTCGGCCGCATCACCACGATCTACAAGCCCTATCATGCGCTGCTTGCCGGGATGCTGGTGGAAACGCGCAGCCGTTTTGGCTATGGCGTTCTCGTCGATTGCCATTCCATGCCCACCGGCATCCGGTTTCCGGAAAGCGGCCTGCGCCCGGACTTCATCATCGGCGACCGGTTCGGCACCAGCTGTTCGCCGGAATTGACGCACACCGCCATCCACCTCCTGCGCGAGATGGGCTATGCGGTGGCGCACAACAAGCCCTATGCGGGCGGTTACATCACCGAGCATTACGGGCGCCCGCTCAAGCGTTTCCATGCATTGCAGATCGAGGTCAATCGCGGCCTTTATCTCAATGAGCACAATTACGAGCGCAAATCGGGCTTCGGGCAGCTGCAGCGCGATATCAGCCAGTTCCTGGCCGATCTCGTTTCGCTGCCGGACTTCCACTTCCTCGATGTGCCGCTCGCGGCGGAATAGGGTCTTGTTGCTGTTGCCCGTCCGCAAACAAAAAAAGACCGCGCAAGTGCGCGGTCCAAGTCTAGGGAGGAAACGCCCAAGGAGGGCATAGACAGGTCACCCCGTCTGTTAACCAATCTATGCTGCATCGCACAAATGTCAAGTGATTTGTGCGTTTTTTTAAGCAACATCATTATGTGCCTAAAAAAAATGCAATAATTTAGCCGACAATGCAGGTAAATGAGAAAATTTTGATCGCGAGGAACCATTTTGGCCATTGAACTTTCGTTTTTGCGGCGGATTGCCGAGGTTGCGGCAGCGCAGACATTGCCCCGCTTTCGCACCGTTTCGTCCATCGACAACAAATATCAGGTGGGATTCGACCCGGTCACCGAGGCCGACAGGGAAGCCGAACGGGCGATTCGCGCGCTGATCAACAGCACCTTTCCCGCTCACGGCATCATGGGCGAGGAGTTTGGTTCGGAAAATCTCGACGCTTCGCATGTCTGGGTGATCGATCCCATCGACGGCACGCGCGCCTTCATTTCAGGCCTGCCGGTGTGGGGCACACTTGCGGGCTTGACCATCGATGGCGATGCGGTGGCCGGCGTCATGGCACAGCCCTTCACCGGTGAGCTGTTCATGTGCGACGGCACGGCATCCTATTACGAGGGACCGGGTGGCGCGCGCCAGCTGAAAACCCGGCAGAACCCGGATATCGCCCAGGCCACGCTGTTCACCACGACACCAGCCCTGTTCAAGGACAAGAAGCGCGAGGCCTATGACCGTGTGGAGCGCAGCGTGCGCATGCCGCGTTACGGCGCCGACTGCTACGGCTATGCCATGATTGCCGCCGGTTTCGTCGATCTGGTGGTGGAGACCGCCTTGCATCCCTACGATATCGTTGCGCTGGTGCCGATCATCGAAAAGGCGGGCGGTGTCATCACCAATTGGGATGGCGGCCCGGCGGAAAAGGCCGGCGATATCGTGGCGGCGGGCTCAAAGGAACTGCACGCACAGGCGCTGGAGCTTCTCAACCGCTGAAAGCTCACATCTGCGTGGCCTGTTCGTTCTCTATACCAGCCATGTCGCCGCCGGTTCCGGGAATGAAGGCATCGAATGCCGCGAAAAACTGTTCGCGGTAAAAATCCTTTTCCTGCAGGATTTCATGCTTGGCGCCGTCGATGGTGACCAGTGTCGCATTGCGCAATTGCAGGGCGAACCGTTCGATTGCCGGGGTGGACACAACGCTGTCCGCCCCGGCGGCGACGACAAGGCTGGGGATGCGGATCGCCTCGATGTAATCGGGATTCGTCACGCGTTTGATCGCCTTGGCCGCCGACGCTATCCATCCGGCGGTCGGGCCGCCAATGGCGAGCTCCGGCGCGGTTTTCACTATTTCGCTGTTGCGCAGGTAGCGCGCGGCGTCCGATGTAACCTCGTTGAGGGCAAAGGGCTTGATCACCGGCTTGCCGCCGCGGATGTACATCCCGCCGAGACCGGTCAGCCGCAGGCTATTGGCGACGGCGCTGAGCAGGATCTTGCCGAGCCGGCTGCCGTTGACGTCGAGTAGCGGCACCATCAGCACCATGCGGCGGATGCGGTTTGCCAGGGCAGGGGCTGCAAGAAGCGCCGCCAGCGCGCCGGTGGAATGGGCCAGCACGTAAAACGGTCCGCGGCAGTCGGGCAGGAGCACGCTTTCGAACAGCAGCTCCAGGTCGGCCGCATAATGGTCGAAACTCCGGACATGGCCGCGCAGCGGGTCCTTCAGCAGGCGGCTCGAACCGCCCTGGCCGCGCCAGTCGAAGGTGGCCACGGCAAAACCCCGCTTGGCAATGTCACGGATGGTCTCGAAGTATTTTTCAATGCATTCGTTGCGGCCCTGCAGGATGATCACGGTGCCCTGGACGGGATGGGTGGTGGCGGGGAAAATCGCGTAGCGCAGCTGCCTGCCGCCCTTGAGCGGCAATGCGGCAACGCGGGCATCCTGCGGTGTCGGGTTGGCGGCTGTTTCGACAAGCGGATGGGTCATGAATACCGGTCAGTCCTCGTCCCGCCCATGGGGGGATCACACGGGTGCATTTGCATCTTTTGATAAAATGCATGGCAATAAAGGTCAAACCGGGTTCGCGTAAAAACAAAAAAATGACCGGAAACCCTTGGGAGGGCTTCCGGTCAGTACATTCCAGGCGGAAGGGACGTTACACCTGGAACGATCTCAGGAAATCAGTAGCCGTTCGCCGGGCGGATCTCGATGCTGAACCCGTTGTCGCTGCGGCGGTCGCGGTAGCCGCGCCGATCGTCCATCACGCGGGTATCGAGGATGTCGCCATCGCGGGATACGGTGACCAGAACCGGCGCGCCGCGGCGCCATGCCTGGACAAAATAACGGCCGCGTTCGAAGTTCACATCGCGGACACGGTAGCCGCGGCGCTCCAGCATGCGGGTTACCTCGCGCGGACCGATCTGGTCGCGGAAGCGCTCATCGCGGCGCCATTCTCCACGCCGATCACCATAGAAACGGCGGTCCTGAACGAGCAGGCCATCCATGTCACCGCCGCCATCCATGTAGATTGCCCGGTCACCGCGATAGGTGAAGTCGTCGGCCATGGCCGAGGCAGAAAAGCCTGTGACCAGCAGGGCGGCGGCGGTCAGTGCCAGAACAGTCTTTTTCATCATCTTGTCCTCGTCTCTTGCCGGTCAAATCCCGGCGTTGGATGTGTTTATAGGGGAGGGCGTGTGAACGTATCCCGAAGGGCGCGTTCATCTGGCGTTCATCGCTGCGGGATGCGTTCGGAGGTGTAAAAACCGGAACATCCGGCAGCAAAAGGGGGCTTGAAATGGCTCTGGCCGTTTCCCAAATACCTGATGTGACCGCCATAACGGGGTCACTGGTTCAGCGGGACTTGCCGATTGAGGGGGTCTCTTGACGAGCCAGAACACGCAACATTGTCGCTCTAAAGGAGGGCTTACTATGCGTCACGTGGATTTTTCCCCACTCTATCGTTCGACTGTCGGTTTTGACCGGCTTTTCACCATCCTCGACTCGCTGGCTCAGCCAGACGGTGCCCAGTCCTATCCGCCCTACAATATCGAGCGGACCGGCGAGAACACCTACCGCATCACCATGGCCGTTGCCGGCTTCTCGGAAGACGAAATCCAGATCGAAGCCCATCGCAACCAGCTCAAGGTGACCGGCGAAAAGGGTGCTGAAACATCGGACGATAATGCCGAAACCCTGTATCGCGGCATTGCTTCCCGCGCGTTCGAGCGCCGCTTCCACCTTGCCGATTTCGTGGAAGTCAGTGGTGCCAGCCTGAAAAACGGCTTGCTGCATATTGATCTCAAGCGCGAAATTCCCGAGGAAATGAAGCCGCGCAAGATCGCTGTCACTGCCCTGTCGGAAAAGACAGCCAAGCAGATCGAAGCCAAGACCACGAACTGAGCTTTTATGGCTTGAGTGAAAGAAGCGGCGCGATTGCGCCGCTTTTTTATGCGATCAGGTCGCCGAAGCGGCGGATGTCTTCGGAGGTCGTGGCGAAGCTCGTGACAAAACGGGTGATCGTTTCGTCTTCGGCAACGTGGCCCTTTTCGGCATGGGGCGTGTGCCAGTCATAGAAAACGGCGCCCGCCGCCTGCAGTTTTGCCGATGTCTGCTTTTTCATGATCGCGAACACTTCATTGGCGCGTGGCTGCCAGGCGAGACGCAGATCGTTCGAATTGCTGATCAGCTTTGCCAGTTCCGCCGCCATGGCATTGGCATGCGTTGCCGTTTCCAGCCACAGCCCGTCGGCAAAATAAGCCTCGAACTGGGCCGCGATGAAGCGGGATTTTGAAAAATTCTGTGCCGACCGCATGCGGATATAGGGCATCTGCCTTGCTTGTTCGGGGTTCATGAAAACCAGCGCTTCCGCACACCAGCAGCCATTCTTGGTGCCGCCGAATGACAGGATGTCGACGCCCTGTTTCCAGGTCATTTCCGCAGGGGAACAGCCAAGCGAGACAAGCGCATTGGCAAAACGCGCGCCATCCATGTGCAGCGGCAGGCCGTTTTCCCGGCACAACGCTGAGATGGCGGCGATCTCGGCCAATTCATACAGTGTACCGCTTTCGGTCGACTGCGTAATGGAAACACTCATCGGCTGGCCCGCATGGACGTGGCCTTCGGGGAAGCCGTTCAGGGCGGCTTTCAGATTATCGATGGCAATGCGGCCGGTTGGCCCGTCGATGGCCTGCACCCGTGCGCCGCTCGCGAAAAATCCGGGGGCACCTGCCTCATCGGCAATCATGTGCGCTTCGCGGTGGGCAAAGGTGATGCCGCCAGGACGGACGATGCTGGCCTGCGCCAGGGAATTGGCCGCTGTTCCGGTCCCGACAAAGAAGACGACGACGTCGCGCTCGAAAATTGCGCTGAATGTCTGCTGGACGGCGCGGTCGAGATCGCCCGTGCCATAGGCAGCCGCGAAACCGCTGGCATGTCTGGTCAGATTTTCGGCAATTTTCGGATGGGCTCCGGCCCAATTATCGGATGCGAAAAGCATGAAACAACCTCGGATGTGAAACTGACGCCGCCACGCTTACGCTTTTCCCCGCGGGCTGGAAAGCAGAAGATGATGTCTTTCCCGCAAGGGACTTTCGGGGTGTGTGGCGGAACCGTCTGTTTTTCCTTGCTTATTTAGGGGAAAACGCCTGACTCGAAATGAAATGCATAAATCACCCGATGTTTGCGCAATGATATTTCGTCCAATGCTGTTATTTTTTGCTTTTCCATCTTGTTTGTTTGGAATTATTCTGGCATACGAGGATATGACAGCAATGCTGTCCTAATTTGCACGATCCAAGCGCGGGATGGCAAGCAAGGGTGCTTCCGTCCTCAAAATGGTGACCGCAGTTTGCAACCGGAAGATATGCCGCACCAGAAGGGGCAGGAATATATGCTATTCCGTCCCGCGAGGAATTGACCGCCCCAAGGGGCCCATTTGGAGGGAATGACGATGTCGGATTTGACGCCATCTGTAACGACTGAACTTGCTCAGGCCGTACAGAACCGTGCGGTCAAAACCAATAAATCGTCCGGCATTCCCACCCGACAAGGCTTGTACGACCCGCGCAACGAACATGACGCCTGCGGCGTCGGTTTCGTCGCGCATATGAAGGGTGTCAAGTCGCACAAGATCATTGAAGACGGGCTGTTCATGCTCGAAAACCTGACGCATCGCGGTGCCGTCGGCGCCGACCCGCTGATGGGCGATGGCGCAGGCATGCTCGTGCAGATTCCCGATGCGTTTTTCCGCGCGGAATGGGCCGAAAAGGGTGTCGAGCTGCCGCCGGTCAATCATTACGCCGTCGGTTATCTGTTCATGCCGCAGGATGCCGAAGAGCGCGCCCATATCGAAACCGTCATCACGGAAGTGATCGCCTCGGAAGGTCAGACGCTGATCGGCTTCCGCGATGTTCCCGTCGACAATTCGTCCCTGTCCAAGGCGCCGCATATCGCGGCGACGGAACCGTTCCACCGCCAGGTGTTCATCGGGCGCAACCCGAACATCGAATCCAACGAGGATTTCGAAGGCCGGCTGTTTATCCTGCGCAAGGTGATTTCCAACCGCATCTATCAGGAGAACGGCGGCAAGGAGAGCGACTTCTACGTCGTGTCCATGTCGGCGCGCACCATCGTCTACAAGGGCATGTTCCTCGCCTATCAGGTCGGCGCCTATTACAAGGATCTGAAGGATCCGCGTTTTGTCAGCGCGGTGGCGCTGGTGCATCAGCGGTTCTCGACCAACACTTTCCCGTCGTGGAAGCTGGCGCATCCCTACCGCATGGTTGCGCACAATGGTGAAATCAACACCCTGCGCGGCAACGTCAACTGGATGGCGGCGCGTCAGGCGTCTGTCGACAGCGAATTCTTCGGCAACGACATCTCGAAGCTCTGGCCGATTTCCTATGAAGGCCAGTCCGATACGGCCTGTTTCGACAACGCGCTGGAATTCCTGTTCCAGGGCGGCTACTCGCTCGCCCATTCGATGATGATGCTCATTCCCGAGGCATGGTCGGGCAACAAGCTGATGTCGGACGACCGCAAGGCTTTCTACGAATATCATGCCGCCCTGATGGAGCCATGGGACGGCCCGGCAGCGGTTGCCTTCACCGATGGCCGCCAGATCGGCGCGACGCTCGACCGCAACGGTCTGCGTCCGGCCCGCTATATCGTCACCGACGATGATTTCGTCATCATGGCGTCGGAAGCCGGCGTGCTGCCGGTACCGGAGGAAAAGATCGTCAAGAAGTGGCGGCTTCAGCCGGGCCGCATGCTGCTGATCGACATGGAAAAGGGCGAAATCGTCTCCGACGACACGATCAAGTCCGAGATCGCCAACCGGCATCCCTACAAGACATGGCTGAAGAACACCCAGCTCATTCTTGAAGAGCTGAGCCCGGTCGAGCCGCGCGCGCTGCGCAAGGATGTCAGCCTGCTCGACCGCCAGCAGTCCTTTGGCTATACGCAGGAAGACACCAAGCTGCTGATGTCGCCGATGGCGACGACGGGGCAGGAAGCCATCGGCTCGATGGGTACGGACACGCCGATCTCGGCCATGTCCGACAAGTCGAAGATGCTCTACACCTATTTCAAGCAGAACTTTGCGCAGGTCACCAACCCGCCGATCGATCCGATCCGCGAGGAACTGGTGATGAGCCTTGTTTCGTTCATCGGTCCGCGTCCGAACATTTTCGATCTGGTCGGCACGTCCCGCCGCAAGCGTCTGGAAGTGCGCCAGCCGATCCTGACCAATGGCGATCTGGAAAAGATCCGCTCCATCGGCCACACGGAAGACCGCTTCGATACGAAGACGCTGGATATCGCCTATAATGTCGAGGAAGGCGCGGCTGGCATGGCCGGTGCGCTGGAGCGTCTGTGCGAACGCGCCGAGGCGGCCGTGCATGGCGGCTACAACATCATCATCCTGTCCGACCGTCAGGTCGGGCCGGACCGCATTCCGATCCCGGCACTGCTGGCGACGGCTGCCGTCCACCATCACCTTATCCGCAAGGGCCAGCGCACCTCCGTCGGCCTGGTCGTGGAATCGGGCGAGCCGCGCGAAGTGCACCATTTCTGCTGCCTCGCCGGCTATGGCGCGGAAGCGATCAACCCCTATCTTGCCTTCGATACGCTGCTCGACATGCACAAGCGCGGCGAGTTTCCGCCGGAAGTGGACTCCAAGGAAGTCGTATCGCGTTACATCAAGTCCATCGGCAAGGGCATCCTCAAGGTCATGTCCAAGATGGGCATCTCCACCTACCAGTCCTATTGCGGCGCGCAGATTTTCGATGCGGTCGGTCTCAAGTCGGAATTCGTCGACCGCTTCTTCTTCGGAACGGCGACGACCATCGAAGGTGTCGGCCTGGAGGAAGTGGCCGAGGAGACGGTGCGCCGCCACCGCGATGCATTCGGCAATGACCCGGTCCTGCTCAGCACGCTGGATGTCGGCGGTGAATATGCCTACCGCATGCGCGGCGAGGCACATCTCTGGTCGCCGGATGCGGTAGCCAAGCTGCAGCACGCTGTGCGCACGGAGTCGGCCACCACGTTCAGGGAATATTCCGATCTGGTGAACAGCGAGTCCGCCCGCGCGCAGACCATCCGCGGCCTGTTCAAGATCAGGATGGCTGGAGATGCCGGGCGCAAGCCTGTCACCATCGACGATGTCGAACCGGCCAAGGATATCGTCAAGCGGTTCTCAACCGGCGCCATGTCGTTCGGCTCGATCAGCCGCGAGGCGCACACGACCCTTGCCGTCGCCATGAACCGGATCGGCGGCAAGTCGAACACGGGTGAGGGCGGCGAGGAGCCGGACCGCTTCTATCCGCTGCCGGACGGCAAGCCGAACCCCGAACGCTCGGCCATCAAGCAGGTCGCATCGGGACGCTTTGGCGTGACGACCGAATATCTCGTCAACTCCGACATGATGCAGATCAAGGTGGCGCAGGGTGCCAAGCCCGGCGAGGGCGGCCAGCTGCCCGGCCACAAGGTCGACGCGACGGTTGCCAAGACCCGCCACTCCACGCCGGGTGTCGGCCTGATTTCGCCGCCGCCGCACCATGACATCTATTCCATCGAGGATCTGGCGCAGCTCATCTACGATCTGAAGAACGTCAACCCGCAAGCCGATGTTTCGGTCAAGCTGGTGTCGGAAGTCGGCGTCGGCACGGTTGCGGCCGGCGTTGCCAAGGCGCGCGCCGACCACATCACCATATCGGGCTATGACGGCGGCACGGGTGCATCGCCGCTCACTTCGCTCAAGCATGCCGGTTCCCCGTGGGAAATGGGCCTTGCCGAGACCCAGCAGACGCTGGTGCTCAACGGCCTGCGCTCGCGCATTGCCCTGCAGGTCGACGGCGGTCTGCGCACCGGCCGCGACGTGATCATCGGTGCCCTGCTGGGCGCCGACGAATTCGGCTTCTCCACGGCGCCGCTGATTTCCGCCGGCTGCATCATGATGCGCAAGTGCCATCTCAACACCTGCCCGGTCGGTGTGGCAACGCAGGATCCCGTCCTGCGCAAGCGCTTCAAGGGCACGCCGGAACACGTCATCAACTTCTTCTTCTTCATGGCGGAAGAGGTGCGGCAGTTCCTGGCCGACATGGGTTATACAAGGCTGGAAGAGATCGTCGGCAAGGCCGAACTGCTCGAAAAGCGCGAGATGATCGATCACTGGAAAGCCAAGGGTCTCGATTTCACCCGCATCTTCCACAAGCCGGAAGCGGCGGAGGAAAAGACGCGCTGGACCGAGCGGCAGAACCATCCGATCACCGATATCCTGGATCGCAAGCTGATCGAGCAGGCCATGCCCGCGCTGGAAAGCAAGATCCCGGTCAAGATCGAAATGCCGATCAAGAATGTTGACCGATCGGCGGGTGCCATGCTGTCGGGTGAGGTGGCCAAGCGCTACCGGCACAAGGGTCTGAAGGAAGACACGATCTCGGTCACGTTCACCGGGACGGCCGGCCAGTCCTTTGCGGCATTCCTCGCACGCGGCATTTCGTTCGAGCTGATCGGCGACGGCAATGATTATGTCGGCAAGGGCCTGTGCGGCGGACGTATCGTTATTCGCCCGCCGGACAACACGAAAATCGTGCCTGAGAATTCCATCATCGTCGGCAATACCGTGCTGTACGGTGCCATCGAAGGCGAAGCCTATTTCCGCGGCGTCGCGGGCGAACGCTTTGCCGTGCGCAACTCCGGCGCCATCGCGGTGGTTGAAGGCACGGGCGATCATGGCTGCGAATACATGACCGGCGGTGTCGTCGTGGTCATCGGCCAGACGGGACGCAACTTCGCGGCAGGCATGTCCGGCGGCGTGGCCTACGTCCTCGATGAAGCCGGTGATTTTGCCCAGCGCTGCAACATGGCGATGGTCGAGCTGGAGCCGGTGCCGGAAGAGGATGATATCCTCGAAAAACTGCACCATCACGGCGGCGATCTGGCCCATAAGGGCCGCGTCGATGTCTCGGCCAATATGACCAGGCATGACGAGGAACGCCTCGTGCAGCTCATCTCGAACCACATGCATTACACGGGTTCGGGCCGGGCGAAGGAAATTCTCGACAATTGGGAAGCCTTCCGGCCGAAATTCGTGAAAGTCATGCCGGTCGAATACCGCCGGGCGCTCGAAGATATGGAGCGCATGCGGATGGGTGTCGCAGCGGAATAAAATCAACGCACTCCTGCTTCGAGCGTCATCACAATGATGCTCGGCATGGGGTCCAATGCTGCCCAGACCCAACACGGGAACGGGTGGTCCTCCAAGGGTGAGGGGAGCAGTTTTATGGGTAAGGTTACAGGTTTTCTCGAGATCGACCGGCAGGTCGGAAAGTATCAGCCCGCGTCTGACCGCATTCGCCATTTCCGGGAATTCACCATTCCCATGACCGATGGCGAAGTGAAGAAGCAGGCCGCCCGCTGCATGGATTGCGGCATCCCGTTCTGCCACGGGCCGACCGGCTGCCCGATCCACAACCAGATTCCGGACTGGAACGATCTCGTCTACAACGACAATTGGGACGAGGCGATCCGCAACCTGCATTCCACCAACAATTTCCCCGAATTCACCGGCCGCATCTGCCCGGCCCCGTGTGAGGAAGCCTGCACGCTGAATCTGGAAGACGTGCCGGTGTCCATCAAGACGGTGGAACAGGCGATTGCCGACAAGGCCTATGAAAAGGGCTTTATCATCCCGCAGCCTGCGGCATCGAAGACCGGCAGGAAAGTGGCCGTCATCGGCTCCGGCCCGGCCGGTCTGGCCGCGGCCCAGCAGCTTGCCCGCGTCGGCCATGAAGTGCATGTGTATGAGCGCGAAAGCCGCGCTGGCGGCCTGCTGCGTTACGGTATTCCCGATTTCAAGATGGAGAAGCACTTCATCGACCGCCGCGTGGCGCAGATGGAAGGCGAAGGCGTCACCTTCTTCTACGGCGTCAATGTCGGCATCGACAAGCCGGTGCAGGAACTGCTCGATACCTATGATGCGGTGCTCTATTGCGGCGGTGCCGAAACGCCGCGTCCTGCGGGCATTCCGGGTGCTGATCTCGACGGCGTCCACGATGCCATGAACTATCTCGTGCAGCAGAACCGCCGCGTCGGCCGCGAGAACATCGAATCCGTGGCCTGGCCGAGCGATCCGATTGTGGCGTCAGGCCGCCATGTGGTTGTCGTCGGCGGCGGCGATACCGCTTCGGATTGTGTCGGCACGGCATTCCGCCAAGGCGCGGTGAAGGTCACCCAGCTCGATATCCGGCCGCAGCCGCCGGAAAAGGAAGACAAGCTCAGCGTCTGGCCCTATTGGGCGACGAAGATGCGCACGTCCTCCTCGCAGGCGGAAGGCGCGGACCGCGAGTTCCAGGTGGCAACGCTTGAATTCATCGGTGAAAACGGTGCATTGACCCATGTCAAATGCTGTGAAGTCGACGAGGCGCGCAAGCCGGTTCCCGGCACCGAATTCTACATCAAGGCGGATCTCGCCTTCATCGCCATCGGCTTTTCCGGTCCGTTCGAAACCAGTGTTGTCAAGGAACTCGGCGATACGCTGGAGATGCGGGCGGATCGCCGCGGCAACCGTTCGATTGCCGCTGATGACAAGGATTACCGCACCAGCGTCGACAAGCTGTTTACCGCCGGGGACATCCGCCGCGGCCAGTCGCTGGTCGTCTGGGCGATCCGTGAAGGCCGCCAGGCGGCACAGGCCATCGATGTCGCGCTGATGGGATCGTCGGTTCTGCCGCGATAGTCAGGCCGTTATTTCGGTGCTGCGTCGGACTTTGCCGGCCACGCATAGTCGTTGATGCGGCCCGGCTGGGCGTCCGGCGCCTTGCCTTCGAGAAGCAGCTTGTCCTGCGCCGACTTGTCGGCGGCCGCGGCTTTCGGTGCGGCGCCGAGGAGATCGGTGCCGCCATCCAGTTCCGGGTCGCTCAGGCTGATCGGTGCGATGCGGTCGACCTTGACCGGTGCCTGCGGCGTTTCCGGCAGTGCCTGCACGGGCGAGCCCGGCTTGACAGCGGCGATGGCCGGTGACGTGGCGTTGCCCAGCATCTGGCGCAATGGTTTTTCCGCATAAAAGGCCAGCTTGCGCTTGCCTGCAGTGGTCAGGCCGACGCCGTCATTGTTGCGCAGGCGGGCTGTCTGGCCGGAGATGTCAAAGCCCGACAGCGTAAAGCTGCCGCCCTGGTCGACAAAGCCTTCCCAGACATCGACGAATTTGCCGTCGGCCTTCTCCGTCGCATTGCGGTAGAGCTCATTGAACGCCAGCAGGTCGGTGCTCATGTTCTTGAACTTGAACGAGGGCTGGCCGACCCACACCACGGGGTGCCCGGTCTTCTTCACCGCTTCAAGGAAGGCGTTGATGCGGCCCTGGTATTCCTTTGTCCAGGCTTCGCTCTGCGGCGCGGGGCCGTTGGCGAATTGCTGGCGGTCATTGGCACCGATCATCACGACGACGACAGCCGGTTTTTCCGCGTCGATCAGACTGCCGATGGTGGCAGGCCAGTTGCGGTGGTCGCTGCGCACGAAACCGGATGAGCCGTCGCTCTTGTCGACCACGCGCACGCCGGGCGAATCCATGAAGGCCGCGTTGAGGCCTTCGGCAAGGCCGCTGGCCATGAAGTCACCGACAACCAGGATGGTTTTGGCATCGGCCAGTTTCGACGGAATGACCGGTTCGTCCGCCGGCGCGGAGGGTTGGCTGGCGGGGGCTGCCGGTTGCGGCCGCGGCCGCTCGGCCCGCTTGGTCGTGCGGTTCTTGGAGGGGCGGACGGGCCGGTTGTTCTCATCGAAGATCATCCGGTCGGTATTTTCGCGGTAGACTTCGCGGCGCGAGCCGAAGAGCATGTCGAGCAGTGTGCGCTGCTGGGCGGCAGCGATGTCGGTAAAGACAAGGCCGCCGGCCGCACCGAGGGATACGGACACAACGATGCAACGGATGAGGCGAGCCGGCCGTTTCATTGTATCCATCGTATTTCCAAACCTTATCGCTTGCGGATAATGGTCAGCACTTCCTTGCTGGGATGACCATCGGGATCGAGCCCCATTTTCTTCTGGAACGCCTGGATGGCATCCCGTGAGCCGGAGCCGATTTTCCCGTCCACTTCGCCGTCATAATAACCCAATGCGCGCAGATGTGTCTGCAATTCTTCACGCTCCTTCATCGAGATGGGCGTGAATGGGCGATTCCAGTCGCGGCGCAGCGGCGGCGCACCGCCGATCTGATCCGCAAGAAGACCAACGCCAAGGGCATATTTGTCGGCATTGTTGTAGTTCTTCAAAACGGAGAAATTCCGGGTCATCAGGAAGGCGGGCCCCTCGCGCCCGTCGAGCACCTTCAGCTGGGCCTTTTCATTGCCACGCGGGAACGGTTTGCCGTTGGCGCGCACCACGCCGAGGCTCTGCCATTCCGCCATGGTCTTTGAGCCAGCGGGAAATTTGCGCCCGGCCGGAAGGGTCACTTCGTAACCCCAGGTCCGGCCCGATTCCCAGCCGTTCTTGGCCAGGAGATTGGCGGCTGTCGCCAGCGCATCGGGTACGGATGTCCAGATATCGCGCTTGCCGTTGCCGTCCATGTCGACGGCATAGGCGAGATAGCTCGTGGGAATGAACTGTGTATGGCCAAGGGCGCCCGCCCAGGACCCAGTGAGGTGGCTGCGGTCGATGTCTCCGGTCTGCAGGATCTTCATCGCCGCAATCAGCTGGGTGCGGGCATATTTTGCCCGGCGCTGGTCGGCATAGGCGAGGGTTGCGAGCGAACGCACGGCGTCGCGCATGATGTCGGGCCGCTGCATGGCTTCGCCGTAATTGGTTTCCATCGACCAGATCGCCAAAAGGATATTGCGGTCGACACCGAATGATTTTTCGATGGCGGCGAGCCAGCGGCTGTATTTGCGCGCCATTTCCCGCCCGGTGGTGATGGAATGCTCATTGACGCGGTTGTCGATGTAATCCCAGACCGGTGCCGTGAATTCCGGCTGATAGGCGGCTTTCTGCAGCACTTCCGGATCGATATCCTTGACGCCGGCAAAGGCGCGCTGGAACGTCGAGGCGGAAATTCCGCTCTGCAGCGCCGTGGTGCGGAAATTGGCAATCCACGTCTGGAACTTTGCATCGGCGGAGGCACTCGTCGCCGTGACTGCAAAAGCCAGGCTCGCGGTTGCGGCCAAAATCATGATTCGCTTTGCAAAACTCGACGGGCTCTTGAACATGTTGTCTCCTTGAACTGGGTTTCCACCTATTCCGGCAAACAATAAATTATGCACATCAAAGTTAGGAATTGGTTTACCATGCATATTTGACGGGCGGTTCCTGCGGGAACATTACCGGTCGAAAAAAATGTTTATTATGCAGCTCAAACTATTTTCATTCTTTGCAGGGCAAATGTCCATTACCAATGTTAACTGAGTTTTTGTGTGAGATGGGGAATATATTGTGACGACAGCGAAGAGAATCCGCAAAGCCGTTTTTCCAGTCGCAGGTTTTGGCACCCGCGTTCTTCCGGCAACCAAGTCTATCCCGAAGGAAATGCTGACCGTTGTCGACAAGCCGGTCATCCAATACGTGGTGGACGAAGCCCGCGAAGCCGGTATCGAGCACTTTATTTTCGTGACCGGCCGCAACAAGGCGGTCATCGAAGATTATTTCGACGCCCAGTACGAGCTCTATTCAACCCTAGCCGAGCGCGGCAAGACGGCGCTGCTCGACGAGTTGCAGAGCATCCAGCCGGGACCCGGCACGACCAGTTTCACCCGCCAGCAGGTGCCGATGGGGCTGGGCCACGCCGTGTGGTGTGCCCGCGATATCGTCGGCGATGAGCCTTTCGCGCTGCTGCTGCCCGACATGATCATGCAGCCGGAGAAAAACGGCTGCCTTGCCGACATGGTCGAGCTGTATAATCAGGCGGGCGGCGGCAACATCGTGGCTGTACAGGAATGCGATCCGGAAGAAGCCCACAAATACGGCATCGTCGGCAAGGGCAAGGATGTCGGCAACGGTTTCGAGCTCACCGAAATGGTCGAGAAGCCTGCCAAGGGCACCGCGCCATCCAATCTCTACATCAACGGCCGCTATATCCTGCAGCCGGAGATTTTCGACATTCTCGAGCATCAGGAGCGCGGTGCCGGCAATGAAATCCAGCTGACCGACGGCATGCTGAAACTGGCCAAGGAGCAGGATTTCTTCGGCTATCACTTCCAGGGCCGCACCTATGATACGGGCTCGAAGGAAGGCTTTGTCGAAGCCAATGTGGCGTTTGCCCTGTGGCGCAACGATATCCGCAACGGCGTGATCGACAATATCGGCAACATGCTGAAGACCATCCAGCCGCGCAAGGTTTGAGATGCGTTGAGGGGGGGATATCACCCCCCTCTGTCCTACCGCTGCAGCGTCAGGCCCATATAGACGCTGCTTTCGCTGGTCTGGCGGGTATCGACCTCGCTGCGTGTGACGCGGTGCCGGGCGCTGACATCCAGCCCGAGGAAGCGGTTGAACCAGTAGGTGGCGCCGACTTCCGCGCCAAAGCCCTTGTCGAGGCCGCTGCCATCCTTGTTGTCGCGCAGCGACGCGCTCAACTCGGCATTGACGCTGAGGTTTGAGCGGATCTGGCGCTTTACGCCAAGCCGTCCCTCATAGAAGATCGAACCGCTGTCATTGGGCGTTGTCCCGCCTTCGACACGGGTGAGCAAACCAAGATTGACATCGGTGCCACGCTGCGGCGACCATTTGATTGCCCCGTCGACGCTCAGACCATCGATATTGGACAGCCGCTCATCGTCGATACTCTGGCGCAGATAGCCCAGCGCCAGCTCGCCCGAGAGTTTCTCGCCGAAATCGGCCTCGATACCGCCGCGCAGCGCGGTGCGCATACCGGAGCGGCGAAAGCCGTTGGAATCTTCCGTTTCATCGTAGATCAGCTTGCCGATCTCCACTTCGGCGAAGGGTTTGATCGCCGGGGACATTTCGAAGCCGCCGCGCAGCGCGATGCTGGCAAAGGTGTTGTTGCGATCCTTCTGGCTGAGCGTTGTCCCGTCGGGGAACTGGGCCTGACCATAGGTTGTCCGGTCGACCTTGCCCTTCACCTGGCCAAAGAACCGGCCAAATTCATGCCGCACGCCCAATGTGCCATCCAGTTCCTGCACGCCGGGCCTGTTGGATGCGCCGACAACCGCCGTCGGAGCGCTGGCATCCTCCTGCCGGTAGCGGTAGCCGCCTTCGCCGGTCACGGTCGTGCGGTCGCCGAGATCAAGCTTGAAACCGCCGCGCAGCCCGACATTGGGCGCGGAATACTCCTGACCAGACAGCGTCTTGTCGTAGAGACCGTCGAAATCGAGAAAGGCCGAATGGCGCGACCAGTCCGTCGTCGCCCGCAGGCGTAGCCGTGTTTCCGAGAGAATCGCGCTCTTGCCGGTTGAACTGCCGTCGGCGTTGGTCGTGGCGCGCAGGCCCTGCGATATGGATGGCCGCAGCGTGACCGTACCGGCCCTGATGCCGAAGGGTGCAAACGGGTCCGGATCCGGCCGCACGGTCCGCCGCTCGATGGCCGGTTCAGACACGCTGTCCCTGCTTTCACGCTGTACGCGCGGATTGCCGTCCGTATCGTCGGCAATGCTGCCGGTGGTTGGTGTGGCCGGCGTCTGTCCGTTGCGTTGGGCGCGTGGAAGAGGACGTGTTCGCTGCGTTGCTGCCGTCGTGCGGTCGGCCGGAAGCGGAACGGTGCCTGGCGTGGCAGTGGGACGCGGATTGAGCGTGCGGCTGTTGTTCACCGGTCCGGATGACAGCGAGGTGTCATTCGCCGTCCCGGTCACCGTCGGCGGAGCGCCCGCATCGTCATTGGGCAGGGCGCCCGGACTGACGGGTTCATAGGGGTCCGACGGAATACCGCCCGCGGTGGCGGGTGATGGCGCTGGCGTTGCGGCAACCACAGGCGCGCGCCGCACCGGGGCGCGCGGCGCATTCTGCTGGGTTTGCAGGACATTTTCGTCCACCGCGCCGCGCAGGGGCACGGCCTGCTGGGCCATGGCCGTTCCACTGGCGGAAAACGCAACACTGCTCATCAACCCCGTCCACAGACACAGGTTGATCGCAGAGGTGAAGCTGCCGCGATAGGCCGGTGCTCCGATGCGGGATTGCCGATGATACATAAATAGCATTGCCAATGAGTTCGAACGTTTATGGAGCGTAAACTGTCATGGTTAATGACTGGTTTCCGCTTGGGCCGCCGGACAGGTTTGAAAGGGGCGGCGCAACAAAAAATGGACAGCGGCGCGGCAAAGCGCTAACGGTTCTCGCCATGCAGGCAATAAACGACAGCGAACTGGACAAGACCGCAGCGGTGGACTCCGCCAAGCGGACGATTTCAACCGAAAGAGACGGGCTGAGCGCGCTGCGCGATGCGCTGGATGGCAGCCTTGCGGATGCCTTCGGCAAGGCCATCGAACGCATCGCCGCGGTCCGGGGCAGAATCATCGTCACCGGGGTCGGCAAGAGCGGTCACATCGCTTCCAAGATCGCCGCGACCTTTGCCTCAACCGGGACGCCGGCCTTTTTCGTGCATCCGGCCGAAGCCAATCACGGCGATCTCGGCATGATCGGCAGCGACGATGCGATTCTGGCCCTGTCATGGTCGGGCGAAACGGCGGAGCTGAAGGGGATTGTCAGCTATTCCAGGCGGTTCCGCATTCCGCTCATCGCGGTTACATCAGGGGAAAACTCGGCACTGGCCCTCGCCGCCGATGTCGTCCTGCTGCTGCCCAGGGTCACCGAGGCCTGCCCGCACGGGCTGGCGCCGACCACCTCGCCGCTGCTGCAACTGGCCATGGGTGATGCGATCGCCATTGCCCTCCTGGAAGCGCGGGGCTTTACCGCCGTCGACTTCAAGACATTCCACCCCGGCGGATCGCTCGGCGCGAGCCTGACCCATGTGCGCGAGATCATGCATCGCGGTGACGAGATTCCGCTGGTTCCGCTTGGGACGCTCATTCCCGATGCGATGAAAGTGCTGTCCGGAAAGCGTTTTGGCTGTGTTGCGGTTCACAATGATGACGGCTCGCTGGCCGGGATCATCACGGATGGCGACCTGTCGCGCAACCTTCACCGCAATCTGGTGACGGTGCGGGTCGAGGAAATCATGACCCGCAATCCCAAAACCGTGCCGACGAGCATGCTGGCGAGCGCCGCGCTCGCCCTGCTCAATGAGCACAATATCGGGGCGCTGATCGTGACGGAAGACCGCTTCCCCGTTGGTATCGTGCACTTCCACGACCTCTTGCGGATCGGCGCCGCCTGATTTCAGTGTCTGCAGGCTCGTGGTGCGTGGTTCGACAAGCTCACCATGAGGGAAGTGGATTGGTGCAACGCTCATCATAGACGTTGCAGAACTTGGCTCCCTACAGCCCACTCCATTCCTCATGGTGAGCTTGTCGAACCACGCACCGCACATTAACGTCCCCGGATCAAGCCGCTTCGACCGTCAGCGTTCCCTGATCGGTGCCGGTGATCCTGACCCGGCTGCCAGCGGGCAGATCGGGGCCTTTGACACGCCACAGGCTGTCGCCGATGCGGGCGCGCCCGTGCCCGTTCACCGTTGCCTCCTCCAGCACGACGATCTGGCCGATCATCTGTTCGTTGCGCCGGTTGAGCAGTGGTTCATCGGTCGGCACGTCAGCCGCGCCCATCAGCCTGCGGCCGATGAAGACGGTGATGACAGACAGAATCAGAAACAGGATGATCTGCACCTGCCAGCCGAGGGCGAGCATCGGTCCAAGCACGAGGATCGTCAGGAAGCCGACGATGATGGCGGCAATGCCGAACCACAGCAGGAAGATGCCGGGCACCGCCACTTCAAAAATCAGGAGGATGAAACCGAGCACCACCCAGTTCCACGGGCCGAGTTCATAGAAGAGATGTTCCAACATCAGTGCAACTCCTCCATAAATGCGTCAGGTCGCCGAGCCGGTCCCGCCGCCCGTGCCGGGAACGGTGCGCCCGCGCCCCGGCTGTGCCGGGGGCGATGTCCGTTCCGTCTGCGCCGCATCACCGAATACTTCCCTGGCGATTGCGCCGATGCCGCCGAGCGTGCCCACCAGTGACGAGGCCTCCATCGGCATCAGGATCAGCTTCTGGTTGTTGCTGGTCGCAAACTTGCCAAAAGCCTCGGTGTATTTCTGCGCGACGAAGTAGTTGATGGCCTGCACGCTGCCCGCGTTGATCGCGGCGGACACGAGTTCGGTCGCCTTGGCTTCGGCCTGCGCGAGGCGTTCGCGGCCTTCGGCCTCGCGGTAGGCGGCTTCGCGCTTGCCCTCCGCTTCGAGAATCTGCGCCTGCTTCAGGCCTTCGGCGCGCAGGATCTGTGCGGCGCGGTTGCCTTCGGCCTCCAGGACCAGCGCGCGCTTGTCGCGTTCCGCCTTCATCTGGCGCGCCATGGAATCGATCAGGTCCTTCGGCGGATTGATGTCCTTGATCTCGACACGGGTCATCTTGATGCCCCAGGAATGGGCGGCCTCATCCACCACCCGCAGCAGGCGGTCGTTGATCGCGTCGCGATTGGACAGGAGTTCGTCGAGATCCATCGAGCCCATGACCGTGCGGATATTGGTCATGGTGAGGTTGAGAATGGCGTTCTTCAACCCGCTGACCTGGTAGGCGGCCTGCGGTGCATTCAGGATCTGGTAGAAGGCGATGCCGTCGACGGCGATATTGGCGTTGTCCTTGGTGATGACCTCCTGCGTCGGCACGTCAAGCACCTGTTCCATCATGTTCAGCTTGGCGCCGATACGGTCGAAGAACGGAACGATGAGATTAAGGCCGGGTGCGAGGGTACGGGTATACTTGCCAAAACGCTCGATGGTGTAATTA
The DNA here is from genome assembly GCF_044760925.1 of Phyllobacterium sp. NPDC097923. Taxonomy (NCBI): domain Bacteria; kingdom Pseudomonadati; phylum Pseudomonadota; class Alphaproteobacteria; order Hyphomicrobiales; family Phyllobacteriaceae; genus Phyllobacterium; species Phyllobacterium sp. NPDC097923. The sequence continues at coordinate 258,989 of NZ_JBIWBL010000005.1, read as the reverse complement.
TAACCCTGCGGCACGGTCTTGACGCCCGCAAACAGCACCACCAGAACCAGAAGAACCAGCACCGGAATGGTAAAATCGAAACCGCTGAACGGCATTGTACTCCCCCTTGCCTGACATCAGGATCAATGTCATCTCGCATCATCATCCTCTATACGGATGAGGCCAAGATAGACCAAAGTCTTGATCTCAGAAAGGCTTAAGCCGGGAATTATACAGGCGTTCCGTCGGCTCAGATCCAGCCCTGCAATTCGCGCCGCACCAGCTCTTCGATTACCCGCATGCCTTCGTCGGAATCATTCAGGCAGGGGATATGGGTGAAGTTGATGCCGCCATGCTCGCGGAAGGTGTTGCCGGCTTCAACGGCGATTTCCTCCAGCGTTTCCAGGCAGTCGGCGACGAAACCCGGATTGAACACGGCAACGGATTTTACGCCGTCCGCGGCGAGCTTTTCCATCGTCTTGTCCGTATAGGGCTGCATCCACTCTTCCGGACCGAAGCGGGACTGGAAACAGGTGATCAGCTTCTTCTCGTCCCAGCCAAGCCGCTCGCGCAGCAGGCGCGTGGTCTTCCAGCAATGGCAGGGGTAGGGGTCGCCGCGCTTGAAATAGCTTTGCGGGATGCCGTGATAGGAGGCAACCACCACCTCCGGCTCGAAATCCAATGTCGCAAAATGCTTCTCGATGGAGACGGCAAGCGCTTCGATATAGACAGCCTCGTCCTGATAGGAGGGGACGGTGCGGGTGGCGGGCATGAAGCGCATCTTGGTGAGCGCCTCGAAGAATTTATCGTTGACCGTCGCCGTGGTCGTTGCCGAATATTGCGGATAGAGCGGGAACATGACGATGCGCTTGCAGCCCTGCTTGTCAAGCCGTTGCAGCGCCTCTTCGATGGAGGGCTGTCCGTAGCGCATGCCCCAGTCGACGATCACATCGGGATGGGCGGCGAGGCTTGCGGCCAGCTTTTCGCTTTGCGCGCGGGTATAGGTGCGCAGCGGCGATTCATTGCGCTCGCGGTTCCAGATCTTGTCATAGAGCGCGCCGGATTTTTTCGGGCGGGTGTTGAGCACGATGCCATACAGCACCGGCAGCCAGATGGCGCGGGGCCATTCGATCACGCGCTTGTCCGACAGGAATTCCTTGAGGTAGCGCCGCATGGAGGTGACATCCGTGCCGTCAGGCGTGCCCAGATTGACCAGAAGCACGCCGACTTTCGAGGTTTCGATGCGCGGATGGTCGCCGGGCTTGTTCATTGCCACACCAACCTCACCAGACATCACCATCTCTTTCAACTCCTGCTTTGCGGTTGGAACCTAGTGGCGGGAACCGGGATTGCAAGGGCGCGAAAAGACGCAGCAAAATGGGGTAAATCGCAATCGGGCGGGGAAAACCCTGGCTGCTATGAAAGAACCCGGCACAACATTCAAGTTGCACCGGGTCGAAATAACAGTCCTGGGACCGTTTGTCCTAGGGGATTACTTCGGCGGGATTGTCATCTCGCCGCCGATGGGCAGTTTCTCGGCGATCATCCGCGGATTGGCTGCCGCCAGCTTTTTCCAGTCCGAACCCTTGCCGTAGACCTGCTTGGCAATGTTCCAGAAATTGTCGCCGCGCTTGATCGTATAGGTCGATGGCGCGGCAACGGCTGCGGGTGCCGGCGCTGCTGTTTGCGCCGCAGGCTTGGCGGGCGGTGCCGGGTCCGCTGCGGCTGGTGTGGCCGCTGCGGCCAGAACGGTTATGCGCCCGTCCGTATAGGGCTTGTAGGGCGTGTTCTTGGCGAGATAGTCCGATACCACGGCTTCAAGGCCGGGGCCGTAATCATAGGCGTTCTGGGCATTGCTGGCGAAAATCTTGTAGCCGTCGCCGCCCGCGCGCATGTAGTTGTTGGAGACGACGCCGTAGGTGGCGGCCGTGTCAATCGGCTTCCAGCCGCTGCCGTCGCGCACTTCCACGGCGGAAACGCGCTGGCCGACGGGTTTCGACACATCGAATGCGTATTTGAGGCCGGAAACCTGCGCGAAACGGCCCGCACCCTGATCGATCTGGCTGACGCCGTTTTCCAGCGCGGCCACGACGTCGGCCCCCTTGAGCTGGAAGGTCGACAGCGTGTTCTGGAACGGCAGCACCGTCAGGACTTCGCCCATGGTCACATCCCCGGCATCGATGGATGCGCGCAGGCCGCCACCATTGATGATGGCGATGGTCATGCCCTGATCCTTGACCCGGTCGAGCATGGCGTCGGCGACGAGGTTGCCCATGGAGCATTCGACCACCCGGCAAACTTCGCGGGCCGCTTCGATGACACCGGTGGATTCGGCCACCTTTTGGGCTTTCAAGGCTTCGATCGGCTTGGCCAGTTCCTTGACCCGCGCGAGATAGGCGGGATCGGGCACCACGGAGGAATCGAGCAGGATCGGCGCGCCCTCGCTCCTGATGACATTGCCGTCATCGTCGAAGGTCACCTTCAGCTCGCCCAGATATTTGGAATAGGATTTCGCCTGGACGATCGGCACATCGCGGCCGGATGGCCCCTTGACGAGGGTCGGGTAAGGTCCAAGCGCCTGCGGATCGGTGTTCGACAGGAGGGTGTGGCTGTGCCCGCCGACAATCACGCTGATCCCGGCAACACTGGCGGCGATCTGCTTGTCCTTGACATAGCCGTCATGGTTGAGCGCGATGATCTTGTTGACGCCCTCGGCCTTCAGTGCCTCGACCTGCTTTTTCAGGGTCTCGATCTCATCGGCGAACTTGACCGTCGGTCCGGGCGTTGAAATATCCGCTGTGTCGGTGGTGATGGCCGACACGATGCCGATCTTCTGGCCGCCGATGTCCTTGATGACATAGGGCTTGTACTTGCCGGCGATGGGCGAGCCGTCAGCGGCAATGGTGTTGGCCGAGATGACAGGGAATTTCACCTTGCCGAGGAATTTTGCCAGCGTGTCGACGCCATCATCGAATTCATGGTTGCCGAGGGCCATGACATCATAACCGATGCCGTTCATGAATTCCGCGGTGTCGTCGCCCTTGTAGGTCGTGTAGAACAGCGAGCCCTGGAATTCGTCACCCGCATTGAGCACGATGACATTGCCGCCATCCTTGGAGAGGGCGGCGCGGCGCTCGTCAATCTTGGCTTTTACGCGGGCAATGCCGCCAAAGCACTCGTTCTTGCTCTCCTCCTCGGCGGAGCAGGTCGAATCATATTTGTTGATCGATTCCTGGCGCGAGTGAAAATCGTTGATGTGCAGAATGGTGAGCGTGTAGTCGGCCATGGCCGCACCGGCGGTCATGACGAGGGCCGAGGTGCCGAGCAGAATTCTGGCGAGGATTTTTGACATGAACTGTTCCCCTGTTGCGATCGCCTGATGCTGTCACCGGTCGTTGGCATCCGTGTGACAGATGCGCCGATGCTTTCATTCCTTGGCGTGGCATGCAAGGGAAGAGCGGCGGTTTTTGCCGCTCAGGGTAAAGGCAGAACCGGCCGGTGCAGCTGCCTGCGCGGGCCGGCGATGGTGTCAGCCTGTCTGGCCGCCGCGGCGTGTCAGCGAGAACTGCTGGCCGCTGGACGAGGTGCAGTTCAACTGGCCGGGATTGACGAGGGCGCAATTGACCTTGGACTGCGTGCCGCGGGCAAGCGAACGCAGGTTGATCTCGATGAGGCTGGCGGAAGCAAAGCGATAGCTGCCTTCGGCCAGTTTTTCCTTGGTGTCGTTGGCGCGAGTCTCGAAAACGCCGCCGTTGAAATTCGAGAAGGCAACGCCCGATGTATCAAACCATTGGCCCTGCACGGCGTCGGTCGGGCGGGAAGCCTGCACCGGTCCGCTGTCGTGAATGGGGCCGCTGGTCTGGCAAGCAGCAAGTGCCACTGCCATGGTCGCTGCGCTGAAGGCCAGTGAAATACGTTTCATCCGATCAATCTCCTGATGGGTTGCCCTTTTAAATGCCGTGAAAACCAAGCAAAAACAAGACATAAGTTTAATAAGCCGCAGAGTTTCGCCGCGTGTGGCTTCCGCAAAACTGCCATGTTGTCCGTTGGCGGGCGCTCATATCAGATCGGTGTTCACCCCCTCTGGCCTGAAACTTATCCAACACTTCCCATCCGCGCTTATTCTTCTCGTGTCCTTTCCGGCGGGAATGCTTCCGGAAACTTTCGAAAGTCGGGAAAGGATCGGCGCTTCGGCTCGTGGGAGAACCCCCGGGCGGGGGAGGTTCAGTCCAATCATGCGATATTGGGCAAGACCGATTGCCGGGGCGGGTGGTCCAAGGGATCGCAACAACCGCAACACCAACCAAAGACCTCAGCGCTCCCGATGGACCGCCCGTCTTTCCCATCTTTCAACAGCCAGACGCGAAAGCGGGCGTGGCAACGGGGAGAGCGTTGCAGAACAATCATGCACCACAGCCACGCAGCGGATATGAAAACGGCAACCCTTGGGTTGCCGTTTTTGATCAATGCACGAGAATGTTGCGGAACTGCCAGGGGTCGCTGGTGTCGATGTCTTCCTTGAAGAAGCCAGGACGGTTTTCCAGCGGCGTCCAGTCGGTATAGTGCCCCTTGAGCGGCCCGAGATAGGGCTTCTGGATTTCAAGGCAGCGGCGGAAATCGATCTCATCGGTTTCGACAATTCCGGCTTCCGGATTTTCCAGCGCCCAGACCATGCCCGAAAGAACAGCCGAACTGACCTGAAGACCGGTGGCGTTCTGGTAAGGCGCCAGTTTGCGGGCTTCCTCGATGGTCAGCTGCGAGCCGTACCAGTAGGCGTTCTTGTCGTGGCCATAGAGCAGGACACCGAGCTCATCCGCACCATCGACGATCTCGGATTCCTCCAGAACGTGGTGGATTGCCTGCGGCTGGCCGGCGGCACCAAACATTTCGTCGAGCGACAGCGTTGCCACGTTGGACGGATGATAGGCGTAGTGGCAGGTCGGCCGGTAGGCAGCCTTGCCCTTCTTGTCGAACACGGTGAAGAAATCGGCAATCGAGATCGCCTCATTGTGCGTCACCAGCAGGCCGAACTGCGGTCCCTCGGTCGGACACCAGGTGCGGATACGGGTATCGGCGCCGGGCTGTTCGAGGAAGATCGCGGCCTTGTTGCCCTTCTTCTGCTTGCGGGCGTTCTTGGGCAGCCATTTTTCATGCGTGCCCCAGCCCAGTTCCGCCGGCTGCAGGCCTTCGGAAATGAAGCCGTCCACCGACCAGGTGTTCCAGAACACGCCGAACGGCTTCGGCTCGCCCGCGCGCTGGGTGTCGCGTTCGGCAATGTGAATGCCCTTGATGCCGGTCTGGCGCATCAGGCGCGCCCAACCGTCGCGGTCATTGCGCGCCGGTTCAGTGTGCTCGATACTCAGATCCTTGGCGAGATTGACAACCGCCTGTTTGACGAACCACGACACCATGCCGGGATTGGCACCGCTGCAGGAGACGGCCGTGGTGCCGCCGGGCTTGCGGCGCTTTTCCGCCAGCAGCGTTTCGCGCAGCGCATAATTGGTGCGTTTCGCGTTGTCGCCGCCCGCATTGTAAAATCCGGCCCATGGCTCGATGACCGTGTCGATGTAGAGCGAGCCGAGCTTGCGGCACAGGCGCATGATATCGACCGACGATGTATCGACGGACAGATTGACGCAAAAACCCTGGCCATCGCCTGCAGTCAGCAACGGCTTCAACAGCGTCTTGTAATTTTCCTTGGTAACGGCTTCCTGAATGAAGCGGATGCCACGCTCGTCGAGCAGTTTCTTGTTGGCATCACTCGGGTCGATGACGACCAGGCGGGACTTATCGAATTTGAAGTGGCGCTCTATGAGGGGCAGGGTACCCCGTCCGATGGACCCGAAACCGATCATCACGATCGGACCAGTAATTTCTCCATGTACAGGCCAATTCGCCTTCGCCATTTTTTTGCTACTCCTAATTTTTTAATCTCCATCAATGAGGGCAGCGGTTATTTCACCGCTTCAAAGAAACCATAGAGCATAGTGATGACAAAGAGCAAACAACCGTTCACCCAAAAGGGGTGAAAACCGCAACTACTGTTAATTGAAATGCTTCAAAGCGACTTTAAAGCCGCGACAAGCCTGTCACGGACAGCCATGATGCCTTTGTAATGCGCCTGCGCCTCGCTCAGCGACTGGAGCTGATGGGCAAAGGCTTCGGCCACGCCGCGGCATTGCGGGTGCTTTTTCAAGGCACCCACCGGATCGAGATGAATGCGGATGGTGAAGAGAATGTCGCCGGATGCCGGCAGTTTGCGCAGGGTCTGGCGTTCGACGCGGACAAAGCTCTGGGCAACGATATCGTCATCCGTATAGCGTGCGCCCTTCTGGTGGCTCGACAATGGGTGGTAGAGGTCGCCGTCCGGCTGCAACGACCAGTTCATGCGATAGACCGAACGGTCCGGCCGCAGATTGTCGAACATGCGGCTGATCAAGCCCGCATTGCGGGTGCCCGCGCCGAAATCCGGCACCGGCGCATGGATGTCCTCCATGGAGCGACCGAACTTTTCCAGAAGGGTCCAGGAGGAGGGGAAGGACAGCGATGCCGCCGCCAGATGCCAGCCGCGCCGTTCGTCCTTGCGCATCAGGACGAGGTCTTCCTGCACGAGATTGGCGGCGCGATGCAGAAAGGGCGAACCGGCATCGCCCAGCGGAACCTGCTCGTCCCAGCCGGTAACCGCGATGGTCCCGCCGTTCCGGTGGTAAAGCGCGGGATAATGCTCGGCGAGATGCGCGCTCAAGAGGTCGAGTACTTCCCTTTGCGCGTCGCCGGTTCCCGGCTCCTCGACGAAAATCTTCCCCGCATGCAGCCCGAACAGCCGTTGCTTTTCCCTGAGGTAGGGAAGGAGATTGCCGTCAATCTCGATCCAGTCCTTCAGGTCGAGCTGGTGCAGCCCGATGGTGAAGGGCTGCGCCGAACCGTCATAGGGCGTGTGGGCGGGGGGCGTGTGGGCCGGCGCACTCATTCGGCGTTGTCCATCGCCTCCAGCTCGTCGATGATGCCTTCGATGACGGAAAGGCCCTTCTGCCAGAATGCCGGGTCGGTGGCATCGAGGCCGAACGGCGCCAGCAGCTCCGAATGGTGTTTTGTGCCGCCGGCCTTCAGCATGTCGAAATATTTTTGCTGAAAGCCCGCATCGGCATTCTGGTAGACCGCATACAGCGAATTCACCAGGCAATCGCCGAAGGCATAGGCGTAGACGTAGAACGGCGAATGGATGAAATGCGGAATATAGGTCCAGAAGGTTTCGTAGCCGGGGCCGAAGCGGATCGCCGGTCCGAGGCTTTCCTTCTGCACGTCGAGCCAGATCTCGCCGATGCGGTCGGAGGTCAGTTCGCCATTGGCGCGCTCGGTGTGCACCCGGCGTTCGAACAGGTAGAAGGCGATCTGGCGCACGACCGTGTTGATCATGTCCTCGGCCTTCTGCGCCAGCATGGCCTTGCGTTCGCGCTTGTCTCTGGTTTTTTCCAGCAGCGAGCGGAAGGTCAGCATTTCACCGAAGACGGAAGCGGTTTCGGCGAGCGTCAGCGGTGTTGAGGCCATCAGCGCACCCTGATCGCCGGCCAGAACCTGATGCACGCCATGGCCGAGTTCGTGGGCAAGGGTCATCACGTCACGCGGCTTGCCCATGTAGTTGAGCAGCACGTAGGGATGGACCGAAGGCACGGTCGGATGGGCGAAGGCGCCCGGCGACTTGCCAGGGCGCGTGGGCGCATCGATCCAGTTTTTATCGAAGAAGGCGCGGGCGATATCGGCCATTTCCGGGGCAAAGCCGTTATAGGCAGACAGCACGGTATCCCTGGCCTCGGTCCACGGGATCACCGCCTGCGGCGTCTCCGGCAAGGGCGCGTTGCGGTCCCAGTTGTTGAGGTAATCAAGGCCGAGCCACTTGGCCTTCAGCGCGTAATAGCGGTGCGAAAGGCGCGGATAGGCCGCCTGTACAGCCTCGGCCAGCGCATCCACCACCTCCCGCTCGACGCGGTTGGCCAGATGGCGGCTGTCGGCAATATCCTGGAAACCGCGCCAGCGATCGGAGATTTCCTTGTCCTTGGCCAGGGTATTGGTGATCAGCGTGAAGGTGCGCAGATTGTCCTTGAATGTCTTTGCCAGGGCGTCGGATGCCTTCTTGCGCACGGCTCCGTCGGCATGCTGCAGCATGTTGAGCGTCGGTTCGAGTGCAAGGTCCTCGCCGTCGACATCAAACCGCAGTGCCGTCATGGTTTCGTCGAACAGGCGGTTCCAGGCGCCGCGCCCGGTGATCGACTTTTCATGGAAGAGCTGTTCGATCCTGTCATCGAGCTGGTAGGGCTTGTCCTTGCGCAGGTCGACCAGCCAGGGCCGGTAATGGCCGATGGCGGGATTGCCGTCCATCGCCTTCTCGATCACCGCATCGTCGATGCGGTTGAGTTCGAGACTGAAGAAGATCAGGTGCGCACTGGCATTGGTCATCTTTTCCTGGATGTCGCCATAGAGCTTGGCGCGCTTGGGATCGGAGGTATCGCCCGCATAGACCAGCCCGGCATAGGAGACGATCTTGCCGATCAGTTCTTCCAGCGCTTCGAATTCGCGGATCGCGTCGGCAAAGGTGCCGCCCAGCGGTTTGGCGGCTTCGGCGGCCAGATTGCCCTTCCAGCGATTGGCGAAGAGCACGGCAAGTTCATCGGCCTTTTGCAGGTCCGTCTTGAGTTCGGTGCTGTCCGCCGATGGATAGAGATCGGCAAGGTTCCACTCGGGCAGGACGCCGAGAGCGGTTTGTTCCGCCTTGGCGGCGGCAGCACCGGACTTTCCGGAAGGCATGTGGTTCGTGATTTCGAATTTCATTTTGGCACCGTTTTTTGGCAATCAAGCGCTTGTTCAAACGCGAATCATGAGGGATAGTTTCGGCGAGCGAAAGCTTAAAAGTCCATTGGCGATTGTTCCAGTTGCGTATTCCGCGTTTACAAAACGTGCGTGTGTAAGACCTAAGAAGGGTGGATTCTCACGCCAAAAGGTCTTAATGGTGCTGTTAACCACCCGTTGACCATGTCTTGAATCAGCTTTTCGCGTCTGGGTTTTTGCCATGCTCTCAACGTATTTGTTCTTCAATAAGTGACCATTAACCATTAAATCGGATAATCCAGATATTCGGGGACTGGAAAAAACGGTCAAGGTTGGGACGACATTGTCAAACATGATTCATGCACAGAACGGCAAATCGACGGCAGGTTCTTTTGTACGCGCCAGCTGGTTTGTGTTCCTCATGGTCTTCGGCTCGATGCTGTTTGCATCGGCACAGGCTTCCGCTGAGACACGCACGCTCAAGCTCTATTTCATCCATACGAAGGAACGTGCGGAAATCACGTTCAAGAAGAATGGACGCTATCAGCAGGACGGCCTGAACAAGCTCAACCGCTTCCTGCGCGACTGGCGCCGCAACGAACCGACGAACATGGATCCCCGCCTGTTCGATCTGGTCTGGCAGGTTTATCAGGCTGTCGGCGGCTCCGATTATATCCACGTGGTTTCCGCCTACCGCTCTCCGGCTACCAATTCGATGTTGCGCTCGCGCAGCCGCGGCGTCGCCCAGAAAAGCCAGCACATGCTGGGGAAGGCGATGGACTGGTATCTTCCCGGCGTGAAACTCTCGACCCTGCGCGTGACCGCGCTGAAGTTCCAGGCTGGCGGCGTCGGCTATTACCCGACATCCGGCTCGCCTTTCGTCCACACGGACGTGGGCAATGTCCGCATGTGGCCGCGCATGAGCCGCCGCGAACTGCTGGCCGTGTTCCCCGATGGCAAGACGATGCACATCCCCGCGGATGGCAAGCCGCTGCCCGGCTATGAACAGGCCGTTGCCGCCTATGAATCGCGCAAGCGCAGCGGCGGTTCCGTTCAGGTTGCCAGCAATTCCTCCAGCTCCGGCCGTCGCGGCAAGACCCTGTTCGGCATGCTCTTTGGCGGCGGCGGTGCCGACGACGAGGAGGATTCCAGCGAAGGCAGCGTCGCCGTGGCCTCCGCGCCGACCCCGTCGCGCGGCGTAGCCCGTGTCGCACGGCCGGCTGCATCGGATGATGACGAGGGCGGCGGTGCAACATCGTTGCCGGGCGTGGCGGTCGGACAGTCCGCCCCTGCAGCAGCGCCGGCGGCGGCCGCTGCACCGGCTCTGCCGACCCGCAATGCGCCTGCGCCTTTGACAGCGCCGCGGCCTGAAACGCCGGTCGAAGCCTCGCCGGAAGACAATGCCGCGCTCGCCTTTGCCGTTCCCGTGCCGCTGCGCCGTCCGGATTATGCGCCGACGCCTGAAGCGGGCGCCCCGGCCACACTGAACGCGCTCGCCGAGGATCAGTCGACCGTTGTCGCAGCCCTGCCGACGCCGCGTCCGACCGACAGCGCCGGTGCGATCCGTGACATGATCGCCGCCAATGTGAACACCCCGGCCAATGAGCCCGCACCGGCCCAGCCGGAAATGGTCAACGCGCTGGTTCCCGTTCCCTTCGACAAGCCGCAGTCCGGTCCCAAGCGCACCGACATGATGGTGGCATCGGTCGTGCCGAACCCGCGCCCGGCCATGCCGCCTGCGCAGGCACAGGTCGCCGCTGCGTCGGAACATGATGTCATTCCGGTTCCGAACGAAGATCTGGAAACGATCATCAAGCAGTCCGATGCCGTCCATGCCAAGGCACCGGCCGTTGCCGTGGCCCAGCCGGCCCAGGCCATTCCGACAGTGCCGGCAACCACGGGCGGCCGCGTCGTGCGCAACAAGCCTGCGCCGACACAGAACACGCAGCTGGCATCCGCTGAGCCTCAGCCGTCGCTGCGCCGCACCATGCTGGATGCGGGCGGTTCGGCCGATCCGGTTGCCATGCTCGACAGCGGTGTGATCACCACGGGCAAGACCTCGAAGCCGCGCCGCCAGACGGCCAAGAACCAGGGCGCCAAGGCCATTCAGGTTGCCTCGGAAGTGCCGGACCGGGCGCTGTCCAGCCAGCAGGTCGCCGAGACATCGCCGAACGTCGAACCGGCTGTCCTGCGCAACGAAGCCATGCGCACTGCGCCGACGACGGTGTATACGGCAGGCTTCCAGCAGGCGCTGCCGGTGGCCGACACCAACAAGTTCACGGGCAAGGCTGTGACCTTCCTGTCGATCGCGAAGTTCACCGCAACCAACTGATCGCCCGTTCGCGGGTCAAACAAAAGGGCGGCCCGTTGCGGAGCCGCCCTTTTTCATGAATTCCACTATCTGTTGCATCCTGCCAGTGCGTGGTTCGACAAGCTCACCATGAGGGAGGTGGTTTGGTTTACATGCCAATCGCGATGGTTACAGAATATACCCCTTGCAATCCTCACCCTCCCTCATGGTGAGCTTGTCGAACCACGCACCAAGCGGCATGCTGCTTGAAAATAGCGCTTTATGCTTTTGCCAGTTTGGCGGCCTCGGCGGCGAGCTTGGTGATGTCGTCCCACTTCCCGGCCTGAACCAGATTTTCCGGGGCAACCCAGGAACCGCCGACGCAGACGACGTTCGGCAGATCGAGATAGGTCTTCGCGTTGCCAGCACCGATGCCGCCGGTCGGGCAGAACTGGATACCGGCAAAGGGTGACGACAGAGATTTGAGGAAGGACGCCCCACCTGCCTGCTCGGCCGGGAAGAATTTCAGCATGGTATAGCCTTCTTCGCGCAGGGCCATGATCTCAGCCGGTGTGATCGCACCGGGAAGCAGAGGCACCTTGCCGGCGCTGGCAGCCTTCAGCAGCTGCGGCGTGGCGCCGGGGCTGACGATGAAACGCGATCCCGCGGCGCTGGCCTCTTCATACTGGCGCGCATTGAGAATGGTGCCGGCGCCGACGATGGCCTCGGGCACCTCATTGGCGACGGCGCGGATGGCGTCGAGCGCGGCGGGCGTGCGCAGGGTGATCTCGATCGCCGGAAGGCCACCGGCGGCCAGCGCCCGGGCCAGAGGCGCCGCATGGGCGACATCGTGGACGAGAATGACCGGGATAACCGGCTGGCCCTTCAGAACGGGTAATAGCAAATCGGTCTTCTGGGCCATGTCAAACTCTCCGCGGTTGATGGGTTCAATCGATTTAGTCATACCGGGCCGCTTTGTCCACCGGTTGCTGTGGTGCCGCGAGATTCCGCCGCGGCAAAACGGCGCCAGGCGAGGGCCAGTTTGGCATCATAGCGGTTCTGTGTGAACTTTGGACCATTATAGGCGCGGGCAAACCTCTTCCAGTCGTGCTGTGCCAGGGCGGGCATGAGGTTGTTGTGCCCGATGAAGCGGATCATCAGACGAAGCTGCCCCTTGAGGCAAGCGCGCGCCTCGGCGGCGAGCGCCTCGACGCTGTCATGGCCAAGGCATTTCCAGTGGGCACCCATGACCTGGCCTATCCCCCAGGATACGGATTCAAGCGCCGCCTGCCGGTCTATGGCGATGGCTGCCTCCAGCAGCTGCCAGCGCGCCGCCTGCGATGCGGGATTGCGGACCGCACCGGCGGCAGGGTTGGCAAGACCCCTGCTGCGGGCGACCTGCCGCTGCGCGCCAGAGAGACGCTGGTCGAAATAGTGCCCCTCGAAGCGGATGGGCGGTTCGCTGCGCCCATTAATCCGGTAAAGGCAGACGCCGCCGCTTTCCACCTCGGCGACCGCGAGCAGCACCGCCGGTTCAATCCCGGCCTGCTGCGCCTCGTCGCGGATGTCGCGTATATCCTGTTGTGAAAACATATTCTCAGTCCCTCGGGAATTGTACCTGTTCACCAGGGATTATCCGAGGCCTTGGGCCGGGATGGATAAGTAAACGCTGCAAATCTCTTGAAATCATCGCTTAGGAGCAGTAGTTGCAGGGGATCATGACCGATCACACCGCAAACTTGCCCTTCAAAGTGGCAGCACTCTACCGTTTTGCCCGGCTGGAACATTACCAGTCGTTGCAGGAGCCGCTGGCGCAGCTATGCTGCGGGTCGGGCATCAAGGGCACGCTGCTGCTGGCGGCCGAAGGCATCAACGGCACCGTGGCCGGCACGCCCGAAGCCATTGACAGGCTGGTCGCGTTCCTCGAAGCGGAGCCGGCCATTGCCGGCATGGAACTGAAATTTTCCCACGCGAGCGAAATGCCGTTCAAGCGCATGAAGGTGCGCCTGAAAAAGGAAATCGTCACCATGGGCGTCGAGGATATCGACCCGCTCCAGAGCGTCGGCACCTATGTCCCGGCGCAGGAGTGGAACGCGCTGATTTCCGATCCCGGCACGATCGTCATCGATACGCGCAATGATTATGAGACGGCAATCGGCACCTTTGCCAATGCGGTCGATCCGCAGACAAAGACGTTCCGCGAGTTCCCGCAATGGGTGGAAAACCACCGCGACGAACTGGAAGGCAAGAAGATCGCCATGTTCTGCACCGGCGGCATCCGCTGCGAGAAGGCCACGGCCTTCGTCAAGGGACTGGGCTTCGATGATGTGTTCCACCTGAAGGGCGGTATCCTCAAATATCTCGAGGACGTACCGGCCGAGGAAAGCCGCTGGGAAGGCGAATGTTTCGTCTTCGACGAGCGCGTCTCAGTCGGTCATGGCCTGGTGGAAGGGGCGGCGGAGCTGTGCCACGCCTGCCGCAATCCGATTGCGCCGGAGGACAAATTGTCCCCGCTGTTCGCGGAAGGCATTTCCTGCCCGAAATGCTATCACGAGCGGACGGACGCTGACCGCGCCCGCTTTGCCGAACGGCAAAAACAGGTGAAACTCGCCAAATTGCGCGGCGAAAAGCACCATATCGGCTCCTGATCACAAAAAATCCATCTGTCATTGCAATGACGTGATGCCGACCCTAACTAGGTCGGGACGCATCCGTGCAGCCATGAGGAGATTTGCATGTTCGACCCGAAGAAGATTCTTGATGATTTTCTGGGAAGCAGTATTCCCGGAACTGGAACCTCCGTTCGAGATACGGCCGGCAAGGCAACACAGATGGCCAAGGACAATCCGCTGGCTGCCGGCGCTCTGGCCGCTGTGCTGCTGGGCACCGGCACGGGCCGCGACATCGCCGGTGGTGCGCTGAAGCTCGGCGGCCTCGCTGCCGTGGCCGGGCTCGCCTACAAGGCCTATCAGAATTACCAGTCGGGCAATGCACCGGCCGAAACGGCAAAGGCCGGGGAGCCGGACCTGCTGCCGCCGCCCGACGATTCAAGCTTCCATCCGGCAACGGCGCCGCAGGGCGAGCATGAGTTCGCGCTGGTGCTGGTGCGCGCCATGATTGCCGCTGCCCGCGCCGATGGCCATGTGGATGAGGCGGAACGGGCACGCATCGTCGAAAAGCTCTCGCTTTCCGGCATGAACAGCGACACGCAGGAATTCCTGGCGACAGAGCTGAACGCCCCCGTCAATGTCGACGCGCTGGTTGCCGCCGCCGCCACCGATGCGCAGAAAGTCGAACTCTACACGGCATCGCGCCTGGCCATCGAGGCCAAGACCCGCGCGGAACGCGGCTATCTCGATCTCCTGGCCGGACGCCTGAAACTGCCTGACAATCTCATCGATCATATCGAGGCCACCGTGGCCAATGTGAAAACGCCCGCGCCGCAGGCGTAACGGCGAGCGAACCGGCGTTGAAGACACCCGCCCCCACAGGCGGGTGTTTTGCTCTCGACAAGACAAACGACTCCAGTCTAGTTTGACGCGTTCTGACTCGGGGCCGAGGGTTCGTCAGGACATAAGGGCAGTGTCGATGGCTGCCATTGCGTCAAGGGTTTTGAGAGCGTCCGGGTCGCGCGCGCTTTGTTCGGACCCACCATCATGTCTCTATGTATGCAACTGGATGCATGGCCGGTGTGAGACCGCCATGGATTCGTGGACAGGGGTGGACCTCATGAAAAAAATTCTCATTCTGGGCTTTATGGTTCTGGCGGCGATGGCGGGTGTCAACGGTGCCTCTGCCGCCGAGAAGGTAACGGTGTTTGCGGCTGCAAGCATGAAGGAAGTGGTCGAAACGGCGGCTGCGAAGTTCGAAGCAAAGACCGGCACGAAAGTGACCTCCTCCTTTGCCGCATCGTCAGTGCTGGCCAAGCAGATCGAGCAGGGCGCGCCTGCGAACATCTTCATTTCCGCCGATCTCGACTGGATGGACTATCTCGAACAGCGCAATCTCATCGACAAGCCATCGCGCAGGGTCGTTGCGGGCAATGCATTGGTGATCCTGACCAAAGCCGACAAGGGCGATGCGGCGGCCATCCTGAAGGCCGGGCGCTTTGCCATGGGCGATCCCAGCAACGTGCCGGCCGGCAAATATGGCAAGAGCGCTCTGGAAACATTGAAAGTCTGGGACGACGTCGCCAAGAACGCCGTTTTCACCGAGAACGTGCGCGCGGCGCTGGAATTCGTGCGCCGCGGCGAGGCGAATTCCGCCATCGTCTATGCCTCGGACCATACGGCCGCGCCCGAACTGATCGAAGCCTATCGTTTCGCCGGTTCGACCCATAAGCCCATCCTCTATCCGGCCGCGCTGGTCGGCAAGGAGCCTTCGGCCGAGGGCAAGGCGTTCCTTGATTTCCTCGCCAGCGATGAAGGCCAGGACATCATCAAGTCGAAAGGCTTTGTCGGCGCATCTGACAAGGCAGGCTGACAGTGCTGGGTGAGACAGAATGGGCTATCGTTCTTCTGTCGCTGAGGGTCGCGCTGGTCGCGATCCTCGTCGCTCTGCCCTTTGCCTTCGTTTTCGCCTGGATTCTGGCGCGCTTTTCCTTCTGGGGCAAAAGCCTGCTGCAGGCGCTGATCACCATGCCGCTGGTCATTCCGCCAGTGGTCACGGGCTATCTCCTGCTGGTGTGGTTCGGCGCGCGCGGCATGCTGGGCGGTTTCTTCAATGACGTGTTCGGGCTGACCTTTTCCTTCCGCTGGACCGGTGCGGCGCTGGCGGCGGGCGTCATGGCCTTTCCCCTGCTGGTGCGGCCGATGCGCCTTTCCATCGAAAGTCTCGATCGCGGCCTTGAGGAGGCGGCGCGCTCCCTCGGTGCCGGCCGCATCGTGGTGTTCCTGACAGTGACGCTGCCGCTCCTGCTGCCGGGTATTCTGGCCGGTGCGGTGCTGGGCTTTGCCAAGGCGCTGGGCGAATTCGGCGCGACGATCACTTTTGTGTCCAATATTCCGGGTGAAACGCAGACCCTGTCGCTTGCCATCTATTCGCTGCTGCAGAGCCCGAATGGCGATGTGGCCGCGCTGCGCCTGATCCTCGTTTCCGTGGTGATCTCGATCGTTGCGGTTGTGGCATCCGAATGGCTGCAGCGGCGCCTCAGCGGAGGCCGGGCATGAGCGAGACGCTGATTGTTTCCGTTGAAGGGCAGGTCGGGACATTCCCCGTCGCTGCCGCGTTTACGGCAGGCGGCGGCGTCACCGCGCTGTTCGGCGAATCCGGTGCCGGCAAGACAACGCTGCTGAAAATGATCGCCGGGGTGACGCGCCCGGCCAAGGGCCGGATCGCCATCCGGGATCACGTGCTGTTCGACAGTGCTAGAGGTATCCATCTTGCGCCGGAACAGCGCCGGATCGGCTATGTCTTCCAGGATGCGCGGCTGTTTCCGCATCTTTCGGTCAAGAACAACCTGACCTATGCGCGCTGGGCGGGGCGGCGCAGCGAGGGCCTGTCCTATGACCGGGTGGTGGCGCTTCTCGGCCTTGAACATCTGCAGCAGCGCGCACCGGCACTGCTGTCCGGCGGCGAGCGCCAGCGCGTGGCGATCGGGCGGGCGCTGCTGTCCAATCCGGCGCTGCTGCTGATGGACGAGCCGCTGTCGTCCCTCGATCATGCCCGCCGTCAGGAGATCCTGCCCTTTCTTGAGACCCTGCGCGACGAAACCGGATTGCCGATCCTTTATGTCAGCCACGAGATTGACGAGGTGGCGCGGCTGGCCGACGAGATCGTGCTGCTGCAGGGCGGCAGGGTCACGGCGAGCGGACCCGCGGAGGCGATCTTTTCGCGACTCGGCAGCCATGACGATGCCGGAGCTCTGGTGACGGGCGTGGTCACGGCAAGCGACGAGGCTTTCGGGCTGACATCGCTCGACATCGGCGGCCAGCCGTTCCAGATCGCCAGGCTCGGCTTTGCCGCCGGAACAAAGCTGCGGCTGCGGATAAGGGCGCGGGACGTTTCCATTGCCCGCGCACTGCCGCAGTCGATCAGCGTGCGCAATATCCTGCCCGCGCGCATTACCGGCATGGAGACCAATGACGGTCCCGACTGCGACCTGACGCTCGACATTGGCGGCCAGACCATCGTTGCGCGGCTGACGCGCAAGTCGGCGAGCGAGCTTGCGCTCAAACAGGGCGAGGCGGTGTTCGCCCTGGTCAAAGCCGCATCGGTGGATCGCGGCGTGCTGCGCGGCTGAAGCCTATCTGGCGAGGAACCGTTCGATGCGCTCGATGGCGCGCAGGATGTTTTCCTCCGAATTGGCGTAGGAGAGGCGGATATAGCCCTCGCCGAGAATGCCGAAATCCGGGCCGCCGATCAGCGCCACACCGGCTTCATCCAGCAGTGCCGCCGCCAACTGCTTGGCCGGCCATCCCGTCTGCTTGATATTGGGGAAGGCATAGAACGCGCCCTTCGGCGTGGCGCAACTGATGCCGGGCAGGCTGTTGAGGCCGTCGACGACGATCCTGCGGCGGCTGTCGAAAGCGCGGCACATCTTTTCCACATCGTCCTGCGGACCGTCGATGGCGGCGATGCCGGCATATTGGCTGGGAGCGTTGACACAGGACCAGCAATTGACCGCGAGCTTGCGCACCTTGTCATAAAGGCTATCCGGCCAGATCGACCAGCCCATGCGCCAGCCGGTCATTGCCCATGTCTTGGACCAGCCATTGAGCACGATCAGCCGGTCGCGGATCGACGGGAAGGTCAGGAGCGAGCAATGTTCCTCGCCGTCATAGGTCATCACGTCGTAGATCTCATCGGACATGATGGCGACGTGCGGATGCGCTTCCAGCCCCTTGACCAGCTTTTCAATCTCGGCCTTCGGGGTAACGCCGCCTGTCGGATTGGCGGGTGAATTGAGGATCAGCAGCCGCGTCCTGGGTGTGATCAGGGCAAGCGTCTCCTCAGCCGAGAAGGCAAAGCCGTTCTCCTCGCGGATCGGCACAGGAACCGGCGTCGCGCCGGTGAATTCGATCATCGAGCGATAGATCGGGAAGCCGGGATCGGGGTAGAGGATTTCCGCGCCGGGTTCACCGAAAATCAGGATGGCGGCAAACATCGTGACCTTGCCGCCGGGAACGATGATGACGTTCTCCGGCGAGACTTCCACGCCCGTGGTGGTCAGCGTGCGGCGCACCACGGCCTCGCGCGCAGCGAGCAGTCCGGTTGCTGGCGTATAGCCGTGATGGCCGTCCCTGAGCGCCTTGATGGCCGCCTCGACGATATGGCCGGGCGTTTTGAAATCCGGCTGGCCGATGCCGAGATTGATGATGTCCTTGCCCTGTGCGGCGAGGGCGGTGGCGCGGGCGAGAACAGCGAAGGCATTTTCTTCACCGATACGGTCGAAACCGGAGATGGTACGCAGCATTATCTTGTCTCACATACAATTTATGTCTTCTGCTTTGTGCGGTTCCGATTGTATGGAGTCAAATACTCATATGCAAAACAGGTCCGCTAGCATGACTGATCTCAAAGACTGGACACCGCGCCCTCTGCCCGCCCGCGAAGCCATCGAGGGGCGATACGTCACTCTGGAGCCGCTGGATGCCGCCAGGCATGGCGACGGGCTTTACGAGGCATCGAGCGTTGCGGATGCGGCCGACCGTTTCCGCTATCTGTTCGAAACGCCGGCGGGCGACCGCCCGGCATTCGACGCGTGGTTGGAAAAGGTTTCGGCCAGCAAGGCCCCGCTGTTCTTTGCCGTCATCGACAAGGCCTCCGGTGCGGTGGCGGGTCGGCAGACCCTGATGCGGATCGACCCGACATTCGGCGTCATCGAGATCGGCAACATCTATTGGGGACCGCTGATCTCGCGCAAACCGGCGGCGACCGAGGCGCAGTATCTCTTCGCTTCCTATATCTTCGATACGCTTGGTTATCGCCGCTACGAATGGAAATGCAACAATGCCAATGAGCCGTCCAAGCGGGCGGCGGAGCGGTTCGGCTTCACCTTCGAGGGCGTTTTCCGCCAGCACATGGTGCAGAAGGGTGAGAATCGCGACACCGCATGGTATTCGATCATCGACAGCGAATGGCCGGCGCTGAAAGCCGCCTATCAGGCATGGCTGTCGCCGGATAATTTCGATGCGGACGGGTTGCAGATCAGGCGGCTTGAGGATTTGCGCGCGGGTTAGAGCTTGCGTTCGGGCGCAACGGGGCTAAAAAGGCTGCGACAGTTGTGCCCCAGGAAAGACAATGACCGTGAGTGATCCCAAAAGCCGCAATGCTGCCATCGCCGCAGCCTGTATCATGCTTGGTTTCGGGTTTGCCGCGTTCTACATGCCCAACATGATGATCGCGCTGGGTGCCCGCTCGCCGGTGCTGGCGGGCGTTTTCGCCGCTGTCTTTGTGGTCGGTTTTTTTCTGGTATTCTGGTTGCGCGGCAGGAGCCAGCGCCGCAAGGACTAGAGCCTTTCCTTTAAAAACGCAGCGCCGCCGTCAGCAGCAGCACGCCGACCAGCACGATGAACAGCGCGCCGCCGACTTCGATGGTGTTCTGAACCCGGGTTGAAAGCGCGCCGCCGCCGGAAATCCTTAAGGCGACATTCTTGGCCGTGACCGCCAGCGTCGCCAGCACCGCCACGGTGATGAAGGTGCCGAAGGCCATGGCGAAAACCGAGAGCACGCCGCCGAGCATCAGCCCGTTCAGCAGCGAGAATGTCAGCACGATCAGCGCGCCGGAACAGGGGCGCAGGCCCACCGCCACGATGGCCGACCATGCGGTCTTCCAGTTGAACTCACCGCCGAGCATCGCCGGATCGGGCGCATGGGAATGTCCGCAGGTGGCGCAGACCTCGCTCGCCGCATGATGGTGATCGTGATGATCATGCGTGTGGTGGGCGTGCGCATGCGCCGCGTGGCTGTGATCGTGGTGGCCATGATCGTGATGGTCATGCCCGCAACCGCAATCATCGTCATGGCTGTGATGATGATCGTGGTGGTGGTCGGTCAGGACGGAACCGTGATCGTGCTTTTCCGGCATGAGATGGGCGACGCGCGGGCCGAACAGGAGCGGCAGCTTGCGCCAGAGCAGCGACAGGCCGAAGGCGATGATCAGGACGAAACTGGCGATCTCCATATAGCGCGCCGCGTCGTTCATCGACACGGTGGTGCCGCGCAGCACGAGCCAGGCCAGGCCGACGATGAACAGCGCGGTGATGGCCTGCAGCATGGACGAGGCGAAGGACAACAGGATGCCGCGCTTCAGCGTGGTCTCGTTGGCGAGCATGTAGGAGGAAATCACCGCCTTGCCGTGTCCGGGGCCGACCGCATGCAGGATGCCGTAGAGGAAGGAGAGGCCAACGAGGACAGAGGCCTGCCAGGGGTCCTCGCGCATGGCTTTGAGCGCATGGGTCATGGCGAGGTAGAAATTGCGCTGCTGGATGTTGATCCAGAGGATGATTTCAGCGAAAGGCCCGGTCGGCTGCATCGCCACCTCGTTCGAACCGATACCGAGCGACGAGGTCTGCGCCCATGCGTGGCCGCCAAACAGCGCTGCGAGAATAAGGGCACAAACAAGGGTTGTTTTCCGCATCATCTTATCCTTTTGCCGGGCAGTCGATTTCCAGCTTGGTCGCAAAGATTTTCGACATGTTGGTCCCGGATGGGTCGTTGAAGAAAGAATCGGTCAGCGTCGCCTGGTTGGCGGCAAGCGCTTCATCCGGATTGGGCCGCACCACCTTGGATTTGCAGTTGGCGGGCAGGCCGGTGACATGAATATCGCTGTCATTGACGTAGTCGATCGCCGTGTAGAAGGTCGGATCATAAACGCCGAAACTGGTGACCTTGCCGAGCTTCAGCGGCTGCTTCGGCTTGCTCTCGAAGATGATCAGCAGCTGGTTGTTCTGGAAATCCGCGATCAGATGCTCCGGCGGCGCCATGACGACCTTCTTGTTGTCGAGCGTCACGGTCTGGAAATAGTCGAACTCGGAAATCGACGCGTTGATCGTGTTTGCAAGGTCGGTCAGTTCCTTCTCGTCCAGCTTCAGGTCGCCGTTCTTGTCGAATTCGACGAGAACGGTGCTGGAAAAGAGATCATCGAAACGCCAGACATGGCCGAGTTTCTGCACGGTTCCGTCGGGATTGATGGTGACGTCGAGACGCGCTTCGGCAAAGACATGCGGGTGCACATACGCCGGTGAGGCGATCATCATGCCTGCTGCGAGGGTTGCGATGAAAATCGCGAATCTTTGGTGCATTATTCCGCCTGTAACATGAGCGCAAAGGACATTCCGAACGTGTCGAAATTGGGACGATATAACATATTCACGCCCTGCGGTTGTCCTTGAACCATTTTGCCAGATAGTCAACAAGCACGCGCACTTTCGCCGGAAGATAGCGGCGGTGCGGGTAAACCGCATAAATTCCGCCATCGCGCAGCGAAAATTCCTCGAGCACACTGACCAGCCTGCCGCTTTCGATATCGGGCCTGGCGATGAAATCCGGCATGGAGCCGAACCCCAGCCCGGCCAGCACGGCGCGGCGGGTGGACAGCGGGCTGTTGATTTCCATCTGCCCGGATACCTGAACCGAAATCGTCGGGCCGCTGTCGTTGAGAAACTGCCAATTGTTGCGCGAGCGGTTGTTGGTATCGATGATGCAGGGCAGGGACGCCAGCTGTTCGGGGCGGGTCGGACGCCCGACCCGCTCGATCAGATCGGGAGAGGCGCACAGCAGCGTGCCGAAGGGGGCGATGCGTTTGGCGATGAGCGAGGAATCCTGCAGCCGGGTGATGCGGATGGCAAGATCGAAACCCTCCTCGACCAGGTCGACGAACCGGTCATCCAGGCGCACGTCGAGAATGATATCCGGCTGCGCGATGCAGAAGTCGATCAGGCATTGGCCGATATCCGCATCGGCGAAGGTGCGCGGCGCCGATATCTTGAT
Organism: Phyllobacterium sp. NPDC097923; assembly: GCF_044760925.1. Classification (NCBI taxonomy): domain Bacteria; kingdom Pseudomonadati; phylum Pseudomonadota; class Alphaproteobacteria; order Hyphomicrobiales; family Phyllobacteriaceae; genus Phyllobacterium; species Phyllobacterium sp. NPDC097923. The sequence goes on along the minus strand of NZ_JBIWBL010000005.1, from coordinate 236,965 downwards.
GCGGCCCTTGATGTCGCTGCTCGATTCACGCACCGTTTCCTGCAGGCTTTCCACCTCGCGCAGGATTTCGCTGGCGCGCTGGTAATAGGTGTGCCCGGCTTCGGTCAGCGAGAATTGCCGGGTGGTGCGGTTGAGCAGCAGCGCGCCGAGCTCGTCCTCCAGCTCCCGCACATATTTGGACAACAGCGCCTTGGAGCGGCCGATCTTCCGGGCTGCGGCGGAAAAGCCTTCCGCCTCCACCACATCGATATAGGCCCGCATCCGGGTGAGTGTGTCCATGTCAGTGGTTTCCTTCCGCGGCGGACAGGATGGCGCTGCCAAGCCGGATGAGGGCGCTGTCGCTGCCCTTGGGGCCAAGCAAGGAAATGCCGAAAGGTGCGCCGTGCACCGCGCCGAGCGGCAAGGTGATCTGCGGAAATCCCGAGAGGACGGACAGGCAGAGCAGGTGCAGGGCGCGTTCCCGGTAGGTCTGCAGTTCGTCGAAGGGCGAGCTGACCAGGGGCGCGGCACCCGGAACGGTCGGCAGGACCATGACGCCGTCATCCCCAAGCACATCGGCAAGCTCGCGGCGGAAGAGATCGCGGCGCCGGGTCTGTGCCCCATAGGTCGCGCCGTCGATGGCCGAACCATAGTCGAAGCGGTCCTTGACGCCGGGGCCAAGCTGGCGATCCCCTGCCGATATCCAGGCGCCATGGCTGGCCCAGGCCTCGAAGCCCTGGATCTGCCGGAAGCAAAGATAGAGGTCGTCCATGGAGGCTGTGGACTGGCGGGCGGATCTGGCGTGGCCGAGATGGGCGGCGACGTGCCGGTACATGGCGCGGAAGGCGGCGTCTTCCGCTTCGCCGAGCAGGTAGTGTTCGAGCAGCGGGATGAACAGCGGGCGGTTGAGCTTGAAATCGTCCGCGTCCGGTCCGAGCAGGACCGCGCCGACTTTGCCGTAGAGGTCCCTGTCGCGGGCGAACCAGCCGAACGTGTCGAGCGAGGGGGCAAGCGGCATGGTGCCGGCAAGCGATATGCGGCCGTGGGTCGTGCGCAGGCCGATCAGTCCGCAGAAGCTCGCCGGGGCGCGGATCGAGCCGCCGGTGTCCGATCCGGTGGCGATGTCGGCCAGCCCGCCGGCCACGGCCGAGGCGGAACCGGACGACGATCCGCCGGTTACCCGGTCCGGTGCCCTCGGGTTGACCGGAAAGGGGTAGTGGCTGTTCTGCCCCATCAGCGAAAACGCCAGCTCGTCCGTCTGCGTCTTGCCGATGAAACGGGCGCCGGAATCCAGCAGTTTCTGCACCGACGGCGCGGTAATACTTGCGGCTGATTCGTGATTTTTCGCCGGATTGCCGCATTGCGTCGGCAAACCGGCCACATCGAAGATATCCTTGACGGCGAGCGTATAGCCGCTCAGCGGGCCCTCCACGGATGGAAAGGCCTGAAAAGGCAGATTCAGCAGGGCATTCAGGGGCGAAATCGTGCTCATCGTTCAATGATTCTATGTGATTTGACCCCCTTTGTTCAATGAATAAAAAAAATTCGCAGATGCGAGATTTGTCATTGATTGGACACAAGTTTGGACTTATATCGCCCTTGCCCAAAGTCGCACGTGCCCCATGGGTGTCCGCCGATCTTCATTATGGTGAAGAAGCGGTATGGTACCTGGAACTAACCCCTCCAGTCAGTTTGACGGCCTACTGCCAGACTGAGGACATCTTGAAGCAACGACGGTGCGGGCCTTTCTGGTGTCTTTCGGCTGTCCACAAGCCGGAATTACTGAAGAGGCACACCTTCATTGCCGGTAGTGCGGATGGCATCATCCAAACCAAGGCAGACAAAGCGGATCAACGCTGGCTTAGCGTAGATCCATCGCCGCATGAACTTGTCCGTGTTTCCAGCATCTCCAAAGGCTGGCTTCGCGCGAGATGGATTCACGCACTTTGTCCTGGCGGTCATACGGGGGAGAAACCCCTGCGATCGCGACTTGTTGAGGCGGCCGGAAGTGCCGTCACGATTGGAGACCCAAGATGGCTACACAGCGCATTCTCGATTTCATCAATACCCGACGCCCGAATGGCCCTTGCATGGTGCTCGACCTCGAAGTCGTGCGCGAAAATTTCCACAATTTCGAGATGGCCTTGCCGGACTCGAAGATTTTCTATGCCGTGAAGGCCAACCCTGCGCCGGAAATCCTGCGTCTCTTGGCTTCGCTTGGCTCGAACTTCGACACCGCGTCGGTTGCGGAAGTCGAAATGGCGCTGGATGCCGGTGCATCGGCTGACCGCATTTCTTTCGGCAACACCATCAAGAAGGAGCGGGACATTGCCCGCGCCTTCGAACTCGGCATTCGCCTGTTCGCCGTCGATTGCGTCGAAGAGGTCGAAAAGGTTGCCCGTGCCGCTCCCGGCGCCCGGGTGTTCTGCCGTGTCCTGACCGATGGTGCCGGCGCCGAATGGCCGCTGTCGCGCAAGTTCGGCTGCGTGCCGGCCATGGCTGTCGACGTTTTGCGCGCGGCGCAGAAGCTCGGCCTCGAATCCTACGGTGTGTCGTTCCATGTCGGTTCGCAGCAGACGGACCTGGCTGCCTGGGACCGTGCCCTGGGCGATGCCAAGCAGGTTTTCGACGCGCTGGCCAAGGAAGGCATCACGCTGAAGATGGTCAATATGGGCGGCGGTTTCCCGACCCGTTACCTCAAGGACGTGCCGACCGCACAGGCCTATGGCCAGGCGATCTTCCAGTCGCTGAGCAAGCATTTCGGCAACCGCCTGCCCGAGACCATCATCGAGCCCGGCCGTGGCATGGTCGGCAATGCCGGTGTCATCAAGGCGGAAGTCGTGCTGGTTTCGAAGAAGGCCGACAACGACAATGTCCGCTGGGTCTATCTCGACATCGGCAAGTTCGGCGGCCTGGCAGAGACCATGGACGAAGCCATTCGCTACCAGATCACCACCCCGCGGGATGGCGATCGCAGCGAACCCTGCGTGCTGGCCGGTCCGACCTGCGACTCCGCTGACGTGATGTACGAAAAGAACCCCTATCCGCTCCCCATTTCGCTGACCATCGGCGATGAGGTGCTGATCGAGGGAACAGGTGCCTACACCACGACCTATTCCGCTGTGGCCTTCAACGGCTTCGAACCACTCCGATCATACGTCATCTAAACCGGCTTCAAGCCCGGTTGAAACGTTCTGCCCGGCAACGCGCCGGGCAGCGGTGACACGCACATGACACGATTGGTCGAGACAATGGACGCAGCAGAAAACATCGAACAGAACCTGGTACCCGACGGCCTGTATTTTGCCGGCGCGGGTGCCTATGCCATCGTCAACGAACTGCCGCAGGACGAGAAGGCGCGCGAAGATTTGCTCGACCGCGCCATGGGCGAGGGCCGCCGCCGCAAGTCTTCGGAAAAGCTGCGCCGTGGCCGCCTGCCGTCGGAAGGTCTTGCCTTCTCGGCACGCGGCGCGGGCGGCGCGCTGCTCGGCACGGTCCGGCTCTGGGACATCCAGGCCGGCCATGACGCCGCGGGCAAGGGCGTGCGCGCGCTGCTGCTCGGACCGCTTGCCGTCGATCCCGCATCGAAGGATCTCGGCATCGGTTCGGCGCTGATGCGCCATGCGATCAAGGAAGCCGCCCGGCTCGGCCACGGCGCCGTCATCCTGGTCGGCGACCCTGAATATTACGAACGCTTCGGCTTCACCGGCGCGAAGACGGCAGGGCTTGCCATGCCGGGTCCGGTCGAACGCCGGCGCTTCCTCGCGCTTGAATTGAAGCCGGGGCATCTGGATGGCGCCAAGGGACTGCTGACGCCGAAAGGCCGCCGCTCATCGCGGGCGATGCGGATCATTCCTGTGTCGCTGCGGTTCTCCGCCTGAATGGAAAAGCCGGCCCTTTGGCCGGCTTTTTGTTTAACGGGCGAGGAATTCCTGGATCGCTCCGATCTCGCTCTGCTGGATTTCATGTCCGCCGGGATGCCAGGCGATGGCCACGTCGGTTCCCTGTGCGGCGAGATAATCCGCCAGCGCCTGCGTGCGATCGGGCGGGCAGATCGGATCACGCTGCCCGGCGGTGATCAGTATCCGCTTTCCCGCCAGTTTCGGCTGCGGCGCCGGTGTCCACGGAATCAGCGGATGCATCAGGACGGCCGCGTCAAACAGCTCCGGTTGCTCCAGCATGACTGAGGCAAGAATGTTGGCGCCGTTCGAATAGCCAAGACCGACAACGTCGGATGGATTGGCAGCGTCCTTGTGGGCTTTGACAAAATCTGCCATGGCCCGTGTCCGCACGGCGAGATCGTCCATGTCGTAGACGCCCTCGGCGGTGCGGCGGAAAAAGCGCGCGGCACCATGTTCCGAGACATCGCCGCGCGGCGAGACGATACCCGCTGACGGGATCAGGCGGCGGGCGAAATCGAAGAACTGGTTCTCGTCACCGCCCGTTCCGTGAAAGACGAAGAACAGGGGGCTGTTCGGGGTTTGCGCCGCATGGATGCGGTGCTGATAGGAATGCGTCGACATATCCGTCCCTTCCGCCCGGTGCCTTTGCACCTGGGCCATGGATTGCACTGTGTTGCCTCACATATGGAATGCCTGATGCCATAGCGGAAGCTACCCGCCGCTTGATGGATTGTCTCCGTGGCGGAGACAGTGAGCGTGCATGGTTCTGAAATCTTTGACAACGCTTGCAATGGAGTTGGTGCGTGGTTCGACAAGCTCACCATGAGGGAGGTGAGTTGGCCGCAAGGCCAATTCTGCAATGTTGCAGAATACGGCTCCCTGCAATCCTCCACTTCCCTCATGGTGAGCTTGTCGAACCACGCACCAGATGGAAGTGCAAAGGAATGCAATCGATGTCCTTTTTTGTCCGCTTCTCGTCCGCTGCATGCGTATCTGCCGATTGCATCGCATTGTACTGTTGGGATATCAACACACAGGAGATGCCAGAAATGTCCGCAGATACCGCTCTTATCGTCATCGACGTGCAGGAATCCTTCCGCCAGCGCGCCTACTGGAACGAAGCCGAAGCACAGGCTTTCATTGCCAATATCCAGCGGTTGATCGATGGCGCCAAGGCTGCCGGCCTTCCGGTCATCCAGATTTTCCATGTCGACGGGGATGGCCCGTTTGCACTGGACTCCGGCTTCATCCGGCCGCTGGCACCGGTTTCTCTCGAAGCCGATGTCGTGTTTCACAAGGCCCGGCACAGCGCGCTTGTCGGCAGCGGGCTCGATGTCTGGCTGACCGAGAACGGCATCCGCAAGCTGCTGGTGTCGGGCATCCGCACCGAACAGTGCTGCGAAACCACCACGCGCCATGCCTCGGATCTTGGCTATACCGTCGATTACGTCTCCGAGGCGACGCTGACCTTCGCCATGACCAATGCCGCCGGGCGCACCTTCAGCGCCGACGAGATCCGTGCCCGCACCGAGCTGGTGCTGGCCGGGCGCTTTGCCCGGATCGTCACGGTCGATGAGGCGTTGAACGGGGCGGGGCAGGCGCTGGCCGCATGAAAACGGACGGCACCCGGCATATCGATGTTCTGGTGGTGGTGCCCGCAAGGGCGCTGCTGCTTGATATTGCCGGACCGGTGGAGGTGCTGCGCAAGGCCAATCTGGAACAGGACACGGTGCATTTCGACGTGCGCTATGTCGGCCCGCTCGCCAGTGTCACCACGTCCATCGGCTTGACCATCAGCGGCATCGAGCTGTTGCCCGACCATGTGCCGGATGATGCGATGATCATGCTGGCGGGCGATACCACGACGCTGCTGGACACGGCGGCGAGCCGCGAGGCGGAGGTGCATGGACACCGCGATGCGGATATTGTCGCCTGGCTGAAAGCGCATATGGGGGAAACCCAGACGCTGGTGACCATCTGTTCCGGCGCCTTGCTGGCGGCGCGTGCCGGCCTGTTCGATGACCGCATTTGTACCACGCACTTTGCTTCGATTGACGAGTTGCGCGCGCTGGTGCCGACGGCGCGGGTGCTGGACAACCGGCTCTATGTCGAGGACGGCAACCGGTACTCAAGTGCGGGGATCACGGCGGGTATCGACCTGATGCTGCATCTGGTCAGCGAGATGGCCGGTCCGGCCTGTGCCGTGGCCGTCGCGCGCTATCTGGTGGTCTATCTCCGGCGCAGCGGCACCGATCCGCAATGGTCGCCATGGCTGGACGGACGCAATCACATCCACCCGGCGATCCACCGGGTGCAGGACCGGCTCGCCGCCGACCCGGCGCAACACTGGACGCTGGAAAGCCTGGCGGATATCGCCGCAACCAGCCCGCGGCACCTGTCGCGCCTGTTCAACGAACATGCCGGAATGAGCATTCCCGATTATCTCAACCGCCTGCGGGTGGCGCTGGCGCAGGAAATCCTCAGCCATACGCGGCTGGATATGGAGGGTGTGGCGGAACGCACCGGTTTTGCCTCGGCGCGTCAGCTGCGCCGGGCGTGGGGCCGCATCCACGCCACGCCGCCGAGCGGGGCGCGGGGAACGCCGTGATCAACCCAAAAAGAAACCGCCCCGTTGGCGGAGGCGGTTTCAAAGGGATCATTTCAGCACGTGATATTGTCAGCCGACATCCGACCATGGGCCGTGGAAATCGCCTTCCTTGTCCACGCGCTTGAAGCCGTGCGCGCCGAAGAAATCCCGCTGCGCCTGGATGAGATTGGCCGTGCCGCGCGCCTGCCGGTAGCCATCGAAATAGCCGAGAGCAGCAGCAAGCGCCGGGGTCGGCAGACCGGCCACGGCCGCCTTGGCAACCACGTCGCGCAACGCCGTCGATGCTGTCTTCATGCGTTCGACGAAGGATGGGGCAAGCAGCAGATTGTCCTGGCCGCCACCGGCGAAAGCCGAGGCGATCTCGTCGAGGAACTGCGAACGGATGATGCAGCCGGCGCGCCAGATTTTCGCCGTGGTGTCGAGCGGGATGTTCCAGCCATGCTCGGCCGAAGCACCAGCCATGACGGCAAAGCCTTGCGCATAGGCGGCAATCTTGCCAGCCAGCAGGCCCTGTTCGAGTGCGTCGATGAACGACTGGTCGGTGCCCGCAAGCTTGGGCGTGCCGAGCGAGGCATAGGCCTTGGCCGCCTTGGCGCGTTCGCCGCGCAGCGCGGAAATGGAGCGCGCGGCAACCGCCGCTTCAATGCCGGTTGCGGGGATGCCGAGCATCTGCGCCTCGATGGCGGCCCAGCGGCCGGTGCCCTTCTGGCCAGCGCTGTCGACGATGATCTCGACGGCCGGCTTGCCGGTTTCCGTGTCGGTGGCGGCGAGCACCTTGGCGGTAATTTCGATCAGGTAGGAATTGAGCGGGCCCTTGTTCCATGTGTCGAAAATCTTGCCGATCTCAACCGGCGACAGCCCGAGACCATCGCGCAGGATGCCGTAGATTTCGGCGATCATCTGCATGTCGGCATATTCAATGCCGTTGTGGATCGTCTTGACGAAGTGACCGGCGCCATCGGGGCCGAGCAGCGCGGAACAGGATTCGCCCTCATACTTCGCCGAAATGGCTGTCAGGACCGGCTCGATGCGCGCATAGGATTCAGGCGTGCCGCCGACCATGATCGATGGGCCATGCCGTGCGCCTTCCTCGCCGCCGGAAACGCCCATGCCGACGAAGGTCGGATCGTTGGCGCCGAGTTCCTTCAGGCGGCGGACCGTGTCGTGGAAGTTGGCATTGCCCGCATCGATGATGATGTCTTCCTTGGCAAGGAAGGGCTTCAGCGCTGCAATCTGCTCATCGACGGCCTCGCCGGCCTTCACCATCAGGATGATCGGGCGGGGTGCACGGATGTTTTTGGCCAGGTCTTCCAGCGTTTCGCAGGAAATGATCTTGTCTTTGAGGGCGCCCGCTTCCTGATGGAAGGCGTGGGTCTTTTCCACCGTCCTGTTGTACACCGCGACGCGATAACCGTTTTCGGCAATATTGAGCGCGAGATTGGCACCCATGACGCCAAGGCCGATCAATCCAATGTCAGCTTGCTGCATGATTATGTCCTTGCTTTATTCGATTCGAACGCAGGCCCAGAGCCCGGGTGAGCATTTGTATATCAATGTGCCTGCCGGGCAATGACAATCTCAGCCATCACGCAACTGTTCCATGTCACGGATGCGTTCGGCGCTGCTGTTCTGCAGCTTGTGCGTCACCCCGGCGATCAGGGTTTCCGCCATCAGGAAAAGCGTGGTGGAGGAGTCCCAGGGCGAGGGGACGGCCGTGCGCCCGGCGATGACATGGCGGGCGAAGCGAGCGATGGGGGACAGCCACTGGTCGGTGATCAGCACGATCTCGACACCACGCGCCTGCGCCTTCTCGGCGAAGCGGATGAGGCTGTCCTGATAACGGCGGATATCGAAGATGACGAGGACATCCTTCCTGCCCATGTCGATCAGCTGGTCGCGCCAGTTGCTTTCCTGGCCGGTGAGGTGGGTGACGCCGGAACGGATGATCTTCAGATGTGCCGCCATGTAGATGGCGATCGGATCGGTGAAGCGGCCGCCGAGCAGATAGACGTGGGTGCGGGTGCGGCTGAGCGCCTCCGTCGCATCGTCCAGCTGCTGCGTCGAAAGATGGTGAAATGTTTCACGGATGTTCTCGATGGCCGCTTCCATCAGGGGGTAAGCGGCGCTGCCCTTGGATGACTGAATGATCGTCGCGCGGTTGAGCGGCGACTGGATCTGGGCTGCCAGCTCCTGCTGCAGGGCCTGCTGAAATTCCGGATAGCCCTGAAAGCCGAGGCGCGAAACGAAACGCAGGATCGTCGGCGAACTGACCCCCGCCTGCGCCGAAAACTCCGCCACTGTACGCAGGCCGATCAGCGGGTAGTTGGCGATGAGGGTCTGCGCGGCCTTGCGTTCCGACGTCGACATGGCATCGATTTTTTCGCTGATCAGTTCGGAAATGCTTGTTCCCATCAAACTTCTTTCGGTCAAAGTCAAGAAACGCAATTTTCGCATTTGACAATTTTGTGACTTGTGTATCAAATCATACGTGAGTGGAAATAAAAATACAAAATGTAATACAAAGTACAAATTGCCGAAGAGGGCAAAATGGGATTATCGCAGGCCACGCACAGTGTCTGGGAGCCGGTCCGGGTATCCAACCCCGATGGTGGCTCGCCGTTTGTCATTCTCTGCGATCACGCTTCCAACCACATTCCCGCGCCCTATGGCCGTCTCGGCCTCGAGCCGGACGATCTGCAAAAGCATATCGCCTGGGACCCCGGCGCGCTGGGGGTCAGCCAGGGGATGGCTGCGCTGCTGGATGCGCCGCTGGTTGAATCCTGCGTCTCGCGGCTGATCATCGATTGCAACCGGCCGCTCGAGGCGCCCGATCTCATCCCGGCCACGAGCGAATTGACCACGGTGCCCGCCAATACGGGGCTCGATGCTGCGGAAAGGCAGCGGCGCATCGCGCTGTCGCATCAGCCCTATCATGCGGCCATCGAAGAACTGGCAAGGGAGCGTGCGCGCAAGGGTTTTCCGGCGCCGGTCTATGTGGCGGTGCATTCGTTCACGCCGGTCTATCGCGGGGTCGAGCGGCCCTGGCACATCGGCATCATCCATGACGATTACGATCAGGTTGCGGCACCCCTCATTGCGGGCCTGCAGGCGCTCGATCAATACTGCGTCGGCATCAATGAGCCCTATTCGCCCGCCGACCGGGTCTATTACACGCTTGACCGCCATGCGTCGGCGCAAGGGCTTGCCGCGGTGATGATCGAGATCCGCAACGATCTCATCACCACACCCAAAGAAGAAAAAGCATGGGCCGGGACACTCTCGGCCATTTTGAAGGAAATTGCCCAAGGGCCGCTTTCCACAACCAGGAAGGCTGCAAACAGGATCGCATAAGGATTGGTATCTGACGTTAGAAATTTCTCAAGAATAACGGGGAACGTGAGTACGATGACACACCAAGATTATACCGACGTGGATAAATCGGAGGACATCAAAGTTCTCCACGGCATGGGCTATGCCCAGGAACTGGAACGGCGCATGAGCCGTTTCTCCAACTTCGCCATCTCGTTTTCGATCATCTGCATCCTGTCCGGCGGCATCAATTCGCTGGGGCAGGCGACGGCGGGTGCCGGCGGTGCCGCCATCGGCATCGGCTGGCCGCTCGGCTGCCTGGTCTCGGCGGTCTTCGCCATCGCCATGGCGCAGATCAGCTCAGCTTACCCGACCGCCGGCGGCCTCTATCACTGGGGTTCGATCCTCGGCAATCGCGGCACCGGCTGGCTGACAGCCTGGTTCAACCTGCTCGGCCTGATCACCGTGCTCGGCGCGATCAATGTCGGCACCTATTATTTCTTCATCGGCGCCTTCGGCACCTATCTCGGGATCACGGATTCCATCACGGTGCAGATCATCTTCCTGATCATCCTGACCGGCATCCAGGCCCTGGTCAATCATATGGGCATCGGCCTCACCGCCAAGCTGACCGACTTTTCCGGCTATCTGATTTTCGCCACGGCGATTGCCCTGTCGCTGGTCTGCCTCGCTTCGGCCAAGTCGTTCGAATTCAGCCGCCTGTTCACATTCGCCAACTATTCCGGCATGCCGACGCCGGCGGCGGATGGATCGATGACCGGCAGCCCCGTCTGGCCCACCAGCTCGAGCCTGTGGGTATTCCTGCTTGGCCTGCTGCTGCCGATCTACACGATCACCGGCTATGACGCATCCGCCCATACATCCGAAGAAACCGTCAAGGCGGCGCATTCCGTGCCGCGCGGCATGGTTTCATCGGTGCTCTGGTCGGCCGTCTTCGGCTACATCATGCTGTGCTCGTTCGTGCTGATGCTGCCAAGCATGGATGCGGCGGCGGCACAGGGCTGGAACGTGTTCTTCTGGGCGATGGGCGAACAGGTCAATCCTGTCGTCAAGAACATTCTCTACTTCCTGATCTTCATCAGCCAGTTCCTTTGCGGTCTGGCGACGGTAACCTCGGTCTCGCGCATGATTTTCGCCTTCGCCCGCGACAAGGGCCTGCCGGGATCGAGCCTGTTGTCGAAAGTCAGCCCGCAATACCGCACGCCTGTCGCCGCCATCTGGACCGGCGCTACCCTGGCGGTGCTGTTTGTCTGGGGGTCGAACATGGTGTCCATCGGTGACACGCCGGTCTATTCGGTGGTCGTTTCCTGCACGGTCATCTTCCTGTTCTTCTCCTTCGCCATTCCGATCGCGCTGGGCTTTTTCGCCTGGGGTACGCCGAAATGGAACAAGATGGGACCATGGAACCTGGGTGAAGGCATGTTCAAGCTGTTCGCCATCCTGTCGATCCTCGCCATGGCGCTGATCTTCGTCATCGGCATCCAGCCGCCGAATGAATGGGCTCTCTACATCACCGTCGGCTTCCTGGTGGTGACGGCCGCTGTCTGGTTCGGCTTCGAGCGCCGCCGTTTCCAGGGCCCGCCCATCGGCGATGCCGTGGCCAAGCGTGCCGCCGAAATCGCTGCCGCTGAAAAGGCCGTCGGCGAACGCGGCTGATTGCAAAACGGGGGCGGCGGGCTCGGGCCGGCCGCCCTGTCTTTTGACCCAATCCAAATTCTGTTTGAGGATAGACAAGAAATGCCCGGACATTGGAGTTTCGACGAATTAAAGCGCCATGTAACCAATGGCGAAATTGACACGGTGCTGGCCTGCTTCGTCGACATGCAGGGCCGCCTGATCGGCAAGCGCTTTCATGCCAGCTTCTTCGTCGACTCCGCCCATGACGAGACGCACGGCTGCAACTATCTCTTGGCCAACGACATCGACATGGAGCCGGTGCCCGGCTACAAGGCGGCCAGCTGGAAACAGGGCTATGGCGATTTCGTCATCAAGCCCGACCTTTCCACCATCCGCCATATTCCGTGGCTGGAAAAATGCGCGCTGGTCCTGTGCGATATTCTCGACCATCACCATCACGAGGATCTCGCCCATTCGCCGCGCGCCATCCTGAAACGCCAGCTGGCGCGGCTGAAGGAGCGGGGCTATCTCGCCTACTTCGCCTCGGAGCTGGAATTCTACCTGTTCGACGAGACCTATGAGAGTGCGCGTGCCAAGCACTGGAAGGGCATGACCACCGCATCGCCCTATATCCAGGACTATGTGATCCAGATGACCACTAAGGAAGACGCCGTCATGCGCGCCATCCGCAACGGTCTGTTCGATGCGGGCATTCCCGTCGAAAACTCCAAGGGCGAATGGGGGCCGGGCCAGGAAGAAATCAATGTGCGCTATGCCGAAGCGCTCGAAATGGCCGACCGGCATGTGATCATGAAGAACGGCTGCAAGGAAATCGCCACCCAGATGGGCAAGGCGATCACCTTCATGGCGAAATATGATTATGCGCTGGCGGGCAGTTCCAGCCACGTGCACAACTCGCTGTGGAGCGCCGATGGCAAGACGCCGCTGTTCTATGACAAGAACGCCGAACACACCATGTCGCCGCTGATGCGGCAATGGGTGGCCGGGCAGCTGAAATATGCCGACGACTTCACCTTCTTCCTCGCGCCCTACATCAACTCCTACAAGCGCTTCCAGGCGGGCACCTTTGCGCCGACGAAGAATGTCTGGAGCCTCGACAACCGGACGGCGGGCTTCCGCTTGTGCGGCGAAGGCACCAAGGGCATCCGCATCGAATGCCGCATCGGCGGGGCTGATCTCAATCCCTATCTCGCCTTTGCCGGTCTGATCGCGTCGGGTCTGGCAGGCATCGACGAAAAACTTGAACTCGACAAGCCGTTCCAGGGCGATGCCTATGGCGGGGCGCGGTTGCGGGAAATCCCCAAGACCCTGCGCGAGGCGACCGAAACGCTGGCGAAGTCGAAAATGCTGAAGACGGCGCTCGGCGACGAAGTGGTCGAGCATTACGTGCACACCGCCAAGTGGGAACAGTTCGAATATGACCGCCGCGTCACCGATTGGGAGTTGCATCGCGGTTTCGAACGGTATTGAAGATCACGGCAAAGGCCTGTCCCGCGGCATGCGTCCGCGGGGCGGGGCCAGCTTTTGGAAAACACAGACTAGAGGTTTACCCATGACCGAGACGGTCAAACTGATCACCCCCATCGACGGCTCCGTCTACGCGGAGCGTCCCGTTGCAACGGACAAGGCCATCGACGCGGCCGTGGAAGCGGCAAGGCAGGCGCAGGCCGGCTGGTCGCAGACCAGCATTGCCGAACGCGGTAGGCTTTGCCTTGCGGCGCTGGATGCCTTGCTCGGCATGAACGACGAGATCGTGCCGGAGATTGCCTGGCAGATGGGCCGCCCCGTGCGCTATGGCGGCGAAAAGGGCGGTGTGGAGGAACGCACCCGCTACATGGTCGGGATTGCCGAACGGGCGCTTGCGCCTGTTATCGAAAACGACAAGCCGGGCTTCCGCCGCTACATCAAGCATGTGCCGCTCGGCGTCGTCATGGTCATTGCGCCATGGAATTATCCGTATCTGACCGCCGTCAACACGATCATCCCGGCGCTGATGGCGGGCAATACCGTCATTCTCAAACATGCGGCGCAGACGCTGCTGGTCGGCGAGCGCTTTGCCCAGGCTTTTGCTACGGCCGGGCTGCCGAAGGGCGTTTTCCAGAACATCGTGCTGAACCATGCCCAGACGGAAAAACTGCTGGGGTCGGGCCGGATCGACCATGTCAATTTCACCGGCTCGGTCGGCGGCGGCCGCGCCATCGAAAAGGCCGCAGCGGGCACCTTCATGTCGCTCGGGCTTGAGCTGGGCGGCAAGGACCCGGCCTATGTGCTGCCGGACGTCAATCTCGACCAAGCGGTGGCCAATCTGGTCGACGGCGCCTTCTTCAACTCCGGCCAGTGCTGCTGCGGCATCGAGCGCATCTATGTGCATGCGGATGTCTATGACCGCTTCGTTGACGGCTTTGTCGATCTGACCAAGCAGTATGTGGTCGGCAATCCGCTCGATGCGGCAACGACGATGGGACCGATGGCGCAGACGCGCTTTGCCGAACTCATCCGCGAGCAGAAGGCGGAAGCCCTGCGCAAGGGCGCCAAGGCGCATGTCAATATGCGCGTTGCCAATGACGCGGCGGGGTCGCCCTACCTCGCGCCCGAAGTGCTGACCGGCGTCGACCATCAGATGAGCGTCATGCGCGAGGAAAGCTTTGGCCCCATCGTCGGCATCATGAAGGTGCGCAATGACGAGGAAGCGCTGGCGCTGATGAATGACAGCCAGTACGGCCTGACGGCGTCGCTGTGGACCACCGATACGGACCGCGCCGCCGCCATCGGCGAGCGGATCGAAACCGGTACAGTGTTCATGAACCGCTGCGATTATATCGATCCGGCGCTGGTGTGGACCGGCGTCAAGGAAACCGGCAGGGGCGCTGCCATGTCGGCCATCGGCTACGGCAACCTGACCCGTCCCAAATCCTTCCACCTGCGTGAAGCGATCTGACTTTCTGAAAGAGACACATGATGAGCAAGCTGATCTCCAAATGGAATTACCCGACCACCGTTCGCTTCGGTGCGGGCCGTATCAAGGAACTGCCCGAGGTTCTCGAAGCGACCGGCATCAAGAAGCCGCTGTTCGTCACCGATCCCGGCCTGGCCAAGCTGCCGGTGGTGGCGAGTACGCTGAAAATTCTCGACGATGCCAAAGTTCCCTACGGCGTTTTCTCCGAGGTGAAACCCAACCCGGTCGAATCCAACCTCACCGCCGGCATTGCCGTGTTCAAGAAGGGCAAGCATGACGGCGTCATCGCCTTCGGCGGCGGCTCGGCGCTGGATCTAGGCAAGCTTATCGCCTTCCAGGCGGGCCAGACCCGGCCGGTCTGGGATTTCGAGGATGTGGGCGACTGGTGGACGCGCGCCAACAGCGATGTCATCGCGCCGATCATTGCCGTGCCGACCACGGCGGGAACGGGTTCGGAAGTGGGCCGCGCCGGTGTCATCACCAACGAAGAGACCCACACCAAGAAGGTGATCTTCCATCCGAAGCTGCTGCCGGCAATCGTCATTGCCGATCCGGAGCTTTCGGTGGGCATGCCTGCCTTCATCACCGCCGGTACCGGCATGGACGCGCTGGCGCATTGCCTCGAGGCCTATTGCGCACCGGGCTATCACCCGATGGCCGACGGCATCGCGGTCGAGGGCATCCGCCTCGTGTTCGAAAACCTGCCCAAGGCCTACGCCAACGGCAAGGACCTGACGGCGCGTGCCCATATGATGAGCGCGGCGGCCATGGGCGCCACCGCCTTCCAGAAGGGGCTCGGCGCGATCCACTCGCTGTCGCATCCCATCGGCGCGCTGTATGACACCCATCACGGCATGACCAACGCGGTGTTCATGCCCTACGTGCTGGCGTTCAACCGCGATGCGGTGGAAGAGCGCATTGCGCGGCTGGCCAGCTATATCGGCATCAAGGGCGGGTTCGACGGCTTTGCCAAGGCGATCCTCAAGCTGCGCAAGGAGCTGAAGGTGCCGCATGCGCTGCCCGGTCTGATCAAGGATCTCAACATGAGCAAGAAACAGAAGGAACTGATCGCCGACATGGCGATTGTCGATCCGACCGCTGGCGGCAATCCGGTCAAACTGACAAAGAAAGCAGCGCTCAAGCTGCTGGACGAAGCGATTGAAGGATAGGCTCCGGGCCTGCTTCAATCGTCAAATTGAAACGGGGTGCTGGCAGCAGCACCCCGTTTTGTTTTGCCGACATGATGCGGATCAGTGCTCCAGAACCAGCAGGTCCTTGGCGGCGAGGCTGACCTTGACGTCTTCACCGGGCACCGGCGGCGGTGCGCTCGGATCGTTGAACGTATCGAAGGACACGGTGTTCTGGCCGAGCGAGGCGCGGATGCGGATGACCGAGCCGAGGAAGTGCACGCTGTTGATCTTGCCGTCCAGCGTCGTCTCGCGATTGCCGGTGGCGCCGCCGAGGCTCACGGCCTCCGGGCGCACAGCAAGGGAAATCTTGTCGCCAGTCTTGTGGCCGTTGAGGCGCTTGAGGCCGATCGACACGTCCTTGCCGTCGACGGTGATGGTGCCGGTGGCCGCATCGCGCACAACCGCATCCAGCGTGTTGAGCGTGCCGACGAAGGACGCGACGAAACGCGATGAGGGCTGGTTGTAAATCTCGAATGGCGCGCCGACCTGCTCGGCCTTGCCTTCATACATGACGACGATACGGTCGGAGATCGACAGGGCCTCTTCCTGGTCGTGGGTGACGAAAATCGTGGTGATGCCAAGCTTGCGCTGGATCGCCCGGATTTCCTCGCGCAGCGACACGCGGATCTTGGCGTCGAGCGCCGACAGCGGCTCGTCGAGCAGGAGAACCTGCGGCTTGGTGGCAAGCGCGCGGGCGAGCGCCACGCGCTGCTGCTGGCCGCCGGAGAGCTGATAGGGGAAACGTTCGGCCAGATGGTCGAGCTTGATCAGCGACAGCATCTCGTGCACCGTCGCGTTGATCTCCGCCTGCGGCTTCTTGGCAACCTTCAGGCCGAAGGCGACGTTCTGCGCCACGGTCATGTTGGGGAAAAGCGCATAGGCCTGGAACACCATGCCGATATTGCGCTGGTTGGGCTTGAGGTTGACGACGTCCTTGCCGCCGATGCTGATCGTGCCGGATGTCGGGGTTTCAAAACCGGCGACCATGCGCAGCACCGTTGTCTTGCCGCAACCGCTGGGGCCGAGGAAGGAAATGAATTCACCCTTCTCGATGCTCAGGTTGAAATCATGAACAACCGTCGTGGCTCCAAAACTCTTTTTCAAATGGCTGATGGTGAGAAATGACATTGGCAAGGTTCCCGATTATCGCTTGGTTGCAGCGAGGGATTTGTTGAAGCGGGTGACGACCTGGATAAGCCCCATACAAACCCAGGTTATGGCAAAGGCGATGACGGAGAGCGCCGCCGGTTCATAGGCGCGGTTGGCGCCGAGCAGCTGCAGGAACGGTCCGAAAGCCGGACGGTTCAACAGGGCTGCCATGGTGAATTCGCCGATGACGATGGCGAAGGTCAGGAACGCACCCGACAGCACCGCAATGAGCACATTGGGCAGGATAATGCGTGCCATGATGGTTATCCGGCTTGCGCCAAGGCTTTCGGCGGCTTCCGTCATGGTGCGGATATCGATAGCGCCAAGGCCGGTATCGACGGCGCGGTACATGTAGGGCAGCGCCAGTGTCGTATAACCGAAGCACAAAAGGATGTTGGTGCCCATGGCCGAACCGGTCAGCGGCAGCATCGAGGAGGTGTTGTACAGCCTGATATAGCCGAACACGATGACAATCGCCGGAATGACCAGCGGCAGCAGCGTGATGAACTCGATGAACGGCCGCCAGCCCGGCAGGCGCAGACGCACCCAATAGGCCGTGGGAACGATGAGCAGCACGCCGACGAAAATGGTGGCGATGGCCATGACGACGGAATAGGCGAACGTCGCCTGGAAGCCGGGATCGCTCAGCACGACCCAATAGGCATCGAGCGAATAGACCCCGCGCCGCATGCGCAGCGAAAACTCAAACAGGCCGATCAGCGGCAGGGCAAAATAGAGAATGCCGAAGGCGAGGGCAAGCCAGGACCAGAAACGGTTTTTCTTCATTTGAGCCACCGTTCACTGCGGGCGCGCATCCAGATGTAAATGCCGTTGGAAATGCCTGTTATGATGATCATGCCGAAGGCCAGGGCGTAGCCGAGCTGCGGGTCCTGCAGGACATCGCCGCGGATCTGGGCGTAGAGGACGATCGGGACGATGCTGAGCGACGAGCCGGTCAGCGCATAGGCCGTGGCGATCGCACCGAAGGAATTGGCGAAAAGCAGAAGAATGGTGCCAAGCAGGGCAGGCCACAGGATCGGGAAGGCGACCATGCGCCAGTATTGCGGCCCGGTTGCGCCGAGAATGGTGGCGGCTTCCTTCCATTCGCGCTTCAGCCCGTCCAGCGCGGGCGTGATGATCAGCACCATCAGCGGAATCTGGAAGTAGAGATAGGTGATGGTCAGGCCCCAGAAACTGAGAAGATTGAAGCCATGCGCGTAGAGATTGAACCCGAAGACGTTGACCAGGAGGTAGGTGACGAGGCCGGTACGCCCGAGTGTGAACAGAAAGGCATAGGCCAGCGGAACGCCGGCGAAATTCGATGCGACGCCGGAAAACGTCATCATGGGTGCGCGGATCCAGCTCGGCAGGCCGCCCAGGGTGATTGCCGCGGCGATGCTGAAACCGATGAAGGCGCCGAGCAATGCCGATGTCAGCGAAATCTTGATCGAAATCCAGTAGGCATCCATGATGGACGGCTGGAACAGATTGACGAGATTGGCGAACGTCAGATTGCCCTGCGCATCCTGGAACGCCCCGGCGACGAGATAGATCGTCGGCAAAACCAGAAACATCACGGCAAACAGGAAGAACGGCATGACACCGAGCCAGTCAAGCGACAAGCGCTTGCGCTCCTGGGTGGCGGCAGGTGGACTAGAGGAGGTGCTTGCTTCTGAAATCACACTCATGGATTTTGAAGACCGCTTTCTGAGCTGCATTATAGACGCTACCGCATCAATTGCGAAGCGAACAAACTGACCGAGGGTTCGAGCAGGGCGCGCCTTGTCTCTGAAAAAGGGAATCCCCGCGGATGTTTCCACGGGGATCCGATGGTCAGAGATTACTTGACGTTGGCGCCGACAACCTTGTCCCAGCCCTTGGTGATGACTTCCTTGGCGGCAGCCTGTTCATCAAGCGTCGGGAAGAAAGCCTTTTCGTAGGCTGCTGCCGGCGGCAGCTTGTCGAGGACTTCCTTCGGTACCTTGTTGTTCTTTATCAGATCCTTGAAGCGGGTCGGATGGCAATAGCCCTTGAGGTAACCGATCTGGCCTTCGTCGGAATAGAGATATTCCATCCAGAGCTTGGCGGCATTGGGATGCGGTGCATAGGCGCTGATGGCCTGGACATAGACACCGGCAAGAACGCCCGATGCGGGAACAACGACTTCAACCGGCGGATTGCCCTTGAGCGTATCACGACCGGCGAGGGCGTTATAATCCCAGGTGATGATGATCGGGGTAGCACCCTGTGCCAGTGTGCCTGATTTGCCGATGACCGGAACGAAGTTGCCGGCCTTGTTGAGGTCAGCAAAATACTTCAGGCCGGCTTCGGCAGCAGCGGCACCGGGCTTGGCACCGGTCGATGCACCGGCAGCCTGTACGGCGAGAATGGCCTGGTTGGACGCGCGGGGATCACCGGCAAGCGCCACAGTGTTGGCGTATTCCGGCTTGAGCAGGTCAGCCCAATCCTTCGGGACATTCTTGACGATATCGGTATTCACTTCGAGTGACATGACGCCGTAATAGTCGCCATAC
The DNA here is from genome assembly GCF_044760925.1 of Phyllobacterium sp. NPDC097923. Lineage (NCBI taxonomy): Bacteria > Pseudomonadati > Pseudomonadota > Alphaproteobacteria > Hyphomicrobiales > Phyllobacteriaceae > Phyllobacterium > Phyllobacterium sp. NPDC097923. The sequence continues at coordinate 217,679 of NZ_JBIWBL010000005.1, read as the reverse complement.
CAATGGCCGTCGGCATCCTTCAGTTCGGCCGGGATCGAATCCCAGGTGGAAACCTTGTAAGGCTGTGTCAGGCCGTCTTTCTTGGCATCGGGGCCAAAGGAAAGACCGACGTCGATGACGTCAGGCGCCTGCGGGCCCTTGTTGTCCTTGTTGGCCTTGATCGCTTCGACTTCGTCCTTCGATCCGGCATCCGGATTGAGTTCGTTGACGGTCAGGCCGTACTTTGCCTTGAAACCGGCAATGATATCGCCATAACCACACCAGTCGTGCGGCAACGCGATGGTCGTCAGCGACCCTTCCTTTTTCGCGGCGGCAACCAGATCAGCCGGCGCATCCGCGAACGAAAGCGTGGTGCTTGCGAACAGCAGCGCTGTCGATAGAGAGAGCAAGCGTTTTGAAGAAACAACCATTTTAACACCCCTGTTTAAGCGACAAACGTCATTGGCTCTGTTTTCGACGTTCCTGCCTCCCGATATAGGGCTCTCATGTCAGTTAGATGACAGGCCTGCGAACGTCTTTTGCTGAGCAGTGGAAAGAAGTGAAACATTTTTTTGGTGGCTTAGCAATTCGCGCGTGAGAGAATTATGACAGTGTCCGGACAGTCGGCTGAATTGCTCCCATAACGACAAAAAGATTGGCATGAGCGGCAATTAGCCGAATAATGAATGTCGCATTTGATTTCCTGCGACATGCTCATCCACAAGGACCGGCGGGGGCTCGAAAAATCCGGTTAGCGGACTAACATTATTTTGCAAAAATTCGGGAATCTGCCGCGTCTGGCGGATACCGTGGTACAGCCGTTTTCCGGTGGAATCGCCGTGCTGGATTCGGGTCGCAATTCGGCGCAAATCCTGCTAGAAAACCGGGCATCATGACGATCAAAGATTGTACAATCGCACTGCTGACCGGTGCCCTCGCGCCGCTCGGCGACAAAAAAATACCGAGCGGGATAGCAAAAAAGCGGGTCAACGGGCGGCTCTGGCTTGGCGAGACCGGTTTTGAGGGGGATGCGCAGGGCGATCCTGTGCGCCATGGCGGCATCGAGAAGGCCGTCCACCACTATCCCTACGATCACTATGACAAATGGGTTGCCGATATCGGGGCAATCCCCCTCCTCGAACAGGCCGGGGCCTTCGGCGAGAATATATCGACCACCGGGCTTGATGAGACCACGGTGGCGCTCGGCGATGTATTCCAGCTAGGCGGCGCGCGTGTCGAGGTCTCGCAGGGACGCCAGCCTTGCTGGAAGCTGACCGCGCGTTTCGGCGTCGCCGACATGTCCATGCGGGTGCAGAAAACGGGACGGACAGGCTGGTATTACCGGGTTCTGCAAAGCGGCTATGTCGCGCCCGGTGATACGCTGGCGCTCATTGACCGCACTTCGCCCGAGTGGACCATCCACCGACTGTGGCGCACGCTGTACGTGGACACCATGAACCTCGATGAACTGGCGCAGATGGCCGCGCTGGAACGGCTTCCCGATGGATGGCGCCGCTATGCCGAGCGCCGTCTGGCCACCGGCAAGGTCGAGGACTGGTCAAGCCGCCTCAAGGGCGAACAAGAAGGGCACTAGTGCCCGCCGCCTCCGCCGCCCGAGGCAGCGGGTGCCGGTTTGCGCATGAGCACGGCAAAAAGCGCCAGCGAGGCGAACAGCATCGTCAGGATATAGAAGACGTCCATGAACGACATCAGCGAGGCCTGCTGATGCACCATGCCGGAAATTCGGCTGAGTGCCGCGGACGAGCCGTCAATGCCGTGCGACTGGAAATTCTTGGCCATGCTGGCCATCAGATTCTCCGCTTCCGGATTGCCCCAACGCACCTTTTCGGACAGCTGGGCGTAATGCTTGACACTGCGATCCGTCAAGATCGTGTTGATGACGGCAAGGCCCACGGCACCGCCAAGGTTGCGTGTCAGGTTGAACAGGCCCGAAGCGTTCTTCAGGCGGGACAGCGGCAGGGTGCCGAGCGCCAGATTGTTGATCGGCACCATGCACAGCATCAGCGAGCAGCCGCGCAGAATCTGCGGCAGCAGCAATTCATAGAAGTCCCAGTCGGCGGTGAGGCCGGTCATGGTCCAGGTGCCCGCGGCAAAACCGATGAAGCCGATCATCATCATCAGGCGCGGATCCATCCGGTTGGACAGGAAGCCGGCGACAGGGGCGGTCATGAACATGGCCAGGCCGCTGACGAACAGGGCTTCGCCGATCATCAGCGCGTCATATCCCCGGATGCGGCCGAGATAGAGCGGATAGAGATAGGTCAGGCCATAGAGGCCGACGCCCATGATGAAGGAAAACACCGAGCCGAAGGCGAAATTGAGGTTCTTGAAGGCGCGCAGGTCGACGATCGGCTCCTCGGCGGTGAAGGCACGATAGAAGAACAGCAGCGCACCAAGGACGAGAACGATGGCGAAGAAAAAGATCGTGCTGTCCTGCAGCCAGTCATTGCGCGGACCTTCCTCGAGCACGTATTCGAGCGAGCCGAGGAACGCGCCCATGCCGGCCAGACCCCACCAGTCGAACTTGCTGAACAGCGACTTGTCGCCCTTGTCGAAGTCGATGAGGTTCCAGGCGGCAAAGGCAACGATGATGCCGGGAATGACGTTGACGAGGAACAGCCAGTGCCAGGAAAAGGCGTGGCTGAGATAGCCGCCGACGGTCGGCCCGATGGTCGGCGCCAGCGTGGCCACGAGGCCGATGATCGGCGAGACGATCGAGCGCTTGGAAGGCGGGAAGATGGTGAACGCAGCGGCAAAGACGCTGGGGATCATGCCGCCGCCGATGAAACCCTGGATGGCGCGGTAGACAATCATCTGGTCGATATTGGTGGCCGTGGCACACAGGACGCTGGCTGCGGTGAAGCCCGCCGCCGAAATGGTGAAGAGAACGCGTGTCGACAGGAGCCGGCCGAGGAAGCCGGACAGCGGGATCATGATGACTTCGGCGATGAGATAGGAGGTCTGCACCCAGGAAATCTCGTCGGAGCTTGCGCTCAAACCCGCCTGAATTTCGGCAAGCGATGCCGAAACGATCTGGATGTCGAGGATGGCCATGAACATGCCGAAGACCATCGCCACGAAGGCGATGGCTTTCTTCGGATCGATGTGATCGGACGGCACGGCCGGTGCCGCTGGCTTTCCGCTGATGGTCGTGCTCGACATGATCTCGGGTCCGGTGCTGGTTGTGCTTACTTGGCCGGTGCCGTGCGGGTATCGACGTCAACGATGACGCTCAAGCCCGCCTGAAGCCTGCCGGATGCCAGAATGTCGGCGGGCAGGGCGATGCGAACCGGGACGCGCTGGACAACCTTGGTGAAATTGCCCGTGGCATTCTCGGCTGGAAGCAGCGAGAACACGGCGCCGGATGCCGGGGCAATCGAGGCGACGGTGCCTTCAAACGTGTCACCGGAGAGCGCGTCGACCCGTACCCGTACCTTTTCGCCCGGCACGATGTCCCGCAGCTGCGTTTCCTTGTAATTCGCGTCGATATAGAGCGAATTGACGGGAACGAGGGCGGCAAGCCGCTGGCCGGGGGTGACGAGATCACCCTTCTTGGCCGAGAGATTGCCGACAACGCCATCGAGAGGCGCACGGATGACGGTGAAGGAGAGGTCGCGGGCGGCCTTATCCTTGCTCAGCTGCAGCGAGGCAATCGATCCCTCGGCTTCCTTGTACTGGGCTTCCAGCACACCGACATTGGCGACCGCCGCAGCGATCTGGGCATCGGCGGCAACGAGGTTGGCCTTGGCCTGATCCAGCGCCGCGGTGGCATCGTCGAGCTGGGACTGGGAGGCAAAACGCGTGGCATGCAGCTGGCCGGCGCGGGTTGCGGCGGCTTCCGCATTGGTCAGGACCGCCTGTGCGGCGACCTTGCTGGCTTCGACCTGCTTGACGGATGCTTTGGCTGCTTCCGTCTGGGCCTCGATGCGCAGAAGCGTCAGGCGCTGTGTCGCGATCTGCGCCTCGGCCTGTTCTTCCGCAATGGTATAGTCGCCATTGTCGAGCGTGATCAGCGGATCGCCCGCCTTGACGCGCTGGTTGGCGACGACGTTGATCGTATCGATATAGCCGGTGATCTTGGGCGCAATGGCGGTGATGTCGCCCTGGATGTAGGCGTCGTCGGTCGAGACCATGAAGCGGCCCGTTGTCCACCATTCGTGGCCATACCAGGCACCGGCGCCGACAGCGGCGACAATGATGACGGGCAATATGAAGCGCTTCACCGAGCGTTTTGGCGGTGCCGGGGTCGCAGTGACCACGTCGTGCTGCGGGGCTTCACTTTTCACCGGTGCTTCGGCTTTGGAAGCAGGGGCGGGTGCAGGGAACTGACGAATCTCAGCCTCGTTGGTGGATTTCGGCGCGGACATAGAGAGCTCTTTCTACAGATGTTCAATCTGAAAACTGATTGAACCAATCGGTTCGATCGTTGACATAGCGCAAATGAGAGCGCATATCAAGGGGATCGAACCGCTTGGTTCGAAAAAGAATCGAAAATGAGGAAACTTGACTACTATGTCGTCTACCAAGGCACCCGTTATGGACCCAGGCATGACCGCTTCCGAACGTCCCGGCCGTCTGGCCGCAGGGCAGGATCCCGTCAAACGGCAGCAGATACTGGATGGGGCCAATCGCGTTTTTTCGCAGATGGGTTTTGATGCGGCCAGCATGAATGACATTACCCGCGAAGCGGGCGTGTCGAAGGGCACGATCTACGTCTATTTCAACAACAAGGAAGAGCTGTTCATCGATCTGTGCCAGCAATACAAGGCGGCGCTGTTCGACGGTATCTATCATGCGCTGGAGAGCAACAACAGCGACCTGCGCGAAGCCTTGATCCAGTTCGGCATCTCACTGTCGACGCTGATTACCTCGAATGCTGGTATCCGGGCGCAGCGTGTCATCATCGGGGTGGCGGAGCGCATGCCCTCCATGAGTTCCAGTTTTTACGAAAAAGGGCCGAAAAAGGGCCTCGCCCTGATGCGCGCGCTTCTGGACAAGCACGTCGCGGCGGGATTTCTCGCGATCGAGGATACGGAGCTGGCGGCCTATCAGCTTTCAGACCTTTTCCATTCGGGCCTGCTGCGCCGCCGCCTGTTCGGCCAGATGGAGCAGGAACCGGAGCCGGAGCAGATCCGCAAGACCGTGACTGCGGGTGTCGACCTGTTTCTCAAGGCCTACAAGGCCTGATCAGGCGGTGCCGCAGGCGGCACAGACGCCACGGATTTCGATGGTGGTCTTGGTCTGTTTGAAGCCGTTCTGCGTGGTCCATTCGCGCACCCGCTGGGTGATGATATCATCGGAAAATTCCGAGACCTGCCCGCATTTCTCGCAGATGGCGAAGGCGATCATGCCGTGATTGTGGCTGTGATTGTGGGGATGCGCGCAGGCGACAAAGGCATTGATGCTTTCGAGGCGGTGGACCATGCCGTAATCGAGCAGCTTTTCCAGGGCGCGGTAGACCTGCAGCGGCGCACGGAAACCGTCGCCGCGCAGCTGGTCGAGGATGGTGTAGGCGCTCAAGGGCCCTTCGGCGCGCGACAACGTATTGAACACCAGGGTCTGGTTCTTCGTCAGCTCATGGGCGGTTGTCATTGCCTTCGGGTCTCCTGAACGTACACGTTTAAGTCGCTAGCGCGTGATATTGCCGTAAACAAGTCCGTTTCCGTAAAAATCTGCTGTCTCTAAGATAAGCAGCGGCGTCATCGCCTGCCAGTGGATAAATTAATTTCGTCTGTTCTCAAATTTGCCATTGTTGACTAATGTAATAACATCACATATCGAGACGTCAAGAAGATGCCGGATGGACGTGACCGACCGAACACCGCCGTCCGGAGCATGTGGATAGACCATGACTGACCAATGCCTGACATTCCGTGACCTTACCCTGGGGTATCGCAGTCACCCTGCCGTTCATCATCTGAGCGGTGTGGTCGAGCGCGGTTCGCTGACGGCGGTCGTGGGTACGAACGGTTCGGGCAAGTCGACGCTGATGAAGGGTATTGTCGGTGTTCTCAAGCCGATGTCCGGTTCCGTCGTGGTCGAGAAGGACGTTCGCGTCGCCTATCTGCCGCAGCAATCGGAACTGGACCGCTCGTTTCCGGCGCGGGTCATCGATCTGGTTTCGCTGGGGCTTTGGCCCCGGCGCGGCCTGCTTGGCCGCTTTACCGCCGGTGACCGTGAGCAGGTTTCGCGGGCCCTGATGGGCGTCGGGCTGGGGGGCTTTGAAAAACGTCCCATTGACAGCCTGTCCGGCGGGCAATTGCAGCGCGCCCTGTTTGCCCGGGTGCTGGTGCAGGACGCTGACCTCATTCTGCTCGACGAGCCGTTCAATGCCATCGACGCCAAGACGGTCGGCGATCTCATTGCGCTGATCAAGCGCTGGCACGGCGAAAAGCGCACCATCATGGTCGTGGTCCACGATCTCGATCTGGTGCGGGAGCATTTTCCTGAAACCCTGCTGTTGGCGCGCAAGCCCATTGCCTGGGGTGCCTCGCGGGAGACGCTTCGTCCGGAAAACCTTTTGCATGCGCGGCAGTTCCACGAGGCCTGGGCCGAGAGTGCGCCCTGGTGCGAAGACGATGCCCGATTGTCCGCGACCGGCGGTCATGAACACGATCACGCGCATGATCACACGCATCATGCGCATCATGATGGTCACAGCCGGGCGGGGGGCTGATCGGGATGTATGATTTCCTCATTGCCCCCTTCATCGATTACAGCTTCATGCAGCGCGCCTTGCTCGGCTCGCTGGCGCTGTCGCTCAGTTCCTGCCCTGTCGGCGTGTTCCTGATGCTGCGGCGGATGAGCCTGACCGGCGATGCCATGTCGCACGCCATCCTGCCGGGAGCCGCCGCCGGTTTCCTGCTCTACGGCCTGCAGATCGTGCCGATGACCATCGGCGGGCTGATCGCAGGGGTGATCGTGGCGCTCGGCGCCGGGGCGGTGTCGCGCTTCACGATCCAGAAGGAAGATGCCTCGATGGCGGCCTTCTACCTGATATCCCTTGCGCTGGGGGTGATGATCGTTTCGCTGCGCGGTTCGAATGTCGACCTGATGCATGTGCTGTTCGGCACGGTTCTTGCGCTCAACAACGAGGCGCTGAGCCTGATCGGCCTGATCTGCGGCGTCAGCATCGTGACCCTCGCCATTTTCTGGCGCGGCCTGGTGGCCGAGTGCCTTGATCCCCTTTTCCTGCGTTCGGTCAGCCGCATCGGCACGCCCGTGCATTTCATCTTCCTGGCGCTGGTGGTGCTCAATCTCGTCGGCGGCTTCCAGGCGCTCGGGACGCTGCTGTCGGTCGGCCTGATGATGCTGCCTGCCGCCGGCGCGCGCTTCTGGACGACCCGTGTCGGCCCGATGTGCGCGGTTGCAATCCTGATCGGGATGATATCCTGCGTTGCAGGCCTGCTGATTTCCTATCATTTCGCCCTGCCGTCCGGCCCGGCGATCATCCTTTCCGCCGGTGCGATGTATATCGCGTCCATTCTCATCGGCTCACGCGGCGTTCTCAGCAGCCGCATGCGTTCCCACCGCCACAGAACCGCCTAAACCTCGATAAAGGAGACTACCAATGCGCAAAGCTCTTAAACTCGCTACAACTCTGAATGTTATACTGTTACTGTCTGCGGCTTCTTCCACCGCTTTTGCGGCTGACCTTAAGGTTGTTTCCAGCTTCTCCATCATCGAGGATTTTGCCAAGAACGTCGGCGGCGACAAGATTTCGCTGACCAATCTGGTCGGCCCGAACGGCGACAGCCATGTCTATGAGCCCAAGCCGTCCGATGCGGCGGCGCTGGCAAAGGCGGATGTGGTTCTGGTCAATGGTCTTGGATTTGAAGGTTTCCTGCCGCGGCTGGTCGAGGCCAGCGGCACCAAGGCGCCCATTGTCGAACTGACCAAGGGTATCGAGCCCCTCAAGGCGCAGGAAGAGGAAGAGGGCCATGCGGAGGCAGGCGCAGAGCATCACCACGATCACGGTGCCTTCGACCCGCATGCGTTCCAGTCGATCGCCAACGCCAAGATCTACGTGAAGAACATCGTCGATGCCTTCTGCAATGCCGACAAGGCGAATTGCGATACCTACAAGAAGAATGGCGCGGACTATACCCAGAAGCTGGATCAGACCGAGATCGATGTGAAGGCCGGTATCGCCGCCATTCCGGAGGCCAAGCGTCTGATCATCACCTCCCACGATGCATTCGGCTATTTCGAGCATGCCTATGGGCTGAAGTTCCTGGCGCCCGAAGGTCTTTCAACGGATGCGGAGCCGTCCGCGGCCGATGTCGTCGCGCTGATCAAGCAGGTCAAGGAAGACAAGGCCTCGGCGATCTTCGTCGAGAACATCACCAATCCGCGCCTGATCGAGCAGATCGCCAGCGAGACCAAGCTGAATGTCGGCGGCACACTGTTTTCCGATGCTCTGTCGGAGCCGGGCGAAGGCGCCAGCACCTATATCGATATGATGCACCACAATATCAGTGCCTTCAAAAAGGCCATTCTCGGCAGCTGATCGGCTGCGCCGGAAAAAGCGGGGGATGACTCCGCTTTTTTCATTGGCAAGAATGTAATGTTATTACATTATCTCAGCGAACTCCCACGACGCATAAGGAACAAGCATGTCACGACATCTGAAGAAAGTTTTGCCCCTCGCCATGGTCTTCGGCTTTGCCGCCTTGCCTGCACTGGCCAATGAGCAGACCGCCTGGCGCGTTTTCGTCTCGGACCATGCTGAGCCGACCATCCGCGTGCTCGACCCGCGAACCGGCGGGATTATCGATACGTTCAAGGTGAAGGCGCCGGCCGGCCTGTCGCTGTCCGACAGCGGGAAAACAATATTTGCCGTGCAGCGGGACGGCGGCGAGGTGGCGGTCCTGTCGACCGGCATTGCCGTTGAGGACCACGGTGCCCATGGCGATCTCAAGGTCGAGGCGCCGAAACTGCTCGATCTGAAACTGGAGGGCCAGCGTCCTTCGCACTTCGTCGATCACAACGGCAACATCGCCCAGTTCTTTGACGGCGATGGCGTGGTGAAGGTCGTCAGGGAAAGGGATGTGCTTGCCGGAAAAGCCGATGTGCGCAGCATCAAGCTCGCGTCACCGCATCACGGCGTTGCCGTCTCCTATGGCGGCACGGTGCTGGTGACGGAGCCGCATCCGCAAAAGCCGGTGGATGAACTGCCCATCGGCATCAAGGTTCTCGGCGGCGACGGCTATCCCGTCGGCGCGCTACACGCATGCCCTGACCTGCATGGGGAAGCTTCGTCCGGCAATATTCTGGCTATCGCCTGCAAGACCGGACTGCTTCTGGTCAAATCCGGCGCGGATACGCCCGAGATCAACCATCTCGCCTATGCGACATCGCTGCCGGATGGAAAGATCACCACGCTTCTCGGCGGCAAGGGCCTGCAGTATTTCCTCGGCAATTACGGCCCGCAGGCGGTGGTGCTGGTCGAACCAGGCAATGCCGAACCGTTCCGCCGGATCGAACTGCCCGCCCGCCGCGTGCATTTCGCCGTCGATTCAGCGCGCCCGCGGTTCGCCTACATCTTCACCGAGGACGGACAGCTGCATCAGCTGAATGTTATTACCGCCAAAATCGAAAAGTCGATCAAGCTGACGGAACCCTACAGCATGGATGGTCACTGGAGCCTGCCGCGGCCGCGCATTGCTGTTGCCGGTGACGAGATCATCGTCAGCGATCCGCTGAAAAGCCGCCTGCACGTGATCAAGGCGGCCGCCTTCGCGAAGGACCGCGAGATCGCGCTCGAAGGCAAGCCTTTCAATGTCGTGGCCGTCGGCGGCTCCGGCGAAGTTCACGACTGACGTTATCCGGCCTGCTGCGGCCCTCGCGGCAGGCCATTGCAAGAGGGCAATAGCCATGCACAACACAGCCATACCCAACCGTCTTCCGGTCACGGTGCTCTCGGGCTTTCTCGGAGCCGGCAAGACCACTTTGCTCAACCATATTCTCAACAATCGCGAGGGGCGGCGCGTTGCCGTCATCGTCAACGATATGAGCGAGGTGAACATCGATGCCGCACTTGTACGCGACGGCGGCGCCAATCTTTCGCGCACCGATGAACAATTGGTCGAAATGACCAATGGCTGCATCTGCTGCACCTTGCGCGACGACCTGCTGCAGGAGGTGGAAGCCCTGGCCAAGCAGGGACGTTTTGATTATCTCCTCATCGAGTCGACGGGCATTTCCGAACCCTTGCCCGTGGCGTCGACCTTCGATTTCCGCGACGAGAACGGCCGCAGCCTGTCCGATGTGGCAAAACTCGACACCATGGTGACCGTGGTCGACGCGGCGAATCTCCTGAAAGATTACGCCTCGGCGGATTTTTTGAAGGACCGGGGGGAATCGCTCGGTGATGCCGACAACCGGACGCTGGTCGATCTGCTGGTCGACCAGATCGAGTTTGCCGACGTCATCATCCTCAACAAGATTTCCGACTCGTCTCTCTATGACCGGGACCTGGCGCGCAAGATCATCCGCGCGCTCAACCCGGATGCAAAACTCATCGAGACGGATTTTGCCGATGTGCCGCTTAACGAGGTGCTCAATACCGGCCTGTTCGATTTCGACAAGGCGCAGGAGCATCCGCTCTGGTTTAAGGAACTCAACGGCTTTGCCGACCATGTGCCGGAAACCGAGGAATATGGCGTCCGTTCTTTCGTCTACCGGGAGAGGCGTCCGTTCGATCCGCAGAAGCTCCATGCCTTTCTCGACAGGAACTGGCCCGGTGTCATCCGCTCCAAGGGGTTCTTCTGGCTGGCGACACGGCCGGATTATGTCGGCGAACTCAGCCAGGCCGGTGCGCTGGTGCGGGCGGAAAAACGCGGGCTGTGGTGGTCGTCGATCCCGCGCAACCGCTGGCCGGAGCATCCGGAATGGCTGAAATCCATGAAGCCCTACCTGCACAAGGTCTGGGGCGACCGGCGGCAGGAGATTGTCTTCATCGGCGTCGATCCGATGAATGAAGTGCACCTGCGGGCACAGCTGGATGCCTGTCTGGTGGACGCGGATGAGTTCACGCCGGGCAAGTGGGAAGACCTGTTCGACCCATTCCCGAGCTGGGTCCGGCAGGCCGCCTGATTTCGGCCGGACTGATAGGGTTATCGCTTGGGCACCGCACGACAGACACGACAATCATACCGCTGGGACCATAGGCCAAATCCAGCGGGTCGTGTTGCTGGACGATGCTCCATTCCCGTCCCGGGGTCAGCCGGGACGGGAATATTTTTGGTGGGGTCAGATATAGGCGGCGGTTTCGGTGGGCGAAATCCGCACCTTGCCGATGTTGCGGCCGTCCATTTCGACGATTTCATACTCGTAATCATCGACCTTCAGCTTTTCGCCCTGTGCGGGGATGTGGCCGAGATTCCACAGGATGTAACCTGCCAGCGTCGTGTAGCGGTCGCCGTCATCGACGAGGTCGCGTTCGATCAGGCCGCCGAGGCGGCGGATGTCGATATAGGCGTCCACCACCATGCTGCCGTCTTCCGACCGCTCGAGGATCGGGCTTTCCTCGCCTTCATCCGGGAAGTCGCCGGCGATGGCCTCAAGAATGTCCGTCGGCGTGACCACGCCCTCGAATGAGCCGTGTTCGTCGAGAACAATCGCCATCTGCACCGTCGTGCCGCGCAATTGCTCCATCACGCGCAATACGTTGGCATTCTCGTGCAGGATCAATGGCTGGCGGGTCACCTTGTCCCAATCGATCTTGCCGCCGTCGAGAATGGCGAACAGCAGGTCCTTGGTCAGGGCCACGCCGACGAATTCGTCAACCCGTCCGCGGGCCAGAACCACGCGGCTGTGGGAGAGCGTGCGGATTTCCGCCAGCAGTTCCTCGTTGGTCTCGTTGAGGTCGAGCCATTCGACCTCGTTGCGCGGTGACATGATGGACCGCACCGGCCGCTCGACCAGGTCGAGAACGCCGCGGATCATTTCCTTTTCTTCCGGGTGGAAGACTTCGCCCGCTGCCGTCTGCTCGGCGATCACATCCAGCGCATCCGAGTGATGGCTGGCATCGCCGGAACGGCCGCCGCCCAAAAGGCGCAGCACCGCGCCTGCCGTGCGGTCACGCAGGTCCATCGAGGTAACGCGCTTGTCGCGGTTATGCCGTCCGACCTGATTGGCCGCTTCGATGAGGACGGAGAAGCCGATGGCGGCGTAGAGGTAGCCCTTCGGAATATGGAAGCCGAAGCCTTCGACGATCAGGCTGAAACCGATCATCATGAGGAAGCCAAGGCAGAGGATGACAACGGTCGGATGGCGGCTGACGAAGGCCATGAGCGGTCTGGACGCAAGCATCATGACGCCTACCGCCACGACAACGGCGATCATCATGACTTCCAGAGATTTGACCATGCCGACGGCGGTGATCACGCTGTCGAGCGAGAAGACGGCGTCGAGCACGACGATCTGGGCGATGACCTGCCAGAAAACCGCATGGGCGACGTTGGATTCCTTGGCGGACATATGTCCTTCAAGACGCTCATGCAGTTCCATCGTGCCCTTGAACAGCAGGAACAGTCCGCCGATGATCAGGATGAGGTCGCGCCCCGAAAAGCCGAAACCCGCCACGCTGAACAGCGGTGTCGTCAGTGTCACCACCCAGGAGATGGAGGCAAGCAGCGCCAGGCGCATGATCAGGGCGAGGGACAGGCCGACGATGCGCGCGCGGTTGCGCTGGCTCGGCGGCAGCTTGTCGGCAAGAATGGCGATAAACACGAGGTTGTCGATCCCGAGTACGATCTCGAGCACGATCAGCGTGGCGAGACCAATCCAGGCATTGGGGTCGGCAATCCATTCCATTGGGAAGTCGGTTCCTTCTAAGAGATGCGGGTCAGGGCACGACATGGCGTGCGGATGCGGCTGGAAAAGCCAGCGCAAATCCGCCCGCGATGCAGGCCAAATCGGATGTTGGGGAGAAAAACGGGAATTGTTGCTGACGCTGCGTGGGCAGAGTCAGCTTGCTTCGCAAGTCCGGACTTGGAGGCTCTTCAGATTGTTCGTCCGGCATCGAGGCGCGGTCAGTCCCTGTTTGACTGGCGTCATGGGTGAAACTTACGGGTGCCAGATGCGCTTATAATGGCAGTCAGTACGGCTGCGTTCAAGAGGATGTGGCGAAAATTCGGCAGCGGGGCCGCAAATCCGCCTATCCGGCAAAGCCACCCGCATCGAGGAATGCCTGTTCGTCCGGCGTGGATTTCCGCCCGAGAATGGCATTGCGATGGGGAAAGCGGCCAAACCGGTGGATGATGTTGTAATGATCTTCGGCCCATTCGAGCTGGCTCGGGGCCGATGCGGTGTAAAGCTTCACGCAGCGCAATTGCTCGTCGATGTCTTCCGAATGCATGAAGGGCAGATAGAGAAAGCCGCGCACGGATGGCTCGAGGGCAAGATCATGGCCTCTTTCCAGCGCCTCTCCGGCGTAATGGCGCGCCAGCGAGTCCGTCGCATACATGTGGCCGGTGCCGCGAAAGCAGTTGCGCGGGAACTGGTCGAGCAGGATCATCAGCGCCAGCGCGCCGTCGGCGGTTTCGATCCAGTGGTCATAGTCGCGCCGGGCGGCAGCGAAATGCCTGTTGTGAAAGGTCTGGTGGAACGTTTCGTCAAACGCCGCGTCCTTCTTGAACCAGGCGTCGGGTCCGGCCTTGCGCCAGAAGCCGACAATACCGTCGATGATGGCCTGATCGGTTTCAACCATTGCTTGTCCTTCCATGGTGGTTGCAATCAGTTTGCACTGTCGGCGGTTTGCGCCGCCGGCAGCACGCGGGCGGTTTCTTCGCTCAGAGCCCGGCCGGTTTGCCGTGGTTTGACCAGGGGGCCTGGCACCGGTGCGTTGCCCCTCATCAGATCGTTGCCGGCGCGGATGCCGCCGGCGAGCTGCAGGTCGAGGCGTTCGGCATCACGCTGGCGCACGTCACCGATGATCTCCGCCGCTTCCTCGGGCGCGACGCCGAGGCCGATCAGCGTGTTCTCGCCAAATGACAGGGCCGATTCGAAGGTTTCGCGGATCTGGTACTCGACGCCGGCTTTGATCAGCGCCAGCGTGTTGCCGCGGTCGAAGGAGCGGGCATAGACCTGCACCAGCGGATATTCCGCCTTGATATGCTCGGCGATGGCGAGAATGGTGTCGGGCTTGTCGACGCAGATGAGGACGGCCTGCGCACGGCCGGCGCCTGCCGCATGCAGGATGTCGAGACGCGTGCCGTCGCCGTAATAGACCTTGAAGCCGAATTCGGCTGCGGCCTGGATCATTTCGATATCATTGTCGATGATCGAGACATCGACGCCGCGCATCAGCAGCGGTTGGCTGGCGATCTGCCCGAACCGGCCGAAACCGATGACGAGGACGCTGCCGGACAGGCCTTCCGCGACATCGACGCCATCCAGCGACTGCTTTTCGCGCGGCAGGATATAGCGCAGGCCGATGATGGCGATCGGGGTGAGCACCATGGAGATGATGATGATGGCCGTCAGCATGGCATTGGCACGGCCATCGAGAATGCCGACCGACGTGGCGGTGGAATAGAGCACGAAGGCAAATTCGCCGCCCTGCGCCATCACGACGGCGCGCTCCAGCGCTTCCGTGTGGGACGAGCGCATCAGGCGGGCGACGATATAGATCGCGATGCCCTTCACCACCATGAAGGCGGCGACGTAGAACAGCACGCTGCGCCAGTTGGCGGTGACGACGCTCAGGTCAAGCGACATGCCGACGGCGAGAAAGAACAGGCCGAGCAGGATGCCGCGAAAGGGTTCGACATCGGCTTCGAGTTGATGCCGGAAGGTGGATTCGGACAGGAGCACGCCGGCAAGGAAGGCGCCCATCGCCATGGAGAGGCCGCTGACCTGCATGACAAGCGCGGCACCGAGCACGACGAGGAGGGCGGCGGCAGTCATAACCTCGCGCGCCCGGGACTGGGCGAGGAAGCGGAAGAGGGGGTTGAGCAGATAACGGCCGGCGACGATGAGACCGACCACGGCGCCGACGCCGATGCCGATATCCATCCAGCGCAGGCCCGACGGCGGCGCATCGGTGGCGGCGATCGGCGCAAGGAAGGCGACGAGCGCGAGAAGCGGCACGATGGCCAGGTCTTCCAGCAGCAGGATCGACACCATGCGCTGGCCCTTGGTGCTTGATATCTCGCCGCGTTCTTCCAGCAGCTGCATGACGATGGCCGTCGAGGTCAGGACGAAACCGGCACCGGCGACGAAGGATATGGCGACGGGAAAGCCGGTGGCGATGCCAACCCCGGTGAGCAGGAGTGCACAAACGCCGACCTGCAGGGCGCCAAGGCCGAAAATCTCCTTGCGCAGGCCCCAGAGGCGGGAGGGCTGCATCTCAAGGCCGATGATGAAGAGGAACATGACGACGCCGAGTTCGGCGACGTGCAGGATCGTCTGCGGATCGGAGAAGAATTTGAGGCCGAATGGCCCGATCACCAGACCGGCGGCGAGATAGCCGAGGACGGAGCCAAGCCCGAGCCGCTTGAAGACGGGCACGGCGACGACGCCTGCGCCCAAAAGCACGACGGCACTGAGAAGGTCCGGTCCATGAAGCTCCGCTGCCATTGTATCTCCCGCCATTGGTTATGCTGCTGGTTACCAGAGGTAAAGCGCCGGGGGCTGGCAGGCAAGGGGGTGCGTGGTTCGACAAGCTCACCATGAGGGATGTGGAGGATTGCAGGGAGTTATATCCTGCAATGTTCGTCGTTGGCGTTGCAACCAAACCACGTCCCTCATGGTGAGCTTGTCGAACCACGCACTGTGATCCTGCAACCATCACCGAATGATAACGGAAACGGGGTGGAACTCCGGCCTACAACCCCCACAGCCGCTTGGCGTTGCCGGAAAACAGCCTGGTCTTTTCGCTTTCACTGCATCCTGAAACCAGCGCGTGCGTGGCGGCGATCCACGTGGCAAGGCCGCCGCCCAGCGTGCAGACCGGCCAGTCGCTACCCCAGACAATCCGGTCCCAACCGAAACTGCCGATGACATGCTGCACATAGGGTTTGAGCGTCTCCGCGCGCCATGCCCCGTCGGCATAGGCGACGATGCCGGAAATCTTGGCGATGACGTTGGCACGTCCGGCGATTTCGGTGATCTTGCCGCGCCAGATGGCAAAATCATCGCCCTTGATGTCAGGCACGCCGCAATGATCGAGGATGAAGGTCACGTCAGGGGCAAGATCGACCAGGGCGATGGCCCTGTCCATCTGGCGCGGCAGCACGCACAGATCAAAGGTCAGGCCCGATCCGCCCATACGCCGGATGTTCTCGCGGAAGACGGAACTCTCCGACAGATCGTCCGGCATGGTGTGCAGGATGCGGCGAAAACCCTTGATGAACGGGTTGGCCTTCTGGCGTTCAAGATAAGCGGCAAAACCGGCCTCTTCCGGGCGGCATGCGGCAATTGCCCCGGCAATCAGGCTGCCCTCCTGCTTCGCGAGGCTGGCGACGTAATCGATTTCCGTCTGGATTTCGGATGGGGTCACATC
Source organism: Phyllobacterium sp. NPDC097923 (assembly GCF_044760925.1). Taxonomy (NCBI): domain Bacteria; kingdom Pseudomonadati; phylum Pseudomonadota; class Alphaproteobacteria; order Hyphomicrobiales; family Phyllobacteriaceae; genus Phyllobacterium; species Phyllobacterium sp. NPDC097923. The sequence goes on along the minus strand of NZ_JBIWBL010000005.1, from coordinate 201,169 downwards.
CACTTCCATGTGCAGTGCCCGGACTATTCCTGCCCGCTGCGCCTGCAGTGCATATTCGCCGTAGAGAAAATCCCGGTTGAGCGCCTCGACGCCGGCAAGCCACGGATAGTGCAGGGCCGACTGGTCGATGAGATGAAGGTGTGTGTCGATGAACATGCCTGATCTGCTCCCGTTCACGCGTGGCGCACAACACTGGAATGGATGACATCCGCGCCCGCAAGCTCGGAGAGTTTGTGTGCCGTCGTCACCAGCATTTCGCGCGCCTGATCGACGTCCGGGGCATCGGGGATGTTCAGGAGCTTGATATAGGGACAGGTCAGGGCCGCAATGGACCGGCCATCGGGGCCGAGAATCGGCGCGGATATATTGTAGACGCCCGCGGTCTGGGCGCTGGGCATGATTTCATAGCCGCGCGCGCGGATATGATCGAGCCGTTCGCGAAAATCCACCGGCTGGGCAATGTCATCGGCATGTTTTTCATATTCGGCAATCATCATGGCGCGTTCCTCATCCGAGCGGAACGCCAGCAGCACGTGACCGGAGCCGGTATTGAAGAGGCTGATATGCGAGCCGACGCGGATGGAAATGCCCCAATAGTCCGGCGCCTCCTGCTGGGCGATGACGACTGCGGCGCCGCGGTCAAAGACGCTGAGCTGGTTGGCCTGCTTGGTCAGGACCGCAAGATCGCGCATCAGCGGCGTGGCATAGGAAGCGAGCCGGCGAACCGGCGCATGCAGCTGGGCGAGGCCGAACAGTTTGAGCGTCAGCGAGTAGCGGTCGCCTTCGAGCCGGGTGACATAGCCGCGCCGGACCAGCCGGTCGAGCATGCGGTAGAACTCATTGGGGCTGCGGCCGAGATGCTTGGCAATTTCCGCCTGGGTGAGGCCGCCGTCGATGCCCGAAAGCAGTTCGAGAATGTCCAGTCCCTTGTCGAGTGCCGGGGCGCGATACCGGTCGCTGTCGTCTTCTTCCAACATGGTTGTCCCCCTCATTTCACTCAATGCATATACGAAGATTATCTTCATAGGAAAGCGTTTCCGCGCTTGACGGTCAAGCCTGTAAATGTTTGTATATGAATGACACGCCCATATATGGGTGAAGAAAAGTGCCGGGAGGCGGCACTCTGGATGTTGGGAGGAACTGCATGAAAAACCTGCTAGCCAGTGTTTCGGCCGGCGCTATCGCGCTGTTGAGCACAAGTTTTGCCTTTGGCGCCGAACTGCCGGGCAAATTCGAGGGCGTCACCATCGACGCCAAACTGATCGGCGGCCAGCAATATGAGCCGCTGTACGAGCGCATCGGTGAGTGGGAGAAACTGACCGGCGCCAAGGTCAACATCCTGTCCAAGAAGAATCACTTCGAGCTCGACAAGGAGATCAAATCGGATATCGCCTCGGGCAGTCTGAAATGGTGCGTCGGTTCGAACCATTCATCCTTCGCGCCGCAATACCCGAAGATCTATACGGATCTGACGGCGCTGATACCGGCGGCGGAAGTCGCGGCTTTCGTGCCGGCCAACATCAAGGCCTCGACGCTTGACGGCAAGCTGGTGATGCTGCCGCGCGCGCAGTTCGACGTTTCCGCGCTGTACTACCAGAAGAGCATCTATGCCGACGAAGCCAACAAGAAGGCCTTCAAGGCCAAGTATGGCTATGACCTGACGCCGCCCGATACCTGGCAGCAGGTGACGGACCAGGCGATGTTCTTCACCAAGGCGCCGGATTTCTACGGCACGCAGTTTGCCGGCAAGGAAGAGGCGATCAACGGCCGCTTCTACGAAATGCTGGTCGCTGAGGGCGGCGAGTACATCGGCAAGGATGGCAAGCCCGCCTTCAACTCGGCAGCGGGCATCAAGGCGCTCGACTGGTTCGTCAATCTCTACAAGGCCAAGGCGGTTCCGGCGGGAACAACCAACTATCTGTGGGACGATCTCGGCCAGGGCTTTGCCTCCGGTTCCATCGCCATCAATCTGGACTGGCCGGGCTGGGCAAGCTTCTTCAATGATCCGAAGTCCTCGAAGGTTGCGGGCAATGTCGGCGTCAAGGTTCAGCCGGCGGGATCGTCGGGCAAGCGGACCGGCTGGTCCGGCAGCCATGGCTTCTCGGTCACGGAAGCCTGCGCCAACAAGGAAGCCGCCGCTTCGCTCGTCTGGTGGCTGACCAACGAAGACAGCCAGAAGCTGGAAGCGAAGGCTGGCCCGTTGCCGACGCGTACGGCGGTCTGGGCTTGGGATATCGAGCAGGCCAAGAGCGATCCGTACAAGACGGAGGTTCTGGCGGCTTTCCAGGAAGCGGCGAAGAATGCCTTCCCGGTTCCGCCGCTCGCCGAATGGATCGAGATTTCCAACGCGGTCTATCCGGAGCTGCAGGCGGCCATCCTCGGAGACAAGACCTCCAAGGAAGCGCTCGACACTGCTGCCCAGAAGGCAACCGATATCCTCAAGGATGCCGGCAAGCTTTGATGCGGTTGGGAGGCGGGGTGATGAATGTCACCCCCCTCTATCCTGCCGGACAGGGGGGTAACGCATGCGACCTACCCGAGAGCAGAGATTAAAAGGCCAATATCTCCGATGAAATTTCCCAAACTATCAGCGCCGACGCTCCTGCTGCTGCCTGCCATTATCGTGCTGGCAGCGGTCATCGTCCTGCCCCTGCTGTTTTCGCTCTACTCCAGCTTCACGCCGTTCCGGCTGACGAAACCCGAGACGATCTGGGTTCTCATCGGGTTCCGCAATTATATGAGTGCGCTGACGAGCTTGGAATTCTGGACCGCGTTCGGACGGACGGTTCTCCTCCTGACCATCGCGCTCAACGCCGAAATGTTCCTTGGCCTTGGCCTTGCCATGCTGGTCAACAAGGCCACGCGCGGCCAGCGCCTGTTGCGCACGCTGATGATGTTTCCGATGATGTTCTCGCCGGTGCTCGTCGGCTTCCAGTTCAAGTTCCTGTTCAATGACAATATCGGCTTCGTCAACAATGTGCTGCAGTCGCTGGGGATAACCACATCGGCCATCCCGTGGCTGATCGACGGCAACCTGGCGCTGTTCTCGATCATTGTCGCAGAAATCTGGTCATCGACCTCGGTGTTTGCCATTCTGATCCTTGCCGGCCTGCTCGCCATGCCGCAGGAGCCCGTGGAAGCCGCGCGGGTCGATGGCTGCACGCCGTGGCAGACCTTCCGCTATGTCACCTGGCCTTACCTCATGCCCTTCGCTATGATCGCCATGACCATCCGCTCGCTCGACGTGGCGCGCGCCTATGACATCGTCAAGATCATGACCGATGGCGGTCCGGCCAAACGCACGGAACTGTTGTGGACGCTGGTTGGCCGCACGGCCTACAGCGATGCGCGCATGGGCATGGCCAACGCCATGGCCTATATCTCGATCCTGCTCTCCATCCTGTTCACCGTGTATTTCTTCAGAAAGCTCGCCGCGGCGCGCCAGCAGATCGGAGCGGAGTGGTAAGATGGATCAGAACAACGCACATCGTCTCAAGCGCCGCGGCCTGAAAGTCCTGCATCTCGTCGGCCTGTTCCTGGCCATGCTGGTCATCTGCCTGCCGGGACTGTGGATCGTCCTCAATTCGCTCCGCCCGACGGTGGAGATCATGGCCAAGCCGCCCGTGTGGATTCCGCAGGATATTTCGCTCGATGCCTACCGTTCCATGTTCGGCGGCGCCGGGCAGGGCGGCATTCCGGTCTGGGAGTATTTCCGCAATTCGCTGATCATTTCGATCACCTCGACTATCATTGCGCTCATCATCGGCATGGCGGGCGGCTACGCCTTTGCCCGCTACAAGTTCAAGGGTAAGTCGGCGGTGTTCCTCGGCTTCATGCTGACCCGTGCGGTTCCCGGCATCGCGCTGTCGCTGCCGCTGTTCATGATTTTTGCCCGGCTCGGCATCATCGATACCCATTTTTCCATGATCCTGATCTATGTGGCGCTGAACGTGCCCTTCACCATCTGGCTGATCGACGGGTTCTTCCGGCAGGTGCCGAAGGATCTTGCCGAGGCCGCACAGATCGACGGCTGCACGCGCTGGCAGGCCTTCTGGCAGGTGGAGTTTCCGCTGGCGGGTCCGGGTATCGCCTCGGCGGGTATTTTCGCCTTCCTCACCTCGTGGAACGAATATGCGCTGGCATCGCAGATCACCCGCTCGGTCAATTCGAAGACGCTTCCCGTGGGGCTGCTCGATTACACGTCGGAATTCACCATTGACTGGCGCGGCATGTGCGCGCTCGCCGTGGTCATGATCGTTCCGGCGCTGACCCTCACATTCATCATTCAAAAGCATCTGGTGTCCGGACTGACGTTCGGCGCGGTGAAAGGTTAAAGGCTCTACCCATGGCACCCGTAACCCTGAAAAAGCTGGTCAAGCGCTACGGCAATGTGGATGTCGTCCACGGCATCGATCTTGAGGTGAAGGACCGCGAATTCATCGCGCTGGTCGGGCCGTCCGGCTGCGGCAAGTCGACGACGCTGCGCATGATAGCCGGGCTGGAAGACATCAGCGACGGCGTCATCGAGATCGGCGGCAAGCCGGTCAACGATCTGCCGCCGCGCGCCCGCAACATCTCGATGGTGTTCCAGTCCTATGCGCTCTATCCGCACATGACCGTGCGCGAGAACATGGGTTTTTCGCTGAAGATCGGCAAGGTGCAGCAGGCCGAGATCGACCAGCGCGTCAATGAAGCCGCTGCCATTCTCGATCTGGAAAAATACATGGATCGCCGTCCGTCACAGCTCTCCGGCGGCCAACGCCAGCGCGTGGCCATGGGCCGTGCCATCGTGCGCAAGCCGGAAGTGTTCCTGTTCGATGAACCCCTGTCCAACCTCGATGCCAAGCTGCGCACGCAGGTGCGCACCGAAATCAAGCGTCTGCACGCCAAGGTGCAGGCGACGATGATCTACGTGACCCACGATCAGGTGGAGGCGATGACGCTGTCCGACCGTATCGTCATCATGCGGGACGGCTATATCGAACAGGTCGGCACGCCGGAGGAAGTGTTCAAGCGTCCCGCCACGCGCTTTGTCGCGGGTTTCATCGGCTCGCCGCCGATGAACCTCAACGAGGCCACGGTCGATGGCGGCAGGCTGGTACTGAAGGGCGGCCAGAGCCTGCCTTTGCCGCTCGAATTCCGCAACAAGGTGGTTGCGGGCGAAAAAGTCATCTTCGGCCTGCGGCCCGACGATATCTATCCGACCGGCCATGGCCTGAGTTCCGGTGAAGCAACCGACGTTCATGAACTGTCGCTGCCGGTCTCGATCACCGAACCGCTCGGCAACGAGACGCTGGTGTTCATCACGCTGGGCGAAAAGGAATGGGTATCGCGCATGCTCAACCCGCGCCCGCTCGCGGCGGGCGAAACCATCAAGCTGAGTTTCGACCTGTCGCAGGCGCATCTCTTCTCGGCTGAAACCGGCAAAACCCTGCGGAGCTGACCATGGCCAGAATCGAACGCGTCGAATTGCGGATGGTCGACCTGCCGCCGAAAGTGCTGCGGACCGATGCCATCCAGAGCTTTGTTTCGCAGGAAACACCGATTGTCACGATCACCGACAGCGACGGCGCTGTCGGTACGGGGTACAGCTACACGATCGGCACCGGCGGTTCCTCGGTGATGCGCCTGCTCTCGGACCATCTGGTGCCGCGCCTGCTCGGCAGGGATGCGGACCAGATCGAAGCGATCTGGCGCGAGCTTGAATTTGCCACCCACGCGACAACCATCGGTGCGATCACCGCGATTGCGCTCGCCGCCGTCGATATCGCCCTGTGGGACCTGCGGGCGAAGAAACAGAACCTGCCTTTGTGGAAGCTGGCGGGCGGGGCAAAAGACCGCTGCCCGCTCTACACCACCGAAGGCGGTTGGCTGCACATTGAAGAACAGGCGCTGGTGGATGATGCCTTGCAGGCGAAAGCCAAGGGGTTCAAGGGCGCCAAGGTGAAGATCGGCCGTCCGCACGGATCGGAAGATCTTGACCGTCTGTCGGCGGTGCGCGCTGCGGTGGGTGCCGGTTTCGAGATCATGACCGATGCCAATCAGGGTTTTACGCTGGATGAGGCCATCAGGCGCTCGCAGGTGCTGCGCGATATTGACCTCGCCTGGCTGGAAGAGCCGCTGCCCGCCGACGACATCGACGGCCATGTGCGCCTGTCCGCGGCAACGCAGACGCCGGTTGCCGTCGGCGAGTCGCTCTATTCGATCCGGCATTTCCGCGAATATATGCAGAAGCGTGCCTGTTCCATCGTGCAGGTGGATGTGGGCCGTATCGGCGGAATCACGCCCTGGCTGAAGGTGGCGCATACGGCGGAAAGTTTCGATATGCCGGTCTGCCCGCACTTCCTGATGGAGCTGCATGTCAGCCTCACCTGCGCCGTGCAGAACGGCAGGTATGTCGAATATATTCCGCAGCTGGACGACCTGACACGGACGCAGATGCGCATTGAAGATGGCTATGCCATCGCCCCATCGGAACCCGGCATCGGCATCGATTGGGATTGGGATGCGGTGAAGGCACGCAGCATCGATGAATTCACCACGGAAATCCGGAGTTAGGCTGATGCAGCGCATGGGCATGATGATCGGGCTGAACGGTGACAAGGTGGCGGAATACAAGCGCCTGCACGCGGCTGTCTGGCCGGAAATCCTGGCGCTCATCTCCAGCTGCAACATCCGCAACTACACGATCTTCCTGCGCGAGCCGGAGAATGTCCTGTTCGGCACGTGGGAATATCACGGCACGGATTTTGATGCGGATATGGCCCGCATGGCCGCCGATCCGAAAAACAAGGAGTGGTGGGACGTCTGCATGCCCTGTCAGGTGCCGCTGGCAACACGGGCGCCGGGCGAATGGTGGGCGATGATGGATGAAGTCTTCCATCTGGATTGAGGAATACAAATGAACAACCGTCCTTTCACCCCCCTCTGGGCTGCCGCCCATCTCCCCCACAAGGGGGGAGATCAGCCTGCATTGCCGTCTTCGCGAAAATTGAAATATTTCCTAGTGTGCAAAGGTGTTGATGCCAATGTGATCTCCCCCCTTGTGGGGGAGATGCCCGGCAGGGCAGAGGGGGGTATCTGAAGCGTGCAAACACCTGCAAAACCCTTCAATCCATCCACCCTGCAGCAAAGCTGGCCGCTTCCGGCGACGCCGCGCCCCATCGTGACCTTCGGGGCGGGCAGCATCGTCGGTGACGCGCATTATCCGGCCTACCGGAAAGGCGGCTTTCCCATCGCCGGTCTGTTCGATCCTGACCAGGCGAAGGCCGCGAAAATTGCCGCTGAATGGAATGTGACTGCCTATGCATCGGTGGCGGAAGCCGCGGTCGTGGAAAACGCCATCTTCGATCTGGCCACGCCGCCCGCGCGCCATGCGGACGTGCTGAAAGCCCTGCCGGAGGGTTCCTTTGCCCTGATCCAGAAACCGATGGGCAACGATCTTGTGCAAGCCTCGGAAATTCTTGCGATCTGCCGGGGGCGCAACATCACCGCTGCCGTCAATTTCCAGCTGCGGTTTGCCCCGATGATGCTGGCGCTGAAAAACGCGATCGCGCAGGACTGGCTGGGCGAGGTGATCGATTTCGATGCCTGGCTGGCGCTGGACACGCCGTGGTCGCTGTGGCCGTTTCTCAACGGCCTGCCGCGTGTCGAGATCGCCATGCATTCGATCCACTACATCGATGTGATCCGCGAGATTCTCGGCAATCCGCTGGGCGTGCACGCGAAGACGCTGGGTCATCCCGGTCACGCGGTGGCGCAGACACGCACGAGCGCCATCCTCGACTATGGCGATCGGGTGCGCTGCTCGCTGTCGATCAATCATGATCATAAGTTCGGCCGCAGGTTCCAGGCCTGCGAGTTCCGCATCAGCGGCACGCAAGGTGCCGCCTATGTGAAGCTCGGGGTCAATCTCGACTATCCGCGCGGTGAACCGGACGCGCTGATGATCTACCCGAAGGGCGGCGCCGATTGGATCAATGTTCCGCTGCACGGCGCATGGTTCCCTGACGCCTTTGTCGGGCGCATGGCCAATCTGCAGCGCTTTGCCAGCGGCGAGGACAAGGCGCTGGTGAGTTCGGTCGAAGACGCCTGGCACACCATGGCGCTGGTCGAAGCCGCCTATCAATCAAGCGCGGCGCCGGCGACACCGCTGGCGCGAAAGCCGGAGGCTTGAATGTCTGAACAGGCCATCTATTTCGAGGATTATGCCATCGGCCATGTGCGCACCACGACGGGCCGCACAATCACCGAAACCGATTTCGTCGTGCATGCGGGCCATACCGGGGATTTCTTCCCGCATCATATGGATGCCGAATTTGCCAAGACCACGCCGTTCGGCCAGCGGGTTGCGCATGGCACGATGATCTTTTCCATCGGTGTCGGCCTCACCGCCAGCCTGATCAATCCGGTGGCATTCTCCTATGGCTATGACCGTCTGCGGTTCGTGCGGCCGGTCTTCATCGGCGACACGATCCGCACGCGCGTGACGATCAGCGCCAAGGAAGACGATCCGAAACGCCCGGGGAGCGGGCGCGTGGTCGAGCGCTGTGAAGTTCTCAATCAACGTGATGAAGTCGTGCTTGCGGCGGACCATATCCTGATCGCCGAGCGCAGAACAACTTGATATGACGGGCACCTCAATGTGCCAAATGGAGGTTTGAAATGACGGGTAAGCTTGCAGGCAAGCGGGTTTTGATCACGGCGGCAGGGCAGGGCATCGGCCGGGCTTCAGTGCTGGCTTTTGCGCGCGAAGGTGCAATCGTCCATGCCACAGATATCAACCAGCAATTGCTCGATGCGCTGCCGAAAGAGGCGGGGATCAAACCGCGCAAGCTGGATGTATTGAAAACCGAAGAGGTCAATCAGGTTGCGGGCGAGATCGGTCCGATTGACGTGCTCTTCAACTGTGCCGGGTTCGTCCATGGCGGTTCCATCCTCGAAATGCCCGATGCCGATCTGGATTTCGCCCTCGATCTCAATGTCCGGGCGATGATCCGCACGATCCGCGCCGTTCTGCCCGGGATGATCGAACGCGGCGATGGCGCGATCATCAACATGTCGTCGGTGGCCAGCAGTGTGAAGGGCGTACCGAACCGTTTTGCCTATGGCGTTACCAAGGCGGCGGTGCTCGGCCTCACCAAGTCGGTGGCGGCCGAGTACATCACGCAGGGCATCCGCTGCAACGCGATCTGCCCCGGCACGGTGGAAAGCCCGTCGCTGGAACAGCGCATGCGCGCTGGCGGTGACTACGAAGCCGCGCGCGCCGCCTTCATTGCCCGCCAGCCGATGGGCCGTCTCGGCCTGCCGGAGGAAATTGCCGACCTTGCCGTCTACCTCGCCGGTGCGACCTACACGACGGGGCAGGCCTACAACATCGATGGCGGCTGGACCGTCTAGGAGACTTTGCCAATCCACCCTGATGGGCATCTGATGCGATTTTCTGCGCTTCCGGTGCTCATGGACGAAAATGTCCACTGCGCTCCGGTTCTCGAAAACCGCACCAGCTCCCTCATCAGGATGAATTGTCGGAAGCCTCCTCCCATGCAATCGGAAGGAATGAACGATGAAATTTCTACGTTATGGCGAACCGGGACAGGAAAAGCCCGGCGTGCTGGATGCCAAGGGGCACATCCGCGATCTCTCCGGCAAGGTGAACGATCTTGCCGGGGCCGTGCTCGACCCGGAAGCGCTGGCAAAATTGTCAGCGCTGGATGTGGAGAGCCTGCCGCAGGTCGGCGGTAATCCGCGCCTCGGCCCCTGTGTTGCCGGCACCGGGAAATTCATCTGCATCGGCCTCAATTATGCCGACCATGCGGCGGAATCCGGCATGGCCGTGCCGCCGGAGCCGGTCATTTTCATGAAAGCCACCTCCGCCATATCAGGTCCGAATGACGATCTGGTCATCCCGCGCGGTTCGGAAAAGACGGACTGGGAAGTCGAGCTTGGCATCGTCATCGGCCGCACGGCAAAATATGTCAGTGAAGCCGATGCGCTGGATTATGTCGCGGGCTACTGCACCGTGCATGATGTCAGCGAGCGCGCCTTCCAGACGGAGCGTGCAGGGCAATGGACCAAGGGCAAATCCTGCGACACGTTCGGTCCGACCGGCCCGTGGCTGGTGACCAAGGACGAGGTGGCCGACCCGCAGAACCTCGGCATGTGGCTGAAGGTCAATGGCGAGACCATGCAGAACGGCTCGACCCGGACCATGGTCTATGGCGTTGCCTTCCTCGTCTCCTATCTCAGCCAGTTCATGTCGCTGCATCCCGGCGACATCATCTCGACCGGGACGCCGCCCGGCGTCGGCATGGGCATGAAGCCGCCGCGCTACCTCAAGGCAGGTGACGTGATCGAGCTCGGCATTGACGGTCTTGGCACCCAGAAACAGGTGGCACGCGCCGACGTCTGACGCGTGCTGACCCGCAACATTATTCAAGAGGCATATTGTGACCCGCATTACCGATCTTCGCGTCTTCGACGTCCGCTTTCCCACCTCGCAGAGTCTGGATGGATCGGACGCCATGAACCCGGACCCGGATTATTCCGCCGCCTATGTCATCCTCGATACGGACAACAAGGCTTTGTCCGGCCATGGGCTGACCTTCACCATCGGTCGCGGCAATGAAATCTGCTGCCTGGCGATTGAAGCGATGAAGCATCTCGTCGTCGGGCTGGAACTGGACTGGGTGAAGGAAAATCCCGGCCGTTTCTGGCATTTCATCACCGGCGACAGCCAGTTGCGCTGGATCGGGCCCGACAAGGGCGCGATGCATCTGGCGACGGGTGCGGTGGTCAATGCGGTCTGGGACTTGCTTGCCAAGGAGGCGGGAAAGCCGGTCTGGCAGCTGGTCGGCGAAATGACGCCGGAAGAAATCGTCGATATCGTCGACTTCCGCTACCTGACCGACGTGCTGACGCGCGAGGAGGCGCTCGCCATCCTGCGCAAGGCGGAGAACGGCAAGAAGGAGCGGATCGCCACGCTGCAGGCGGAAGGCTATCCCTGCTACACCACATCGGCAGGCTGGCTCGGCTATTCCGATGAAAAGCTGCGCCGCCTCTGCCAGGAAGCCGTTGATGCCGGTTTCAACCACATCAAGATGAAGGTCGGCCGCGATCTTGAAGACGATATCCGCCGCCTGACCATTGCCCGTGAGGTCATCGGGCCGGACCGTATCCTGATGATCGATGCCAATCAGGTCTGGGAAGTGGGCGAGGCCATCGATTGGGTCAACAAGCTTGCCTTCGTCAAGCCGTTCTTCATCGAAGAGCCGACCAGCCCGGATGACGTGGCGGGCCACCGCAAGATCCGGCAGGCAATCAAGCCGGTGAAGGTCGCGACCGGCGAGATGTGCCAGAACCGCATCATGTTCAAGCAGTTCATCGCCGAAGGCGCCATCGACGTGGTGCAGATCGATTCGTGCCGCATGGGCGGTCTGAACGAAGTGCTCGCCGTGCTGCTGATTGCCGCCAAATATGAGCTTCCTGTCTGGCCGCATGCGGGCGGTGTCGGCCTGTGCGAATATGTGCAGCATCTGTCGATGATCGACTATATCGCCGTGTCGGGGACGAAGGAGGGCCGGGTGATCGAATATGTCGACCATCTGCACGAACATTTTGTCGATCCCTGCCATATCCGGGATGCCGCCTATATGCCACCGTCGCTGCCGGGTTTCTCGATTGAAATGAAACAGGCGTCGATCAAGGAATATCTCCACCGGCCATAGGAAAAGGGGCGGGGCTTCATCAGTCTGACAAAGAGCTGTCCTATGGCGATTGCATTGTCTTTTCTCGTCACGGGGTTCCCATGCTCGATCTGATCAAGCCTTCGCTTGCCCGCTTTGCCGCCAGCCTGCACCCGGAACCACCGGTGCATCTTGGCCGGCGCTACAACAGCGCGGGCGTCTTTCAGCCGGAACCTGGCAATACGGTGGTCTGCCATCTCGTGAAGGGGTCCGAGTCGGAAGGCTCGGTCATTGCCGTGCGCGACCGGATGCTGGCGATGCCCGATGCCGGGCAACTGGCCTTTACCCCCGTCTCCAGCCTGCACATGACGCTGTTTCAGGGCATTATCGAATATCGCCGCCGCCCGTCCTATTGGCCGGATGATGTTCCATTGGAGACAAGCATCGACGACATGACGCGGCTTTATGTGGATCGCCTGCGGGATTTCGAGGGATGCGGGCCGTTCAACGTGGAGGTGATCGATGTCACGCCGGCAGGTCTGACCGTGGCGGGCGCCAGTGAATATGACGAGCGCATCATGCGCGCCTGGCGCGATGAACTGGCCGTGCCGTTCGGTTACCGGCATCCTGATCACGACACCTATGTCTTCCACATCACGCTGGCCTATCCGATCGCGCGGTTCCCGGATGAAAGGCTCGGGGCCTGGCAGGAACTTCTGGATGATTGCCTAGCATTCATCCGGCGTGAATCGCCGGTCATTGCGTTGAATGCGCCCGCATTGTGCAGTTTTGTCGATATGAATCATTTCGAGGAACTGGTGGTTCTGGATTGAACCAGAGGCCGTTTGATCGCCAATCTGCGACATAGTGTACACGCGCCCGGCGTGTCGTCTTACGTAAATGCGATGTCGTTTCCGCACCTATTCTTTTTGGGTGCCGGATGCTTTTATCGGGGCACTTGAGGTGCCGCTTTTCTAGGGAAGCGGAGAATTGGGAAGCCGGTCGGAAACCCGGCGCTGCCCCCGCAACGGTAGTGGAGTGAAACACGGCATAACAGCCACTGGGTCACAACCCCGGGAAGGCGTCGTGACAGCCGATACGGCAACTCCAGAGCCCGGAAACCAGCCTCGGTACTGAAAACCGACTGATCGCGGTGGGCGATCAAGGAGCATGATTCTGTGCGGGCACCAGCCGGTGGCTGGCCGTGCAGGCGTTCTTCCTCCGTCACCACCAGTCAGTTCTTTCGCAACATCGAGGCGAGGACACGACATGGATATACGCAACGAACTGCTCCGGAACCTGAGAAACCGGAAACCCGGCTACGGCCTTGAACAGTCTTTCTATTCCGATCCGGATTATTTCCGGCTGGATATGGAGAACATCTTTTATCGCGACTGGCTGTTCATCGGCCATGATTGCGAAGTCGCCAAGCCCGGCAACTTCTTCACGGTGCAGGTCGGCGACTATCCCGTGGTCATCGTGCGCGACCGCCAGGGCCAGATCCGGGCTTTTCACAATTCCTGCCGCCATCGCGGCTCGCGCGTCTGCTCGGCTGAGCGCGGCACGTCGGCCAAGCTCGTCTGCCCCTATCACCAGTGGACCTACGAGCTTGACGGGCGCCTGCTGTTCGCCCGCCAGATGGGCGATGATTTCGACGCCAGCCAGCACAGCCTGAAGCCGGTGCAGTGCGAAAGCGTCGGCGGTTACATCTTCATCTGCCTGGCGCAGAATCCTGTCGATTTCAGCGCGACGCGCGCACTGATCGAACCCTATCTCGCGCCGCACCACCTCACCGAAACCAAGGTGGCCTATCAGAGCACCATCGTCGAAAAGGGCAACTGGAAGCTGGTCTGGGAAAACAACCGCGAGTGCTATCACTGCGTGGCCAATCATCCCGAGCTGTGCAAGACTTTCCCGGAAGCGCCGAGCGTAAGCGGTGTCCAGGGCGCCGCCGACGATCCGGAGATTGCCGCGCACTGGCAGCGCTGCGAAGCGGCAGGCCTGCCCAGCATTTTCCGCATGTCCGATGACGGCCAGTACCGCGCCACCCGTGTGCCGCTGCTGCGCGATGCGGAAAGCTACACGATGAGCGGGCGCCGCGCCGTCGGCCGGCAGCTCAGCGACAGCGTCAACGAGAAGCAGATCGGCTCGCTGCTGCTGTTCCATTACCCGACCACCTGGAACCATATCCTCGGCGACCATGCCATTTCCTTCCGTGTGCTGCCGCTCGGCCCGGATGAAACGCAGGTCACCACCAAATGGCTGGTGCACAAGGATGCGGTCGAGGGCGTGGATTACACCATCGAGGAACTGACGCATGTCTGGCTCGAGACCAATGACCAGGACCGCCGGATCGTCGAGGAAAATGCCTTCGGCATCCGCTCGCCCGCCTATGAGCCCGGACCCTATTCGCCCGAGCATGAAGGCGGCGTGCTGCAATTCCTCGAATGGTACTGCAGGTTCATGGAAGAGCGTCTCTCCGGCGGCGATACGCGGCTCAGCAAGGTAGCATAGGTACACAATGAACATGGGCGTTCCTCAGTCTTACCCGCACCTTGACCAGATGCAGCCATGGAATGACCGGCTGCATCTGCTGGAGTGTCTGTCGATCATCGAGGAAGCGCCGAATGTGAAGACCTTCACATTCCGTTCCGACAACCAGAACTGGTTCCGCTACGAGCCGGGCCAGTTCATGACCTTCGAGCTGCCGGTGCAGCCCGAAGCCGTCCTGCGCACCTATACGCTCTCCTCCAGCCCGTCACGGCCCTTCACCATCGCCGTGACGGTCAAGGCACAGGAGAACAGCATCGGCACCCGCTGGATGCTGGATCACCTGACCCCCGGCATGCGGCTGAAGGCCTTCGGTCCGCTCGGCGATTTCTCCATGCGCAGGCATCCGGGGGAAAAGTACCTGTTCATCTCGGCCGGGTCCGGCATCACGCCGATGATGTCGATGACCCGCTGGATGCATGATTGCGCCCCGCAGAGCGATATCAGCTTCGTCACCTGCGCCCGCCGGCCCAGCGACATCATTTTCCGCCGGGAACTGGAATATCTGACAAACTGCATGCCCAACCTGAAACTGTCGTTCCTGATCAAGGAACATGAGATGGGGCAGGTGTGGACCGGTATCCGCGGGCGGTTGGAAGCGCCCAAGCTGCCGCTACTGTCACCCGATTTCAAGGACAGGACGATCTTCTGCTGCGGTCCGGAAAGTTTCATGCGCGATGTGCGCGGCATGCTCGAAGCCAGCGGTTTCGACATGGCGCGGTATCATCAGGAAAGCTTCGGTCCTGCCGCAGAACCCGTCTTGCCCGCCTTCGATGTGATGTCCACCGACGCCGTGGAAGCATCGGCGACGATCACCTTTTCCATGTCGGGCATGGACGTGCCGTGCATGCCGGGGGATACGATCCTCAAGGCGGCGCGCGGCGCCGGTATCCGCATTGCAGCGGCCTGCGAATCCGGCCTGTGCGGCACGTGCAAGGTGATGAAACTCTCGGGCAAGTCCGAGATGGATCACAATGGCGGCATTCTCGACGAGGAGATCGACGAGGGATTTGTCCTTGCCTGCTGCACGAAACCCCTCGGCAATGTGGAGATCGAGGCCTGAGCGCCACCTTTTGAGGTATTCTCCGCTCTGAAGTGCAGGCAATAACTGGCAGGGAAGGCTGGCATTGCGATTGTGCGTGGTTCGACAAGCTCACCATGAGGGAGAGGGTTGGGCTGCAATGCTTAATCACAAGGATTGCAGGATATGACTCCCTGAAGTCCTCATCCTCCCTCATGGTGAGCTTGTCGAACCACGCACCACGCACCGTAAAAAATGCCTGTGCCTAAAACACCACGGTCTTGTGGCCGTT
Source organism: Phyllobacterium sp. NPDC097923 (assembly GCF_044760925.1). Taxonomy (NCBI): domain Bacteria; kingdom Pseudomonadati; phylum Pseudomonadota; class Alphaproteobacteria; order Hyphomicrobiales; family Phyllobacteriaceae; genus Phyllobacterium; species Phyllobacterium sp. NPDC097923. The sequence continues at coordinate 185,622 of NZ_JBIWBL010000005.1, read as the reverse complement.
GAGCATGACGCGGGATTCGAGGTGCTTCTTGACGGCACGGGCGAGCACCCGGCTCTCGATATCGCGGCCGGTGGCGACAAAGTCCTCGGCGCTCATGGCATGGCTGACCCGCTCGGTCTCCTGCTCGATGATCGGGCCCTCGTCGAGGTCGGGCGTGACATAATGCGCCGTCGCGCCGATCAGCTTCACCCCGCGCTCGAACGCCTGGTGATAGGGCTTTGCCCCCTTGAAGCTCGGCAGGAACGAATGGTGGATGTTGATCACCTTGCCGAACAGCCGTTTTGACAGATTGTCCGACAGAACCTGCATGTAGCGGGCGAGGATGACGAGATCGGCGCCGGTGTCCTTGACGATCTTCAGCAGCGCCTCCTCCTGCGCCGTCTTGTTGTCCTTGGACACGGGCAGCACATGGTAGGGGATGCCCTCATGCTCGGCAAAGCGGCGGCTGTCCTCGTGGTTGGAGACGATGGCGGCCACTTCCGCATCGAGCCAGCCGACCTTGATCTGGTAGAACAGGTGCAACAGCGCATGGTCGAACTTCGACACCATGATGACGATCTTCGGCTTCTTGGCCTGATCGATCAGCGTGGTCTTCATGCCGAAGCGCTCGATGGCGGGTTTCAGCGCCCGCTCGACATCGTCCTTGGAGGTTTCCTCCGAGGCGGCAAAGGCGATGCGCATGAAGAAGCGGTTGGTCTGGCGGTCCCAGAACTGGTTGCTCTCGGCGATATTGGCATCCAGCGCCGCCAGCTCCGTCGTCACCGATGCCACGATCCCCGGCTTGTCTTCGCACGACAGGGTGAGGACGAAACCGTGCGTATAATCAGAGGGCTGACGGGTTACGGGCGAGGTGGGGGACTGATGATCCATCGGTTCAAACTCCAGGAAGCTCTTTGAGAAAACGGTCCAGTTCGTCATGCGGAATTCCAACCACATGTTCGGCTGCCGGATAGTTTTTTGCGTGCACGTCTGCGACAAACTCGGAAAAGGCTGCGACCCTTTCCTGCTGCAGGCGGTCATATTCGGCAGAAAAGTTGCGGTAGGTCTTGGCATGGCGCGGATAATGGCCGCGGTTCGATCCAAGAATATCCTCGGCGAAGAGATATTGCGCATCGCAGCCGGCACCTGCGCCCATGGAAATCATGAACAGCGAGGTGCGCTCGGAAATGGCGGTTGCAACCGCCACCGGCACCACCTCGATTTCGGCGGCAAAGGCCCCGGCCTCGTCCAGCGCCTTGGTCTGGCGCCAGATGTCGAGCGCGCTTTGCGCCGTCTTGCCGACAGCTTTGAAGCCGCCGGTCCAGGTCGCCTTTGACGGGATCAGGCCGACATGGCCGCAGACAGGAATGCCTTCATCGCGCATGCGCCGGATGGTTGACAGGCTGGCCGCGCAATAGACGGCATCACCGCCTGCGCGCAAGGCGCAAAAGGCGGCGCGCAGGTAATCTTCCGCTGTGATGAAATCGCCGTATTCAAGGCCGGGAATAGTGAAACAGGATGGCGCCGCATCGCGGAAGGCGGGAGAGAGCAGCGCCGGCGGCACGGACAGGATATCGACCCGCGCGCGTTCGGCGGCTTCCGCCTCTTCAAGCGTTTCGACCCGCAGCATGGTCAGCTGGCGACGGCCCTTCATTGCGAGAATGTCCGCCACCGTGGGGCGTTTGCTGGTCATGGTGTCTCCGTCCGTTTCAGGCTGCGAGCAGCGATTTGAGTTTGATGTCCGGAGCGGCAAGATGAACCTGATCGGGACAGGCGCTGCGGGCAATCAGCATTTCCGCCAGCCGGATATCCCGGGCGACGCTGTTGCCAGGACCAATGCCGCTGGCAGCGACAAGGCGTCCATCCGCCGCGAGATGGAACAGGATGAACGCGCCGTCGCCGAGATCCCGGTGGATTGTCCTGATACCCTCGTCGGCAAGCCCGGCCACCTGCAGCCCCAACTCGTACTGATCGGACCAGAACCACGGAACGGCGCGATGCGGCTCGCAAAGCCCAAGCATGTTGCGGGCGGCGAGCGTGCCCTGTTCCTGCGCATTGCGCCACGCTTCCAGCCGCACCTGGCGACCGCCATAGAGGGCAAGCGGAAACGCACAGCAATCGCCGGCAGCAAAAATATCCGGGTCGCTCGTCTGCAGATGCGCATTGACGAGGATGCCATTGGCGGTTTCCAGACCGGCTGCCTCGGCGAGGGCCGTAACCGGAAGGGCGCCGATGCCGATGACGGCGAGGTCCGCCTCAAGCTTTTCACCATCGGCAAGCGTCATGGTGACGCTGGCTTCCCGGTCGGCGATCGCTGCAATGGCAACGCCGCAGCGGATGAGAACGCCTTCCTGCCGGTGACGTGCCGCGATGACTCCGGCGATTTCCTCCGGTACGCCGCGCATCAGAATGCGCGCCTGGGTTTCGAGCACGGTAACCACGGCGCCGCGCTGGCGCGCACTGGCCGCAAGTTCAAGGCCGATGAAGCCGCCGCCGACAATGACAATGCGTGCGCCCGGCTGAAGGTGCGCGCGGATGGCCAGCGCGTCGTCATAGCTGCGCAGACAGGTGCAATGCCTGCTTGCCGCCGCCAGCGGCAGCGGGCGGGGGACGGCACCCGTCGCGAGCAGCAGCCGGTCATAGGCAAGACGTTTGCCACCGGCGAAGATGACGTCCTTCGCTTCCCGGTCTATTCCAATCGCGGTCGTGCTCGCAACGTAGCGGATATCCTGTTCGGCGAACCGGTCCTCTCCCGCGATGGTTCTGGCGACGGGATGCTCCGGTGAAACCATGGTGTCCTTGGACAAAGGCGGCCGTTCATAGGGAAGGTGTTTTTCCGCGCCGATCAGCGTGACCGGCCCGGCATATCCGTTCTCCCGCAGCGCGAAGGCGGCGCGGGCGCCGCATTCGCCGCCGCCGATGATGACCATACCGGCGGTCATCGTCAGGAAGCCAGCTGGATGAGGACCTTGCCGTCCTCGACTTTCACCGGATAGGTCTTCAGATTGACGCAGACCGGCGCACCCTTGGCCTGGCCGGTCTTGTAGTTGAAGCGGCCATTGTGCTTGGGACACTCGATGATATCGTCCATGACGAGCCCGTCGGCCAGATGGATATGCTCATGGGTGCAAAGCCCGTCGGTGGCGAAGAATTCGTCATCGGGGCTGCGATAGATCGCAAAGGTCCGGCCCGCGTGGTCGAAACGCATGACATCCTCCTCGTCGATATCGTCCGCCGTGCAGGCCTCAATCCAGTCGCTCATGCTCTTTCCTCCCTTTGGCAAGAGCCGCACAGGCCCTGCTCATTGGTCTTGTTTGTAAGCTTTTTCTTACCAATTCTATTCCGCTGCAGCGCGGGCATCGTAGCCGTGGAATTCCTCGCGATAGGGTTTTGCCGTCAGCGGCAATTCACGCCTGAGGTAATAGTCTTCATTGCGCAGCTGGCGCAGGAAGGCGGGGATCATCTCGCGGTAGCCGTCGAGGATGGACGGATTGGGGGCGGGCAGGTCGTGCCTGATCATGGCATGCAGGCGTGGCAGCGCATGATAGGGCACCATGGGAAACATGTGATGCTCGACGTGATAATTCATGTTCCAGTAGATGAAGCGGCTGACCGGGTTCATCAGTACCGTGCGGCTGTTGAGGCGGTGATCGATGACATTGTCCGCAAGCCCGCCATGCTGGAGCAGGCCGGTCAGGACATGGTGCCACGCGCCATACAGGCGGGGCAGGCCGACCAGCATCAGCGGCAGGATCGAGCCTGTGTACACGGCCAGCGCAATGGTGGCGGCATAGATCGCCAGCCAGATGCGGGCGAAGCGCACGACCTTGTGCTGCTCCTGCGCGGGAATGAAGCTCTTTTCCCCGGCGCTGACAAACCCGGCGGCGTTGCGCAGCATATCCGCAACCGCATGCCATGCATCGAGAAGGCCGAAGAAATTCAGGAGGATGCGGACGAGATCGGGCGGGCGCATGACGGCAATCTCCGGGTCGCGGCCGACGATGACCGTGTCGGTGTGGTGACGCGCATGGCTCCAGCGCCAGGTCACCGGATTGCGCATGATCATGAAGCAGGCGATCTGATAGACCGTATCGTTCATCCAGCGGGTCTTGAAGGCGGTGCCGTGGCCGCATTCGTGCCAGCGCGAATCCGAAGCAGAACCGTAGAGCACGCCATAGGCGAGAAAGACGGGGATGCACCAGATCGTGCCCCAGAGAACAATGCCCAGCCCGGCAAGGACAACCATGCTGCCGAGCCAGATCGCCGTGTCGCGTATGGCCGGCCCGTCCTCGCGCTTCATCAGCTCCTTCATGGCCTTGCGCGGCACATCAGTGTGATACCACTCGGCGGCGGCCAGCCCGGTCTCGATGGCGCGCTGTGAATCGCGGCCAACGAGGCTGTAATCGCGTGATGCAGGTAATGCTGCGTCCATGGCAGGACCTCCCAATCCTTCGGCACACACTTCAAACACTGCGGCCCGATGGGAGAAGTGTAGCGATGGCAGGGGGCATGCTCAATTCGCGATGATAAAATCCTATCAATCTCCATCATTGGATGATACGGTTTATGATAGAATCTATCATTCGAGGCGATATGGCCAACAGACCGACAATTGCCGATCTTGCCCGGGTTTCCGGGGTCAGCGTGGCGACGGTGGACCGCGTGCTCAACAACCGCCTGCCCGTGCGCGAGGAAACGGCGCGGCGCGTCTATGACGCTGCCAACAGCATCGGCTATCACGCGGCGGGGCTTATCCGCCAGCGCATGCGGCAGGAACTGCCGGAATACAGGCTGGGTTTTCTCCTGCAGAAGTCCGGCCAGCATTTTTATCAGGATTTTGCCCGGGAAATCGATCAGGCGGTGCATGCGGCGCCGCATTTTCGCGGCGTGCCGGTCGTCGACTTCTGCCCGTCGCTGGCGCCGGAGGATATCATCGTCAAGCTGCGGTCGCTGGCCGGGCGCACGCAGTCGGTCGCGCTCGTTGCGCCGGACCATCCATCGATCACCGCCGTGATCGAAGAACTGAAGGCGAAAGGCATTGCCGTATTCTCCCTGCTGTCCGATTTCGCCGCCGGTGTGCGCGAGGGCTATGTCGGCCTGAACAACCGCAAGGCGGGACGCACGGCGGCCTGGATGATCGCCAAAACGGCGCACCGTCCGGGCAAGGTGGCGATCTTTGTCGGCAGTCACCGGTTTCAGGGGCATGAGCTGCGGGAAATCGGCTTCCGCTCGTTCTTTCGCGAAGAAGCGCCCGAGTTTACCGTGCTCGATACGCTGATCAATCTGGAGACACGGCAGATCACGCACGAGGCGATGCTCAATCTTTTGGAACACCATCCGGATCTGGCGGGGTGTTATGTCGCTGGTGGCGGCATGGAAGGGGCGATTGCTGCCCTGCGCGAGAGCATTCTGCCGGAGCCACCGGTGATGATCTGCAATGAAATCACGCCGGAATCACGCGCGGCGCTGGCTGACAATGTCGTCACGATGGCCATTGCCACCCCGCTGCCGCGTCTCTGCCGCGAACTGGTGGAGCTGATGGGCCATGTCATCGAAACCGGCGCGGCCAATACGCCGGGACAAACCTTTCTGCCGTTCGATATTTATCTGCCTGAAAACATCTGAAACAGCCGAATCTATCAGAAATGATAGTTTCTGACTGACAAGAACGATTGACTGACCGCTGAATGGAACAGATGTTTCGCGCGGCGCCGGCATTGTGCTGGCATTTCATTCCTGGGAGGTTTTCCGATGAGCGCGACGCGTTCCGCACCGGTTTTTGCAATCAATCACATGGTCACGCCGGCGTTGCGGCCGCAGGCTTTCTTCCAGCTGGCGCGCGCCATCGGTGTGCAGGACGTGGAAATCCGCAACGATCTCACCGGCAATGCCATCATCGACGGAACGCCGGCTGCGGATATTCGCGCGCAGGCGGCGGAGGCCGGGGTGAAGATCGCGACGATCAATGCGCTGCAGCGCTTCAATGAATGGACGCCCGAGCGCGAAAAGGAAGCCATTGAACTCGCCGATTATGCCAGGGATGCAGGCGCGGCGGCTCTCGTTCTGGTGCCGGTCAATGACGGGACCGGTCAGGAGGACGGCGCGCGGCAGAAGAGTCTGCGTGCGGCGCTGACAGCGCTCAAGCCGATCCTGGAGGCGCGGGGGCTGCTCGGGTTCGTCGAACCGCTCGGCTTTGAAATCTGTTCGCTGCGCTCAAAACGCGAGGCCATCGAGGCCATCGAGGACATTGGCGGGCAGGACACGTTCCGGATCGTTCACGATACTTTCCACCACCATCTCGCCGGGGAACCGGCGCTCTTTCCGCAATGGACCGGCCTCGTTCATATTTCAGGCGTCACCGATGCCGCCATCTCCATCGGCGACATGCGCGATTCGCATCGCGTCCTCGTCGATGGGCAGGATCGCCTCGGCAACATCGCGCAGATCCGCGCGCTTCTGGCCGGGGGTTATGCGGGGCTGTTCTCGTTCGAGCCGTTCGCCGAGGAGGTGCAGCGGTTGGACGATCCGGCTGGGGCGATCAGGACAAGCATGACCGCGGTAAAGAATGGTCTTGCTCAATCCTGATCGTTGACGGCTGCCAAAAAGTGGGCGCCGGGGTGAGCCGGCGCCGGTTTTCAAGGTCAGAAATTTCATCACTCTACGGGATGATTTGCGCACCCGCGGGCGGTTTGGCTGTGGACTTGCTGTAATCGGCGCCCGGCCCCGAGGGCGGAACAAGACTGTCATCTTCGCCCCATGCCGTTGGCGTCGCTGACAGCTTGAAGTTCAATTTGCCGCCGTCTCTGATCTTGTCGAGGGGCAGCCACAGACCCTGATAGGGCGTGTCATTGAGCTTCATTTCACCGATGTAACGGACATTGTCGAGCATCGCATCCTTGTCGGTATTGATGTGAAGTTCTTTATCGTTCCCAAGCCGGACAGTGATGTCGGAGAATTGCGGCGTGGATACTGCCAGCCCGGGTGCAGACGGGATGACCGGGTAAAGCCCGAGGGCCGCCCAGACATACCATGCCGATGTCGCCCCCATGTCATCATTGCCGGGCAATCCGCCGACGTTAATGGAGAAGTTTTTATTCATGATCACCGGAATGATGTATTGCGCATATTTCGGTGCAGCCGCCCAGTTGTAGGCCCACGGTGTCTGAAAGGCCGGTTCATTGCCGATGTAGTATTTTGAGGATTTTTCACCGTCGTTCAGGCTCTTTGGAGTAGGCTCGCGGCTTGTATCGTTGAATTCTGAGAGTGCAGGGATGGAAAACAGCTTGTTCAGCCGTGCGATGGCCGCATCCTTGCCGCCGAGCTTGTCGATGAGCGCGGTCCAGTCATGGGCAAATGCCCAAATGTAATTTTCCTCCGTCGATTCGTGGAAATCGCCGTCTCGCGATTGGTCAGCATACCATTGGCCCGCAATGTTTTTGGCGCGCAGTTTCTTCTGGCTTATGTCAAAAATGTTCAGCCAGTTGGATGCGCGTTTGAACAGGTTCTGAATGGTGCCGGGACCAACACCTGCCGATGCGGGCAGACTGGCAAGGAAGGCCCCGGCGGATCGATCGCTGGTTGTCATTTCAATGGTGGCAGAAGATGCATGCCACTTTGCGGCTGCATCGGTAGCGATGTAACCAAGTTTCAGATAGTCCGGCAACGCAGGTTTGTCGGCATCGCGTCCGACGCTGAGCTTGTCATTGCAGGTGCTTTTGGGATCCGACGTGGATTGTTCCATGTATTTGCGGGCTTTGGTCAGGTCGAATTTCCGGGCCCCGAACATGTAGGATCCGGCGATAACGTTAAGGGCGTGATCGCCCTGCATGGGGATGGTGTCCTCGCTGCCATTCACCCAATGCGGAAATGCACCGCATTGCTGCGCGTCGGCAACAAGCGATTGCATCATCTCGCTGGCTTCATCCGGAGCGACAAGAGCCACCAGTTGCGCGGCGGAACGGTAGGTGTCCCACATGGAGAAGCCGGAATAATGCGTCTTGTAGCCGCTTTCCTTGCCGTCCAACGCGAATTTGTAATTGGCCACGTTCTCGGTTATGCGGTCAGGCAGAGTGTCCTTTGCCGGGAACGGCAACGTCTGTTTCATGCTGCGGTAGTCGCCGTTGACATCGCTGAAGATCGTAGGCCCGCTGTAAACGCGGTAAAACGCCGTGTAGAATTTTGTCAGATTGGCTACTGCGCGCTGCTGTTGGTCCGATGTCAGCTTTACTTGTTCCTCAGCTTTGGCAAGACCGATCTGGATGGTATTGAGGCGCTTGTTCCAAGTATAGCGTGATTGCTGGCTGACGGTTTCGAATAACCAGCCATTGTTCTCGGCCTCAAGATTCTTCCTGGCATTGTCAGCACTGACTGATGAAATGCCGATTTTGACCTGGACGGCTTTATCAGTATCGGTCAGATCGAATTGCAGAGTGGCTGCACCGTCTTTGACCGAAGATGTGTTCTTCAAGGGTTTGTCGAAGACGGCATGGAAATAGACGGGCTGATCCCATGTTCCGCCACAGAAGCTCCCGGCTAAAGCTTTGCCGGAAATCGTTCTTTTATCCTCGCCCAAGGTGATTGTGGCAAGATTGGCAAGCTTATTTAAGTCTCTCGTTTTTGCTCGGTTGTTGAGCGTGGCGTCAATGACGAGGAAAGCCTTGTCCTTGTCGGCGTAGGAGAAACGCGCCATGCCGGTTCTCGTCGTTGCGGTCAGTTCGCTGATGATGTTGTTGAATTTGACCCGGTAGTAGCCGGGCCGGGCTCGTTCGTCGGTGTGGTTGTATCTTGCGCCGTTGCTCGATATCGGGCCAGCAGTTTCCTGCGGCAGCATGGCGACCGCGCCCTGGCTGCGGCAGCCGGGACCGTTCAGATGGGTCATGCTGAAATACTGAATTGCCGCATCGTCGTAATAATACCCACCTGATCCCACGCCAAACTCGCCGCCGCTGCCCTTCGTGTCCGGTCCGAAGCTGACCATGCCGAAGGGTGTCTGTGCGCCGGGGTTGACGTTGCCGGAATGACCGCCGCCGCTATCGGTATTGGTCGTGCCAATGAAGAGATTGACAAACTGGGCCAGCGCCATGTCAGACTCAGATCGCGGTTGCAGGCTGTCAAGTGCGTTGTCCAATGCAGCCAGGCGCGGGCTGAGGTCCTTGGTTGCACCGCCGCTGCTTCTCTTCAGCGCTTCAATCGCGATTGACAGACTGACGATCTGGTCTGTCAGCGCTGTAATCGATGCTGCATCGGCTTTGGTTTTCACCGTTTCCAGCAGTTGCCGGATAGCATCATTCGCTGATGCGAGAGCGGCGCGGTCTGTGTCGAATTTGGTACTGGCGGCAATCAGATCAGTCTTGGCTTTTTCAAGGTCGCCGGCCAAATTCTGCAGGCGGGCCCTGTCAGCCGCCACCAGCGGGAAATTGGTCTGCAACACACCGATACGCTGTTGCAGGTTCTCTGCGTATGCCATCAACGGGTTAAATTTGGACGGGCCGATGTCACCCAGTTTCAGTGCAAGTGCGGCGGCATCGTCTTCTGCCTGCGGAAGATTGAACCGCCGCAATTTGGTAAGGTCGTTTTCCGTCTTCGCTGCGGTTACGCCGGCTTCCAGAGTCTTCAGGGTTTGCTGGACCTCGCCAAGCGTTACTCGCAAAGCCGCAATGTCGGCATCGCCCTGAGCTTGTTTGACCTGTACTGCTTGGCTGATTGTGTCCGATGGTTGAGATGCCTGCGTGTTCAGGTCCTTGGCTACTCCGCCGAACGTTCCCTGGGATGCCACAGTGTCCTTGTTATCCGAGCCGGTACAACCCACCAATGCGACGCAGCTGAACAAGCCCGCAATAAGCGGTGCCTTTAATCTCATAATGTCCTCCCAAAATTTTTTGTCGTTGAAAATGGAATGCAGCTGCAAATGTCGTCGCCGCTGGCAAGCCTCGCCCAAATCGGCCCCTCCAAAGTCGATTTAAAACGATTGAAAGCGATAATTTTATCAATTCAGGATGCGGGTCAATTATCAATAAGTCTGAAGAATACCTGATGTGAGGGTAAAAACCGGCGTTGAAGACAGGCAATCCGGTTGCGCAGCTGTGCAAAATTTACCCCTCAATCATTGCCTGGTTTTCACGAACCCCGCTTGACGCCGTCTTGAGAAAATGGAATAAATATTTCAGAAACTGGATGCGACGGTTTTTATATTCCGTATGACAAGTCCAGAAAAGTTTGCGCGACGTTTCGCGCACTCTAGGGGCAGAGGCATCGCTGGCAGCAGGGGTTGCGTGGCTACGATGCCGACGTTCGCGGAGCTTCCGGATCAGGACGGTGTGGCCGGGCACCATGTGGAGGAGACGAAATGAAAAAACTGATATTGAGCGTGGCTGTTGCAGCCTTGATGAGCACGTCGGCATTGGCCGCCAATATTGGCGTGTCGATGGCGCAGTTCGACGACAACTTCCTGACAGTCCTGCGCAATGGCATGCAGGACTATGCCAAGACGCTGAATGGCGTGAAGCTGCAGGTGGAAGACGCGCAGAACGACGTTGCCAAGCAGCAGAGCCAGATCCAGAACTTCATCGCCTCGAAGGTCGATGCCATCATCGTCAACGCGGTGGATACGGACGCGACAGCCGCCATGTCGAAGCTGGCGACCGCAGCGGGCATTCCGCTGGTCTATGTCAACCGCGAGCCGGTCAACGTCAACGAACTGCCGGCAAAGCAGGCCTTTGTTGCATCCAACGAAGTCGAGTCCGGCACGCTGGAAACCAAGGAAGTCTGCAAGCTCCTGAAGGGCAAGGGCAAAGTCGTTGTCATGATGGGCGAGCTGTCCAACCAGGCGGCGCGCCAGCGCACGAAGGACATTCACGACGTCATTGCCACGGATGAGTGCAAGGGCCTTACCATCGTCGAGGAGCAGACCGCCAACTGGTCGCGCACCCAGGGTGCCGACCTCATGACCAACTGGCTCTCCGCAGGTCTGGAATTCGATGCCGTCATTTCCAACAATGACGAAATGGCCATCGGCGCGATCCAGGCTCTCAAGGCCGCCGGACGCAAGATGGACACGGTTATTGTTGCCGGTGTGGACGCGACGCAGGATGCGCTCGCTGCCATGGCTGCCGGTGATCTCCGCGTGACCGTGTTCCAGAATGCCGCCGGTCAGGGCAAGGGTGCGGTCGACGCCGCATTGAAGCTGTCGAAGGGCGAAAAGGTTGAGACCAAGGTCTATATTCCTTTCGAGCTGGTGACGCCGGACAACCTGTCGAAGTACCAGTCCAAGAACTAAGGCACCGCGCCTTGCACGGGGACGCGCCTACGGGCGCGTTCCCGCCTTTGCTCAATGTCTCGGGAGGAGACGATTATGGCAGTCAGCCCAACAACGATGGCTGCGGTTCGCGCCAGTGGTGCGGTGCCGAACGCCGAATATCTGTTGAATGTCGAAAATATCCGCAAGGAGTTTCCCGGTGTCCTGGCGCTGGACGATGTGTCGTTTCGCCTGAAGCGCGGGACAGTGCACGCGCTGATGGGCGAAAACGGCGCCGGCAAATCCACGCTGATGAAGATCCTGGCTGGAATATATGTTCCAGATCAGGGCGAGGTGTTTCTCAAGGGGCTGCCGATCCGGCTGAAATCGCCGCTCGATGCGCTGGAGAACGGCATTGCCATGATCCATCAGGAACTGAACCTGATGCCGTTCATGACGGTGGCCGAGAATATCTGGATCCGGCGCGAGCCGAAGAACATGTTCGGCTTTGTCGATCACGGCAAGATGTTCGCAATGACCGCCGAGCTGTTCAAGCGGCTGAACATCGCGCTTGATCCGGAAGCGCAGGTGCGGGATCTGAGCGTCGCCAATCGGCAGATGGTCGAGATCGCCAAGGCGGTCTCCTATGAATCCGATGTGCTGATCATGGATGAGCCGACCTCAGCGCTGACCGAGCGCGAGGTGGCGCATCTGTTCGAGATCATCCGCAGCCTGCGCAGCCAGGGCATCGGCATTGTCTATATCACCCACAAGATGAACGAGCTGTTCGAGATCGCCGACGAATTCTCGGTGTTCCGCGACGGCCGATATATCGGCACGCATGCATCCACCGACGTGACGCGCGACGACATCATCAAGATGATGGTCGGGCGCGAGATCACCCAGATGTTCCCGAAGGAGACCGTGCCGATCGGCGATGTCGTGCTCTCGGTGAAAGACCTCGCGCTGAAGAATGTGTTCAGCGGCGTTTCCTTCGATGTGCGGGCCGGTGAAATTCTCGGCATTGCCGGGCTGGTCGGGTCGGGCCGCTCCAATGTCGCCGAAACCATATTCGGCGTGACGCCTGCCACGACGGGCTCGATTGCCATCAACGGCAAGCCGGTTGCCATCGCCTCGCCGAACCAGGCGATCCAGCATGGCATGGCCTTCATCACCGAAGACCGCAAGGAAACCGGCTGCCTGCTCATTCTCGACGTTTTGGAGAACATGCAGATCGCCGTGCTGCAGGACCGGTTCGTCAAATTCGGTTTTGTTTCGGAAAAGGGCATTGCTGCGGCCTGCAAGGTGATGAGCGACAAGCTGCGGGTCAAGACGCCCAATCTGCAGGAGCGGGTCGAAAATCTTTCCGGCGGCAACCAGCAGAAGGTGCTGATCGGCCGCTGGCTTTTGACCAATCCGAAAATTCTCATTCTCGATGAACCGACGCGCGGCATCGATGTCGGCGCCAAGGCGGAAATCCACCGCCTCGTCTCCGAACTCGCCAAGCAGGGTGTTGCCGTCATCATGATCTCGTCGGAAATGCCCGAGGTTCTCGGCATGAGCGACCGCATCATGGTGATGCACGAGGGCCGTGTCACCGGTTTCCTGGATCGGGAAGAGGCAACCCAGGTAAAAGTCATGGAGCTGGCTTCCAAGTGAAGCCGCTGCCGGACGGGGAGGAACAACAATGACAAGCGAACAAGCAACCGCAAAGGCAGCCGCACCGGCGGTCTCGAAGCAGGGGCGCCGGCTGCCGCCGGAGGTCAGCATCCTCCTGGTCCTGATCGGCATTGCCCTGATCTATGAAGTGCTCGGCTGGATTTTCGTCGGGCAGAGCTTTCTGATGAACCAGCAGCGCCTGACCATCATCATCCTGCAGGTGTCGGTCATCGGCATTATCGCTGTTGGCGTGACGCAGGTCATTATCACCGGCGGCATTGATCTGTCGTCGGGCTCCGTCGTCGGCATGACGGCGATGATCGCCGCGAGTTTCGCGCAGGCCTCGACCTGGGCAAGGCCTGTCTACCCCAGCCTGACGGACCTGCCTTTCATCATTCCGCTGGCCATCGGTCTCGGTATCGGCCTGATCGCCGGTATCATCAATGGCGCGCTGATCGCACAGACCAAGATTCCGCCGTTCATCGCGACGCTTGGCATGATGGTGTCGGCGCGCGGCGTTGCCAAGTGGTACACCAAGGGCTCGCCGGTTTCAGGGCTCACCGACCAGTTCAATTTCATCGGCACGGGCATCTGGCCGGTGGTGGTGTTCCTGGTCGTGGCTTTCATTTTCCATATCGCGCTGCGTTATACGCGCTACGGCAAATTCACCTATGCCATCGGGGCCAATGTCCAGGCGGCACGCGTCTCCGGCATCAATGTCGAGCGGCACCTGATCAAGGTCTATGCCATCGCCGGCGTGCTGGCCGGCCTTGCGGGTATCGTCACCGCGGCCCGCGCCCAGACGGCGCAGTCGGGCATGGGCGTGACCTATGAGCTGGATGCGATTGCGGCCGCCGTGATCGGCGGCACCTCGCTGACCGGCGGCGTCGGGCGCATCACCGGAACCGTTATCGGCGCCATCATTCTCGGTGTGATGATTTCCGGGTTCACCTTCCTGCGGGTCGATGCCTATTACCAGGAAATCATCAAGGGCGTGATTATCGTTGCGGCTGTCGTCGTGGACGTCTATCGCCAGAAGAAGAGAAAAGTCTGAAACCAATCTGTAATGCCCGGAACCCATCCGGGCATCTTTCCAAGAGGTAATGAAATGACTGTACGCTTTGGCCTGCTCGGTGCGGGCCGTATCGGCAAGGTTCACGCAAAGGCCGTGATCTCCAACCCGCAGGCGAAACTTGTTGCGGTGGCGGATGCGTTCGAACAGGCGGCGAAGGATCTCTCCAGCGCCTATGGCTGTGAAATCCGCACCATCGATCAGATCGAAAAGGCCGGGGATATCGATGCGGTCATCATCTGCACGCCGACCGATACGCATGCGGATCTGATCGAGCGCTTTGCCCGTGCCGGCAAGGCGATCTTTTGCGAGAAGCCGATTGATCTCAATGTGAAGCGCGTCGAGGAATGCCTTGCCGTCGTCGATGAAACCAAGGCGACCCTGATGGTCGGGTTCAACCGCCGCTTCGATCCGCATTTTGCCGCCGTGCGCAAGGCCATCGATGACGGTGCCATCGGTACAGTGGAAATGGTGACGATCACCTCGCGTGATCCGGGTGCACCGCCCGCCGAATACATCACCCGTTCCGGTGGCATTTTCCGCGACATGACGATCCATGATTTCGACATGGCGCGTTTCCTGCTGGGCGAAGATCCGGTGGCCGTGACCGCCCATGCTTCGGTTCTGGTGGACAAGAAGATCGGTGAGCTCGGCGACTATGACAGCGTCAGCGTCATTCTCTCCACCGCCTCCGGCAAGCAGTGCGTCATCTCCAATTCGCGCCGCGCGACTTATGGCTATGATCAGCGCATTGAAGTGCATGGCTCCAAGGGGATGGTTGCCGCGGAGAACCAGCGTCCGGTGTCGATCGAAGTCGCCAATGGTAACGGTTATACCCGTCCGCCGCTGCATGATTTCTTCATGACCCGCTACACGGAAGCCTATGCCAACGAGATCGCCGCTTTCATCGATGCGATTGCGACGGGCGCCAAGGCCGCTCCCAGCGGCAAGGATGGTCTGATTGCCCTTGCGCTCGCCGATGCCGCCCTGCGATCGGTCAAGGAAGGCAAGACGATCAGTCTCTGAGTTTCAATGAAAACGCCCTGCCGGTGCGGTCACCGGCAGGGCGGTTATATGCGGGGTGGTCGTGCGTGGTTCGACAAGCTCACCATGAGGGAGAGCGAGGATTGCAGGGAGCTATATTCTGCAACCTATCAGGTTGGCATTGCAGCCAAACCACCTCCCTCATGGTGAGCTTGTCGAACCACGCACCGCAAACCCGCAATCCACAGGGTGAAGAGGGAAATCCCCCTTACCGCACATCCACCCAGCGCTGTTCACTGAATGACCGAGCCATGGCGTGCACGGTGCGCTCGATCTCCAATCCGTCCTCGAAACCGATCAGATGCGCCTCCTTGCCATCAATGCGCTTGATCAGTTCATGGCACTCGATGATCTTGAGATCGTTGAAGCCGAGACCGTGGCCGGGGGCCGGGATGAAGCGGCCATAGGGATCGTGATGCGGCGCCGTCAGGATCGTGCGGTAGCCCTGTTCCGTCGGCCGGTCTGCGGTGACATAGAGCTGGAATTCATTGGCGCGTTCCTGATCGAACAGGATCGAGCCTTTCGAGCCGAAAATCTGCAGGGCAATGCGTCCCTTGCGGCCCCAGGCGGAACGGTTGACCTGCAGCGTGCCGGCCACGCCGTTTTCCATATGCAGGAGCACGCTGGCGCTGTCATAGGTTTCAACAGCCTTCATGCCGCCATCCTGCGTCCGGCGCTCGGCATAGGGTTTTGACATGTCGCACATGACCCGACTGACCCGGCCGAACAGCGCCCAGAGCAGCGACAGGGGATGCACGGCAAAGTCGTCGAGCGCGCCATAGCCTGACGTTGCGGCGTGCTTCCAGTAGAACAGCGCGTCAGGATCGGCCATGAAATCCTCGTCCATCTCGATGCGCAGATGATTGACGTCGCCGATGATCTTTTCCGCCAGCAGCTGGCGGATATGG
Organism: Phyllobacterium sp. NPDC097923; assembly: GCF_044760925.1. NCBI lineage: Bacteria > Pseudomonadati > Pseudomonadota > Alphaproteobacteria > Hyphomicrobiales > Phyllobacteriaceae > Phyllobacterium > Phyllobacterium sp. NPDC097923. The sequence continues at coordinate 169,727 of NZ_JBIWBL010000005.1, read as the reverse complement.
CGGATGGCCGGACCCTGGATGTAATTATAGCCAAGCGCCGCAACCTTGCCGGACTGTTTCGCCGCCGCGGTCATGGCTTTCGCGTCATCGAATGCCGGGGCCATGGGCTTTTCGCACCAGACGTGTTTGCCGGCCTGAAGTGCGGCAAGGGCCATCTCGGGGTGAAACTGGTTGGGCGTGGTGATGGAGACGACGTCGACATCAGGGTCGTTGATCACGGCGCGCCAGTCGCCCGACGCCTTGGCAAAGCCGAACTCGGCGGCACGCTGGCTGGCAAGCTCGGCATTGGCTTCACCGAGATGCACAAGGCGGACCGGAGGGACATCACCGAAAACCGCACGGACGGAATTCCAGGCCAAGGCATGGCATTTGCCCATGAACCCGGTTCCGATCAGCCCTACACCCAGTGCGCGCGCATTCCCATGACCCGACATGTCTTCACTCCCACGACATTTGAGGATGTCTGCATCTCTTGCAGATGTTGATTGAAGTAATCTATAACGGATGAAAATGGAATAACTGATCCGTTTTGCGGAATGGATTATTTTGGTAGTCTCGCCATCCGTACCGCAAAACCAAGGGGAACGATTCGCAATGGGCAGCACGGCCACAGAAGCAACTCTGCCGCAGGACTTCGATGCCTTGCGCACGCTGATCCTGGATCGCCGCCAGCTCCTGCCCAAGCGGCTGGCACAGATCGCAGCCTATGCCCTCGGCAATCCCGATGAAATCGCCTTCGGCACGGCGGCAAGCATTGCCCAGTCGGCCGGCGTGCAGCCCTCCACGCTTATCCGCTTTGCCCAGCATCTGGGTTTTGACGGGTTTACCAGCCTGCAATCGGTGTTCCGCGAACGCCTGCGGGAACGGCAGGGCTCGTATGAAGAACGGCTGTCGGGCCTGCGCGGCGACACGCCAGGCCTTTCCAAGAACCGCGTCATTCTCAATGGGTTCCTGTCGGCGGCCAGCCAATCCATCCAGACCATTTCCCGCAGTGCCGAGGAGGATGTGCTGGAGCGCGCGGTGGAAATTCTGGCGCTTGCGGACACGATCTATCTCATCGCCCGCCGCCGGTCCTATCCGATCTCCGCCTATATGGCCTATGCCTTCGGCAAATTGAAAATCCGCAATCAGCTGATTGAATCGACGGCCGGTATCGACCCGGAAATCCTTTCCTTTGCCCGGCCGCAGGATGCGGCGATTGCCATCAGCTTTTCGCCCTATGCCTCGGCAACGGTCGAGCATGCGGCAGCGCTGGCAGCGCGCGGTGTGCCTGTCGTTGCCATCACCGACAGCGCGTTTTCGCCGCTGGCACAATCGGCCAGCGTCTGGTTCGAGGCGGCGGAAGGAGATTTCTCTGGATTCCGGTCTCTCTCGGGGACAATGGCGCTCGCCATGGCGTTGACTGTCAGCGTAGCGGAACGGCGCCGCAGCCCGTAACAGCGCCAAATGAAATGCGGGAAATCTAAAAAGAATATACATTCCATGTTGACGATTTGATAGAATTATTATTTCATATGCAAAAATTCCCGGCCTGTTTTCAGCGGGATGGATCAGCATATCGGGAGGATCGTCATGGGCAGCGCTGCAACAGGCAAAAAGCTTGATGTCATCACAATTGGCCGCTCGTCGGTGGATCTCTACGGCCAGCAGATCGGCTCCCGCCTTGAGGATATCGCATCCTTCGCCAAATCCGTCGGCGGCTGCCCGGCCAATATCGCCATCGGCACCGCCCGTCTCGGATTGCGCTCTGCGCTTCTGAGCCGCGTCGGCGACGAGCAGATGGGCCGTTTCATCCGCGAGCAGATGCTGCGCGAAGGCGTGGCCGTCGATGGTGTCATCACCGATGCGGAACGGCTGTCGGCACTGGTCATCCTGTCGGTCGAGAACGACAAGAGCTTTCCGCTGATCTTCTACCGCGAGAACTGCGCCGACATGGCGCTGAACGAGGACGATGTCGATCCGGAGTTTATCCGCTCGGCCCGCGCCGTGGTGGTGACGGGCACGCATTTTTCCAAGCCCAACACCGATGCCGCGCAGCGCAAGGCGATCCGCCTGATCAAGGAGGCGGGCGGCAAGGTCGTGTTCGACATCGACTACCGGCCGAACCTCTGGGGGCTTGCCGGCCATGGGGCAGGCGACAGCCGCTATATCGCCTCCGATGCCGTATCGAGCCATTTGAAGACGGTGCTGGCCGACTGCGACCTGATTGTCGGCACGGAAGAGGAAGTGCTGATTGCCTCCGGCGAGGCTGATCTGCTTGCGGCATTGAAGACAATCCGCGCGCTTTCCGCCCGTGCCACCATCGTGCTCAAGCGCGGTCCGATGGGCTGTATCGTCTATGAAGGCGCGATATCGGACAATCTTGAAGACGGCATTGTCGGCAAGGGATTTCCCATCGAGGTGTTCAACGTACTTGGCGCGGGCGATGCCTTCATGTCCGGTTTCCTGCGCGGCTGGCTCGGCGGCGAAAGCCTTGCCACGGCGGCGACCTGGGCCAATGCCTGCGGCGCCTTTGCGGTGTCGCGTCTCCTGTGCTCGCCGGAAATTCCGACATTCGAAGAGCTGCAGTTCTTCCTTGAACATGGCAGCCCGCAGCATGCCCTGCGCAAGGACGAGGCGATCAATCATGTGCACTGGGCAACCACGCGCCGCCATGACATCCCTTCGATGATGGCCTTTGCCATTGACCATCGCGTGCAGCTTGAGGACCTTTCCCAGAGGCTTGGCGCGGATATCGGCCGGGTGCAGGCATTCAAGGAACTGGCCGTCAAGGCCGCCGCACGGGTTGCGGATGGCCGCAGCGGTTATGGCATGCTGCTCGATGAAAAGTTCGGGCGCGAGGCGATGTTCGAATTTGCCCGGCACAATTTTGACTGGCTCGGCCGCCCGGTCGAACTGCCGGGCTCGCGCCCGCTGCGCTTTGAATTCTCGCAGGATATCGGGTCGCAGCTGGCGGAATGGCCGGTGGACCATTGCATCAAATGCCTGTGCTTCTATCATCCGGACGATCCGGCAGACCTGAAGGCGGAGCAGCAGGCCAAGCTGCGCGCCCTGTTCGAAGCGGCGCGCAAGGTCGGCCGCGAACTGCTGATCGAGATCATTGCCGGAAAGCACGGGGTGCTCGACGACATGACCATTCCGCGGGCGCTGGAAGAACTCTATGCGCTTGGCATCAAGCCGGACTGGTGGAAGCTGGAGCCGCAGGCTTCGGCCGCCGCATGGAAGAAGATCGAGGCGGTGATCGAAAAGAACGATCCGTGGTGCCGTGGTGTCGTCCTGCTCGGGCTGGAAGCGCCGCAGGATGAGCTGGAAGCAGCCTTCGCTGCCACCGCAAACGCCCCTGTCGTCAAGGGCTTTGCAGTTGGACGCACCATTTTCATGGACGCCGCCGAACAATGGCTGGCGGGAAAGATATCCGACGAGGCGGCCATTGCCGACATGGCCGATCGTTTCGAAAAATTGACCAGGGCGTGGCTTGCCAGCCGCAAGCAACAAGCGGCATAGCATCAGGCCGGGAGGAGATTGACATGACCAAGACGATACGCCTGACGATGGCGCAGGCATTGACGCGTTTCCTTGCCAGCCAGATGACCGTGATCGATGGCCGGAAGGTGCCGGTGTTTGCCGGTGTCTGGGCGATTTTCGGCCACGGCAACGTGGCGGGTCTCGGCGAGGCGCTGTATCAGGTGCGCGACGAGCTGCCGACCTACCGCGCCCATAACGAGCAGGCCATGGCGCATGCCGCCATCGCCTTCGCCAAGGCCAGTTTCCGCCAGCGCATGATGGCGGTGACGAGTTCCGTCGGGCCTGGCGCAACCAATATGGTGACGGCGGCGGCGCTTGCCCATGTCAACCGCCTCCCGCTGCTGCTTTTGCCCGGCGATGTCTTTGCCAACCGTATTCCCGATCCGGTGCTGCAGCAGGTGGAAAGCTTTGGCGACGGCACGGTTTCGGCCAATGACTGCTTCCGCCCCGTCTCGCGCTATTTCGACCGGATTACCCGGCCCGAACAGATCATTCCGGCACTCGCCCGCACCATGGCGGTGCTGACCGATCCGGCCGAGTGCGGTCCGGTGACTTTGGCGCTGTGTCAGGATGTGCAGGCGGAAGCCTATGACTATCCGGAAAGTTTTTTCGACGAACGCGTGTGGACGACGCGCCGCCCGCGCCCGGACCGCGACGAACTGGCTGCCGCCGTCGAACTGCTCAAATCCGCGAAAAAGCCGCTGGTCATTGCTGGCGGCGGCGTCATCTATTCGCAGGCATCGAACGAGTTGAAAGCCTTCGTGGAGGCGGCGGGCATTCCCGTGTGCGAAACGCAGGGCGGCAAGTCCTCCCTGCCTGACAATCATCCCCTGAACATGGCGGCCATCGGCGTGACCGGTACATCGGCGGCCAATCGTCTGGCGGAAGAGGCGGATGTCATTCTGGCCGTCGGCACGCGCCTGCAGGATTTCACCACCGGTTCCTGGGCGCTGTTCCGCAACGGAGACAAGAAATTCATCGGCCTCAACGTGCAGGCTTTCGATGCGGGCAAGCACCGCGCGGCGGCTCTCGTCGCCGATGCGCGGGAAGGACTGCTGGAACTGGCTGCGGTGACCGCCGGTTACAAGGCGCCCGTGAGCTGGACCGAAAATGCCAGACAGGGCAAGGCGGAGTGGCAGAAGGCCGCTGCCGAGGTCACCGGACCGACCAACGCGGTCCTGCCATCGGACGCGCAGGTGATCGGCGCCGTGCAGCGGACCATGGGCAGCGCAGCGACAGTCCTGCATGCGGCGGGCGGCTTGCCGGGAGAAATGCACAAACTCTGGCAGGCGGGCGCACCGGGCTCCTATCACGCCGAATACGGCTTCTCGTGCATGGGCTACGAGATTGCGGGCGGTCTCGGGGCGAAGATGGCCAAGCCGGATGACGAGGTGGTCGTCATGATCGGCGACGGCTCCTATCTGATGCTGAATTCGGAGATCGCCACTTCGGTGATGCTGGGTCGGAGGATCACGATCGTGCTTCTCGACAATCGCGGATTCGGCTGCATCAACCGGCTGCAGATGGGCACGGGCGGGGCGAACTTCAACAACCTTCTGAAAGACTCGCGCCACGAGGTTCTGCCTGACGTCGATTTTGTTGGCCATGCAAAAAGCCTTGGCGCCATTGCCGAGAAGGTTGCATCGATTGCGGAACTGGAATCTGCACTTGCACGCGCCAAACAGAACGACCGGACCACGGTTGTCGTCATCGATACGGACCCGCTTGTCTCTACCGATGCCGGCGGCACCTGGTGGGATGTGGCTGTGCCAGAGGTCAGCCAGCGCCCGCAGGTCAATGCCGCGCGCAAGGCCTATGAAGAGAAGCTGAAACTGCAGCACATCGGCGATTAACCCGATTTGTAGATAAATAGTGCGTGGTTCGACAAGCTCACCATGAGGGAGGTAGATGATGACAGGAAGTCATATTCTGCAATCTTTGCGATTGGTGTTGCAGCCAACCCACCTTCCTCATGGTGAGCTTGTCGAACCACGCACCCCGCACACAACAACTGAAGGAAGACAAGAATGATCCGTATCGGGGCGAACCCAATCGGCTGGTCCAATGACGACATGCTCGAAATCGGCGGCAATATTCCTCTGGAAACCTGTCTGGAACAGGCGAAGGCGGCCGGGTTCACCGGCATGGAGCTCGGCAACAAGTTTCCGCGCACGGCGGACAAGCTGCGCCCGATCCTCGATGCGTTCGGACATAGTCTTGTCAGCGGCTGGTACTCGACAGAGCTGCTCGTGCGTGACGTCGACGCTGAACTCAAGGCTGTCGTCGACCATGCCACGCTCTTGAAGGATATGGGCTGCAAAGTCCTCATTGCCGCCGAGACGTCGAACGCCATCCACTCCAACAAGGATCTGCCGCTGTCGGCCCGTCCGGTTCTGGAAAAGTCGGCATGGGCTGAATTCGGCAAGCGCTATACGGCCTTTGCCGAAGCGGTGAAACAGACCTATGGCCTGCAGGTGGTCTATCATCACCACATGGGCACCGTGGTGCAGACCGAATCCGAGATCGACCGGTTCATGCAGGTAACGGGCGATGCGGTGCATCTTCTGCTCGACACCGGCCATGCCACCTGGGGCGGCGGCGATCCGGCACGTCTCGCCCGCCATCATAAGGCGCGCATCAGCCATGTGCATTGCAAGGATATCCGCGAGGCCGTGATGTGGCAGTCCAACCGCGAAGACTGGTCCTTCCTCGATTCCGTCCTTGCCGGCGTTTACACGGTTCCCGGCGACGGCATGATCGACTATGTTCGTGTTCTCAAGGAACTCCAGGGCTATAGCGGCTGGGTGGTTGTCGAGGCAGAGCAGGACCCTGTGAAGGCTGATCCAGCCGTCTATTCCAAGCTTGGCCATGCCAATCTCAGCCGCTTCATCAAAGAGGCAGGATTGGTTTGACCAGCGATTCCAAGCATCCGTTCTTTCGTCCCCTGTGGCGGCGTATCGCCGTCGTGGCCTTCTGCGTGGCATGGGCCATTTTCGAGTTCGTCACGGGCACGCCGTTCTGGGGGACGATAGCGCTTGGTTTCGCCGGTTATGGCGTCTGGCAGTTTTTCATCGCTTTTGACCCATCCGAACCGGCCAAGCCGGCGGATGCGGACGGGAAAGAGGAATAGGACCATGTCGAAATTGTTGCTCAAGGCGAAAACCGGTATCGGCCGCGTGGCGCATGTCACGCCGGAAACCGCCGGCTGGACCTATGTCGGCTTCGACCTCAATCGCGCTGCGCCGGGCCAGACCATTGCCGGGCGCAGCGGCGACACGGAAGTCTGTCTTGTCTTCGTGACGGGCAAGGGATTTGCTCAAGTCAACGGTCACGACCTCGGTCTGCTGGGCGCGCGCATGTCGCCCTTCGAGGGCAAGCCGTGGTCGGTCTATATGCCCGCCAATTGCGACTGGTCGGTGGTGGCCGATACGGCTGTCGAACTTGCCGTCTGTTCGGCGCCAAGCCTTGGCGGCGATCTGCCGGTGCGCGTGATCGCGCCTGATGATCTCGGCCAGGAAACACGCGGCAAGGGCACCAACACGCGCTATGTCACCAACATCCTGCCGGAAAGCGAACCGGCGGATTCATTGCTCGTCGTCGAGGTGATCACGCCGGGCGGACACACATCGAGCTATCCGCCGCACAAGCACGATCAGGACAACCTGCCGGCGGAGTCCTATCTCGAAGAGACTTACTATCATCGGCTCAATCCGCCGCAGGGTTTTGCCTTCCAGCGGGTCTATACGGATGACCGGTCACTGGACGAGGCGATGGCGATCGAAGATGGCGATGTGGTCATGGTGCCCAAGGGCTATCATCCCTGCGCTGCCTGTCATGGCTACGACCTCTATTATCTCAATGTCATGGCTGGTCCCAAGCGCACGTGGAAATTCCACAACGCGCCCGAGCATGAGTGGCTGATGAAGTAGGCTCCTGGCTACAATCTACCACCGCAGAATGAAGCGACCGGCAATCGCGCCGATCAGGCCGGAGGAAATCACCCCGAGCGTGTACCAGATGGCGATGAACGGCATGGCGCTTTCATCGCAGTGGAAAGAGTAGATAAGCGCCGCAATCGACCCCGCCGCAAGGCCCGCCGCGATTCCGGCAACCGTGGGCCGCGTCGGCGCCAGGCCGCGCAGCACCCAGAAGGCGCCAAACAGCAGCGGCAGCGATAGCACCACGATGTTGAAGGTGCAGACCGTAATCGTGTGCCCCTTCATCATGTTGGCGTAGTGATCGCGCGGCGACATGGCGAGCTGGGCGAAGGCAAGCATGCAGATGAGGGCAATGGCGACCGCCATCACGGCAAGGCTGATGCGGATGCTGCCAAGCGGGTAGGCGATGCGCTTGACCGCCCAGGCGCCGCCGACGGCAAGCGCGAGCGTATAGGTGAACTTGACCCAGAAGGCCATGGTCCCCGCCGCGGTCATCAGGTCCGGGCGCATGCCCAGCCACGACCACATGAGAATGGCGGAGGCGACCGAGCTGATGCCAAGGCCGATGCCGATCCGCCGCAGCACGGCTTTGCGCGATACCGGCTTCAATTCGCTGGCGAGACGCTCGATCAGATCATTTGTCGTCATCGGCTGCCTGTCCTCTCAACTTCGCGGCTATGGCCTTCAATCCCCTGTGAATGCTGACCTTCACGAGCGATTCGGAAAGGCCGGTGCTTCGGGCCGCTTCCGCGATCGACTGCCCTTCTATCTTGGTCCGGTAAATCAGATCCCGTGATTTTTCCGGTATGGTCTGCAACAGCCTGTCCACATCCATGCGGTCTGCGGCGGCGTCTGAATTGTCCTGCAGAAACAGGTCTTCCACATCGTCCAGCGGCACGGTTGCCCGGATGCGGTTGCGCCGGAAATGATCGATCAGCTTGTAGCGCGCAATCGCATGCAGCCACGCGGTGAAGGGCCGATCCGGCTCATAGGTCTGCCGCCGCGTGTGCAGGGCGAGCAGTGTTTCCTGCACCAGATCGTCCGCGTCGCCCCGGTGGGCATCGGCCAGACGGCGCAGAAAATACCGGCGCAAAAGCTTGGCCACCTCATCGAGCAGCACACGATAGCTCTGCGCGTCGCCCGCAAGGCTTGCGAGCATCAGTTCCTTCAAACGCGCTTCGACCGAATGCACCCTGGTTCATTCCTTTATTCGCAGCAACGGCGAAAAGGTTACAGATGCGCCGATCATATCGACAGCGGTTACCGCATGCCAGTGGCCGCTGGCCGAACTTTTCGATCACCAATCCGTGATCGGTGTAACCAAATTCCAGCTTCCGGCGAATTGCCTGATGTGACCGGCCGACAGGTCCGGATCACACCACGGAAATCAGGAGGCCGTTATGGGGTCGCGCAAAAATATCGGATATGTGTCTGCAGTGTCTGTGATTGCAGGATTGCTGAGCCTTGGCGCCGGCGCCGCCTTTGCCGGCAATGGCAAGCCGTTGACTGTCGTTGAACTCTTCACCAGTCAGGGCTGCTCGTCCTGCCCGCCTGCCAATGCCAATCTGATCGAGATCAGCAAGCGGCCGGATGTTCTGGCCCTCAGCTTCGGCGTAACCTATTGGGACCGGCTCGGCTGGAAGGATATCTTCGCCGCGCCTGAATATACGGACCGGCAGGTCACCTATGAAACCCCGCTCGGCCGCGACGGGCCGTTTACCCCGCAGATGGTCGTCAATGGCCGCGCGGATGTCGTCGGCAACCGCATCGGCGAGATCGACCACCTGATCGCCACGGCGCCAAAGCCCGATCCCTTGTCCGTGACGATCACCGGCAATTCCCTCGCCATCGCTGCGGGGAAGGCACCGGCGAGCGGTGCCGATATCTGGCTGGTGACCTATGACGACAAGACCGTCAACGTTCCCGTCAGCCGTGGCGAAAATACCGGCCACACGCTGCCGCACAAGAACGTGGTTCACAGCCTTTCCAATCTTGGAAGCTGGGACGGCAAGGCGGTCAGCCTCCGCATTTCTCCGGCCAAGCCCGGCCTGCGCACGGCGGTCCTGATCCAGGCGCCGCATGGCGGGCCGATCCTGGCCGCCGCCACCAACTGAGTTCCGCGGCTGCGAATGGAAGAATTCCTGGCATGAACAGCTGTGAGACACGCAGCGCGATGCCCAGGAAGTGTGGATGACCGCATGGCATCCGAAACTCAACGGCACGCAGATACGTGTCTTATTCAAATCGAGGAGACCACCATGAACATTCTTGCACACCGCATCGCTCTGTCGGCTTTCGTTCTCGCTTCCGGACTGGCCGGCATCAACAGCGCCCTTGCGGAAGATGCCATGAAGGCAGACCCTATGAAGATGAGCAGCATGAAGGCTGACTGCATGAAAAAGGCCGGCATGGAGAAAGACTCCATGAAGAAGGATGCCATGACCAAGGAATGCGACAAGCAGGCCATGGCCAAGGATGCGATGAAGCCCGATGCCATGAAGAAAGACGCGATGAAGCCGGACGCCATGGCGCCCAAGAAGAACTAAAAAACCTTCCGGTGCTGTCTCGGGAACGGGACGGCACCGGATCCATTGCCCGACAGCCAAGGATAGCATCATGACGAGCGTAACTGATCATGAAACGGCACGGCCCAGGAAAATCCTGTTCTACCGGCATTCGATTGCCGTGCGGCTGACCCACTGGCTCAATGTCCTGTGCCTCAGCTTCCTCCTGATGAGCGGTTTGCAAATCTTCAACGCCCATCCCGATCTCTATTGGGGACAGTACGGTGCCGATGCCGACCATTCCTTCATCTCGATCGGTGCCGTCAGCGATGGCGACACGATCAAGGGCATCACCCGCGTCGGTTCGATTTCCATCCCGACGACAGGGGTTCTCGGCGCATCGACGGTCGAGGGCGAGCTGACGCCGCGCGCCTTTCCAAGCTGGATCACCATTCCGGGTTATCAGGATCTCGCTTCCGGGCGGCGCTGGCATTTCTTTTTTGCCTGGTTCTTTGTCATCAACGGCTTCGTCTACCTGCTGTACGGCCTGATCGCCGGACATTTCCGCAGGGATATCGTGCCGACGAAGGACCAGTTGACGCCGCAGCATCTGGCGCATGAGATTGGCGAACATGCCCGCCTGCGCTTTCCCAAGGGCGAAGAGGCGCGGCGTTACAACAGCCTGCAGAAACTGACCTATATGGCGGTCATTTTCATCCTTCTGCCGCTGATGGTGCTGACCGGCCTTACCATGTCGCCGGGCTTCGATTCCATCTTCCCGTGGCTGCTCGATGTTTTCGGCGGACGCCAGTCGGCGCGCACCATTCACTTCATCACCGCATCGCTGCTCGTCGCCTTCGTCATCGTGCATCTGGTGATGGTGCTGGTATCCGGCGTCTGGAACAATCTGCGCTCGATGATCACCGGCTATTACGGCCTGACGGTCGAGACCGACAAGGAAACAGTGAAATGAAGTTCGAACTCTCACGCCGCCGTTTTCTCATCGGCTCCAGCGTTGCTGCGACCGGGCTTTTGACCGGGTGCGACGCTCTGGTGGAAAATGCCAGCGTCAACAATATCCTGCAGAAGGCCGAAGCCTTGACCATGGGCTCCCAGCGTCTCCTGCAGGCGCACGAACCATTGGCGCGCGAATTCACCGAGGCGGACCTGTCACCCACATTCAAGGCCAACGGCACGCAGATGCCGGACAGCGAAGACTATGCGAGGCTGATGGAGGGCAATTTCGCCGACTGGCGGCTGGTGGTCAACGGCATGGTGCGCACCCCCCTCAGCCTGTCGCTGGCCGATCTGAAGGCGATGCCGTCACGCACGCAGATCACCCGGCATGATTGCGTTGAAGGCTGGAGCGCCATCGGCAAGTGGACCGGCGTTCCCCTCGGCCTTGTCCTGCAGAAGGCGGGCCTTGCCCCCGGCGCGCGCTATGCGGTGTTCTATTGTGCCGATGAGTACGAGAAATCACTGGATGGCAGCGGCCAGTATTACGAGAGCGTCGATCTCATCGATGCCTTCCATCCGCAGACCATCCTGTCGTACAGCATGAACGGCAAAGACCTAGAGGTGGCGCACGGTGCGCCCCTGCGGCTGCGGGTTGAACGGCAACTCGGTTACAAGCATGCCAAATATCTCATGCGGATTGAACTGGTCGACAATTTCAGGGGCCTGTGGGGCGGGAAGGGCGGATTCTGGGAAGATCGCGGCTATGAATGGTATGCGGGCATCTGAGTGGTTTGACCGAGTTCAGGCAGCGGCGATGACCTCGATTTCGACGAGCCAGGCTTCGGACAATGTCTGGGCGGCAATGGTTGTCGTGGGGATCGTGCGGCCACCCAGCGCCGCCACCCGCGCATTCTGGTTGGCTTCGGCAAAGGCGGGATCGCGCAGGTAACTCGTCGTCCTGACGATATTGTCGACCGTCATCCCGGCGCTCGCAAGGATGGCCCGGATGTTGTTCCAGACGAGATCGAGCTGTTCTGCCAGGGTCGTGCCGGCTACGCCGTTCTGGTCGAGGCCCATGGTGCCGCTGATGTAGAGGAAGCGTTCCGGCTGCTGCACTTCCAGTGCATGGAGATAGTCCGGTGTTGCCGGATAAACGCCGCTCCGGGGATTGCGCGGGATCAGTTTCATGATCTCAGTTCCTTTCGTGGCACGTTGCGGGATGTCTTGGGCCGATGAGCCTCGGATTGCCGGTCGCTGTGGCTGGGGATGCGCAGCACGCCGGGAGGCAAGGCGGGTTCTTCACTCTTCGATGGACCGGGGAAAAACTACCACGGACGCACCCCTTCGGAAATGGCCTGTTCTATTGAAAGTGCTGACGGGTACCCTCACATCCGTGGTAGAACACAAGGCGGAGAAGACCGGAGGAAAACACCATGGACATGAACGCCACATCTGCCGATGCCTTGGTGCCGACCCTCCATCGTCTGCGAACCGCATGGCTGGCGCACCGGCCCGATTACGCCCAGCGCCAGGACGATCTGAAACGCTTGCGTGCGGGGCTGAAAGACCGGCTCGAACCGATGGTCAAGGCGATCAGTGCGGATTTCGGCCATCGCTCACGTCATGAAAGCATGCTGGGCGAAGGCATGACCGTCTTTGGCGAGATCGACCACATGCTCGCGCATCTGAAATCCTGGATGAAGCCGCAGCGCCGTTCGGCCGGCTGGCACATGTGGCCGGCCAGGGCGGAAGTGCGTTATGTGCCGCTTGGGGTTGTGGGTGTCATCGCCCCGTGGAACTATCCAGTCAACCTGGCGCTGACGCCGCTTGCCACCGCCATCGCTGCCGGCAACCATGTTTACCTCAAACCCTCCGAACACACGCCGCGCACCAGCGAGTTCCTGCGGGAACTGCTCACCGATGTCTTTCCGCCGGACCGGGTTGCCGTGGCGCTGGGCGGCGCCGATGTGGGCGGGGCGTTTGCCGGTCTGCCCTTCGATCACCTGCTGTTCACCGGCTCCACCGCCGTCGGCCGCAAGGTCATGGCATCGGCTGCCCCGAACCTGACGCCCGTCACCCTGGAACTCGGCGGAAAATCACCCGTATTCATTGGCGCGGACGCGCCCTTGGCCAAGGCGGTGACGCGCATTGTCACCGGCAAGCTCTACAATGCCGGCCAGACCTGCATCGCGCCGGACTACGCGCTGGTGCCGGAGGCGCGGCGTGATGAATTTGTCGAGGCCGTGCGGGCGGAGGTCAAGTCCCGCTATGCACAGCTCGATGCCAATCCAGACTACACCCATATCGTCAATGAGGGGCAGTATCGCCGCCTGCGCGGTCTGCTTGACGATGCGCGGGCACGCGGATTTGACGTGATGACGCTGGTGGAGCCGAAAGATGCGGCACGGGCGGCAAACGAGCGCCTGCTGCCGCCGACGCTGGTGCTCGATCCGGGCGATGACAGCAAGATCATGCAGGAGGAAATCTTCGGGCCGATCCTGCCGGTCAAGACCTATCGCAGCGCCGATGAGGCCATTGATTATATCAACGGGCATGACCGGCCGCTGGCATTCTACTGTTTCAGCAATGACAAGGCGGAAACGGAAAAAATGCTGGCGAACATTGTGGCCGGCGGCGTCTGCGTGAACGAAACGCTGTTCCACAATGTCTGCAACGATCTGCCGTTCGGCGGTGTCGGCGCCAGCGGCATGGGCCATTATCACGGCCGCGAAGGCTTTCTGACCTTCAGCAAGATCATGCCGGTCCTGCATCAGGCCAGGATGCCGCTGACCGACCGGATCAAGCCGCCCTACAGGGGATTGGCAAACATGGTGGTCAGGCTTTTCGCGCGCTGAAATTCACGGAAACGGCCGTGTCGATGACCTTCAGTACCGTGCCGGCTTCAAAGGTTCGCGGCGGTCGCTTCGCTCAGGCGTTTCCTCGGCCCGAAGATCAGGAAGCTGATCACCGCCAGAACCCAGACGCCGGCACCGCCATAGAGCATGATCAGGCCAAAACCGTGGATCAGCGCATCATGGACAAGCGTTCCGTCCGGGTCCAGAGCCGTGAGTTCCGGAAAGGACTGCGGGAGGCTCGCAAAGTTTCCGGCGGCGATTTTTTCCGCCAGCAGGCGCAACCGGGATGGGTCGAACGACCCGGCAAAGACGCTTTTCAGATAAGACAGCGTGCCCTCCAGCAGGATAAAGCCCATCAGCGCGATATTGATGGCGAGCGTGATCAGCCGGGCGCTCATGTCGATGCCTGAGGCCATGCCGGCGCGGGTGCTCGACACCGAACCGGTGGTCGTGTTGGTAACGGGTGTATTGGTCAAACCCAGCCCGATACCCGCCAGCAGGCAGCCGGGCAGCATGGTCAGCCAGCTTGCGTGGTCAACGCTGCTGCCAACGCGCATCAGCATGAAGCCGAGGCCGATGGTGAACAGCCCGAGCGGAATGACGATACCGGGCCGGTAGCGCAGCGAAAGGCGCTCCGCCAATGGCGGGGTGACCAAAGTAGGCAGCGTATAGGCCAGCAACGACAGTCCAGCCGCGACAATATCGTAGCCGAGGCCGCTCTGAAAATAGATCGGCAGGTAGATCATCAGCGGCCAGAAGCTGAAATTCATGCCGATGGAGCCGAGGATAGCCCCGGAAAAGTTGCGGATGCGGAAGACGGAAAAGTCGAACATGGGATGGGGACTGCGGTTTTCCGCGACGATGAAGGCGATGAAGCTCGCCGCCGATGCGCCGATGATGGTCAAAGCAGTGATGCTGGTAAAACCGAGGTCGGGGCCCTGCGTGATGAAATAGGTGAGGCCGAAAACCGCCAGCGACAGGGTGGTGATGCCGAGGACATCCAGTTTTTTCGCTTCGGGATCACTGGATTCTTCGATGCTGCCGAAGACGAGAATCAATGTCAGGATGGTGAGGGGTACGTGGACCAGGAACACCCATTCCCAGCTCGTCAGCGCAACGATGATGCCGCCGATGATCGGCCCGAAACCGAGGCCGATGCCGAAGACAATCCCCCATATGCCGAAGGCCTTGCTGCGCTCGCGCCCTGCCTGAAACTGATGCGACAGAATGGCAATCTGGCAGATCAGCATGGCACCGGCGGCAATGCCCTGGAGAAAGCGGCTGACGATCAGAATGGCGGCATCCTGCGCCAGCCCGCACACGAAGGACGTGATGGCAAACAGCACGAGGCTGATGACGAAGATGCGTTTGCGGCCATAGCGGTCAGCCAGGGTGCCGACCGCCATCAGCACGGTGGTGCAGGCAATGGTATAAGCGTTCATGATCCACTGCATGTCCTTCAAGGTGCCATGCAGGACCTTTTCCAGGGTTGGCAGAATCACCGGCACGCTCGAAATTTCGAGGCCGAACATGAGGGACGACAAACATATGGCAGCCAGCGCCACCATATTCTTGCGGGACGAGGAGAGCGACATGGAAGGTTCTTTCCAAGGTTGCACCTGGCAATAGAACGCACCTTCCCCGGCACGCATGCGGTGCCGGTGAGTTCCGGGCCAAGTCAGGACGAAAAAGCACCAGCACGGCGGGATGACCGGTCCGATGGTCGCCGAAGCGGGTAATGCACCCACTTTAGGTCAGTTCGTATCATGACAAAAATGATTTAATTTACTAGAATAAATTAGTGATCGTCATTAATCTGCTGACATGGATTTCGACCCCACACTGTTACGCGCCTTCGTGGCTGTCAAAGAAGCGGGAAACTTTACCCGGGCGGCCCGACGGCTGAACCTGACGCAATCGGCTGTCAGCCATCAGATCCGGCGGCTGGAGGAGCAGGTTGGCCGGTCGCTGCTCTACCGCACGACGCGCAGCGTCAGGCTGACGGAAGATGGCGACGATTTCCTGCGCTATGCCTGCCAGATCCTGCATTCGCTCGATGCTTTGAGCCGCCGCTTTCAGGCATCGCCGGTGTCCGGCATCGTCCGCTTCGGCGTTCCGGAGAATTTCATCGGGGACCGGCTGCCGACATTGCTGTGCCAGTTTGCCCGCACCAATCCGGAGGTCCAGCTCGACGTGAATGTCAGCATGAGCCTTGATCTCCATGCGATGGTCAGGGCCAGCGAACTCGATCTGGCCGTCGTGCTGACATTGCCGGAGGCGGCCAACGGCAAAGTTCTCAAGCAGACGCAGTTCGTCTGGGTGGCGGCCGAAACGTTCAAAGTGCCGCCGGGCACGTCATTGCCTTTCGCCTTCATCCCGGCTCCATGCCTCAACCGCAAGGTCGGCGTCGAAGCGCTGGACCGGACGTCGATCGATTGGCACGTCGTCTTCACGTCGGCGAGCATGCAGGGCATTCGCGCCGCCGTGCTGTCGGGGCTGGCAATGACCGTGATGACCCGGGATGACCTTGAACCGGGAATGAAGATCCTTGACGGCCAATATGGCTTGCCGCCGCTGCCGACGGCGGTGTTCAGCCTGATCTGGAGCGAAGAGGGGCAGACGCCCGCCACCCGCGAATTCGGTCAACTCGTCGTCGACATGCCGGAACAGGCGGCTGCGGCAAAACTGGCCAGGATCAGCTAGCCAAGGACCCGCCCGCATTCATTTTGCCGCCATCAGACCGGCGGCAACGATGAGCAGCCCGCCAGCGCCGCCTTCGACGATTCTCCGGCGCCGGTCGCTGAAACCGCCGCGTCCGGCCAATCGCCCGATGACCAGGCTGAGAATCACATAGACCACGCCGCACCAGAGGACAAAGACGGCCGACAGGGCCGCCGCCTGCAGCGCAATGTCGCTGCCGGGCCGGATGAATTGCGGCAGGATCGCAAAATAGATCATCATGCCTTTGGGATTGAGAAAGGCCGTGAGGAAGCCGCGCTGGAGCTGCCGGCTCGCCGGTCTGGCGGCGACGGTCACCCGCCCGGCCTGCAATGCCGACGCGATGAGCTTGCAGGCGAGATACAGGAGATAGGCGATGCCGATCCAGCGCAGCGCTTCAAACAGCAGCTGCGACGCCGCCACGATGGCAGCGAGGCCGAGGGCGACGAGGGTGGAGTGGACGAGGTAGCCAAGGCATACGCCGGCTGTCGCGCGCAGGCCCGCGGCGCGTCCGCCCGCAATCGCCTGCGATGCAACGAACAGCATGTCCGGTCCCGGCGTACAGATCAGCGGCAGTACGGTCGCCGTAAACAGCAATAGCGTGTGTATTTCCATGGTTGGAACAGTACCGCACACGGCGCGCAATCGGATTGCAAAGATATCAGGGTATGGTGTTTTCCTGATATAATTACCGTATTCTATCGGAAATATTGGCAGGAAATTTCAATGATGCTGGATGAGATCGACAAGCGTATCCTTCGCGCGCTTCAGAAGGACGGGCGCATGCAGAATGTGGAACTTGCCAGGGAGGCCGGCCTGTCGCCATCGCCCTGCCTGCGCCGCGTGCGGTTGCTGGAGGAGGCCGGTGTCATCGACCGCTATGTCGCCGTGCTCAATCCGGCCAAGGTCAATTTATCGCTTTCGCTGTTCGCGCGGGTGTGGCTGACAGCGCAGGATGCCGAAACGATTGATCATTTCATGGATGCCATGAAGAGGCTGCCCCAGGTGGTGGAATGCTACATCATGCTTGGAGAGAGCGACGCGCTGCTGCGGGTTGTGGTCGCCGATCTTGACGACTACCGGCACTTTCAGGCCTCTCATCTGACGCGGATCAACGGCATCCAGAATGTCAAAACCGATGTGCCGAGCCAGATTGTGAAGCAGACCTATGCTCTGCCGCTCGATTGACCGGTGAAAAGCCGAAAATCGCCGGTATTTCAATGGATTACCTCGGCAAGAACGGGAACGGCCAGCAAAGCTCTCTTTCGCGCGCGATCTTCACAATGTCACTCTGATTGGCAAGATATCAATGATCGTAACGGCGAAGTGGTCAATCTATTCCGCATTCTTCAGCGCCACTATCCGCAATTCATGGACGCAATGCTTTTCCAGATATCTTCCCGCCGCGAGTTCAATCGGCTGAAAGCAAGCGATCCTGCGACACTGACCGATTTAGAGCGGGCTGCTCGGTTCAACCTTAATCATTCGGGCGCCTCTGCTGGAGGATGCGCCGCACGATTAGCTGGTGTCATCCTTGAGAACATGGACTGGATGGAGTTCATCAGTCGCTATGATGGGGCGGGAACTTTGTCTTATCTCGATCCGCCATATTGGGGATCGGAAGGCGAATATGGAAAGGCAACGTTCAGCCAGGATCAGTTTGAGCTTTTGGCATCACGTCTGAGTCCATTGAAGGGACGTTTCATAATGCCGATCAATGACGTGAATGAGATAAGAGAGCTTTTTAGGCTCTTTGAACAGACGGAGGTGTCATTGACCTACTCTCTCAACGGGGGCAAAGGTTCGGATGCTCGTGAACTGATAATTGTTGGTGGTGCGCCTGCTTCCAGTGAGACAAGACGGAAAGGAATTTATTAGTGACGGATAATTCTGTGATCAGCGATTTGTTCGATCGATGGGAACGAGTTTGGCACGAGGGCCAGTACGATCTCGTGCCAAGCTGCGTCGGGGAACACTATATTCGGCATGACGAGGCAGGTGACCGGACGGTGACGCGAGAGGCCTACGCAGCAGAAATTGCGAAAGTGCGGGAAGATCGACCAGATATACGTGTCGTCGTGTATGATCACTCCTTCGAAGGTTGCCGCGCGTGGTTTCGCTTTGCTTTTAAGTGGACTGATAGAGAAACGGGGGAGCCGCGCAGTCGGGCGGGCATGCAGTCGTATCGAACCGAAGCGGGCAAGCTCGTGGAGACCTGGTTGTCAATGCAGCCACTCGGCTCGTCGTGGACCGGCAACGCACAGGAAAATTGGACGAGTCCGGCTTCAACCAAGTGAAGCTGGCTGAAGCTCAATATTGAATTTGTACAACAAAGAGCCCTGAAACCAGCTTTGAGGGCTCTTCGAATTTTCGATCTTGTGAAGGCACACGAAATACCCAGAGCGTTTTAAAATGGCATTGTTCTAAATTCTGCTGTCCAAACATCAGTTTTTCGCGACCGGCTACAGTGGCAAACCGCAATTCGCGCCGCGCCGATCTGAAAACCGCCTTCTTTGGAAAGACAATGGTAGCGAAGGAGGGATTCGAACCCCCGACACAAGGATTATGATTCCTCTGCTCTAACCTACTGAGCTACTTCGCCCCATATGTCATGCGACCCGTGAACGGCTAGCCTGCAAGTGAGGACCGGGGGACGCGCTGTCAATTGACAGGGACGGGGCGGATATATGTGGGGAGCAACGGCCTGTCAAGCAATCTTCTCCGTATCGAAGACTTGTGTTCGTTTCTTCCTGCGGATAATGGATGCCGATATGAAAAAGGCTGAAAAGATGGCTCCACGGATTGCAGTGCTGGGTTGCGGCTATTGGGGCAGCAATCATATCCGGACATTGAAGAGTCTCGGGGCGCTGTTTGCAGTCTCCGACCAGAACACCGATCGCGCCGCCGGCTTCGCCGCGGAGCAGAATGTTCTGCACATTGAAGTCGACGATCTTTTCACCCATCCGGAGGTCGATGCCATCGTCATGGCCCTGCCGCCGCAATTTCACGCGGCTGCGGCGATTCGCGCCGTGACCAATGGCAAGGACGTCCTCGTCGAAAAGCCGATTGCCCTGACCGTTCCCGATGCGGAAGCTGCCGTGAAGGCCGCGCGCGACAACGGGCGCATCTTCATGGTCGGACACGTCCTGCGTTTTCATCCGGCATTCGAACGGCTTCTGGAGCTGATCAAGGCGGGCGATCTCGGCGATGTGCGCTATATCCATTCGCATCGTCTCGGTCTCGGGAAATTCCACACGGAAAACGATGCCCTCTGGGATCTGGCGCCGCATGACCTGTCGATGATCCTGGCCATCACCGGCACCGAACCTTTGGAAGTGCGCGGCGAGGGCGCGGCGGTGCTCGATCACCTCAGCGATTTCGCTCACCTGCACATGCGCTTTCCCAATAATATTCGCGGGCACCTTTTTGCCTCGCGGCTCAATCCCTATCGCGAGCGCAGGCTTACGGTGGTGGGAACCAAGGCCATGGCCGTCTTCGATGACATGGAGCAGTGGGACAAGAAGCTTGCCGTCTACAAGCATTCGATCTGGCAGGATAACGGCCAGTGGGCGTCGACGACGGAAGAGCCGACCTATGTCAAGATTGCGCAGGGCATGCCGCTGACCCGGGAATGCCAGAATTTCATCGACAGCATCAACACACGCAGCGAGCCGGTCACCGACGGTGAGGAAGCGATTCGCGTCCTGCGGATTCTGACCGCCGGTACGGTCGCGCACGACAAGGCGAGCTGATCCGTCCGGCGCCTCCAAAGGCGCTGCAAGATTGCGCTCGGTGTAAAGCGTTGTTACAAGACCGGACAAACTTTGAACGACAACGTCTGGCAGACCTCCCACGGCCCTTCTAAAGAGTTGTCTTGACCGTTTTCCGCGACGGATTCGCGGAACAATTGATATTGGAGCAATGATGCAGTTCATCGATCTCGGCGCACAGCGTGAACGGATTAGCAGCAAGCTTGATGCGGCAATCGCCAAAGTGGTGCGTGAAGGCAAATATATTCTCGGACCGGAAGTTGCCGAGTTCGAAAAGCGTCTTGGTGCATATCTCGGTGTCGAGCATGTGGTTGCCTGTGCCAATGGCACGGATGCCCTGCAGATTCCGCTGATGGCCCGCGGCATCGGTCCGGGTGATGCGGTGTTCTGCCCGAGCTTCACCTTCGCCGCCACCGCCGAGGTCGTGGCGCTTGTCGGGGCGGAGCCGGTTTTCATCGATGTCGACGCCGACACCTACAACATCAATGTCGAGCAGCTGGAAGCGGCGATCAAGGCCGTCCTGGCGGAAGGCCGGTTGCAGCCAAAGGCCATCATCCCGGTCGATCTGTTCGGCCTCGCCGCCAACTACACCTCGGTATCGGCGATTGCTGACAAGTATGGCCTGTTCGTGATCGAAGATGCGGCGCAGTCGATCGGCGGCAAGCGCGACAATGCGATGTGCGGTGCCTTCGGCCATGTCGGCGCGACCAGTTTCTACCCGGCAAAACCTCTAGGCTGCTATGGCGACGGCGGTGCCATGTTCACCAATGACGCGGCGCTGGCCGACCTGTTGCGCTCCATCCTGTTCCACGGCAAGGGCGAGACGCAGTATGACAATGTGCGCGTCGGCATGAATTCGCGCCTCGATACGATCCAGGCGGCGGTCCTCATTGAGAAGCTCGCCATTCTCGAAGACGAGATGGAAGCGCGCCAGATCGTGGCCAAGCGCTATGCCAACGGCCTGAAGGACGTGGTCAAGGTCGCCCTTATGCCGGAAGGCTCACGCTCGGCCTGGGCGCAATATGCCATCGAGACCGAGAACCGCGACGCGCTCAAGGCGCATCTGCAGGCCAACGGCATTCCTTCAGTGATCTATTATGTCAAGCCGCTGCATCTGCAGGAAGCCTATGCGCACTATATGCGCGCGCCGGGCGGCCTTGCCGTGTCGGAAACGCTGCCGAAGAACATCCTGTGCCTACCGATGCATGCCTATCTGAGCGAGGCTGATCAGGACCGCATCATCGGAACCATTCGCGAGTTCAAGACCAAAAGCGCTGCCTAAGCGCTTTTGGGGCTGCGTCGCTGACAGAGGTTTGTGCGATCAGGCGACGGCCTGGCCCTGTTGCGCCAGGCGCTTGAGCATGGCTTCCGCCTGCGGGGCCCGTTCGGAGCGGCCGATGAAGCCGCCGCCATAGACACGGGCGGTGTTGCTGTCATCGGAATAGAGGACACAGGCCTGACCGGGGGCGATGCCGCTTTCACCATCGACCAGCTCGACCCATGTCTCGCCGTTACGGTGGTGCAGGACAGCCGGGCGCGGCGGACGGGTCGAACGGACCTTGGCATACACTTCAACGCCGCCTTCCGGAATGCTCTCGAGCGCATCATCCCCGAGCCAGTTGACGTTGCGCAGGAAAACCTTGCGGGTTTCCAGCGCTTCGCGCGGGCCGACGACCACACGTGCGTTGGCCGCGTCGAGATGGACAACGTAGAGCGGGTCGCCCGTCGCCACGCCGATGCCGCGGCGCTGGCCGATAGTGTAGTGCACGATGCCCTCATGGCGGCCAAGCACGCGTCCGTCGATATGGACGATGTCGCCGGGATTGGCAGCCTCGGGCTTCAGCTTGGAAATAATATCGGAATACTTGCCCTGCGGAACAAAGCAGATGTCCTGGCTGTCCTGTTTGTTGGCAACGGACAGGCCGAGCTCTTCGGCAATGGCGCGGGTTTCCGGCTTGGTCAGCGATCCCAGCGGGAAGCGCAGGTAGTCGATCTGTTCCTGCGTGGTTGCAAACAGGAAATAGCTCTGGTCCTTGTCCGTATCGACCGGGCGGTAGAGCGCGCGGTGCGCGCCATTGGCATGGCTGCGGATATAATGTCCGGTGGCGAGCGCATCGGCGCCTAGATCCCTGGCCGTCTGCAGGAGATCGGCAAACTTCACCGTCTGGTTGCAGGATACGCAAGGGATAGGCGTTTCGCCGCTGACATAGCTATTGGCAAAGGGATCGATCACGGCCTCGCGGAAGCGTGCTTCGTAGTCCAGCACATAATGCGGAATGCCAAGGCGTTCGGAGACGCGGCGCGCATCTTCGATATCCTGGCCGGCGCAGCAGGAGCCCGCGCGGTGGGTCGATGCGCCGTGATCATAGAGCTGCAAGGTAACGCCGACGACATCATAACCCTGACGTTTGAGAATGCCTGCCACAACAGAAGAATCCACGCCGCCAGACATGGCGACGACGATACGTGTGTCTTCCGGCTTGCCCGGCAGATCGAGATTATTCAGTGTCATAAGCGGATCCGGTTCTTGCAGCGACATAACGGCGCAGGGATATTCAAGGCCCCTATATAGGTCAATTGACTCGATCTTGCCAACAGGAAGTGGCAGGCGGCGCATTTTTCTCACGCAAAGGTGAGCGATGTGTCGCTGTGGCCACGGCCGGTGACACCGGTCAAAGCCGGCAAAATGGTCATTTTCAACAATCTCCTGGAATTTGCAGAAGTTACCAGAGAATGACTCGCTGTTTAGGCAATTATTAAAGCCCTGCCTGTAATGTCGGCTGCGATAGGTCTTGAAGTTTAGTGTAGAGAGTACAATGACCGATCTTGTTCGACCGAGAGTAAAATATGTAATCGGCCCGGATGGCAGCCCGCTGACCATCGCCGATCTTCCGCCCGCCAATACGCGGCGTTGGGTTATTCGCCGCAAGGCTGAGGTGGTTGCCGCTGTGCGCGGTGGTCTTCTTAGTCTTGAGGAGGCTTGCCATCGCTATACATTGACGGTGGAAGAGTTCCTGTCCTGGCAGTCCTCGATCTCCGATCATGGCCTGGCTGGACTAAGAACAACCCGGATACAGCAATATCGTCATTAGATGATGTCGCCTTTGAGTTTGGCTGAGGCTGGTCGTTGAGACCAGCCTTTTCCTTTTCACGGGAAGCATGAACGCGATGCTGCCAAGATGTTCCGCTGAGCTACAAAACCTGATCTAACTGATCACGGATGACGGCAAGGCACTTCTTGCGTCAAGGAGACGTTGAATGGCAGACGATATCAAAATTACCAAGGAAGAAACCGCCAAGGGCGGACGCTATGTGACCGTCGTCTCGGGACACGAGGCGGAGATGACGTTTTCCCGGGTGAATCCCGAGCTGATCATCGTTGATCATACGGGTGTGCCGGATGCGCTACGCGGCCAGGGCGTGGGGCAGGCGCTGGCGCTGCATGCGGTGGAAGATGCGAGGGCAGGGGGATGGAAAATCATTCCCCTATGCCCGTTCATGCGCGCCCAATCCCTGCGGCACAAGGATTGGGCCGATGTGGTGCGGCAGAGCTGAAACAGACCCGGCTGCCGTTCCCGGTCAGCCGATCATGGCGCGTTTGTCGGCGACCGGCATGTCGTCGATATCGCGGACCTTGCCGTCGCGCTGTTCCAGCGCCTCGGCTTTCGCCAGTTCGGCTTCTGATTCGGCCAGTGCCGCCTCGGCATCGTCCTTCTGAGCCTTCAGATCACGGATCGAATCAAACAGATTGTCGCGACGCTGGCGCGCAGCCTTGGCGAATGTCGGGTAGGCAAAATGCGACGTGTCGGTAATGCCCGCCTTCTTTTCCTCGGACATAATCTGCGCGTCCAACTCAGCAGCCATGCGTTCGAATTCACCCATCATGAGATCAAGCTGGCCGAGCTGGCGGCGCTTTTCCTTGACCTGAAACAGTTTCAATCGAACCAAACCTTCATGCGACTTCATACTCACTACCCCCACAAAGCCGGTACGCAGACCCTTCAACAGGAGTCATCCGGCTGGCGTTTCACCCGAATCACTTCGGGAAAATGAAACAAAAACTTAAAGGTTGCCGCGTCTGGTAACCTTTCCTTTACGTTCAGCATTAATCATACGCCTTAAGACTTAAAGCTCGGTAAATCGAAGTCGGCCGTGTCCGGCTAAAAATTTATTGAGTCGAATGAATCGCTTAGGCGCAGAACCTGAAGCTTTGGCTGATGGTTTTTGGCCGGGTGACTCACCTTATGAATCAATGCGGTGCCTGTGATTTTTAACTTATGAGTCAAAGACACTTGCAAAGCGGAATTAGATTTTGTTAACCATTCGGTGGCAATCTTAACGTTATGGAAACGGCTTGTTTCGCGACCTGACTTCGGGATTGCACGGCAACCCATTTCAGCGGCGGGAAAAGGGGAATGATATGCGGGTTCTTTTAATCGAAGACGATAGTGCGACGGCCCAGAGCATCGAGTTGATGCTCAAGTCGGAAAGCTTCAATGTTTATACGACGGATCTGGGCGAAGAGGGTGTCGATCTCGGCAAACTCTACGACTACGATATCATCCTCCTCGACCTCAACCTGCCGGATATGTCCGGTTATGAAGTCCTGAGGACCCTGCGTCTGTCCAAGGTCAAAACGCCTATCCTCATCCTCTCCGGCATGGCCGGCATCGAGGACAAGGTGCGCGGCCTCGGTTTCGGCGCCGACGACTACATGACCAAGCCTTTCCACAAGGACGAACTGGTTGCCCGCATCCACGCGATCGTTCGCCGCTCGAAGGGCCATGCCCAGTCGGTCATCACCACAGGCGACCTGATCGTGAACCTCGATGCCAAGACGGTTGAAGTCACCGGCCAGCGCGTTCACCTCACCGGCAAGGAATACCAGATGCTGGAGCTGCTCTCGCTCCGCAAAGGGACGACGCTCACCAAGGAAATGTTCCTCAACCACCTCTATGGCGGTATGGATGAGCCTGAATTGAAGATCATCGACGTTTTCATCTGCAAGCTGCGCAAGAAGCTCGACAGTGCTTCCGGCGGTATCAACTACATCGAGACCGTCTGGGGCCGCGGCTACGTGCTGCGTGAGCCGGATGCGTCGGACATGCGCGAAATCGCCTGAGCCTTCGTCTCGGGTCATTCAAGCAAAAAGGCTCCGTCAGTGACGGAGCCTTTTTGCGTTTTGCATGTTTGATGCGGGTCAAACGGCCATGTCCAGCTCGCGGCTTCGGCCGATGCGGGCCATCCATTCGAGATAATTCGGCTCGCGCTTGATCTGCCAGCCATAGTGGCGGCGCAGTTCATCGACCAGCTTGCCGTTGCGGCCGAGGAGATCATCCGCATACTGGATCATCAGGGAATTCGGCCAGGCCTGCGGGCGTATCTGCCGCAGGCGCTCGAACAGCCGGACTTCGGATTCATCGGGATAGGTCTGGGCGAGGAGGGAGAGCATGGCTGCCGTCGAGCGGGATATGCCCATGTGGCAATGGATCAGCAGGTGGCCCTCGGCGCTTTCCGCCTTTGATTCAGCCAGCGCCTTGCCGAAGTTCAGGATTTCCGCAACGTGTTGCGGCTGCGGCAGGATCTTGCCTTCATCGGCGTCGATGATGTCGTGAAAGTTCAGCGTCGTGCGGTGATGGGTGCCATAGGCCTGGAATGCCTCGAGTTCCGGCCAGTTCGGGTCGAGAATGGACAGGACATGGGTGACGGTGCGCCCGCTCTGAGCGGGCAGTTCGTCAATGCCGCAGATGGTCAGCGTGGAGATGGATAAAGGTTTCATGGGGAATCGGTAATCCTGATGCTTGTGTGGCGCCAATCGCATTGTGGAAGCGTTCCGCGGCGATGGCAAAGATTATCCGAGGTTTTCCGGCATATTTACGACGCGGACTGGCAAAGGAAATTCATCTGGGCTGCATCAGTTCGATGCGGTTGCCGAAGGGATCGTGGACGAAGCGCCGGTCGTATTTTTCCAGCGGCTGGTCTTCGGCAATGGCATAGCCCGCCGCTTCCAATGCGTGGACCAGCGCAGCAAGATTGTCCGTCAACAGAGCGGGATGCGCTTTTTTCGCGGGAGAAAAGTTCTGCTCGACGCCAAGATGAAGGCGGACGCTGCCGGTTTCAAACCAGCATCCGCCGCGCCCGGCGAGCGATGCGGGCTTGGGCACTTCGGGGATGCCGAGAAGGCCGTCATAGAATGCGCGTGCCGCCTGTTCTTCGCCCGCGGGCATGGCCAGCTGGATGTGTTCAATTCCGGTTATCGCCATCGTCTTCAGCCTTCGGACTGCTTGCTCTTGAGATATCAACCTAGCGAGCACGCGGCGGGGCGGCAACAGGCATGGTCAGGTGGTCAGAATGACACTGCCCGTTGTTTTGCCCGCTTCCAGATCCGCCTGTGCCCTGGCCGCATCGCGCAGGTGATATTCCGCGCCTATCGGGCTGCTCAAGCCGTCCTGCAGGGCGGCGATGAGGGCTTTTGACCCGCGCTGGTAGAACGCCGGATCGTTGACGGCAGCAATGACGCTTGGGCGCATGACCGCGATGTTGCCCAGGTCTTCGAGCCGGACCGGCGGCACCGGGCCCGCCGGCTGGCCGATGGAGCCCAGGATGCCGAAGGGCCGGATTGTCTTCAACGTTTCCATGAAGATCGATCCGCCGATACCGTCGACGGCGAGGTGGACACCCTTGTTGTCGGAGATGCGGCGGACGTCATTGGCCCAGTCGCCTGATTTGTACAGCAGCACCTCATCGGCGCCCGCCGCCTTTGCGGCTGCGATTTTGCCTTCCGACCCGACTGTGCCAATGACATTGGCTCCCAAACGCTTCGCCCAGCGCGAGACCAGCTGGCCGACGCCGCCTGCCGCCGCGTGAACCAGCACCCATTCGCCCGGCCTGACAGAGCGGACCTCGTGCAGAAGCATGTAGGCCGTCAGGCCGCGCAACAATGTGCTTGCGGCGACGCGATCCGAAACCGCATCCGGCAGCTCGATCAGGCGTGACTGCGGGATCAGCCGCACTTCAGCGTAGCCGCCGAGCGGCATGCCGGCATAGGCAACCCGGTCTCCGGGTTGGAGATGGCTGACGTTTTCCCCGATGGCGTCGACAAAGCCCGCCCCCTCGAGGCCAAGCACGGCGGGCAGGCTTGGCGGTGAATAGAGACCGCTGCGGAAATAGATATCGACAAAATTTACGCCGATGGCGGTTTGTCGGATGCGCACCTCATCCGGCCCCGGATCGCCAACAACGATGTCCCTTGCCCGCAATACTTCAGGGCCGCCGGGGCCGGTCATTTCGATCGTCAGTGCCATGATGTTCTCCTCTGGAATAAGGGCATTCGAGCACATTGCGGGATGTGAGAAAATTCTGTGTTTTGTCTCCATACATGTGCAATAATTCACCAATGATCGATTGGCAGGATTTGCACTATTTTTCCGTTCTGACCCGGACAGGATCGCTGTCCGCCGCCGCCCGCGCGCTTGGCGTCGACCATGCGACGATCGGGCGACGCGTCGCATCGCTCGAACAGGCGCTTGCACTGCGTCTTGTCGATCGTCTGCCGCGCCGTTCGCCCTTGACGGCGGAGGGAAAGGCGATTGCCGAACTTGTCGAAGACATGGCGCGGCTGACACAATCTATTGAACGGCGTGCCCGAGGCTTGTCACTCTCGCCGGTCACAACGGTACGCATCAGCGCACCGCCGGCGGTTGCGGCAAGGCTGATTGCACCGCGCGTGGTGGAGTTTCACCGCGAACACCCGGACATAACCCTGGCGCTTGCGGGGGCGACGCAGAACGCCGCACTTGATCGCAGCGAGGCCGATCTCGCCGTCCGCATGGCGCGGCCTGTGGAGAAGGATCTGCTCATCCGGCGGATCGGGGCCATGCGCTTCGGGCTCTATGCCACGCGCGAGCAGGCGGCCCGGCCGCCGGAAGCGCTGGCGTTCATCGCCTATGATGCAACGCTGGATCACGTGGCCCAGCAGGTCTGGCTGCGCTCGATCCTCGCGGGACGCCCGATCATCTTTCAGGCCAGCGACCTCTTCGGCCAGCAGGAAGCGGCGCGCGCCGGTCTGGGGGCGGCTGTCCTTCCCTGCTTCATGGGGGACAATGATGCGATGCTGGTCAAACTGCCGGTCGAGGAGCTGCCGCCAGTCCGCGATCTCTGGCTGACGGCCTATCCGGATATCGGCCGCTCGCCCGTCATGCGGACGGTGATGACCTTCCTCGCCGATATCATCGGCAGGGAGTGTCCGCTCAGAATAGCATGACTGCTGGATTTTACCCGACGGACGTCGACGGCAGGATTTCCGAGATGGACTCCCGGTTGAAGGGTTTCAGGAGATAACCATATGCCCCGGCCCGTTTGGCCCGCATGATCTTGGTCACATCGATTTCGGCAAGGCAGAGGTAAATCCGGCTTTCCTTGCCGCCGGGCAGGGCGCGAATCTGGCTGATGATGTCGACGGACGGCATATCCGGCAGTGCGCAGTCCAGAATGATGATGTCAGGCATTTCTACGCTGCAGGCCGAAACCGTTTGAAAGCCCGTGTCGGCTGTGGTCACGACAACGCTGTCGCTTGCGAGCAGACGCGTCGCAACTTTCCTGACCACCGGCGCTCCGTCAACGACCATACAACGTAACACGTGCCAACTCCCCCCGGAATCACTGCGACATTGCAGCTGCTTCAAGGGAGAGTATCAGGCCGATTGTGAAGAAATGGCCAAGGCGGATGGTAAATTTTTACCGGCTCAGGCCGCCGAAAACACGATCTCTTCCGGCGTGGCGTGGATGGAGATCGTCATTCCGGCCTCCTGCGCCAGCAGCAGCGTGTAGTAAGGCTGCACCGCATGGGCGTCGATCGGCTCTTCCGGTGTCTTGCCGCTGTGCAGTTCAAGGAATTTCGGCGGAACCCGCAGCATCGGGCCGCGCGATGTCAGGACGAAGCGCGGTTCGGTTTCCGGCGTCTCCAGCGCAACATTCAGCGTGCCGCCCCGCGGCAGGGCCGCATTGGCGATCAGCACGAGATTGAGCAGCAGCTTGACCTTGTTCTTGGGCAGCAGGACGCGATTACCAGTCCAGGTGAACTCGGCTTTCTCGCCCTTCATATATTCATTGGCCACGTTCTGGGCATCGCCCGTATCGATCTGGACACCGGCTGACCCGGCGGCCCCGAAGGCAATGCGCGCAAACTGCAGGCGGGCCGAGGCGCTGCGCGCGCTCGATTTGATGAGGTTCATCGCATCTTCGTCGGCGCCACCTTCTTCCAGAAGTTCCAGCCCGTTGTTGATCGCGCCCACCGGCGAAATGATGTCATGGCAGATGCGGCTGCTCAGGAGGGCTCCGAGGTCCGTTGCCGAGAGAATTACGGGCAATGTCATGAGAGAAACTCCTAAGGATTTGGCTGACGGTTGGAAACTGCGTATTGGGGTTATGCCGAATCAGATGTTCATGCCGAATCACTCTGATGGCTGCTGCATTTGGATACATAGCTCGGTCCGGATCGGCAAGAACGACGTCAACGATACCGATAGATGCTGAATTCCTTATCTTTTTCCCGTCCCCGGCAAGCCATTGAAATGCCAAGATCGATTCATAAACTTTTATACAAGGTTTAGACCTTTAAATGGTGCTTCAATTACAAGGCGAACACAAGATTCGCATCTGGCGTCGGACAAAGAAGCGAACAGCCAAAAGGAATTATGATGGCGTCTCTATTCTTGTCTATGAACCGTTTTTTTCTCCTGATCTTGACGATGGTGTCACTGGTTGTCGCACAGCCGCATGCGGCCAATGCAGCGCAGGACCAGTTCTCCATGGACGAGATCGTCAATTCGGGGCAGAGATTCTTCGGATCGACGTCCGGTGGTTTGGCATCGGCGGTCGAGAAGATTTTCCAGAGCTACGGTCTGCCGAACGGCTATATCCTGGGTGAAGAGGGATCGGGCGCCATCATCGGGGGCCTCACTTATGGCGAGGGCACGCTTTATACAAAAAATGCCGGGGATCACAAAAGTTTCTGGCAGGGTCCATCGATCGGATGGGACTTCGGCGGTCAGGGTTCCCGTGTCATGATGCTCGTCTATAATCTCGACGATATACAAAATCTCTATGGCCGCTTTGTCGGCGTCGCAGGTTCAGCCTATCTCTTCGCAGGTGTCGGCTTCAATGTGCTCAAACGCAATCAGGTCTTGCTGGTCCCGATACGCACCGGCGTTGGCGCGCGGCTCGGCGTGAATGTCGGTTATCTCAAGATCACCCAGTCTCCGACCTGGAACCCGTTTTGATCTTTCTCCTTTGCTGACGTTTGGGCAAGACGCGGAAGCCGTTCCGCGTCTTGCCGTTTGATGCCGGACCGGCATTGTGCCAGATTTGAAGCAGAGGACGTTCCGCTCTATCCTCTGCGCGATCTTCCAACAGGACCCTTATCGTGATCCAGACCGCACTTTATCTCGCCCTCGGATTTTTGAGTGCCGTCCTGCTGGTGCTGATCTTCGCGCCTCCGGTCTGGCGCCGCGCCATGCTGCTGACACGCAGGCGCGTCGAAGCGGAAACACCGCTGACGCTCAACGAAATCCAGGCGCAGCGCGACGGTCTGCGGGCAGAGCACGCCGTGAGTGAACGCAAGCTGGAAATGACCCTTGCGGGCATCAAGGAGAAAGCGGCGCAGCAACTGCTGACGTTCAGCGAGAAGGAGCGGCAGGTCCGCCTGCTCTCGGCCGATCTCGCCGCCCGCGATGCAACGATCGCTGAATTGCAGGCATCCCTTGCGCAACGCGACCAGGCACTGGAAAAATCGGCCGGGGAACTTGGCGGTACCGTGCAAACCCTCGAGCAGCGTTCGGCAGAGCTTGAACTCCTGCATCGCCGCCTGAACAGTACGGAGACGAAAGCCGACAGCCTGCAGATCGATGTGGCGGCACAGACCACCCGTATCGAGAACCTTTCGGACGAGCTGAAAGACGCACGCCGGGCCAAGCGGGACAGCGAAGAACAGAAACACAAGCTGGAAACCGAGCTCAAGGCATTGCAGCATTCGCTCGAACAGGAAACAAAGCGCGGCAATAGCGCGGAAACACGGGCAAGCGAACTGGTGACGAAATTATCGGACAACGAGGCCAAGCTTTTGCGACGGGAAAAGGAAGTCGAACGCCTCAACGAGCGGTTGCGCAGCATCATCGCCGAAGGCCGCAAGCAGGGCGTTGCCGCGGACCATGCGCCACGCGGCAAGCAGGCGCTTGTGCAGGCGGAGGAAAGCAAACGGTTGCGCGAGGAGATGAATGCGCTGGCGTCCCAGGTGGTCGCCATGGTTGCCCGGCTCGAAGGGCCGTCCTCCCAGGTGAACAAGCTCCTGGCAACCGCGGGCGGTGACGTATCGGCGGCCTATGACGAGAACGGCGAGGCAATCATCAGCCTGGCTGATCGCATCCGCGCGCTGCAAAAGGCAGCTTCTCCGGTGGAATCAAATGCCGGAGAACCGGCTAAACCGTGACAGCGCTATGCCCGAGGCCGTGGCCACGTTAAGGCTGTCAAATGTTTCGGACATCGGGATTCTGATCGTCTTCAGCGTCTGCATCAGGGCTTTCGGCAGGCCTTCGCCCTCGGTTCCCAACAGCAGTGCCGTGCGCGATCCCGGTTGCGCGGCATAGAGACTTTCCGTGCCGGACGGGCTGAGCGCATAAATGTCGAATCTGGCCCGCTGCAATTTGGCGACGAGATCATCGATCGAGCCCTCCCGCGCGAACGGAACCTTGAGCGCGGCACCCACCGAGACGCGGATCGCCTTGCGGTAGAGCGGATCGCAGCTGGTTTCGTCCATCAGGATGCAATCGGCTTCGAATGCCGCGGCATTGCGAAAGATCGATCCCATATTGTCATGGTTGGATATGCCGCACAGCACCACGGCAAGCGAGGCGGCCGGCAGGGCATCGATCAGCTGGTCGGCTGAACGGGGCGCGCTGCGCCGGCCGACGGCAAGTATGCCGCGATGCATGGGGAAGCCGGCAATCGCATCCATGACGGCGCGCGATACGCAATAGACCGGCACGTCGTCCGGGCAGACGGCTATTTGCTGCGCGAGGCCGGCAAGCCGGTTTTCCAGGACCAGAAGCGACTCGACCGCGAACGCCGCATTGGCAAGCAGCACGTTGAGCACAACCTTGCCCTCGGCAATGAAACGGCCTTCCCGCCCAACCAGATCGCGTTCGCGGACGTTGCGATAGGGGCTGAGGCGCCCGTCGTCGGCGTCATCGATGCGCGTGATGCGGTGTTCCAGCCAGCCTTCATCCTGTCGCGGCATCGTGTCAGACCGTTTCGCCTGCAGAGGCCAGGCCTGCCCGCGCTTCACCGGCCATGCGCACAAGGCTCATATGCATGTCCCTGGCCGAGGTCAGCGGTGCCGGAAACCAGACGCGCTGGACATCGTCGCCATCGGCGATATCGAAACCATCGGCGTCAATTCCGGTCATGCGCCAGTTGCCTGCGGGGGCTTTGGCAAAGAAGCGGGCGTAGAGCGATATGGCGTTGGCATGATCGGCGTTCATGTGCTCGACCGCGGATTTTTCCGCCGCCGCCAGCTCGTCATTGGCGGGATTGCTGGTGAGCAAATCCTCGGCCGTCAAGTGATAGGCCTTGCCAAAGCCGCCATTGAGGCTGGCGCCCGTGGGCTCCAGCCGGAAGAAGCGGAAATCACCCAATCCGGCATAGAGTTTCGCCTTGGGTTGGTGCGAGAGGTAGCGCCATTCAATGCGGGCGTGTTCCGCCGCGTCGCGGGCAATTTCCCTTGCCCGGGCAAACACGGTCACGCGCGGATGGGCAAGGGGATCGCCCTTGCCGGTCTCGCCGGCAAGCAGGGAGCAGCGCGGATCGGCGAGCAGGGCGGGGGTGTGGGCGGAGAGGGCCGAGACCAGAATGACCGGCGTTCCGTCATGGTCGGTGGAGAGGCCGACGCGGGTGGCGATCGGACCGCCGGTTGCGGGATCGAGTGTCGCGATGACGGCATGACGCGCCTTGCGAATCAATGTCTGCGCAAGCCTGACGGCTTCGGCATCGGTCTCGCGCAATACCTCTTTTTTCTGGGTCACAACTCATCCCTCGCATTGCTGGTCTCGTGGTGCTGGGCGAGAGATAAGGACTTGGCGGGTGCCCGGCAAGCCATTTTCACGGGGGGAGGGATTACGCGGCGATGGATCGGTTGTCGTTGAGGCCCACATCGTTCATGCAATCGGCAAGCAGGTCGAGATCGACCGGTCCGATCGTGCACAGCACGGGCGCAAACTCCTCGGCCGGTACCTCAAGCGCCATCAACTCGACGAGCGCTTCCATCAGTGCTTCACGCGTGTCATACCTTGCGGAATAGTGGGGCATGATTCTGTCTTTCGAGCCGGATCAGTTGCGTAAACCTTACTTCAAATACGGTAAACAAATTCTTAATTTTGCCATTTTTAGAAATTTTTTGCTTCTTTTGTGAATAAAATAACGTCATGATTTCAAACAGATGGCAGATTGTGATCACCCATTAGCTATATCTGCCATTGTTTGGCCCCAAATGACCTCAATCTGTGGGCAACTTCACCAGCAGGAAAAACAGCGATGAGAATTGCTTCGTGATCGGCGCAAGGAAGTGGAAAACCCCCTCG
Organism: Phyllobacterium sp. NPDC097923; assembly: GCF_044760925.1. Classification (NCBI taxonomy): domain Bacteria; kingdom Pseudomonadati; phylum Pseudomonadota; class Alphaproteobacteria; order Hyphomicrobiales; family Phyllobacteriaceae; genus Phyllobacterium; species Phyllobacterium sp. NPDC097923. The sequence continues at coordinate 135,829 of NZ_JBIWBL010000005.1, read as the reverse complement.
ATTGTGGGTGTCATTGCCGCCATTGGCCTCGTCAGTGGGTGTACCACACAGAATGCCCAGCATGCCGGTAAGGTGAAGGCAAATCTGACAAGCAGCAATACGACCGTCTCCAAGACGTCGACCTATGCCTATACGCCGAAGGACAAGGAATGCCTGGAACGGGCAATGTTCTTTGAGTCCAACCGCTCGAGCAAGGATGGCCTGCTCGCGGTGGGTACCGTGGTGATGAACCGTCTCGATTCCGGTAAATATGCCAATACGATTTGCGGCGTGGTGGGCGAGAAGGGGCAGTTTGCTCCCGGCGTTCTTTCGCGGCCCATGCAGTCGGCGGCGCTTCCCGATGTACAGCAGGCGGCGGATGCCGTGCTCAAGGGCCAGCGCCATCCCAAGGTAAAGGAAGCGATGTTCTTCCACACGGCCGGTCTGCGTTTCCCCTATCGCAACATGCACTATACAGTTGTTGCCGGTGGTAACGCTTTCTACGAGAAGCGCGACAGGTACAATTCGCCGGATCTGGGCAACAAGGTTGCCAGTGTTGCCATTGCGAATGCCTATATCGCCAGCATGAAAAATACCAATCCTGCGTCGGTCAACAACATCATGGTTGCCAGCGCGCAGCCGACGATGACAACCGCGACATCCGGGCGTGTGACCAACCAGCCTTTTGCCGTGGCGCAGGCCCAGCCGGTGCATGCGGCGGCTCCGCAGCAGCTTGCTTTTGCCAATGTCGCCGTGCCGGTTGATCCGCCAGCACCGGCCATGGTTTTCACGGCGCCCGCACAGGCACCGGCAAAGACGGCAGCCATCCCGCAGAATGCGGAGCAGGCGGTGCTTGCCTTTGAAGCGCCGAAGAGCAAATCGGTCGATGCCATCGGGCAGATGCTGCTCGCGCAGGACCGTCCGGGCTTCACAAACTAGACAGGCATGGAATTTGGCTCCGGCGTCGCCCAGGCGGCGCCGGTCGCGATTCGTTTACGGCACGAGATAGTGCTGTGCCCACTCGCTGTGGGGAACCATCTGTCCAATCGCATATTGAAACGTCAGCACGGTCATATGATCGGGCGAGGTCGTGCACGTGTAGGAGAGGTGGTACCACTCACCCTTGCTGCGGAAGGCTGCACCGGTGGACTGGATTTTGTCGCCGGTCACCAGGGGCTCCTTGAAGGCATAGGCGACGAGTTCGTCGGGCACCAGCTTGACCGGATCGTGGTGGATACGCTCCATGGCTTCGAGATCGCAGCGCTGTTCCAGCCGGGTCTCCGGACTCAATCCTTCCAGCTCTTCGGCCTCGGTTGAATCCATGGCTTTGGCTGAGCCCATCATGGCTGCCGTCGCCAAAAGCATGGCCAGAACTGATTTCATCGATGCCGGGCTCTCCGAAAATGGGCAGAAGGACAATGGTCCGTGTCCGGATGCATGGCCGGTTCCGACCCTAATGTCTCCCGGATTGGGACCAAATTATGAAAAACGCTACGTCCGCTTCCGGGCGGCCGGCTTCTTGTCGCCATTGGCTTCGATATAGGCGTAGATATAGGCAAATGACGGCAGGGCGGTGTTGGACGGCTCGACAAGACCGGCAACGCTGCCCAGCGAGGCGGCGTAATTGTTGCAGTTGAAACCGAACATCGTCCACTTCGGCGGGTTGGCCAGATTGGCGCGTACCTTGCCGAGAAGGCTCTGATACTGCGCTTCCGTTAGTGAAACGCGATAGGCCGCGCCGGTGGCGAAATGGCAGTCGGCATAGCTGGGCTTCAGTTCCGCGGGCATGGGAATGAGGGCGCCGCCATAAAGGCCCAGCAGGCTGCCCTTGGGGAAGAGGCCGTTATACTGGCGCGTGACGGGATTGCCATTGGCATCGAGCCTGCCGAAAACCGCATACATGTGGCCGCTTGGAATGCCGGGCGACAGGCGCTGGCGGAATTCGATATAGGCCGGATCACCGGGCCTGGTCCGGTTGGCGGTCAGCTTCACCGCTGATCCGCTGACGCTGCCATGGGCGGCGCAGGTCAGTTCCGGCATCTCCGCCGCATAGGCCGATGGGGTAACGGACACGCTGGCTGGCGGGGTCGACTGGCAGGCCGCGAGGGAGAGAGCGAAGGCCGGTGCGAGGAACATCTTGAACGAGGTTGATGCGTTTGAAGCGGTGTTCAGCAAGATAATTCTCTTTTCAATCCTGTGATGGCTTTGCCGCGAACAACGGCACAGCTTTCAATAGACCAATGGCAATACGCGCCATGTTCTGGCGCGATATTGGCGATACTCTTCCCCGAAGGCCTCTTCCATCATCTGTTCCTCCGCCCCAATTCTGGAGAAGAACAGGAAACCGAACCCCGCCAGACCCGATAGACCGGCGATATAATTGGGCAAAAGCAAGGCCTGGGTCAATGCCATGAGCCAGAAGGCCGTGTACATGGGATGCCGCAGGCGTTTGTAGATGCCCGTGGTAATAAGTTTGTGATCCTGCTTCAGTTGCAGGGAGACCGACCACATCTGCCCCAGAGCCTTGTGTGTGAGCCGGAACAGCAGCAGCGCGGCAATGCCGGTCAGGATACCCAGGGTGAAGAGGACGGGGCTTGGCGTATAGGATGCGAATCCCGGCCGGCCGGTGGCGACATAGACGGCCGGAATGATGCCAAGACCGGTCAGCGATATGGCAAGCCGCAGCGTGTCGGCGCCCTTGCGGCGGTCGACGGTCAGTTTCGCGCGGCGCGCGCGCCTGTCGAACGGGCGGCGCAAGAGATACCAGGCGACGATAAGAACGACCCACAGGGCCTTTCCGGCAACGGCAAGTGACATCATATGGTGGCAGTTTCGGCTATTTTCATGGGTGAGGAGGACTGGGCGGCGCATTCGCATGGCAGCCCGCCGCGTGCGGCGACATCGGCAAAGCTTTCCGGTCCGCAGAGAATCGCATGCCAGGAATAGGCCGAGCGCTTTTCGACGCCATAGACAAATTGCCGGTGCACGCGAAAGAAATTCCGCCGAATGGACCTGTAGGTTTCATCGCATAACTGGCTGCGAAAGCGGACCTTGACCAGGACAGGCGATTCCGCGTCCGCGATGTTCAGATCACGGACGGGATTGGATTTGTAGAAATTCATCGGGTCTGTCAGCGATTGCGCGTCGACCCAGATGGCGCGGCTGCGCGCGACGGCTTCAACGCTTGCCCGCAGGGCTTTGGCGGCCGGATGCAACGCCAGTTTGAGCAGGCTTGAACCCACGGTCAGCAGGCCATAGCGCCGGGAATCATTCTGCTGCAGGGCAGCATCGAGAATATGCAGGGCGCAGATCGCCCCCATGCTGTGGGCGGCAACGACAACTTCGGTCGCTGGCGCCGCCTGACTGATCCGGGCTGCGGCATCGCTGATGACCTGGTGCAGTTTTGCCGTGATGTCGGGACGGCGGTTGCGTGCCATGTCACGCGCGAATGTCCAATCGTCCATGATCAGCAGGAAGTGCATCTTTTGTGCCGCCACGACCAGCAGAACCAGGGCCGTCGCCAGGCCGACGGCAACGGCAACCGCCGCCTGCTGCGTCAACCCCAGGGCAATGCGACCGCTGCCGTAGGACAGCGCCGCAATGGCACCCATGATGACGAGGGGATAAAGGAAGAAAAGCGCATAGCGCCAGCTTGTCGACAGGAAGCGAAAGAACGTGCCGCTGACAATGAAATCGATCAATGCGGCGATGCCGCTGAGAACGCGAATGGCAGGGTTGCGCGCGGCGTAGAAATGGTTGATGTCACCGAGGCCGTAAAGGACAAAATCAGTTCTGGCGGACCAGTTCGCACCGGCGGTTGCAAGCGTGAACTCTCCCACGCTGACGCCGCCTTCCGCGGACGATACCTTCAACGCGCCATCCTCCTGCAACGACATGTCATAAACAGGCGCTGTCTTGGCTGCCTCCCGCAGGAAGCGCCGATGATGGGCCTCGACCGGCATATGTTCAAAGCCTGGCAAGAGAACGACCAGGCGATTGATAACGGACATCTGCCACCTTTCCAGGTTCCGATTGCGACGGTGTCAGCGCTCTCAACTCAATCGAGCCAAGAAGGAATTTAGATGACCGACGTTAACAGAACGTCGTCAAAGGCAAAGAGTTGCAATGGTTGGTACCATGGCAGCTTTTTGGCGTATTCGCCTTCAACCTGAACCTGTCCAATCGCTGTTATTTAGGCGCCATGCGTATCGCGCCGTCAAGGCGAATCGTTTCACCGTTCAGCATGGGGTTGTCGATGATATGCAGGGCCAGGGCCGCATATTCCTCGGGTTTGCCGAGGCGGGAAGGGAAGGGAATGGAGGCTGCCAGCGAATCCTGGACCTCCTGCGGCATGGCCAAAAGCATCGGCGTGCCGAATATGCCGGGTGCAATGGCCATGACCCTGATGCCGAAACGCGCCAGTTCGCGCGCAGCGGGCAATGTCAGGCCGGCAATGCCTGCCTTCGAGGAAGCATAGGCCGCCTGGCCGATCTGGCCATCGAAAGCCGCAACCGAGGCGGTTGAAATAATCACGCCGCGCTCACCCGTATCCAGCGGCTCGAGCTTGGCGGCCGCGTCGCTGACCAGCCGCAGCATGTTGAACGAACCGATGAGATTGACCTCGATGACCCGGCGGTACAGGTCCAGATCATGCGGGCCGTCGCGGCCGACAATCCGCCCGGCATTGGCAATGCCCGCGCAGTTCACCAGAATTCGCGCGGTGCCAAGCTTGTTTGCGACATGGGCAACGGCACGCTGGGCATCGTCCGCACTGGACACGTTGCAGGCCACGGCCAGGCTGCCAATGTCATCGGCGACTTTTTGCGCTGCATCAATATTGATGTCGAAAAGGGCAACTTTAGCGCCTTTGTCTGCCAGCGCGCGCGCTGTCGCGGCACCCAGACCCGATCCGCCACCCGTAACAATCGCTGTTTGGCCCTGAACGTTCACAATGCATCTCCTCACTGATTTTCATGCGTTCTGGCACGAGTTTGGGTCCCGATCCAGTCGTTATTTATGATCGGAGCTGGGGGGAAACATGTTCTGGCCGGGATTGTGCAGATATAAAAACGCTGCTTCGCAAAAGTCGCCGGCGTCACATTTAGTGAATTTCGCTATTTTTGTGACTTTGTTAAAAAATTTCCCCAGAATCTTCGTTTCTTCATGAGATGGCAGGTTGACTGCGAATAAATCTGCTTGCATTGCGACATTGCAAAGGCTTCCATGCAATCTCGGTTGCGGGCATGGGGGCCGGCAACACAAAAAACCTCTGAAGGTGGAAAAATGAAGACCTACAAGAAACTCCTTGCGGCGACAGCGCTTGCAATGTTGACGGGTGGGCTGATGGCAGGTGGAGCCTCGGCTAAATCTCTCGTGTACTGCTCTGAAGCTGCTCCCGGCGGTTTCGACCCTGCACTTTATACCGGCGGTGAAACGCTTGATGCGACTGGCCAGGCTGTTTTCAATCCATTGGTTGAATTTACGCCCGGCACATCGACGGTTCGCCCGGCGCTTGCAGAAAGCTGGAAGATCTCGGATGACGGCCTTGAATACACGTTCAAGATCCGCAAGGGCGTCAAGTTCCAGACCACGAGCTATTTCACACCAAGCCGTGAGCTGAATGCCGACGACGTGGTTTTCTCCTTCGAACGTCAGAAGGAAGGCAGCAAGTGGGCCAAGTATGTCGAAGGCGCGACCTACGAATATTTTGAAAGCATGGACTTCCCCAAGCTGATCAAGGAAGTCAAGAAAGTGGACGATCTGACAGTCAAGATCGTGCTGAACAAGCCAAGCGCCCCGATGCTCGCAGGCCTTGCGATGGACTTCTCGTCGATCGTTTCGAAGGAATATGCCGACAAGCTCATGGCTGATGGCACACCGCAGAAATTCAACGAACAGCCGGTTGGTACCGGTCCTTTCCAGTTCGTTGACTATCAGCTCAACACGGCGATCCGCTACCAAGCCAACCCGACCTATTGGAAGGGCAAGGTCAACGTCGACAACCTGATCTTCGCGGTTACACCTGATGCGGCCGTTCGCGTGCAGAAGCTGAAGGCCGGCGAATGCAACCTGACGATCTATCCGGATCCAGCCGATGTTGATGGCCTGAAGGCCGACAAGAACCTGACCGTTATCCAGGAAAGCGGCCTGAACGTTGCTTATCTGGGTTACAACACCACCCAGGCACCTTTCGACAAGCCGGAAGTGCGCAAGGCGCTCAACATGGCCATCGACAAGAAGGCAATCGTTGATGCCGTCTACCTCGGCCAGGCCAAGCCGGCGATCAACCCGATCCCGCCGACAATGTGGTCCTACAACAAGTCGATCAAGGATGACGAATACAATCCTGAAGCGGCTAAGAAGGCCTTGGAAAAGGCTGGCGTGAAGGATCTTTCCATGAAGATCTGGGCGATGCCGGTTGTGCGTCCCTACATGCCGAACGGCCGCCGTACGGCTGAACTGCTGCAGTCCGACTTTGCCAAGGTCGGCGTAAAGGTCGAGATCGTCAGCTATGACTGGCAGGAATACCTGAAGCGCGCTTCCGATCCGAAGCATGACGGTGCGGTCATTCTCGGCTGGACCGGTGACAATGGCGATCCGGACAACTTCCTTGCCGTGCTGCTGTCGTGCCAGGCCGTCGGTCAGGCCAACCGTACCGCATGGTGCAACAAGGAGTTCACTGCACTGATCGACAAGGCTGCTGTGACCGCCGATCAGGCCGAACGCACCAAGCTGTATGAAGAAGCTCAGGTTATCTTCAAGCGCGAAGCTCCATGGGGCACGCTTGCTCACTCGCTCGTAACGACAGCCATGACCAAGAACGTGACCGGCTATGTAGCCAGCCCGTTCGGCGTTCATAACTTCGCTTACGTCGACGTCACCGAGTAATTTACTCCTCGCGGTACCGGCTTCGGCCGGTACCGCCTTTTATTGGGTTACCATGTTCCGATACATCGCTTCACGAGTGCTGCTGCTGATTCCGACCTTTATCGGCATCAGCTTTGTGGCTTTTATGTTCATCCGCCTGCTGCCTGGCGATCCTGTCATTGCGCTCGCAGGCGAGCGCGGCATGACGCCGGAGCGTCACCAGATGCTGCTTGAGCAGTTTGGCTTCAACAGACCGATCTGGGAGCAGTATTTTTCGTTCCTGTGGAATATTTTCCATGGAGATTTCGGCACGTCGATCGCCAGCAAACGTGCGGTCCTTGCCGATTTCCTGACCCTGTTCCCGGCGACGCTTGAGCTCAGCATCTGTGCGATGCTGTTTGCTGTCATCATTGGCATTCCCGCCGGTATTTTCGCCGCCGTCAAGCGCGGTTCGATCTTCGATCAGTTGAGTATGGGGATCGCATTGGTTGGCTATTCCATGCCGATTTTCTGGTGGGGCATCCTGCTGATCATCCTGTTCGCCGGTATTCTGCACTGGACGCCGGTGTCGGGCCGCATGGATCTGATCTATTTCTTCAAGTCCACAACCGGCTTCATGCTGATTGACAGTCTCATTTCGGGGCCGAAGGGTGCGTTCAAATCCGCATTCTCGCATCTGATCCTGCCGACGATCGTGCTTGGAACCATCCCGCTCGCGGTCATCGCCCGCCAGACACGTTCCGCGATGCTGGAAGTGCTGGGCGAGGATTATGTGCGCACGGCACGGGCCAAGGGTCTCGCGCCGAAGCGGGTCATCGGCATCCATGCCCTGCGCAATGCCATGATTCCCGTCATCACGACGATCGGCCTGCAGATGGGCCTGCTGATGGCCGGCGCCATCCTGACAGAGACGATCTTCTCCTGGCCCGGTATCGGCAAGTGGATGATCGACGCCATCGCGAAACGCGATTACGTCGTCGTTCAAGGCGGCCTGATGCTGGTCGCGCTGATCGTCATGACCGTCAATTTGATTGTCGATCTGCTCTATGCGGTCGTCAACCCGCGTATCCGCGTAAAGTGAGGAACTGTGACTAACGAAGTTTCCCCTCCCGCACCGCTTGCTGCCGCCCCCAAAGAGGGCCGCATGGGCAGGTTTGCAGAATTCTGGTTCTATTTCAGCGTCAACAAAGGCGCTGTCATAGGGCTTGCCACCCTGATTTTTCTGGTCCTCGTTGCCATTCTCGGACCGTTCATTGCGCCGCATGCGCCCTATGAGCAATATCGCGAAGCACTGCTGACGCCACCGGCCTGGCAGGAGGGCGGCAATCTGTCATTCCTCCTGGGAACCGATGCTGTTGGCCGCGATCTGCTGTCCCGGCTGATTTACGGCGCGCGCTTCTCGCTGTTCATCGGTTTGATCGTCGTGGCCATTTCCATGGTCACCGGCGTCATCCTCGGCGTTCTCGCCGGCTATTTCCGCGGCTGGGTCGATGCGCTGATCATGCGCATCATGGATATCATTCTTGCCTTTCCGCCGCTGTTGCTGGCGCTGGTGCTCGTCGCCATTCTGGGGCCTGGCCTGTTCAATGCGATGATCGCCATTGCGCTGGTTCTGCAGCCGCACTTTGCGCGTCTGACGCGCGCGGCGGTGATGAGCGAAAAGAACCGTGAATATGTGATTGCCGCCAAGCTTGCCGGTGCGGGCCACATAAGGTTGATGTTCAAGACGATCCTGCCGAACTGTCTGGCGCCGCTGATCGTGCAGGGCACGCTGTCCTTCTCGAATGCCATTCTTGAGGCGGCGGCTCTTGGCTTCCTCGGCATGGGTGCGCAGCCGCCCACACCGGAATGGGGTACCATGCTGGCGGAGGCACGCGAATTCATCCTGCGCGCCTGGTGGGTGGTCACATTCCCCGGTCTTGCCATCCTGATCACCGTGCTTGCGATCAATCTCGTTGGCGACGGTCTGCGCGATGCCCTCGATCCCAAACTGAAGAGGAGCTGAGATCATGGCGCTGCTTGAAATCAAGAATCTCTCGGTTGGATTCGACACGAGCTCGGGTCAGTTCATGGCCGTGCAGGGGATCGACCTGCACGTCGATGCCCGCGAAGTGCTGGCCATTGTCGGCGAGTCCGGCTCGGGCAAGTCGGTTGCCATGCTTGCTGTCATGGGGCTGCTGCCGAACACGGCCACTGTCACGGCAGACAAGATGGTCTTCAACGGCCACGACATGCTGACGATGACGACCAAACAGCGGCGGCAGATCGTCGGCCGTGACGTGGCGATGATCTTTCAGGAACCCATGGCAAGCCTCAATCCGTGCTTCACGGTTGGCTTCCAGCTGGAAGAAGTTCTGCGTTTCCATATGAAAATGGATGCCAGGACCCGGCGCACGCGGGCAATCGAACTGCTGAAGCAGGTTGGCATTCCCACACCGGAGGAACGGCTGAACTCGTTCCCGCACCAGATGTCCGGCGGACAGTGCCAGCGCGTCATGATTGCCATCGCCATCGCCTGCAATCCGAAGCTGCTGATTGCCGACGAACCGACGACGGCGCTCGACGTGACCATCCAGAAGCAGATTCTCGATCTGCTGGTCAGCCTGCAGGCCAAGCATGGCATGGGGCTGATCATGATCACCCATGACATGGGCGTTGTCGCGGAAACCGCCGATCGGGTGATCGTCCAGTACAAGGGCCGCAAGATGGAGGAAGCCGACGTGCTGTCTCTGTTTGAAACGCCGAAGAGCCCTTATACGCGCGCCCTTCTTTCCGCCTTGCCGGAAAACGCGACGGGTGACCGTCTGTCCACGGTCGCAGACTTCATGAAGAACGAAGCCGCCAATGCAGGAGCAGCAACATGAGCGAGATCGTTCTTGAAGGGCGCAACATTGTCCGCGATTACCACGTCAGCGGCGGCCTGTTCGGCAAGCCGAAGACGGTGCGCGCGGTCAAGGGTGTCAGCTTCACGCTGGAAAAGGGCAAGACCCTTGCCATCGTCGGTGAAAGCGGCTGCGGAAAGTCGACGCTCGGCCGCATCCTGACCCTGATTGATCCGCAGTCGGAAGGCGAACTGCTGATCGACGGCAAGCCCATCAACATTGCCAAGGATAGGGTAACGCCGGAAATGCGCCGCAAGGTGCAGATCATTTTCCAGAACCCCTATGGCTCGCTCAACCCACGCCAGAAGATCGGCGAGGTTCTCGGCGAACCGCTGCTGCTCAATACCAACAAGACGGCGGCGGAGCGGCGGGAACTCGCCATGCAGATGCTGGTGAAAGTCGGCTTGGGTCCCGAGCACTACAACCGCTATCCGCACATGTTCTCCGGCGGCCAGCGTCAGCGTATCGCCATTGCCCGTGCATTGATGCTGAGCCCGAGTCTGCTTGTCCTCGACGAGCCGGTCTCCGCGCTTGACCTTTCGGTGCAGGCACAGGTGCTCAACCTGCTGGCTGATCTTCAGGACGAATTCAACCTGACCTATGTGTTCATCAGCCATGACCTGTCGGTCGTGCGCTACATCGCCGATGAGGTGATGGTGATGTATTACGGTGAAGTGGTTGAGTACGGCACGCGCGACGAGGTGTTTTCGAACCCGCAGCACAGCTATACCAAGACGCTGTTTGCGGCGACGCCGAAATCCGATGTCGCCAGCATCCGCGCCCGTCTGGAGAAGAAAAAAGCCGCCGCTTGATTTTAGCGCGCGGTTCGTCCGTTAATGGCAGACCCGTTGTGCGTGGTTCGACAAGCTCACCATGAGGGAGGTCGAGGATTGCAGGGAGCTATATCCTGCAACGTTCGTCGTTGGCATTGCAACCAAACCACCTCCCTCATGGTGAGCTTGTCGAACCACGCACAGCACGATTTGCAGGAGGAACTGTTATGAGCGGACGTCAGCCGATTGCAACTGCCCCAAAGGACGGCAGCAAGGTTCAGGTTTTCTGGAAGGACGAGGACGGGCAGGAGAACGAATCCCTGGCGCAGTACAGGTCGCTGGACCGCCTGAAGGCGACCGGCGGCCAGTGGGATGAAACCGATGCGGGCTGGTGGATATTCACCGATTCAAACACGCAGAAGAAAGTCACGCCGCATGCATGGCAACCGGCCGGCAAAAGCGGCGATGACGATGAGGACGGCGACGACAAGTAGACTTGTCTACGCTTCAAGCTGCCGCTGAAATCTCGAAATCGACGTGGATTTTGTCGTAAGGGAAGATCACCTTGCCATTCCCGGTCTTGGTGATGACCCCAGCATTCAGAAGCAGCGTCACATCAGCATGAACGCCTTTGAAATCGCGCTCAACCCGGCGCGCGATTTCGCGGATGCTCAAAGGGCCCGCTCCGGCCATCACCTTTACAATCTCCAATCGCTTCGGTGACAGAATTTTGTGCATGACCTCCCAGGTGACAAAACTGAACTGGGGTGTCGTCTCGGCCTCGCCTGTTTTCCAGGAGATCTCAACGTCATCGAGGACGGACGCCAGCGTCTGAACCTTAAAGGTGATTGTTTTCATGGAGCCATCTTTCGACATCGTCTTTGAAATCCGCCAGAAGCGCTTCTATCGTCGAAAACGCGTAGGGAACTTCCGTTTCTCCAATATGCCTGTGATCGCCTTTACCGGCCTCGTTGTCATACCGTAGCACGCAGATATTATTGGCAACCAAAGCGAAACGGTATTTGTAGGTGTGTGCTGCCTCTCAGAGGCTTTGGTACGAGCCAGACAACAAGGTCGGCAAATATGCCTTGATGAATGAAGACTCGCCGCGAGACGAGACTTTTCGCTCGTTCCATAAGTGTACCATCATCAAAAATCGATGTAAATCACACCATCAACAGGATGCATTTCATCGAATTCTAGGGATGTTTACACCTAATTTCTCTGATGCTTTAGTAGCCCCCGCACGATGTCGTCGGCGGAGATCATGCCGAGAATGGCGCCATTCTCGACAATGCCGACATCGCCACCGTTTTTCGACACCGCCTGCATGATCTGGCGCACGGGGGTGGCCAGACGTGCTGTTGCGGCAAAGGGACGGTTGGCGGGCCGGCTGCGGTCCAGCGGCACCATGATGTCGCCGGCGGTCAGCACACCCAGCGGATTCATGTTGGCGACGAAGTCGGCGACATAGTCATCGGCCGGGTTGAGCAGGATGTCCTGCGCCGTGCCGCACTGGATGATGCGGCCGCCTTCCATGATGGCGATGCGGTTGCCGATCTTCATCGCTTCGTCGAGATCGTGGCTGACGAAAACGATGGTCTTCTTCAGCCGTTCCTGCAGGCTGAGCAGTTCATCCTGCAGACGGGTGCGAATGAGCGGATCGAGCGCCGAAAAAGGCTCGTCCATCAGCAGGATCGGTGCGCCGGTGGCGAAGGCGCGGGCAAGGCCGACGCGCTGCTGCATGCCGCCGGAAAGCTCGCTGACCTTGCGCTTGGCCCAGTCCTTGAGGTTGACCAGCGCCAATTGCTGTTCCACGGCTTCGGCGCGCTCTTCCTTGGACACGCCCGACAGTTCAAGGCCGAAGCCGACATTTTCCTCGACCGTGCGCCAGGGCAAAAGGCCGAACTGCTGGAAGACCATGGAGACAAGATGTTTGCGCAGATCGCGCAGCGTATTCTTGTCCGCCTTGCCGACATCGACGGAGCGGCCGCCATGATGCACGACGACGGACCCGCGCGAAATCGGGTTGAGGCGGTTGATGGCGCGCAGAAGCGTGGATTTGCCCGAGCCGGACAGGCCCATGAGCACCAGGATTTCGCCTTCGGCAATGGTGATCGAGCAATTGTGGACGCCGAGCACATGGCCGGTTTCCGCCTGGATGTCCGACCGGCTCTTGCCCTGGTCGGCAAGCGCCAATGCGCTGTCCGTCTTCTTGCCGAAAATGATGCAGACGTTTTCGAGGGTGATCGCGGTCATTCACCAGGCTCCTTGCCGGGACGGAAGATACGGTCAAGCACGATGGCGACGACCACGATGACAAGCCCGGCTTCGAAACCCAGCGCCGTGTTGACGGAATTGAGCGCACGAACAACCGGAACGCCGAGCCCGTCGGCACCGACCAGGGCGGCAATGACCACCATGGACAGAGACAGCATGATGGTCTGGGTCAGGCCCGCCAGAATTTGCGGCATGGCGTAGGGCAGCTCGATCTTCCACAGAAGCTGGCGCGACGACGCGCCGAAGGCTTCGCCCGCCTCGACCAGATGCTGCGGGGTGGAGGACACGCCGAGATGCGTCAGCCGGATCGGGGCAGGGAGAACGAAGATCGCCGTTGCGATCAGGCCGGGAACCATGCCGATGCCGAAGAACACGATGGCCGGGATGAGATAGACGAAGGTCGGCAATGTCTGCATCAGATCGAGGACAGGCCGGATGGCCGCATAGAACCGGGGGCGGTGGGCGGCGATGATGCCGACGGGGACACCGATGCCCATGCACAGGATGCAGGAGGAGAGCACCAGCGTCAGGGTCTCCATGGTTTCCTTCCAGTAGCCCTGATTGAGGATGAACAGGAAGCCGAACAGGGTGAGCAGGGTCACGGCAATCGAGCGGCGCAGTGCATAGGCAACCGCGGAAAAGATGGCGACCATGATCAACGGGTGCGGGTATTTCAGAACGAACATGAGGCCGTCGATGAACGACTGCATGACGAAGGCGAGCCCATCGAAAAACCCGGCGAAATTGTTCGTGAGCCAGTCGACGACGGCCTTTGCCGTCTTGCCTACCGGAATCTTGTCTTGTGTCAGCCAGTCCAAGCGAAAATTCCTCTGTCGGTTGCAGTATCAGGCGAAAGAATCGCCCGGTGCGTGCACCGGGCGACAATATCGGCAGGCCTTAAAGACCGAGCGACTTCTTGACGGCTGGCAGACCGTCCTTGCCGTCAACCGTCGTCACGCCGGCAAGCCAGGTGTCGAGAATGGCAGGATTGGCCTTCAGCCATTCGGAGGCTGCCTTCGGGCCGTCTTCGCCATCGTCGAGAATCTTGCCCATGATCTCATTCTCCATTTTCAGGTCGAACTTGAGATTGGCCAGAAGTTTGCCAACATTCGGGCATTCGGTCGTATAGCCGGCGCGAACATTGGTATGAACGGTTGCACCGCCGAAGTCGGGGCCGAAGAAATCATCGCCGCCGGAAAGGTATTGAATCTTGAAGTTGGTGTTCATCGGATGCGGCGCCCAGCCGAGGAAGACGATGGGCCCCTTGGTCTTTGTCTGCTTGGCAACCTGCGCCAGCATGCCCTGCTCGGATGATTCGGCAACCTCGAAGCCCTTCAGGCCGAAGGCGTTCTTGGCGATCATGTCGAGGATCAGGCGATTGCCGTCATTGCCCGGCTCGATCCCATAGATCTTGCCGCCGAGATCGTCCTTGAACGTGATGATATCCTTGAAGTCTTTCAGGCCCTTGTCATAGAGGTACTGCGGCACGGCCAGTGTATATTTTGCGCCGGTGAGGTTCACACCGAGATCTTCAACCGTCTTGTTGTCGAGATAGGGCTTGAGATCGGCGGCCATGCTGGGTGTCCAGTTGCCGAGGAATACGTCGATGTCCTTCTTGCCAAGGGACGCATAGGTTACGGGAACCGACAGGACCTTCGTATCGGTGGAATAACCCAGTCCCTTGAGCACGGCGCTTGCCGCTGCCGTGGTCGAGGTAATGTCGGTCCAGCCGACATCGGCGAATCGAACGGACTTGCAACTCGCGGATTCCGCGGCGAAGGCGGTGCCGGCGGTCAGCGTGAGAGCCAGTGAAATGGTCAGTTTGGTCAACATTTTCATCGATTGTTCTCCCTCTCCGGTTTTCTACCGGCTGTTAAGGGCATGAACCAAGCACCAATTTCGCAGGGGTTCAAGCATAGCCGCGCATAAATCCGGTCAATTCGCGACAGTTGTTGATATTCCGGCAAAAGTTGCACCCTCTGCACGGGAGAGGCTTCAAGCCTGACCTCAACTCTGATTAAACGCCCTTATGGCAAAACTCTATTTCAGCTACTCCACGATGAACGCCGGCAAGTCCACCATGCTGCTGCAGGCATCCTACAATTACCAGGAACGCGGCATGCGGACGATGATGTTCACGGCTGCGCATTATGCGGAAAACGGCGTCGGCGTCATATCTTCACGCCTCGGTGTGACGGCGGCCGCCGAGCTTTACCGTGACGAGGACAATCTTTTCGATCGCATCGCATCGGCGCATGGCGCGAATGCACTCAGCTGTGTTTTCGTGGATGAGGCGCAGTTCCTCACCCGGGACCAGGTCTGGCAACTGGCACGCGTTGCCGACCGGCTGCATCTGCCCGTGATGTGTTTCGGGCTTCGCACGGACTTTCAGGGCAAGCTCTTTCCCGGTTCGGCCGAATTGCTGGCCATCGCCGATACGTTGCGGGAGATCAGGACGATCTGTCATTGCGGCTCGAAGGCGACCATGGTGGTCCGGCACGATTCGACGGGCAAGGCGATCACTGAAGGAGATCAGGTATCCATCGAAAAATCCGTGTATGTCTCGCTTTGCCGCAAGCATTGGGAAGAAGAAACCGGGCGGATTGTTTCGGACCAATAGAGCTTGTTCCGGCCTAATATAGCCTGTCATTTTTCTATAGGCTTTTTTTCGTTAAATGCCGTGTCTATATTCGAACGGCAGATATATTTATGATTTTATCTTGGGCATCTAGGGGAGACACCAATGGCGAGCTTGCAGAGCTTTGATACCGAGATCGAAAAGACCCGGAATATGGTCAATGAGATGCGGACGAAAATTGACCAGTCCAGTGTCGTTCTCGACAAGTTCGCCAAGGCGGATGCTGCGATCGGAAATCCTGACTTCGATATCGAAAATGCCCGCATCGATGATGTCCTGCGCCAGCAGAAAGTCATGGAAGGCAATATTGCCGACCTGATCATCGGTCTGGAAGACGCGACCAATGTGTTCGGTTCCGAATTTGAAAGCATGAAAAGCTATTCCGGCTGGGAAAAGCTGGTCGGCGTTTTCTCCAAGGACAAGATGCAACGCCTGCGGACGGATCGCGTGCGCAACATGTCGCTGGCCGGCAACCTGCAGGAACTGCTGTCGAAATCCGACCGGATCGTTGGCATTCTCAAAGAACAGAAGACCATTCTCGATGCGCGCTACAAGACGTCGGAAGCCAGCCTTTCCAACGTGATCGAGCGCCGCAAGACGGCAGTGGCGACACTCGAAGCCACGCAGAAGCGCATCGAAGAGCTGAACCCGCTGCTGCTCGACATTGAAAACCGGATTGCCGCGTCCACCGATCAGGGCACCCGCGCCACACTGGAGGGTGATCGCTCGAAACTGGCGACGGAATACAATGAGCGTCAGGCGAAGGAGCAGGAGCTTCTGGCGGAAAGCCAGACGCTGGAACGCTATACCTCGATGTTCCAGACATTCGTCGATTCGCTCAACAACCAGATCGCCGCGCAGAGCACGCTGATCAACAAGCTGTCGATCGATACGGAACAGCGCATCGTTCTCTACAAGGCGCTGGAGGATTCCTTGAAGACGGCGGCCCAGCAGGACGTTGCCCACAAGATCAATACCCTTGGCAGCCGGGTCGATACGGCGGCGGAAGAGACGATGGCCGGTGTCGGCGCCGCCGCGCAGAAACACATTGGCGACCTGCTCGAGATGCACGAGAAGAACATGGTCAGCACCCAGGATATCCAGCGCCGCAAGAAGCTCGCCGATGATGCTTTCTCGCGCCGCTTCTCGGAAGTCCTGAAGAAACACAATTCCGCTGACTACGTGCAGAATTAATGGCCGGGAATGCTGATCTGACCGCCGCCGAACGTTATTTCGGTGCGATCCGTGCTGCGCTGGACGGGCTGGACGTGTTTCTCAACAACCAGCAGTCGCCGCTCTACAAGCACGATCTGGTTGCGCAGACCGTATCGGAATATCTGCGGCGGCTGGAAGCCTCCTTCGAATGCTGGCGCAACCGGATCGGTTTCACTGACCGGTTCCAGATTTCGCGCGCCGAAAGCGGCTTTCCGGTTTTCCAGAACGTGCTGGAACTGGAAAATGACAAGCGGGACACCAGGGCCCGGCTGGCAGCCATTCCGCCAGCGGCCGCGCTGCGCAATGAAATGGCCGATTTCATCCTGCGGCACCGCGCATTTCCGCGCGATCTGCAGAAATCGATGGCGGAGCGGATTTATCTGGAAACGGTCGAGCAGGGAGAGGTTTTCTCGCCTTTCATCCTGCCGGTGACCATCCGCGTTTCGGTCAATCCGAAGACCATGCGGCCGCTCTACGTGGTGCACTGGGGCGCCTTTGACGGCGCTTCCAATCTGCCGCTGATCTATATGGCGATCATCGAGGATTCGTCGCAAGGCCTCGTGGAAACCCTCGTGGGCAAGGATGGCAAGCTTAATCCCGGCGTGCGGATACCGCTGCCCGTCGGCGGCCTGCTCAATCCGGAGCTGGCACGGCGTTTTGACGATTTCGCCGCCAAGAATTCGGCCTATTCGCTGTCGCCGATCACGATTGCGACAAGCCTCGACACGGATTTTCCGGAACTCCACCCCAAGCAGCTGCGGCGTGTGGTTCTCGGGCCGTTCTATACGACGGGTATTACCGAACATAACCAGAAGGTTGCCGATGTCCTGGAACGCGTGCGCAAGCCGGAAGATGCCTGGCTTCTGACATGGACCATGCAGGAGGTTTTCTCCAAGGCGGAACGGCCGGGCAAGCGCGGGCTCTGGTCTTCGGAACCGTCGCGCGAGGAGTTCTACATCAATACGGATGATCTGGAGGCGGCCCGGCAAGGCGTCAGCAGCTACGAACAGCATGCGCTGGTGCCGCACGAGGCCTATCAGGCGCTCTATGCCTCGGGTGAGGCCAGCCGTGTTTTCAGCGGGTTCAAAACCCATATCCTGTCCAACGGCCAGGTCATCAGCGACATTTAGGGGAGCACGATCATGGATGTCGGTTTGACCACCATCGACGAGAAGGACATCACCAAGCATCTGCCGGTGGCGCAGGCCATGGTGACGCGTTTTGTCGTGCTGGAATCGGGCGATGCGAAATCCGGGACCGAGCTTGCCGGTACCGGGCGGCGGTTCGTCTCAACAGTTTCGACCGGCGGTCTGCGCTCAACGCGTGAAGTGGACCTGACAAAGACCATCCAGGCCGTGCGTCCCGACGACCAGATGCTGTCCATCGCCCAGCACACCCTGTTGTTCCGGGTGCGCCGCGGCGTGGCAGTCGCATTGGCCGTTGCCGATGTTTTTGGCCGCCAGAGCGATCTGGAGAACCTTCTGGCGCGCAATGCCTCGGCGCCCCTGCAGGGGGAAGATGCCAGCCATTTCAAGAAGCTTTTGTCCGCCGCCGCCTATGTCTCGGCCTTTGCGCTTGCTGCCTACCTCTCGCAACTGATCGAAGCGGATAGCCAGGCCGCCAATGATGTGACGGTTGCGGAATTCAATTTCGATACGGCGCAGGATGCCTTGAAATCGATCGTCGGCGGTTTGGACCGGGCCATTGCCGGTGCCGCCGATGAACAGACCATGCTGGCGCGGGCGAAAGCCTATGCTGCCGCGGCCATTGAAGGCCTGCTGCAGCGCAAGGGCCGTTTTGACGGGCTCGGCAGCTTTGAAGACACGCATCTGCGCCTCGACAACGACGATTTCACGCTTGACGGCTTCGATGTGGCGCCGGGCAAGAAGCGCACGCCCTTGGTGATGACCTTCAAAAAGCCTGGTGAAGTCATCGGCAATCACATTGCCAAATATCAGGCGCTGAAGCTGTCAAAAATGCTGATGGCCTATGATTTCGACCGGCAGCTCAACCCGTTCGTTGAACTTGGCGGCTTTCTGTTCACCTTCATCGGCGACGGCGCACCCGGCACGGGCAAGACGACGCTGATCCAGATGATTGCCGGTCTCGTCAACGATTACTGCCAGGTGGCGGGCTATGCCTTCCATTACGAGAATTTCGGTGTCGATCAGATTTCCTCCTATCAGGGAAAATCCGGACAGAACTGCCGGCAATTCGTCAACAACGTGCTCAATACGCGCGTGATCGGCTTCGGCACCATCGATGATATCGATCAGGTTGCCGCGCGGCGTTCCGACGACCGGGCATCTGCCGGCCAGCAGGAAATCACCGGCGTGCTGATGGAAGCGTTTGCGGGCGCATCCACCGTGGTGCGCGGCAACTGCGCGTTCGGCATGTTCTCCAACTATCCGGAGAATGTCGACGATGCGCTGCGCCAGCGTGCCGGAGCGCGCTGGCTGGTGGACGGGCCGCAGACCCGCAACGATTACATCGATATCTTTGCGCTGCTCGCCGGCAAGAACCACAGGATTCCGCTCGGCGAACACAAGCTGTTCGAAGACCAGCAGATCGAACGCGCCGTGGATGCCGCCTATGAACAATTGTCGAAGCCGCAGGAAGACGGGCTGAAAGCGGTGTATGAGCGCTTCATTTCTGAGAACGGCGAACCGGAAACGCTTGCCGATATCGGTACCTATCTGCACATGATCAAGGAACGCGAGCCGCGTTTCACCGGCCGTGCCATCAAGAACGTGACGGATGCGATCAAGATGCGCGCCATGGACATCGAACTGCCGGATGCATGGTTCGAAAAGCCCGAGACCTTCATGCACAAGCCCTATGATGAGAAAAAGGCAATGGTGGAGGAACTGCGCAAGCCCTTCACCATGGACATGGTGCTGCAGGAAACCAACCGGTATGCGGATTCGGAATTCCGCTATGCCGACAAGTCGGACGATGCCGCCGTGGAAAAGATCGTCCGCGATGCACGCCTGCGCGAACGGGCGATCCGGGAAGTGGAAGCCCTGAAAGCGCGGGGGCAGTGGGACGCCTGATGGACCTTCTCTACGAAAACGAACTGATCTACGGGCGTTTGCTGACGATCGACCAGCCGCATCTGATCGAACGCTACAACCGGGCGCTGACGGCTTTTGGATTCAAGGCAACCGAACTCACCCGGTTCAATATTGACCGGACGGGATTCTCGCCGGAAATCGCCGCTGAACTGAAGGACCCTTCCTATCTCGATCCCAATGGCGTCAACCGCCGCTTCATCATTCTGACGCCGGATCAGGCGATGCTGCCGGTGGTTCACACGCAGTTCTCCAACACGTCGCAGCTGATGTATGAATTCTTCAGCAGCAATGCGCGGGCGATCAACGCGCTGACCATCAAGGACGTGATCTTCGGCGAGATCGAGGACAGTGTTTCCATCGTCAACGACATTGAGGATCTTCTATCGATCAATCAGGTCGAGTTCCGCGTCCTTTCCGCTGAAAATGTCATGGGGCAGGCGGCGGAACTGCGTCTCCTGGTGGACCGGCTGCAGAACGAGCCGAACACCTGGCGCGACGACGATCTCATCAACCGTATGGTCGAACTTGCCAAGGTCACCGGCGATATCCGCGAGAATTCACTGGTGCCCGACAAGGTGGTGTTCCGCCACAGCGCCTTCTGGACCAGTCATTTCGGCGGCATCTATATCTTTGTCGATGACAATACGACAACGGTCATCGGCGATCCCGCCGCTCCCGGTTTCCGGCGTTCGCGCCCCTGGCAGGTCAATTACATCTCGATTAAGGACGCCGACCAGGTGTTCCAGTTTCTTGCCGCGACGGGGCGCATCGAGTTGCCGCGCGGCTCGTGGATCGAGCAGTCGGGCTATCTGGAAAACCGCGGTGAGATGATCATCCGCCATCTCATCCGGACGCTTGAACCGGAACGCAATCTGAGCGGCATTGATCGTATCTGGCTGCAGACCTGGATTCACGCCAATGCCAGCCTGATCAATCATGACGGGACATGGCCGTTCCTGAACGCCGTGAAACGTGAAATTGCCCAGACGGGGCAGATCAACCTCTCCGAGATCGACCCGGCGCGCCGTTTTCTGGTGGTGCGGGCGCTCCCAAGCCATCCCGATGCCTGGCTGGTCAATCAGCTGATCAGTGATTTTGTCCCGTGGGATTTCCTGTCGCGGTATATTTTCAACAAGCAGGGTTTCTACGCCGACTACGGCCGCTGGAGCCCCGCCTATCAGGAACACGTTGTCGATATACTCAAAACCACCTATTTGAAAGACAAGGAAGGGCTGCGCAGGCGGCTCTACGGTCTCACCTCCTAGCAAGGATGCACAATGCTCGATCCCGTCATCAACTTCTTCAGCCGGATTTTCTATCTGATCGGACGCGGCATCGGCTATGCGGTCGGTATCATCCTGTGGCCGTTCCTATGGGCAGGGCGCTGGTACACCCAGCGCGGCTGGATCCTGAAGACGGTCCTGGGTGCGATACTCATTCTCTGGGTCGGGCTTTACGGCTATTTCTTCTGGGTCACGCAGGTCTGGACGAATTTCAATCCGGATTACGTCGCCGTCTATAATTTCGACAAGCGTGATGTTGCCGCTGGGGAACCGGTTGCTGCGCAAGCCGTCGGAACGGCGCCCAAGAGCTGCGCCCGTTCGGCCATTGTGGAAGTCACGGCTGACCTCACCGATTTCAACGTCAACCAGAATGCCTGGATTTCCTCCATGCTGCTGTTCAAGCTCGGCTTCTTCGGCATGTCATGGGACGATACGCCTTTCCTCGACAACAAGGCGGCGTTCCAGCGCGGCATCAACTCCGCCGTGCGCCGGACGGCCGTCGAGCTTGTCGACACGCTTGGCCGTATCCGCGGCACATCGCAGATCGACAACGATCTGCAGAAGGCGCGCGGCAATCTGCAGTTCACCGAGGATGCATGGTATTTTGGCCTGAACCCGTTTGGCCCCAAGACCCCGACCCCGAGCTATTACCGTTCGGCGGTCAAAGACCTCAGGACTTTCAATTCGAAGCTGGAAGCCTGCAATGCCGTATTCGATGCACGTGCCGATAATCTCATGCAGTTCATTGACCGTATCGCCAATGATATCGGCTCCACCTCCGCCATCCTGAAGGATCGCTCGGAGAAGAACAATTATGGCTGGTTCGATACCCGTGCGGATGACCGGTTCTGGTTCGCCTATGGCCAGCTCTACGCCTATTACGGCCTGATGAATGCGGCAAAGGTCGACTTCAAGCAGGTCGTGCAGCAGAAGAACCTGGCGCCCCTGTGGGATGGCATGGACGGACAACTCCGTTCGGCGCTCAACATAACGCCATGGATCATCGCCAATGGCAGCGAGGGCGGTTGGTTGTTGCCCAACCATCTGACAACCATGGGTTTCTATATCCTGCGCGTGCGTTCCAACCTGATCGATATCAAACAGGTGCTGCAGCAATAAGTGGACTTGGGCGGGTAAAATGCTATATTTAGCCTTGGAGTGAGGGCGAGCTTTCGCCCACCCTCTTTTCTGGTTATCTGAATTGGATCCGGATGGTCACCTGCCAGTGAGTCCGGATCCTTTTCATTTCCAGGGTGATGCTGAAGGGTTTAAACCACATCGTATCACCTCCAAGTTTGAGGGCATGGCTGATGCCGCAGCCGGAGCAGCCCATCTCCTCCGATACACCGCTGGCCCGGTGCTGTTGCTTTTGCGCTCAACCCGTCCATTGATGATGAAATGCGACCGGTTCGGCAACGAACGGGGAGTTGTGTCGCGATAGGTATCCGGTTGCAGGTCGATCAAACCGGCAGGTGGGTGGTTTCCTTGACTTCCTCCATGACGGCATAGGTGTGCGTCTCGCGCACGCCCGGCAGCGACAGCAGGGCATCGGAGAGAAAGCGGCGGTAGTGCTCCATGTCCGCGACGCGCGCCTTGATCAGGTAGTCGAAACCACCGGCGACCATGTGGCATTCCATCACATCGGGGTTGCGCCGTGTCGCAGCCGCAAAGGTGGCAAAAACATCCGGGGTGGTGCGGTCCAGCTTGATTTCCACGAAGACCAGCATTGCGCGGTCGAGCTTTTTCGGCGACAGTCTGGCGGTATAACCAAGGATATAGCCGTCTCTTGTCAGGCGCTTGACCCGTTCCGTGGTCGCCGTTTGCGACAGGCTGATACGCTCGGATAACTCGGTGTTGGAGAGCCGCCCGTCCTTCTGCAGCTCGCGCAAGATGCGCCGGTCAAGGCTGTCCAGGTTTTTCATCTCTAAAATACCCCATATTTTTAGTTTTTTGCGCTGCTTTGTGAGCGTTCATTGGTGAGAAGAACCAAGTGGAATAGATTATATGGGAAAAATCAATAAGGGGAAGCCTGATGACCAGACCATTGCCGTCTTCAAACGATTTTACTGCGCCATATGCTGTCGATGATCAGCAACTGGTCGCATCTTTGCTGAAAACCATCGCCCTGCCGGAAGACGTCAACCGCCGTATCGATGCACGTGCCAGCAAATACATCGCCACGATTCGCAAGGAAGCGAGTGGTATCGGCGGTGTGGAGGATTTCCTGCGCGAATATGGCTTGTCCACCCGTGAAGGGCTGGCGCTGATGGTTCTCGCCGAAGCCCTGCTGCGCGTGCCGGATGCGGCCACGCAGGACAAGCTGATCGAGGACAAGCTGAAGCAGGGCAAGTGGTCGGAGCACGAGCCGAGCGGCGATACGTGGTTTGTATCGGCATCGGCTTGGGCGCTCGGCCTTTCCGCCAAGGTGATCAAGCCGGGCGAGACGCCGGAAGGGGTGATTTCCTCGCTGGTCAAGCGTATCGGCCTTCCCACGGTCCGCACCGCCACCAAGCAGGCCATGCGTTATCTCGGCCACCATTTCGTTCTCGGCGAAACCATCAAGGATGCGCTGAAGCGCGCTGCTTCCAACGAAGCCAAGGGTTATCGCCATTCCTTCGATATGCTGGGTGAGGGCGCCCGGACGCGCAAGGACGCGCGCGGCTATTTCAAATCCTATTCCGATGCTATCGACGCGATCGGCCGTGCCACGGGCAACAAGAAGCTGCCGGATCGCATGGGCATTTCCGTCAAGCTCTCCGCCCTGCATCCGCGTTATCTCGCCACGCATCATGATCAGGTCATGGCCGAACTGGTGCCGGACCTCTTGGCATTGGCGCAGAAGGCCAAATCCTACGATCTCAATTTCACGGTCGATGCCGAAGAAGCCGACCGGCTTGAGCTGTCGCTGGATGTGATCGACCGCGTCTTTGCCGATCCGTCGCTGGGTGGATGGGACGGGTTCGGCCTGGCCATCCAAGCCTATCAGAAGCGTGCGCTTGAGGTGATCGACCACATCGACCGGCTGGCGGCGCGCCACAACCGTAAGATGATGGTGCGGCTGGTCAAGGGGGCCTATTGGGATACGGAAGTGAAGCGGACGCAGGAGCGCGGTCTGCCCGATTACCCGGTGTTCACCCGCAAGCCTGCAACCGATGCGTCCTATATGGCCTGCGCCAAGCGTATGCTTGACGCCCGGCCCCGCATATTCCCGCAATTTGCCACCCACAATGCGCTGACGGTCGCCATGATCCTGGAAATGGCCGGCGACGACAAGACCGGCTTTGAGTTCCAGCGGCTGCATGGCATGGGCGAAAGCCTCTACAAGCAGATCACGGAAAAGGACGAGAAGATCGCCTGCCGCATCTATGCGCCTGTTGGCGGCTATCGCGATCTCCTGGCCTATCTGGTTCGCCGCCTGCTCGAAAACGGCGCCAACTCGTCTTTCGTGTCGGTGGTCGGTGACAGCAATGTGCCGATAGCGGACCTGCTGGTGCGCCCGGCGGAAAAGCTCAATGACGGCAAAGGCTATCGTCACCCGCATATCCCGCTGCCCGCCAAAATCTATGGCAAGCGCACCAATTCGGCCGGCGTGGAACTGGGTGACCGCAAGGAACTGGCGGCCCTTTTGGGCGGGATCGCCAAGGCATCCCGCACGGTCAACGCTGTTCCGCTGATCGACGGCGTGAAAGCTGCGGGCAAGGCCCAGAATGTGATTTCGCCGGTCAACGGTGCAACCGTCGGAACGGTTGTGTTTGCGACGGCGGACGAAGCGGCAAAGGCCGTCGGCATTGCCAAAAGGGCTTTCGTCTCATGGTCGCGTGTTCCGGTGGAAACCCGCGCCAAGGCCCTGGAAAAGGCGGGTGACCTTCTGGAGAACAATCGTGATCTGCTGATGGACCTTCTCTCCCGTGAAGCGGGCAAGACGCTCGATGACGGCATTGCCGAAATTCGCGAGGCAGTGGATTTCTGCCGCTACTACGCTGCCGAGGCGCGCCGTCAGTTTGCAACCGACAAGGCCATGCCCGGCCCGACAGGCGAAGACAACAAGCTGCGTCATCGCGGTCGCGGTGCCTTCGTCTGCATCAGCCCGTGGAATTTCCCGCTGGCGATTTTCCTGGGTCAGGTCACGGCGGCCCTTGCTGCGGGGAACACCGTCGTGGCGAAGCCGGCGGAACAGACGCCGCTGATCGCCTATGAAGCCATCCGGCTTCTCCACGAAGCGGGCGTGCCGAAAGATGCCGTGCTTTATGTCCCGGGTGACGGCTCGGTCGGTGCGGCACTGACATCCCATGCGGATATTGCCGGCGTGGCCTTCACCGGCTCGACCGATACGGCCTGGGCCATCAACCGTACGCTGGCGGCGAAGAAAGGCCCGATTGTTCCGCTGATCGCCGAAACCGGCGGCCTCAACGGGATGATCGTCGATGCCACTGCCTTGTCGGAACAGGTTGCCGACGATGTTGTCATGTCGGCGTTCCGTTCGGCAGGTCAGCGCTGTTCTGCGTTGCGAATTCTCTACCTGCAGGAGGATATTGCCGACAACATGCTCGAGATGATCGAAGGCGCGGCACGTGAGTTGACGCTTGGCGATCCCTCGCTGGCCTCCACCGATATCGGCCCGATCATCGATCAGACGCAGCGCGACATGCTCGCGGCCCACATTGCCGCGATGCGCAAGAGCCAGAAGGTTCGCTATGCCGGCACTGCGCCGGACGAAGGCCTGTTCTTTGCGCCGCATATTGTTGAACTCAATCATGCGGAAGCGTTGGAGAAGGAGGTGTTCGGGCCGGTTCTGCACGTGGTGCGCTGGAAAGCCAAGGATCTGGACAAGGTACTCGACCAGATCGCCTCGACCGGTTACGGCCTGACCTTCGGTCTGCACACGCGCATTGAGGCGACAGTCGCCAAAGTCATCGACCGGCTCGACATCGGCAATGTCTATGTCAACCGCAACACGATCGGCGCGGTTGTCGGGACACAGCCCTTCGGCGGTTCGGGTCTTTCCGGCACAGGTCCCAAGGCGGGCGGTCCGTCGTACCTGACGCGGTTTGCGCTGGAACAGGTGGTCTCGGTCAATACGGCTGCGGCCGGGGGCAATGCCAGCCTCATCGCCATGGGCGAATAAGCGGGAAAACGGCTGAAATCAGATGCGCGATTGGGGATAGTGGGGCACTCACTATCCCCAATTCGCTTCTACGATGCTATTTGGCGTATTCAGAATGGTAACCGATAAATAGGGCGCAACCCTAAAATGGGGAGGATATGCCGATGGCTGTCATGAAGTCCGATATTGAGATCGCCCGCGCTGCAACCAAGAAACCGGTTTTCGAGATAGGTGCAAAGATTGGCATTGCGCCGGAACACCTCGTTCCCTACGGGCACGACAAGGCAAAACTCTCGGCGGAATTCATCCGCTCGAAGCGCGGTGCTCCGGATGGCAAGCTGATCCTCGTGACGGCGGTCAGCCCGACACCGGCCGGTGAAGGCAAGACGACGACGACCGTCGGTCTCGGCGATGGTCTCAACCGCATCGGCAAGAGCGCGATTGTCTGCATCCGCGAGGCGTCGCTCGGGCCCTGTTTCGGCGTGAAAGGCGGCGCCGCCGGCGGCGGCTATGCGCAGGTCATCCCGATGGAAGACATCAACCTGCATTTCACCGGCGATTTTCACGCCATCACTGCGGCGCACAATCTGCTGGCAGCCCTGATCGACAATCACGTCTATTGGGGCAATGAACTCAATCTCGATACGCGCCGCGTGACCTGGCGGCGGGTCATGGACATGAACGACCGCGCGCTGCGCGATATCGCGTCTTCCCTGGGCGGCGTGGCCAACGGCTTTCCGCGTGAATCGGGTTTTGATATCACGGTGGCCTCGGAAGTCATGGCCATTCTCTGCCTTGCAACCGATCTCGAAGATCTCGAGCGGCGGCTGGGCGATATCATTATCGGCTATCGTTTCGACAAGACCGCCGTCTATGCCCGGGACCTCAAGGCCGACAAGGCGATGGCCGTCCTCCTGAAGGATGCCATGCAGCCCAATCTGGTGCAGACGCTGGAAAACAATCCGGCCTTTGTGCATGGCGGCCCCTTCGCCAATATTGCCCACGGCTGCAACTCCGTCGTTGCCACGACGACTGCGCTCAAGCTTGCGGATTACGTGGTGACGGAAGCCGGTTTCGGTGCCGATCTCGGCGCAGAGAAATTCTTCAACATCAAATGCCGCAAGGCCGGATTGAAACCGGCCGCTGCCGTCATCGTTGCCACGGTCCGCGCCATGAAGATGCATGGCGGCGTTGCCAGGGACGATCTCGGTCTTGAGAATGTTGCTGCGGTAAAGGCGGGCTGTGCCAATCTTGGCCGCCACATGGAAAATGTGCGGCAGTTCGGTGTGCCTGTTGTCGTGGCGATCAATCATTTCAGCGCCGATACCGATGCCGAGATCGAAACCGTGAAGAACTTCGTTGCGGCCCACGGCGCGCAAGCCATCCTGTGCAAGCACTGGGCGCTGGGATCGGCCGGGATCGAAGAGCTGGCGCACAAGGTGGTGTCTCTCGCCGAGAGCGGTTCAGCCCAGTTCTCGCCGCTCTACGAGGATGAGCTCTCTCTGTTCGACAAGATCGAGACGGTGGTCAAGCGCATCTATCGCGGCGCGGAGGCGGATGCCGATGCCAGCGTGCGGGAGCAGTTGCGGCAATGGGAGGCCGCGGGATACGGCCATCTTCCCGTCTGCATGGCCAAGACGCAATATTCGTTCTCGACGGATTCGCACCTGCGCGGCGCACCGGTCAATCATGTGGTGCATGTGCGGGAGGTGCGCCTTTCGGCTGGCGCCGGCTTCGTCGTCGCGATCTGCGGTGAGATCATGACCATGCCGGGTCTGCCGAAATCGCCTTCGGCGGAACGCATTCATCTCAACGGGCAGGGTTTGATCGAAGGGTTGTTCTGAGCGATTTTCAGGCCGGTGATTTTTGCTGTTGCAAGCGCCGCCGCGTAACGCTAACAATCACCGCCATGAACACGCGCGTTATGATGTCAAATGGCTGGTGGTGGGCTCGCTGATCGCGGCCACGCAGCCTTTTGCACGCACGTAAAGGGATCAGGGCCGCAACGGGTTTTCCGGGCGGCCTTTTTGTTTGACCGCCAGAAGCCCGCAAAGCCAAATGCAACGGAGTGGAAATGATGATGCATAGAATTGAGGGCGACGTGGAAATATTCGACACGGCAGGCGGTGTTACCATCTCCCGGTCACGCATTGCGACTGCCTATGCCAGCGCCATCGACAGCTATGTCGACGGGCTGGATGAACGGCGCGGGGCAGTTTTCTCGTCCAATTATGAATATCCCGGCCGTTACACGCGCTGGGATACGGCCATTATCGATCCTCCGGTTGTCATCACCTCCAATGGCCGGCATATGACGATCGAGGCGCTGAACAAGCGCGGTGAAATCCTGTTGCGCCCGATCTACAAAGCGGTTTCGGCCCTTGCCGAAGTGTCGATTTCCGCTGCGGGCGCAACGAAGCTTGACCTTGAAATCGCCCTGCCGAGCCGTCCGTTCACCGAAGAAGAACGCTCGCGTATTCCTTCGGTTTTCACGGTTTTGCGCGGCATCGTCGCCCTGTTCTTCAGCGAGGAGGATGCCAATCTCGGCCTGTATGGCGCGTTCGGCTATGATCTCGCGTTCCAGTTCGATCCGATCCAGTACAAGCTGAAGCGGCCGGATGACCAGCGCGACATCGTGCTCTATCTCCCGGACGAAATTCTGGTCGTCGATCACCACGCCGCCAAGGCGTGGCTTGACCGGTATGAATACGCGTTCGAGGGTGCTTCCACGGAAGGCCTGTCGCGGGAAACCGAAGCCAGGGCATTCAAGCCGACGAGCATGATCCCGGGTCGCGGCGACCACAATCCCGGCGACTATGCGGAACTCGTCAAGAAAGCCAAGGAAAGCTTCAAGCGCGGTGATCTCTTCGAAGTGGTGCCGGGCCAGACATTCTACGAGCGCTGCGAGACCAAGCCTTCGGTGATTTCGCGCCGTCTCAAGGCCATCAACCCGTCGCCCTATTCCTTCTACATCAATCTGGGCGACAACGAATATCTCGTCGGTGCTTCGCCCGAGATGTTCGTGCGCGTGGTTGGCCGCCGTATCGAGACCTGCCCGATTTCGGGAACGATCAAGCGCGGCGAGGATGCGATTGCCGATGCCGAGCAGATCATCAAGCTGCTCAATTCCAAGAAGGACGAGTCTGAACTCACCATGTGCTCGGACGTGGACCGCAATGACAAGAGCCGGGTCTGCGAGCCAGGTTCCGTGCGCGTCATCGGCCGCCGCCAGATCGAAATGTATTCCCGGCTTATTCACACCGTGGACCATATCGAGGGCCGTCTGCGCGAGGATATGGACGCCTTTGACGGCTTCCTGTCGCATGCATGGGCCGTAACGGTGACGGGTGCGCCAAAGCTCTGGGCCATGCGCTTCATCGAAGAGAACGAACGCAGCCCGCGCGCCTGGTACGGCGGTGCCATCGGCATGGTCAATTTCAATGGCGACATGAACACCGGCCTGACCCTGCGCACCATCCGCATCAAGGACGGCATCGCACAGGTGCGGGCGGGCGCGACGCTGCTGTTCGATTCGATTCCGGAAGAGGAAGAGGCGGAAACCGAACTCAAGGCTTCCGCGATGATTGCGGCGGTGCGCGAGGCGCACAAGAGCAATATCCCCGTGGAAGAACGCGCCGTTGCGCGGGTCGGCGAAGGGCTGTCGATCCTGCTTGTCGACCACGAGGATTCGTTCGTCCATACGCTCGCCAATTATTTCCGGCAGACGGGCGCCACCGTGACCACCGTTCGCACGCCGGTGCCCGATGAAATCTTCGACCGGTTGAAGCCTGATCTGGTGGTGCTTTCGCCGGGGCCGGGCACGCCGGAGGATTTCGACTGCAAGGCAACCATCAAGAACGCGCGCAAGCGCGACCTGCCGATCTTTGGTGTCTGCCTCGGCTTGCAGGCGCTGGCGGAAGCCTATGGCGGCACGCTGCGGCAACTGCACGTTCCGATGCATGGAAAACCGTCACGTATCCGGATTACCAAGCAGGGCAGGATTTTTTCGGGGCTGCCGAAGGAGGTCACGGTTGGCCGTTACCACTCGATCTTTGCCGATCCGGTGCGGCTGCCGGATGAGTTCATCGTGACGGCGGAGACCGAAGACGGGGTCATCATGGCCTTCGAACACAAGAGCGAACCGATTGCGGCGGTGCAATTCCATCCGGAATCGATTATGACCCTCGGGCATAATGCGGGCATGCGCATGATTGAAAACATCGTGGCGCATCTGCCGCGCAAGGCCAAGGAGCGAGCTGCCTGATGGAAGGTGAAAACGTCGTCCAGCGACTGGCATTCTGGTCGATTTTCGTTGGCATGGGCGTGCTGGCACTGAAATATGCCGCCTATCACGTCACCGGTTCCGTTGCGCTCTACTCCGACGCATTGGAATCGATCGTGAATGTCGTGGCGGCGCTTGCCGCCTGGTGGGCGATCCGTGTCAGCCACAAGCCCGCCGACCAGAATCACCCGTTCGGGCACCACAAGGCCGAGTATTTTTCGGCGGTGCTCGAGGGCGTGCTGATCGTCGTGGCGGCGCTGTTGATCCTGCGGGAAGTCTGGTCCGCCTGGGAGATGCCCAAGGTCATGGAGGAACCATGGCTGGGTCTGGCGATCAATGGCGGTGCCTCGCTTGTGAACGCCCTGTGGGCCACGCTGCTGATCAGCCGTGGTCGCCGGCACAAATCGCCGGCTTTGCTGGCGGACGGCAAGCACATCATGACCGATGTCGTGACCTCCATCGGTGTGTTCATCGGTCTCGTCGGTGCCGTGATCACCGGCTGGACGTTCCTCGATCCGCTGCTTGCGATGATCGTTGCGCTCAACATCCTCTGGCAAGGCTGGAGTGTGATCGGGTCGTCCGTGCAGGGCCTGATGGATGTGGGTGTTCCCACCGAGGAAACCATGCGCATCCGCGACGTCATCTCGGCCAATGCCGACGGTGCGCTTGAGGTGCATGACCTGAAGACGCGCATTGCCGGGCGGGTAACGTTCATCGAGTTTCATCTGGTCGTTCATGCCAGCATGAGCGTCGGCGACGCCCATGTCATCTGCGACCGGATGGAAAATGCGCTGATGCAGCAGATTCCCGATTCGAGTGTCGTCATTCACGTCGAACCGGAAGAAGAGGCCAAACTGCCGATCGGCACGGCTGCCGTTCCCTTCGCCTGAGCGATCCAACCTTGTGGGCGATGCGGGCAAAGCTCTTGGTTGGGACGGTAATCTGGTGTTTTAAATCCCCTTTTGCGTCACTTTGATTCCCGTTTTGTGTCTTGTAGAATCCCGTTTTGTGTCTTAGGGTCAATTTGCAAGTCGTTCACGCAGTTGGAAAATGTATCCGAGATTTTCTGCACAGGATATAAGGTCTGCTCTGACGGACAGTCGGGTGGTGCTGATTGCAGGACCGCGTCAGGCGGGAAAATCGACCTTGGCAAAGTCTGTGTCAGACTCGTCGAGGAGCTATTTTACGCTCGACGATGCAACGATATTGAATGCTGCCAAAGCTGATCCCAAAGGTTTCATAAGAGGCCTGGATCGCGTGACGATTGACGAGATTCAACGAGCGCCTGGTTTATTGCTCGCTATCAAGGAAAGTGTTGATGAAGATCCACGCCCGGGACGCTTCTTGCTGACCGGTTCGGCCAACATCATGACGCTGCCAACAGTCGCCGATTCCCTGGCGGGACGGATGGAAGTGATTACGTTGATGCCGTTGGCGCGGGGCGAAATAAGCGGGCAGAAGCCAACCTTCCTTGAACTGGCTTTTCAAGGCCAGGTGGCGCCGGTCAAGGGAATATCTGTTTCAGGCCCGGAATTAATCGAGATTGTCCTGGCGGGCGGTTATCCCGAAGCAATTGCACGCTCCACGCCAGAGCGACGCACCAAATGGTATCTCGATTATATAAACGCGATCATTCAGCGGGACGTGCGCGACATCGCTGATATCACCCGTATTGGTGACATGCCGCGGCTGATACGTCTCTTTGCAAACTATTCGGCAAAACTCATCAATTTCAGTGAAATCGGCGTCGCTCTGGCGATGGATCGCAAGACCGTCCAACGCTATCTCGATATTTTCACGGCCTTGTATATCACTCACTCAATGGAACCATGGCATAACAATCAGATATCGCGGCTGACC
Organism: Phyllobacterium sp. NPDC097923; assembly: GCF_044760925.1. Lineage (NCBI taxonomy): Bacteria > Pseudomonadati > Pseudomonadota > Alphaproteobacteria > Hyphomicrobiales > Phyllobacteriaceae > Phyllobacterium > Phyllobacterium sp. NPDC097923. The sequence continues at coordinate 103,592 of NZ_JBIWBL010000005.1, read as the reverse complement.
AAGTCACCAAAACTTCACTTTCTTGATAGCGGGCTCCTTGCTTCCGTACTCGGCGTTACAATGGATGGAATCAGGTCAGACCGGAATGTGTTTGGCCACTTGCTGGAAAGCTTTGTTTTTGGCGAGCTTCTTAAACAGGTCGGATGGATGCAGGCGCGAGGAATATCCATTCATCATTTCAGAACGACAACCAGGATCCAGGAAGAGGTTGATTTTGTTCTTGAAGGCAATCGGGGCGGGATAGTGGGTATTGAAGTCAAAGCATCGGCTACCGTGCTATCTGAGGATTTTCGTGGAATGCGTAAGCTTTCAGAGGTAACCAAGGGCCGGTTCATCGCGGGCATACTCATCTATGATGGCGATAAGATCGTTCCATTCGGTTCCGACATGTTTGCCGTGCCGGTCTCGCATCTCTGGAACTGATGGATATGGTTTGGAGAACTACAAAAACCGGTGCACGGCAGCAACATTTGTCACGCAATGTTTCGAGCTGTCATGATTTTGTTACAATTATATTGACATAGCAGAGCCGCTGAATGACACCATCATCAAGCAACGCAATTTCTCCATCAATGATGCAACGCCGGGGGCGTCAGTCAGGGGACACAGGATTTGGCGGCAAGCATCCATTCTCCAGGGAATCGAGCGCCGAAAACGCAGGCAGCGCCGGGCGGACAACCGCGGCTGTTTACAAAATTAGTTAACCTTTAACTGTCAGGATTAACTTATGGGTAAACCGACCCTCTACGCACTTCTCACCGGACTTTCATTGATGGCTGCGGCCTATCCCGCCAGCGCGCGGATCATCATCGACTGTGAGAAGCCGGCGGCAGCGAAGGTACCGGCCCCGGCGAACCCGGTTGATCCGCTTGCGGTTACCGGTAAAACTAGCACGGCCGCCTGCGGGCAGAAGCTGCAGGCCGTGGTGCCCGCGCCAGAGAAGGCGCAGCCCATCAATATCGTTGCAACAGGCGGTGCAGGCATGTTGAAAAAAGCAGTGAAGGGCGAGATTCTTCCACAGGGCGAGAGCGCGCTGCGGGACGACCTTGCGTTCAAATACCGGCTCTACCGGCCAGATGAGCCCAATGGCGATGCGATGGTTCTCCTGCACGGTTCGGGCCAGGACGAAACCAGCCTTGTTTCCCTCGCCACCAAGATCGCGCCGCATGCGCTTCTGCTCGCCGTTCGCGGCCGGATCATGCAGGATGGCACCAGCCGGTGGTACCGCCGTCTGACGGCGGTCAGCTTCGACCAGAAGGACATTCATGTCGAGGCCAAGGCCTTCGCCGGTTTCCTGAAACAGGCGACGGAGAAGTACAAGATCGATCTCAACCGCACGACGTTCCTCGGCTATTCGAACGGCGCCAACCTGGTTGGCGCGGTGATGATGCTCTATCCGGATATGGTCAAGCAGGCGGTGCTGCTGCGCTCCATGCCGGTGCTGACGGAAAATACCGATGCCAATCTCGCGGGTGCGCGGGTTCTGACGGTTTCCGGCGTTGCCGACCAGACCTATGCGCCGTTCGCACCGGCGCTTGCGACCCTGCTGCGCGCGCACGGGGCAACGGTCGAGGCGAAGTCGATCAAATCCGATCATGGCCTCGGCAATGACGACGTGCGGGTTGTCAGCGAGTGGCTTTCGGGAACGAGCGCCGAGTTGAAGAAGAACTGAGTTCCCTGCGAACACCTCTTGCATCCGGCCGGACAGTCGTTTAATTGTCTGGCCCATGGAAACGCGCCAGACACATTTGTCGTCTTTTGCCAAATCCGCTTTTGCGGGTTTGACCAGCCGCGCCTATCTCCTTCCGCTTCTTCTCGACCTTATCGGCGATCGCCGGGCTCGTTGAGAGGAGCGTCCGGCGGTCGAAAGTGCCGCCAGGCTTTTTGCTCCTTACCCCTTTACAAGACCATTCCAACGCTTGAAAAAGTGCCGCACGAGCGCCAGAGATGCGCAGACGGCCGGAAACGAGAAGCAAATGACCGATATGACCGCTCCCCGCACCATGGGCATGCCCGATGCCCGCAAGAAATATGAACCGTATCCGCTGGTTGATCTGAAGGACCGGCAATGGCCGTCCAGGCGCATCGAAAAGGCACCGATCTGGTGTTCCGTCGATTTGCGCGATGGCAACCAGGCATTGATCGACCCGATGGGCCACGACCGCAAGGTGCGGATGTTCGCCCTGTTGCTCGATATGGGTTTCAAGGAAATCGAGATCGGCTTTCCATCGGCGTCGCAGACGGATTTCGACTTTGCCCGCTGGTGCGTCGAGGAAGGCAATATTTCCGACGATGTCTCCCTGCAGGTCCTGGTGCAGTGCCGTCCCGAATTGATCACCCGTACCTTTGAATCCCTGCAGGGCGCAACCAAGCCGATCATCCATTTCTACAACTCGACCAGCGAATTGCAGCGCCGGGTTGTTTTCAACAAGGATGTCGGCGGCATCAAAACCATTGCCACCGATGCGGCCAAGATGATCACCGACATGGCGGCAAAGGCCGGCGGCGGTTTCCGCTTCGAATATTCGCCGGAAAGCTTTACCGGAACGGAACTCGACGTGGCGCTGGAGATCTGCAATGCGGTCACCGAAATCGTCAAGCCGACCCCTGACAACAAGCTGATCATCAATCTGCCGTCGACAGTCGAGATGTCGACGCCGAATGTCTATGCGGACCGCATCGAGTGGATGTGCCGCCAGCTCGACAACCGTGAAAACCTGATCATTTCGTTGCATCCGCACAATGATCGCGGAACGGGTATCGCCACGACGGAACTCGGTCTGATGGCCGGTGCCGACCGTGTTGAAGGCACCCTGTTCGGCAATGGCGAACGGACGGGCAATGTCGACATCGTGACTTTGGCGCTCAACATGTTCACGCAGGGCGTCGATCCGGAAATCGACTGCTCCGATATCAACCGGATGAAGGAAGTCTACGAATATTCCAATCAGCTGGTGATTCCGGAACGTCATCCCTATGTGGGCGAGCTGGTCTATACGGCCTTCTCCGGTTCGCATCAGGACGCGATCAACAAGGGCATGAAGGCGATCAAGCAGGCCAACAAGACCCTGTGGGAGGTGCCTTATCTGCCCATCGATCCGCAGGACGTCGGCCGCAGCTACGAGGCGATCATCCGCATCAACTCCCAGTCTGGCAAGGGCGGACTCGCCTATATCCTGCAGGCTGACTATGGCATCAATTTGCCACGCGGCATGCAGGTGGAGTTCCGCGATGACATCCAGCAGATCACCGACGAGGAAGGCAAAGAGATGCCATCCAAGCAGATTTATCAGCGGTTCCTCGAGCTTTATGTCGATCAGCCGGATGCCCGGTTGAAATTCGTCGATCACCACACCTATCCCGATACGGAGCACAAGGGCATGCGCATCCTCTCGGCCGAGATTACCGACCGCGGCGAAACAAAGCGGATCGAGGGCAGGGGAACAGGTCCGGTCGACGGCTTCATCGATGCCCTGTCGCACTATCTCGGTTTCAGGCTCTCGGTCGTCAACTATTCGGAGCACTCGCTCCAGCATGGTTCCGATGCTGCGGCTATCAGCTACATGGAAATCGAGCATCCGAACGGCAAGATTTTCGGTGCAGGCATCAACAAGAGCATTGTTGCCGCCTCGCTTGAGGGCATTGTCTCGGCGGCCAACCGCATTATCGGCAAATAAGCCGGACATCTGCAAAAGGCCGCTGCGAAGCGGCCTTTTTCTATTGGGAGCGTTTCATGCATCAGTTGCACGCAATCGAGATGGGTGAGGGGAATGGAACACCCGTCGTCTTCCTGCATGGGTTTGGCGGAACCGCCGCCGGGTGGCATGTCGTGCAAACGGCGATTTCCGCTGATCATCCGACCCTTGCATTCGATCTGCCCGGCCATGGTGCATCGCTGGATTACCCCGATGCGGTGACCGCCCGCCATTTTGCGCAGGCGGTTGTTGAGGACATCAACAGGCGCGATATTCCAAGGGTTCATCTGGTCGGCCACTCCATGGGCGGCGCAACCGTGGCGCTGGTTGCCGCCTTTGCCGCTGAAAAAGTGGCCTCGCTGACTTTGCTGGCTCCGGGCGGCTTCGGTCCCGATATCAATGGCCGCTTGCTTCGGCATTATGCGGCGGCCCGAACATATGACGCGCTTCAGGCGGCGTTGGAGGGCATGTTCGGCTGGCGCAATCCTGTTCCTGAAGAGATGATCCGGCGCGACGTGGACCTGCGCCGCAAGCCGGGACAGATCGAACGGCTCGATGCCATTCTCGCGCGAATGATGAAAGACGGTTTGCAGGGGACTATTCCCAGAGATTTCCTGCAGGCTTTCACCATGCCGGTCACCGTTGCATGGGGGCGGCTGGACAATGTCTTGCCGGTGTATCAATCGGAAGGGCTGCCGCCGCGTTTTTCGATACATCGTTTTGACGGGGCCGGACATATGCTGATCGAGGAGATTCCGGGCGAGGTCATCCGTATCATTTCGACAACTGTGCGCACAGGCTGAATTCGGACAAGTTTGTGATGCAACGACGGACGCATATTGTTAATGATGCCTTAACCCCACTTGCCGGAAACGCCTATGAGTGAGATGCACGACAAGATCAGCCCGATGGATGCCAGGCGCAGGCTCGGCGATGCCATTCGCGGTGCACAGGTCGCAGCGGCGGACCGCGGCGATGTCGTCATCGACATGAAGGAAGCGGATCTCGCCCGGATCGAAATCCTGGCGCAGGATCTGCAGCCGGTTTTCGATGAAGTTCCTGCCGATGACGAGCAGTGGGATTTTGCCATTTCCACCGGCTTGCAGCCGCGCCTGTGGATCGATGCCACCGCGCATGTGATGATGGGCCGGGACAGGCGCACCTATCGCTTTGTCAGGGATACAAGGCTTGGGCGGAGCGTTCTGGCGGAGTCGCCCGAAGTGAAGCCGATCTCCGACGCGGTCACCACCTACATTGCCGAGCGGATCGTCGAACGGCAGCGCATGATGGAGGGCGAACGGGTCAGCCTGCGCTCCACGGCTGTTGCTGCGCCATCCGGTCCGGCCGAGCCCGCCCCGCAATCGGCGGCTGCACCGACGGTCCAGCTTCGGCAGCACCGCTCGATGGCGAATGATTTCGTCAATGCGGTCATCTGGCTGCTGATCGGTGCTTTCGCGGGTGCTGGCGCACTGCTCGCCTTTTTCTGGGACCGGCTTTCACCCTATTTCTAACGCTCAGGCGGGCGCGGAAACAGCGCCGACATGAAGTTCGTGCTCGGCTATCGTCTCGATGGTCATGGCGGCATCCACGATGCCGCGCTCCGTCATGCGGCATGACCAGCCGGAAGCGGTCTTCGCGATGGCAAAGATATTGAAGCGCGCCGCCGGCTTGTGGCCGCCGAAGCTTTGGCTGGCGGAAGGCACGCAAACAACGGGTATCTTCCAGCCGGGGCCGTCGATTGCGTAGCGTGTCGCCAGATGCGTATGGCCATGCAGGACAAGTTCCGCCCCGTGCCGCCGCACGGTCCGCTGGAACAGGCCGATGCCGAGCAGCCGCTTGTGCGACGGCGCTGCACCGCGCACCGGCGGGTGATGGATCATGATCACCCGGAACAGGCAGCGCTTGGCGGTTTCATCGAGAATTTCGCCGAGGCGGCGTGCCTGCCGGTCGCGCAGATCGCCGGTTGCCATGAACGGTGCGGTGGCGCGGGCCGATGACACCCCGATCAGGGCGACATCGCCGCGAACCCGCAGGTAAGGGAACTCAACCGGACGCTGTTCGGCTGCCTCGCGGTCGCCCAGCATCCATGGAGCCCAGTAGCGCCGGGTTTTTTTCAAAGCGCCGGGCACATAGGCGTCGTGATTGCCGGGGACAACGGACACGTCATGCGGATTGCCCAGGGTTTTGAGCCAGCGTTCGGCGGTCTCCAGTTCCTCATCCAGCGCCAGGTTGACGAGATCACCCGTCACTGCCAGATGGTCCGGCGCCTGCGCCTTCAGATCGGCAACCAGGGTATCGAGCGTGCCTTCCGTCATCGAGCCCTTGCGGTTGGACCGCCAGTTGATATAGCCGGTGATGCGTTTCGACACGAGCTCACGCAGGCTCAGCGCGGGCAGGGGCGACAGGTGAATGTCGGAGATATGTGCAAGACGGAACATTGTTTCAGCTTTAAGAGAGTGTAGCGTAGGAATCCAGTGTTAGAACCTTTGTATCGTTACTGGGTTCCCATTTAGGACCGGTGAAATGGCTGACAAAAGCGTGAAATGGCGGCATCGCCTGTTTCACACCTATTTTCTCCTGCGGCGCCCGATGACGTTGGGCGCGCGTGGCGTGATCCTCGACGAAGCGGCGCGGTCGGTCTTTCTCATCAGGCATACCTATGTGCCCGGCTGGCAGTTTCCCGGCGGCGGCGTGGAAACCGGCCATACGATCGAGCACACGCTGGCGAAAGAGTTGATGGAAGAAGGCAATATCGAACTGACGGCCAGGCCGCAGCTTTTTGCCATCTATCACAATGCGCATGCCTCAAAGCGCGACCACGTCGCGCTCTATGTCTGCCGTTCGTTCCGGCAGACCGCACCGCGCCTGCCGGACCGCGAAATCGCCGAGACCGGATTTTTCCGGCTCGATGCTCTGCCGGAAGGCACCACCGCCGCAACGCGGCGGCGGCTTGCCGAAATTCTCGACGGCGCCGAGATATCGCTCACCTGGTGAGTTCAGAACCGGTCGCGGTCGTGGGGGGCGGCAAAATCCAGCTGCGGCCCCTTGGGGACGATGCCCGTCGGGTTGATGGTTTTGTGGCTGCCGTAATAATGCGCCTTGATGTGCAGCATGTTCACGGTCCCGGCCACATCAGGCACCTGATAGAGATCGCGGGTATAGTTGGACAGGTTCGGATAGTCGGCAATGCGCTGCCGGTTGCATTTGAAATGCCCGACATAAACCGGATCGAAGCGCAGCAGGGTGGTGAACAGCCGCCAGTCCGCCTCGGTAACCCGATTGCCCGCGAGATAGCGCTGCCTGCCGAGACGCTCTTCCAGTTGGTCGAGCGTGGCAAACAGCTGGTCGAACGCTTCTCCGTAGGCTTCCTGCGTGGTGGCAAAGCCTGCGCGGTACACGCCATTGTTGATATTGGGATAGACCAGCGCATTGACGGCGTCGATCTCGCCACGCAGGGCTTCGGGGTAGAAATCCCGCGATGCATCGCCAAAGGCATCGAACGCCGTGTTGAGCATGCGGATGATTTCGGAGGACTCGTTCGAAACAATGGTGTTCTGCTGCTTGTCCCACAGAACAGGTACGGTCACGCGGCCGGAATAGGAAGGGTCCGCGCGCGTGTAGATTTCGTGAAGCCGTTTCGAACCGAACAGATGATCCGGTGTGGCTCCATCCACGGCATGGAAGGTCCAGCCTTCGGCGCCCATGAAGTGATCGACGACCGAAACGGAAATGACATCCTCGAGCTTCTTCAACGCGCGAAAGATCAGCGTGCGGTGAGCCCAGGGGCAGGCATAGGAAACATAGAGGTGATAGCGCCCGGCCTCGGCCTTGAAACCGCCCTTGCCGGAAGGGCCGGCAGAGCCATCCGCCGTCACCCAGTTGCGGAACTGCGACTCCGAACGGATGAAGCGCCCGCCGCTGTCCTTGGTGTCATACCACTGGTCGTGCCACTTGCCGTCAATCAGAAGACCCATTTCATACTCCTTGGCGCGTAAACCTGCGTGCAACGGTAACTGCGTTTATTGCCGATTGCCTATACCTAGACACAAATGCCGTCCAAACCACCCCGGTCCAGGTGAACAGAGTGTCACTTTTTGCCATGGACGCGCGAAAATCGGTTTACGGCGGGCGGCTGAGATGCTACGCGGAAAAAAAGGAGACATTTTGTGACAGGATTCCTCTTCATCCGACGATGAAACCCGAACCGGCGCTTGAACAGCGCGGCGGACTTTCCTGTGTTGGCCAAAGGCCATTGTCTACTCCTTTATGAAGATACCCAGCATGCTGACCCATGTCGTGACCTACGCACCGGAAGAACCGGTGCATGACGCTGCCATCGAAGACATCAACAAGGAAGCATTCGGCCCTGGCCGTTTCACCCGTGCCGCCTATCGCATCCGCGAAGGCGGTCCGCATGACAGCACCCTGTCCTTTGTCGCACTGAACGGCGAACATGTCGTGGGGTCGGTGCGGTTGACGCCCATCCTGATCGGCAAGACACCGGCGATGCTGCTCGGTCCGCTGGCGGTCCGGCCGGCCTGGAAGAAGCAGGGCATCGGCGCGGCGCTCATGCGCATGTCCATGGAAGCCGCCCGGCTTGCCGGACACAAGCTTGTCATTCTGGTGGGCGACGAGCCCTATTATGCGCCGTTCGGATTCCGCCCCATTGTCGGGCATCAGATCGAAATGCCCGCGCCTGTCGAGCCATCGCGGTTCCTTGCCTGCGAACTCACGCCGCGCGCCCTGAAAGACGTGCAGGGCCGGGTGCGGCATGCGGGGATTGACGGTCAGTAGGCCGGTCTTCACCGGCCTTCGCGGTACCACATGCTGCCAAGGACAAGGATCATTGCGGCAAGGCCGAGGAAGCCGGAGAACAGCGGCAGGCGGTTGACGCTTTTCAGCACCGTTTCACTGGTTGGCCGCAAGCCGATCCAGTTGTCGCCACTGGCACTGGCAAAGCTGCGCGAGGCGACGATGCTGGGCACTTCAATCGATGTCTGGTCTGCGGTTGCCCGCAGGCGGCGGGCACCGCCGCCGGTTTCGCGGGCGAAGCCGTCGAGCTTGGCTGTCGTCGATATGTAATCGGCAAACTCCGGCGCATCGACCGGCCCGACATGGGCCAGCGTCGTCAGATCGCCATTGGCAACCTGGAACAAGCCGATTTCCGTTGTCGGTACCGAGGCGGTGAACACGCCGGGTTCGGTCTCGGTGAGCGGGATGTCCTGTTTCTTGCCGGATGGCGTGATGATGCTGGCCTGCTGGGCGGTCTTCTTCATCGTCTGACGGCGGATTTCGAGATTGCGGCCGCTGCCCGTTGCGGTCAGGGCTTCCTCTTCCAGTTCAGGTTCCTTCATCAGCCAATGGGCAATCCGGCGGTAGAGCGCGGCATGCGGGCCGCCGCCTTCAAAGCCGCGCGCCCACAGCCAGCCCTGATCGGACAGGAACATGCCGACCCGGCCTTCGCCGATACGGTTGAGCACGAGCAACGGCTTGTCGCCGGCATTCATCACCACCGTGCCATCCGGCTTGTTGACGTCGATCACGCGGAACCAGCGGCTCCACTGCGGCGGTTCCTGTGTGCTGCCTTCAAGCCCGCGCGTCACGGGATGGCGTTTGCCGTCGTCGCTGAGGCGCGGATAGAAGGCTTTTTCGGTAACGTCGCCCGTCGGCGTAGCCGGCAGGATGGTCAGGAGCGGTGTGTTGGCGATGGAGACGTTGCCCGCATATTCGGGACCGGCGGCAATCAACAATGCGCCGCCCTTCTGCACATAGTCGTTGATGTAGTCGTAATAGAGCAGCGGCAGCACGTCGCGATGCTGATAGCGATCGAAGATGATGAGATCGAACTGGTCGATCTTCTCGACAAACAATTCCCGCGTCGGGAAAGCGATCAGCGACAGTTCATTGATCGGCGTGCTGTCCTGTTTTTCCGGCGGACGCAGAATGGTGAAGTGGACGAGATCCACAGAAGCATCGGATTTCAGCAGGTTGCGCCATGTGCGCTCGCCATTGTGCGGCTCGCCGGAAACCAGCAGTACTTTCAGGTTTTCGCGGATGCCATCGACCATGGCGACGGCTCGGTTGTTGATTTCGGTCAGCTCATTGGGAACGGCATCGACTGCCAGCTCGACAATATTGACGCCGGCGCGCGGCAGCGTCACCTCAAGCGGCATTTCCTTGCCGATGACGGCATCCTGCGACAACACCTCGTTGCCGTTCACCCGCACGGTGACGCGCGCCCGGCCGCCCTGGGGTTCACCGGCGGCCGTGACCTTGTAAGTCATCTGCTGCGGTTTGCCGGTGATGCCGAAGCGCGGCGCCCGGACAAACTGGATGCGCCGGTCGATCTCGCCCGGCCTGCCGGTGATCAGGCCATGGATCGGTGCGTTGAAACCCAGCGCGGCAACATTGTTCGGGATATCGTGGATCTGCCCGTCGGTGATCATGATGGCGCCGCCGATGCGCGAGGGCGGAACATCGCGGAATGCGCCGTTCATGGCCTGGAACAGCCGCGTGGCCGTGGCATCGTCGGTTTCGCTGGCGCGGTTGGTCTCGACGGTCCGCACCTCGAACTGCGGCAGGCGCGCCAGCGCGGCCTGGACCTGCTTGAGCGCCTCGGTCGTATCGGCGGTGCGGTCGCCGATATCCTGGCTCTGGCTGCGGTCGGCGATCACGGCGACGACGCTTTTGAGCGGCTCGCGTTCCTCGTTGATAACGACGGGATTGAACAGGGCCATGGCGAGCGCGGCCACGGCGAGAAGACGGATCACGCTGCCGCGCTGGCGCAGGTACAGGCCTGCCAGTGCGAGCGCCAGCAGAGGCAGGAGCAGCAAGGCCAGAAGTGGGGTCGAGAGCAGGGGCTGGAAGTCGAGGGAGAGATACATGTCAGTTCGCCAGCCGCTTCAGGAGATCGGGCACGTGCACCTGATCGGATTTGTAGTTGCCGGTCAGCATGTACATGACGATGTTGATGCCTGCGCGATAGGCGAGAACCCGCTGATCCGGGTCATTGGGGATCGTCGGGAGCAGGGGTGCACCGCTGGCGTTGACGGCCCAGGCGCCTGCGAGATCATTGCCGGTTATCATGATGGGCGAAACGCCGTCGCCGACCCGCACCGGACGGTCCTTGTTGGCTTCGGGTGCCTGCGAGGCCTGCACCCAGAGCTGGCTGCCGCGGAACCGGCCGGGAAAATCCTGCAGGATATAGAAGGCCTTGGTCAGCACATGGTCATTGGGCACCGGTTCCAGCGCCGGTATGTTCATGCCGGAAAGAATGTCGCGCAGGCGCGCATTGGCCGGTGTCGAGCTGTTGTCGAAGCTGATGGCGGCAGCATCCTGATCGCGCGTGTCGAACAGAACGGTTCCGCCCTGCTGCATATAGGCGTCGATCTTGGCAATCGCGGCCTGCGACGGCATTTTGGCTGCGGGGTCGACGGGCCAGTAGATCAGCGGAAAGAAGGCGAGCTCATCGGTTTCCGGGTTGACGCCTATGGGCTCGCCGGGCTCCAGCGCCGTGCTGTCGGCAAGTGCCCTGGAAAGCCCGAAAAGGCCCGCTTTGCTGATGTCGTCAACGGCACGATCCCCGGTGATGATATAGGCGAGGTGCGTGGCATTGACCGCGTCCAGGATCGTCTGGTCGCCCGGTTTGCTGTCGTTCTGCTGGGCATGCGCCGGAGAGGGACCGAATGCCAGGATGGCGGGAATGAGCAGGATCACCAAGGAGGCGGCGGTAACCGTCTTGAAGCGGCGGCGCAAATGCCCGCCAAGCCAGAGAATGGCAAGCGCATCGAGCGCCAGCAGCAGGGCGGCGAGCCCGAAGAGCGGGCCGCGCAGCGGCATCGATTCATCGACGGCATAGCGTGCCGTGGTCACGGGAATGGCAAGCTCGGGACGGACCAGAGGCTTGATACCGCTGTCCGGCTTGAAAAGGTTGAGGGCAGTCATGGAATCCTCAACGCCGTAAAAGCCGGGCGGATTGTCAAAGCTCACCATGCCGGTTTCGCCCGGCTTGAGGATAAGCGGTTTGGCATCCGCGCCCGGAGGGGTCAAAGCCCCCTCGGCGTTCAATGTCAGATAGGGCGGAAATGCGCGGGAAGCCCCGGCGCCATTGTCCTGCGGCGACGGTCCGGTGTTGCGCGACAGGGTGACGATGCGGTGCAGCATGTCGACAAAACTGCCGCTGATCGGCAGGTTAGACCATGTGGCTTCCGGCGTGACGTGGAAGAGGACGAGCTGGCCGCGCCCGCGGGTCTCGCCCGTCACCAGCGGCGTGCCGTCGGCAAGATTGGCCCAGCTCTTCTCGAAGAGGTCGATGGCGGGCTCTGCCAGAACCTGGCGGTTGACGGTGACATCCTGCGGCGTCGGCAGCCCGGCAAACGGACCCGTATCCGGGAATGCGGCAACCGGCTGGGATTCCTTCCACGACAGGGCGCCGCCCAGGGAACGTTCGCCCTTGCGCAGGTTGACCGGCAGAAGCGGGTCATGCTCGCTGTTGCCCGCAAGGCGCGGTCCGGCAAAGCGGATCAGTGTCCCGCCCTTGGCAACCCAGTCCACCATGGCCTGTTCGGTCTCGCCGGGCAGTTTGCCGATATCGGCCATGATGATGACGGACGGCTTCTGTTCCAGGAGTTCCGGAATGGCCTTGATCAGCTCCGCATTGCGTGGCCGCAGGAGATCGGCGAAGGGCTCAAGCGCGCGCGAAATGTAGTAGAGCGGCGACAGCAGCGGCTGCGACTGATCCGCTTCGGAACCGGACAACAGGGCGACGCGGCGGCGCTTGTTGTTGTCGTCGACAAGGAACGTGGCGCCCGCATGCGGGGCATTGTCGATGCGCAGGCTGTGAAAGTCGTTGCGCAGTTCGTAGGGCGCCGCGATGACGGCTTCGCCGGTCGCTTCATTGGCCCGGAAAACCAGTCCGGTTTCGGCGATGCGGCGGCCTTTTTCATCATAGGCGCCGATGGTGATGCCGCCCGAGGCGCGGCTGTCATCGGAACGCACGGCGTGGACGGTGAGCCCGTTCGCATTGTTCTCCACCTGCCGGATGGCAGAAAGGGCCGCGATCGACGGCTGATACCAGATCACCGAGGCGATCCCGCTCCCTTCCATGGATTTGATGGCCGTCGCCGCCTGCGGGGTGTCGACACCATCGTTGAGATAGGCGACGCGCACGCCTTTGACATTGGTAAGGACGGCCTTCAGCCGGTCGAAGGCAGCGCTGCGGTTGACGGGAATCGGCCGGACATTCAGCGCACGCAGCCGCTCGAGCGCGGTTGCAGCATCGAACGGGCCGACATCGGCATTCAGTTTCTCGGCCGTACCCAGGATGTAGATCAGCGCGCCGGAGGCATTGGCATCGGCGATGAGCCGTTCTGCCGTTTCCTTGCGGGCGGTCCATTCCTCATTGGAGGACCAGCCATTGTCGAGCACGATGGCGACCGGCTCCTTGCCGCTCAAGGTCTCGGCGCGCGGATTCCAGACGGGTTCGGCGAGCGCCAGAATGACGAGCGCAGCCAGCACGAGCCGCAGCAGCGTCAGCCACCACGGGCTGCGGTCCGGCGTTTCCTCCTTCTTGAGGATCTGGGCCAGAATTTTCAGCGGCGGGAAGGATTCGCGGACCGGCCGCGGCGGCGTCGCCCGCAGCAGCCACCAGATAACGGGCAGGGCCAGAAGACCCAGAAGAATGGCCGGTGCGCCGAGGGCAAGGGGAAACGCACCCATCATAGGCCCGTCCTCTGATACCCGGCATCGGCGGTCATGTTCAGATGCACCGAAACCAGCGCTTCGGAGGCAAGGCGGTCAGTGCGGTTGGCGGTGTAGCTCCAGCCGATCCGGCGGCAATAGGCGCTGAGTGTTTCACGCCGTGCAAGGAACAGGCGCTTGTATTCCTCGGCATAGTCCTGCGCCCGGCCGACGGTCAGCATCGCGCCGGATTCCGGATCGACGAATTCCGTGCGCCGCTTGTAGGGGAAATCCGCTTCGGCCGGATCGTAGATTTCGACCAGATGCGCGCGGGCGCCGCGCTGGGCGATCTGCTCGAGCAGGGCAAGCGTCTCGCTGACCGGCTCGAGAAAATCGCTGACCAGCACGACATCGGAAAAGCGCCGGACCTTGCTGAAATCCGGCTGCTTCGGCAGGTCGATGACATGCGAGAGCGCAACCGCCAACCGCTCCGCGCCATTGGCGGCGGAGGTCGGATCGGTCACGTCGGGGAAGGCGATGCGCTCGCCGCTGCGCGACAAAAGTTCGGCCAATGCCAGGGTAAGCACAAGCGCGCGCGATTCCTTCGACACCTGCGCCATATCCGATTTGTAGAGCATGGAGGCCGAGGAATCGGCCCACAGCCAGACCGTATGGGCGGCTTCCCATTCCTGATCCCTGACATAGGTGCGGTCATCGCGCGCCGAACGGCGCCAGTCGATGCGCGCGATGGCTTCGCCGTCGGTGTAGGGCCGGAACTGCCAGAACGTCTCGCCGACGCCGCTCTTGCGGCGGCCATGCCAGCCGGTATTCGTGGTGTTGGCAATGCGGCGGGCTTCGACCAGAAGATCGGGCAACAACGCAGCGCGCTGGCGTGCACGCGCCAGCGCCTCGCGTGTCGCGGTCTTCTGGACCTGCGCGCCGATGGCTGCCATCAGAGTGCGGCCTTGGTCAGATTGGCGATGACCTCGCGCACATTCATGCCGTCGGCACGGGCGGCGAAGGTCAGTGCCATGCGGTGCTGCAGAACCGGCTCGGCCAGCGCCCTGACATCGTCAATCGACGGCGCGAGACGCCCGTCATAGAGCGCGCGGGCGCGGGCGCACAGCATCAGCGCCTGGCTCGCACGGGGGCCGGGGCCCCAGGCGATGAATTTTTGCGCGATATCGTTGTCCGCACCGGGGCGGGCCGAACGCACGAGCTTGAGGATGGCTTCGACAACGCCTTCCGCCACGGGAATCCGGCGGATCAGCTGCTGCATTTCGCGCAGGCGCTCGGCAGTGATGGTCTTGGCCGCCCGGGCTTCCGAGGTGCCGGTGGTTTCGAGAAGGACGCGGCGCTCCGCCTCCAGCTCCGGATAAAGGATATCGATCTGCATGAGAAAGCGGTCAAGCTGCGCCTCGGGCAGAGGATAGGTGCCTTCCTGCTCCAGCGGATTTTGCGTCGCCAGTACATGGAACGGCGCGGGCAGGTCGTGCCGTTCACCGGCAACGGTCACATGGTATTCCTGCATGGACTGGAGCAGGGCCGACTGGGTGCGCGGCGAGGCGCGGTTGATTTCGTCGGCCATCAGCAGCTGCGCGAAGATCGGGCCTTTGACATAGCGGAACGAGCGTTTGCCGTGATCGTCCTGTTCCATGACTTCCGAGCCGATAATGTCCGACGGCATCAGGTCGGGCGTGAACTGCACGCGGCGCTCGTCGAGGCCAAGCACCGTGCCGAGGGTTTCGACCAGCTTGGTCTTGGCAAGGCCGGGAACGCCGACGAGCAGGGCATGGCCGCCGGCAAGCAGCGCGACGAGCGTGCGCTCGATCACGCTTTCCTGGCCGAAGATGACAGTGCCGACCGCAGCGCGTACCCTGGAGATATCGGCAAGAGCCTTTTCGGCCTCTGCGATCATGGCCTTCGGATCGGACGGTTCCCCGGTTTTGATGATTGTCATGGTTTACCTCGTCTCTGGCCTGCGGAGCTGGTTTATGGTCAGCTTCACACTTAAATGAGTCTAGATCACTATGACATGCAGACAAGCGGTTTAACGGTGACTATTTCGTGACGAATGAACAAAAAGGTCTTGGTATGGCACAGTCAGAGGGCACGTTGCGCGATGCGGCAGGGCTTGAAGCGCTGATTTCGCGCGCCGCGGCGCAAGGCAAGGGCCTGCCGCCGGTGGAAAAGTGGAACCCCGACTTCTGCGGCGATCTCGATATGGAGATCAAGGCTGATGGCACCTGGTTCTACATGGGAACACCCATCGGCCGCGCACCGCTGGTCCGGCTGTTCTCCACGGTGCTGCGCCGGGATGCCGATGGCAAGACCTATCTGGTCACGCCCGTCGAGAAAGTCGGTATCCGCGTCGAGGATGCGCCCTTCCTTGGTGTCGAGCTTAATGTATCGGGCGAGGGCGCCGATCAGGTCATGACCTTCCGCACCAATGTCGGCGATATCGTCGAGGCTAATGCCGCCAATCCCCTGCGCTTTGTCATCGATCCGGCCAATGGCGGGCTTAAGCCCTATGTGCTGGTGCGCGGACGGCTGGAAGCGCTCCTGGCCCGCCCGGTCATGTACGAACTGGTCAGCCATGGCGAAGATATCGTCGTCGGCGGCAAATCCATGTTTGCCGTGCGTTCCGGTGGTACGGTCTTTCCGATCATGCCGTCGGGCGAACTGGAAGAGCAAAGCCTATGAACCAGACAGTATTGAGGGATGACGGCTTTTCCGCCCGGGCCTTTGCGCAGCGCGTCGCGGCGAAGGGCCATGAGACGCTGAGCGTCGATCATGGCGACCACCTGCTCAATCCCGACCTCGATGCCCTGATCGCGGCGACCAAACTGCGCGAGGCGGCGGTGCTGATCCCCATCGTCGATCACGGGGATGAAGCGGGGGTCATTCTCACCCTGCGCAATGCCAACATGCGCAAGCATTCGGGCCAGGTGGCGTTTCCCGGCGGAGCCATCGATCCGGAAGACGATTTCCAGCCGGAAAAGGCGGCGCTGCGGGAAGCGCATGAGGAGATCGGCCTGGAAGGGCGGCATGTCGAGCTTCTCGGCCGCCTGCCGCGCTATCTCACCACGACGGGCTATTCCATCACCCCGGTGCTCGGGCTCGTTCATCCGCCCTTCGACCTGACGCCCAATCCGGACGAGGTGGCCGATGTGTTCGAAGTGCCATTGTCCTTTCTGATGAATCCTGCCAACCACCGCAGGGAAAGCCGGATATGGCAGGACAAGGAACGTTTCTATTATACGATGCCGTTCGGCGACCGCTTCATCTGGGGCGTTACGGCGGGCATCATCCGCACACTTTATGAAAGGCTCTATTCTTGAGCATGACAGTATCGATTGCCGGCAAGGCCCCATGGCTGAAGAACGAGGCTTTGCAAAGGCTGCTCGCCGCCCTTTCCGCCGATGGCGAGGGCGCACGCATCGTCGGCGGCGCGGTGCGCAATGCGCTCCTCGGGCAGGAGGTGTCCGATCTCGATATCGCAACCACCTGTGTGCCGGATGAAACGATTCACCGGGCGCAGGCGGCGGGGTTCAAGACCGTGCCGACCGGTATCAGCCATGGCACGGTGACCGTTGTCGCCGACAAGCGGCCGTTCGAGGTGACCACGCTGCGCGCCGATGTCGAGACTGACGGGCGCCATGCAGCCGTTGCCTTCGGCCGCGACTGGCAGGTGGATGCGGACCGGCGCGATTTCACCATCAATGCGCTCTACGTCGAAGCGGATGGCACGATCGTCGATCTGGTCGGCGGTCTTGCCGATATTGAAAGCCGGACCCTGCGCTTCATCGGCGATGCGGAACAGCGCATCCGCGAGGATTACCTGCGCATCCTGCGCTTCTTCCGGTTTTTTGCCTGGTATGGCCATGGCCGTCCAGAGAGCGAAGGCCTGAAGGCCTGTGCCCGCCTGAAGGACGGGCTGGCACAGCTGTCGGCGGAGCGCATCTGGTCGGAGCTGAAGAAGATGCTGGCGGCGCCGGATCCTTCGCGCGCCCTGCTGTGGATGCGTCAGGCGGGCGTGCTGACCGCGGTTCTGCCGGAGAGCGAGAAATGGGGCATCGATGCGATCCATGGTCTCGTCAAAACGGAAAAGGAACTTGGCTGGCCGGCTGATCCGCTGCTGCGCCTTGCCAGCATGATCCCGCCTGATGCGGAGCGCATCCATGCCATGGCGGTGCGCCTCAAGCTTTCCAATCAGGAGCGCGAGCGGCTGGAAGCCTGGGCTGGCGCCGTCCTGCCCAGTGCCGAAATCTCGGAGGCGGGTTTTGCCAAGCGGCTTTATCGCAGCGACCGGCAAGGCATGATGGACCGCCTGCGCCTTGCGCTGGTTTCAGCGCGCATGGAAGCGCTCAACGACAATGCCGCCATGATGCGTGCCGGTCATCTGTCAAAACTGCTGGAATTTGCCGGGCAGTACGAGAAGCCCAAATTCCCCGTTTCCGGCGGCGATCTCATCGCTGCCGGTCTGGAAAAGGGCCCCGACGTGGGCAAGCTGCACCGCGCGCTCGAGGATGCCTGGATTGACTCGGGCTTTACGCTGGACCGTGATGCACTGCTTGCCAGAATTCCCGACCTGACAGGAAAGCCTGTCTAAGCAGCCTTGCCCTTTTCAGGCTGGATATTGGCCTTGATCGTTTCGAGCATGGCTTCGCGGATGGCCGTTTCGCCGTGGGTTTCGCGAAGGTGCTCGGTGGCGCGGCGGATGATCTCGGCTTCGGTGTCGTGACGGGTATGCCACTGGCAACCGGGAACGATGCAATGAAGTTCTTTCATGGCCTTTTCTCCCTGTTGTGGGCCCGGTGCGACGCGAGCCCTCTCCATCGAGATACGGCTTCAGATACCGTACCGGCAGCACCATAACGCATGAAAGCCGGGATTGATCCCTGAAAAAATCACATCACGGCCATTTGACCGTTGGCGGCATGGACGAAAGGATCGAATCCACGTTGCCGCCGGTCTTCAGGCCGAAGATCGTGCCGCGGTCGTAGAGCAGGTTGAATTCAACGTAGCGTCCGCGCCGGACCAGCTGTTCCTGCCGGTCTTCGGAACTCCAGTCCCGGTTGAAATTCTGCCGGACGAGATAGGGGTAGACCACCGAAAAGGCCCGGCCGACGTCGCGGGTGAAGGCAAAGTCGGCATCCCAGCCGCCATTTTCGTCGGAAGAATGCAGCCAGTCATAGAAAATGCCGCCCGTGCCGCGCGGCTCCTTGCGGTGCGGCAGATAAAAATACTCGTCGCACCAGTCCTTGAATTTCTCGTGGTTGGCGACCGCCGCATGCTTGTCGCAGACGAATTTCATCGCCTTGTGGAAGGCGGCGGTATCCGGGTCTTCCTGTGTCCGTTTGCGGTCGAGAACCGGCGTCAGGTCAGCGCCGCCGCCGAACCACTGGCGGGTGGTGACAACCATGCGCGTGTTCATGTGCACTGCCGGGACGAACGGGTTCTGCGGATGGGCAATCAGCGAGATGCCCGAGGCCCAGAAGCGCGGATCTTCATCCGCACCGGGTATCTGCTTACGGAATTCCTGGGAAAATTCGCCATGGACGGTGGAGGTGTGAACCCCGACCTTCTCGAAGACCCGGCCATGCATGATGGACATGATCCCGCCGCCGCCATTGCCTTCGTCGCGCTGCCATGGCGTCTGTATGAAACGGCCCGCCGGCCGGTCGGAGAGAGGGCCTTCCAGATCGTCCTCGAGTTGCTCGAAACTGGCGCAAATCTTGTCGCGCAATTCGGCAAACCACGCGGTGGCGGCTGTCTTCTTGTCTTCAAGTGCTTCGGGCAGGATGGCGGGAATATCCGGGCGGTCCATATTAGCGAATCCTTCTTGCTGTATACTTTATCACATCCGGGGCGCGGCAAAGGAAGGTGGTGTTTGGGCTATCCCAAAAAAATGACTCGTTTTCGGGGCGGGGTTTGATCTACTCTCTGCCGTACAGGGTTCAGGAAGGGATGCAAAATGGTCTCCAAAGTACCCAGGACACACTTTCCCAAGCCGCCGCTCGACGGCTTGCGCAAGCAGCTGAAGGAAAGCCGGGGCGAAGCCCCCCGGCAGCGTGGCGCATTCATCCGCGAGAGCTTCCGCCTGCCGCGTCTTGCCGCCCGGGAGAAGGCGAAGGAGTGGTTCGACCAATACCCGAAAGCAGCCTACTGGACGGAAATCGAAAGCTGGTACGAACGGCCTGGCGACATCATCGAATTCACCATGCGCCGTTTGCCCAATGCCGACTAAAATCGGCTGAAAAGACCGCTGCGCGTGCGGAAATCTCGAATTTCCAGGAAAAACCGGCGTGAATTGTCAACAACCGAACACTTTTCTTCATAAATGGCATCAAATTATTTCAATGATGGATTCAGGATTGTCATGAATCGTGGCTGACAGCCTGCCATAAAGACAGTAGAACTTTTTGCAGCGCCGGAGAATCTTCCGGCCGCGCAATCCGCGCAATAAAAAATTCAAGGAGGACACTATGCGCTTATCGTTGATCTCTGGCGTGGCGTTGACGGCTGTCATGGCGATGACTTCATTCGCCCGTGCTGACATCGTCATCGGCAACATCGCGCCTGTAACCGGCCCTGTGGCTGCCTATGGCATGCAGGTGAAGAACGGTGTTGCTGCGGCTGCGGAAGCCATCAATGCCGAAGGCGGCATCAAGGGCGAGAAGATCGTCATCAAGCTTTTCGATGATGCCGGTGAGCCGAAGCAGGGTGTGTCGGTTGCCAACCAGGTGGTCGGCGAAGGCATCAAGTTCGTGGTCGGCCCGGTCACATCAGGTGTTTCGATGCCGGTTTCCGATGTACTGGCTGAAAACGGCATCCTGATGATCACCCCGACCTCCACCACGCCGGATCTGACGACGCGTGGCCTGGACACCGTGTTCCGCACCTGCGGCCGCGATGACCAGCAGGCTGAAGTTGCTGCCCAGTACATTCTCAAGCACTACAAGGATAAGCGCGTCGCGGTTGTCTATGACAAGAACACCTATGGCACGGGTCTGGCCAACAATCTGAAGGCAACGCTCAACAAGGGCGGCGTCAAGGAAGTTGTCGATCAGGGCATCAATGCCGGTGAAAAGGACTACAGCGCGCTCATTACCCGCCTGAAGTCGGAAAAAGCCGACGTGATCTATTTCGGCGGTTACCATCCGGAAGGCGGCCTGATTGCCCGCCAGCTTGCGGATCAGGGCATCAAGGCCCAGATCATCGGTGCCGAAGGCCTGTCGAACACGGAATATTGGGCCATTGGCGGCGCTGCCGCTGCCGGTACGCTGTTCACCAACAGTGCCGATCCGACAAAGAACCCATCCGCTGCGAAGATCATGGAAGCTTTGAAGGCCAAGAACATTCCGGCTGAAGCCTTCACGCTCAATGCCTATGCGGCGCTGCAGGTCATCAAGGCCGGCATTGAAAAGGCCGGCTCCGCCGATCCGGCAGCGGTTGCTGCGGCACTGCATTCCGGCGCACCGGTTTCGACCGTCGTCGGCGACCTGACCTATGCAAAGACCGGCGATCTGACGACGCCGACCTTCGTTCTCTACAAGTGGGAAGACGGCAAGGCAGCCGAAGTCAAGTAAGCTTCCTGTCAGGTGAATGAGGACGCCGGTCAGAAATGGCCGGCGTTTTTCATGCGGGCAGCGAGAACTGCCGCAAGGCTTCACCGGTGGCGATGGCCGCGGACAGTGCCAGGTTGAGCGACCGCGCCCCCGGCACCATCGGGATGATCAATCTGGCATCGGCCGACTGGTGCACCTCATCCGGCACGCCGGCCGATTCGCGTCCAAGCAGCAGGATGTCGCCCTGTCGAAAGGTGAATTGCGTGTAGGGCACAGCCGCCTTGGTGGAAAACAGCAGCAGGCGGCGCTGTTCGCCCTGGCGCCAGTTCTGGAAGTGCTGCCAGTCGGCATGGCGGGTGAGCGCGGCCTGTTCGAGGTAATCCATCCCGGCGCGTTTGAGCGACCGGTCGGACACGTCGAAGCCCGCGGGCTCGATGAGATCGACCCCGATCCCGAAACAGGCGGCCATGCGCAGGATCGTGCCGGTATTGCCCGGAATATCCGGCTGGTAGAGCGCAATGCGCAGGTCGGGTTTGTTTTCAATCACAACCGGTGGGCTCCGTTGGCAATATTTTGCTCAGGCGCATGTATTTCCTGAGAATAGGCTCTCGCTTTTTCCGTTCATAATAGGTATAGGGTTTCGACCGCAACGCTAACTTTGCCAACACAAACTTTGGAGGTGTCGATGACTGAATTTTTCCGACTTCTTCCAAACCGGATGGTTTCTCCCGATGAAGCCGTGCCCGGTGTCGTTGGCGGTCTTGTGTCTGTTCTTTCCGCGTAGTTTTCTTCCCTGACACAAGTCGCAATCGTCCCATGGTTGGCGTTTGCATGTTTGTCTTTCTCTGTTTCCATCATGCTCCGGCAACCCAAGCGCAGTAACCGCCACGCTGCGTCGGAATCATTTTCGTCTCGCGCGTCATGCCGAGACCGTCGCCCGAAAGAGGTTTGATAATGTTTCGCTGGTTTGAAAAAAGGCTTGAGGCGTTTCCATCCGCCGAGCCCGGTGAGCCACCCAAGACACTGGTTGCATTCTGTTTGCACTACACGCGCGGCGTCTGGCCATGGCTCGCCGTCATGGCGGTGTGCACGGCGTCGATCGCCGTCCTTGAAGTGTCGATGTATGCATTCATGGGCAATGTCGTCGACTGGCTGTCCAACCAGTCGCGTGAAACCTTCATTGCGCAGGAAGGCTGGAAGCTGGCACTGCTTGCCGGTGTCGTGCTGATCGTCATGCCCGGCATCGTGCTGCTCGATTCGCTGGTCATTCACCAGACCCTGTTGAGCAATTACCCCATGCGCATCCGCTGGATGGTGCATCGCTATGTCGTCCGCCAGTCCATGACGTTCTTCCAGGACGAGTTTGCCGGGCGGATTTCCACCAAGCTGATGCAGACATCGCTCGCCGTGCGCGAGGCGGTGATGAAGCTGCTCGACGTCCTGAACTATGTGATCGTCTATTTCAGCGGCACGCTCATCATCGCCGCCGCTGCGGATCTGCGTCTCATGGTGCCGTTCCTGATCTGGCTGGCCGCCTATGTCGGGCTGATGTGGTATTTCATCCCGAAGCTGCAGGTGGCATCCAAGGCGCAGGCAGATTCGCGCTCATCCATGACCGGCCGCATCGTCGACAGCTATACGAACATTGCCACGGTCAAGCTCTTCTCCCATTCCAAGCGGGAAGAGAACTATGCCCGCGAGGGAATGGAGGAGTTCCTGTCCACCGCCTATAGGCAGATGCGCATGGTGACGGGATTCCATGTCATGCTCTATGCGATGAACTGCCTTCTGTTGTTCTCGGTGAGCAGCATTGCGATCTGGCTGTGGCTGGGTTCGGCCATCTCCGTTGGCGCCGTGGCGGTGGGCATCGGCCTTGTGCTGCGTCTCAACGGCATGTCGCAATGGATCATGTGGGAAATGTCGGCGCTGTTCGAGAATATCGGAACAGTGGAAGACGGCATTACCTCCATCTCGCTGCCGCGCCTTGTCACCGATGTCCCCAATGCGCCAGAACTGGCCGTCAGCGCCGGTGCGATCCGCTTCGAAGCCATCGGTTTCCACTACGGCAAGGGGGCGGGCGTCATCGACAGGCTGTCCCTCGACATTCGCCCGGGCGAAAAGATCGGGCTGGTCGGACGGTCGGGTGCGGGCAAGTCGACGCTCGTCAACCTGCTCCTGCGGTTCTACGATCTGGAGAGCGGCCGTATCACCATCGATGGCCAGGACATCGCCAAGGTGAAGCAGGACTCGCTGCGCGAGCATATCGGCATGATCACGCAGGATACCTCGCTGCTGCACCGCTCCATCCGCGACAATGTGCTGTACGGCAAGCCCGATGCCTCCGAGGAACTGATGCGCCAGGCCGTGCAGAATGCGCAGGCGGAGACATTCATCGAAGCGGCGTCCGATCCCAAGGGACGGCGCGGGTTCGATGCGCATGTGGGCGAGCGGGGCGTCAAGCTCTCGGGCGGCCAGCGCCAGCGTATCGCCATTGCCCGGGTCATGCTGAAGGACGCGCCGATTCTCATCATGGACGAGGCAACCTCCGCGCTTGATTCGGAAGTGGAAGCGGCCATCCAGGACAATCTTTACCGGCTGATGCAGGGAAAGACGGTCATTGCCATCGCGCACCGCCTCTCCACCATTGCGGCGCTCGACCGTCTCGTGGTGATGGACAAGGGCAGGATCGTGGAGAGCGGCAGCCATGAGGAACTGATTGCCGCCGACGGCATCTACGCCAACCTCTGGGCCCGGCAGTCCGGTGGCTTCCTCGGGCTGGATGACGAGCAGGAAGCGGCGGAATAGCTGCCTTCAACAGTCACACTGCACCAATGCTTCCCGGTTCCGCCGGGGAGCATTTTTCTTTGCCGGGAAATATCTGAATGAACTTTAATTTGACCGGCGAGGGGACTCGCTCAAGAGTATTCTTTCAGTCGCGCGCTGCACGTCTGACCCTGAAAGGCTCCTGATCCGATGTGCACCGCATGAGAAATATCTTCCGTCTGTTCGAAAGCTGGATCGATCCTTACGCCGCACCGCCGGCGGATCATGTCCCGTCGCGGCCGTTCCCGTTCATCTGGTTCTATGTCCGGCAGGCCAAGGCCGCGTTTTTCGCCGTGCTGGTGCTGGGCGGGCTGGTCGCTTTGACGGAAGCGGGCCTGTTCTGGTTTCTCGGCGGGCTCGTCGATATTCTGGCATCGGTCAACCCGGCAAAGGGCTGGCAAGGCCTGATGCAGGATCACGGCACGCCGCTCCTTCTGATGCTGGCGGGTGTCCTGATCGCCCGGACGATCATCCTGACGCTGTCGGCACTGGTCGAGGAGCAGACCGTCGTGCCGGGCTTCTTTAATCTGGTGCGCTGGCAGGCGCATCTGCACACCTATCGCCAGAGCCTCGCCTTCTTCCAGAATGACTTTTCCGGCCGCATCGTCACCAAGGTCTGGGCGACCGGGCAGGCTGTCGGCGATTTTATGATGACGCTTCTGCAGGCCATCTGGATCTGCATCGTCTACAGCGTCACCACCATCGCGCTGATCGGCGACCTTGACTGGCGGCTGGCAACGATCGTCGTCGTCTGGCTCGCTGTGTTCAGCCTGATTGCCCGCTATTTCCTGCCGCGTGTGCGCCGGGCCGCGGCGGAAACAGCCGAAGCGAGCTCCGTCGTCACCGGGCGGCTGGTCGATGGTTACAGCAATATCCAGACGCTGAAGCTGTTCGGCAATGCGGAGCGCGACGACGCCTATATGCGGCAGGGCATGCAGCGCTGGCTCGATGCCATCATTCCGCTGACGCGCGGCCTGAGCGGCATCCGCATTGCACTCGGCGCAACCAGCGGTGTGATGATCTGCGCCGTGGCGATTGTTTCCATCGATCTGTGGTTGAAGTCGGAAATATCGCCTGGCGCCATCGCCTTCACCATCGGCCTTGTCCTGCGGTTAAGCATGCTTTTGGGACGGACCATGGCCAACCTCAACGGTCTCCTGCGCAATTACGGTACCATCCAGAATTCGATGGAACTGCTGGCGCGGCCGGTCACCGTTGTCGACAAACCCCGTGCGGCACAGCTTGCGGTACCCGCAGGCGCCATCCGTTTCGACAATGTGCAGTTCCACTATGACCGCTCGAAGCCGGTCTTCGACAATCTGTCGCTGAACATTCTTCCCGGCGAAAAGGTCGGGCTTGTCGGGCGTTCCGGTGCGGGCAAGTCCACCCTGGTCAACCTGCTCCTGCGTTTCTACGACGTGCAGGCCGGGCGCATTCTGATCGACGGACAGGATATTGCGGAGGTAACACAGGACTCGTTGCGCGCGCATATCGGCATGGTAACGCAAGACACCTCGCTGCTGCATCGCTCTGTGCGTGACAACATCCTGTACGGCCGTCCCGAGGCATCCGATGAACTGATGCGGCAGGCCGTGGAGAATGCGCAGGCCGACACCTTCATTGCCGCCTTGACCGATCCCAAGGGCAGGCGGGGCTTCGATGCCCATGTGGGCGAACGCGGCGTCAAGCTGTCCGGCGGCCAGCGGCAGCGCATCGCCATTGCGCGGGTCATGCTGAAGGACGCACCGATTCTCATTCTCGACGAGGCGACGTCGGCACTCGATTCGGAAGTGGAAGCGGCTATCCAGGACAATCTCTACCGGCTGATGCGCGGCAAAACCGTCATCGCCATCGCGCACCGCCTGTCGACCATCGCTGCGCTCGACCGGCTTGTGGTCATGGATGGCGGACGCATTGTCGAGAGCGGCAGCCACGACGCGCTGATCGCCGCCAACGGGCTCTACGCCGGACTTTGGGCGCGCCAATCCGGCGGCTTTATCGGGCGGCTGTGAGGCCGCTGCGAAAATGCAAACAGATTCATGGCCAAAGAGTGGAAAAGGTGTGGCGACTTATCCCTGCGACATCCTGCCCTTGTGGCTCTGTCAGGCTGGACAAGCTCATGCGACATGCTTAGAAACCACGCAATATGCTGGGGAATCCGCGAGGCTCATTCTATGGGCCAGTCGTGTATTGTGGTGACAAAGTGGACTCTCCTGCTGCGTTGTTATTCGGAAAGGAACAGGCCCCGTGAGCGCACACGATACGACCGAGCCAACACGGCGTGACTTCCTCTATATTGCGACAGGTATGGCCGGTGTGGTCGGAGCGGGAGCCTTTGCATGGCCCTTCATCGACCAGATGAGACCGGACGCATCCACGCTGGCAGTCTCGTCCATCGAAGTTGATGTTTCAGCGCTGACACCGGGCATGTCCCTGACGGTCAAATGGCGCGGTAAACCCGTTTTCATTCGCAATCGTACGCCGAAGGAAATCGAGGATGCCAAAAACGTCCAGCTGAGCCAGCTCAAGGATCCGATTGCGCGTAACGCCAATCTGCCGAGCGATGCCCAGGCGACCGATGCTGATCGCGGTGCAGGCAAAGGCAAGGAAAACTGGCTGGTCATGATCGGCGTGTGCACCCATCTGGGTTGCATTCCGCTCGGCCAGCAGGGGGATTTCGGCGGCTGGTTCTGCCCATGCCACGGCTCGCAATACGATACTGCCGGGCGCATCCGTTCCGGTCCCGCACCGGAAAACCTGCCCGTCCCGCCACTTTCATTCATTTCCGACACCGTCATCAAGATCGGCTAAGGTTCCAGGGGGAGACACGACATGAGCGGTGGACATTCATCCTATACGCCGAACACAGGTATCGAAAAATGGGTCGATGCGCGACTTCCGTTGCCGCGTCTGATCTATGATTCATTCGTTGCCTATCCTGTTCCGCGCAATCTCAACTACGCCTATGCCTTCGGTGGCATTCTGGCGATCATGCTGGTGGCGCAGATCATTACCGGTGTCGTTCTGGCCATGCATTATGCGGCTGAGACGGGACTGGCATTCAACTCCGTTGAAAAGATCATGCGCGACGTGAATTCGGGCTGGCTGCTGCGCTACCTGCATTCCAACGGCGCATCGATGTTCTTCCTTGCGGTCTGGGTGCATATTTTCCGCGGGCTCTACTACGGTTCCTACAAGGCGCCGCGCGAGCTGTTGTGGATTCTCGGCGTGATCATCCTTCTCCTGATGATGGCGACCGCCTTCATGGGCTACGTCCTGCCCTGGGGCCAGATGTCCTTCTGGGGTGCAACCGTTATCACCGGCTTCTTCACGGCGTTTCCGATCATCGGTGACCCGATCCAGCAGCTGCTGCTCGGCGGTTTTGCCGTGGATAATCCGACCCTCAACCGCTTCTTCTCGCTGCATTACCTGCTGCCCTTCATGATTGCCGGTGTTGTTATCCTGCACGTCTGGGCCCTGCACGTGACCGGCCAGACCAACCCGACCGGTATTGAAGTCAAGTCGAAGACGGACACGGTGGCGTTCACACCCTATGCAACCATCAAGGATGCATTTGCGCTGTCGCTCTTCCTGATCCTCTTTGCTTATTTCGTCTTCTACATGCCGAACTACATGGGCCATCCGGACAACTACATCCCGGCTGACTCGCTGAAGACGCCAGCCCACATCGTTCCTGAATGGTACTTCCTGCCGTTCTACGCGATGCTGCGCGCCATCACCTTCAACATCGGACCGATCAACTCGAAGCTCGGCGGCGTTCTGACCATGTTCGGCTCGATCGCGATCCTGTTCATCGTGCCATGGCTCGATACATCGAAGGTGCGTTCGGCCGTCTATCGTCCCTGGTACAAGCTGTTCTTCTGGATCTTCGTTGCCAATGCCATCATGCTCGGCTGGCTCGGTTCGCGTCCTGCCGAAGGCATCTACACGATCCTTTCGCAGCTCGGCACAGCCTTCTACTTCGGCTTCTTCATCATCATCATGCCGTTGCTCGGCCTGATCGAAACGCCGCGCCGCATACCAAACTCGATTACCGAAGCTGTGCTTGCCAAGACCAAGAGCGGCGGTCAGCCCGCGGGTGTTGCGGCGGCTCCGGAAACCAAAGGCTGAGAAACGTGAAGGACTCTCCGATGAAAAAAATCCTCCTCGGTCTCGCAGCTGCCGGTCTCGGTACCATGCTGGCTTTCGGCGGCGGTGCGTTTGCGGAAGAAGCAGCCCACAATGCTGCTGAGCCGACGCACTTCCCGATCAAGCATCCGGAACAGATGAAGTGGTCCTTCGCCGGCCCCTTCGGCACCTATGACAAGCAGCAGCTTCAGCGCGGTCTGAAGATCTACAAGGAAGTCTGCTCCGCCTGTCATTCGATGAAGCTGGTGGCTTTCCGTTCGCTTTCGGAACTCGGTTACAGCGAAGCGCAGGTCAAGGCATTCGCCGCGGAATATGAAGTGAAGGACGGCCCCAATGCGGAAGGTGAGATGTTCACCCGCAAGGCTATTCCGGCCGATCATTTCCCGGCGCCGTTCGCCAATGAACAGGCAGCGGCTGCCGCCAACAATGGTGCCGCTCCGCCCGACTTCTCGCTCATCGCCAAGGCTCGTGCTGTCGAGCGCGGCTTCCCGCAGTTCCTGATCGACATCTTCTGGGGACAGTATCAGGAAGGCGGACCGGACTATATTCACGCGCTGCTGACCGGCTTCGGCGAAACACCGCCGGAAGGCATGAAGATCCCCGAGGGCACGCACTACAACCCTTACTTCATCGCCGCCAAGTCATTGGCCATGGCCCAGCCGTTGCAGGATGGCCAGGTGACCTATGATGACGGTTCGCCGCAGACACTGGCGCAGTATTCGAAGGACGTATCGGCATTCCTGATGTGGGCCGCTGAACCGCACCTGGAAGACCGCAAGAAGACCGGTTTCCGCGTCATGATCTTCCTTGTTCTGTTTGCGGGTCTCCTCTACGTCGCCAAGCGCCGAATCTGGGCCGACATCGAACATTGATCGGCTCTGACAATATCTGATCCGGAAAGGGCGCCTTGCGCCCTTTTCTTTTGCGGTGGTGGTCTATTAGACTGCACCGCTGTGCGCCTTGCAGGCACAAAGGAGTGACGACATGGATTCGACGCTGAAGCAGACGCTGGTGGATGCCATTCGGAATATCCCCGATTACCCCAAACCCGGTGTCATGTTTCGCGACATCACGACCCTGCTTGGCAATGCACGCGCCTTTCGCCGGGCCGTCGATGAACTGGTCCATCCCTATGCGGGCGGCAAGGTCGACAAGGTTGCCGGCGTGGAAGCGCGCGGCTTCATCATCGGCGGCGCCATGGCGCACCAGCTGTCCTCCGGTTTCGTGCCGATCCGCAAGAAGGGCAAGCTGCCGCATGACACGGTGCGCATCGCCTACAGCCTGGAATATGGCGTCGATGAAATGGAGATGCACCGGGATGCCATCGTGCCCGGCGAGAAGGTCATTCTCGTCGATGACCTGATCGCAACGGGCGGCACGGCCGAAGCTGCGGTGAAACTGTTGCAGCAGATGGGTGCCGATATTGTCAGCGCCTGCTTCATCATCGATCTGCCTGATCTGGGCGGGCGCAGGAAGCTCGAAGCGCTCGGCGTCAACGTGCGCACGCTCATCGCCTATGAAGGCCACTGAGGGCCTTCTGCGGCCCCTTACTAGGCTAATCCTATCAACGCGGCGCTGTTGAACTCCAGGACCTTCTGTTCGTTCTGGTTATAGGCTGCGGATGACATCTGCATCATCGCCCAGCCGGGGCGCGATTGCAGCGCGCGAAACCCGTTCAGCGTCCGGGTAAAACGGATCGTGTCCCCGGCATAAACAGGCTTCAGCCATTTCAGGTTTTCAAAGCCGGGCGAGGGGCCGAATTGCGGCGGCGTTTCGCCCCGCTCCATGGCCGCCTTGATCTGGCGTTTCATGTCCTCGACATTCAGCCGCATCCAAATGGCCGTCGTATGCCAGCCGGAGGCACACAGTGCCCCGAAATTGCTATGTTTGGCCGCTTCCGGATCCACGTGGAAACGCTGCGGATCGTACTTCCTGGCAAAGGTGACGATCTCTTCGGCGGTGAATGTGTGCGTGCCGAGATCGCGTTCGATCCCGATAAGGGCGGTGAGGGCTGCGCTCATGCTGCGGCGGGCTCCCGCAATGTGAACATGCCGGTGTTCTGCAGTTCGCAGACCACTTCGCCATGCTGATTGGAGATGGCGTGGTGCAGAACGATGAAGCCGAGGTCCGGCTTGGATTTGGATACGCGCCGTTCGATGACCGTACTCTTGCCGGTCAGCGTGTCCCCGGCAAGAACCGGCTTCTTCCACTTGGCGTAGTCGATGCCCGGCGCACCCTGCGATGTGGAATCGAGGAGATAGGCATCGCACATCATGCGCATGAACATGGAAACCGTGTGCCAGCCGGAGGCGGCAAGGCCGCCAAGGATGCTGGCCTTGCCCGCAGCCTCGTCCAGATGGAAGGGCTGGGGATCGAACTGGGTGGCGAAATCGATGATTTCACCGGCTTCGACGGATTTCGCGGGGAGCAGCCATTCGCTGCCGACCGTGAAATCCTCATAGGCATATCGGGGATTGTAGTCGCTCATGCCACCATAATAGGCATGAGCGCATTTGGTTCAAGAGGCAGAAGCGCGTCTTATGTATTGAAACGGAACAGCATGATATCGCCGTCCTGCACTACATATTCCTTGCCTTCGTCGCGCGCCTTGCCGGCTTCCTTGGCGGGCACTTCGCCGCCGAGGGTGACATAGTCATTATAGGCGATGGTCTGCGCGCGGATGAAGCCGCGCTCGAAATCCGTGTGGATGACGCCGGCGGCCTGCGGCGCCTTTGAGCCGCGTTCAACGGTCCAGGCGCGGGCCTCCTTCGGTCCGACGGTGAAATAGGTGATCAGGTGCAGGAGCTTGTAACCGGCACGGATCAGGCGATCGAGACCGGGCTCGTCCAGGTTCATCGCGTCCAGATATTCCTTGGCCTCTTCATCCGGCAACTGAGCGACTTCCGCTTCGATGGCAGCGGAGATCGTCACCGTCTCGGCGCCCTGGGCCGTTGCCATTTCCTCGACGGCTTCCGTGTGTTCGTTGCCGGTTGCCGCATCGCTTTCGGCGACGTTGCAAACGTAGAGCACAGGCTTTGAGGTCAGGAGATTGAGGCCCTGCAGAATGAGGAGGTCGTCCGGCGCAATGCCGTTCAGCATGAAGCGCACCGGCTTGCCGCCCTGCAGCAGGGACAGTGCCTGCTCCATGACGGGAAGAACGGTGAGGGCTTCCTTGTCCTTGACGCCAGCGCGCTTGCGGAACTGCACGATGCGGCGCTCGAGACTATCGAGGTCGGAAAGCATCAGTTCCGTCTCGACGGTTTCCGCGTCGGAGACGGGATCGATCCGGCCTTCCACATGGGTGATGTCGTCATCTTCAAAGCAGCGCAGCACGTGCACCACGGCGTCGACTTCGCGGATGTTGGCAAGGAACTGGTTGCCGAGGCCTTCACCCTTGGACGCGCCGCGCACGAGGCCAGCGATATCGACAAAGCTGATACGGGTCGGGACGATGTTGGCGGATTTGCCGATCTTGGCGATGGCCTGCAGGCGCGGGTCAGGCACGGCAACTTCGCCGGTGTTCGGCTCGATGGTGCAGAACGGATAGTTCGCAGCCTGCGCGGCAGCTGTCTTGGTCAAGGCGTTGAAAAGCGTCGATTTGCCAACATTGGGCAAGCCAACGATGCCGCATTTGAAACCCATAATCTGCGATCCTTATTCTTTCTTGCCGAAGAGCTTGTTCAGCATGTCGGCCATCGGGCCGGTTTTTGGAATGTTGACGTTCGGCTTGGCCGGACGTGCCTGCCGGATATGGCTTTGACCCGCCGGTTTTGCAACCGGATTCGGCTCGTTCCTGTGGCCGCTGCCGGTGGCGAGCGCCACACGGTTCATGAACCCGGCATCGTCCTTGTTGACGAGCAAACCCGTATTGTCGGCGATGGCCCCGAGAATGGGTTCGACCCATTCCCCGTCCGCCTTGGAAAAATTGCCGAGGACATGGTGTGTCACCATCTCCTTGACGCCGGGATGACCGATCCCGACACGAATGCGCCGGTAGTCCTTGCCGCAATGGGCATCGATGGACTTGATGCCGTTGTGCCCGCCCGAACCGCCGCCCGTCTTCACGCGCAGCTTGCCCGGCGGCAGGTCCAGTTCATCATAGATGACGACGAGATCGCCCAGCGCCAGCTTGTAGAAGCGCATGGCCTCGCCAACGGACTGGCCGGACAGATTCATGAACGTCTGGGGTTTGATCAGAATGACCTTTTCGCCGTCGATCGTGCCGTCGGCGATCAGGGCCTGGAACTTCTTGGTCCAGGGAGAAAAACGATGGCGACGGTGTATTTCATCCGCCGCCATGAAACCGATATTATGCCGGTTTGCAGCATATTGGGAGCCGGGATTGCCAAGACCTGCGATGAGCAGCACGGTGCCATAGCTCCCAATAGAGACGATTACTCGCCGTCTTTTTCTGCCGTTTCAGTGGTCTCGGCTGCTGCCTCAACGGTCTCGTCTTCTGCAGCGAGAACAGCCGGAGCGGCAATCGTGGCAATGGTGAAGTCACGATCGTGGATAACCGATGTTACGCCCTTCGGCAGTGTAACAGCGGAAATGTGGATCGAGTCACCGATCTGCAGGCCGGTCAGATCGATTTCGATCGCATCCGGGATTGCATTTGCCGGGGCATGCAGTTCGACATCGTGACGAACGATGTTGAGAACGCCGCCGCGCTTGATGCCTGGGGACAGTTCTTCGTTGAGGAAGTGAACAGGGACGTTCACGTTCACAACCGACTTTGCCGACACACGCAGGAAGTCAACATGCACTGGCTTGTCGCTGACCGGATCGAGCTGGAAGTCCTTGGGAAGGACCTGAATGGTCTTGCCATCCAGCTGGATGTTCGCGATCGTCGTCTTGAAGCCGCCGCCGTGAATCTTGTAGTAGAGTGTCTTGTAGTCGAGGGTAATCGAGATTGGTGCCTGCTTGTCACCATAGATGACTGCTGGCACTTTACCGTTGCGGCGAATTTCCCGGGAGGACCCCTTACCAACCCGTTCGCGCGCCTCGGCCTTGAGCTCGTATGCTTCGCTCATGGCATTTCCTTTCGAGGTTCAAATCTGGAGTGTTTTCCGGGTTGTCTGCAAAGAAAGCCCAAAAAACATGAAGCGGTCGCATGGCCATCCGGAACCGGATGAAATGACCGCCCCATTCCGCGTTGCCTCCAAGGGTGTCTACGCGGATGGCGGCTCTATAACGGAAAGAGACGCCATGTGCAAGTTTGTTGCTTGACCGGTATGCCGGGAAAGTCTGTCATTCCACCGTCATAGGCGCTGTTTAGGGCGGGACAACGGAACAGGGACGGGCGATGGCCGGGACAATAGCGCTGGAACAGCAAAAAATCGAGGCGCGCGACGCGTTTTATACCTTCGGCAAGATCGGCCTTCTGTCCTTCGGCGGTCCGGCCGGACAGATCGCGATGATGCACCGCGTGCTGGTTGATGAAAAGCAGTGGATCAGTGAGGAACGCTTCCTGCATGCGCTGAATTTCTGCATGCTGCTGCCCGGTCCCGAAGCGATGCAGCTTGCCACCTATCTCGGCTGGCTGTTTCACGGGGTGAGGGGCGGTGTTGTCGCCGGGCTTCTGTTTATCCTGCCGGGCGCGTGCGTGATGCTGGCGCTGTCGGCGCTCTATGTCAGTTTCGGGCAGGTGCCGCTTGTCGAGGGGTTGTTGTTCGGCCTGAAGGCGGCCGTGCTGGCGATTGTACTCGAGGCCCTGATCAAGGTCGGCAAGCGCGCCCTGACCGACTATCCCGCCTATGGCATCGCCGTTTGCGCATTTGTCGCCATTGCCCTCATCAAGATGCCGTTTCCGCTGGTCATCCTGATCGCCGGGCTTTTCGGCTTTGCGCGCTATCGCCTGACCAACAGAGTGTCCCCGTCATTGCCGGACAGAACCATTACCGAACCCGCGGCGCGCGGTGCTTTCCAGTCCGTCCTGATGTGGACCGTGCTCTGGCTGGGGCCGCTTTTGTTCCTGGTAGCGGGGCTGGGGCAAAGCAATGTCTTTGCCGCCGAAGCAGCCTTCTTCTCCAAGATGGCCGTCGTCACCTTCGGCGGCGCCTATGCGGTGCTGGCTTATGTGGCGCAGCAGGCGGTGGACTATTATGGCTGGCTGAAGCCTGACGAAATGCTCACCGGGCTGGGGCTGGCTGAAACCACCCCCGGACCGCTCATCCTGGTGCTGGCCTTTGTCGGTTTCGTCGGCGGCGCGCGCCTGTCCGGCTTCGATCCGCTCACCGGCGGGCTGCTTGGCGGGCTGACGGCACTGTGGTTCACCTTCGCACCATGTTTTCTCTGGATTTTTGCCGGTGCGCCCTTTGTCGAGCGGCTGCGCCATGTCGGCTGGCTGAAAGCCTCACTGGCGGCGATCACCGGCGCCGTCGTCGGTGTCATCGCCAATCTTGCCGTGTGGTTTGGCCTGCACGTGCTGTTTGGTGCGTTTCAGGAAAGGCTGGTTGGGCCGCTGCATCTGCCGGTATTGGACCTCGCCGCCTTTGACTGGGCGGCGGCAGCCATAGCGTCGGGAGCGGCAGTCGCACTGATTGCGCTGCGCCTGAACATGCTCGTCGTGCTGGGATTGGCGGCGCTGGCCGGAATCCTGCTCCGGCTCTAATCGAACAGGCTGGAAACGGATTCTTCCGAGGCTGTGCGCGAAACCGCTTCACCGATCAGATCGGAAATCGACAGGACACGGATATTGTGCGCCGCTTCGATGGCCGGTGTCGGCTGGATGGAGTCGGTGATCACCAGTTCCTTCAGCTTCGAGCCGGCAATACGGGCGACCGCACCGCCGGAAAGCACGCCGTGGGTGATGTAGGCGGTGACGCTGGTGGCACCCTTGGCAAGAAGCGCTTCGGCCGCGTTGCACAATGTGCCGCCGGAATCGACGATATCGTCGAACAGCAGGCAATCCTTGCCGGTGACTTCACCGATAACGTTCATGACTTCCGATTCACCGGGACGGTCGCGGCGCTTGTCGACGATGGCAAGCTGCGCGTCGATGCGCTTGGCCAGCGAACGGGCACGCACCACACCGCCGACGTCGGGCGAGACGACCATGACATTCGATGTGCCGTAATGGGCGCGGACATCGCGGGCGATGACCGGAACGGCATAGAGGTTGTCGGTCGGGATATCGAAGAAGCCCTGGATCTGGCCGGCATGCAGATCGAGCGTCAGCACGCGGTTTGCACCGGCTTCGGTGATCAGATTGGCAACCAGCTTGGCGGAGATCGGGGTGCGCGGACCGGGCTTGCGGTCCTGGCGGGCATAGCCGAAATAGGGAAGGACTGCGGTGATGCGCTTTGCCGAGGACCGGCGGAAGGCATCGATCATGATGAGCAGTTCCATCAGGTGATCATTGGCCGGGAAGGACGTCGACTGCATGACGAAGACATCTTCGCCGCGCACGTTTTCCTGGATCTCGACAAATATCTCCTCGTCGGCGAAGCGCCGGACGCTGGCCTTTCCAAGCGGAATATTGAGATATTTGGCGACAGATTCAGCGAGAACGCGATTGGAATTGCCCGCGAATAGTTTCATGCCCGTATTTTCCCCGGTGCCAGCCAAGTGAAGGATATGCGGGGCCTTTTACTGTGCCTGACGCACATTGCAAGCGGGCAGGGCAGATTCATGCACAGTTCCTCGCTAATATCGCGTCAAACGCGTAAATATGTCACGTCTTGGCGCCGGATACCCATTTCAGATAGCCGTCGATGGCCTTGTCGGCGATTGATTCCATCACCTTCGGCGGCACGGTGCTCCAAGGGTCTGTTCCGTTGCCGGGGACGATTTCCTGTCCCTGGATGCGGTGAAGCCGGGTTCCCGCAGGGTCGAGCACGTCCCACACATAGATGATCGTCGTCTGGTTGCCGTCGGGCAGGGCGGAGAAGTAGCCCTTCATGATATGCGTGTTGTCGGTATCGGCGGCCGTACCCAGAACGATGCCCTTGGCCTTGGCCAGCGCCGAGAGCCGTTGCGACAAGGGTGTGGCGGCGGCAATCGGGGCGCCGACGATCGGGGCGAAACGCAGTTTTGCCGTGCGGGACACACCCGGCTGCGCGGCACCCGATGCAACGGCGGTGCCAGCGGACGTTGCGGTTCCCGGTTGCGGCGTTGCTGTGGGTGTCCCTGGCGCCGTGGCCGTCGGCGTCGCGGTGGTCACCGTTGCGGGCGTGGTGCCCGGCGTGACCGTTCCCGGCGCTGCAGCTGTGCCTTGCGCTGCCGGAAGGTCTTTCTTTGTCACG
The DNA here is from genome assembly GCF_044760925.1 of Phyllobacterium sp. NPDC097923. Lineage (NCBI taxonomy): Bacteria > Pseudomonadati > Pseudomonadota > Alphaproteobacteria > Hyphomicrobiales > Phyllobacteriaceae > Phyllobacterium > Phyllobacterium sp. NPDC097923. The sequence goes on along the minus strand of NZ_JBIWBL010000005.1, from coordinate 67,430 downwards.
CCCATGGGCGATTCGGCGCTGTTGCAGGCACTGAGGCCAAGAGCCGCCAGCGCCACACAGGTATAGGTCAGTGATTTGCGAGACATCATCTTTGGTCTAACCCCATCATGAGCCATAGTTGTGCCATCTCGAAAAAACGAAAGCTGACAAAAGTTTTATTTTACGATCAAGTCAAGAGGTTGGCGCGAAAGTGGCTCGGCAGCGCCATTGGTCGTGAGGTAGGTCCGTCCCAATGTCATGGCCGTACCGCTGTCGGAATCCATGATGATCATATGGGCAAAAAGCGTCATGTCGGGCTGTATCCGCTCCGGATTGCCGGCATAGAACATCGGCATGTCCATCCATGAGGGTGTGAAGCGCGCGCCTTGCGAATAGCCGCAGGCATTGAGCCGGTGCCGCGTCAGGTCATGGGCCTCCATCACCTGGGAATGCGCGTCAAACACATCACCGAAAGTTGATGCCGGAGTCATCGCCTCTTCAACTGCCTCGAGCGCCTCGCGGGCCGCGTCATAGAGCTCCAGATGGCGTTTCGACGCCTTGCCGGTCAGCACGGTGCGCATCATTGCCGCGTGGTAATGGCGATAGACACCGGCCCATTCCAGCGTGAGCTGATCGTTTTTCGTGAGCTTGCGCCGCCCGGCCTTGTACCGGCACAGCAGGGCATCTTCGCCCGAACCGATGATGAATTCGTTGGCCGGGTAATCGCCGCCGCCGGCAAAGATGGCGCCCTGCATGGCCGCGAGGATGTCGCCTTCGTCGGCACCGGCCTTGATGAGCTTCAACGCTGCATCCAGCGCCTCGTCGCCAAGTTCGGCCGCCTTGCGGCTATAGGCGATTTCAGCGGGGCTTTTCAGCACGCGCAGCCTGTCGACAAGACCGGATGCATCGACGATCTGGCCAAAGGCGGCGAGTTGCTCATCGAGCTTGCGGCCGTTGGCGGCGGTCAGGCCATGGGTCTGGTATTCGACGCCGATGCGTTTGCCGAGCAGGTCGAGATCGTTGAGGAGTTCGCGCAAATCCGCTGCCGGATTGGCATTGTCGCGGTCGGCCCAGATCACGATGTTTTCGATGTTCGAGGTCTGGCGCGCCTGGCGCAAATCGGCCGAGCGGGTCATCAGCACCTGGCTGCCATCGGACTTGACGACGAGACACTGGAAGAAGCAGAAGCCGAACGTGTCATAGCCGGTCAGCCAGTACATGCTCTCCTGCGCGAAGAGCAGAATGGCATCCAGCTTCTGCTCGGCCATCACCATCATCAGGCGGTCGCGGCGTGCCGCAAATTCCTCGGGCTCGAAATGAAGGGCCATCATTGTTCCTCTAGAATGGTGATCGCCGAGATCTGGCGACCATAGTCCGGTTCCTTGCGATGGGTGGTGCGCCGGTAGGAGAAAAACTGGTCTTCCTCGGCATAGGTGCATTTCTCCAGTGCGGCGGCGTTCACCCCGGCATTGCCCAGCCGCATGGTGATGAAAGCCCAGAGATCGAACATCTTGTGGTTTTCTTTGGCGGAGTCGCGGAAAAAACGGGTGTAGGACGGGTCGGTTCCGGTGAACTGATCATAGAATTCCGCGCCGACTTCGTAATTGTCGGGGCCGATCGTTGGTCCCAGCACCGCCTGGATGTTGTCGCGTTTCGCACCGAGCGCAATCATCGCGTCGATGGTGTTCTCCAATACGCCGCCAAGGGCGCCGCGCCAGCCCGCATGGGCCGCGCCGATGACTTTCGCATCGCGGTCGGCAAACAGGATCGGGCCGCAATCGGCCGACAGCGCACCGATGACAAGGCCGGGTGTCGCCGTCACCATGGCGTCGGCCTTGGGCCGCTCGCCGGTGAGCGGCGCCGTAACCGTGATGACATCGGGCGAATGCACCTGATGCACGGTGACGAGATGGGAGAGGTCGGCGCCCAAAGCATTGGCGACGCGCCTGCGGTTTTCCCGGACATGGTCCTGGTTGTCGTTGGAGCCGCTGCCGACGTTCAATCCGGCGTAGATACCTGTGGAAACACCGCCGATACGGGTGAAGAACCCGTGAGCGATTCGATCTTTCTCGGGAGACCCCAGCAGGGAAGCGTGCAGCGCTACTGGTTTTTCAGACGTGATCATGCCGGATTGCTCTTTCTCAAGGCTGCGGATGGTGGTGGAGCATCGACGCGAAGTCAATTGCTTCCGTCATATGGATTCGAATGGAAACAAATGTGTGGCGGAGTCCGCGACGCAAAGCACCTTGAACAGCGTGCCCATCTGATCGGGGCCTGCCAACCGCTCGACATCGGCGCGGATCTGCTCCTGGAACGCCGCCGGCTTGCCGCGGCCGAGGGCGCCGGCGCGGTCGAGCAAGCCCATGGCAATGAGAAAATCCCCCTGCGTCGTGGTATTCGCCGTGCAGCCTTCAGAACGCGCGGCCTTTGCCAGCATGGCAAAATCCACATGGCTGGTCACGTCGGCTTCACCCGGCGTGTCCAGCACGTCAACAGGCTTATGGCTGCGCAGCGCCTGCAGCGTATCGCCGAAACCCTGCTGCAGATGGCCGTAGTCGAAGAGCAGCGCCGCGCCGCGCTCGCGGTGCAGGCGTTCGGCGATATCCTGCATCAGCGCGCTGCGTGCCGGGGCAATTTCGACAATGCTGCCATCGGGTGCCGTGCTGTGTCCGGCGGGCAAGAGCGCCGTATCGATCGATCCGCTTCCCGCCGCAAATGCCAGGTTGCCGCCATCGTCGACGGTGACGATCCGGTCGACGAAACGCCCGCCCGATTTGACGTACTGGCGGACCGGAATGGCATCGAACAGCTCGTTGGCCAAGAGAACCAGCGGACCGGATGGCAAATCGCCGAACTGCGCATGCCACTGGATTTCCAGGCCCGATGGCGCGAGTGTCTCTTTCTGGATCTGCGCGAGGCGCGGGCTGATCTCGACCATGCGGATCTGTGCCGCCGCGATGAAATCCGGAGCAAGCTTTAATGCCGTGCGCAGCACGTCCTGCATCAGCGTGCCGCGTCCGGGGCCCATCTCGCACAGGATGAATGCGGCGGGCGATCCCATCGCCTGCCAGGCACTGACACACCAGACGCCGGCAAGCTCGCCGAACATCTGGCTGACTTCCGGGGCGGTGATGAAATCGCCCTCGCGGCCAAACGGTTCGCGCGTCGTGTAATAGCCGGCATCCGGATCGAACAGGCACATCGCCATGTAGTCGGCAACGCTGACCGGGCCTGTCAGCCCGATCTGCCGGATGATGCGTTGTTTCAGTGTCATCGTCCGGTGGAAACTTCCGGGTTGCGGGCGGTCAGCAGCGCCCACAGGCCGACAAGCACCATGGGAACGGACAGGATCATGCCCATCGTCAGCCAGCCGCCATAGAGATAACCGAGCTGGGCATCCGGCTCGCGGAAGAACTCGACAAAGATGCGCGACAGGCCATAGCCGGTGATGAAGGCGCCGCCGATAAAGCGCGGGCTCTTCAGCTTGCGGCCGTAAAAGATCAGCAGCGCCAGGGTGGCGAACAGGACGATGCCTTCCAGCGCCGCCTCGTACAGCTGGCTCGGATGGCGGACGAACGGGCCGCCGGTCGGGAAGATCATGCCCCAGGGCACGTCCGTGATGCGGCCCCAGAGTTCGCCGTTGATGAAATTGGCAACCCGGACCAGCCCGAGGCCGACGGGAACGCCCGCGGCGATGGTGTCGATCATGCTGAACACCGTGATCTTGCGCGAGCGGGCGAAAAGAATCATCGCCAGCGTGGTGCCGATCAACCCGCCATGGAAGGACATGCCGCCTTCCCACACCTTGAAGATGTCGAAGGGGTGGCTGATGTAGCGGGCCAGATCGTAGAACAGGATATAGCCGATGCGTCCGCCCAGAACCACGCCGAGCGCAGCCCACAGGACGAAGTCGTCGAGATCGTTGGGCTTCATCGGCGGCGTGTTGTTGGCCCACAGGCGCGGCTTGCTGATGAGTCTCTTGCCGTACCACCAGGCGAAGAGAATGCCGACGACATAGCCGAGGCCATACCAGTGAACGGAGAACGGCCCGATGGAAAAGATCACCGGATCGATATTGGGAAATGCGATCGCGGCCATCGTCGGGACAAGTATTTCGCTCACAATAGGCACTCCGTCATCATCAGGTTCATCGGCGCGGACCATGCGCGAGGGCAGGAACAGCGTCAAGCCGCCTGTCCGGTAACATTTGCGCAATTATGACCTTCGCTTGCAATCGCCTGCCGCGGCGATTATTTGATGGGGAAAGCAACAGAGGTATCAGCCATGACCAATGGATCAAACCGCGTTCTTGATGAACTGGCCAAGCTCGTGACCGACGCTGCCGGTGCAGCGCAGGGCGTCCGCCGCGAAGTCGAAACCGCTTTCCGTGGGCAGGCTGAACGGCTGCTCAACACCATGGATGTGGTGCAGCGCGAGGACTTCGAAGCGGTGCGCGAAATGGCCATCCGTGCCCGTGCCGAAAACACGGCGCTGCTCGCCCGTATCGAAGCGCTGGAAGCGCTCGTCGGTCACAAGGAAAAGCCCGCCGCCGATGCGGCAAAACCGGCAAAGGCAGCGGCGTCCGGCACGCGCGCCAAGAAGGACTGACCGTCAAAAGAATCGCATTCTTGCAGGCCCATTGCCCGTGTCCGGGCAGTGGGCCTTTTGCATTTTTGACCGCTCCGGAATCGCGGACACGCTCTGCGGGGCGCACGGGCGCCGTTTCGCGGTGATTTATCCGGCATATTCGGACTGTCCCCAAAATAAATCTTAAGAAATTATCAACAGGTGGAAATCGCCGAAAATCGTTTTCTTAGAGTCAGTTAAAGGCTGGTCGTGAATCATTTTCATAACATCTGTCCACACCCATTCGCGCCATTTGGCCAAAAGGGGACTGGCGCTCGGACTCAGCATCAATACACTGAAATTACAGCATGATTCGTTTCAATGGTCATGCAGCGGGTAACAAGTTCATATCCGTGGTCCGGCTGGTGCGTACTGCCTGCCGGTGAGTTTTCAAGCGTTAGGTGTCCTTTGGGTGGGTGCGCTGTGCTCCCGCAGCGTCAGATGAGATTCGATTGAGCAGGTAATGGCGATGAGCCTTCTGGAAATAGAGATTGCGCGTGATTTGCATCCGGTCGATGTGATTGAACATGTGGCCCATGCCAATGAATGGGCTTTCGAGCGCACCGGGGACGACGAGATTGCCATTACGGTCGAGGGCAACTGGACCGATTACCAGATTTCCTTCTCGTGGATGGAAGATTTCGAGGCGCTGCATCTGGCCTGCGCCTTTGACATCGCGGTCAGCGAACCGCGCGTCAATGAAGTGATGCGATTGCTGTCGCTGATCAACGAGCAGCTGCTGATGGGGCATTTCGATCTGTGGCGCCAGGAAGGCGCGGTGATGTACCGCCAGTCGCTGCTTCTGTCCGGCGGTGCGGAACCGACGAGCAAACAGGTGGAAGTGCTTCTGTCCAGTGCGCTGGATGCCTGCGAGACCTATTTCCAGGCATTCCAGTTTGTTGTCTGGTCGGGCTCGACAGCACGGGAATCGCTCGATAGCATTCTGTTCGAGACGGTCGGTTCCGCCTGACCTGAAGCATGTCGGTTTGTTTGAGTTGAATATGATGACCATCAGTTTTGATGATTTTGAGAAAGTGGATATCCGCGTCGGCACCATCGTCGAGGCGGAAACCTTCCCGGAAGCGCGCAAGCCGGCCTTCAAGCTCAAGATCGATTTCGGCCCGGAAATCGGGGTGAAGAAGTCCTCCGCGCAGATCACCAAGCACCATACGCTGGACGAGCTGAAAGGCCGCCAGGTGATGGCGGTGGTCAACTTCCCGCCGCGCCAGATCGGCCCGTTCATGTCGGAAGTTCTGACACTGGGTTTTCCGGACGAGGAGGGCGGCGTTGTTCTGGCCGCCATCAGCAAGCCGGTGCCGAACGGCGGCAAGCTGTTCTAAATACGAGCTCTTGATGAGATTCATGGGCGCAAAAGTCGGCTTTTGCGCCCAGAGCTTTTTCAGTTCCTAAAACTAGATCGTCTTCGCCGCCATCTCCTTGGCGATGTAGTCCGCCTGCCGGATGGCAAGCGTGACAATCGTCAATGTCGGGTTTTCCGCCCCGCCCGAGGTGAACTGGCTGCCGTCGGAGACGAAGAGATTCTTGATGTCGTGGCTCTGGCCGAACTTGTTGACCACGCCATCCTTCGGCTTCTCGCTCATGCGGTTGGTGCCCAGATTATGGGTTGACGGGTAGGGTGGTGTCGGCAGGGTGCGGGTTGCGCCGACGGCCTTGTAGAGGGCCTGACCCTGTTTGTAGGCATGGTTGCGCATCGCGGTGTCGTTGGGGTGGTCGCTGAAGTTCACATTGGCGATGGGCAGGCCGTACTGGTCCTTCTCCTCCTTGTGCAGGGTGATGCGGTTGTTCTCCTGCGGCATGTCCTCGCCGACGATCCACAGACCGGCCATGTTGGCATATTCATCGAGCGCCGAGGTGAAGGAACGGCCCCAGCCGCCCGGATCGAGAAACGCCGCCATGAAGGGCAGGCCGAGCGACAGCGTTTCCATTTCATAGCCGCCGACAAAGCCGCGCGCCGGGTCATGCCGTGCCTCATCGCGGATGATACCGGCCATGGTGGTGCCGCGATACATGTGCACGGGCTTTTCGAAGACGCCGTAAACCGAGCCGGTGGTGTGGCGCATGTAGTTGCGCCCAACCTGGCCGGAGGAGTTTGCCAGTCCATCGGGGAACATCGTCGAGGCGGAATTCAGCAGCAGGCGCGGACTCTCGATCGAATTGCCGGCCACGGCAACGATGCGGGCCTTCTGCACATGCTGCTTGCCGTCCTTGTCGACATAGAGCACGCCGGTCACCTTGCCGCTCTTGTCGTGCTCGATCTTCTGCACCATCGCATTGGGGCGGACTTCCAGCCTGCCGGTGGCTTCCCCCTTGGGGATTTCCGTATAGAGCGTCGACCATTTGGCGCCCCATTTGCACCCCTGGAAACAGAACCCTGTCTGCTGGCACGCCATGCGGTCGTCCCGCTCGGCGGAGTTGATCGCCATGTTGCCGGTGTGGCATTCCTTGTAGCCGAGCTTGTCGGCCCCGGCTTTCAGCACCTTGAAGTTGTTGTTGCCCGGCAGGCCGGCAATGCCATTGGTGCGGGTCACGCCCATCTTGTCCTCGGCCTTGGCGTAGTAGGGCTCGAGCTCCTTCAGGGTGAGAGGCCAGTCGAGCAGATTGGCGCCCTCGAGCTTGCCGTAGTGGCTCAGGGTGCGGAATTCGTGCTCCTGCAAACGCAGCGAGGCACCGGCCCAATGGGTGGTGGTGCCGCCAACCGACTTGACGATCCACGCGGGAAGGTTGGGAAAATCCTTGGCGACCCGCCAGTCGCCGGATGTGCTGCGTTTGTCGACCCAGGCAAGCTGGCCGAAACTGTCCCATTCGTCATTGATGAAGTCTTCATATTCATGCCGGGCGCCGGCTTCGAGTATGACAACGTCGATGCCCTTCTGCGCGAGTTCGTTGCCAAGCGTACCGCCGCCGGCGCCGGAACCGATGATGACGACAACGTGGTCGTCCTTGAGATCATAAGGTGCAGCCATGGTTTCCTCCCGATAGGCTGAAGAACAATGTGCGATGGCCGAGACGGCTCAAAGCCACTCGATGTCGCTGAAGCCGCGGGCGATATAGCCGCCCTTCGAGTAGGATTCGCCTTCATAGCCAAAGAGCGGCCACAGCTCCTTCTGGTTGTAGAGCCCGGTGACAAGACCACCTCGAATTGTCTGGAAGAACGGCGTGTCCTCGATCTGGCGCAGCAGTTTCAACCGGTGCTCTTCCCAGTCGAGACCGAGATAGCCGCCTTTGCCGGCCCGCCTGTCGAGGTCGGCGATGCCGGTCTCGATCAGCTCCTTCTGCTTGGGATCGGACCCTGCCTTGGCGTCGTAGGGTTTGACGGCAATGGCGTAGAAGCGGTCCGGAATGTTGTCATGCGGGTAGATATCGCGCGCCAGCTGGATCAGCGTCGCCATGGTCTCGGGCTTGAGACTGGATGTCTCGAGGCCCCAGGCCTGCTGCGGATGGATGATGGAATTGCCGCTGATGACCAGCAGAGCGCCGAGGCTGGCCATGCCGCCCCGTTTGAGCAGTTCACGCCGCGACAGGCCCGCCTGCGCGGCGCTGCCGGATTTGCCCGGCTCCGCGGCCTTGCGGTTGAATATCGTTACCATGGATTTCCTCCCTTGCTTGCTATCGGCGCTCTCCCCCGAGCGCGCCCTTGCTGGCTGATGGCGTCCTCCAACGCCGTTCAGCCGGTTTCAGACGAACCGGCCCTGTCGTTGCAGGACTTCAATCTTGTAGCCGTCCGGGTCTTCGACGAAAAAGAACCGGGCCAGCAGCGCGCCCTCACGCTTGAATTCGACAATGTCACGGATTTTGAAATCGAGACCTTTCAGCCGGGTATGCCGGGCGTCGAGATCAGCGACGCTGACCGCGAGATGGCCGTAGCCGTCACCGAGATTGTAGGGTTCGGTGCGGCCCTTGTTGATTGTCAGTTCAAGCTCGAATGCCGTTTCGTTGTTCCTCAGATAGACGAGCGTGAAACTGTTGAAATCCAGCCGGTCGGCGACTTCGAGGCCGAATGCCTGTTGATAGAATGATACGGACCTGTCCTCATCGAGCACGCGGATCATGGAATGGATGGCTTTTGCCAAAAAGACCTCCTTTGACGTTGCGCCCCGCGGCAAAACTTCGGTTGCAGTTGCAGGGCATGTCGGCGATTATGGACCCGGGAAAACAGAATGGGTGGCAATCGGCTACCACACCGCCGGAAGAGCGGAATAATTTTCGCCGGAAACCGATCCGGTGCGCAAAATTTCACCTGCCGGGATGAAGCGCATCAAGGGGATGGCTGAGGGCGAAGCAGAAAAGGGAGGTTCGTTGGATGTGTAAGGTATTTGCAGAACAGGATCCGGAAGGCTACCGGCAGATCAACCGTTCTGTGCGCATTGCCGGGCATTCCACCAGCATCCAGCTGGAAGTCACGTTCTGGAAGCTTCTGGACGAGATCGCCGTCAGTCAGAACATGACGACGCCGCGCTTCATCTCGACGCTCTACGATGAGGCCCTGCAGGCCAATGGCGAGATTCCGAATTTCGCCTCGATGCTGCGCACCACCTGTGCGCTGTATTTGCGCGGTGTCCAGGCAACCGCCGAAACCTCCTGCGTGACGCCGATCGGCAACCGGGCCGCCTGACGATCAGGCGGGAATACGCACGACGGCGCGCAGGCCGCCCATGGGGCTTTCGTCCAGGGTGATATCGCCGCCATGGCTGCGGGCAATGTCAAGCGCGATGGCAAGCCCGAGCCCGGTGCCGCTGGCATCCTGATTGCGCGCCTCATCCAGCCGGAAGAATGGCTTGAACACCTCGTCGCGCATCTCCTTGGGGATGCCGGAGCCGTCATCGTCGATGGTGATGCTCAGCCAGCCATCGCGGTGATCGGCGGTGACGACGACATTCTTGGCATAGCGGAACGAGTTCGATACCAGGTTGGAGATCAGCCGCGAGAAGGCATTGGGCCGGACCTGAATCTCCGGTTCGCCGCGAATGCTGGACTTGAAGCCGCGCTCCAGCAGGGTGCCTTCCTCTTTCAGTTTGGTGAAAAGGCGTTCCAGGTTGAAGGTGCCGGTTTCTTCCTCCGCCTCGCTGCGGGCAAAGGCGAGATAGCCCTCAAGCATGGACTGCATGTCCTCGATATCCTGCTCCATCGCTTCCGTATCGACCTTGTGGCCGACCAGCGCAAGCTGCAGCTTGAAGCGGGTGAGGATTGTCCGCAGGTCGTGACTGACGCCGCTCAGCATGGTGGTGCGCTGCTCGATCTGGCGTTCGATGCGCTCGCGCATGACGATGAAGGCCGCGCCCGCCCGTCGGACTTCCTCCGCGCCGCGCGGCTTGAAATCGGGCGGTGTCGCCCGGCCCTTGCCGAAACTGTCGGCGGCCGCGGCCAGCTGCTGGATCGGCTTGATCTGGTTACGCAGGAACAGGATGGCGATCGCCAGCAGCACCAGCGCCGAGCCGGACATCCAGACCAGGAGAATCAGCGTGTTCGAGGCATAGGCCTGGCTGCGGCGGGCAAAGACCCGCAGGACCTTGCCTTCCAGCTGGATGCGGATTTCGACGAGATCGGAATCGCCTATTGTGTCGATCCAGAACGGGCGGTTGATCTGCTTGGTGATCTCGGCGCTCAGCGGCTCGTCAAGAATGGAAAAGAACGGCTTCGGGCCGGGTGCAGGCAAGGGGTCGGGCGGCAGGATGGAGATGTTGAGCGACAACCTCTCGCGCGCAATGCGGATGAGGTTTTCATAGCCGGGGTCCTGCGGATAGGTGTCCATCAGGTCGATGATGCCGGAGATGTCGCGCACCACGGCCGTCGACAGGCGCTGGGTGACCGTCTGCCAGTAACGCTCCATGAACACGAAGGCGATGACCGACTGCAGCAGCACCATGGGTGCGATGATGATGATCAGCGAGCGGGCATAGAGCCGTTTCGGCATCCACTGCGCCAGCCAGCGGGAAAATTTCCGCCAGGGGCCGAGCAGCGTGCTGCGGCGGCGGCGCCAATGCCGCTGCCTGACTGCCAATGCGCGTTTTGCACTGTCCGTTTGTGCCATATGATCGGTGCCCACTCGCGCATTGGTTATTGCGTCCTGATCCCGCGGATCGGGACGTTTACTCCACGCTCAATTTATAGCCGACGCCGCGCACCGTCTGCAACCAAACCGGATTGGCCGGGTCATTTTCTATCTTGCGGCGCAGCCGGTTGATCTGCACGTCGATTGTCCGTTCGCCGACATCGCCTTCCTGGCCGGTCAGCTCATGCCGGGGCACGGTTTCACCGGCACGGGCCGCGAATATCGCCATGATATCCTGTTCGCGGTCGGTCAGGCGGATCGGTTCGCCCGAACGCTTCAACTCGCGCTTGGCGATGACGAAGGTATAGGGCCCGAAAACGATCTGCTCGATCTTGGCCTGCGATGCCGGGGCGCCGCGGCGCAGGATATTGTTGATGCGCAGGATCAGTTCGCGCGGATCGAAGGGTTTCGGCAGATAATCATCCGCACCGGCTTCCAGACCGCTGATGCGGCTGTCGGTTTCCGACAGGGCCGTGAGCATCAGGATGGGAACGCTCTTTTCCTGGCGCAGGGACTGGGTGAGGGCCACGCCGCTTTCACCCGGCATCATCACATCGAGGATCAGCAGATCATAGTCAATGCCGGCAAGCTTGCGCCTGGCCTCGTCCGCATTGGCAGCCACCGTAATGCGAAAGCCGCTGCCGGTCAGATATTGCGACAGCAAGTTTCGAATCCGGGTGTCATCGTCGACAATGAGCAGGTGCGGCGCATCGTCTGAAAGCGGAAGTTCTTCACTCACCAAAATCATTCCTTCTCTCTCCGGGCATTGGCGCCCGCCCTTGGTCCCCGGACGTCCCTATCCGGCATAAACTATCCTGCCTGTGGCAGACTGTCGATCTGTTGCCTTTGGCCCGGATTGACCATCGCTTTGAGGAAATGTTCGATCACGGCCCGGTCAGCCAGACCGATTTGCTCCAATGCACTGCCAATGCGGCGTGATTGCGGTGCGGCAAGCTCAAGCGCGAGTTCTCTGCCCTTCATGGTGGGATAGAGTTCGCGCTGCCGCCGGTCGCGCGGGCCGGGTATCTGCACGACATGGCCCGTGTCGATCAGCTGCTTGAGAACACGGGCGAGACTCTGCTTGGTGATTTGCAGCACATCCAGAAGTTCCGCAACGGTCATGCCCGGCTTACGGTTGATGAAGTAGAGAACCCGGTGATGGGCGCGGCCGAAGGTCAGCTTTTCCAGAATCAGATCCGGGTCGGCGGTGAAGTCACGGTAGGCAAAGAAAAACAGCTCGATGAGGTCGAGTTCGCGCGCATCCGCCTTGGTCAGGGCTGTCTCAATATGCCGATCCGGTGTATAAGGTTTCATGCAGGGCTCCCGCTCTCATTCATGTGTCGCCGAATAATATGTCAGTCTTGTTGACTTAATTTTAGACTGCTGATAATTTTTGGCAAGCTGTTGGCCGCATTTTGAATGAAACGAAAAGCCAATAAGTGTTTCCGGGACATTTTTCCTCATCGAAACGCCTATTGCTGCCACGCATGATCCGAAAATCGGTGCGATTTTCATCGGGGATCAGGCGGGAATTCAAAATGGACAGTGTCCTTTGCACGTTCAAGAAGAACGCGCGGCGCTGTCGGGAGCCAAGGTTCACCAATTGTGAAACGGGAACAATTGGCGTCGTCTCAAACCCGTCAAACGATCAGGAATCAAACGCCTGGAGGAAAACATGGCATCCGTACCATTTGATCAGCTTGAAGGTTACATCTGGATGAATGGCGAATTCGTTCGCTGGGCAGATGCTAAGGTTCACGTGCTGACTCATGGCCTGCATTATGCAAGCTCGGTCTTTGAAGGTGAGCGCGCCTATGGCGGCGAAATCTTCAAGCTCAACGAACACACGGAGCGTCTGCACGAATCGGCGCGTATTCTTGGCTTCACCATTCCCTATTCGGTCGAAGAACTGAACGATGCCTGCCGCAAGCTCCTTGCCAAGCAGGGCTTTCAGGATGCCTATGTGCGCCCGATCGCGTGGCGTGGCAGTGAGTCGATGGGCGTTTCGGCCCAGAACAACAGGATCAACGTGGCCATCGCCATCTGGCAGTGGCCAAGCTATTTCGACCCGGCGCAGAAGCTCAAGGGTATTCGTCTGGATATGGCGGAATATCGCCGCCCGGATCCGAAGACGGCTCCCTCCAAGTCCAAGGCCGCCGGCCTGTACATGATCTGCACGATCTCCAAGCACGCCGCCGAAGCCAAGGGCTATGCGGACGCGCTGATGCTCGACTGGCGCGGCCAGGTGGCCGAAGCCACCGGCGCCAACGTGTTCTTCGTCAAGGACGGTGTCATTCACACGCCGAAGCCGGATTGCTTCCTCGACGGCATCACCCGCCGCACGGTCATCGAGCTGGCCAAGCGCCGCGGCTATGAGGTTGTCGAACGGGCGATCATGCCGGAAGAACTGGAAGGTTTCGAACAGTGCTTCCTGACCGGGACGGCTGCGGAAGTGACGCCGGTTTCGGAGATCGGGCCACACCGCTTCACCGTTGGCGAGATCGCGATCAACCTGATGAACGATTACGCCGCCGAAGTAACACCGAAGAAAGCAGCGGCTGAATAACTCGCAGTATCAGAGCGCAAATAAGGCGCGCTCAGCCCGATACTGCAAGCTTGCTAACGAAAACAACCGGTTGATACCTCTTTATTGAGGCATCAACCGGTTTGACATTGCCCAAAACTTAGTCAACATGCCAGTGTCAGGCATGAGTCTGACGCGAAACGTTGACGGGGTGTCAATTATGGGTGCACTTCTTCCTCTCATCATCCAACTGATCTCAGGGGCTGTCGGCGGCAATATTGTCGGCGGTATTCTCAAGAACCTGACTCTTGGCCCGACTGGCAACACGATTGCCGGCGGCGTTGGTGGACTAGTGGGTGGCTACTTGACGCAATACCTTGGCGCCGGTGGTGCCCAGCTCGTGGCAAACGCAGCATCATCGTCGGGATTGGATCTCGGCTCAATCATCGGCAATGTTGCCGGTGGCGGTGTTGGCGGTCTTATCCTCACTGCAATCGTTGGTGCGATCAAGAACGCGCTGGCCAAATCCTGATCATCACAGGACGCAAGCGATTTTCAAGGGCGGTCCCATTGGCCGCCCTTTTTATTTGGGCTAAAGCCTGATGTACGAGATTTCCGAAAGCATAGGGTTAGAAGAAAATGGGACAATTGCAGGCCGGTATTATCCCCGTGACGGCCTTTCAGCAGAACTGCACGATCCTCTTCGACAGCGATGACAAGCATGGCGTCCTGATCGATCCGGGCGGTGACAATGATCAGGTGCTCCATGCCATCCGCTCCAACGGCATCACCATCGACGCCATCTGGATCACCCATGGCCATATTGATCATGCGGCGGGCGCCATGGACATGAAGGAGGCGCTCGGCGTCGATATCATCGGTCCGCACGAGGCTGATAAATTCCTTCTTGATTCAATGGAGGAGAAGGCGGTCCAGTACGGCATCCAGGGCAGCGGCGTGCGCAACTGCACGCCGGACCGCTGGCTTGCGGATGGCGATACGGTGTCCTTCGGGTCGCATGTGTTCGAGGTGCTGCATTGTCCGGGCCATGCGCCGGGCCATGTGGTTTACTACAACCGGGCCGCCAAGTTCGCGCATGTCGGCGATGTCCTGTTCAACGGTTCGGTCGGCCGCACGGATTTGCCGGGTGGCGACCACGAGACCCTGATCAACTCGATCAAGAACAAGCTGTTTCCGCTTGGCGACGATATCGGCTTCATCTGCGGGCATGGCCCCGGCGGCCGTTTCGGCGAAGAGCGCCGCACCAATCCGTTCCTGACCTGACAAAAAGGCCGCCGGAGCGATCCGGCGGCCTTTTTTCAATCCGGCTGATCAGCGATCAGTTGGCGTTGCAGAAATATGCACGTCCGTCATAACCGCGGAACGTACCGGTTTCTGGATTGAAAGAGCGGTAGCGGTCGGCGCAATAGCGATACCAGGCGCGTGACCACGGCTGGGCGCTGCCATAATAGACCGGGCGCACTTCGCGATAGACGCGAACCGGCGCGGCGCGATAGACGGGACGATCATCGTAGTCGCGATAGATCACGTCGGGTTCGCGTGGCTGGGCGAGTGCGCCGCCGATGAGCGCACCTGCGGCAAGGCCGATAGCGCCGGCTGCGAGTGCATCGCCACCGCCGCGATGATGATGACGGCGCCAGCCCCAATCATCAGCCGATGCCGACGAAGCAAGCGGAACGGCGATCGTTGCAAAAGCTGCCGTCGCAAGAATGGCAATTTTCATACCTTTAAACATCTGTGCCTCCTTTGAAGCATCCTTGGCGGAACTTTTGGAACCGCCTGATCGTGTTGGGCTGGACTTTCAGTGGGGGCGCCAGCCGTGATGTGTGTTTTAAACGTTCCAGAATGAATGCAAGCTGAACGGAAAGCGGGCACTTTCGTTCCCTGCATCCCATGCGGGAAAGGCACATCGACATCATAATATCAGCAAATCCATGGCAAGGAACGCGCGAAGGGTGCCGAAATTGGATAATTGGGGGGAATTTCCACGCAAAGCATCCGCTTTACGGACGCGCAGCCATCGCCGCGACCGGGGAGGTGGACTTTCAGGGAAAACCCCCGGGCGTGTCCGGGGGTCCCGAAGCGGCTTACGCCGCCTGAATTATTCCGTAACCGTGATGTTGACGGCCTTGGGGCCTTTGCCACGACGGTCAGGCTCGGTATCGAAGGAAACCTTCTGATTGTCTGCGAGACCTGTGAGGCCGGATGCCTGAACGGCGGAGATATGGACAAAAATGTCCGCTGCGCCATCATCCGGTTTGATAAAGCCAAAGCCTTTTTCACTGTTGAAGAATTTGACCGTACCGGTCTGTGCCATGCTCCGTTCCTTTTCCTTACTTACCGCGTTCCCCTCCGGGCTTGCGGGATTGGTAGTGCCGCCTTTTGTAAGATACATCCGGCGTAAATCATGCAGGCAGTTCTCGAATTCAGGAAAGGAGCCGATCATTGCCGGGATTTCTCCCGACCCGGTATTCTTGCGGTTCCGGCGCGCCGTTCTTCCAGTCTTCCAGTGTTCGCAGATGCCCGAACGCTTTGAGACTGCTAGAATAAGTGTTTTTTGGCAAGCAAAAGTTTTTCCATCGTTTAGGCGACTATATCGAACAGCTGTGCAGCCGACATACTTCGCCGCGCAAAATCGTTGCCTGCAACCCATGTATTAACCGCGCGGGCCGCCGCAATTCGAGGTTGTATGCGGTAGTGACGCCGCATAAAACTGTCCAAATGGTCAAATTTTGGCTTCTAACTCTAGCGGTTGCGCAGAACAATACATGCGCCGCCGGCGCCATGCAGCTTGGCGCAGATGGCATTGGCCTCGCCGCGCGTATCGGCGCCGATGCGCACGGCATAGATGCCGCGCCGGCCCATCGGCGTGCGATAGCGGCTGATGACCGGCTCGTGCTGGTTCAGGATGGCCGGAAAGGCGCGGCGCAGCCGTTCCATCTGGTTCACGGCGGCTGAGCGGCGGAAGTTTCCGGCAATCTGGATGCCCCAGGGTTTCGGCTTGATCTGCGCCATGGAGATCGTCGCCGAGCGGACAACCGGCAATTGGCGGCAGGCGGCATCGAAGCCCAGTTTGACATTGAGCGGCGCGGCGCCGATCTCCGCGCCCGCCGCAAAATCATCGGCCGGACGCCCTGTGATATCAAGCACATAGTCTTCGGTTTCGAGTGGCAGGAAACCGCCGCTCGACAGCCATTTCGACACGCGTGTCGGTCCGGCATTGTAGGCGGCCGCTGCCAGTCCCCAATTGCCGAAGGTGGCGCGCAGGTCCTTGAGCAGCGCCGCCGATGCCGGAAGCGCCTGGGCGAAATCGAAGGGATTGGCCAGTTGCCGCTCCCGGGCGGTGCCCGGCATGAACTGGGCGATGCCTTGCGCGCCGACCGGGCTTTCCGCCTGATCGTCGAAGCGGCTTTCCTTCCAGATCAGGCGGGCAAAGAAGTCGCGCGGCACGCCGTGGCCGTCGGCCTGGGTGGCGATGGCGGCGCATATCTGGCTGACGGTCGGGGCGGGCGGTTGCGGCGGTGCCGGTACGGACGGGTTATCGGCCGCAAGCACAATCGATGCGGTCAGCAAGGTGAGTGATGCCCCCAGAGCGATCTTACAAAGCGCGTTCACTCAGCCCCCATTCGTCACGCATTCCACTGATGAGCATAAAGCACAGAGAAATTGCAGAGGAAAGTCTGGAGAGGCTGTCGATCTAGACAGAAGCTGCGCTGGCCGGTGTTGCCGGAGCAAAGACCCGGATTGCCTTCTCCCGTATGCGGAAATGCGCAGGGGTCCAGGTGGTAAGGTCGCCGTCGGTGTTCACGGGGCGCGGTTTACTGGTTTTGATGGTGACTTGCGTGGTCTGGAAGGCCCGCACATCGTCCCAGCGGCCGTGGGTGCCTTTGCGCAGGCTGGGCAGGAGACCCAGCAACCGCCACCAGTGATCCACCTCCAGACTGTAGAAATCCAGCCGCCCGTCGTCGGCGGTCGCGGTTTCCTCTACGGTCATGCCACCGCCATAGTGGCGGCCATTGCCGACGGAAACCTGCATTGTCCGGATTGTTTCGACCGAGCCGTCATGCTCGACATAGGCGGTGAACAGCCGGGAGCGGGCGAGGAGGCGGGCCGCAACCATGGCATAGCCGAGCTTGCCCCAGCGCTTCTTGGCCTTTTCCGTCAATTCCGCGGCCAGTTCGGCACTGAAGCCGATACTGGCAACATTGAAGAACAGGTTGCCGTTGACTTCGCCGAGATCAATGGGGCGCGGTTCGCTGGAAAGGATCAGTTCCACCGCCTTGAGCGGGACGGGTGGCAGGCCGATCGTCCGGGCGAAATCATTGGCCGTGCCCAATGGCAGGACACCCAGTGGCAGGCCGGTCTCGACAAGACCGGCAGCGGCGGCGTTCAGCGTGCCATCACCGCCGCCGATGATCACCAGATCGCATGCATCCTGCATGCGCCTGATGAGGTTGGAGATGGATTCGTCCTTATCCGGTGACGCATCGACCAGCGTCAGCCCGCCGGTTTCCAATGCCTTGCGGATGGGATCGATCGGCTTCCGGCCGCTGCGCGCATTGGGATTGACGATAAACAGGGCGCGTCGTGGCGGTTTGGCTTGGGTCAACAGGCTGGTGCTCCGGTTTGCAGTCCGCCGCAGGTGGGGTTTGATTTGTGGCGAAACAAGGCAACGTCATGCCCCGGCTGGTGGATTTTGCCGGTGGCAAGCGCTACACAGCTGGGATCACCATTTCGGCAACGCATGAGAGTTCGAGAATGACCTCCCTCACCACCATCGGTTTTGACGCAGACGATACGCTCTGGGAAAACGAACAGTTCTTCCGCCTGTCGGAAAAGCATTTCGAGACGCTGCTTGCTCCCCACACGGATGTGCCCGACCTGTCGGACCGGCTTCTGGAGGTGGAACGGCGCAATCTCGATCTCTATGGCTTCGGCATCAAGGGTTTCACCCTGTCGCTGGTCGAGACGGCGCTGGAGGTGACGGATGGCAAGATACCGTCTTCCGTGCTCGGCGAAATCCTGGCGGCGGGGCGGGACATGCTGCGTCATCCCATCGAAACCCTGCCGCATGTGCAGGACACGCTGGAACAGCTGGCCGGGCGCTACCGGCTGGTCCTGATCACCAAGGGCGATCTCTTCGATCAGGAGCGCAAGCTGGCGCAATCGGGCCTTGGCGATTTTTTCGATGCGGTTGAAATCGTCAGCAGCAAGGACCGAGCCACCTATGAGCGGATTTTCAGCCGCCATGGCGATGGCCCGGAGCACAGCATGATGATCGGCAATTCGCTGAAATCGGATGTGGTTCCGGCCATTCAGGCCGGCGGCTGGGGCATCTATGTCCCGCATGCGTTGACCTGGGTGCTCGAACATGTGGATGCGCCGGTGGCGGAGCCGCGCTTCCGCCAGATCGACCATCTCGGCGATCTCGCACCGCTGCTGGCTGAACTCGGCTAGAGCCTTTCCAAGTTTGTCAGGCTTGGGATATGGTTTGTTTCCCCGAGGAATTTGCCTTGAGGGGTGTCCCGTGCGGACATCCATATATGTTTTTGAGAATATTCAATATTAGTTACGTAATAACATTAATTTATAGGAGTCATAATGTCGTTTATTTTTATGAAGTCTCCCTTTGGAACGCTACGGTTGGGCCTCCTCATTTTATGGCTGTTTGCCTTGCAGCAGCAGGCCCATGCACAGGATGCAGTGCCGGTGGTGAAGGAAGAATACATCTCCGCTTCGGATGTTATCACGGTTGAGAAGGATGGCAGCTACACCGTGGAGTGGCAGACAACGCGCCGGCTGCTTGATGCCAGCGGCCGTGACAGTTTTGCGAAAAAGACATTCAGCTTCAACGATCAGCTGGCAAGCCTTGACATCATCGAGGCGGAAACCATCAAGGCGGACGGGCGGCGCATCCAGGTGCAGCCGGATCAGATCCGGCTGCAGGAGGACCCGGCGGCGACGGGGCAGCCGGTGTTCAGCACGAGCAAGCAAAAGACCATTATTTTCCCCGACATCGAGATTGGCGACAGCGTTCACTATCGGGTGCGGAAAATTCAGAGGGAACCGGATTTTCCCGGGCATTTTGCCTATGCGGATTCTTTTGCTCCGGACGAACGGGTGCTTGCCTACACGCTGGTGTTGAAGGCTCCGAAATCCCTCGATCTGCGCAGTGAAGCCTTGGCGATGAACGAGGTGCGGGCGACGGATGAAAAGGGTGACGACGTTTGGAGCTGGAGCTTTGCCCAGCCCGACACCAGACCGCTTGACCACGGCAAGGCGGACGTCTTCGTAAACAGTCCGCATATCATCGTTACGAGTTTTGCCGATTGGAATGCCATCGCCCAGGCCTACCGGGCGCGCGCCGACGACAAGCTTGCGGTAACGCCGGAGATTCAGGCGCTTGCCGACGAACTGACGAAAGATGTTCCCGGCCGGCGCGAGCAGACGCAGCGGATCTATAACTGGGTGCGCGGCAATATCAGGTATGTCGCCCTGTATCTGGCACAAGGGGGCTACGTGCCGCATCCGGCCGGGGACATTCTGCGAAACCGCTATGGCGACTGCAAGGACCACGTTGTCCTGCTCGAAGCGCTTCTGCGCGCCAGGGGGATTGAAAGCCATGGCGCTCTCATTGCTTCGGGCGATCTGTTCAGTCTGCCCTCTGAAGCGCTGCCGGGCTATTTCGATCACATCATTACCTATGTGCCGGAATTTGATCTTTGTCTCGATTCCACGGCCGAATATCTGCCATTCGGTTTGAAAGGCTATTGGCTGTCGTCGAAAGCTGTCTTGCACGTGGATGGCTTGACGGGCGTCCGCACAACGCCCGCCATGACGGCGCCGGAGAATTCATTGTCCACCAGCACGACCTGGTCACTCAACATGGATGGATCGCTGCAAGGCAGGATTGTGGAAATTTCGCGGGGCGGCATATCGATTGACCGGCGCCGCGCCGTCGCGGGCGTCGATCCCCTGCAGCGTGCCGGTCTCGTGCAGCAGCTTCTTGCCCGCAACGGCTTGAAGGGCAAGGGCAGCTACACGGCGGACGATCCGAAAAGCGATGCGCGGGATTACAAGATCGATATCGATTTCACCGTCGATCAGACCGGCCTCGATCTGTCCGGTCCCGAGGCGTTTGCCATCACGCCCCCCTTGGCGTTGGGCTACTCCATACCGGACATGACCAGCTTTGCCATGGAGCGCCCCGAACCGCTCTATGCAACCTCCTGTGCGGCCGTTGAGCTCGACGACACCTATGATGGAACCATTCCGGAAGGTGTCGGCGTCCGCTCCCTGCCAAAATCCGTGTCGCTGGCCGAAGGGCCCATCCGGTATGATGCCGCCTATGCGGCGGAGGGACAGAAAATTCACGCAAGACGCCACTACGTCATGTCCATCGACCGGGGCTATTGCACGCCGAAAGATGTGGAACAGATGGCGGAGGCTGTGGGCAAGGTGCGCCAGGATCTGCAGCGGAAAGTTCTGCTGGCACCCGCCAGCGATTGATCGGAAACGGAGCAGGCCTCTTACTCGGCGGCGTGCTGGTCCTGCGCGCCGTCATCCGGACCGTTGGGG
This sequence comes from Phyllobacterium sp. NPDC097923, assembly GCF_044760925.1. NCBI lineage: Bacteria > Pseudomonadati > Pseudomonadota > Alphaproteobacteria > Hyphomicrobiales > Phyllobacteriaceae > Phyllobacterium > Phyllobacterium sp. NPDC097923. The sequence goes on along the minus strand of NZ_JBIWBL010000005.1, from coordinate 46,632 downwards.
TCGCCCGCCATTGTCTCGCAGCCGAGATCGGGGAAGGCGACAACGCGGTTTCCGGCAAAATCGGTGCGGACGACCACCAGTCCCTGTTCCTCGAAATAGGTCAGGAGCCGCCGGGCGCGCCGGGCGGAATGGGTGCCGTAGGCGCGGGCAAGCGTTGCATCGGACGGGCAGGGATTGCCGGTGACCGCCGCCTGCGCGACAATGAAGAACACACCCTGCACATCATCGGGCAGGCTCTTGGACAGTTCCAGCGCCTGCTGCCACGGCTCGCTTTGCGCGGTCTCGCCGTCGATGCCGGCGCGGGCGACAGCCAGCTTGCGGCGGAAGGCGGGCAGCGACAACGCGTCGCCGGGGACGCGGCGGATGCGGCAGCGCACCAGAAAATCCTGATAGAGCACCGCGTCGGTGCGGAAACCGGCATCCGGGTCGCCCAGCATTTCCTGCATGACCGCATCGATCAGCGCGCTGCGTTCGGCTTCGTCGATTTCCGGGAACAGCGTCAGGGCGGGCGCTTCCGCTTCGGCCATTGCCTTGGCTTGGGTCAACTGCGCCAGGATGTCGGCCGTTGGGGTGGGTGGCGGCGGCGTGGGCGCGCGCCGCACGACCGGGCGCCGCTCTTCGGGCGCCGGCGTGAAGATCAGCTCATGCGCGTCGTCGGCCTGCTGCGGCAGCGGTGTCAGCTTCGGGCTGGACGAGCGGGCGGAGGTTTCGACCGGGCCGATGGTGACCGGCAGCGGACGGCGCGACAGCGCGGGCCCGAGGGCAACGAAGTGGCCGCGCGCCAGATCGCGGAACTGTTCGGCCTGCCGCCGCTCCATGCCGAGCAGGTCGGACGCGCGGGCCATGTCGATATCGAGGAAGGTGCGGCCCATCAGGAAGTTGGAGGCTTCGGCGGCAACGTTCTTGGCCAGCTTGGCCAGCCGCTGCGTGGCGATGACCCCGGCAAGTCCGCGCTTGCGGCCGCGGCACATCAGGTTGGTCATGGCTCCAAGGGACAGCTTGCGCGCCTCGTCGGAGACCTCGCCGGCAACAGCCGGGGCAAACAGCTGCGCCTCATCGACCACGACAAGCATTGGATACCAGTAGTCGCGCTCGGCATCGAACAGGCCGCCGAGAAAGGCCGCCGCGCAGCGCATCTGCTGCTCGACATCGAGGCCTTCGAGATCGAGCACCACGGACACCCGGTGCTGGCGGATACGCGCGGCAATGCGGGTCAGTTCATTCTCGGTGCGGGCGCCGTCGACGACCACATGGCCGTATTTGTCGGCAAGGGTGACAAAGTCGCCTTCCGGATCGATGACGCATTGCTGCACCCATTGGGCGCTCTGTTCGAGCAGGCGGCGCAGCAGATGGGATTTGCCCGAGCCGGAATTGCCCTGCACCAGCAGGCGCGTGGCCAGAAGCTCTTCCAGGTCGAGCATGGCTTTTGCGCCTGCGGGCGCCGCTCCCATGTCGATATCGACCTTCATTGCTTCTCCAGACCGGTGGTGATTCCGCGCACGGTCAAACGCGCGCGGACCTCCTTAGCATTCCTTTTCCGCTCATGCGCGAGCGATATGCCGCTTCTCCCCGGAAACCCACAGATGGTTTTCCGCATCGGTGCGGCGCAACACCGCGCCGAACTCCTGCATCCGCGCAACCACATAATCCGGTTCCATCAGCCCGTCGGGGAAATACAGCCCCGGTGCCACCTTTTCCCCGCCGGAAAGGCCAAGCAGGCGTTCCACCGCCAATGCCACATTGAGGGCAGTCAGAGGTGCCTGACCCTGCGGATGGACGATATCCAGGCGGGTTGTCGTCTGCTTGCCGGTGTTCAGTTCGCCACTGATTTCTATGACGATCTCGGTGGAAAAGGGTTTGCCCCGGCGGCGGCTGGCCGATTCGCCATACGCCATGTCGAAGCGGATGGAGTGCGCGCCGGTGGCAACGCCAAGGCTCAGGACGTCGAAGGGGGAATAGGCGCTGGCTTCGATCTGCTTACCGTCGATATCCGTGAAACTGCGGGTGGCTTCCGCGCCCGTGACCCAGCGCCATTTGCCGTTCTTGAGCGCCAGCGGATTGGGGGCGGATTGTGTCAGCCGTTCGAAATCGGCAAAGGCGGCCGGCCCGCCCATGTCCTGCTCGTCCAGCACCACCGCAATCGTGATTTCGTCTATCCGGCGGAAGTCTCGGGCGACCTGAAGCACGGGGAAGGTGGCCGACCCTGCCAGCCATGTACTGGCCATGAGAATCGCCGAACTGTTGGGTTTGTGGATGTAATGCGCCATCTCGGGGCCGACTTCGAACACTCCGCTGGAAACGCTGAGATAAGGCAGCTCACGCGCCTGCGCGAATTTCAAGCTGTTGAGCGTCTCGTCTTTCACGAACAGCACGACGGCGCTGAAGGCCTTGCCGGCGGGCTGGCCGAGATCGGCCCGGTCAAGATCAATGGAAACCGCTTCGGCACCGCCGAGAGTGTCGGCGACGGATTTTGCTTTGGCCAGATCACGTCCGCCGATGGCGATGGGCAGATCCAGGTGGAGCTTGCGCAGGGTTTGTGCGGCTTGCGAACCGACGATACCGGATCCGCCAATGATGAGGACAGGGGCTGCAATGGTTGTGGACATGGGAATTCCCTTCATGTTACTATAAGTAAGTTACCTTTAGTAATATATGGGCGTGCGATTGCAAGTCAAGGGGTTGGATTGCTAATCTGGTGAAAAAGGGAATCCGCATGAGCAAGACCACAGCCGCCAAGAAAATGCCGAAAGCCCAGCGGCGGGAGCAGCTCATGGAAACGGCGCTGGAGATCGTTCGCACACAGGGAACCGATGCGCTGACGCTTGGCTATCTGGCGGAGCGCGCGGGGGTGAGCAAGCCGATTGCCTATGAGCATTTCGGCACACGCTCCGGCCTGCTGATCGCGCTGTATCAGCAATTGGACCAGCAACAGGTCGATGATTTGTTGGCGGCGCTGGAACAGGCACCGAAGCAACTGGCGAGCGTCGCCCGGCTGATGAGCGAGGCCTATATGGCCTGCTACCGCTCCATAGGCCCGGAATGGCACGCCATCTCCGCCGCGCTCAAGGGCGATGAGGAGATGGAAGCATTTCAGAAAGCGCTGATCGACGGCTATGTCGATCTCTACCGCACCGCGCTGGCACCCTATTCGGCACTTTCTGCCGATGATCTGCGCCTGCGCTGTGTCGGTATCATCGGCGCAGCCGAGGCCATTTCCCGGGAAATGACCTGCGGCTGCGTTGACGAAGCCACCGCATCCGCCGCCCTGGGATCGCTGATCCTGCAATGGGTGGCCAACTGATACCGGATTTGCATCGAGGTGTTGCGTGGTTCGCCCTTCGACAAGCTCAGGAAGCTCACCATGAGGGATGTTGAGGATTGCAGGGAACTATAGTCTGCAGCGGTTATGATTTGCCTTGCACCAAACCACCTCCCTCATGGTGAGCTTGTCGAACCACGCAACACTTTTTCTGGGATCAGGCGCTCACTGTACGCCCAAGAAACTCCCGCATCAGCACGGCGACTTCTTCGGCATGATCTTCCAGAAGAAAATGCCCGCCATCGAAAATATGCAGCTCAGCATTGGGCAGTTGTCCGGCATAGGCCCTGGCCCCGGCAAGCGCGAAGAAGGGATCATGCTTGCCCCAGGTGATCAGCATGGGCGGCTGATGCTCGCGGAAATAGGCGTGGAAATGCGGGTACTGCTTGAGGTTTGACTGGTAATCATGGAGCAGGTCGAGCTGGGCCTCGGCAATGCCGGGACGGTCGAGGCCGTTCTGCGCGTGGGTCCAGGCATCGGGGCTGATGCGGGCCGGATCTTTCGCGCCGAACAGGTATTGGCCCCTTGTGTCCTCGATCGAGAGGTGGCGGCGCATGACGGCCTCCGTCTCCGCATTGCGGTCGGCCCACAGGCGGCGCGCGGCGGCAAAGCCGTCCGACAGGCCTTCTTCATGCGCCACGGCGTTCTGCACGACAATCGCCGTCACCCGTTCGGGATGGCGTGAGGCGAGGCGGAAACCGACGGGGCCGCCGAAATCCTGCGCGTAAAGGGCGTAGCGCTTGAGGCCAAGCTTCCGGGTGAATGCGTCGATGATGTCGGCGAGATGATCGAACGTATAGCGGAACGCCGTGTGGGACGGGGCGTCGCTATAGCCCGAGCCGGGATAGTCCGGCGCGACAACGTGGTAGCGGTCGGCCAGCAGCGGAATGAGATCGCGGAACATATGCGACGAGGTGGGAAAGCCGTGCAGCAGGAGCAGCGTCGGCGCGTCCTTCGGCCCGGCTTCGCGGTAGAAAATCTTGAGACCGTCGATCTCCTCGGTCCGGTAGCTGATCACCGGGCGTGCGTGTTCGTTCGATTGTGACATCGTTCCTGCTCCTGTTGGATGGGTGGCTTCACCGTCTAAATTGCATTTTGATGGTTACTCAAATGGAGTAACTTGTCAAATTGAATTTTGATGGTTACTTCTAGGGGCGAAAGGACATGCGATGCCGTTCATTTTTCTGGGCAATGCCCTCTGGCTGGATTTCGTCAACACGCAGATCATCGATGGCGCGCTCATCGATCTCATCGGCAATGACGGTGCGTTTCTGCAGTGGGCGAAGACGGCCGATCTTCAGGCTGATGAGGACGATACGGCCACGTTCGACGCGGCCTTGACCGAGGCGCAGACGTTCCGCGCGCACTTGCGCGCGGCGGCGGACAGTCTCGCGGCCGGGACGGCGCTCAATCCTGCCTTTGTCGCCGATATCAACCGGCGCATGGCGGAACATCCGGTTGCAACGGTTCTGGAGAATTCAGAGAGCGGATGGGCGACCAGCGCAAAGCCTGTCACCAGCGGGCCGCAAAGCGTATTGGCTGCAATCGCCACTGACTTTGCCCGGTTTGTTTCCACCGAAGCGACGAATGTCCGCCACTGCAGCAATGAGCGCTGCTGCATCGTGTTCTACGACACCAGCAAGAATCACACGCGCCGCTGGTGCAGCATGGAAACGTGCGGCAACCGGGCCAAAGCCGCCGGTCGCCGCGCGCGCGTTGTACAGTAGTCTTTACTGCTCGAGTCGCAGAAGCCTTGCGGCTTAATGCGCGATGGCGGGTTCGCCGACGCGGTCGTCCTTGCTGCTCTTGCGGATGGTCAGCGCCAGCAGCGCGGCGATCAGGCACAGGATACCGGCGGTGAAGAAGGCGGGGAGATAACTTGCATATTCCGTGCGGGCAAAACCGCCGCCATAGGCTGCCGATGCGGCGCCGAGCTGATGACCGGCAAAGACCCAGCCGAACACCATGCCGGCCTTTTCACGGCCGAAACGGTCCGTTGCCAGCTTGACCGTCGGCGGCACTGTGGCGATCCAGTCGAGACCGTAGAACATGGCGAACAGTGACAGACCGTAGATCGAAAAATTGCTGTAGGGCAGGAACAGCAGCGAGGCGCCGCGCAGGCCATAGTACCAGAACAGCAGCCAGCGGTTGTCGACCCGATCGGACAACCAGCCGGAGCCGATCGTGCCGAAGAAATCGAAGAAACCCATCATGGCCAGCACGCTGGCGGCGGTGACGGCCGCAAGCCCGTAATCACCGCAGAGCGCGACGAAGTGGGTCTGGATGAGCCCGTTGGTGCTGGCGCCGCAGATGTAGAAGGTGGCAAACAGCACCCAGAACGTGCTGGTGCGCGATATTTCCTTGAGGGTTGCCAGCGGCAGGATGATGAGCGACAGCAGGCCGCCGGCAATCGGTGCGGTCTTGGCCACGTCCTTCTCGCCATAGGCGGGCAGGCCGACATCGGACGGGCGGTCCCGCATCAGCAGGAAGACCGCGACGGCTGCGACGGCGAGCAGGGCGCAGACCATCATGGTCGCCGCGCGCCAGCCGTAGTTTTCACTGATGGAGGCCATGAGCGGCATGAAGGCCAGCTGTCCGGTCGCCGAGCTTGCCGTGAGCATGCCCAGCACCAGCCCGCGCCGGTCGGTGAACCAGCGGGTGGCAACAGTCGCACCAAGCACCATGGCGGTCAGGCCGGTGCCGAAGCCGATCACCACGCCCCACAGCAGGATGAGCTGCCAGATCTGCGTCATGCCGAGGGACAGGAAGGAGCCGCCCGCGATCAACGCAAGCGCCACACACACGACCTTCCGTACGCCGAAATAGTTCATGAACGCCGCAGCGAATGGCCCCATCAGCCCGAACAGCAGCAGCCGGATGGAAAAGGCGGTGGCGATCTGTTCCGTCGTCCAGCCGAATTCCTTTTCCAGCGGCACGATGAGCACACCGGGAGCACCGACCGCTGCCGCCGTGACAAGCATGGTGAGGAAGGTGACGGATACGACGACCCAGCCATAGTGGATATTGCGCCGGGCGAGCGCGGCAGCGAGAGGCGATGAAATCATGTTCGTGTTCCCTGGAGGGTAATCGGCTTTTAGATGATGGTCATCATATTGACTATTGATGACGGTCATCATATAAATTGTCAATGCAGTTTTTTTGAAGGATTGTTTCATGCGCGTCAGCAGGGACCAGGCAGCACAGAACCGCGCCCGGATCATCGAGATCGCCGGACAGCAGTTCCGCGAAAAGGGTTTTGACGGCATCGGCGTCGCCGATGTGATGAAAAGCGCGGGGCTCACCCATGGCGGTTTCTATGGTCATTTCAATTCGAAGGATGACCTGATCGCCGAGGCCTGCGCGGCGGCCATGGCTTTGTCGGTCCGGCGGTGGACCAGCCTGTCCGAGGCCTCGCCCGACGATGCACTGGGCGCGATCACCCAATCCTATCTGGCGGGTGATGCCCATGGCGAGGGACAGATGAGCGGCTGCATGATGGCAGCATTGGCGCCGGATATCGCGCGGCGCGGCGGTCCCGTCCGTTCGCGCTTCACCGAGGGCACCAAGGCGCTTCTTGATATTCTCGTCAACGCCGTGACCGGCCGCAGCAAAGCCCGGCAGCGTGAAAAGGCCATCGCCATCATGGCGGGGCTGGTGGGCACCGTGGTGCTGGCGCGCGCCGTGGATGATCCTGATTTCGCCCGGGAGATCAAACGGGTCGGTGCGGCTGTGTTCGGCAAGGACGCGGAGTAGGGATGGGATTTACACCCCCCTCTGTCCTGCCGGACATCTCCCCCACAAGGGGGGAGATGGGCGGCAGCCCAGAGGGGGGTGAGTATTCTGATCTACCGCCCCGGACGTCCCGTCTTGCCCGGGCGGCGCTTCTTGCGCGCATCGTTTGCGTCCTCATAGGAGCCGATGCCGCTGCGCTCGCGGCGAATAATGGCATCGTCGTTCCGGTTGGTTGCACCGGGAAGTGCCGGTTTTTCCGGCACGGCGCCGCGTACCGGCTTCTCTGTCCGGCCAACAGTCATCTCATCCAGCGTGTTCTTGCGGAATTGTCCACCGCCGAGCGGCCGGGTGGAATCGCCGCCCATCTCATCGAGATGCGGCTTGCGGAACAGCGGCGAGTTCGGATCGCTGTTCTCGTCGGTGACCACGCGGTGCATGGCGCGTCCGGCATTGTGCCGGCCCTTGGTGCGGCCGCTGACCGGGCTTTCCAGTTCCACTTCGCGCGCCATCGGGTCGTCCGATATGGCCAGCTCCGTCTCGCGCAGCCGCTTGATTTCGTCGCGCAGCCGTGCCGCCACTTCGAAGTCGAGATCGTCGGCGGCTTCGCGCATCTGCTTTTCCAGATGTTCGAGGTGCGATTTGAGGTTGTTGCCCATCATCGCGCCGGACTCGGCAAAGCCTGAAATATCCGCCCGGACGTGATCGCGCTCGTAAACGCTGTTGAGGATATCGCCGATGTTCTTCTTGATGCTGGCGGGCGTGATCCCGTTGGCCGTGTTGTAAGCCTCCTGCTTTTCACGGCGGCGGCTGGTTTCGGCCATGGCCCGTTCCATCGAACCGGTCACGTGGTCGGCATAAAGAACAACCTTGCCGTCGACGTTGCGGGCGGCGCGGCCAATCGTCTGGATCAGCGATGTCTCGGATCGCAGGAATCCTTCCTTGTCCGCATCGAGAATGGCGACGAACCCGCATTCGGGAATGTCCAGGCCCTCGCGCAGCAGGTTGATGCCGACGAGCACGTCGAAGGCGCCGAGCCGCAGGTCACGCAGGATTTCGATACGCTCGAGCGTGTCGATGTCCGAGTGCATGTAGCGCACGCGGATGCCCTGTTCGTGCAGATATTCCGTCAGATCTTCCGCCATGCGTTTGGTCAGGACGGTGACCAGCGTGCGGTAGCCCTTTGCCGATGTCTCGCGGATTTCGCCGAGAACGTCGTCGACCTGCGATTTGGCCGGACGCACCTCGACCGGCGGATCGATCAGGCCGGTCGGCCGGATGACCTGCTCGGCGAACACGCCGCCGGCTTCTTCCATTTCCCAATTGCTCGGGGTCGCCGAAACCGCAACGGTCTGCGGGCGCATCGCGTCCCATTCCTCGAAACGCAGCGGCCGGTTGTCCATGCACGAGGGCAGGCGGAAGCCGTACTCGGCCAGCGTTGCCTTGCGCCTGAAGTCGCCCTTGTACATCGCGCCGATCTGCGGAACGGTCACATGGCTTTCGTCGATGAAAACAAGCGCATTGTCGGGGATATATTCGAACAGCGTGGGCGGCGGCTCGCCCGGCTTGCGGCCGGTGAGATAACGCGAATAGTTCTCGATGCCGGCGCAGGAACCGGTCGCCTCGAGCATTTCGAGATCAAAGGTGCAGCGCTGCTCCAGCCGCTGCGCTTCGAGCAGGCGTCCTGCCTGGTTGAGTTCCACCAGCCGGTGCTTCAGCTCTTCCTTGATCGACTTGATCGCTTGGTTCAGCGTCGGGCGCGGCGTCACATAGTGCGAGTTCGCGTAAATCTTCACCTGGCTGAGATCGCCGGTCTTCTGGCCCGTCAGCGGGTCAAATTCCGTGATCGTCTCGATCTCGTCGCCGAACATGGAAATGCGCCAGGCCCGGTCCTCAAGGTGGGCCGGGAACAGTTCGATCGTGTCGCCGCGCACCCGGAACGAACCACGGGTGAAATCCATCTCGCGCCGCTTGTACTGCTGCGCCACCAGATCGGCGAGCAGTGCCCGCTGGTCGAGCCGGTCGCCGATCTTCATCTCGAAGGTCATGGCCGTATAGGTTTCGACCGAGCCGATACCGTAGATACAGGAGACGGAGGCGACGATGATCACGTCATCGCGTTCCAGGAGCGAGCGGGTGGCCGAGTGGCGCATCCGGTCGATCTGCTCGTTGATCGACGATTCCTTCTCGATGAAGGTATCCGAGCGCGGCACATAGGCTTCCGGCTGGTAGTAATCGTAATAGGAAACGAAATACTCGACCGCATTGTTGGGGAAGAAGGATTTGAACTCGCCGTAGAGCTGCGCCGCCAGCGTCTTGTTGGGCGCGAGGATCAGCGCCGGGCGCTGGGTTTCCTCGATGACCTTGGCCATGGTGAAGGTCTTGCCCGAACCGGTAACACCCAAAAGCACCTGTGTCTTGTCGTCATCGGCAATGCCGGAGACGAGATCGCGGATGGCCGTCGGCTGGTCGCCGGAGGGCTGGAAATCCGTTTCCATGCGGATGGCGATGCCGCCTTCGGATTTCGAAGGGCGGGCAGGGCGGTGCGGTTGCCAGGCCGTGCCGTTCTTGAACAGCGGATTGCCGCTTTCGATCAGGGCGGAGAGCGCGGCAACGGTGGCGGTGGCGCCGCCTGCGGGCAGGTTGGCGGTGTCTTCAAGCGCAATATCCAGGCCGGCGACCGGGTTCAGTCCGGCCGCCGCGCGCGTCTTCGGATCGCTCGATCCGCCGATGGAGGTGCCGCGCGAGGTCCTGGAACTGCTGGTTGGCTTGGCGGCTGCCTTCTTCGGCTTCGTCACCTTGGGCTGCGGCTTGGCCGTTTCCTCGGAAATCTGCTTGGCCCAATCGCTGATCGAGCCGGAGAGCGGTGTGCCTTCCAGTTCCGATTGCGGCGCTTCGCCGAAACCATCCGCGTTATATTTGTCAGGAGATTTAACCATGGGCTGAATATGGTGGGAGTCCGGCAAAATGGAAAGAGCCAAGTCCGCAAAAGTCGCCGGAAGCGGCAGGCTCCTGACATAAGGTTGTCAGGAGGATTGTCAGGGTGCGTCCTGTTGCGGGGTATCAGCCGTAGCGCAGCTTGAGGCCGAGAATGGTCAGGATCAGCAGCAGCGTCGTGGCGTTTGCCGCGATGACCGGCCAGGAACTGATCATGATCCCGTAGAACAGCCAGAGCAACACGCCAAGTGCCAGCGAAGCATTGCTGATGAGCGAAATGCTGCCGGTTTCCCGGTGCCGAACGATCTTGATGATCTGCGGAACCCAGCACAGGGTGGTGATCAAGGCAGCAAGACTGCCAACGAGCTCGATATGGAGAGGCACGGACCGATCTTTCAGAAAAAGAGAGAATTGATATATGAGCGAATTCTTCAAAAAAATACAGCGGAATCATGACTTAACCAACAATCCGCGATAAAAATTTATGTCGCGGATTGTTGGTTTCGTGTCTCCCGCCGCCGGCCTACTGAACGGCGCCGAGAAGCCGGGCGGGAAGATAGATCACAAGCGACGCTGCGCCTGTTATGACGGAGGTGCCATCGGCGAGAACGGACTGCCCGGCGGGTGTCTCATCACCGGACAGCACTTTCTGCGACAATTGCCCGCTGCGCACCATGTTCATCAGCGTCGGCGAGCTTGCGAATACCCCATGCGACCCGCCGTCGAGGTCGGACGCATCGAGGACGACGATGCCGAGTTTCTGCAGCACGGCGATGCTGGAGCCGTCGCCGACGCGCGGGTGGCCGCCGGTAATCCGTCCTGACACGCTCAGGGCACTGTCGGCGCGGGAAACCAGCACCGTAAAGGGTTTTGGCAGTTCGCCGATATCCCGGACCTGTCCCTGGAACACGTCGATATCGATGTCCGGCGCCGCCAGCATGACGCCTGACAGGCGGCGGAACACGTCGCGATGGCCGGTCTGCGCCAGTTGGCTCAGGGCTTCCATGACCACGAACGAGCCCATGGAATGGCCGACCAGCAGGATTTTCGTCGCCTTGGTCGCCGCGGCCAGTTGCAGAAGTTCGGCAAGACCGTCGCGGCCATAGGTGGCGCTGTCGCGGTCATAGACGTAAAGGCCGAGTGAACCCGCCGACGGCCAGGAATAGTGGACGGAAACGGCGGGAAGACCGTAATCATAGGCGAACTGCGCCTGCCGGAAGACGCTGTCGGCAAAATTGTTGTTGTAGCCGTGGACGAAAACAAACAGCTCGCGCTGGTTGGCGGGACGTTTGGCCAGTTCCGCGTTGATCTTCTCGACGAAGACCTGCTTGCTGCCATAGGGCTGGAACGCCGTTGCGGCAAAATCCCGGGCCGGATTGGGTTTGCTGCTGCTCTTTTCCACTTCGCCGCGCTTGTGGTTCGGCGGGATGCCGACATCGACGCGGGCAAAATTGAGGGTTGGGGAGCGCTTGGCCGAATAGGGCAGGGAGAGATTGTCCGACCGCTCGCGGCTGGTCGCGACGAAAATCGGAATGACGGCCTTGGGTCCGGTCTTGTCGTTCAGCACCGGCGCGGGCACCGCCGCATTGGCCTTGACGACATGTTGGGACGTGAGACCCAGCACAGCACGACCACCGCACCCTGTCAGCACAAGCATGACGAGCAGAAAGGCCGACAAGCGGGATACGGTCATGAACACACTCCGGACAGCACTCCGGAAGTTAGAACCAGTATTTCGGCCGCACTGCAACTTAAAAGCACCGCCCGGCCGGCGGCAGGCACGCCGAACGGCCGCCGGCGTGACAATTTTTCAACAACCGGGTGCTGCTGCGGTCAGACGATCAGTGGGTCGCGGCCCATGTTCAGATGCAGCTCGTGGCCGTCATAGGCATGGGCTTCGGCCACCGCTTCGTCGAGTTCGACGCCGAGGCCCGGCGCCGTCGGCGGGATGACATAGCCGTTTTCCCATTGAAGCGGCGTCTTGAGCAGCTTGGCATGGAACCCGCCAAAGGCCTGGATGCATTCGAGAATGAGGAAATTCGGGCTGCAGGTGGAAAGCTGTATATTGGCTGCGCCGACGATCGGTCCGCAATAGAGATGCGGGGCGATCTGCGCATGAAACGTTTCAGCCATGCCGGCGATCTTCTTGGCTTCCAGGATGCCGCCGACACGCCCCAGATCCATCTGCAGGATATTGGCGGCGCGGTTCACCAGCACCCGCTGAAACTCATATTTCGTGGCGAGGCGTTCGCCCGTCGCCACCGGGATCGTGGTGTGCTGCTGCACATAGGCCATGTTCTCCGGCATATCAGGCGGGACAGGTTCTTCGAACCACAAGGGATCGTAGGGTTCGAGCCGTCTGGCCAGCCGCACGGCGCTGGTCGGTGTCATCTGGCCATGGGTGCCGAACAGGATATCCGCCTTGGAGCCGACAGCCTCGCGCACCAGACGGACAAATTTTTCGCCGAGATCGAGTTCTTCGAGTGAAAGCTGGCGCGGGTCGAAGGAGGTGTAGGGCGCGACCGGATCGAATTTCACGGCGGTATAGCCCTGCGCCACATATTCCGCGGCGCGCTCCGCCGAGGCTTCGGCATTCCAGTAGATCGCCGAAGTCTCGCCCAGCTCGGGTTTGGGATAGAGATAGGTGTAGCTGCGCAGCCGCTCATGCACCCGCCCGCCCAGCAGTTCGTAGACGGGCTTGTCGGCTTCCTTGCCGATGATATCCCAGCAGGCCATTTCCAGCGCCGATACGGCGCCCATGATGGTTACGTCAGGACGCTGGGTGAAGCCGCCGGAATAGGCGCGGCGGAAAAACCGCTCGATGTGGTGCGGGTCCTGGCCGATCAGCCAGCGCTCGGCGACATCCTCGATCACCCTGCGCATCACCTGCGGGCTGACCGTCGAATTATAGGCCTCGCCGTAGCCGACAACACCCGAATCGGTGGTGAGCTTGACGAAGATGAACCACGTGCCTCCAAACGATGGCGGCGGGTTGCCGACGACGAAGGTTTTTATATCGGTGATTTTCATGGCCTGCTCCGGTGGTTCACTGTCCGCCCGACCCTAAGGGAGAGGGCGCGCATGTCAAAAACCGTGCAACGACCCCGCATGTCGGCTTTCTGACAGTTCTTGCACGGAAGGTCTTTCCATTGCCTCTATTGCACTGCATCATAAGCCCACATGCACATGCCTATGGAGACCGGACGTGAGTGAAGAAACCAAGCCGATCGGCGAACTGACCCTGCGCACGCTTGCCATGCCTGCGGATGCCAATGCGGCCGGCGATATTTTTGGCGGCTGGGTCATGGCACAGATGGACTTGTCCTGCGGTATCCGCGCGGCGGAACGGGCGCGCGGCCGGGTGGTGACGGCGGCGGTGAAGGAAATGGCCTTCGCCAAGCCGGTCAAGATCGGCGATACGCTGTGCGTCTACACGCATATCGAACATGTCGGGCGCACCTCCATCACGCTGAAGGTGGAAGCATGGGCACAACGCTACCTCTCCGACCTGATGGAGCGGGTAACCCATGCGGATTTCGTCATGGTGGCGCTTGATACGTCGGGCAAGCCGACGCCGGTGCCGCCGGAAGCCAAGGCCTAACCACCGATCATATACTTGTCCCAGAAACCGGCCTGCGGTTCGCTCTGCTCGACAATGTCGATCCACAGGCCCGACGGATCGTGAAAACCGAAACGGCGCTGGCCGAAAGGCTCGTCGGTCAACGGATATTCCACCTGCAATCCGCTCGCGGTGACCTTTTCGAAAGCCGCCGCCGCGTCATCCACCTGCAGCTCGAAACACATGCCCTTGCCGCCAAAGCTTTCCGGGCCGGGCGGCGCCGAAGGATGGTCCGGCGTCATGAAGGCGATGGAGGCCGTATGGTCTTCGCCTGCGAGCCAGCAGAACCATGTGCTGTCAAAACCGCTGGTGAAGCCGAGATGCCGTATCCAGAAATCGCGGCAAGCCTCTTTTTTCTCGGTGACGATGATCGGATAGCGGTCCGTGAAGCGCATGGTAAGCCTTTCCCAATGGTGGTGATTTGCGGCATTAGAGGCAGTCGGCATGACGATGACAAGGGCGTTTTGTCAGTAGTCTTCACACGCCCGCTTGCGGGATACACGCACCATCCTGTGGTTAAGATCGTAAAAGGCTTGGATTGGCGGCATTAATCAGGCAGCGTTTTTCAGGGTCTGATGTTGGAGGGCGATGCATGGCACTGTCTGGGGCAATCCGGAATTACGCGCGTATACGGGGCGGGAGCGACAGCGCGAAGGTCGATTTCGTCGAATTGTTCTTCGATCTCGTCTTCGTCTTTGCCGTCACCCAGATTTCGCACTTCCTGCTGCATGACCTCAGCCTCAAGGGGCTTGGCGAAAGCGCTCTGCTGCTCGCGGCAGTCTGGTGGGTGTGGGTCTACACGGCGTGGGTGACCAACTGGCTCGATCCGACGACGCCGCCGGTCCGGGCGATGCTGTTCGTGCTGATGCTGGCGGGGCTGGTGCTGTCAACGTCCATACCCACGGCCTTTGCCGGCCGCGGGCTGGTTTTTGCCCTGGCTTTCGTCACCATGCAGCTGGGCCGCTCGCTCTTCGTCATGTGGGCGATGCGCCACCACAACCGCTCCAACTACCTGAACTTCGTGCGCATCTCGGTCTGGCTTGGCGTTTCCGCCGTGTTCTGGATCAGCGGCGGGCTGGCCGATCCGGAAAACCGGGTGTTTTTCTGGCTGGTTGCGCTGCTGATCGAGCTGGCGGGTCCGGCGCTGGGCTTCCGCACCCCCGGCCTTGGCGCCTCGACGACGGCGGACTGGGATGTGGACGGCGACCACATGGCCGAGCGCGCCGCGCTGTTCATCATCATTGCGCTCGGCGAATCCATCCTTGTATCCGGCGCGACATTCGCCGAGCAGGAATGGACCTTCATTGCGTTCTCGGCCTTCCTGACGACCTTCGTCGCTTCGGTGGCCATGTGGCTGATCTATTTCAATGTCGGGCAACTGCGCGCGCACCACAAGATCGCCTCGACCGATGATCCCGGCCGCATCGCCCGCGTCGCCTATACCTATATCCATGTGCTGCTGGTGGCGGGCATCATCGTGGTGGCCGTTTCCGATGAACTGGTGCTGGCGCATCCACTCGGCCATTCCGCGCCCTCGGTGCTCTGGACCTCGATCGGCGGAACGGCGCTCTATCTCATCGGCAACCTGTTGTTCAAGGGCTATGTGGAGGGCAGGCCACCGCTTTCGCATATGGCGGGACTGGTCCTGTGCGCCGTTCTGGCCTTTGCGGGCGGTGCGCTCTCGCCGCTCGTGCTCGGTGCTGCAACCAGCCTGATCCTGATCGTGGTGACGATCTGGGAATATGTCGGCCGGATCGAGGAACCCGGCCACCGGTAGGACGCGCTAGCGGCAGGCGCGATGGCCGTTGCGCCGCTGCATCAGGTCGAAGTGGAAATGGTCGCGGTGGAAAATATCGTAGCCGGGGCCGAGCACCGTGGTGAAGTAGTCGCAGGCGTCTGAGCGGACATTGTTGAGCAGGCCGCGCTGCCGGAAGGCGAAGAACCCCGGCTTCTGCACCTTGATGTCGGTGCCGTTGTTCAGGGTGATCTTGGCGATATCCAGCGCATTGCCCTTGGAATGTTCGGACATGTTGGCGCCCGGCCGGTTGCTCATGGTGCGGCAGGAATAGCTCGAGGCCTGATGAATGGTGTTGACGCCGGAGAGATAGCGCAGCCGCGTCGACGGCTGCAGGTCGCCCTTGACCCAGCGGGCAAAGGCCAGAGTCATCTGGCAGTTCAGCGTCGCACTCGGTTTCAGCCGGATCTGGCCGCTGGCGAAGCCGCTGACCGTCAGCGGGTTGTCGATACGGCACACGCCGCCATCGTTGATCGGCGCGTGCTCCTGAAAGATGACGCCAAGCTGCTTGAGTTGGGTCCGGCAGGCGATTTCACCGGCGGGTATGGCGTAGCGGCTTTCGCTGCGCGCCATGGGGTCGCGCAGACCGCCACCGGCATAGCCGTAATTCTGTTCGCGGCTGGTCAGCGCGTGGTTCTCTTCCGTCATGACGGGTTGCGCGGCGGCGAGGTTCTGTTCCTGCGCCACCGGCTGGTCGGCTTCATTGTTGGCAATGCGGTTTTCTTCACCGGCCAGGGAATTGTCAGCCATTGTATTGTCGGGGGCAGCTGTGTCGGGTGTCATGTCCGCGGCGGGCGCCACCGCTATATAGTCGCCGGACTCCGCAGGGCTCGCGCCATGGCCGACATTGGCCTGCGGACGGCGCACATCGCCCATGCCGCAGGCGCTGAGCGCGGTTGCCGTGCACAGGACAAAGACGGTCGCAAGGCGCCGCAAGGGCACGGCGGACGACAACGCAAAACTCATGTCACCACATCCTTTTCGCCTGAAACCAAGCGCAGACATGGATAAAATAAGACCAAAGTGTAAAGGAAAGGTCAGCGGCGGCGGTAATGCCTGTGTCGGCAACAAGGCAGGAATTGCACCCTAGGCGGCATCCGTCCGGTTGCGCAGGGCCGGGACGATTTCAACCGTGATCATGGCGATGAAGATCAGCGCACAGCCGATCATGCCGTGGACCGTCATGCGCTCGCCGAGGAGGATGGCGCCGAAGAGCGCCGCGAACAGGGCTTCAGAGGAAAGCATGATGGCGGCCTGCGGTGCGCTGGTATAACGCTGGCCGACCGCCTGCAGGGTGAAGGCAATACCGCAGGAGAACACGCCGCCGAAGAGGATGGCCGGCCAGGATAGCATGACCGATGGCCAGTTGAACGGTTCCATGAACGCGGCAAGGGTAAAGCCGAACACGGCGCAGGTCAGGAACTGCACGAAGGAAAGCATGAAGGGCCGGCCGTTTTCATGCGCGAGACGGTTGATGAAGATGATCTGCAGTGCCCAGAAGACGGCGCACAAAATGGTCAGCCAGTCACCGGTCGTCAGATTGTTGAGCTGTCCGCCCGACAGGAGATAGATGCCGCCCAGCGCCGTCAGCGCACAGGGCCAGACGATCGGGCTCGGCCAGCTCCAGAACAGCATGACGCCGAGGATCGGCACCATCACCACATAGAGGCCGGTGAGAAAGCCGGAATTGGTGACCGTTGTCGTGGCAAGACCCATCTGTTGCAGAACCGAGCCGATGGACAGGAACAGGCCGATGAAGATGAAACTGCCGTAATCCCGGCGGGTGAGGCGATGTTTCGCCAGCCGTGCTTCGCGCCATGCCAGCGGCGCCACGGTGAGGCTTGCCA
Organism: Phyllobacterium sp. NPDC097923; assembly: GCF_044760925.1. NCBI lineage: Bacteria > Pseudomonadati > Pseudomonadota > Alphaproteobacteria > Hyphomicrobiales > Phyllobacteriaceae > Phyllobacterium > Phyllobacterium sp. NPDC097923. Next base: position 29,386 of record NZ_JBIWBL010000005.1, on the reverse strand, counting down.
GGGCAAAGCGCAGTCCGATGAACAGAAAGGCGCCGACATTGCCGACGGCGCTCGCCTGTGCAACAAAACCGAGGCCCCAGATGGCGCCTGCGACAAGCAGCAACAGATTGGCACGGCCTTGCGTCATGATGAATCCACAGAATATCCGCGGTCATCCCTTGCCCGCAACCTGCTCTATCGATTGCCGTGATGGACTGCAAGAGCCCCGAAGGCAGCATTGCTAACCGGCGATACAGGGAAAACTGGCCGATCCGCGACATTTTCTACTTTCTTCGTGAAATCGCCGGAAAGAGTGCTATATTAAACGACGAATGACTGAACGGTTCCGAAGTCTTGAGCTTCGGTGACCGTTTTCTTTTTGTGTCGCGCGGCCCTGGCGGGGCGCATTTGACACTTGACTGCGAAAGGAGAGGGCATGGAAAAGGTCCCGATGACTCAAGGCGGATTTGACAAGCTCAAGGAAGAGTTGCGCTGGCGCCAGCAGGAAGAGCGGCCCCGCATCATCCTGGCAATTTCGGAAGCGCGCGCCCATGGCGACCTCTCGGAAAACGCCGAGTATCATGCCGCCAAGGAAGCCCAGAGCCACAATGAAGGCCGCGTCAGCGAGCTGGAAGGCTATATCGGGCATGCCGAAATCATCGATATCTCGAAATTGTCCGGCGACAAGATCAAGTTCGGCGCCACCGTCCAGCTGATCGACGAAGATACGGAAGACAAGAAGATCTACCAGATCGTCGGCGATCAGGAAGCTGATCCGAAAGCCGGCCGCATTTCCATTTCCTCACCCATCGCCCGTGCCCTGATCGGCAAGAGCGAAGGCGACACGATCGAGGTCAATGCACCGGGCGGCGCCCGTTCGTATGAAATCGTCGGGTTCAAGTTCGCCTGATATCGTGCCGGAACCGGTAAGCAACGTCGAGGTGATCGCTCCGAATTTCAAGCGCAAGCTTTCCGGGGTCACCTCGACTATCGTGCAGCTCATTCCGCTGCAGCGGGCCAACGGCGTCAAAATCGTGGCCATGGGACCGGGTCTTCCCGACACCCTGCCGAAAATCGGGTGGCGTTCGCTGCCCGGTTTCTGGTTCAGGCCAAAGACCAGACCCTTCCGAATCTGGCATGCCCGCCGCAACAACGAGATGCTTGCGGGTATTCTGATGCGCCATGTCCTGCGCATGAAGCTGTCCCTGCTCTTTACCTCGGCAGCGCAGCGTGACCACAAGCCCTTCACCAAATGGCTGATCCGGCGGATGAACGCCGTGATTGCCACCAGCGCCAAATCCGGCAGCTATCTGCAGGTGCCGCACACCGTGATCATGCACGGGGTGGATACGGACACGTTCCATCCGCCGGCAACGCCCGAGGATGCCTTTGCCGCCTCCGGCCTGCCGGGCACATATCTTGTCGGCTGTTCCGGGCGTATCCGCCATTCGAAGGGCACGGATCTTTTCGTCGATGCCATGATCAATCTCCTGCCACGCTATCCCGCGTGGACGGCCGTCATGACGGGCCGGACAACCGCCGAACACAAGGGGTTCGAGCAGGCGCTGCGCGAGAAGATTGCCAGGGCGGGATTGCAGGATCGCCTGCTCTTTCTGGGCGAAGTGCCTGACGTGAAACTCTGGTACCGCCGCATGAGTCTCTATGTCGCGCCGTCGCGCAATGAAGGTTTCGGCCTGACGCCGCTGGAAGCCATGGCCTCGCAAACCGCCGTTGTGACCAGCGATGCCGGCGCCTATGCGGAGATGGTGGAGCGCGCCACGGGCACCGTTGTTCCGGCGGGTGACCGGCCGGCACTGGAAGAGGCCATCGAACGCTATCTCGCTGATCCGGCAAAATGCGAGGACGCCGGAAAGGCCGGGCTCGAACATGTGCGGGAACATTTCCCGCTGCAGAACGAAGCGGAGAAAATCCTGACCGTCTACGAGCGCCTGTTCGCGGGCAGCAACCGGGCCGGATCATGAAGGTTGCCGCGTTCATCATTCACCTCAAGCGTGCTGAAAAACGCGGCGCGCATGTCAGGGCATTGATGCAGCGGCTACCGGTCGCAGCGGAGATTATCGACGCCGTCGACGCGCAGCAGCTCAGCGAGGCCGAAATCGCAGCGGTCTACAGCCGGACATCCCGGCATTTCCCGCCTTATCCCTTCCCGTTGCGCACCACCGAGATCGCCTGCTTCCTCTCGCATCGCAAGGCGTGGCAGGCGATTGTCGACGGCAATCTCGATGCGGGCCTGGTCATCGAGGACGATGTCGATATCGATCCGGGCTTTGCCGATCAGCTGACGCTGGCGATGGAGACGGTAAGGCCCGGCGATTACATCCGCTTTCCGCGCTGGACGCGTGGCGAAAAGGGCGGCGAGATCGCCCGCCAGGGCGGCAATGCCGTCATGCAGCCCGCATTGCCCGGCCTCGGCATGCAGATGCAGCTGATCGGCCGTGATGCCGCGATTGCGCTGCTTGCAGCAACGAAGCGGTTCGACCGGCCGGTGGACACAACGCTGCAGATGCGCTGGCTGCATCCCGTGCGCATGTTGTCCGCCCGGCCCATCACCATTCGCGAGATCGATTTCAATCTCGGCGGCACGGTCGTCCAGGGCAAAAAGACGCTTTCGGACAAGCTGAAGCGCGAAGTGCTCCGGCCGTACTACCGTGTCTTGCTGTTCTTCTATTCGAAAATTCGCGGTTAGAGCACCATCAGCGGTTCGTTCTTGACCGCACGGATGGTCAGCGACGTGCGGACGGAATCGACGTTCGGCGTCGACGTCAGGTCTTCGATGACGAAATTCTGGAAAATGCTGATGTCGCTCGCCACGCAATGCAGGAGGAAGTCGGATTCGCCCGACACCATCCATGCGCGGCGCACGATGGTCCAGCTGTTGGTTTTTTCAGCAAAGCTCTTCAGGTCGGCGTCCGATTGCCGGTGCAGCCTGATCATGCAGAAGGCGACGATATCCTGGCCGAGGATCGAACCGTTCAGGATGGCCCGGTAGCCCTGGATGATGCCGCCTTCCTCCAGCTTGCGCACCCGGCGCAGGCAGGGCGGTGCCGATATGCCGACACGTTCGGCAAGCTCCACATTGGTGATGCGGCCATTGTCCTGAAGCTGTTTCAGGATTTTCCAGTCGATCTCGTCCAAGTCCGCCTTCAAAGGCATGGTCTGATTATATCCCTGTCAAAAAGGCGCTTACGGCGAGCACCATAGGCGATTCCTGCCGCTGTGTAATGCATTCGCATTCGGTTACAAACAGGTTCATAGCATGGACCTACCGGCTCCAGAAGCTGCGCGTAAACAGAATGACGACCGTGATGATTTCCAGCCGGCCCGCCAGCATGAGATAGCTCAGGAGCAGAAGCGAGGGGTCGCTGAGCGTCGAAAAGTTGCCGACCGGCCCGATCGTATCGCCGAAACCCGGCCCGACATTGGAAAGCGCGGTCAGTGCCCCGGTGATCGACGTGCCGAGATCGTTGCCGAGGATCGTCAGCGCCGTGGCTCCAACGATCAGAGAGGACATGTAGAGGAAGATGAAGAGCAGCGCGGATTGCGCCACCTGCGGGCTGATTTCCGCGCGGCCGTAGCGCATTTTGATGACAGCATTCGGCATGATCAGCCGCGTCAGGCTGGCGGATGCCAACTGCCAGAGAATGATCAGGCGATTGAGCTTGATGCCGCCCGACGTCGACCCGGCACAGCCGCCGATGAACGTCACGATGAAGAAAATGCCGAGGGCTTCCGGCCCCCAGCGCGTATAGTCTTCGGTTGCAAAACCTGTGGTTGAGATAATCGATACGAGGTTGAACGCGGCGGCAATCAGGGCATCGCCAAACCCGATGCCGGTTTCCAGCGTGAGCCCCACCGCCAGGAAAAAGCTCAGGGTGGCGACGATAACGAGGAACAATGTCACCTGCGGGTCGGCGAGCGAGGTCAGGCGCTGCGGCATGACGGCCTTGATGTAGAGCACGAAGGGCAGGGCGCCGAGCATCATGAAGATGGTGGCGATGACGAGAATGGCCCGGTTGTGGGCATAAAAGCCCAAGGATGAATCATGGGTGGAAAAGCCGGCGGTGGCAACGGTTGTCATGCCGTGATTGACCGCATCGAACATGCCCATGCCGGCGGCGAAATAGGACAGGGTGCACAGCACCGTCAGGCTGACATAGGCGATGATGATGCCGGTGGCGATCTGGTGGATGCGCGGCAGGATTTTCTCCGACTTGTCGGAGGATTCCATGTGCAGGAGCTGGATGCCGCCCACGCGCAGCGACGGCAGCAGCAACAGGCCGAGGCCGACGAAACCGAAACCGCCGAACCAGCACAGCAGTGAGCGCCAGAGCAGGATGCCGCGCGGCATGGCGTCGAGCCCTGTCAGCACGGTGGCGCCCGTCGAGGTGATGCCGGACATGGATTCGAACAGCGCCTTGGCGAAACTGATCGGCAGCGTCGAGAAATAGAGGGGCAGGGACCCGAGCAGCGCCGCCGTGAGCCAGACGGAAACGATCAGGAGAAAGCCGAGGCGCGGGGTAAACCGGATATCGGGATTGTGAGTGGCGAGGGCGACAAGCCCGCAGAGCACACCGGTGAAAATCGCCGATTCCACGAAGGTGATCCAGTCCCGGTTGCCGATGTGCAGATCAACAGCGGCGGGAATCAGCATGGCTGCCGCCATGACCAGACCAAATCGCGCGCAAATATTGATGATGGTGCGAAAAATGAGCGGACCTCAGAACGGGAAGAGAGACATGGGAATGTTTCATAACCGGTTCCGTCAGGCGCCACAATGCGCGCCAAACGGCAAAACACCGCGTACAAGCTGTGGCTAACCGGCCTATATCACGCGCAGACCTTGCAACGGAGGGGGCTGACCCACTACCTTATGGCATTGGAAATGATCATAAGTCTGCTCCCAACCCGTTCTGGCTGAACATCTGTTTATAGGTCTTGATATGTCACAGCGCCACGTGCCCGTCCTCATTATCGGTTCCGGTCCTGCCGGCTATACCGCAGCCATCTATGCGGCCCGCGCCAACCTGAAACCTGTGATCGTTGCCGGTCTGCAGCAGGGTGGCCAGCTGATGATCACCACGGATGTCGAGAACTATCCGGGCTATGCCGATCCGGTGCAGGGCCCATGGATGATGGACCAGATGCGCATCCAGGCCGAACATGTCGGCGCCGAGATCATTCACGATATCATCACGGAAGTGGACATTTCCGTCCGGCCGTTCCGTCTCGTCGGCGATGGCGGTACGCAGTACACCTGCGATGCGCTGATCATCGCGACCGGCGCACAGGCCAAATGGCTTGGAATCCCGACCGAACAGGCCTTCATGGGCTTCGGCGTTTCCGCCTGTGCCACATGCGACGGTTTCTTCTACCGCAACAAGGATGTCGTCGTTGTCGGCGGCGGCAATACGGCCGTCGAGGAAGCGCTCTATCTTGCCAATCTGGCAAAGTCCGTCACGGTCGTGCATCGCCGCGATCATTTCCGTGCGGAAAAAATTCTGCAGGACCGCCTGTTTGCCCGCGAAAATGTCAAAGTCGTCTGGGACAACGTCATCGACGAAATCACGGGTACGGAGGCAAAGCCGCCTATGGCAGCATCGGTTTCCGGCGTCCGCCTGAAGAATGTCAAGACAGGCGAGACGACGGACATTGCGACGGACGGTGTTTTCGTGGCGATCGGCCATGCACCGGCAGTTGAACTGTTCAAGGGGAAACTCAAGCATAAGCCGAATGGCTATCTGTGGACCGCTGCGGATTCGACGGCGACCGATGTTCCCGGTGTTTTCGCCGCCGGCGATGTCACCGACGATATCTATCGTCAGGCCGTGACAGCGGCCGGAATGGGCTGCATGGCGGCCCTTGAGGCCGAACGCTGGCTGGCGGCACAGGAACCGGTGCGCCAGGCTGCCGAATAAGGGCGTTTGAGATAAGGCCGGTTGCGATATGCGGAACCGGAATGGGGGAGAGACTGCGCCATGTCGCTTGACTGGGACAAATTGCGAATATTCCATGCTGCGGCGGAGGCTGGGTCATTCACCCATGCCGCCGAGACGCTGCATCTGTCGCAATCGGCCATCTCCCGCCAGGTGAGCGCATTGGAGCAGGATGTCGGCGTTCCCCTGTTTCACCGGCATGCGCGCGGCCTGATCCTGACCGAGCAGGGCGAGGTGCTGTACCGCACGGCGCATGAAGTGCTGATGAAGCTGGAAAACGTCCGCTCGCGCCTCACCGAAAGCAAGGACCGCCCGTCGGGCAAGCTGCGCGTCACCACGACAGTCGGTCTCGGTTCCGGCTGGCTGATCGAGCGCGTGCAGGAATTCATCGAACTCTATCCGGAAGTGCAGCTGCAGCTGCTGCTCGACAATGAGGAGCTGGATCTGACGATGCGCCACGCGGATTGCGCCATCCGCCTGCGTCAGCCGCAGCAGCCTGACCTGATCCAGCGGCGGCTGTTCACGGTGCATATGCACGTCTACGCCTCGCCGGGCTACATCGCCAAATATGGCAAGATCGAAAACATCGACGAGATCGATTCCCATCGCATCGTCAGCTTCGGCGAACCGGCCCCGTCTTACCTGACCAACCTCAACTGGCTGGAAGGGATCGGCCGGTCCGACGGCAATCTGCGGCCTGCCGTTCTGCAGATCAACAACCTCCTGTCGATCAAGCGCGCCATCCAGAAGGGTGTCGGCCTCGGCGTGCTTCCCGATTACATGGTCGAGAAGGATTCGACCCTCGTGCGCCTGCTGCCGGAGATGGAGCTGCCATCCTTCGATACGTTCTTCTGCTATCCCGAGGGAATCAAGAACGCAGCGAAATTGCACGTGTTTCGGGATTTCCTTTTCTCGAAGGCGCGTACCTGGTCCTATTGACCGGTTGTTTTCGCATTTTTGCGAAAAAATTTTCTTTCGCAAGCGGGCCGGTTCGGAGCATGATCTTGCCGGATTGCACCGCAAACACGCGCTCTCATTTCAAAAATGCCGATAAATTGTCGGTATGCATTTGGTGCATGGGTGCATTGCACAATTGGGGGATTGCAAGAAACGGTTAAAGGGCCCATATCCACATCACTAGCCGATGCGTCTCCTCCTCCCATTGCGCATCCGCTAGTGTTCCCCTCTGGAGGTTTTGCCAGAAATGGCATCCTTCAAAACTTAAGGCCGGGCAATTGTCCGGCCTCTTTTCTTTTCTGGGGTATGTTTCCAAAAAATCAGCGATAGAGCGTTTCGTTTTCGAGCCCCGTGTAGAGGGACGCGACCTGATCGCCATAGCCATTGAACAATAGCGTCGGCACGGTTTCACCCGTGTGCAGCACGCGCTCCTGTGCCTGGCTCCAGCGGGGATGCGCCACCGCCGGATTGACGTTGGCCCAGAAACCGTACTCGTTCGATGCCAGCTCCTCCCAGAAACTCACCGGCCGCTTGTCGGTGAAGCTGATCTTGCGGATCGACTTGATCGACTTGAACCCGTATTTCCACGGCAGGGCGAGGCGGATCGGCGCGCCGAACTGGTTGAGCAGGGGCTTGCCATAGGCGCCCGTCACCAGAAAGGCGAGCTCATTGGCGGCTTCCGCCATGGTGACGCCCTCCACATAGGGCCAGCTATAGAGAAAGCCGTTCTGGCCGCTGGCCATGGACGGATCGTTGAAGGTCTCGAAGCGGATGTATGTGGCCGACGCGAGCGGTTTTGCCAGCTCAACCAGCTTGGCGAGCGAAAAGCCGGTCCATGGGATGGTCATCGACCATGCCTCGACACAGCGATGGCGGTAGAGGCGCTCTTCCAGCGGGATTTTCGCTTCAAGATCGGCGAATTCCATCGTGAACGGCTTTTCCACCATGCCGTCAATGTCGATCGCCCATGGATTGGTGATCAGGCTCTGCGCTTCCGCATAAATGCCCTTGTCCGAGCCGAATTCATAGAAATTGTTGTATGTCGCGTTGATCTCTTCCGGTGTCAGGCTGCGGTCGAGCGTATAGGCATCATTGCGCCTCGCCGGATAAAGCGCCGGGTTGCCGGCGGGTTTATGCTCGGCCGCTGCGCGCGCTGCCTTTGGCAGTGCCGTGAGCGCAGCGGTTGCCAGCGCACCAAGGCCCCAGGCCTGCAGCATCGACCGCCGGTTGAAGAATGCCGCCTCCGGCGTTGCCAGGGCTTCGGCTATCGCCCAGGCGGGCTTGCGGTGGATGGCGGCCATGACTGTTCTTTCATCTCTGCGGTGTTGCGCTGGAAATATGCCATTTCCGTGCAAGAACGATCAACACAAAGCCGTGAAGCTTTTGCGGCAAAGAAAAAGGGGCCGATGGGCCCCTTTTGTCTTCAATCCGGTTGTTCGATCAGCGCAGGCTGGCGCAGAAGCGCTGGATGCGCTTGCCGGCTTCCTCGAGCTTGGCATCCGATGTCGCATAGGAAATGCGCAGGTTCGGTCCAAGGCCGAACGCCGAGCCATGCACGGCGGCAACGGCTTCGCTCGACAGCAGTTCGCTGACGAAATCCTCGTCGGTTTCGATCACCTTGCCCGATGGCGCTGTCTTGCCGATGGCGGCTGCGCAGGACGGGTAGACGTAGAAGGCGCCTTCCGGCTTGGGGCACTGCAGCAGCGGTGCCTGGTTCAGCATGGAAACGATGAGATCGCGGCGGCCTTCGAACGCCTTCTTGAACACCGGCAGGTGTTCCTGCGTGCCATCCAGTGCCTCGACGGCGGCCCACTGCGAAATCGCGCTGGTGCCGGATGTCTGCTGCCCCTGCACCATGTCCATGGCGTTGATCAGCGCCTGCGGTCCGGCGGCGTAGCCGATGCGCCAGCCGGTCATGGCATAGGCTTTCGATACGCCGTTCATGGTCAGCGTGCGGTCGTAGAGGCTCGGCTCGACCTGTGCCGGGGTGACGAACTTGAAGTCGCCATAGGTCAGGTGTTCGTACATGTCGTCGGTGAGAACCCAGACATGCGGATGACGGACGAGAACGTCGGTGATCTTCTTCAGCTCGTCCCAGCTGTAGGCAGCGCCCGAAGGATTGGACGGCGAATTGAGAATGACCCACTTGGTCTTCGGCGTGATGGCGCGTTCCAGATCTTCCGGCTGCAGCTTGAATTCATGCTGCTGCGTGGCCGAGACGATAACCGGCGTGCCGCCGCACAGCGCCACCATTTCCGGATAGCTCACCCAGTACGGTGCAACGCAGATGACTTCGTCGCCGGGGTTCAGCGTGGCGAGCAGCGCGTTGTAGATGACGTGCTTGCCGCCCGTGGAGACGATGGTCTGGCTCGGCTTGTATTCCAGTTCATTTTCGCGCTTGAACTTGCGGGTAATCGCCTCGCGCAGCGGCACGATGCCGGAAACCGGGGTATACTTGGTTTCGCCGCGGCGGATGGCGGCAATGGCGGCTTCCTTGATGTTGTCGGGCGTATCAAAATCTGGCTCGCCCACGGAGAGCGAGATCACATCCCGGCCCTCGGCTTTCAGATCGCGTGCTTTCTGGGTTATCGCAATCGTTGCGGAAACCTTCACACGGGAAAGGGCGTCGGCGAGGAATGCCATGGTATCGTTCTCCTGAAGCGGGTGTTTGACAAGGGGTAGCCGGTGTGCGGGTCTGCTATGTCGCAACAGGCGCGGAATCGCAAGCAAAAGCGTGCGCAAAAGGCTTCACATCGCGCTGTTTCTATGCAGGGTGTGACATGAAACATTCAAAGCATCACCGTCGTTTATGCGATGTTTCACGCAAACCGATGAGACCGGACACCAGCGGCGATTTTCGCCCGCCACAGGAGACCAGCCATGCCGATACTTTACTCGCAGCTCAGCTCCGGAAATTGCTACAAGCCGCGCCTGCTGATGGCGAAGCTTGGCCTGCCGTTCGAGCATGTGGCCATTTCATCGACGGACGGATCGACGCGAAAACCGGAATTCACCGCCAAGAACCCCAATGGCAAGGTGCCGCTGCTGGAGCTTGACGATGGCCGGTTCCTGGCGGAGTCCAACGCCATCCTGCTCTATCTGGCTGAGGGAACCCGGTTCATCCCCGATGATTCCTATGCGCGCGGCCTGATGTATCAATGGCTGTTCTTCGAACAATATACGCACGAGCCCAATATCGCGGTGCGCCGCGCCCTGCTTGTCTATCCCGAGCGGGCGAAGGATGCGACGCCGGAACGGCTGGCGGCAACGCTGGAAGGCGGCAACAAGGCGCTGCTCGTCATGGAACAGCAGCTGCAGAAGACGCCCTATTTCGCCGGTGACGCCATCAGCATCGCCGACATCGCGCTCTATGCCTATACCCACGACGCCAACCAAGGCGGCTATGATCTTTCCGCCTATCCGTCCGTGGCGAAATGGCTGAGCCGGGTTGCCGGTGACGACGGCCACGTGCCGATCACCTGGCTGCCGGAGGCGTCAGGCGGCTGATTTGATTTCGCCGTCCGTGCCGGTCATGCCGGGCAGGCGGGAGGCGAGGGCGTCGATGAGTACGCGCATGCGCGCCGGCATGAAGGGCGCCCGCGGCCAGACGGCATAGGTGTCGAAAACCAGCGGTTCGACGTCGGGCAGAACCCGGACAAGACTGCCGCTGCGCACCCGTTCGCGAATGAGCCAGCAGGGCAGCCACGCGAGCCCCATGCCCGCGACCGCCATATCGGCGGCGGTATCCAGATCATCGAGGATCAGCCGGGTGCGGGCCGGGGCCGCATAGCTACCGCCCTTGCCGTCAGGGAAAAGCCAGGGCCGGGTGTTGCCGTCGCGGCCATAGACAATGGAGTCGTGCCCGGCGATATCCTCGATGGCGCGCGGGGTTCCGCGTGCGGCGAGATAGGACGGCGCTGCACAGATGGTCATGCGCTGGCGTGCGATGCGGCGGGCGGTGAGGACGGCGCTGTCGGGCAGGACCGCGTTGCGGACGACGAGGTCATAGCCTTCCTCGATCAGGTCCACCGGCCGGTCGGTGAAAGACACGTCGAAGCGCAACGCCGCGTATTGGCGGGAGAGGTCGGCGATGACGGGCGCCACGCAATAACGGCCGAATATCACGGGAACGCTGATGCGCAGGCGGCCAGCCGGCTGTTCCCTGTCGGAGGCCAGGGCACCTTCCGCCATGTCGAGTTCCGCCAGGATACGCACGCAATGCGCGTAGAAGGCGTTGCCGTCGCTCGTCAGCGTGAACGCCCGCGTGGTGCGATGGCAGAGACGCACGCCAAGCCGCTCCTCCAGCCGGGCGACCGCCTTGCCGACGGCCGAGCGCGACAGGTGCAGTTTTTGCGCGGCGGCGGAAAATCCGCCGGCATCCACCACCGTGACAAACTCCTGAATACCTGCAAGCCGGTCCATTCTTCGCTCCATTGTAGAATAAAACGATACAATAATGGGTGGAATGGGCGCAACTGCATCGTGCCGCGATCATATAAAACGCTGTTCTCACCCCGGCTGGCGGGGCATGCAAGGACAGAGATGATGACGAAGACGATGAAACGCTGGACGCTGAATGGCGCCGGACGCGGCAATCTCAAACTGGTCGAGGCCGAAGTGCCAACACCGGGGCCCGGTGAAATCCTGGTCAAGGCCGCGGCAGCTTCCCTCAATTACCGCGACAAGCTGCTGGTCGATCTCGGCTTTGGATTGCCGGCGCCCCAGACGGAACCGCTCACGCCGCTGTCGGATCTGTCCGGCACGGTTGCGGCGGTGGGCGCCGGTGTGACGCGCTTTGCCGTGGGCGACCGCGTCATCTCGACCTTCCTGCCCGACTGGATCGATGGCAATGGTCCCGGCACGGCGCGCGATCCCAATGGCCGCACCCTTGGCGGGCCGATGCCGGGGGTTCTGGCCGACTATGTCGTGCTGCACGAGGACTGGGCGGTGCGGGCGCCGGACACGCTGACCGGTCTCCAGTCCAGCACGCTGCCCTGCGCCGGCCTCACCGCATGGACCGCCCTGGTCGAACGCGGCAGGCTCAGGGCCGGGCAGACCGTGGTCGTCATCGGAACCGGCGGCGTGTCGATCTTCGGCATGCAGATTGCGCTGATGCATGGGGCAGAGGTTATCGTTGTCTCCGGCGACGACAAGAAACTCGCCTGGGCCCGGGAACTTGGTGCCCATCATGGGATCAACCGCCAGAAGGAGGATTGGGTCGAAGCCGTCTACCGGCTGACCGGCGATCGCGGCGCCGACCACATCCTTGAGACGATCGGCGGCGCCCATCTCGACAAATCCCTGCGCGCGGCGGCGGTCGGCGGACGCATTTCGCTGATCGGGGTGATCGACGGTTTTGAGATATCCGGCGGCTTTGGCCCGTTTGCCCGCAAGCGTGTGGTCGTCGAGGGCATTCAGGTCGGGCACCGGCGGGCATTGGAGGATCTGGTTGCCGCGTTCGAACTGTCGGGTGCTACCCCCGTCATCGATGCCGTTTACACCATGGCGGATTTTGCCGATGCGCTCGATCATCTGGACCGCGGACCGTTCGGCAAGGTGGTTGTCGAGATCGGCTGAGGGCGCCGAGATTCACAATCGGCAGGCTCAATCCGAGCTTGCCGATTGTATGCGGTGAATATCCTCAATGAAAGGTTGCATGGGGCATGGTTTCATTCTGCCAATGGCCAGGCTCCGTTCTTGACAGCGCCCCGGGTTGGGGTACCATCCTGTTTTATTGCATTTGAACGAATTTTATTGCCTCTCATTTTCAGCACGAAGGTTGATTGCCATGAAATTATTCACGCCCGCAAAGTCTTCTTCACCCCAGCGATTTGTAGCCGAAGCCATTGATGACGTGCTTGAGCGCCGTCAGTTTCTCAAGACCCTATGTGCCTGTTGCGGATTGTTCGCGCTGGGCGTCTCGCCACTGCACGCCGCATTGAACATTCAGCCCGCCCCGGCCCGAAAGATACATGACGTCTTCGATGTGCAGGCGCGTGACATCGAAGAGCGGATGATTGCCTGGCGGCGGGATATCCATGAAAATCCGGAACTGGGCAACCAGGAGGTCCGCACCTCGGCGCTCGTGGCGCAGCACCTGAAGGCGCTTGGCTATGACGTCCGGGAGAAAGTCGCCACCACCGGTATTGTTGCGGTTTTGAAAGGTGAGGCGGGGGCAGGTCCGGTCATTGCCCTGCGTGCCGATATGGACGCCCTGCCTGTCGAAGAAAAGACCGATGTGTCGTTTGCGTCCAAGGCGCGGGCAATCTGGGATGGCGATGACGTGCCTGTCATGCATGCGTGCGGTCATGATTGTCACGTGGCCATCCTGATGGCGGCCGCTGAAATCCTCGCGCAGAACAAGGCACATCTCAAGGGAACGGTGAAGCTGCTGTTCCAGCCTGCCGAGGAGAAACTGCCCAGGGGTGAGATCGGCGGCGCCCGAAAGATGCTGGAAGAGGGCGCCTTCGCTGATCCGAAACCCAATGTTGTGTTTGGCCTGCATGTCGGCAGCAATCTTGCTGCCGGAATGGTTGGTTATTGTTCCGGTCCTGTCACTGCAGGGTCCGATGCTTTTCGGCTGACGGTGAAGGGCAAGCAGACGCATGCCGGGGCCCCCTGGAATGGTATTGATCCCATCGTCATCGCTTCGGAAATCGTATCGTCCATGCAGACGCTGGTCAGCCGTGAAACCGATGTCGTGCGCGAGCCGGCGGTTCTCAGCGTCGGCGTGTTCAAAGGCGGGACACGCTACAACATTATCCCTGCCAAGGTGGAACTGGCAGGCACGCTGCGCACCTCTGCCGAGCGGCAACGCCAACAAATGATGGAGCGCTTCACCGAACTGGCGACGCTGGTCGCTAAGGGCATGGGGGGTGAGGCAGAGGTTATCTGGGAGGCGAACGGCTATCCGCCTGTCATCAACAACCCGGAACTGACAACCAGGATGGCCCCGACGCTTGCCCGTGTTGCCGGGATAGACAACACGAAGCTGGTCGAGCGCGGCATGGGCGGCGAGGACTTCTCCTATTTCGCGCAGGCCGTTCCCGGCTTTTTCTTCAGGGTCGGGATCACGGGCAAGGGGCTGGATCCGCGGGAAGTGCCGGCCAACCACTCCGATCTGTTCCTGGTCGATGAAAGCGGCCTCATCGTCGGCTTGCGCGCCATGCTGCAACTGGTGGCTGATTACTCCGAAAGCGATATCGTCTGAGCCAGCCCGGAAATGCAAAAAGGCGGGATCAAAATCCCGCCTTTCCAAATTTGTATATTCGAAAACCTGTCGATTTTCGCGTGCGGCGATTAGCCGGCAACGCTGAGGTTGTCAGCGGACGACTTGCCCGAACGACGATCCTGTACGATTTCGTAGTTGACCTTCTGACCGTCATTGAGGCCGCGCAGTCCTGCGCGCTCAACAGCGGAGATGTGTACGAATACGTCTGCACCGCCGGTGTCAGGCTGGATGAAACCATAGCCCTTAGTGCTGTTGAACCATTTCACTGTTCCCGTAGCCATGGGAAATTCCTTTCAGAGATATAAGACAGGCAACATACAGCTATGCTGCCCAGGGAATCGAACCTATGCAATGGAGTTCATCAGGAAGCGCAACGGGTTACGCAGGTCGCAAAGTCACTCGACCGATAAATCGATGCGGGATACATAAGACAGAATCGGAGCCGAAACAAGCGGGATTCAAATCGGCCGCATGTGCCCGTCACGCGCCCGCCCTTGACCGGGCGGAATTCAGCCTTACTTCCCTTGGGTAAATCCGGCGCTTTATCCGGTGCAATCCAATCAACAATGATAAAGTGGAGAGGCCGAATCACGGTCGTCCACGGGGCTAGAGCCTTTCCTGCCTAAATAGAATCGTTCTGCCGGAGGGAATTTGGTTCAAGGGCGAGGGATTTGGCGAGGCCGATGTTTATCCATCGGGTGAAGACAAAGCCCGATGGCATTGGGCCAAATTCACCCGGCCCGTCGGGTTTCCGGCTGGCGGCCAACCACTTTGTCAGGCAGCTTCGTCCGATGGGTAAACATCGGCCTTGCTACCTTCCGTGTGGGTTGTCTCGCCATCCGAGAAACAGAACTGTTTCTATTTAGGCAGGAAAGGCTCTAACTGATGGCGGAAGACAAACAGAGCAAGACGTCCGCCATCGCCGTTGCCGGCGAAGTACAGGCGGGCCTGCTTTCTCAGCTCCGCGTTATCTTGCATGTCTACTGGATATCACCCGTCCGCAACCGGCTCGTCCTGCTGCTGCTCAGCATGTTTGCCATCATCATCATCACCTCCGCCGGCCAGGTTCGTCTCGTGCAATGGAACGGGCGCTTTCTCGACGCGCTTTCCCATCGCGATTTCACCGCGTTTCTCAACGAACTGCTGGTTTTTCTGGGCATTGCCATCTGCCTGTTGATTCTGGCCGTCGGGCAGACCTGGTTCAATCAGATGACCCGCATGAAACTGCGCGAAGGTCTGACCCGCGACCTCATCGGCGAGTGGCTGGTTCCCCGGCGGGCCTTCAAGCTGTCGAATTCCGGGCCGATCGGCGTCAATCCGGATCAGCGTCTGCACGAGGATGCGCGCCATCTTGCCGAAATGTCGACCGACCTCGGCTTCGGCCTGTTGCAGGCCTCCATTTTGATGATGAGCTTCATCGGCGTGCTCTGGGGCCTGTCCAGCGGCTTCATCTTCAACGTCTCCGGCCACAGTTTTTCCATTCCGGGCTATATGGTGTGGGCGGCCATCCTCTATGCTGGATCCGCTTCATCCATCAGCTGGTTTGTCGGGCGCAAGCTGATCAAGCTCAATGCCGACCGCTACCAGCGTGAATCCGACCTGCGCTTTTCGCTGATGCGCGTCAACGAGCACATCGATGCGATTGCGCTCTACCGGGGCGAACAGGATGAAAAGGTCCGGCTTGGCCTGGATGTCGATTCGCTGCTCGCCGCGATCCGCCAGCTGGTAACGGCCTGGACGCAGCTCGTATGGGTGACCTCCGGCTATGGCTGGTTCACGCAGGTCGCCCCCTATCTGGTGGCCGCCCCAGTATATTTTGCCGGTAACCTGTCATTCGGTGGTCTGATCATCGCCGTCGGCGCCTTCAATCAGGTCCAGGCATCGCTCAAATGGTTCGTCGACAATTTCAGTGCCATTGCCGACTGGCGTGCCACGCTGTTGCGCGTGACGTCATTCCGGCAGGCGGTCCAGTCGATGGACACGCTGAACAGCGTCGAGCAGCGCATCAAGTTCTCCCAGTCGGAAGGCAACCAGCTTGTTTTCGATACGCTCAAGATCACGGCGCCGCTGGCAACCGTGCGCCTGAAGGAGAAAAAGGCGGTCGTCAATGCGGGCGAACGGGTGCTGATCACCAGCGAACCCGGCATCGACAGGACATTGCTTTTCCGTGCGATTGCCGGTCTGTGGCCATGGGGTGCCGGCAATATTGCCCTGCCGAAAGACACGGCGATCCTCTATATGCCGCGCTCGCCCTATTTCCCGCCGGGCAGCCTGCGCGAAGTCATGTCCTATCCGCTTGGGAAGGATGCCTTTCCCGACAGCGAACTCATTTCGGCGCTGCATGAGCTCGGCCTGGACCGCCTCAAGACCATGCTCGACTTCCGCTCGCGCTGGGACCGCGAACTGAGCGACGACGAGCAGCAATCCCTGGCCTTTGCCCGCCTGATGCTGCACAAGCCGGATTGGGTGGTCATCGACGAGGCGCTGGATGCCATGGAAGCGGGCGCACATGACCGGGTGATGGCCGTGCTGCGCGACAAGCTCGCCAAGTCCACCGTGGTGCATATCGGGCGCGAGGACATGAGCAATCACGTCTTTTCCAAGGTGCTGCACTTTGTCAGCGATCCCACGGGACACGGCATGGAAGCGGAAGGGCTGAGCGGCGTCTAGGCGCTTTGCCGCTGCGCCATTTGTGGTGCGTGGTTCGACGAGCTCACCATGAGGGATGGAGTCGGCTGCAGGGAGCTAAGTTCTGCAACGTTTGTGATTAACCTTGCACCAAACCACCTCCCTCATGGTGAGCTTGTCGAACCACGCACGCCAAATAACATGCCGTCTTGCTATTGCCTCACATGAACAGCGGGGCATGCTCCTTGACCCAGTGGCTGAAGCGGCGGGGCGGGCGGCCGATGACCTGCTGGACGCTTCTGGTGACGGCACGCCCTTCCGGCGGCGGATTGCTGTTCCATGCCACGACATAGTCGATGACGTCTTCGCCGATGCCGAGTTCGCGCATGGATTGCCGCGTGTGCTCCTCGCTCACCTCGACATAGCGGATCGGCTTGCCCGTCACCGCGCTGATCGCCTTGATCTTGTCCGGTATGGTCAGGACTTCGCAGCCCGTCAGCTTGAGGGTCCTGCGGGCGTGGCCGCCATGGCTGAGAATCCGGGCGGCGACCGCTGCCACATCCGCCTCGTGGATGAGGGTTCTTGCCGTGCTGCCATAGGGCTCGCGCACGATATTGGCCGACTTGATGCTCTTGATCCAGCCAAGCGTGTTGGACATGAGATCGACCGGCTGCAGGATGGTCCATTCCAGATCACTCGCCCGGACGGCCTCCTCGACGCTTCCGGCCCGCCCGTCGCTGAGCACGCTGATGCGCTGCACGCCCTCCCAGCGCGCCAGCTGGACAATCTCGGCGCCGTTGTCGAGAGGCGTGTAATCGTCGCCGCCGATGGTGATGAGATGCATGCCGGCCACGCCGGCAAGCGCCCGTTCGAATGTTTCCGTCCGTGTCAGGTCGCCCTCGACAACCTCGACGCCCGCGGGCAGATTGGCGCGCCGCGCATCGCGGGTGAGCGCCCGCACGAGATAGCCGTTTTCCAGCAGTTCATTGACGACGTGCCGGCCGACATTGCCCGTCGCGCCTGTCACAAGAAACCGTTTTGCCTGAAACAGCCGGAGAAACTGTGCGTCTGTAAGTCGTTCGATATCGGTCAACATGCGTGCTCCTGAGTGGATGGATTCCGGGCGGAGTGAAGCTTATAAAACCTCAACTTAAGTTGAGGTCAATCGCGGATGCAGGTCATTTTGTCCAAGCTCCGGCGGGTCTGGTTTCCGCTCTTTGCTGCCGTTACCATCGGCGTGCCGAATCTTGACAAGGGCCGGGCTTTGCAATATTAAACTATTTAGTTATTTAACCAGTAGGTAATGTAAAAAATATGACGCCTGACCGTCTCAGTGGCATTCTGGCCGCGCTCGCCGATCCGACGCGGCGCGCCATTCTGGCGCGGCTTGCCGAAGGTGAAACCTCCGTCACCGAACTGGCGGCGCCGTTCGATATGAGCATGCCTGCGGTTTCAAAGCATCTGAAGGTGCTGGAGCGGGCCGGGCTGATTGCCCGCGGCCGGGCGGCGCAGTGGCGCCCCTGCCGTCTGGAAGCCGGGCCGTTGCGCGAAGTGTCGGACTGGCTCGACCATTACCGGCGTTTCTGGGACGAGAGCCTCGACCGGCTGGAGGATTATCTGCAGGCGCTGCAGAAGGGCGACCCTGAGGGAACGCCCAACTGAGTGAGGGAAAATCCGGTCACGGCATGGGCCGCGACCGGAGCAAGTATCAGAAATAATCCTGCAGCGGGCGCACTTCGAGCGAGCCTGCCTTGAGTGCCGCAATGGCTTCGGCCACCGCATCGGCACCCGACAGGGTGGTGTAGTAGGGCACCTTCTGCATCAGCGTGGCGCGGCGCAGCGATTTTGAGTCCGAGATCGCCTTGGCGCTGTCGGTGGTGTTGAACACCAGCTGCACCTGCCGGTTGCGGATGGCGTCCTCGACATGCGGACGGCCTTCCTGGACCTTGTTGATCTTCTGCGCGGCAACGCCGTTTTCCGCGAGGAAACGCGCCGTGCCGCCGGTCGCCAGCACCTTGAAGCCAAGATCTGCCAGCCGCTTGACCGGCGCAAGAATGCGCTGCTTGTCCTCGTCGCGCACCGAGACGAACAGGGTGCCGTCACGCGGCAGGTCGACACCGGCACCGAGCTGCGCCTTGGCAAAGGCCAGCGCATAGTCGTAGTCGAGGCCCATCACTTCGCCGGTCGAGCGCATTTCCGGTCCGAGCAGGATGTCGACGCCGGGGAAACGGGCGAAGGGGAAGACAGCTTCCTTGACGGCGATGTGCTTGCGCGCGGTGCCGGACGGCTTGCCGCCATAATTGGCCAGCGCCTCGTCCAGCGTTTCGCCCGCCATGATGCGCGCGGCGATCTTGGCGATCGGCTTGCCGATGGTCTTGGCAACGAAGGGTACCGTGCGCGAGGCACGCGGGTTGACTTCCAGCACATAGATCGTGCCGTCCTTGATGGCGTATTGCACGTTCATCAGGCCGACAACGTTGAGGGATTTTGCCAGCGCGGCGGTTTCTGCCTCGAGCTGGGCAACGATGTCAGCCGAAAGCGAATGCACCGGCAGCGAGCAGGCGCTGTCGCCCGAGTGAATGCCGGCTTCCTCGATATGTTCCATGATACCGGAAACCCAGGTGTTCTTGCCGTCGCACAGGCAATCCACATCGACTTCGATGGCTTCGCTGAGATAACGGTCGAACAGCAGCGGGTTCTTGCCGAGCAGGGTGTTGATCTGGCCGGTCTTGTCGTTCGGATATTTCTGCTTGATGTCTTCCGGCACGAGTTCGGGAACCGTGTCGAGCAGATAGCTCTGCAGGGCGCGCTCGTCATGGATGATCTGCATGGCGCGGCCGCCGAGAACATAGGACGGGCGCACCACCAAGGGGAAACCGAGTTCACCGGCAATGGTGCGGGCCTGTTCCACGGAATAGGCGATGCCGTTCTTCGGCTGCGTCAGGTCGAGCTTGATCAAGAGCTTCTGGAAGCGGTCGCGATCCTCAGCCAGATCGATGGCATCCGGCGAGGTGCCGAGGATCGGGATACCGGCCTTTTCCAGCGCATCGGCGAGCTTGAGCGGTGTCTGGCCGCCGAACTGGACGATGACGCCGTGCAGTGTCCCGGCGGTCTGTTCGGCGCGCAGGATTTCCAGCACGTCTTCGGCGGTCAGCGGTTCGAAGTACAACCGGTCCGAGGTGTCATAGTCCGTCGATACCGTCTCGGGGTTGCAGTTGATCATGATGGCTTCGTAGCCGGCATCGCGCAGGGCGAAGGCGGCATGGCAGCAGCAATAATCGAACTCGATGCCCTGGCCGATCCGGTTGGGGCCGCCGCCGAGGATGACGACCTTCTTACGGTCGGAAACCTGGGCTTCCGAGGCGAGGGCGCCGGCGAAGGGCACTTCATAGGTCGAGTACATATAGGCGGTCGGCGAGGCGAACTCGGCCGCGCAGGTATCGATGCGCTTGAAAACGGGGTGCACGTCAAGCTTCTTGCGCAGCTTGACCACATCGTTGGGGTCGACCTTGGCCAGGCTGGCGAGGCGGGCATCGGAGAAACCCATGCCCTTCAGCATGCGCAGGTTCTGTGCGTCCTGCGGCAGGCCGTGCTCGCGCACACGCTCTTCCGTGGCGATGATTTCCGCCATCTGCTGCAGGAACCACGGGTCGATCTTGCAGCCCTCGTGCACTTCCTCGACGGAAAGGCCGAGGCGCAGCGCCTGGGCCACCATGCGCAGGCGGTCCGGCGTCGGCGTGCCGATGGCGGCGCGGATGGCATTGTTGTCGCTGCCTTCGCCAAGGCCGGGAATGGCGATTTCATCGAGACCGGTGAGACCGGTTTCAAGGCCGCGCAGCGCCTTCTGCAACGATTCCTTGAAGGTACGGCCGATGGCCATGACTTCGCCGACGGACTTCATTGCCGTGGTCAGCGTCGGCTCGGCGCCGGGGAATTTCTCGAAGGCAAAGCGCGGGATCTTGGTCACGACATAGTCGATGGACGGTTCGAACGAGGCCGGGGTGGCGCCGCCGGTGATGTCGTTTTCCAGTTCGTCCAGCGTGTAGCCGACGGCGAGCTTGGCGGCGATCTTGGCGATGGGAAAGCCGGTTGCCTTGGACGCCAGCGCCGAGGAGCGCGACACGCGCGGGTTCATTTCAATGACGATCAGGCGGCCGTTTTCCGGATTGACGGCGAACTGCACGTTCGAACCGCCGGTCTCGACGCCGATCTCGCGCAGCACCGCAATCGAGGCGTTGCGCATGATCTGGTATTCCTTGTCCGTCAGGGTCAAGGCCGGGGCAACGGTGATGGAGTCTCCGGTATGGACGCCCATCGGATCGATGTTCTCGATGGAGCAGATGATGATGCAGTTGTCCGCCTTGTCGCGGACGACCTCCATTTCATATTCCTTCCAGCCGAGAACCGATTCCTCGATCAGCACTTCGGTGGTCGGCGATGCATCGAGACCGCTGCCGATGATTTCGTAGAATTCTGTGCGGTTATAGGCAATGCCGCCGCCGGTGCCGCCCATGGTGAAGGAGGGGCGGATGATGGCGGGCAGGCCGACATGGTCGAGCGCCGCACCGGCCATGCCGAGCGCGTGCGAGACGTAACGCTGCTTGCGGTCGCCTTCGCCCAGCTGCCATTCGGTTTCGAGCTTGTCGAGCGCCGCATCAAGCTCGGCGCCGGAATATTTGGCCTTGACGATTTCGCGCTGCTCCTTGTGCAGGCGGCGGTCGAGGTTTTTCACGTCGGTCGCATTGGCCAGCATGGATTTGGGTGTTTCCAGGCCGATCTTGGCCATGGCCTCGCGGAAAAGCGCGCGGTCCTCGGCCTTGTCGATGGCTTCGGCATTGGCGCCGATCATTTCGACATTGTAGCGGTCAAGCACGCCCATGCGGCGCAGCGACAGGGCGGTGTTCAGCGCGGTCTGGCCGCCCATGGTCGGCAGCAGGGCGTCCGGACGCTCCTTGGCGATGATCTTGGCGACGACTTCCGGGGTGATCGGCTCGATGTAGGTGGCATCGGCCAGTTCCGGATCGGTCATGATGGTGGCCGGGTTGGAATTGACGAGGATGACGCGGTAGCCTTCCTCCTTCAGGGCCTTGCAGGCCTGCGTGCCGGAATAATCGAACTCACATGCCTGACCGATGATGATCGGTCCTGCGCCGATGATCAGAATAGATTTGATGTCGGTGCGTTTTGGCATGGCTTCTTCCTATCAACAGCGTGCTGCACAAAAAACCGCACGGACTTGACCGTACGGGCAGACACAAAATTCCTAATGCGAGGCTAAGGCTGCCTTATAGGCAAAGCGATCGGATTACGTAACCCCAAAAACGCGCAAATCCATGCTTTTTCGCCGCAGTTTCGCGGGGGGCGAGCACGGGACGACGCTTTCTACCTATCCGGATCCGAAACAGGCGGATGGCGCTGCATTATTCGGTCATGAAAATTGATTGGGAATCCATTGCAGCCACCAGTTGAAAATAGCATCGTGCATGGAACAAATAAGGAGCTATACTGTTGATGTGCAACATATCAGCGGCATGGCCGAGGGTTCATCTGGAGGTGGGTAATGCGCTGGCAGGGCGGTAGGCAAAGTGACAATGTTGAGGACCGCCGCACCGATGGCGACGATGGCGGCACTCCCGGCGGCATGGGCAATGGCGGCGGCTTCCGCTTTCCCAGCGGCGGCGGCATACAGTCCGTGCGCGGCGGCGGCATATCCGGTATCCTTGTCCTTGCGGCCATTTTCCTGTTCCTGAAATTCTGCACCAATATCGATCCGATGCAGATTCTGGTGGATGGCGGCATGATGGATCAATCATCGCCGGGACAAAGCCAGAGCCAGTCGCCCGCCTCACGCCCGACGGCGCAGGCCAATGACCAGATGACGCAGTTCGTCAAGACCGTCCTGGCCGAGACCGAGGATGTCTGGACCGGCATTTTCCAGGCGGAGGGCAAGCAGTATCCGCCGCCCACCCTGGTGCTGTTCAGTGGACAGACCCGTTCGGCCTGCGGTTCCGCCAGTGCGGCGACAGGACCGTTCTATTGTCCGGGCGACCGCAAGGTCTATATCGATCTGAACTTCTACAACGAGCTGGACAAGAAGTTCGGCGCATCGGGCGACTTTGCCCAGGCCTATGTGCTTGCCCATGAAGTGGGCCACCACGTGCAGAACCTGATCGGTGTCCTGCCGAAGTTCAACCAGATGCGCCAGAACATGAGCGAGGCAGACGCCAATGCCATGTCCGTGCGGGTCGAATTGCAGGCGGATTGCTTTGCCGGTATCTGGGGGCATTTCACCCAGCAGAAGGGTATTCTGGAAGCGGGCGACCTGGAGGAAGCGCTGAATGCCGCCAAGCAGATCGGCGACGACACCTTGCAGCGCAAGATGCAGGGCTATGTGGTTCCCGAAAGCTTCAACCACGGCACGTCTGCCCAGCGCAGTTCGTGGTTCAAGCGCGGCTTCGACAGCGGCAAGCTCGACAGCTGCGATACGTTCAGCGGCGCGATCTGATAAGACGCGCGCTGCATGATGAGTGGTGCGTGGTTCGACAAGCTCACCATGAGGGAGGTTGAGAGTTGCAGGGAGCCTTATTCCGCGACGTTCGCGATTGGCATGCAGCTAACCCACCTCCCTCATGGTGAGCTTGTCGAACCACGAACCACGCACCTGCAAGCTTGAAATCACAAGAGGCTAAACGGCGGTCTGCTGATCCGTGAAATCCCGTCCCAGCGCCAGCGATACGGCGGCCTCCGAATGGATCGTGGTCGAATCGAACACCGGCAGGGCGATATTGTCATCGGTGAGGGAGAGGCAGATTTCGGTGCAGCCGAGAATGACGCAGTCGGCTCCGGCTTCCTTGCCGCGCACGATGATCTTTTCCAGCGCCTGGCGGGACTCTTCCGTCACGATGCCGCGGCAGAGTTCGTCAAAGATCACCGCGTGGACTTTTGCCCGGTCGATTTCATTGGGAACCATAACCTCGATGCCGAATGCATCGCGCATATAGTCGGCGTAAAATCCGTGTTCCATGGTGTAGCGCGTCGCCAGCAGCAGCGGGCGTTGCTTGCCGGCGGCGGCAAGCACCCGGCCGGTTTCCTGCCGGATGTCGATCAGCGGAATGCTGACGGCACCTGCTACCTCGTTGGCAACAAGGTGCATCGTGTTGGTGCAGATGAGAACGCAGTCGGCGCCGGCCGCTTCAAGTCGCGTGGCTGCATCCGACAACAGCGCCGCGGCATCGTCCCAGCGGTTGCTTTTCTGCAGGGCGACGACTTCGGAGAAATCCAGCGACTGCAAGGCCACCTTGGCGGAGGCAAGGCCGCCCAGCCGGGCGCGGACGGCTTCGTTGATCTGCCGGTAATAGACGGCCGTGCTTTCCCAGCTCATACCGCCAATCAGCCCAATCGTGCGCATTCTCATTCTCCCATGGAAGTCATTGCGGGAATAATAATCCAGATGCCGCGCGAACGGTTCGCAAAGTTTGCGGATTAAACCTGTCTCCCTGCAAAAGATTGGCGTATATTCCTGCTACAACGCCGAAATATTGCACGGGAATGGATATGCTCGACCATCGTGACCGTAAAATCCTGGATTTGTTGCAAGCGGATTCGTCCATTACCGTGTCGGATCTGGCCGACCGGGTCAGCCTGTCCGTCTCCGCCTGTTCCCGCCGCATCCAGCGCCTGGAGGAAGAGGGCTATATCGCCCGCCGCGTCGTTCTGCTCGACCGGCCGGTGATGGGGCTGCCGACGACAATGTTCGTCATTGTCCGCACCGCGCGCCATTCCGCCGACTGGCTCGAGCAGTTCCGCGCCGCGATCATCGATATCCCTGAAATTGTCGAAGTGCACCGGATGACTGGCACCTTCGACTATATCCTCAAGCTCGTTCTCCCGCGCGTCGAAGCCTATGACGGCATCTACAAGGCGCTGGTGGAAAAGGTCGAGTTTTTCGACATATCCGCTTCGGTTTCGATGGAGACGCTGAAGGCAACCACCGCCCTGCCGACCCATTATGCCAGGTAGGGATGTGGCAGCATATGTCAGGAGATATTGGCCCGGCGCACAATCGGGACCTATTTTCCCGATTTTCTGACTATGTTCACGTATTGTTTCGCTCGTGGAAATCGATTATGAGCATTTTCCGGATCAATTTCGTTCCGGAACGCCAAAAGTGAGTTTCGATGATTGATCCTGTCCTTGCCAAGCGCGGGCTGACTCTTGTCTTTGTCATGCTCCTTATGGATGTCATCGGCATCGCGATCATCGTGCCGGTCATGCCGGCCTATCTCGAACAGCTGACGGGATCGGATGTCAGTCACGCGGCCATTGACGGCGGCTGGCTGCTGTTTGTCTATGCCGCGATGCAGTTCGTTTTTGCCCCGCTGATCGGCAATCTGAGCGACCGTTTCGGCCGCCGTCCGGTGCTGCTTGCCTCGGTGTTCACCTTTGCCATCGACAATCTGATCTGCGCGCTCGCAACGAGTTTCGGCATGCTGTTCATCGGCCGCGTGCTGGCGGGCATCAGCGGCGCGAGCTTTTCCACCGCCTCCGCCTACATCGCCGATGTCAGCACGGACGAGAACCGCGCCAAGAATTTCGGCCTTCTCGGCATTGCCTTCGGCGTCGGCTTTATCCTCGGTCCGATCATCGGCGGCTTGCTCGGCGAGTTCGGTCCGCGGGTGCCGTTCTTCGGTGCGGCGCTGATCGCCTTCCTGAATTTTCTCGTGGCCTATTTCTTCCTGCCGGAAACGCTTGCAACGAAGAACCGCCGGACGTTCGACTGGAAGCGTGCCAATCCGCTCGGCGCTCTCAAACAGATGCGCGGCCACCGGGGGATCCTGTGGATCGGTCTCGTCTTCTTCATGCTCACCCTTGGCCACATGGCCTATCCCTCGGTGTGGTCGTTCGTCAGCGCCTATCGCTATGACTGGAACCAGCGGGATATCGGCCTGTCGCTCGGCGTGTTCGGCATGGGCGGCGCGCTGGTCATGGGTTTCATCCTGCCGCGCGTCGTCGCCCGCTTCGGCGAGTGGCGGACGGCAGTGATCGGGCTGGTTTTCACGGCGCTCGGTTTCTTCGGTTATGCCGCGGCGTGGCAGGGCTGGATGGTCTATGCGGTCATCGTCGCGACCTGCCTGGAAAGCCTGGCGGATCCAGCCATGCGCAGCATCGCCGCCGCCAAGGTTTTGCCGTCGGAGCAGGGCGAATTGCAGGGCGCGATGACCAGTCTGTTCAGCATCACCAATGTGATCGGCCCGCTGATTTTCACCCAGATTTTTGCGATGTTCACCGCGCCGGCGGCATCGGTTGCCTTCGGCGGCGCCCCCTATGTGCTCGGCGGGCTCTTCGTGGTGATCGCCGTCGCCGTCTTTGTCCTGCGGGTGGAAAAGCCCGCCATTGCCGCGCATGAGCCGCTGGAACAGGCGGCAGCTATTTGACTGGCCGCCCCTTTGCGCTATGCAACGGGTCCCACCCGCCGAAACGAGGTTTTCCATGTCCATTGAAAAACGTATTCCGCTCAATTCCGATGGTCTGTCGCTGTCCCGGCTGGTGCTGGGCGCCTGGCGGCTGCTCGATCAGGGCGCAAAACCGTCCGCGGCTGAGGTGGCACGCCTGATCGACGAGGCGATTGCGCTTGGCCTGACCAGTTTCGATCACGCCGATATCTACGGTAATTATGGTGTCGAGGCGGCTTTCGGCGCGGGCCTTGCCGGCTGGAGCGGCAAGCGCCAGTCGATCGAGCTGATCACCAAATGCGATATCATGCTGACCTCGGACCAGCGCCCGGAAAACCGGGTAAAGCATTACGATACCAGCGCGGCGCATATCAAGGCGTCCGTCGACCGCTCGCTGCAGAACCTCAGGACCGACTATATCGACGTGCTGTTGCTGCATCGCCCCGATCCGCTGATGGATGCGGATGACACGGCGGCGGGATTGCAGGCGGTTGTGAAGGCCGGAAAGGTGCGCGCCGTGGGCGTGTCGAATTTCACGCCGCCGCAGATCGATCTGCTGGCATCGCGCCTGCCATTTCCTGTGGTAACGAACCAGATCGAAATGTCGGTGACCGCCACCGAGCCGCTCACCGATGGCAGTCTCGACCACGCCCAGCGCCTGCGCTATGCGCCGATGATCTGGTCACCGCTTGGCGGCGGCAGCCTGTTTACCGGCACGGGCGAGCAGGAGCAGCGCGTGCGCGCCGCGTTGCAGGCGGTGGGGGGTGAACTCGGTGTTGACGATATCGCGGCGGTTGCCATTGCCTGGCTGTTGCGCCATCCGGCGCGGCTGGTTCCCGTGCTCGGCAGCCTGAAGCGGGAGCGTCTGGCGAAAATGGTGGCGGCGCTCGATATCACGCTCGAGCGCCAGCAGTGGTTTGCCATCCTGAAAGCCAGTACCGGCCGGGATGTTGCTTAAGTTATAAGCTGCATTCCCGCTGTGCGTGGTTCGACAAGCTCACCATGAGGGAAGTTTGTGGGCTGCAATCAAACCACCTCCCTCATGGTGAGCTTGTCGAACCACGCACCATGGGGATGCAATATTTATCTTAGGCGGCCTGATCGCGCTCGGGCAGGGGCGCAAGACCCTGACGGGCGCGGATCAGATTGGCGAAGCGGCGGAACAGGTAGTGTGAGTCCTGCGGGCCGGGCGAGGCCTCCGGATGGTGCTGCACCGAGAAGATGGCCTTGCCGGTGACGCGCAGGCCGCAATTGCTGCCATCGAACAGCGAGACGTGGGTTTCTTCCACGCCGTCGGGCAGTGAATCCGCATCAACGGCAAAGCCGTGGTTCATTGAAACGATCTCGACCTTGCCGGTGGTGTCGTCGCGCACCGGATGATTGGCGCCATGGTGGCCCTGGTGCATCTTCTTGGTGTCGCCGCCGAGCGCCAGTGCCAGCATCTGGTGACCGAGGCAGATGCCGAAGACGGGAATGTCGGTCTTGATCAGGTCCTGGATGGCCGGAACCGCATATTTGCCTGTGGCAGCGGGATCGCCCGGGCCGTTCGACAGGAAAATGCCGTCGGGCTTGTGGGCAAGCACGTCGTCCGCCGTTGCTGTGGCCGGAACGATGGTGACCTTGGCGCCGAGCCCGGCGATGAGACGCAGGATGTTGCGCTTGATGCCGTAATCGATGGCAACCACGTGGAATTCCGGCGCGATCTGCTGGTCAAAGCCTTCGTTCCACACCCATGGCTTCTCGGTCCAGACCGAGCTCTGGCCTGACGTGACGTCCTTGGCCAGATCGAGGTCGAGCAGGCCGTGCCAGGCGGCGGCGCGTTTGGTCAGGGCCGGAATGTCGAAATTGCCGGCGGGATCGTGGGCGATGACGCCATTGGGCATGCCCTTTTCGCGGATGAGTGCGGTGAGCGCACGGGTATCGACGCCGGCAAGCGCGATCACGCCGCGCGCCTTCAGCCAATCGTCGAGATGTTCGGCGGCGCGGTAGCTCGAAGGCGCCGTGATGTCAGCCTTGAAGATGGCGCCGACGGCCCCGGCGCGGTTGGCCGGGGTCAGGTCTTCGATGTCTTCCCGGTTGGTGCCGACATTGCCGATATGGGGGAAGGTGAAGGTGACGATCTGGCCGGCATAGGAGGGGTCGGTGAGGATTTCCTCGTAGCCGGTCAGCGCGGTGTTGAAGCAGACTTCCGCCTCGCAGGCGCCGGTTGCACCCAGTCCCTTGCCCTCGATCACCGTTCCATCGGCCAGAACCAGCACCGCTGTCGGCTTGAATTCTGTCCAGGCTGCGGTCTTTGCACCTGCGTCTGTCGTTATCGGGGCGGTCATGCGGCACTCCTGCGTGGGCTTGCGTCGTCGTTCTTCATTGGGCATTGAAAAATGCCGTTCGGTATTCCATATGACATGGCTGAACGCGGTGGTCGATTGACCTTACCACCGCTGCAACAACCCAAAATGTCTGGCTAGGTCACGGACCTTAAAGAAAACCGCGCTTCCGGTCAATTGCGACACGACAACTCTTCGTGGAAATCGGTTCCGAACCGGTTCGCCGCGATGATTGATTTCGTTCGGACCCGCCGGTAGGCTGCGCGGACAACAGGAGAGTAAAGCCATGCGCGATACCATCGCCGGGGCACTGACAACCGCCATCAAGGCACAGGACAAGCGCCGCGTTTCCACGCTGCGCCTGATCATCGCCGCCATTCAGGATCGGGATATTCTCAATCGCGGATCGGGCAAGGACCCGGTCACGGGCGATGAGATCAGCGCGATTCTGGCCAAGATGATCAAGCAGCGCGAGGAATCCGCGAAGCTCTACGAGGACGGCAACCGGCTTGAGCTTGCCGAGCAGGAGCGCAGCGAGATCGAGATCATCCGGGGCTTCCTGCCCAAGCAGCTGGGCGACGAGGATATCCGCCAGGCCTGCTCGCAGGTCATCGAGGAAATCGGCGCTGGCGGCCTGCGTGACATGGGCAAGTGCATGAATGCGCTGAAGGAAAAATACGCCGGCCAGATGGACTTCACCAAGGCCAGCGGTATCGTCAAGGAAATCCTGCAGTAAGCTGCCGACACGGCACGCACAGCGGACGGGATGCGCCGGGCGCGGCATTGCCTTGCCACGCCCGCGATCGCATCTGGCCATTGCAAAGGAGGAAAGACGGGCGGTCCCTGGGAACGCGGGTCTTG
>NZ_JBIWBL010000004.1:0-417599 GCF_044760925.1 Phyllobacterium sp. NPDC097923 | reverse complement strand
ATCAGTTCGCTCGAAACCAAGCGCAAATCCGTCACCGAGACCAATACCTATAATGGTGTGCTGGCATCGCGGGCCGAAGATGCAATTTCCAATGCATCGGGTGTGAACATCGATGTCGAGATGCAATCCATGCTGCAGCTTGAACATTCCTATCAGGCATCCGCCCGGATTCTCTCCGCCGTGGACGCTATGTTGAACGAACTCATGAACGCGGTGAAATAACGATGAAAACCCAATCGATTTCATCTTACATGCTGGCCAATTCGACCCGGAATATCCTGGCCAAGGCGCAGGCCGACCTGATCAAGGCAAAGGAAGAGTCGACCACCGGATTTGTATCCGACACGGGTCTTGCCCTTGGCAGCCGGACGGGCCAGTCCATTTCCCTGCGCAAGGAATATGACCGGTTGACGGTTCTGACCGAGACGAACAATCTGATCGGCCAGCGCATGACGACATCGCAGAATGCGCTTGGCAATATGGTCAAGGGCGCGACTAACTTTCTTGGCACCGTGACCGCGCTGCGCGGTTCGTCCGACGGTCATTCGGTTGCCCTGGACAAGGCGAAAAGCGGCCTGCAGACCATGTCGGGCCTCGCCAACACCAACTACAATGGCGAGTATGTCTTTGCCGGCGTGAATACGGATGTAAAACCGGTGAAGGACTACTTCGCGGCTGGCAGCCCGGCGCGCGCAGCCATCCAGACGGCTTTCCAGACGCAGTTCGGCTTTCCCATGACGGATCCGCAGGTGAAGAACATCACCGCGGACCAGATGAAGACCTTTCTCGACACCACGATGACCGCCCAGTTCAGCGCCGGCTCGTGGTCCAGCAACTGGTCGTCGGCGTCAGACACCGTCATCAAAAGCCGGATCGCGCCGACGGAGCTGGCCGAGACCTCGGTCAGTGCCAACAATGCCGGGTTCCGGCAGATGGCGTTGAGCTACACCATGGTTGCCGAACTGAGCAATATCGGCTTGAACCAGGGCGCGTTCGATGCGGTCATGGACAAGGCGATCTCCACGACGACCCAGGCCGTCACCTCGCTGACCGGCGCACAGGCGTTTCTGGGTGATGCCCAGGCGCGGACCAAGGATGCGACCGATCGCCTGACCGTGCAGATCAAGGTGCTCAACAGCTCCGTTCTCAATCTGGAGGCCGTCGATCCCTATGAGGCGGCGAACCGCGTGAATGCACTCTCCACGCAGATCGAGGCTTCCTACGCCCTGACCGTCAAGCTGCAGAGCCTGAGCCTGCTCAACTACCTGAAATAGCTGTAGCGGGCGCGGTTGCCGTGCCCGTCTGCGCCGATACCGGAAAAACATATGTACCAGGCCCGATACAACGACATCATGGATGACGGCGCTGCCAGCGCCAAGGAGCGCGAACGCTCGCTGTTCGACCAGTCGATCATGATGCTGGAGGAAGCGCGCGACGAGGGCGCCTATTCCTTCAAGGGCATCGAAGCGGTGCATTTCACCTCGCGCCTGTGGGTGATCGTGATCGAAGATCTCGGCAGCCCGGAAAACGGCCTGCCGCCGCAATTGCGGGCATCGCTGATCTCGATCGGCATCTATATCCTCAAGGAGCTTGAAGAGATCCGCCAGGGCCGGTCGACCGACTATGATGGCATTATCGAGATCACCAGAACCATTCGGGACAGGATCTGAACACCATGAAAATCACCCCGCGCGCCGGCGAGAAAGTCTATATCAACGGTGCTATCCTTTGCGCTGACCGCAAGGTTTCCCTCGAGATTCTCAATGACGTGAACTTCCTGCTCGAGAGCCACGTCCTGCAGGCGGACGAGACGACGACGCCGCTGCGCCAGCTCTATTACGCCGCACAGATCATGCTGATCAATCCGCTGATCCGGCATGAAGCCAGCATCACCTTCAAGCGCATGCTGGCAAACCTTTTGGCCACCTTCGAAAATCCGCTGATGCTCAAGGAGCTGAAGCTGATCGACGAGATCGTCTGCAACGATCGGGTGTTCGAGGCGCTCAAGGCCATACGGCTGCTCTATCCGCTGGAGGCGCAAATCCTCTCCGGCGAGCTTGAAACCATTCATCCCACCCATTCGGATCAGCCAAACCGGCCGGAGGCAATCGCATGACCACCACACCTCCCGTAGGATCACCAACCGGCAACACCCCGGACACGTCCAAGACCGGCGGGCCAAGCGTCGACTACCAGTCCTTCCTGAAGCTGCTCGTTGCGCAGATGAAGAACCAGGACCCGACGAAGCCGATGGACGGCACGCAATACGTTGCGCAGCTCGCGCAGTTCTCCAATGTCGAGCAGGCGACGCTGATGAACAAGAAGCTCGACCAGATTCTTGCCAGCGCCTCGCTTTCCCAGGCGGATGGCATTATCGGCAAGACCGTCACCAGCGCCGACGGCAAGGTCACCGGCGTGGTGGAATCGGTGAAGATCTACAGCGATGGCATGATCGCCACGCTCAAGGGTGGGGCCACACTGCCGATCACCGCCGGCATCGTCATCAGTTGACAGCCCGCCGCCGACCATGAATGAGGCCGATGCGCTCGACATCGTCAACCAGGCGATCTGGACGGTGATTGTCGCCGTCCGGCCCGGCCGTGGGCGCCGTATTGTTAAGTTTGAGGTAAATTTGCTCGACGACAGTGCAGGATGACCAACATTCACCCCTCGCTCAATCATTGTCATCGTTTTCCCGCCGAGACCATTGCCGAAGGTTCTGTTGCAAACGTCATCAAGGGTTGTCGGCTTGAACCGATCGCATTTTATGAAGCGAGGATTTCGAACTGCTCTGCGATAGACGGCGTGGGATTGAAGGCAAACCTCGCCTGTTGCTTTCGCATCATATGAATCATCTCGATGCCGGATAAAGTGACGCTCGCTGATGCCATGGATTTGAAGCCGAGCATCGGCCGAACACGCCTTTTGATCGCTCGGTGATCCTGCTCAATCCGATTTTTCAAATACTGACTTTGGCGAATTGTGACCGGCTTTATAGAATGTTTCGCGTTGGTTTGAAGGCGATGGGTAGTGTCGCATGAGACGATCGCCTCATGATTGGTTTGGCTACCGTCAATGACAACACGGTCCGGTCGGCCGTGGTGTTCCAGTGCTCGTCGGAAGAACCGTTTCGCTGCCAGCAAGTCGCGATGTTCGCTGAACCTGAATTCCACCGTGTCGCCGGCACTATCGATGGCGCGGTAAAGGTACATCCATTGCCCGCGAACTTTTATGTAGGTCTCATCCATGTGCCATTTTCCTGTGACCTTACGCTTGCGCAAGTTGTAACGTTTCAATAGCCATGGCGAGAAATGGACAACCCAGCGGTGGATGGTGGAATGATCAACACTGATGCCGCGCTCTGCCATCATCTCCTTCACATTTCGCTGGCTCAGCCCATAAGCCAGATACCAGCGCACGCAAAGCAGGATCACCGAGCGATCGAAATGGCGACCTTTGAACATCTGAACCTCTGAACTTCCGTCAGACCTTCAATGTCACACAAACATTAACCCAAAATTTTGCAACAGAACCACTACGGCGAACGCTTTCGCGCTGGCGAGAGGATATCCTCTGCTTTTGTCGAAGCGACGGTGAACACCGTTATCAGCAAGCGTTTCGCCAAAAAACAACAAATGCAATGGACAAGGCGGGGTGCGCATCTATTATTGCAGACGCGGATAAAAACGCTGGACGGATCACTCAGATCGACATTCGAGGGATGGTATCCGGGTATGGCAAACAGCATTGGTCAGAACCGTCAGTACGAAATGGCCGCGTGATGCCCCACAACTTTATACGGTCCCTCACGCCGAGGCTCCTCCCGCAATCGCGGTAAACACACAACCCAACGTCGCAACTGCGTGCGTTGCCAACCACCGTTGACATCTCCTTTAATTTAGAGTTACTCTATGTAACATGAAATTGAGGGCGGCAACCATGTCTCCACGAGCCTATCGCCAGTCGGCGCGCGCCAATGCGGTTCAGGACACCGAACAGCAGATCGTCGATGCCTTGATCGCGCTCCTCGGAGAATGCTGGTTCGACGAGATCACTCTCGACGACATCGCTGCCGCGGCGGGCACCACCCGCCAAACTGTGATACGGCGGTTCGGCGGCAAGACCGGCGTGCTCAGCGCCATGGCGGCGCAGATGGATGTCTCGATCCGGGCCCAACGCTGGAGCATGCCGGCCCAAAGCGTGGCGGACATCGTCGCACTCCTGATGGACGATTATGAACGCACGGGAGACATAATCGTGCGGACGCTCGGGCAGGAAGCGCGCATTCCCGAGTTCGCCGCCGTCCTCGATCGCGGACGCAAAGGTCATCGCGAGTGGATCGGGGACATGTTCAAGGGCTGGCTCGACAAGCTCGACGGCCAGCCCCGCGCGGATCGGCTCGCGCAGTTGTTGGCCCTGACCGATGTTTGGATCTGGCATCTGCTGCGCCGGGCGCAAGGGTATTCGGCCGCGCAGACACACCGGCTCATGACGCAGGCGATCGAACGCCTGCTGCGTGAGGATAAGACGAACTGATCCGGTCTTCATCGAGAAGGGAGCAAGGCAATGATGAAGACGACAGATGCGGAGGCCCATCTGCGCATCCTGGCAGTCTGCTGGGAAGGCGGTGGCAACGTGCCGCCGACACTCGGGGCCGTGCGCGCACTCGCTGCCCGGGGCCACGACGTGCGTCTCATCGCCGACGACACGATGAGTGAGGAGGCGATCGAGGCGGGTGCTCGCTTCCTGCGATGGAAGCGCGCGCCGAACCGTCCTGATCGCTCACCCGAAAGCTGCTTCGTGCGTGATTGGGAAACCGCCGATCCCTTTGCCGGCTTCCAAAGAGGGTGCGAACGGATCTTCGTCGGACCAGCGCAATCCTATGCCGAGGATATTCTCGAAGCACTGGCAACGGAGCCATCCGACGTGCTTCTCGGCTCAGATCTGCTGTTCGGCAGCATGCTCGCAGGCGAAATTGCGAAGGTTCCGACGGCTCTGCTCGCAAGCAACATCTCGCTCTGGCCTCTCCCCGGACATCCGCCGTTCGGTCCGGGCTTTCAGCCTGCCCGGTCGGCGGCGGACAGAGCGCGCGACGCCGAGGTTTCGGCAATGGTCGAGCATGTATGGGACGGCTTCCTGCCTGGGCTTAACGCCGCCCGTGCTCATTTCGGCGTTGCGCCGCTGGCCCATGTCCACGAGCAGCGCTTGAGCGCTGGTCGCCATCTCCTTGCCACCAGCGCCAGCTTCGATTTCCCCACCAAGCGCCTGCCGGATCGTGTGCGCTATGTGGGGCCGCTTCTGGAGATGCCGAGCTGGGCGCACGAACGCTGGACGACCCCGCCAGCGGGCGAGATGCGGCCACTCGTGCTCGTATCGTTTAGCACCACCAATCAGGGGCAGGCCGACGTGCTCCGGCGGGTGATATCCGCTCTGGCCGGGGAGCCGGTCGAGGTGGTCGTCACCCTCGGCAAAGCACTTGAGGGACTTCGCCTTCAATCGCCGGCGAATGTCACCATTCTTGCCAATGCAGCGCATGACGATATCCTGACCAAGGCTCGCGCCGTCGTCACCCATGGCGGACACGGCACGATCATGCGATCGCTGCGCCATGGCGTCCCACTCGTCGTTCTTCCGATGGGGCGCGATCAGAACGACAACGCCGCGCGCGCGGACTACCACGGCGCGGGCCTGCGCCTCGACCCTTCGGCACCTGCGCAAATACTCGGCGAGGCCGTGCGGCGCGTGCTTTCTGAGCCGAGCTTTGCCGAGCGGGCGTTGGCACTTGGGCGTGCCATCGTCGAAGAAGGCCCGGGGCCCGCACGTCTCGTGGCAGAAATCGAGGACTTCGTAGCGAGGTCTTCACAAAGAACTCTACCAGTCCGTCGAAAGGAAACCGCAGCATGACGCACGCCTCTTCAAGCGAAAGTGGAATGATCCTGACGTCCGGCCAACTGGACGCCTATCTCGCAAGGATCGGAGTCGTACGGCCGGCTTCCCTTGACGTTGCCAGCCTGTCGAAACTTCACCGCGCCCATCTCTTGGCCTTCACCTGGGAGGCACTGGATGCTTTCATGGGATGGCCGTCCTCAATCGTCCCGGCCGCCGCCTTCGTCAAGATGGTGGAGGGCACGCGCGGCGGCTGGTGCTACGAGATGAATGGTCTGTTCGGCGCGGCGCTCGCCGCACTCGGATTCCGCGTGACCCGCCTGTGCGGCGGCGTCAATCGTGAAACGCTGGGCGACAACGCCATCGGCAACCATCTGACTCTGCGTGTCGATCTCGACCGCCCGTACCTCGCCGAGGTCGGCTTGGCGGACGCCATCGTCGAGCCCGTACCGCTTGCCGTCGGGCCGATCAGCCAGCGCGGCTTCGATTTTTCGATCATGCCGACGAACGACGGCTGGCTGCGTTTCAGGAATCATGCGCGCGGCATGGCGCACAGCTTCGATTTCCGGCCCGATCACAGCGATGAGGCCGCCATCGCCGCCACGCTTGGCTGGTTGACGCAGGATCCCGGCTCGCCGTTCACGAACGCGCTGGCGATCCTGCGGCATACCGCAGATGGCTATGTCGCCCTGAAGAACGATTGCCTGTGCCGCGTGACGGCAGAGGGCGTCAGCGAACAGCGTATCACGAGCGCGGATCACCTTGCCGACACGTTCGAAACGATTTTCAGCCTGGACGTTCCCACGCCTGCAAAGATCTGGGATAAGATCCAGATGATTGGCCGCGATAAGAGCGACGAACCAACCATGTCATCGTCAAGTGCATGATCGGCGTTTGGCGATGCATGGATCGAAACAAGAACCAATAGCGTCCATTGACGATTTCAGCTGCATTCATGCACCGGCGCCCCATCAAAGCTCAGGGTCAAACACCGGCGGTAGGCGACGATTGGTGTGCGTCTGCGTCCTTATACGCATTCCCGTATACTGGGTTTTTAAACGCTTTCGCGTCTATTGGCGATTGGAGGCCGGCATGAACGAACAGAAAAACAACTCGGCGCCATCCTGCGCCGCGCCCGCAAACAGGTGCACTTGAGCCAGGGCAGCGCCGTCGACATCGCGGAATTCGAGGAAGGTCGTACACTAATCGTAGAACGTTTCGA
Organism: Phyllobacterium sp. NPDC097923; assembly: GCF_044760925.1. Classification (NCBI taxonomy): domain Bacteria; kingdom Pseudomonadati; phylum Pseudomonadota; class Alphaproteobacteria; order Hyphomicrobiales; family Phyllobacteriaceae; genus Phyllobacterium; species Phyllobacterium sp. NPDC097923. The sequence goes on along the minus strand of NZ_JBIWBL010000004.1, from coordinate 410,491 downwards.
CCGCATTTGGGCGAAGGACGGAAGATTGCTCAGTCTGCCGCAAGAGGACACGTGCCAGGCGCTGTCGATCCCGCCCACCAAAAAATATCAGCCCGCCGGCGGCCCTGGAATGCGGAAATCATCAACCTTTTGAAAGGCAGTGACACACCCGATGCTCACGCTAAAAACGTCAGTATTTTCCTTGGCCCCGGCGGATGCTTCTGAATGACACCTCTCTCCGACGTCAGAGGCTAACGGCTAGCGCCGGAAGGTGAGGTGGATAGTGCCACTCGGTGCCGTTTCAGTCTTGACTGTGTAGCCCGCTTCCAGGCCGCGCAGATCGTCCCACAGGCGGATGCCGCGCCCGAGCAAGATCGGAGTGATCGCAACGTGAAGACGATCGACAAGGCCCGCCTTGAGGAAGTCGCGAACGACAGTCGCACCACCGCCAACCCGCACATCTTTGCCGCGCGCCGCACTGACAGCCTGCTGGAGCGCATCAACCGGGGTGGTCTTGAGGAAGTGGAAAGTGGTGCCGCCGGCCATCTCTATGGAGGGTCGCGTGTTGCGGGTGAGGACGAAGACCGGAACCCGGAACGGTGGCTCGTCGCCCCACCAGCCATGCCAGTTCGGATCGTCGGGAAAGTTGTGGAGTCCGAACATACCAGCGCCCATAATCTCGGCCCCCACATTGGCGAAGTAGTCCTTCGCGTATTCGTCGTCGATACCTGTGGTCCCTGCTCCCGTGGTATCCTTAAGCACACGCTTACGGAACGTTCGCGTTGCAGTGTATGCGCCGACGAGACGCGGCCAGTCCTCGCCGAACGGCGCTTCGGGCGTCTGGTCCGTCGTTGTCGCGAAACCATCGAGCGAGATAATGAGATCGACACGAACTGCCACGGGAGTCCTCCTTGCGTCTGGTTGCACCATAACTGCCTCAATACTCAAGGCCTATTACTAAGGTACTTGCCTTTGTATTTGAAGTCGGATACTAAGGCAAGTACCTTTTTATCCTTGACCGGCGCCCCCGACCACTTTACTGATGCACATGCCCTATCATTCGACTCCGCTCGACCTCGCCTTTCACGCTCTTAGCGACCCGACTCGCCGTGCCGTGGTGTCGCGGCTGGTCGAGGGCGAGTTGCCGGTCAGCGCCCTGGCCGAGCCTTTCGACATGGCGCTGCCCTCCTTCGCCCAGCATCTCAGGGTGCTGGAAGATTGCGGACTGATCGTCAGCGAGAAGCGCGGGCGCAGCCGCTGGTGCCGTCTGGTGCAGTCGCGCTTCGATGAGGCGGCTGACTGGATGGAAGCCGAGCGCCGGCGCTGGGCTGAGCGGTTGGATCGGCTGGAAGTCTACTTGGATAAAACGGAAGAGGAGGGTGAAGGACATGGCAAACCTGTTTGAGACATGGTCGCTCGACCGCGAAATCGTGCTGGTGAAGCTGCTCAACCACCCACGCGACAAGGTCTTTGCCGCCTGGATGGACCCCAAGGCACTTGGCGAATGGTACGGTCCGGCCGGCTTCAGTATCGAAACCCACGAAGCCGATATCCGCGAGGGCGGGGTCTGGCGGTTCGACATGGTGGGCGTATTCGAGGGCGAGCAGCAGCGCTTCCCAAGCCTCATGCGCTTTGTGGAGATCGTGCCGAACGAGCGGATCGTGATGGATTATGGCACGCCGGATCCTGACGACCCCGACCGTTTCCGTGCCACAGTGACCTTCGACGAGCAGACGGATGGCAAGACAGTGCTGACCATGCGCCAGCTCCATCCCAGCCGCGAGCGGCGTCAGGTGGTCATCGGCTTCGGCGCGGTGGAATACGGACTGCAGACACTGGACGGCCTCGCGGCCTGGCTGGATGGGTGAGCCCTTGGCCGCTCAGTGCCGCTCGCGCCAGTTGGCGATGGCCGAGGCGGCGTTCAGATCGAGCTGCGGTTGATCACGCAAGTCATAGAGCTCGACGGAACAGGATAGCCCCACACGATGTCTGTGTACGGGCGGCCGCTATCGACAGCATGGAGGGCGCGAGGCAGAAACGGGAGGAGCGGAATCCTCCCACGTCGCTTAGGGCCTCATCGCGGACATTGGCACCGCTTAGCTCACTGACGACAGGCAGACTCACTAGATAAGGACAATCACGATGACCGAAGCGCTGGACGAGGGCCCCTTCTTTCACGGCACAGTCGCAGATTTGCGCCCGGGTGATTTCCTCACAGCAGGATACCGGTCGAACTATCGTCCCGAAGTGGTGATGAACCATATCTACTTTACTGCCATTGTGGACGGTGCCGGGCTTGCCGCTGAAATCGCGGCTGAACTCGCCGAAGGCGGCGCAGTCCCGCGTGTTTACGTCGTAGAGCCGACCGGGACATTCGAGAACGATCCGAACGTGACCGACAGGAAATTTCCCGGCAACCCCACTCGGTCGTATCGCAGCAGCGCACCGCTCAAGGTCATTGGCGAAATCACGCATTGGACAAGATTGACGCCCGAAGCACTACAGGTATGGAGACAGCGACTGACCGCGCTGCGCTCAGACGAACGAGGCGAAATCATCAACTGATGCGAGGCGCCGCGCATCGTGTGCTCATGACGCGGTCGAATCAAAGGAGACGATCAGCTTTCCACTCCGAACTGGACCGCCAGATCCCGTACGCAGAACTGCAGCTTTGAGGAAATGTCGTAACCTGGTTTAACGGCCGTCTTGGCGGCGCAAAGAGGCCGCAATGGCGCCAGCGAGTTCGCCAACATGGCGCGCATTAAAGAACCACTCGATCTGCCTGCATGTAATCCGCTACGCTGTAGCAATGGCTCGCCTGATAGGCGTTCCGCCCCCGGTTCATGTGCGTCAGGTTGAACGTCCGAATGGCGCCCACCATACGGCGGCTCGTGAGGAATTTGCGGATCGAGACAGAGCCGCGCACATTGATGCCGAAAATGTCGGTACCACGCGGGAAGAAATAACTGACGTGCTCTGGCGCCGCGACACTTTGCTCGAGCAAGGGTTTGTCCACTCGGCTCGGCGTGGCTGAACGATCCGTCGTGAAATCCGAAAGATGCACGATGAATCTGGCGCGGATGTCTTCGTCCTGGGCATAGAGCGTAAAAAGTTCCATCCAGCTCGCATTGACGCGGACGAGCGGCTTGTCCGAGGTCGACGGCAGGCAGGAAACAGACCAGTAGGAGCGCTCGGTCTTGCGCGGGATCGGAATGCAATTTGGACCGTACAGCCCGAGAATCTCGAGGACTTCCCCTGCTTGCGGACGACCAAGCAGCTTCTCAAATCGAGCCACATATTTGAAGCGCTGTTCCAGGGACTCCAAGCGGTCGCCCGTGTCCGGCAAGTCGATCTTGCCCTCTATCCAATCGCGCTGCTGCTCAAGATCAAGGAATTGTCGCAGGCCGGTGGTTCCAGGTCGAGCGGTCGCACCCATATCAGAAGCCCTGTGAATTTCGTGGCTCGTCATCGACCGACATCCTGCGTTCTCGCTTAGGCGTTTGCAAACGCCGCCCCAAAGCGCCTCCGAATGATACCTTGCAGATGATGAATTTGGAACGTCTGTGCGGCTACGAAGACAAAGTCACGTTGTTCGTCCGTTTGGCGCTTTCACTCTGTTCAGCACGTACATAGGCAAGACAGAACGGGCTTTTTATCGGCATTTACAAACGAACGTTATCGACAACCCTTGCGACGCTTCTTTTGTGCCAGGTCCGTACACCTCGATCCGGAATTCTAGCTGCCAATCCTAGAATGAAACAACGGAGCAGTACCCAATTCGGGGTACTAATATAGATACTAGTTGCTCCATATATTGCGCCGTATGGTTCACGAGGTGCTACATGTAAGTTGTCTTGAAACAACGCGGTCTCCAATTTCGATCGCTCTTTCCTGGATGCGACGGATGACATGTACAGTCATGGCTGGGGAAGCGTGTTGAGAGATACCGCGGGACGAGATGAGAACAGCTCCAGCTCAGTTATCATTGACCGTCCGCCACTTCGGTGATGCCAGCATCGGTAAACAATTTAATCGGACAAATTCCGATTCATCGCAATTTCTACTTTACTTGAATCGAGGGTAATTATGATAACGCGCCGCAACATCCTTCAAGCAACATCCGGCATGGTTGTTTCCAGCGTCATCGGCAGAGGCGCAACCATGGCATTTGCCGCCGACAACACCTGGCACATGCCCGACGAGGGCGATCGGCACACGGCGACGTGGATGGCGTTTGGCCCCAGTGAAGACGTATGGGGCAAGAAACTCCAACGCGGCGCACAGAACAACCTTGCGGTGATCGCCAAGGCCATCTCCGCGCACGAACCGGTGAACATGCTTGTGCGGGCGGAAGACCGGGAGACGGCCGAGCGCCTGTGCGGCGATGCGGTGACATTGTTCGTGCACGAAATCGACGATCTGTGGATGCGCGACACCGGGCCGGTGTTCGTCAAGAACAGCGCCGGCCAGCTGGCCGGGGTCAACTTCAACTTCAACGGCTGGGGCAACAAGCAGGAACACGGCGGCGACGCGGAAGTTGCGGAATTTGTCACCGGCAAGACAAAGGTGGAGACACTGCGCACCAGGCTGGTGCTGGAAGGCGGCGGCATCGAAGTCGATGGCACGGGCACGGCAATCATCACCGAGAGCTGCGTTTTGAACAAGAACCGCAATCCCGGCGTGAGCAGGGAACAGTGTGAGGAGGAACTGGGACGCCTTCTCGGACTGAAGAAGATCATCTGGCTGCCGGGTATCAAGGGCAAGGACATCACCGATGGCCATACGGATTTTTACGCCCGTTTCGTCAGCCCGGGCGTCGTCGTGGCCGGCCTTGACACTGATCCGACGTCCTATGATCACGCGGTGACCAAGCGGCATCTTGAACTGCTCAAGGAAGCGACCGACAGCTCTGGGCAGAAATTGCAGGTGGTCGTCATTCCCGGCCCCGGCAGCGTGCGGCCGCAGTTCGAGAACAAGGAATTCGCAGCGGGCTATATCAACTTCTACCTGTGCAACGGCGCTGTCATCGCTCCTGAATTCGGCGATGCGAAGGCTGACCGTTTCTGCCGTGACGCGTTGCGGGATGTCCTGCCGGGACGCGAGATCGTGCAGCTCAACATCGATGCGATCGCCGCCGGCGGTGGCGGCATCCACTGCACGACCCAGCAGCAGCCTGCTTAATGGGATAGACTGAAAGCATCATCACGCTGCTTCAATCCTTTTAGCCTGATGCAAATCCCGGTGCCCGTTCCTGCGAAATGGCCACCGGGATCCATTTCGTTGACATTACCTCTCGCCTCAACTTGACGCGTTATACCCCAATCGGGTGACTCACGTTACTGGCAGAGCGGACGCATACTTTCCAAAACGCCAAAATAAAAATGGGAACGGCGTCTTTGCGAGGAGGTATATTTTTGATGGCAATGACCGCTTTCCGTCCCGATATCGCGCTGCGATCCGATGTGCTGGCAACTGTCGCTCAAATCAGTAGCGGTGTGGATGCAACAATGGTTGCTGCTGAGGTGGTAAACCTCAAGAAGATCTATAACCCGTCGACACCACAGGCTTTCCAGGCGCTGGAAAATATCAATCTGGCAATTCATGCCAATGAATTTTTCACGCTGCTAGGCCCGTCCGGATGCGGAAAAACGACGCTCTTGCGTATTCTTGGCGGATTCGAAACCATGACGGACGGGGTGTGCCGGATCTTCGGCCAGGATGTAAGTCACCTGCCGCCGGAGGCGCGCCCCGTCAATACGGTTTTCCAGCAATATGCCCTGTTTCCGCATATGACCGTGCGCCGCAATATTGCCTTTGGTCTGGAAATGCTCGGAAGAACACGATCCGAGATCGACCGGACTGTCGAGAGGATGCTTGCTCTTGTTCACATGAGCGATTGCGCGGACCGCAAGCCAGACCATCTTTCCGGTGGGCAGCGCCAGCGGGTGGCACTGGCCCGTGCGCTGGCTCCTCAGCCCAAGCTGCTGCTGCTGGATGAACCGCTCTCTGCGCTTGACTTGAAGTTGCGGCAAAAGATGCGCCTCGAGCTTAAGGCGCTTCAGCGTGAAACGGGGATCACATTCATTTTCGTCACCCATGATCAGGAAGAAGCGCTCGCGATGAGCGATCGGGTGGCGGTGCTGAGCGAAGGGCACCTGCAACAGGTCGGGACACCAGAGGAAATTTATGAACAGCCACAAAGCCGCTTTGTGGCTGATTTCATCGGTGAGTCCAATTTGCTTGCCGCCACGGTCACCCGCGTTGACGGCGGCGTGGCGGAATTCGAACTGGCAGGTCTTGGATCGGTGCTTGTGAACTCGACCGATCATTTGAGCAGGGGGCAACAGGTGACGCTGTCCGTGCGTCCGGAACGCATCGCTCTTTCGAGGTCAAACGGACAGTGCAGACTGGGACCTGCGACTGTGTTCGATCGAACCTATCTTGGTAATGCGGTCGAGTACCATCTGAGGGCAGGTGGCTACACCTTCACCGTACGTTCCCCGCGTGGGGGCCTTCGCGGGCTTCAGGATTTTGCACCCGGGGACACGGTGCAGCTGGAATTCGAACCCAATGCCGCAAGGGTGCTGGTATCATGACGGCACATGCTGGTCTGCGAGCTTCCACTTCCTATCGTCTGTCAAAGCGCTGGGCCTTCGTGGGTCTGCTGTTTCCCGCCATCGGCGTGATTGCGGTTTTCATGATTGCGCCCGTCGCGATTGTATTTGTCTATTCGTTTCTGCAACCGGAACGTTATGGCGGCGTGGTCTGGAGTTTTTCGACCGAGGGGTATCTGCAGATTTTGTTCGAGCGGGATTTCCTCGACGGGAGTCTTCAATTTTCGGCCGACTATGTGCTGATCCTGTGGCGCTCCGTATTTCAGGCTGCCATCTGCACCGTCCTCTGCCTGATGATCAGCGTGCCAATGGCCTATTTCATTGCCACGCGATCGGAGCGCTCAAAGTCGATATGGATTTTCCTGATCACCGTCCCCTATTGGGTGAACCTTTTGATCCGCACTATCGCGCTGCTGTTCATTTTGCGCGATGATGGTCCGGTCAACAAGCTCATCATGATGACCGGTTTTGTCCAAGGGCCTCTGCCGCTTAGTTACAACAACTTCGCCATTGGTCTGGGGCTTGTTTATAGCTTTCTACCCTTCATGGTCCTGCCGCTCTATTCGGCTTTCGAACGCTTTGATTTCCGGTTGCTGGAAGCGGCGTATGATCTCTACGCCTCGCGCCGTGTCGCATTTTTCAAGATCGTGTTGCCGGTGATGCGACCAGGTCTGATCGCCGGAAGTCTGCTGGTCTTCATCCCGTCCATCGGGTCCTATCTCGCCCCCGATATTCTGGGCGGCGGCAAGACGCTGATGATCGGCAATCTCATCGGAACGCAATTTCAGGGTGCTCATAACTGGCCGTTCGGAGCTGCGCTCTCAATGATCCTGCTCACCGTAACGTTGATCGTCCTGATCTGGATGGCTCGTCGTGCAGCGCGCAAGAATGTGGGGTACTAGGCCGATGGCAAACGCTCGTATGAAGGACATCCGTGCTTTCTCCGGTTTTGGTTCCATCGCAGTCGCCGGTGTGCTTTTTCTCTATTTGCCGATCCTGTTTCTTTGCGCCTACTCCTTCAATGACGGGCGATCTGTAAGCCAGTGGAGCGGTTTCTCATTCCGCTGGTACAGTACGGTCTTTGGCAATAGCGGCATCAAGGCAGCGGCAATCAATTCGCTGACAATCGCCACAATCGCTGCATCGGTGTCTTCAGTGCTCGCGCTTGGTGCCGCGCTGGCGACCGTCAACAACAGGTTCAAAGGCGAGGCTCTCGCCTATGCCACACTAACCTTTCCGCTCATGGTGCCCGAGATCGTGACGGCTGTCGCTTCGCTTGTGTTCTTCGTGTCGCTCGGTATCAGTCTGGGTTTCGGTACGATCCTCCTGGCTCATATCGTCTTCTGTATTCCCTTTGCCTATCTGCCGATCCGCGCGCGGCTTGAGGGGATGGATCCTAGTCTCAGTGCCGCTGCTGCCGACCTCTATGGCTCTCCCATTCGGGTATTCTGGCGCATTACGCTGCCGCTTCTGGTCCCCGGATTGATATCCGGTTGGCTCTTGGCGTTCATTATCTCGCTCGACGATTTCATCATCACTGCGCTGGTTGCCGGACCCGGTGCAACGACATTGCCGGTGCACATCTACGGCATGCTTCGGCTAGGCATTACACCCGAGGTCAATGCGATCTCCACCCTCATGCTGATCGGATCAATCGTTCTTTTGATGATCGCAGGCGTTTTGGGGCGCGCAGGAAAAACTTCGTGACACTCATCAAGATCACAAAAGGGAGAACAGATACTATGAGATTGAAAACCATTTTACTCACGACCACGATGATCGCCTGGGCTTCACCTGTTTTCGCCGCGGGAGATCTGTTCCTCTACACCTATGGCGAATATACGCCCCCGGACCTGGTGACAAAATTTGAGAAAGCATTCGACATCAAGGTTCATGTCGATACTTTTGACTCGATGGAAACCATGCTGGCCAAGCTTCGCGGGGGCGCTGGCGGCTATGATGTGGTTGTGGCTGGCGATCCCAACATACAGCTGATGATCAGCGAAAAGATGCTCGAAAAGATCGATGTCAATGCGATGCCCAATTACGTCAACGTCGAAGAACGCTGGCGGAATGTGTACTGGGATAGCGGTCGTAATTATTCGGCACCGTGGGCGTGGGGCACCACGAGTTTCATGATCGATGGCGCTCTCGTCAAGGGCGATATCAGCACACTTGGCGTCCTGTTCAATCCGTCTGCTGAGGTCAAAGGCAGGATCAACATGATGCGTGACGTCAATGAAGTCATTAACATTGCGCTTCGTTATCTCAATTTGCCGCGCTGCAATGAAAATCCGGAAGATATGAAGAAGGTGCTTACATTGCTGGAGACGCAGAAGCAGTGGGTGAAAAGTTACAATTCCGAGTTCAAAGAAGCACTGGTCTCAGGTGAAGCTGTCGCTTCGATGGCCTGGAATGGTTACGCCATGCGCGCCAGGGACGAAAAACCATCGCTTGTTTATATCTATCCCAAGGAAGGGTTTTCCGGCTGGATGGACAATCTGGCTGTCCCCAAGGGCGCACCCAATCTGGAGAATGCCAAGACATTCATCAACTTCATGATGGATCCGGAAAATGCGGCGATGGTCACCAATTACGCCCGCTATTCCAATGGCATCAAGGGCTCCGAAAAGTTTGTTGATGCAAAATTGGCAACTGCCCCAGAACTGGCTCCACCGGCAGGCGCAGCCGCACCTGAATTCATACCGAATTGCAGCCCGGCATCGACCAAGCTCTACGACCGCGTCTGGACCAAACTCTTGAACTGACCCGATCCCCTATACGGGTCACTTTCTGGCCTGCATTTCTGGAGAAACAAATGACCGCCTTACCCAACCTCTTACGCTCCAACGAGCGGACCGCGTGGGAAAAAGACCGCGACCACGTTCTGCATCCCTACACCGATTTTTCGACTTTCGCTGAAAGCGGAAGTCAGATCATTGAAAAAGCGCAAGGCATGTACGTTACCGATACGCAGGGACGCAAGTTTCTCGACGGGATTGCCGGTCTCTGGTGCGTGAATATCGGCCACGGGCGCGCGGAAATGGCAGAGGCTGTATCGCGTCAGATCATGGACATGCAGTACTACAATCCTTTTGGAGCATCGTCGAACATACCCGCTGCCGAGCTCGGCGCACGACTGGCCGAACTGGCGCCGGGTTCGCTCAATCATGTGTATTATTCCTGCGGCGGCTCGACGGCCAACGAAATGGCCGTGCGTATTGCGCAGTATTATTTTGCGATGAAGGGCATGCCATTCAAGCGCAAGATCATTTCACGCAACAATGGTTATCATGGGGGTACCTACATTGCGGCCAGCCTGACCGGCATTCACGGTACGAAGTATGGCTTCAATCAGGTCGGAGAGGATTTCATTCATCACATCTCCGCTGCCGATCTTTATGCCAAACCAACCGATATGACGGACGCCGCCTATTGCGATTTCCTGGTCAATGAGTTTGAAAACCGGATCGTGCAACTCGGCCCAAACAATGTTGCTGCATTCATTGCCGAGCCGATCATGGGGGCGGGCGGCGTGCTCGTTGCTCCCGACGGGTATCACGCAGCAATGCGCAAGGTCTGTACCCGTTATGACGTTCTCTACATTGCCGACGAGGTCGTCACGGCTTTCGGCCGCTTGGGCGAATGGTTCGCCTCCGCTTCAGTCTATAACTACCAGCCTGATATGATCGTCAGTGCCAAGGGAATTACCTCCGGTTACATTCCCTTGGGCGCAACGCTGATTTCTGACGAAATTTACGATGTCATCAGCCGTCCGCAGTGCGAGGGCGGGGTGTTTTCAATGGGACTTACCTATTTCGGGCATCCGGTTGCCTGTGCGGCGGCACTGAAAAACATTGAAATCATGGAGCGTGAGAGACTGCTTGAAAATGCTTCCGGCACCGGCGCTTATCTGCAGCAGGCGGCAAAAAAGCTGCTGGATTTGGACATTGTGGGGGATGTGCGCGGCAGGGGACTGATGCTTGGCATTGATCTCGTGGCCGACAAGGCGACCAAAGTTCCTCTGCCGATTTCTGAAAATGCCGCGGAACGCATTTTCACGGGGTGCATCGAACGCGGTGTGATCGTGCGCCCCGTTGGCAGCCGCATCATCGTATCACCGCCGCTGATCATAGACCGTGTGCAATGCGATACGATTGTCAGCGCCATCATGGATGCAATCAAAGACTTCATGGCTGCTCGCTAATCGTTGAAGGAGAGACAAATGCGGAAATTGACGGTTGCGGCGACCCAGATGGCGTGCAGCGGCGATATCGATGACAATATCCAGCGCGCCGAAGATCTTGTTCGGCTCGCCGCCGAAGACGGTGCGCAGATCATTTTGCTCCAGGAGCTTTTTCAGACACCGTATTTTTGCCTGGAACAGCGGCTGGATCATTTTGATCTGGCACGCCCGCTGGCGGACGACCGTGGCGTTGCCCATTTCCGGATGCTGGCAAAACAGCTCGGCGTCGTTTTGCCCATCTCCTATTTTGAGCGGTCCGGTACGGTCTATTTCAACTCACTGGCAATCATCGATGCCGATGGGGAGGTGTTGTGGAACTATCGAAAGACCCATATTCCGCAGGCGCCGGGATATCACGAGAAGTTCTATTTTAGCCCCGGTGATACGGGATACCGCGCTGTTCAGACCAGGTTTGCCCGGATTGGATGCGGCATCTGCTGGGATCAATGGTTTCCTGAAACGGCGCGCTCCCTTGTTTTGAAAGGTGCGGAACTGCTCCTGTTTCCGACCGCCATTGGCAGTGAGCCGCTGAATGCGGCGCTTGATTCATCGGGGCATTGGCAGCGCACAATGCAGGGACATGCAGCCGCCAATATTGTGCCATTGATCGCATCCAACCGGGTGTCGACCGAAACGGACGGAGAGACCTCGACCGTCTTTTACGGAAGTTCATTCATTGCCGACTACACCGGAGAGATCGTTGCGGAAGCAAACAAAGTCGACGAGACCTATCTGACCGCGGCATTTGATCTGGATGAAATCGAAGCCTATCGTCGTGCCTGGGGTGTTTTCCGCGATCGTCGGCCGGAGATGTATGCTGCACTCGGCACGCTGGATGGGCATAGTACGACCTAACCCTCTTGAGAAGCGTCTGCCTGGGACAGGAACCAGTCCCACAATTCGGTTACGCCGGGGCGCTTCAAATTGCGCGGGTGCGCGATGAGATAATATGGGCGGCTGGAGGGGACACCATCACCGAGCACCGCCAGTTCGCCTTTCTCAATGCGCTCACCCGCAAGCCGCATACTGCCGAGACATATGCCCAAGCCACGCGCAGCGGCATCCAGCACCATGCCGGGGTCCGAGAAGTTAAGGCCTTTGACGAAGCTGGGCCGTGCAACGCCTGCTGTGGCAAACCAATTCTGCCAATCTTCCTCTTCCTCGTGATGCAGCAGGGGAACGTCCTGCAGCACGCGCGGGGTAATGGTCTCCGGCAGACGTCGCCGCAATTCCGGCGCGCACATGGGGTGCAACCGGTCGCCAAAGAGTCGGACAGCGACAAGCCCGTCCCAGGAGCCACGCCCGCGCGTTATCGCAAAGTCAATCTCCGAATTTGCGACATCGGGCTCATCGTCTGCAGTGACCAGCCAAGGCTCGATATTCGGTAAGTCGCGCATCAATGCGGGGACGCGCGGCATGTACCATCCTGTCGCAAAGGCATGAGGCATCATGAGCACGACCGAGCCGGGCTTTGTGTAAAAATCCAGTCGTCGCACCCCAAGACGAATAGTCTCTAGAGCCGCGGCGGCAGTCCCGCGCAGATCGCGCCCTGCGTCAGTCAGTTCAACCCCACGATTGATCCTGCGGAACAGCGGCTGGCCGAGCTGGTTTTCAAGCGCTTTTATCTGATGGCTTACAGCCGACTGGGTCATGTTGAGTTCTGCCGCAGCCAGCGAAAAGCTCTCAAGCCGGGCTGCTGCTTCAAAGCCAATCAAAGCGCCGAGGGGAAGATTGCGATAATTCGAATGCATGAGAATAACTCATGAAATAGTTGAGAATTTCGAGTTTGAATAGCAGGATATTCGTTGGTTTACTAGGATTATTCCAGAATTGGCCATATCAAAAATATGAGCATTCTTTATGCAAAGGTGATGTCATGTCCAACCAAACGCCACGCCAAGCCGGTTACAAAATGCCAGCGGAATGGGCCGAACACAAACGTACATGGATGATGTGGCCCTGCCGTGCCGAGGTTTGGACAGATATCACGGCCACCCGACGCGACTATGCCGCGGTAGCCCATGCCATCCGCGAATTCGAACCAGTGACAATGTCCGTTCGTCCACAGGACTACGCTGAGGCGCGCGTCATGCTCGATGACGATATTGATATTGTTCAGGCTGATATTGACGACAGCTGGGCGCGTGACGCCGGGCCGTGTTTCCTGACAAATCCTAACGGTCAGCGGGCAGGTACACAGTTTCGGTTTAATGCCTGGGGAGGAAAATATCATCCGCATGATGGCGATGCAGCATTTTCGGCTGCCGTTTGCGAAACGGCTGATGTGAAGTCCTATACCTCAAACCTTGTTGCCGAAGGCGGCGGCGTCAGCGTCGATGGAGAAGGCACAATCATCACGACGGAGACCTGTTTTCCGAACATCAATCGCAATCCGGGCTGGACCAAAGCCGCGATTGAAACCGAGCTGATGGAAATGCTGGGCGGGGACAAGGTGATCTGGCTGCCCGGAAATCCGCTGGAAGACGAAACGGATGGCCACGTCGATGGTATTGCAATTTTCGTGGCTCCCGGCGTCGTTTTGATGGAAAGTCCTGGTACGGAACCAAGTGAATGGAACAATTATATCAGGAAAAATCTCGACGCCATGGAAGGGCAGACGGACGCCAAGGGCCGCCGCATCCGGATCGTGACAGTACCCGAGGCTGTCGAGGCTCCATCACAGCATCCGAAATTCTGCCGGTCCTACGTCAATTCCTACCTGGTCAATGGCGGCGTCGTGATGCCGGTTTATGGAGTTGCATCGGACACGGTTGTCCGTGGTATCTTCCGGTCGCTTTTTCCGGAACGGCGTGTGCGCGAGGTACGTATCGATTCGATCGCAATCGGTGGCGGAGGCATTCATTGCATCACGCAGCAGGAACCGGCGTGATGGGGTAGGTCGGTTTTCCTTCCAAGCAAGCACCACAGGTGGAGCATTCGAATGGACAATTCCACGACGAACCAGATGACCTATATCGCCAATGCAGTCACGGCCGTCGGCCGTGACGACTTTCCCGAGCTGCTCGGCAATCTTTGTCTGAGTGTGTTCAACTTTGACAGCATTTTCATCTCGATCTTTTCGCAGGATCTGCCACCACGCCAGCTCTATTCAAATCTCGATGCCGAGGCAACGCGGCGCACGATTGGTCCCTATCTCAGTTATGCGTATCTGCTCGACCCCTTTTACGGGTTGTTCAAGTCGGATATCCGGGATTGTGTCGTTACCCTTGATGAATGCGCGCCGGACGATTTTAAAACAACCGAATATTACAAGATGTTCTATTCGGATATTGGCCTGCGTGACGAGGTGACAATTTTCATTGGCGCCGGGAACGGCACCAGTATTGTTTTGTCACTCGGCCAGCGCAACACCAATGCGTGCTGCGCTCCCGATGCCACCAAGCAGTTGGATGCTTTATTGCCCGTTATATCGGCGCTATGCCACAAACATTGGCCCAATCCGGAAGCCCCAATTTACCGCTCATTGCCTGACATGGGACCAACTTTTGACCGCTGTGGCAGCGCAAGATTGAGCACCCGCGAGGCGGAGATTGTTCGATTGATGCTGAAAGGACATTCGACAAAGTCCATTGCACGATTGCTGGGTAACAGCCCCGAGACGGTCAAGGTTCATCGCAAGCGCATATATGCCAAACTGAAAATCTCCTCGCAGGGAGAATTGTTCTCCATGTTCATCGCGGCCCAGGCTTTTCCTCCGATGGACGCTGAAGCGGGAATGGTGGCATTCTCCTGATTTCGGCAAGAAGGCGCTGTTCGGTCTACTTAAAAATGCAGGCCCTTCATCATGAGATGCCAAGGCAGAGAAATTTCATTTCCAGATAGTCTTCAACTCCGTACTTCGAGCCTTCACGCCCCTGGCCGGATTGCTTGACACCGCCAAACGGCGCCGTCTCGGTCGAGATCAATCCGGTGTTGATACCGATCATTCCGAACTCCAGCGCTTCGGCGACACGCCACACTCTGGTCAGGTCGCGCGAGTAGAAATATGCGGCCAAACCAAATTCCGTGGCGTTTGCCTGCTCGATCACATCTTCGACGGTATCGAACAAGAAAAGGGGCGCTACTGGCCCAAATGTTTCTTCCCTGGCAATCCTCATGCTGCTCGTCACTCCGGTCAGTATGGTCGGTTCATAGAACAGATTGCCAATAGGCGAGCGCTTTCCACCCGCCAGGACAACAGCACCCTTGGACACGGCATCGGCGACATGTTCCTCAACCTTGATGACTGCCGCTTCGTCGATCAGGGGCCCCATGGTGACGCCCGGTGCAAAGCCGCTGCCCAATTCCAGTTCAGCAACCGTCGTTGCAAGCTTTGCGGCAAAAGTGTCGTAAACAGCCGTTTGTACGTAAATGCGGTTGGCACAGATGCAAGTCTGACCGTTGTTGCGGTATTTTGACAGCAATACCCCTGCGACTGCAGCGTCCACATCCGCGTCATCAAAAACGATGAAAGGGGCGTTGCCGCCCAGTTCCATCGACATTTTCATAACCTGATCCGCGCCCTGACGCAGCAAGATGCGCCCCACATCGGTCGAACCGGTGAATGTCAGCTTCCGCAATTTCTCGTTTGAGCACATTTCACGACCGATCGCCGGCCCATCCGTCCCCGTTACGACCGAAAACAGCCCGGCTGGAAGGCCTGCGCGTTCGGCGAGAACCGCGAGGGCAATCGCTGAAAGGGGTGTCTGTTCTGCAGGCTTGGCGACCATGGCGCAGCCGACGGCCAAAGCGGGCGCGAGTTTGCGTGCCAGCATGGCATGAGGAAAATTCCACGGAGTAATTGCTCCCGTCACGCCGATCGGTTGCTTGATCACAAACAGCCGCTTGTCATCCTGATGTGAGGTAAGAACATCGCCATTGATGCGCTTTCCTTCTTCGGCAAACCATTCGAGATAGGATGCACCGTAGAGGATTTCTCCGCGCGCTTCTGCCAGAGGTTTTCCCATTTCCGCAGTGACAATCGCCGCCAGATCATCGGTATTGGCGACGATCAGGTCAAAGAGTCTGCGCAGAATGGCGGCACGCTCCTTACCCGTTTTAGCCGCCCATTGCCGTTGCACGCTGTGGGCCGTATCGATGGCATTTGACGTCTCTACAGGCCCTAAATCCGGCAAATCAGCCAGCAACTCGCCGGTTGCCGGATCTGTAACCTGAAAACGCGAGCCGCTGATCGCTTCAAAAGCCCATTTACCCGCTACATAGCTGGCTGCCATCAATAGCGAGGGGTTTTTCAATCTGGCGAGGAGTGTTTCGCTAATGGTCATGGGAAGCTCTTAATTCGCTGAATCGAGTGTCACCCACACCGACTTTGTCTGGGTGTTTTCCAACAATGCGTCCATGCATTTGTCCCGGCCCTGACCTGATTGTTTCCATCCGCCCCAGGGTTGGGTCATATCACCGTTCATATATCCGTTGACCCACACCATTCCGCATTCGAGGTCGCGGGCGATACGGTGCGCATTGCCGAGATTTTGGGTCCAGATTCCGGCGGCAAGCCCGTACGGGCTGTCATTGGCGATGGCCACCGCATGTTCTGGTCCGTCGTGTGCAATAACCGCGCATACGGGACCGAACACCTCTTCACGGGCAATCGTCATATCGGTGCGCACATCGGAGAAGATTGTCGGGGACACGAAGCATCCCGTGGGCACTTCCTTGTCAGCAGCACCGCCGAGGAGAAGATTGGCACCCTGCGAATGAGCGGAATCGATGCATGCTAGCACGCGAGACTGATGCCCTCTGTTTACAAGAGGGCCCATCGTGGTTTGGGGAAGAAGGGGATCGCCGGACTGATATTTTCGCTGGGTTGCCTCTTTCAGGAGCTCGCAGAATTCATCGTGTATGGCTCTGCCGACAAGTACACGCGATCCCGCAGAGCAAACCTCGCCCTGATTGGCAAATATGCCGTCAGCCACGCATTCCGCCACGCTCTGCAAGTTGCGGGCATCCTGGAGAATAATCTGGGGGGATTTTCCGCCGAGTTCCGTGGAAACCTTTTTGAGGTTCGATACTGAGGCATACTGATGCATCAACCGTCCGACTTCGGTCGACCCGGTGAATGCAATCTTGTCCACCTCCATCGATGATGCCAATGCCTTGCCCGCCACCGGACCGCGACCGGGCACGACATTGAGCACGCCATCCGGTCCGCCTGCCTCCAGAAACAGTCGGCCAAGAAGAAGTGCACTCAACGACGCATCTTCAGCCGGTTTCAGAACCACACTGTTGCCTGCCGCCAGTGCCGGTGCAATCTTCCAGACGGCCATCATGAGAGGGTAGTTCCAAGGTGTGATACACCCCACGACGCCCAAAGGCTGACGAAGAATGTAGTGCAGAGACCCGAGATCCGTGTTGGGGCACGCACCACCGATCTTGTCGATGCATTCCGCCATAAACCGCAGTGTCAGCACGCTCGCCGGTACATCGATCGAGAGCATTTCGGAGATGGGTTTGCCCATCTCCAACGTATCGAGCACGGCAAATGTCGAGGCATTGCTCTCAATCAGGTTTGCAAAGCGGTAGATCACGTCCATTCGTTGCCGCGAGGGCATCTGTGACCAGACACCTTGCCGGAATCGCTTTCTGGCGACGCCAGTTGCGCGCGCGATATCCTTGTCATTACCGCAAGATATTCTGGCAATTTCTTCGTCGGTGCTCGGATTGATCGAAGCAAACAATGACCCATCGGCAGCATCGCACCAGTTTCCATCAATCAGTAGCCTGGTGTCGGGACGAAGGCTCTTCGCAATGGCATGCCAATCGGTTGAGGTCCCATCGAGCATGTGCTCTCCATTCAGTTGGGAAAAACGTTCAACGGAAAGCTATGCGCAGGTCTGCACCTTCGAAAGTCACCCAAATAGGGGACTGGAAGCATCACACCCAAACACGCAGATTGCCGCTGTTGATATGTGAATTGTCGGCAGCGGTTCTCGTGGGAACAAGGATAGGGTGAGTGGGAATGCCTCAGCTTTCGGTTAACGAGACCCGCCTCTGGTCGCGGTTGATGGACATGGCAGCCGTTGGTGAGATTCCGCTTCAGGGATCGCGGAGACTGGCGCTTTCAAGCGATGACCAGCGAGGCCGGGACCTGTTTCTGTCATGGGTGGAGGATCGTGGTTTCAGCCATGTCTATGATCAGATCGGAAACCTGTTTGTTCGGCGGGAGGGCAGGGACAAAGCGGCGAAACCGCTGGTGATGGGTAGCCATCTCGATACGCAGCCAAATGGCGGGCGTTTTGACGGTGTGGTTGGTGTTCTAGCTGGGTTCGAGGTTCTGGAAACATTGGAAGACCATAGTATTGAGACCGCGCAATCCATCGAAGTTGCTGTTTGGACCAATGAAGAAGGAGCCCGGTTTCATCCTGCCATGATGGGGTCTGGGGTTCATTGCGGCATTCAATCACTCGATGAAGCGCTGGCAACAGAAGATATGGCCGGCATCAGCGTCAGGGATGAACTCAGGAAGAATGACTATCTCGATGGCCTTTCGCCTGGGTCTCATGCAATCGACAAATATATCGAACTGCATATCGAGCAGGGACCGGTACTGGAAGATCACAACAAGACCATAGGAATTGTTACCGGTGGACAAGGAATCCGGTGGTATGAACTGACGATCCTCGGCGATGAAACCCATGCTGGCCCCGTTCCGATGGATCGGCGGCGAGATCCGACGCCCATTTTGGCCCGAATTATCGATCTGGTTCAGGCAGTTGGCCGTACCGATGAACAGGCACGCAGTACGATAGGTAGAATTGAAGCAGCGCCCGGATCAATGAACGTCGTCCCTGGCCGAATTTCAATATCGGTTGACCTGCGCCATCCCGATGACGATGTGCTATCGGCAATGCATGACTGGCTTCAATCAGGTATCGTAACATTGAACGAAAACCAGAAGGGCGTTCAGACAAACTGCCGGGCAATTTGGCATTCTCCCGCCGTTCATTTTGATGCTGCGCTGATAGCATTGGCCCGTGAACGTGCGGGTGTCCGCGGTTACCCCTCACTCGATATCGTTTCAGGGGCCGGGCACGATGCCTTCAATCTTGCGCGGATTGTACCGACGACAATGGTATTTGTTCCATGCCGCGACGGTATCAGCCACAACGAGCGCGAATATGCCGAACCGGAACACGTATCAGCAGGCACCAACGTTCTCCTTGACATGGTATTGGCCCTGGCACTCCCAGCGTCGCGGCCATAGCTCAGCACCCTCAGTAAAGACCATACGCCTTCACCACTTCAAGAACCCGAAATCTGGAATTCATCTACATCACGCCAAAACGCTCGAAAGCCTCAACCGTGGTCATCCCCGCTTCTATGGCAAGGCGCACCTTGCTCTCGGTTTCCGCCTTCTCCAATGCGAGCCGGATCGCCTCGTGTTCGGCCTCTCGTGGAATGACAAGCACACCGTCGCGATCACCGAAGAGAATATCGCCCGGACGGATTCTGATCCCGGCGATCTCGATCGGTAACCCGTAGTCCACAACCTTGCCCCTTGGTCCCTGATCCTGAGCGTAGGAACCATAGCAAAAGGTTGGAAAATTGAGGTCAAGGATGCCGCGGCTGTCGCGGCAATAGCCATCACATATGGCTCCGGCCGCTTTGAGTTGCAGCGCCCGCGTCGACATGAGCTCGCCCCAGACCGCATAGCGTGGCGAGGCACCGGAGCAGACGTAGATTTCGTCCGGCTTCAGACTGTCGAGGGCATGAAACATCAACCCGAACGGTTTCCGGCTGATTTGCGCATGCCCGCCTTCGTCGGCAACCGCAAAAAAATCCGCCTCAAGCACGGGCATGGCTCTGCCGATAGCCACCATATCATCGCGCAGTGCCCGGATTTGCGGTGGCAGGAATTGATGCTGCAGGCCCATCGTATCGAGAATATCACCCACCACGGCAGTGAAGAGCTTGCTGCGCATAGCAGCAAACAGATCGGTGTCGTTGTCGAAATTTTTCATTGTTCTGCCTTCACTGTTTTGCCGCTACGGTAATTCCCTGCATGACGCCGCGTATTTCCGCCAGGCCTTTCAGGCGGCCGATAAGCGAGTAGCCGGGGTTGATCCTCTCCTTGCCGATATCGTCGGCGAGAAGATGCCCGTGGTCCGGGCGCACTGGAATCTGCCAATCGGCGCGGCCCTCGGCGCACCGGCGCTCCTGTTCCTGCAGGAGAGCCAGAATGACTGCCGGCATATCGCTTGAGCCGCCGAGATGATCGGCCTCGTGAAACGATCCGTCATCCTCGCGCTGGACATTGCGCAGATGGGCAAAATGAATGCGGGGACCGAATTCGCGTACCATGGCGGGAAGATCGTTTTCGGCGCGCGTGCCGTACGATCCCGTGCAGAAGGTCAATCCGTTCGCCGGGCTGTCAACGGCAGCCAATATCCGGCGTGCATTGTCGGACGTGGAAACAATCCGGGGCAATCCGTAGAGGGGAAATGCCGGATCGTCCGGATGGATGCAAAGCCGCACCCCGGCCTCCTCGGCCACCGGGACGATTTCCGCAAGAAACCGCGCCAGATTGGCATGCAGAGCATCAGAATCGATACCATCATATTCAGCCAGTGCCGCGAGAAAGGTCGCACGGTTGAACTGGCGTTCGGTTGCCGGCAACCCCGCAATGAGATTCCGCTCTATGCGGTCAATTCTTGCCTGATCCATAGTATCGAAACGAATACGCGCCGTAGCGATCTGAGCCGAGGAATAGCTTTCCTCGACGCGCGGACGCTTCAGGACGAAGAGATCATAGGCCGCGAAATCCACAGCGTCGAAACGAAGCGCGTAACCACCGGTGGGTAGTGGATGCATCAGTTCCGTGCGCGTCCAGTCTACCACGGGCATGAAATTGTAACAGACCACCCGCATGCCACAGCGCGCGAGAGCCCTTATGGTGTCCTTGTACCAATCGATGTAGCGAGCACTTTCGGGCGTTGCGAGTTTGATCGAATTGTGGACCGGAATGCTTTCGACAACGCTCCAGCGCAGTCCTGCCGCTTCAATGAGCGCCTTGTGCGCAAGAATCTCGTCATCGGACCATGGCGAGCCGTCATAGATGTGGTGAAGAGCGGAAACGATTCCCGTGGCTCCAGCCTGCCGGATATGGCTGAGCGGCACCGGATCAGTCAGACCATACCAGCGAAAGCATTCTTCCATCGCGTTCATTCACAACCTCCCTGCTGTTCTGCAGGTCTTTATATTGTTGGACCAAAACCTGCAATAGCATCTGTGTATCAATCTATTCGGAGTCAGATAACTCATAATTTCGTGAAAACTTGAAGAAAATGGATGAAATTGTCAAATTTCACAACCATGGTCTTGACTAATTTTCATATCTGGACCAACAAATAAGAACTTGCATCGGAGGAGATGCCTTTGAACAACTCGATATTGAACGACGCCCGCGCAGATGCCGGGGCTGCCGACGGGGAGAAAACCTCTGCGGTCGACAGGCTGGTCAAGCAGATCCGGGATATGATTGCGGAACGAAGCCTGGGTATCGGCGATGCCTTGCCCACGGAACGTGATCTGGGTGAACTGTTTCAGGCGGGGCGCAACACCGTACGCGAAGCGCTTCAGGTGCTGCGGGCCTATGGGCTGATTGAGACCCGCCCGAAAGTTGGCGCCGTCATCAGCGACGGCCATGGCGAAGCTATCCGTCGGCTTTTCGCCTTTCACAACGGCATATCGCCCGATTCCTTCCGCGACCTGCAGGGGTTTCGCCGGATCGTGGAGACCGGTGTCGGCGATCATATCATTCTCAACGCCACCAGCGCGGATTTTGACCGCCTGGCTACGGCAAACGCCCGAATTCTGACTGCGCAGAACGACAGGGAGGCCGCCCGGTACGATTATGAGTTTCACGAGGGTATTGTCGAGCTTTCAGGCAACCGGACGACACTTGCAGCCTATCGCATGATGCGTTCGGTCATCGAGGAGGTCATGCGCCTGGGCAAGGCAGAGCGACCCATCCAGTCGGCGACGTATGAAACCCACAACGAGATCATCGACGCGTTGAGAGCACGCGACCGGATTGCCTACACCTATCTGATGAGCCGTCATCTGGAGTTCGGCCTCAAATTTGTCGGTGAACCGTCCGCAGACAAGAAGGCAACGACGCCGGCATGAATGCTCCGGCAGCATCGTCCAGCGATGGTGCGCTAGAACCGGACCTTTTACCCGCTGGTCCGGCGTATCAATAAGGGTAAAATGGGAGGAAACCTGACATGTTAAATACAAAGCGCCACGTCCTTGCGGCAGCTGCTCTCTTGGTCGGACTTGGCTTAGCGCCCGGCTCTGCCTTTGCGGGTGGCAAGGCCATCGCCGGAATCGTCTTCCAGCAGGACCAGTATTTCCGCGGCATACAGATCGGCATGGAAAAGGCCGCCAAGGCCGCTGGTGATGAACTTCTGGCCGGTAACAGCGACAGCAAGCTCGAGAAGGAAGCCCAGCTGATCAACACCTACATTGCACGCGGCGTGGGCTCGATCGTGGTGGCACCCCTGTCGGCCGACGCTTCCGTCCCGGCCCTCAAGAAGGCGCGCGATGCCGGCATCGTTGTCGTCACTTATGGCACCTCGGCCAATGGCGATGTGGCACAGGCCAGCGTGACGAGCTCGGATCGCGATATCGGCATTGGCACAGGACAGGCCGCCGCCGAATTCATCAAAACTATCGGCAAGGGACAAAAGATCAAGGCTGGCCTGCTCGCGTTCAAGGCGCTCCTGCCGGAGCAGTCGAATGCGCGCGTTGAAGGCTTCCTCAGCCAGGTCTCTGACCAGATTGACATCGTTTCGCAGCAGGATGCCTGGCTCGCCGAAAAAGCCCTTGCCGTTGCCAGTGACATGCTGACCGCCAATCCCGATATCCGCATCATCTATGCCGCCAATGAAGGCGGCACGATTGGCGCCGTCCAGGCCGTGAAAAAGGCAGGGCTTGAAGGCAAGGTTTTTGTCTTCGGTACCGATGGGTCCGAACAGCTGGCCAATATGCTTCTCAATGCGGACAACGTGCTTCAGGCCACGACGGCGCAGCAGCCGCTCGAGGTTGGCCGCCAGGCGGTCGAGGCAGCGCAAAATCTCCTGCAAGGCAAGGCGGTCGAGGCCAAGGTCAGCGTGCCTGTCCTGCCACTCACCCGGGTCAATGCCGCGGGTGTCACCACCTATAAGGAAGGCCTGAAGGCGCTCAAGTGAAATCGTCTGGCAGGGCTCCAATCGCCCTGCCAGCCTTTCGCCGAGATCAACCGGAAATTGCCGATGATACACTCCACCCCCCATGCAGGCAGCGCTGTCGGGCAGCTGGCGCTTCAATCCGTGACGAAGCGCTATGGTACGACCGTAGCCCTGTCAGAGTTCACGCACATTTTCACGCCCGGCCGTGTCCACGCGCTGATGGGCAAGAACGGATCAGGCAAATCAACACTGATCAAACTGCTTGCCGGGGTTGTCGATCCCACGACCGGCACGATCAATGTCAACGGCAAGGACCAGACATTCACCTCGCCGCACGATGCCTTCGATGCCGGGATCGTCACGATCCATCAGGAATTGTCGCTCATTCCTGAACTCTCGGTGGGTGAGAACATCTTCCTTGGCCGATTGCCCCACATGCGCCGGGCCGGGCTGCGCATGGTCGACTGGAAAGGCCTGCACCAGCGGGCAACAGCCCTGCTTTCCGATATGGGGCTTACGATCGACTCCCGCAAACCGGTTTCGGAACTCAGCGTCGGGCAGCAACAGGTTGTCGAAATCGTCAAGGCAATGTCCTTCAATCCTTCGATCCTGTTGCTGGATGAACCAACATCAGCCCTTGCCTCAAAGGAGGTCAAACAGCTCTTTGCCCTGATCGACCGGTTGCGCGCGCGGGGCGTTACGATGATTTACATCACACATCGCATGAGCGAGCTGTTCGAGATTGCAGATACCTGCACCGTGATCCGCGACGGCCACTATATCGGCTCTGTCGAAATGCGCTCGACAACGCCTTCCGAGATCATCGGCATGATGTTCGGCGATGCGGCCCGAACAACCCGCCCTCCGCGTAAGGCAGTCAATCGCGACAACCCATTGCTGGAAGTGCGCAATCTCAGCCGCTCCGGCCATTTTCACGACGTATCATTCGATCTGCATCGCGGCGAAATCCTTGGAATTGCGGGCGTGCTGGGTTCGGGACGAACCGAACTCATGCGCGCAATTTTTGGTGCCGATCAGGCCGATAGCGGGACAGTCAAGCTCGACGGCCGTGCCATGGCGGGCGCAAGCCCGCGCGAGATGCGCGCCGCCGGTCTTGGCTATACCCCTGAAAACCGCAAGGAGGTCGGACTTGTCCAATCCCTGTCGACGGCTGACAACCTCTGCATGGCCAGCCTCGGACCCATCGCACGCAAGGGTTTCATTTCGCGGCGGCGCGAGCAGCCGCATATCGCGCGGCAGATCGCGGACCTGACCATCAAATGCGGTGATCCGGAATTGCCCGTATCGTCACTGTCCGGCGGCAATCAGCAGAAAGTGGTGATTGGCAAATGGCTCAATACCAGTCCCTCCGTCATGTTCTTCGATGAACCGAGCCGCGGCGTCGACGTGCAGGCCAAGCGCCAGATCTTTGACATCATATGGCAGAAGGCCGCCGAGGGGCTTGCAAGCATCTTCGTATCGACAGAACTCGAAGAGGTGTTGGAAGTGTCCGACCGCATTCTCGTTCTGCATCACGGCTCCGTGGTGGCAGAAGTGGACCCCACCCAACTCGATCTTACTCAACTCTACCGTCTGTGCATGGAAGGGGTTTCCCAATGACAATCATTACACAGGCTGCGGAACACAGCCGGCAAAGTGCACCCCTACGTTTCCTCAAGGCCTATCCCATGGAGATAATCCTGGCAGGCGTGGTGGTCTTTCTCATTCTGATGGCACCGGGCTTTGCCTCGGTCGCCAATCTCCTGAATGTGCTGCGGACGGTTGCCATGCTCGGCATTATCGCCTTCGGCATGACAGCGGTTATCATATCAGGCGAAATCGATCTTTCGGTCGGTGCAGGCGCTGCCTTGGCGGGCTGCATCGTGGCCTGGTTCGCAGATAGATTTGCCGACGCGATCGGCGGTTGGAATGCCGTCATCCTCGGCTTCCTTGTGGCGCTCGGTGTAGGCTTTAGCCTCGGGTATCTTACCGGTAAATTCCGTCAATGGTTCAACGTGCCAACCTTCATCACCACGCTTGCCCTGTTTGCGGCACTGCGCGGGATCGCCAATCTCATCACCGGCGGCTTTCCGCTGTCTACCTTCCCGGACGGTTTTGATTTCCTTGGCGGCGGTTATCTCTTCGGCATCCCCTTCCCGGTCTACATTCTGGCGATCACCTTTGCCGGGATGCATTTCCTGATGAAGTACACAAGCTTTGGCCGCGAGGTCTATGCGGTTGGCGGCAATATGGAAGCTGCACGGCTTTCCGGCATCAACATCTGGAAAGTCAAAGCCTTGACCCTCGGTTTGACAGGGGCCCTGACGGCGATCTCCGGAACGCTCATCGCATCGCAGATCGGTGCTGGAACGGGGACCACGGCCACGGGCATGGAGCTTGATGTCATCGCGGCTGTTATCATCGGTGGAACGTCACTCTTTGGCGGCAAAGGCCGCATCTGGGGAACCCTGATCGGGGTGTTGTTCCTTGGCTGCATTTCAAACGGCATGACGCTCATGAACGTCAGCGAATATTGGCAATACGTCGTGCGTGGCGGGATCATCCTCGGCGCTGTTCTTCTCAATCAGGTGCTGGAGCGCGTGCGTTAAATGGGACTGGAAATGGATATGACAGAATTTTCGGGAAAGACGGCGCTGGTCACCGGTACCTCCGGCATCGGTCTTGCCTCCGCCATCAGGCTTGCATCCGCAGGCGCGCGGGTGCTGGCCTGCGGCAACGGCAGGGCGGCCAACGCCGCATTCGACCGGATTGCGCAAGAGCGCAACCTGTCCATGGCCACGCGGCTGACCGACGTATCGGTGGAAGAAGAGGTCAAAGCTGCCGTGGCGGATGCCGTCTCGCGGCATGGCGGTCTCGACATCATCGTCAATGCTGCCGCCGTTCACCCATTCGGCACCGTGCTGGACACAAGTTTCGAGACGTGGAGCAGGTGCCTCGGCGTCAATGTCGGCTCCATCTATCTGACTGGCCGTTTCGGCATACCGGAACTGGTCAAACGCGGTGGCGGAGCAATCGTCAACATTTCCTCGGTACAGGGACATGCATGCCAGCAGAACGTGGCCGCTTACGTCGCATCCAAAGGAGCCATTCACGCGCTGACCCGCGCCATGGCGCTCGATCATGCGGGTGCCAAGGTCCGGGTGAATTCGGTCAGTCCCGGCTCCGTCCGCACACCTCTTCTGTCGCTTGCTGCCCGCACCTATGGCGGCGAAGGCGTGAGCGAGGAGGAAGCCTTTGCCCGCTTCGGGGCAGCCCATCCCATCGGCCGCATCGGTGAACCGGAGGAAGTTGCTGAACTGGTGGCCTACCTCGCCTCTGATCGGGCGAGCTTCATCACCGGGTCGGACTTCCGCATTGATGGCGGGCTGACAGCCGGTATCGGTGTCCGCTGATGAAACAGGAAACGAAGATGAAAATTGGCCTTGGCCTCTACCGTGAACAGCTCACGCCGGACAATTACCGGTTTGCGCTGCAAGCTGGTGCAACCCACATTGTGGCGCATCTGACCAATTATTTCGCCGGCAAGGACCCCAAGATCGACAGCGGGACCGACGGTGGCTGGGGCGATTGTTCCGGGGATCGCCTGTGGACCTATGAAGAGCTGTCGTCCCTGGTGCGGGATGTACGCGCCGCCGGTCTGGAACTTGCGGCCATCGAGAATTTCTCGCCGCGCTTCTGGCACGACATTCTTCTTGATGGACCAGCACGCGCCACGCAGATCGAAGCGCTGAAACAACTGATCCGCGATGCCGGACGTGCCGGTGTGCCGTGTATCGGCTATAATTTCTCGCTCGCGGGCGTCTATGGCTGGACGCGCGGTCCTTACGCGCGCGGCAATGCCGAATCCGTAGGCTTCGGTGTCGACCCGGCAGCAGCGCCCGATCCGAATGCACCCATTCCCGATGGCATGGTCTGGAACATGCGCTACCGCAACGGCGTAGAAGGCGCCCGGCCGGCATCCGCCAGCAACGCGGAGATCTGGGATCGCCTTGCACGCTTCCTGCGGGAACTCGTGCCCGTTGCCGAGGAAGCGGGGGTGGTGCTCGCCGCGCATCCGGATGATCCACCCGCTGAGGAATTGCGTGGCACGGCACGGCTTGTCAACCGTCCGGAAAAGTATGATCGGCTGATGGCGCTCGTCGACTCCCCATCCAATGGGTTGGAGTTGTGCCTTGGCTCACTCCAGGAAATGCCCGGCGGCGATATCTACGACCATGTACGCCGGTTTGCTCGTTCCGGCCGGATCGGTTACATCCATTTCCGCAATGTGAGGGGCAAGATGCCGCGTTACGTAGAAACCTTCGTGGATGAAGGTGATATCGACATGGCCGAGATCGTCCGTATCCTGCGCGATGAAAATTATCAGGGTGTGATGATCCCCGACCACACGCCCGCCATGGCGTGCTCGGCATCCTGGCATGCCGGAAAGGCCTTTGCTCTGGGCTATATGCGTGCACTGGTGCAAAACGCCGATGCCCTGGGGTCCTCCCGCTCCGTTACCCACGATATGGCTGCGGAATAGCCTGCGGATGAGCGTTACGCCAACGACGAGACGGGCATTGGCCTGGGCCCATGGCTGCCTGAGCGTACAGTCGCTGGGCGCAATGCTCGGGCCCGTCCTTTTCATGCTGCCGGATGGGCGACAGATCAGTCCTTTCCATATCGCGCCATGGGGAAATGATCCGGATCGCCATATTCTCCCCCCGATCCTGCGGGAACTTCGGGGAGAATGGCCTTGCGTACCATTCGGCAGCGATGGCCGGCGCACGCTGCCCATTGGCTGGAATGCGACAGGCGAGACGGTCAACGGAGCCGACGTGCCGCACGGTCACAGCTCGAACGCCCATTGGGACTGGGGTGATTGTGATGACAGTCGGATCATGCTGCAATGCGAGTACCCCGCCGAACATCCGGTCAGCTCGGTGCGGCGCTGCATCACACCGGATCCGGCTGCAACTGCTATTGACATCACGCTGGAAGTCCAGGTTCGAAGGACATGCAACCTTCCGATAGGCCTGCATCCCACATTCCGGCTTTCACCACGAACCGGTTCTGTCGAGATCGAACCGGGAATTCACGGCGCGGTCCGCAGCTTTCCCGGCGACGTGGAACCGGGCGCGACGCTGTTTGCTAAGGACGCGAGCTGGCCCGCCCTGCAAGGCGTGACGACCAGAGAGGGCAAACCGGTTGATGCCGCCCGCGTGCCGTTTGCGGGCCAGGCCGAGGATCTGCTGCAACTCACCGATATCGGCGGCTCGCTAGCCCTTCACTACCGCGATGAGGGCTTTCGCGTGCAATTGCACTGGCAAAAGGAGCATTTTCCCAGTGTCCTGCTCTGGTACAGCAACCGGGGCCGCCGCGCTTATCCATGGAACGGGAACCATCTCGCCCTCGGCGTCGAGCCAGTCTGCGCCGCCTTTGATCTTGGTCCCGGCATTTCGGCCGCATCCAATCCGATTAACCGCGCAGGCACTGCAACGTCGATCACGTTTCATCCAGACGATGCTTTTATTACCCGGTATAGAATATCGGTCGAAGCAACCTGTTGAACCATATCTGTTGCATCAATGCCGTTGAATGAATGCCCGCTCCATCACTGTTTATGTTTGGAGTGAGGAGGATTCTTTTGTTCTGTCTACCAACCATTTTCCTGAACCGATCCCTGAAGAAATGAAACCTTTACCTCAGCGGCTGCAAGTAGTGCCCGACAAGATCCATCACATGGACTATTCTCGTCAGTGCCCATTGAAATTCAAGAGGGCTACTGTGCTTATGGCTTCCGGGGGCGTTTACACCGAAGGTTCCCCAATCCGCGATCGAGACATCGCAACCCAGTATCTGCGCCTGATCCTGAACGTCATCGGTATTACCGATGTGACATTCATTGCGGCAGGTGGAGCAAAGGCAGTTGATTTGGGCGAGATCGGGCGAGATGACTTCCTGGACAAGTTCCAGGGTCAAATCGAGGCTGAGGCTGCCAATGCTGCTTTCGGGTGGGCTCGGCGGCCGCCTGATAACTGACCTGAGGTCGAACACAGTGGATTGCTTCATGCCAAGCGTAATCCAGTCCGCGGCTTCTTTTACTGCAAAAGGGGATTATGAGGTTGAACCACCGTGGCCGTTTGGATGGGATTTTCACGGTCGCCGATTTCGCCGCGCTGATGAAAGCTGATGGCACGTTTCAGCGCGTGATGGGCCTTGCCCTTGTTGGGCTGGATCTGGGTGCGGCGTTGCAGATTGGCGTTCAGAATCCAGTTTGAACTGCGTCCGCTCGACGCGACCGGCAAAACAAATTTTCCCAGCCCTGTCGGAATCCCCCTATGTTGGCCGTCCTTGCAGCATCAACCGCTTCAACCCGGAGGTTCATCATGGAAAACGCTCAAACGGTCTGGCAGACTGCCGCCATTCTCATTGCCCGAATTATCTTCGCCGCTGTCTTTTTGATGGCTGTCTCCTTCAAATTCATGGATATGGGTGCGACGGCAAGCTACATCGCCGCCGCCGGCTTCCCGTTCCCGCTGTTTCTGGCCTGGTGCGCAGCGATCCTCGAAATGCTGCTGGTCATTGCCTTCCTGACCGGCGCCGTTTTCACTCCGGCGGCGATGGTCGCGGCCGTTTATGTTATCTTCCTCGGATTTACATTCCACGGCCCGTCGCACTGGGCCAGCAACCAGGCCGAATTCGGCTTCTTCGTCGACCATTTCACTTTTGTAGCCGGTTTGTTCTTTGCTGCCGTGCACGGGCCCGGGAGCGTGCTTGCCCTCGGAGCGGGCTGGCAAGGCAGGGTCTGAGCGCCGAGCTTGTCATAGCGTGTGGCGACGCTCCGGAAGTGCTTCAGCTTGGAGAAAAACCGCTAGATCGGATTGCGCTTACGGTAAGCCTCCTGCTGCAATCCTTGAAAAGAGAGCCGCGCTGAAATCGGCTGTTTAACGCGTCATCTGGCGAACCCTAATTCTTGTTTGTGGTGAAGTTTTCTCGCATCTTTTCCAGCCAAGCGAACACAGTGCCGAGCGCCTGGTTGCCCTTGCCGAGAAGCCCCGTCAGTTCGCCTTCGGCCGTCCCGCGCTTGGCGGCGTCGGGTTCGGGCAGCGGCGGCAGGATGTGGGCATAATAGGTCTTGTCCAGCAGACGATGCAGCAGGCGTTCGCCTGGAAACGGCTCGCCATTGTTCAGCGCCCGGGCACCTTTGAGCAGCGAGCGGATATCGTACTGGGTCGGGCTGATGTCCGGCACCTGTTTTGGCAGGTTCAGAAGCGTATAGACCGCGACCCGCGCGGTGCGGATTGAACTGTCCATTGTGAAGATGATATCGTTTGACGTCTCGACGAATTGGCCCATCAGGCCAAGGTTGGTGCAACCCGCAGGCACAACATGGGGCCGGTCGCCCGCCGCACGCGGCATGAACTGCGCCGTGATATACGGCATCAGCGCAATGCGCGCCTTGGTGTTTGCCACCACATCGTCGAGGTGATCTTCAATGCCGAGATGATAGCAAAGCTCGGCCAGGATCTCACGCCCGGTGCAGGCCGGCATGGTTTTCTTGACGAAGTTGCCCTCCTTGTCCATCAGCAGCGCATAGACCCAGACCACCAGAACATCCTTTGGCTGGGTCGGGAAGTGCGGCTGGCGGTTGCAGGTAAAGCTGAGCACCCAATTGGAATCGGTAAAGGTGATGATCCCTCCGGTCACCGTCTTGCCCGAATAGGGATCGTTGACCGAAAGCTCTTTCAGCTTTTCGACAAAGGGCGACGGTTTGCAGGTGAGCGTCACGGATTCCCACATCGAGCCGTCGACATTGCCATAGAATTTCTCGGGCTTGCCGAAGATGGGCGACTTCCGGGCGAGATTCTTCCACAGTGCCCAATCGCTCGCGTCGCCCGGGTCATGCCTGCCGCGGTCGAGCACCGGGGCGTTGTCCATGTCGCCATAAGCAGTGCCCTCGGTCATCGACCCAGTCAGCGCAAAGACCAGATCCTTGGGGCCAACGGCAATGGTCGTATCGGCGCCGCCCACATGAGCACGGATAGCGGTCACCGTGCGGGCCTCGCCTTCGATGGTCATTTCGAGGTCGTAGGCGCGCGTGTCGAACTGCACCTTCACACCGCGTTCCCGCAGATGCGTTACCAGCGGACGAACAAAACTGTCGAACTGATTGTATTTCGGGAAGATCAGCGCCGACATGTCGGTGAGCCCGTCGATGGCATCGAGGAACCGATGCATGTAGAGCTTCATCTCGAGCAGGCTCTGCCAGTTTTCAAATGCGAACATGGAGCGCCAGAGATACCAGAAGTTGGTTTCGAGGAAGCCCGCGCTGAAATACTGCTCAATGGTGATGTCGTCGAGATCCTCCTTACGCTTCAACATCAGGCGGATCAGTTCCCACTGCTGTGATTTGGAGAGGCCCAGCGTCGAAAAATCACGTATCTGGCCCTGCTTGTGCATGAGCCGGGCCTTGGAGAAGTTCGGGTCATTGTCGTTGACCAACCGATATTCGTCGAGGACGCTATAGCCCTCGGGCAGTTCGAGCGCCTGTACGTCCTGGAACATGTCCCACAGATTATCGTAGTTCCAGTTCATCTCGCGGCCGCCGCGGACGATATAGCCGTCCTCGGGATTGCCCGCGCCGTCGAGCGAGCCTCCCTCGATGTGCATCGTGTCCAATATGGTGATGTCTTCGCCCGCCATGCCGCCATCGCGGATCATGTAAAAGGCCGCGGCAAGACCTGCGATGCCGCTGCCGATGATCCAGGCCTTGCGGCGTTCAGCCGGCCCGGTCAGGACCGGGCGGTTGCGCATATACGCCCCCATCATGTCGGGTGGCGGCAGGCTGTTGCCGGCGCTGTTGTGCCAATAGGCGGCGGTGGCATCGGCCTCGACCGTGAACGTCTTGCCGGATTTGCTGGCGGTGGTGTTCGAGTTGGTCATGGCACCTTTCTCCGTATCGAGTTGAAATTCCAGCTTGAATGCTTTGCGGGATTTATCGGTTTGATGGCGGGTGACGTCAAAAAAGCTTGGTGTAATCTCCAGAATCGAAGGCAGTTACTCCCAGTAAACAATTGATTATGCATTGAAGCAATGGAAGCGTGTTACGGTAACACAACGTTCGAACGCAGCTCCCTCAAGACCTGATCGTCAAGCGCCTCACTGTGGGATTGGCTATCTTGTAACCATATTGAAATTGAAAAGGGATGATTTTTTGTACGTCGGGCCTGCTTATTCATGAACCTCAACTACTGCAAGCTATTTGACGAATGATCAATATGACAACCCCAGCCCAATTCAAAATTTGAAGATGCTTGATCCAATAGATTCATTTTCCTTCATGACCATTGCGCCAGATGCATAGGTGGAATGAGGGATTGTGCCTGTTTTAAACCGATTGAAAGGCCTATATCCCAATCATCGAAACGACGCCGGAGCCAAGCAAGGCTGCTGACGTCAGACAACCCTCAGAAAGGGAATTATCATGAACGTAGCACGCTCCTTCAACAATTGGCTCAAGTTCCGTCAGACCGTCACCGAACTTGGCCGCATGTCCAGCCGTGAACTGCAGGATTTGGGTATCGACCGCGCCGATATCCGTAGTGTTGCCCGCGCATCAGTCGCTCGCTAATCACACGAGACTAACGAACCAACAGCCGTTCGACGCCCGCTTTCAACGCGGGCGTTTTTGTGTCGCCCTCATGTGTCTAGGTCAGCGAAATTCTATTCCAACGACAACGCCGACGGCTGCGATCACACGGATGAAGGCAGACATGACGATAACAGCAATTGGCTTGCAAAGAATTCCATCATTGCCGATAGTTGCGGAGGAGTTGGCAACGGCGTCGATCTGAAGTGACGCAAGAATAGTAATGCCGAGCAAGCTCCAGTACGAGGCAGGGAAAGTATGGCGCCTGTGGTGGATTGCAAGCAGCATGCACAGTACGATCAATGGCCCGAAGATATAGATCGTACCTGTCTCAAGACTCGCCGCTTCCGACATAATCCACATTTCCTTTCATAACGGCAGTACGCAGGATCGGATTTCATTGCGATGCGATCAGGACCGATATGACAGAATTCCGGCATTTCTCGAGGACGTCTACCGCCCGATCAGAGACGAACCTCGTGCGGCCTCAATCCGAATTCATTGCGAAAGCAGTTGGAAAAGTACGACGATGAACTGAACCCGCAGGCCATCGCGACACTGGTGATGGAAAGGTTGGTTGATACCAGCAGTTGCCGTGCCCGGGCGAGCCGAAGTGACAGATAGTACTGCCCCGGTGTTGTGCCGAGATTGCGCTGAAAAAGCCGCTCAATCTGGCGTCTCGATAAGCCGATCTGTTGGGGAATGTCATCGAGAGCGGTGGGCATCTCAATGTTCTGCAGCATGATACGAATAACCTGAATGAGTTTTTCGTTCTTGCCGGTGTACTGCAGTCCCGGCGGAACATACTGATATGCGTCGCCCGCCCGGCCACGATCTGCGATGACGTGCTGACAGACCTTGGCAACGGTTTCCGGACTGCAGCGCCGTTTCAGCAAGTCGATGGCGAGATCGAAAGCCGCGAACTCTCCGGCACAGGTGACAAAGGGGCCATCCTGCATAAATAATGCGTCGTTGACATTCAGTCCATAGAAGGTTTCAGACAGAGCGGGGATCTTGTTCCAATGAATGGTGCATCGGTTGGAATTCAGGAGACCCAACTGGGCGAGGAGCCATGTTGCCGTTCCAAGCGCATAGATCACAATCTTCTGGCGCACGCATAGCCTCAGCAAGGCGCTGACCTCGGACGAACATTGGGCCTCGATACCTTCACCTGCGCACAGAAGCATGAGGTCGGGAACACGGGACATTTCAACGTTCGTGCGTTCAGTGTGAAAGTCACCGTCAACGCCAATGCTGAAGCCGCTGGCGCACTTTACCGGCTGACCATCAATGCTCACGAGCTGCCATCGGAATTGCTCCAGACCGAGCAATGTGTTGGCCACACGCAGGGGCTCGATCATCGAAGACAACGATAATTGCGAGAATCCCGGGAACAGGAGCACGGTAAACACAGTCGGTTTGGTCTGCAGACTGACGACTGCGCGCGCACCTAGCCCAGGATCGGTAGCTGTATCATAGGAGAGGCGATCGAGATGCGTCTTTACCTGCGATGCCTCCACTGCGTGCTTGTTCATTGCCGTATGCGCTCGCCGGTTGGATCGTAGATGCAGCGTTCGACACGTATTGCCCGGCTACGGCGGCCAAAGGCTTCCACGTCGATCTCGGTGAGAGCCATATCATCGCCGGCAAGATAGCCAAATACCAAGGAAGCTCCGGTCGTGTGACTGTAGTCACCGCTCGTCGTCATGCCGATACTCCGACCACTGGCAATCATGGCTTCCCCGCCATAGACGGGCAGAGGGTCATCAAGGCGGAAACAAACGAGCTTGCGCTGGATGCCGCGTTCCTGCTGTTTAATCAGCGCGTCCCGCCCGTGAAAGTCGCCTTTCTTCAGGGAAACAGCAAAGCCAAGACCAGCTTCGAATGGTGTGTCATCGGGGGTGATATCTGCTCCCCAATAAAGGTAGCGCTTTTCCATGCGCAAGCTGGAGATCGCTTTGTAGCCGACATTGGCAATGCCGAACTCTGCACCCGCTGTCCGCAGGGTTTCATAGACATAAGACATGTATTCCACGGGGATATGCAGTTCCCAGCCAAGTTCGCCGACATAGGTCACGCGCGCTGCCATCACCGGCGCCCAGCCAATGCGGATATTTCGGCAGGTCATGTACGCAAAGGCTTCGTTGTCGATATCATCCTCGCTCGCCTTGGCGAGTACCTTCCGGGAAAGTGGCCCGCAAAGATTGATGACGCCATAAGCACTCGTCATATCCTGCATCATGACCGAGCGATCTCGCGGCATGTGGCTGCGGATCCAGTTGCCGTCACGCGTGCCAAATCCCGAGCCGGTCACCACATAAAACACATCATCGCGCGGACGCATGATCGTCAGATCAGCCTCGATACCACCACGCTTGTTGAGAAGCTGTGTATAAATGACGGCTCCTGTCCCGCGATCCAGATTGGCAGCGGCAAGCCATTGCAGATAGGCAAATGCACCCGGTCCGGAGATCTCGAACTTTGTAAAGGAGGACTGATCGATGAGTGCAACACCTTCCCTGACTAGGCGGTGTTCACGGCTGATGACCTCGCGGTTGGGTGCACGCTCGAATGTTTCGAGCGGCGGCTTCTGTTGACCAGGCTTGAGAAAATAATTCGGTCGTTCCCAGCCGAACTTTGCGCCGTAAACGGCCCCATGATCGGCAAGGGTTTGATAAAGCGGCGAACGGCGCAGCGGGCGGCAGGCCGAGCGCTCTTCTTCCGGCCAGGCGATCGCATAATATTTTGAATAGGCTTCAATGGCGCTGTCGCGCAGGTAGGCAAGCCCCGTATGCGGTTGGCCAAACCGGCGCAGATCAAATGCCCAGAGGTCCATGCCAGGATCGCCTTCAAGGATCCAGTTGGCCATGGCACGGCCCGCGCCGCCGGAAGCGGCGATGCCAGACGTAAAGCCGCAGGCGATGTAGAAATTATCGAGATTGCCTGCAAGACCCATCACAGGTTCACCGTCAGCCGAGATGGGAATTGGTCCATTGACGACGGTGCGTACGCCAAGCTCACCCAAAATTGGAATGCGGTTGGCAGCGCCTTCAATCACGTCAGAGATACGATCAAGATCATCAGCAAACAGTTCTTGCCCAAAGCTCATAGGCAGCTTGCCAAGTCCATAGGCAGCCCGCGTTTCCTTTTCCCAACCGCCGATGGCCATGGCACCGGGTTCCGGCTTGACGTAGAAATTGGCATCGGGATCGCGCAACGTTGGGAGGTCATCGGGCACAAGGGGGGATTTATCGGTAACGAAATACTCGTGCTCAAGCACTGTTACAGGCAGATCGATACCAGCAAGCTCGCCGCATTGACGAGCCCAGAGGCCTGCAGCGTTGACGACGACATCGCAGCCAATATTGCCGTCCGATGTCTGAACCTCGATGATGCGACGGTCCCGGATCGTAAAACCTGTAACCGTCACACCCTCAACAATGCGTGCCCCGCCTGCCCGGGCGCCTTTTGCATAGGCGTGTGTCAGTGAATAAGGGTCGACGTGCCCGTCCGAGGCAATCCACGTCGCGCCGCGTAAGTCTTTGGTATCGGCGAGCGGAAACAGTCGCTTCACGTCGTCAGGTCCGACAAGCTCCATGTCGAAGCCGTAACTCCTGGCGGCGGTGGCTGCCCGCTTTAATTCTTCCCAGCGTGCGTCGGAGGCTGCCAGGCGCAAACTACCCACATTCTTCCAGCCGACGTCCTGCCCCGTCTCGGCACCAATTTTGGAACAGAGTTCGGCACTGTATTGCATCAGCCGCGTCAGGTTCACCTTGCTGCGCAGTTGGCCCATCAGACCGGCTGCATGCCAGGTCGAGCCAGCGGTGATCACGTTCTTTTCAAGAACGACCACATCCGTCTCGCCTGCTTTGACAAGGTGATAGGCAATGCTGGTGCCGATAGCACCGCCTCCGACAATAACGATACGGGCATGCGAAGGAATCGTGATGGGCACTGGTCAGCTCCACGGTTGAGCATGAAATAATGCCACATTAAGTCACATTATGCAAAGTATAACAACATAAAAAGGGGTTGAGATATGGAAGAATCGGCTGTTGTAGCAGGCACTGCCAAGCTGGAGGCAGCCAAGACCCTGATTGACTGGACCCTGACGCGTAAAGCCAATGAAATGTATAATGTTGGCTACGCTGTGCCTGCGATGCCAAACATCGCAAAATCCGTCAAATATCTCCCTGAAAACATTGAACAGAAAATGATCAAAAACGATTTTGAGTGGGCTGCGAGCCATCGGGAGGCCATTCTGAAAGAGTGGAACAAATATTACGATGCGAAATCCGAACCCAAGAACTGAATTACAGGTGTTGTTACTTCGGCTGGCTTAACAATTTGACTGGTTGGCGATGCGAACCTTGCCTTCCGGCCTTCCTCCAGTGGAGCGTGACCGATTTTAATGGCTCGGTCGCAAAGTTTTCTTCCTTGATGGTTTGTGTCACAGAGTGATCAGTTGAGATGGGATATCAACGATGGTGGATTTCAAGGGTGTACAGTTCCGCCGCAGCTACCATCGCGGGGATCGAAGTGGCCCACATTTCTCTATCTGCTGTCGCAAAGATCTGGATATTCAATGGAGAACGTTTCGTGAGAGCCATTCTGCAAAAAAAGATAATCGAGGTCTGTGATCAAAAGATATCTGAAAAAGGCTCCGGCGTGGGCCTCTCGTTCTATTCGTTTTTTGGCAATAAAAATGATGACCCCGAGCTTCTGATGGAGGCCGCGGAATGGTGGATACGAATCCACCAACTCGACCATTTTGAAAAAGCAATCAAGATACGGGCTTTGGTCATGGACCTTGCCGGGCAGAACCCTCGCACTCGAACAGATGGCATGGATATTGTTAGGGGTGAAAACGGTTTCAGCAATTGTGAAAAAGCTCTGACGCTCGAGGATTTCATTTCGGTAGAACAGGAATTGTCCGTAAAACTTCCCGACGATTTGAAGGCGCATTATATCGATCACAATGGCGGAACACCGGAAAGATCCGTTTGGGTCGATCCGGAAGGGAAATGGGATGATAATGAAGTTCGCGACTTCATCCCGTTTCGCTATAGCGACCGCTTTGGTGACGATTCGGATTTTACTGCTGAGGGACGAACCAAAAGGGAATGGTCAGAACAGCAATTGCCACCCCATCTCATCCAGTTTGCCTTTGATTGGGGCGGGAATTATTATTGCGTCGATCATCGGGACGGCAAGGTTTACTTTTTTGTCCGAGACGTCTGGAGCGACAATCTGACGATCGAGAAAAACTGGATCGTCAACACACGCTACGTGACCACTTCGTTCAAGTCATTCATCGACAATTTGGCGGCTGGTGGAGCGGGCACGTGATAACAATTGCCGTGTTCCCGTTGCCGAGCGCATTAAGGAGCGCCTCGTATGGGCCGAGGGCGCAACCGCGTTTAAGTTGCGTGGCGACGTCTGGCGATCCTCTGGATCAGTATGCGCGTCGTGTGGGCTATCCAGACATGGAGTGCGACGATGGACGCAATGCGAAGAAAGAAGCCGGCAGTCGATTCATTGAAGTCCCATAAATCCATCGATACTCGCATGAGGAGCTTATCGCCTAGCCCCAGATCTGCCGAACTCCGCACGCCATACAGCGCCATGGCAGCAGCGAGCAGTCGCAAGGCGATCGTGCGGCCTCTACCGGAAGTCTTGATGCCGAACAGGGTTCGGGCAGCGTGCATCACAACCGACCAGCGGAAACCGATGTGCAGCGAGACGATAGTCAGAAGCCAATAGGCTGCAGCGGTATGGATCTGCCTGGCGGTAAAGCCGCCATCCAGGGGAAGGAACGCGAACACCAGCCGGGAGATCATAAGGCTGGTCACCACAACAGTTGCGACGACGACCAACAGCACCAGATTGATGCCGGCATATATCAATCCACTCGCTTCGCGCCGGGTGCGCGCGACCGTGCCCCACCAACGTCGATTGAAGACGTTGTGTATCGCGGCGAGCACAAAGACAGCAGAACCCGCCAGCTCATGAACGGTGTTGCCAAGCCAGTAATAGGCGAGGGCCAGCATGAGCAGGCCCACCGCCGCAAAGTCAATCGCCAGTCGCAGAAGGAAGGTAGGGGGCATGACCGTCAGTTCACCGGCGTCCCGTCGAAGGCCTGGATTTCGCTGTGCGTGAACAGGAAATCATTGCCGCTGGCACCTTGATGGCAGGACTGACAGCGGTTGGTGTTCTCAGCCTTGTTGACCGTGCGATCGGCCCAGTACCACTGGAACTGCCAGTTACCCGTGCGCCGGGTGTCGTCATAGTCAGCGCCCCAATTGGCGCCCTTTTCCATGACGAAATACCGGTAAAGCTCGCCATTGCGATAGTCGATCAGGACGAACTGCGCGCCATCGGGCACGGGCTTTCCGGCCTTGATCGTGTCGATTACGTTTTGTGTGGTCTTGATATGGGTGACGGATTCACCACGTTGACGGCCGGTATAATGCACCAGCTTGTCGAGGTTTTCGGGAAATTTGACGCGGTTGGTTTCCGCGTGAACCTGCAAGCCGACAAGAGCGATAGCGCTGAACGCGATGGCGGCTCCGGTCGCATATGTGAGTAAAGTGTTCATCTCGAGGGTCCTGAATGAAGCCGCAACACTGGGGGAGGGGACAAGGCCGGCTCAGGGGCCGGCCTCGTTCGTTAGCCGCGCGTGCCTTCGAGCGTTCTGTTGAAGAACGGCGCCAGCTTGCTCATCGCGGCGTTGACGTACTCGGGCACCCAATAGGTCTCGATATGTGTCGCGCCTTCGATCTTGAACAGCTCCTTGTCGGTCGTTCCGGTTGCTTTCGCGAATGCGTCTTCGCTCATGTAGAGGCTGTCAGCCTTGCTGCCCGCGATCATGAGCAGGGGCTTGTTGATCAGATCGATCTGGTCCGTTGCGTCGAACCGCGCCAGATCGAGCAGGCTGCTCAGCGTATAGCGCGCAGAGGAGCCAGGATGTGCGTTGGTTTTCTGGTAGTATTCGGTGCCCTGGCGATACATTTCGAACGGCAGCTTGGCAATTTGCTCGTCGGTCAGCGGCGTGGCATTGGCGTAGATGATGTTGCCGGTGGCTTCCTGCGCGCGGGCCTCCGATGCCTGCTGGAGACGCTCCTGAAGACTGCTTAGCTGTGAATCTTCAAAACCGTTGCGGCGCACGCGGCCGGAGTTGAACATGCTCAGCGTGGCGATAGCCTGAAAGCGCTTGTCGGTCTTGGCGGCAGCCAGTGAATAACCACCACCGCCGCAAATACCCAGCAACCCTAGGCGGGAGCCGTCAACGCCGGCATAGTGCGTGATATAGTCCGCCATCCCGTGGATGTCTTCAATGCGGTTGGACGGCTTGTCAACGTTGCGTGGTTCGCCACCGCTGCCACCCTGGTATGCTGCATCTGCCGCAATGGTAACGTAGCCCTGCTCGGCCAAACGCTGAGCGTAAAGCCCCGCGGTCTGTTCCTTGACGCCGCCGTTCGGGTGAGCCACGACAATTGCTGCATAGGATTGGTTGGGGGTGTAGCCGGGCGGGGTATAGACGTTCGCCGCAATGTCCAGTCCGTTCAACTTGTATTTGACCGGATGAATGTTGACTTTGCCGGCTACGTTTTCAGTGATGGCGCCTTCGTAGGTAAGCGTCTAGGGGTTTTTCCGGTAATCATCCGCGCGGGCGTCGCCGGCAGCCAGGGCGATGACAGCCGCCACGGTGAGAGGCTTGAGGTCGGTGATATTCAACTCGGTGCTCCTTGTTTGTTCAATTGGTCGCCAGGCCGGGCACCATCGCGTTGAACGCCGCGATCAACGGCTCCGCACCGGTGACGTCAACGGAATTT
The DNA here is from genome assembly GCF_044760925.1 of Phyllobacterium sp. NPDC097923. Taxonomy (NCBI): domain Bacteria; kingdom Pseudomonadati; phylum Pseudomonadota; class Alphaproteobacteria; order Hyphomicrobiales; family Phyllobacteriaceae; genus Phyllobacterium; species Phyllobacterium sp. NPDC097923. The sequence goes on along the minus strand of NZ_JBIWBL010000004.1, from coordinate 369,974 downwards.
CTGCCCTTGGGAGACAGGACCGGCCCACACCCTGAAGTGTAGGCTGAGACGGACTGAGCGATTAGTGAGCTGAATATGATAGGGTTTATACTTCTAGATCACGAATGATCCGCGGGCGCAGAATTAGTGAGCTTTTACAGATAGATAAAAGCTCAGTGCGGTTCTATGGGCGTCTGTTCACGCTGGTATGAACTAAAGGTGATGGAATTAACCGCGATAGCGCAGAGCATCGATCAGCAGCGAGAATGCGGGTGAAGCAAGGCGCCTGCTGGGATAGTAGATATGATATCCAGGGAAGGGCGGTGACCAGTCTTCAAGCACCGGAACCAGCTTGCCCTCGCCGATCAGCGGGAGCAGGTAATCATCTGGCAGGCATGCCAGGCCTAATCCTGCCAGTGCTCCGTCGATGATGATCGGGACGTCATTGCAGACGAACTGGCCGTCGACACGGACATTGAGCGGTTTGCCGTCTTTTTCAAACTCCCAGGCATAGAGACCGCCGACGGTGGTCAGTCTCAGATTGATGCAGCGGTGTTTCGTCAGGTCATGCGGGGTGAGTGGTTTCGGGTGCCGTTCAAAATAATCTGGAGAGCCGACAACAAGCATGCGCATTTCCGGCCCGATTTTCAGCGCGATCATGTCCTTTTCGATATGTTCTCCGAGCCGGACCCCTGCGTCGAAACGCTCGTTCACCAGATCAACCAGCCGGTTTTCCACCGAGATCTCGACGTTAATATCGGGATAGGACTGCATCAGACGCGTTACGGCGGGCATGAGAATGGACACCGCAGCATGGCGGATGGCAGTGATGCGTATCGTGCCGCCCGGCGCGTGCCGCATGGCGCCAAGTGCATCCATCCGCGCGCGGATATCGTTGAATGCGGGCCTGAGCGTTTCGGCAAGCTGTTCTCCGGCCTCGGTCGGGACGACGGTGCGCGTGGTGCGTGTCAGCAGCCGAACGCCCATGCGGTCCTCGAGGCGACGCACCGAATGGCTGAGCGACGATTGCGAGGTACCCAACAGCGCAGCCGCCCGTGTGAAGCTGCGTTCTTCCGCGACGGTTAGAAAAGCAACGAGGTCACCCAGTTCATCTCGCTTCATTCATGAATCCCCAATATAAGTCCAATTGGTTCTTAGCATCTAGTCGAGCTAATCGGCTAGGAGTAAATTTGCCTCAATGCCCGGCGGCGTCCCGCGCCATGCTCACGTAGAACCCAGGCCATCGGCGATTCCAGGAGCCGCCGGATCTACCAACAAGGAGAAGCATCGTGAAAGCCATCGCCACAAGTCTTGCCATGTCGGCATTCGCAGCCACGGGCGCTGAAGCGCAGCAAAACCCCCGCGTGGCTCCGCCGGCTGTCTACGACGTTGCGCCCGGGCTTGGCCATTTCACTGATGATGTTCTGTTCGGCGAAGTGTGGAAGCGCAAGGATCTGAGCCCGCGCGACCGCAGCCTGGTCACTATCTCTGTTTTGATCTCGACCGGGAAGGGGCACGTCCTGGCCAACCATGTGAAGCGGGCGCTGGAAAACGGCGTGGAGGCCCGCGAAGTGGGCGAAGTGGTCACGCACCTGGCATTCTATTCCGGCTGGCCCAATGCGATGTCGGCAGTGGCAGAGATCAAGAAGGTCTTTGACGAACTGAAGATCGCGCCCGTCAGGGATAGCGACGATGCACTTATCCAGCTAGACGCTGCGGCAGAAGCTGCCCGCAGCGCGTCCGTGGCTGCCAACGTGGCGCCGATCGCGCCCGCCCTTGCCGATCTCACCAACCGGGCACTGTTCGGCGATCTGTGGCAGCGCCCGGATCTGTCGGCCCGCGACCGGAGCCTGGTTACGGTGACAGCGCTGATAGCGATGGGGCAGCTCGACCAACTGGCGTTCCATCTGGGCCGCGCCATGGATAACGGACTGACACGGGAAGAGGCGGCCGAAGCCATTACCCATGCCGGATTCTATGCCGGTTGGCCGCGTGCCATATCTGCGGTGCCAGTTCTCAAAACGGTTTTGGCAAGCAGGGAGGGCGCCGCCGCGCAAACACCGGCCGGTGCCGATATCAAAGTAATCAAGCGCGACAGCCAACCTGTGAGCGGCCCCGAGGAACGCTTTACCGGCAAGGTCCAGGTGTCATCTGCCTACAAGGGCGACGGCGCTGCCCGCATAGGCGGGGCTACCGTATCATTCGAACCGGGTGCACATACGGCCTGGCATATGCACCCCCTCGGCCAGACACTCTTCGTTGTTTCGGGGAAGGGCTGGGTTCAGAAAGAAGGCGGTGCGGTCCAGATCATGGAGCCGGGCGACGTTGTCTGGATTCCGCCGATGGTGAAACATTGGCACGGCGCGGCAGTTGACCAACCAATGGTGCATTTCGCGGTATCGGAGGCACTCGATGGCAACACCGTAACCTGGATGGAGAAGGTTTTGTCTGAAGACTACAGCCGGGGCCGGGAAGCGGAGTGAATGACCAGAAGCCCCCAACATTTATCCGTCCGGCAGGCAACAATGTTGCCGCAGTTCCTGTTGTGCTCTTCCGGGAATGTGTAAAAGTGCATCAACACATGACCGGAGATTCCCATGCACAGCAGCACACCAAAAATCAGCACGTGGTACATCGATCCTGACGCCGAGGATGCCATGGCCGACGGGCATGCGCCGATCTGGCGGCATTTGATCGGTCTTTTGCCGGAACGGGATCTGTCCGGAAAGGCAGTGCTGGATTTCGGCTGCAATCAGGGCGGGCTGCTGCGCCATCTCTACGCAATCCGGCCGTTTCGCAAGGCCCTCGGGGTTGATATTGCCGAGCAATCAATTGCAAGGGCCAATGACCTCAGGGGTAATCTGCCCGTTCAGTACCAGACCGCGGCCCATGTTGAGGGCTGGGATGGCGAGTTCGATCTGGCGATCAGCCATGAGGTGATCTATCTCGTTGCCGACATCGAAGCGCATGCGCGCGATATATGGCGGAGTCTGAAGCCCGGGGGTGTTTACTACGCGGTCACCGGTTGCCATACGGATAATCCGTTGTGGCCGAAATGGCGCGACCTTGTTGCGGAGAAGACCAACACGGTCGTGCAGGATCGCTCCATTACCGACTATGCCAGGGTATTTGAGGGTGCCGGGTTCGAGGTATCGGCGCGCAAACTCGAGTTTGACGGCTTCATTCCCTTTGTCGCCGATGGCTGGATGCCGGATTTTGCCGATGCGCTTACCTATTACACGCAGACCAAGGTCATTTTCCGGCTGGTGAAACCATAATTTCGGACCGGATGAGCTCGATATCGAAATGAGGGCGGCTGCCGGGCGCGATGCGGACAAAATTGCCCTGCACACGGAATACCTTCTCGATCAGTCCGCTCCCGGCGAGCGCGTCCGGTTCGCCGTCGAAGAGCAACTGGCCCTTTTCCAATAGGGAAATGCGGTCACTGATCGAGATCGCCTGGTTGATATCGTGAATGGCCATGATGATTGTTACGCCTCTTTCGCGGCTGAGGCGGTGCACCAGATTGAGCACTTCCACCTGAAAGCCGATATCGAGGAAGGATGTAGGCTCGTCCAGCAGCAGGATTTGGGCTTCCTGGGCAAGCGCCGCCGATATCCAGGCGCGCTGCCGCTCGCCCCCGGACAATTCATGCAGGCTCCGGTCCGCCAGATTGGCCAGCCCTGTGCTTTCCAATGCCCATTCTATCGCCCGTTCATCGTGACTGCTGTAGCTGCGAAACAGACCGACATGGGGATAGCGGCCCTGCCGCACAAGCTGTTCGACGGTCATCTCGTCCGGAGCTGACGGCTGCTGTGGCAAGAATGCTAGCTGTTTTGCCAAGGTCCGCCGCGACATTTCTCTGGCAGGCTTGCCGTTGATTTCCACCTGCCCCTCGTGCGGCGTGATCAAGCCGGCAATGGATTGAAGCGCGGTGCTTTTGCCGGAGCCGTTGGGGCCGATGAGGGCCCGAATCTCTCCGGGCTTCAGATCAAGGTTGAAGCTGTTCAATGCCTTGCGGCGACCATAGAAAACCGACAGTTGCGAGCAGGAAAGGGGCATTATGGTCCTCAAGGTATTTTGCGCAGGAGTGCGATCAACACAGGCACACCGAACAGGGCCGTGATCACCCCGATCGGAATCTCCTCGGCCTGCCCGAGCAGCCGGCCGAGGAGATCCCCCAGCGTGACGACGAATGCGCCAAGGGCAATGGTCAGCGGCAGCACAAGGGCAAAATGACGGCCCGCCAGAAAACGGGCGAGATGGGGAACGACAAGACCGACAAAGATGATGGGGCCAACGGCACCGACCGCACTTGCCGCAAGTGCGCACGACAACAGCAGGACGATTGAAAACTGTTTGCGATAGGAGAGGCCGAAGGAGCGCGCGACTGCGGGGTCGAACCGCAGCAGGTCTATGGAACGCCGCAGGGCCGGGAGCGCTGCGAGCCCGGCGATTGTGAAAGGCACAAGGAACAGGGCGTGGGTCCAACTGCGCGCATAAAGGCTGCCGGACAGCCATTCCAGCAGGATTTCAATGCGCGCCGAGCCCCAGCCGGCAATCAACCCAATCGCGGCGGCATGCAACACGGCACCGATTGCAATGCCGCAAAGGGTAATCCGGAGCGGCCCCAGATCAAGCCGGAAGGCGAGGACGTAGATAAGGCCGCCCGCTGCCATGCCGCCCAGTGTGCCGATGGCGGGAAGCCATGCAAGGGGCAGCTCGGCGAGCGTGTTGGAGCCCGGCTCAGAGATGTAAACGGTGAAGACAAGGAAGACGGTGACGGCCAGGGTCGCGCCTTGTGAAATCCCCATGATGGACGGATCGGCGAGCGGATTGCGGGTGATGGTCTGCAGCAGGAGGCCAGCCACCGCAAAATGAATCCCGGCCAGGATACCGGTGACAATGCGCGGCAGCCGGATATCCAGAATGATCGATCTGGCTTCATCGGAGCCATGTCCGGTCAGGACGGCTGCAACATCTTTCGCCGGAATGTCGGCAACGCCCAGAAACACCGCGGCGATAAGGACGAGCACCATCATGGCCAGGAGAGCCAATACTGGTCCAAACAGGGAACGGCGGTGAACGGGAACGGACACGGTCATCGTTACTGCCCGCCTTTCAGCGAAAAGCGGCGTGTCTGGACCAGATAGATAAAGAAGGGGCCGCCGAGCAGCGCTGTGATAATACCCACCGGCAGCTCGCGCGGTAAAGCGACGCTGCGTGTGATGACGTCGGCAGTCACGACCATCAACGCACCGATGGCCGCGGTCAGCGCAATGGACCAGCCGATGTTATGCGGTTTGAGCAGCCGGGCGATGTGCGGCGAGACAAGACCAACAAAGGCAACCGGCCCGGCGACCGGCGCGACACCTGCAACGGGAAGCACGGCGAACAGCAGCAGGACCGGTTTCCAGAAACGCATGTTCAGTCCCATGCCAATGGATGCATGTTCACTCAGAGCGAGCATGCCGATGATGCGGTGGCACGCAAAGGCGCCGGCCAGGCCGCCGAGCACCCACGGTGTCATGTATAGAAGATGCGGCCACGATCTGCCTTGAAAACCACCGGACAGCCAGAAGAGCAGGGATGGCGCTTGCGGTCCGCTCAAGAGCAGCACACAGGTCGTTGCCGCGCCCAGGAAGAGGGAGATGCTGATGCCACCGAGTGCAAGATGCAGTGGTCGTCCCTCGCCGCCGCGCGATACCCAAAGGGTGACTGAAGCGGCGGCCAAACCGCCCGCCAGTCCGACAAAGGGATAATACACTGACGAAATCCATGGCAGGAATACGAAACAGAAGACGATGGGTGCCACCGCGCCCGACGCAACGCCGGTAATATCGGGACCAGCGAGCGGATTGCGGGTCAGCGCCTGCAGGAGATACCCCGAGACGGCGAGGCCGGCACCGGCAATGACGGCAGCAAGGCTGCGGGGCATGCGCAGCGACCAGACAAGAATGGAATCGATCTTTCCATCCGGCGACAGGAGCACCGACGATAGTTTGGACAATCCAAGCGGTTTGGCCCCGACGAGCAGGCCGGCAACAATCACCAAAAGGGTTGCCGCCACGACGAGCGTGGTCATGACCAATGACCGTCCCATGCCTGCTGCTTGCCGCCGTGCCAAGGAGATATCGCTACTGGATATCGGCAGGGATCAATTTCGCCGCCTCGGCTTTGACATCCACCTTTGGAAAGGTCTCCGGATACAGATAATGTGCTGCTTCACGCAAAACGATTTCGCGGGCTATCGGACCATTGGCTTCAACCCAATGATCACCGACATAGAAAACGCGGCCATTCTTGACCGCCGAAAGCTGCTGCCAGATCGGATTGTTCTCGTGCGGACGATCCGGACCGGAATCATAGACGAAAATGACCTCCGGGTCTTTTTCAAGCATGGTCTCAAGGCTCAACTCCACACCGAACGGTCCGCCTTGGCGCATTGGTCCGGCAATGTTGTCGCCGCCAAGCGCGGCAACGATCGAGGCCGTTGTATTCTCCGTGTGGAAGGACCATGGCGTATCTCCGGCCCACATGATCTGAAAGCGCGGATGCACGTCCTTCGGCGCTTTGGTGCTGTACTCGGCAAGGTGCTGCCGGAAAGTGGCATTGAGTTCCGTACCGCGTTCCGGCTTGCCCAGCACCTGTGCAAGCTGGGAAATCTCGCGATCGCTTTCGCTCAAAAGCTCCATATTATAGGCCACGTAGGGTGCGATCTTCTGCAATTGCTCGGCATTGCCAATCGTGTAGCGGCGCATGGCAATGATGATGTCGGGCTTTGCTTCCGACAGCAGTTCCAGATTGGGTTTGGCACGCTGGCCGATCTGTTTGATCTGCTTTGTCAGGCCGAGTAGAAAATCGGGCTCGCGGCCGGCTGCCATATAGGTCGTTGCGACCGGTTTGACGCCAAGCGCAAATGCCACGTCGGTAGCAAAGTAGGAAATGGAGGCGATACGCTTGGGATTGGCGGGAACTTCAATGGTGGTTCCACGATCATCGACAATTGACAATGTTTTTGCATTGTCGGCCGACGCCGATGCTGCGGTTAGAAGGCCGAGCAAACCGATTGCACAAAGAGACTTGAGGCCCTTACCAAACATGATGGCATCTTTCCTGACCGCGTGGAACTGTACACCGCTTTAGCCAATAAACATGATATATTCAATCATATTATCTTGCGGTTTCCGCAATAAGATGCGTGAAAAACCCGTTCGCCGGCGGGTAAGGAACTTATCCAATTTGCGGATACGCCTTTTGGCAGGAACAACAAACGATCGTTTTCCGATCACCAGCGATTTTATGCAGCTGGCTTCCGATCATTGGGCTTCAGACATGACAACGCCCCACGGCAAGTTCTGCAATAAAGCTGCTGTGATCGTTGCATCCTGTGAACTTACGGGTTGTAAAAACTGGCGCGATTTCATCCGGCTGTCATCCGGGATTTATAAAGAAGGGGAGAAGCTAACCAAGTTGGGGGTATGAAATGCGTAAACTTTTTCTTGCGGCGTCGTCGGTGGCACTCTTGTCCGGGGCGGCCCATGCGACAACGATCTATCCGCTGGACCGGGCCACAGTCCTCGCAGGCTCGCCATTCGATTTCAAGGTTGAATTCAGCAAGGTCGTGAAGCCGGAAGATGTGAAGGTCACGATCAATGGCGAGAGCTACGACGCCGTTTTCAGCAAGGCCGCCCAATTCGTCGCCGAGGAGAAAGGTACTGAAGACAAGGTGCTCGGATCCGCGCTCATCCTGCGCGACATCAAGCTCGCAAAACCCGGCCAGTACAAGGTCGAGGTATCGGCTGGCGACGAGAAGAAATCGGTCGGCTGGGATGTATACACAACATCAGACACGCCCAAGGCCAAGAACATTATTTTCCTTTTGGGTGACGGCCTTTCCGTTGCGCATCGCACCGGTGCCCGCCTCATGTCCAAGGGTATGACCGAGGGGAAGGCCAATGGCCGCCTTGCCATGGACGACATCCCGCCCGTCGCCTTTATCGGCACCTCCTCGACCTCGGCCATCGCCACTGATAGCGCCAACACCATGTCGGCTTATATGACCGGCCACAAGTCCGCGGTAAATGCGCTTGGCGTCTATGCTGACCGCACGCCAGCCAGCCAGGACGACCCCAAGGTCGAAACGATCGGTGAGGCTCTGCGCCGCACCGGCAAGAAGTCGCTCGGCATCGTGACGACATCCGAAGTCCAGGACGCGACACCTGCCGCGCTCGTTTCCCATACGCGCAAGCGCGCCGACAAGGCTGACATCGTCGGCATGATGTACAACGTCAAGCCGGACGTGCTGCTCGGTGGTGGCTCGGCCTACTTCCTGGCCAAAGACGTGCCCGGTTCGAAGCGCAAGGATGACAAGGACTATATCGCGCTCTTCAAGGAGGCCGGTTACGCCCTCGCCACCGACAAGAATGAACTGGCCGCCGCGGCCGGCTCGAACCAGGGCAAGCTGCTCGGCCTCTTCCACACCGGCAACCTCGACGTCACGCTCGATCGCGAATTCCTCAAAAAGGGAACCGTCGACAAGTTTCCCAACCAGCCGGGCCTGGTCGATATGACCAAGGTGGCGCTCGACAGGCTGTCGAAGAATCCGGATGGCTTCTTCCTGATGGTGGAGGCTGCGTCCATCGACAAGATGAGCCATCCGCTCGATTGGGATCGCGCTTTGGTCGATACGATCGAATTCGACAAAGCCATCGCGGCTGCACGCGAATTCCAGACGAAGAATCCGGATACGCTGATCGTCGTCACCGGTGACCATACGCATGGCGTCTCGATCATCGGCACTGTCGATGACGATAAGCCAGGCACGGAAATGCGCGACAAGGTCGGCACCTACGCCGCGGCAGGCTTCCCGAACTACGAAGACAAGGACGGCGACGGCTATCCGGACCGCGTCGATGTTTCCCGTCGTCTGTTCATCGCAGCCAACAACGGCCCTGACCATTACGAGACCTTCCGTCCGAAGCTCGATGGTCCTTTCGTTCCGGCGATCCAGAACGAGAAGAAGGAATACGTCGCCAACGAAGCTTACAAGGACGTGCCGGGTGCCGTCTTTGTCCAGGGCAACATCCCGCGCGATGAGGATAGCGGTGTTCACGCGGTGGACGATGTCGTGCTTCAGGCCGTTGGCCCGGGTGCGGAAGGCTTCCGTGGTTACATGGAACAGAGCGACGTCTACCGCGTCCTGGCTGACGCTTTCGCACTCGGCGCGTCAAAGATGTAAATCTGCCCGACTGACGAACAGGACAGGCGGCCGAAAGCCGCCTGTCTTCCCGTTTAAGGAGATTGCGATGACGGAGAAGAAGACCTTTGCTATCGGCCGTCGGGCGCTGCTCACGGCGGCCGCGGTTTTGCCTTTCATGGGCATTGCCGCACGCGCAAGCGCTGCCGAGAAACTGGGGTTCGGCGAGCTCTACAAAAGCTTTGGTCCGCTCGGTCTCGAATTTTCCGACAAGGTGAAGCAACTGAGCGGCCAGGAGATTGCCATCAGCGGCTTCATGGCGCCGCCGCTCAAGGCGGAGGCGGCATTTTTCGTCCTGACGGAAATCCCGATGTCGCTCTGCCCGTTCTGTTCCTCAGACGCCGACTGGCCGGACAATATCATGGTCGTCTATCTCTCGGCCAAGCAGACCTTCGTGCAGTTCAATGCGCCCATCATCGCGCGTGGGGTGCTGGAGTTCGGTTCCTGGACCGATCCGGAAACCGGCTTCATCAGCCAGTTGCGTCTTCGGAACGCGGCCTTCAGGACCGTCTGACACCATGCTCGCACTCGACGTTTCCGATCTCCAAATGCATTTTCCGGGCCTGGCTGCGCCGGTCCTTGCCATCGAGCGATTTCATCTGCCGGCCGGTGGCCAACTGGCGATCACCGGTGCTTCCGGCTCGGGAAAAAGCACATTCGTCAACGCGATCACCGGCCTGGAAAACGTCACGCACGGCAAAATTTCCTGGAACGGCATGGACATCACCCGTCTTTCCTCCGGCCGGCGCGATGCTTTTCGCGCACGCAACATCGGCCTTGTCATGCAGGATTTCCATCTTTTCCCCGGGCTTTCTGCCTTCGATAACGTGGTGCTCCCGGTCAGGCTTGCGCGTCGGTTGACCGTCGAGGAGCGGGAGCGTGCGCTGGCGCTGCTTTCAGCCACCGGGATCAATCGCGTCGGGCAGAAGATCGAGACATTGTCACGTGGTGAAATGCAGCGTGTCGCCGTCGCCCGTGCGTTGTTGCAGCGTCCCGGCGTCATCGTCGCTGACGAGCCGACGGCCAGTCTTGACCGCCATGCGGGCAACGAGGTTGCCGAGCTTCTGCTGCGGCTTTCCGCAGAGCAGGGCACGACACTGGTGGTGGTCACGCATGATGCGTTTCTTGCGGAGCGTCTTGGCCGCCGCATCTGCCTGGCGAGCGGGCGTGTCGACGAGGATAGTGGAGAGAGTGCCGCGCAATGATGAAGTTCATTTTTGCCGACCTGCGGCGATTCTGGAGCGGCGCGCTGGCCGTTGTGGTGCTCATTGCATTGTCCGTCGCCTTAAGCGTGACCGTGACGCTGCAGGAGCGGGCTGTCCGGCTCGGCAGTGCGCGTGCGGCCGAGAAGTTCGATCTGCTGGTCGGAGCCGCCGGCAGCGAAACCCAGCTTGCGCTTTCGGCCGTATTCCTGCAGCCGGCGCCGCTGCCGCTGATGGAGGGCGCCGTTCTCGGCCGCCTCGCCAACGATCCGCGCGTCGAACTGGCGGCGCCCGTCGGCTTTGGTGACTCCGCTTACGGTTTTCCGATCGTCGGCACCACGACCCGCCTGATTTCGACGCTGTCTCCGAACCTGGCGCAAGGGGCGCATTTCGCGCGCCTTGGCGAGGCGGTGGTTGGCTCCGATGTGGCGCTGTCGCCGGGCGCGCAGATCAAGCCGATGCACGGCACGGCGGAAACGGGCGGTGAAACCCATACGGCGATTGCCTACAAGGTGACTGGCCGCATGGCGCCGACGGGAACCGCTTGGGATCGCGCCATCCTGGTGCCGATCCGGGCCGTATGGCAGCTTCACGGCATGCATGGAGAGGAACATCATGACGGTGAAAGCGGGGAAACCGAGTTGCACGGTCCCGGGCCGAAAGATCACAGCCATGAGCACGAGCATGGCCATGTCGATGCGGATGCGCCCCTGGACGAGCATTTCGATGCGCAATCCCCTGGCGTTCCCGCCATTCTCGTCAAGCCGAAGACGGTTGCCGACGCTTACCGCCTGCGGCAGGAATACCGCACAGGCGCGACGCTCGGCGTTTTTCCAGCGGAGGTCCTGACGCGGCTCTACGCGACATTGGGGGACGCCCGCAGCCTGCTTCTGGCAATTGCTCTGGGCACGCAGGCGATCGTCATTGCCGCCATCGTGCTGGTGACGGTCATGCATGTCGGATCAAGGTGGCGGCAGATCGGCGCCTTGCGTGCGCTCGGCACTCCGGTTCGCTCGATCATCGCGCTCGTGTGGGGAGAGCTTTTCCTGCTGTTTGTCGCCGGCATCGTATCGGGAATAGCCCTCGGCTACGCCGCGGCATCGGCGATCTCGGCGTGGCTGACCGCATCGACGGCCGTCCGGCTGCCGGTTGATTTCGCGCCGGACGATCTGTGGCTGGTGATCGGTTTTCTCGCTGTTGCGGCGGTTGTTTCCATTGTTCCCGCGTTTGCCGCTTTGCGTTCCAGCCCGGCTGCCGCTTTGCGTGCGTAGCCGCTACCGGCAATGCTGACGCCATGTTTACGTGACGAGATCGCTTGGCTTCTTCAAAAGCCGGCTCAGCAACAGCGTGGAAATCGGGAAACACCCCTTTTTCACGCGTGATCACGGCGTCCTGCAAAGATCCAAAGAAAGTGACCTTCAAATCATGCAGCACTGACGGCAAGCTGGTAACGCCAAACCTGCGACGGTCATTGAAACCGTGAGTCCTTAAGCTGCCAGGGTTACCGCTCCTCGCGGCCTGCTGCAGCAGGCCAAGACGTAACCCTCGGCTTTTTCGTCGTCGGATAATCCGCCCAGATCGTCCATGTCGACCGCTCCCTGGGTCATTTTGACCTTACAGCTTCCGCAAACACCTTGCTGACAGGAATTGTCGATCCAAACGCCTGTATTCAACGCCGCTTCAAGCAAGTTCTCGCCGGCCGCGCATGTGCCATGTTTCCCCGACAGTGAGAAATAGACTTCACCGCCGAGACCATCCGCTTCTTCGATAATGATTTTCTCGCCGAAGCTTTCTTCGTACTGAGCCGCGATGGCTGTTTCGCGGGCCATCGCTCGGGCGGCCTTCATGAAGCCCTCTGGACCGCACATGAATATTTCCCGCTCCGCAAGATCGGGCACGAGTGACCGCATCAATGCCGCTCCCATCTGGCCCTTGTGGCCACCAAAACTTTCCTCCTCGCTGTCGTCGCCCACGACCAGATGCACTTTGACGCTCGGGAACCGCTTGGCGATGAACTCCAATTGGTCCCGAAAGATGATATCTTTCGGCGTTCGCGAGAAATAGACGAACACGACATCGGTCTGATCAACGACATCGGTTATGTATTGCAGCATCGAGATGACGGGCGTAACGCCCGAACCGCCGGATAGAAAGAGCGGTTTGTGCGATGGAATATCAAGATAGTTGAAACGGCCGCCGATATCTGCGATTTCCACCCCCATTCCAGGGTGCATGTTGTCATTCAACCAGTTCGACACCAGGCCGCCTGGCACGCGTTTGACCGTGATCTGAATATTGTGTGGGCGGGTCGGGGTCGAACAAATCGAGTAGGCGCGTGGGCAGAGCTTCCCATCGATTTCGAACTTGAAGGTGACATACTGACCCGGCTTGAAATCAAAGCAGCGGCTCTGGCTATCCTCGAATACGAAGGTCTTGCTGTTGTGCGTCTCCTCCACCACGGCCTTGCACACGAGTGTCGCGGGGCCACCACGGTAGCATGGCTGCTGGTTGGCAGCGGATAGGGAATAACGAAAGGGTGGGTTCATGAACATCGCGCACCTCCAAATAGGTGCGACATTGATATCAAGTTTGGCGATCCGAATTGACCTAGCAAAAATCCGTTTTCAATCGATAATTCCGATCATCGGTGATCGATGACCTCCTTGAGAAGCTTGAGCGCCCAAACCACAACAGGGTCCCGCCTTCGCCGCATGTGGACCGCTGAGAAGACAGGTTGCAGGATCGTCGGCGCATCCTGGACAATCCGTATTGTCGAAAGTTTGGTCTGTGCGCCCGCAAATGCAAACCTTGGTAGATAGAGCGTGCCCCCGTACCGACCCAAGAGCTCGATCGCAAGGTCATCACTCCCGATCACCATGCTCGGAAACGCGAATTCGGGAAGCAGTTCGTCCAGCGCCCGTTCGAACGCGCTTGTGTAAGCCACCTTAATGTAGCGACTGAAGTTGACATCTCCCAGGGTGTCGTGATCGGTCGAGACCATTACGAATTCAGTCGCTCCAAGATCGGCGACCTGAACATCCGGCGTCAATTGAGGTGCGAACATGATGCCGACGTCCGTCTCGCCCGCAAGAATGTCGCGTTGAATCTGTGACGAGAAATTGATCTCGACATGCAAGTCGAGATCGTCGTCTTCGTTCCTTAGCCTGTCGATCCAACCTATCAGATACGCTCTGACCAAACTGTATTGGCAGGAGATGTGGAGATGACGTTTCCTGGCGGCGGCACCGCTCACCACGTCCCGCCGGGCATGACCCCAGAGCGTGAGGAACGCCCGGCAATGTCCCTCGAAACGGCGTCCTGCGGGGGTCGGTTCCGCGCCGCCACGACCTCGTTCGAAGAGCCGCGTCCCCAATGTCTCCTCCAACTGACGAATGCGGGCACTGACGGTCGATTGCATAATATTCAAGCGCTCGGCAGTCCGCTTGAAATTTCCAGTTTCCATCACGTCGAGGAAGGTGATCAGAAGGGGGATATTCATTTTTCCTATCGCTAAAACAGATCAATAATCGAAATTGACTGATATTTGCCGATTGATCTTTGGTCAATAGGGTGGAGACAGAGGGAGAAGCCGGCAGATAGGCCTCCCGCGAAGCCTAGGAGACCCTGATGTTTATCGTTGATACCGACTGTCACAATTACTGGTGCAGCGCCACAGTGCTTGAGCCCTACATGGAGGGGTTGTTCAAGGACATGTTCGTCCGAGGCGAGAAGACTGGGCCACGTGGTGCGTTTCCCCACGGCCATCGACCATGGTTTCACCCCGAGGGCTTCGCCCGTCACGACGTAAACCCCGTCGAGGAAGACGACAACTATCTCATCATGAAGGAAAAGCACCTCGACAAGTACGATATCGACATCGCGATCCTGACGGGCGACGAACCGATTGAGGCTTCCACGCTTGCCAATCCCTATTATGCAAATGCACTCTGCAAGGCCTACAACGACTATATGATCGACTATTGGCTTCCGAAGGATATTCGGTTCTGGGGATCGATGGTGGTCGCGCCGCAAGATCCCAAGCTTGCGGCCGAGGAAATCCGCCGGATCGGTTCGCATCCCCGTATCGTTCAGGTTCTGGTAAGCCACGGTGCCCAGCGGCCTTATGGCGACCCCTTTTATCATCCCATCTTCGAAGCATGCGCAGAAATGGGACTGCCGTTCGCGATGCATCTTGGCGGACAAGGTGGTGTGAATGCGAATCCGATTGGGGCTGGGCCTTCGACTTTTTTCTGGGAAACACACGCGATCCTGCCGCAGTCTGCCATGACCCACATGGCCTCGCTGATCGCGCAGGGCGTGTTCGAGAAGTGGCCGGAGCTCAAGGTCGTGATCATCGAGTGTGGTGTTGCCTGGGTTCCTTCCGTGTTGTGGCGGCTGGACTCCAACTATCGGGCACTGCGCAAGGAGACCCCCTGGCTGAAGCGCCTACCATCTGAATACTTCAAGTCGAACATCCGCATGTCCACGCAGCCGCTTGAACAGCCGCAGAACATCCAGCACCTCTGGGCGACACTGGAGGCTATGGATGGCGAGAACACATTGCTCTTCGCATCCGATTATCCGCATTGGGACTATGACGATGTGACCAAACTCCACATACCGCCCGCCTGGCGTGAGAAGGTGCTCGGTCTCAACGCACTCGAGGTCTACAAGCGCATCCCGCGTCCTGCGGCGATGGCCGCCGAGTAAGGAGAGAAGCGATGGCATCAAAACATTTTGCCTGCAAGGCATCGGAAGTTCCGTCTGACGCTGCCAAGATTGTGACGGTCTGCAAGCTCTCCCTCGGTCTCTTTAAGCTGAATGACGGGTTTCACGCCCTTCTCAATGTCTGCCCGCATAAGGGGGCGGCGCTCTGCGAGGGCCCCTTATGTGGGACAACCAGGCAAACAGACAAGACGGAATTCATATATGAGCGTGCGGGGGAGTTGGTCCGATGCGCATGGCATGGCTGGGAATTCGACATCCGGACCGGAGAGTTCCTGGTCGACCGCAGTGTCCGGGCAAGGAGCTTTCCTGTCTCCCTCGAGGACGACGATATCTACGTCCATATCTGACGCAAATCTTCCTCGCACCAGCTTCATCAGTTGAACAACTCCAATCTATGCCACACCCCTACGGTGTCCTTTTTTGCAGTCCGAGAGGTTCCGAGCCCTGATGCCGGCCACAACCTCATCGGCGATCTGCCTAAGGTCTTCGCGGGAGGCGCCGTCGCGTGCCTGGACGGAAAGGCCCTGCAGGATGGTGACGAGGTAGCGGGAGAGGGACGCGGCACGATCCCGATCCAGCCACGGTTTGAGTTTGTGAGCAATGGTGTCGCGCATCAAACCTCGGCGCTCCGCCAGTTCGCGGGCAAGGTCGGCGTGGTCTTCGCCGCACTGGATCATGCCACTCGAAATCATGCAGCCACGTTCCTCGCCAGGCTCCGTGATGGCA
Source organism: Phyllobacterium sp. NPDC097923 (assembly GCF_044760925.1). NCBI lineage: Bacteria > Pseudomonadati > Pseudomonadota > Alphaproteobacteria > Hyphomicrobiales > Phyllobacteriaceae > Phyllobacterium > Phyllobacterium sp. NPDC097923. Next base: position 354,080 of record NZ_JBIWBL010000004.1, on the reverse strand, counting down.
TCGATGGCACTATTGAGGAGGGTTTCAACGACGTCGCGTAGATTGGTCATTTGACTGAGAGTGTTCAGTGCCTTTGGCATGCCGGAATATCGATCGAGCGCCTCACGGTAGAGACCAGCCTTACTGCCGAACGCCGCATAGAGGCTCGGCGGCGCGATGCCGATCGCTGCCGTCAGATCGTTCAACGAGACGCCCTCATAACCGTGGCGCCAGAACAGGCGCATGGCGATATCGACCGCCTGGTCCCTGTCGAAGGTCCGCGGCCCGCTCCGCCGTTTCTTCACGAGCTTATCCATAGCGATCACTAAAGACAACTTGACAGCAAAAAGCAAGCATTTATCCTGTAGCGATCACTAAAAACAAGGATGGATATTGTGAATAATCGGATGTTAGCGATGCAGGAAAACAAGCCGCCGATGGAGCTGGGTGCCAGCGGGTCGAGGCGTGCCAGCCTCGTTTCGATGATGTGCGCGCTATGGTTGGTCCTGATGATGATCATGTCCTCGGCCGTGATGGCGGAACGGAGGGACTACGTTGTGAAGTCGCCGGACGGTGTCGACATTGCGGTCCAGGAAGCGGGCAATCCTGCCGGACGGCCCATTGTCTTCATTCACGGATTGCTCGGGAGCCATCTCGACTGGGAGAACCAGCTGAACAGCCCCGACCTTTTGCGTTACCGGCTGATCACGTTCGATCTTCGCGGCCATGGACTTTCGGGGAAGCCGCAGGATGCGCAGGCCTATGGCGACGGACGCCGCTGGGCTGATGATCTGCGCGCCGTGCTTGAGGCGACGAAGGCCGAAAATCCGGTTCTTGTCGGCTGGTCGCTGGGCGGAGTAGTCGTTTCCAACTATGTTGCAGCTTACGGCGATGACGAGATCGGAGGCCTGGTTTATGTGGGTGGTGTCATCGAACTGAAAGCCGCGCTTTTAAGGCCGCATCCCGAAGTCTATGCGGGCCTTGCTTCGGATGACCTGAAGGTTCACCTCGATGCAATGCGCGACTTTCTGGCGCTGTGTTTTGCGACGCAACCGGATCAGGCAACGTTCGAACGGCTGTTGTCCAATGCGGCTATGGCATCGTGGATCATGACCCGAACGGTACCTTTCATGACGGTCTTTGCGGCGGAAGGGCTGCCCAAGGTCAAGGTTTCCATGCTGATGCTTTACGGCGAAAAGGATGCACTGGTCATGGCGCGCGCGAGCCTTGAGCGGGCGAGGGCACTCAATCCGGCAATTCGCTCGCAGATCTATGCCGATTCCGGACACGCGCCATTCCTGGAGGAAGCGCAGCGGTTCAACCGCGACCTGGCCGACTTTCGGGAGTCCGTTTCAACGCACTGAAGACGATAGCGATGCGCGCCGAGCCCGCAACATCATTCCATTTTGGAATAAGCAGTCTGAAATTGCATTGGCCAACTCTCAAATTTACCGACTATAAAATTTGCGACCGCGGAAAAACAAAAAATCACGGCAAAGGGACATGATGGTGTTTGAGGGGGACGGATGGATACGGAAATCCTGCCGAACAGGGAATTTCGTCTGGTTGTCAGCGCGACGCATGAACTTTCCGTTTTAGAATATGGTAATCCCGAGGGTATTCCGGCGGTCTTTCTGCATGGGGGCCCTGGCGCTGGCGTGTCTGCAAAGCAGATTGCAAGTTTCGATCTTGCTGCCTATCGCGTCGTCACCTTCGATCAGCGCGGCGCGGGGCGCTCGACGCCACTCGCGGAGCTAGTCGAAAATACCACACAGCACCTGATTGCCGACATGGAACAGATTCGCGAGTTTCTTGGCATCGAGTGCTGGCTGGTTACCGGCGGTTCCTGGGGATCGTGTCTGGCGCTCGCCTATGGCATTGCTTTTCCACGTCGATGCCTTGGATTTCGGCTGCATGGCATTTTCCTGGCGGACCAGGATGACATCGACTGGTGGTTTCACGGCTGCCGGGCTATTTTTCCCGATCATTGGCAGGAATTCGCTGAATTCATACCTGTCGAGGAACGCGGCGATCTTCTGAAAGCCTATTATGCGCGTCTGACCTGTGGTGAGCAGGCTGTTGAACTCGCTGCCGCGAAAGCCCTGCGTGGCTTTTCAGCTCGCACGCAAACATTCGAACCAAGCCTTGATCATGTAAGGCAGCTGTTGCATCCGGATGCGGCCTTGGCTGTCTCTCGGATTTTCACCCACTATTGCGTGAATCAGGCGTTTTTGCCGGATGGCCATCTGCTGGAAAACATCGATCTCATCCGTCATCTGCCAGCAGAAATCGTGCAAGCGCGGTACGATACCGTGACGCCAATGGCGACGGCGTGGAAGCTCAGGAATGCCTGGCCGGAAGCCGCCTTCACGATTGTTACCCTTTCCAATCATCAATCGACGGTTGGGCCCATGGCGAAAGAACTCAAGGCAGCCTCCCGCCGGTTGGCAACTGCGATCAAGTTTACCGCGGCGGCCGCCGCCGCTGGTTAATCCCATTGACGAAAGACAGATATGACGACGCTCGACGCACTGCAAACTGACCCCGCGCTTTCGATGTCACACTACATTGATATCAGCAAAGCGGTAAAACCCGCCGTTTCGCCCGATGGCGAGCTGCTGGCTTATTTGAGCGACGAAAGCGGTACGCTGCAGGTCTGGGTGCGTCCACTGGCGGGCGGGCCAGCCCGTCAGTTGACCACTCTGTCAGAACCGGTTGGTAATCTTGCCTTCAACCCAAAGAGCCACGACCTGTTGATCACAACGGATTGGGGAGGGGACGAGCGTCATCAGCTCTGGCTGATCGAAAATGCCAAGGAAGAGCCACGCCTCCTGACGACCGACACGACCGTTGTTCATGGCTGGGGATGCTGGTCGCCCGACGGTTTGCAGATTGCTTATTCGGCCAATTATCGCGACCGCGCGCATATGGATCTCTACGTGATGACGATCGCGACGGGCCAGGTGAAATGTGTCCATCAAGGCCAGGGTTGGCGAACGCCTTTTGCTTTTTCTCCCGACGGGGCGTTCCTGCTCGTCAATGACTGCCAAAGAGCGATGATGGATCAAGATTTCTGCAGACTGGATCTTGCCACCGGCGCCTATGAAAATATCTTGCCCCATGTAGGGCGAGCGCGTTACCTCGCGCCCAAATTCTTCAAGGATAATTCCGGTATCCTGATAATCTCCGATCAGGAGAGAGAATATCTCTCGCTCATGGTAAAGCTGTACGAGGCTGATACCCTCTTGGAACTTGCAGCCTTTGCGGAGCAGGATATCGAGGCATTGGCGATAGCGCCCGATCAAGCCAGGATCGCGCTCGTGATAAATCGCCAGGGTTGGAATGATCTGGTCATTATCGACCGTGCCGGAAACACCCTGAAGCAGTTCGCAACACCCATGCCTTGCGTGATTGGTTCCGTTGCTTGGACACCCGATGGCACAGCGCTCGTCATGCCAATCGAGGGTGGGGCCACTTCAGGTGATATATGGCGCTGCGATGCTGAGACGGGTAAGTTCGCGCGGCTGACGGATGCGTCCAAAGCCGCTGCCGGATTGCCGGACTTTATCGAGCCGACCGTGACTAGCGTTGCGGGCTTCGATGGGCTCGACATTCCTTATTTCGTCTATCGGCCGAAAGTCCCGGCAAAACCGAATGGCTATCCTGTCATGATCATCGTCCATGGCGGACCCGAGGCACAGTGGAAACCGGATTTTCGCGCCGACATTCAATATATGCTGGCCAAGGGAATCATGGTCGTGGCGCCGAATGTTCGTGGAAGCACCGGCTATGGCCGTCGCTACCAGCATCTCGATGACCGGGAGTTGCGGATGGATAGCGTTGCGGATCTCAAGGCCGTACGTATCGCCGTGGGTGCAAGGCAGGACGTGGATGAAAGCCGCATCGGGGTATTCGGCCGTTCCTACGGGGGGTTTATGGTGCTGTCGGCCATGACCGAATATCCGGATCTGTGGCGCCTGGGCGTAGAATATTACGGAATCGCCAACTTTTTGACCCTGTTGCAGACCACTGGCCCGTGGCGCAAGCAATTGCGTGCTGCCGAATATGGTGATGTGGAAACCATGCGCGGCGCGCTGGAGCGTTATTCGCCCATCAATCGGATTGATGCCATCAAAGCGCCGTTGATGATCGCTCATGGCATGGAAGATCCGCGCGTGACGCCATGCGAGAGCGAGATGGTTTATTCCTGCCTGCGCGGCCTCGGCAAGCCGGTGGAATATCTGCGCGTTCCGCATGAAGGGCATGGCTTTGCCCGTATCGAAAACCGTCGTCGTGTCTTTGGTGCTCTGGCCCGCTTCATCGCCGAAAATCTTTAAATTGAACAATCTGGGAGTAGCACCATGAAAAATGGTGATGTGATATGGGATCTGGTCGACTCGAAGAGGAGCGCTTTTGAGGCTCTGAGTGACCGTGTTTGGGCAATGCCCGAGATAGCCTATACGGAGTACAAGTCCTGCGCCGAACATACATCCATGCTGCGCGCGCAAGGATTCAACGTTACCGAATGCGTTGCCGGTATTCCGACGGCAGTGATGGGCGAAGCGGGCGAGGGCGGGCCGGTCATCGCCATCTTGGGCGAATATGATGCGCTGCCAGGCCTCAGCCAGGAGGCTGGCATTGCCGAGCCGCGCCCGATCCCAGGCACTGGGCATGGTCATGGCTGCGGTCATAATATGCTTGGTTCTGCCGCACTTCTTGCAGCGACTGCCGTCAAGGATTGGCTGGCGACAACAGGGGCACGAGGTCGCGTGCGCTATTATGGCTGTCCAGCGGAGGAAGGGGGCGCCGCCAAGGCGTTCATGGTGCGCGCAGGCGCTTTTGACGATGTGGACATTGCCATTTCGTGGCATCCGGCATCGTTCACGCAAGTGGACGACGCGCAATCGCTTGCCAATACGCGCATGGATTTTGAGTTTACCGGCCGGGCCTCTCACGCCGCCGCCGCACCGCATCTGGGGCGTTCTGCCCTCGATGCGGTGGAGCTGATGAATGTCGGCGTCAACTACCTGCGAGAGCATGTGCCTGCCGATTGCCGGATGCACTACGCCTATCTCAATGCCGGCGGCATCGCTCCCAACGTCGTGCAGGCCAAAACCAAGATCCGCTATGCGATCCGTGCCACCGATTTGCCGGGCATGTTTGCGCTCAATGAACGGGTGAAGAAGGTCGCGCAGGGCGCGGCCATGATGACCGAAACCACTGTCGATATTTCGATCATGAGTGCGGTGTCGAATCTGCTGGGCAATACACCGCTTGAAACCATCATGCAGTCCAACATGGACCGGCTGGGCGGTGTGCCGTTTGATGATGCGGACCGGGAGTTCGCCGCAAAAATCCAGGCTACGCTGTCGCGGGAAGACATCGAAACCGACTATCAGCGTGTTGGCCAGCCGCTCGCGGACAATGCGCCGCTTTGCGATTATGTGCTGCCGCGCGAACAGAAAGGTGTGCCGATGATCGGCTCTACCGATCTGGGCGATGTCAGCTGGGCGGTGCCAACCGTCCAGGCGCGTGTGGCCACCCATGCCATCGGTTCGCCGGGTCACTCCTGGCAGATCACGGCGCAGGGCAAAATGCCTGCCGCGCATAAGGGAATGGTCTACGCAGCCAAGATCATGGCTGGAACAGCTTTGGATGTTTTGCGAAACGAAGCCCTGTTGAAAGACGCCAAGGCTGATCATCAGGCACGTATCGCGAAAACACCCTATACCTGCCCAATTCCACCGGAGGTGAACCCGCCACTCCAGCCGCGCCCAGCGGAGTAATCCGGTCTGGCACTGCGTCTGTGCGGATGCGGTGCCCTCCAAGCTACATGAAAATCATAAAAGGGGACGAACATGAGCGATTTGAAAACCAGAACCATTTTGCGCCGCAGCACAGCGCTTATCCTTGTTGCGGGCCTTGCAGGTATCAGTTTTACGGCAGAAGCGGCATCGCCACCCAATACGCTGGCAATGGCCTGGAATATCGATGCCATCAGCACGTTTGATCCGGCGCAAATCGGTGAAGCGGCCACCAACGAGATCATCCAGAATATCTGCGATCCGCTCGTCGATTTCGATCCTGCCGATGAAACGAAGCTTGTGCCCAAGCTGGCAAAGAGCTGGGATGTTTCCCAGGATGGACTGCAGATCACTTTCCACATGCGTGACGACCTGGCGTTTCCGTCCGGTGAAAAGGCAACCGCAGGTGACATGGCGTGGTCGTTGCGCCGTGTTGTGAAGCTTGGCTTTGGCAACGCCGCGACGCTGACCGAATACGGTTTCACCAAGGACAATGCGGACCAGAGCATCACTGCCCCGGACGACAAGACGCTGGTGTTCAGGCTTGATAAGCCCTATCCGGCCAATCTCATTCTGGCTGCCATTGCCGCCAATCGCGTTGCCGCACTTCTCAATCAGAAAGTGCTGATGGCAAATCAGGTTGATGGCGATATGGGCAATAAATATCTTGCCACACGTTCGGATTGTGTCGGACCTTACAAGCTCATGCGCTGGAATCCTGCGGAAGTTGTCATTCTTCAGGCCAACGCCAATTATTGGGGCGAAGCGCCGAAGCTGAAGCAGGTGTTGATCCGCCACGTCTCAGAAGCTGGAACGCAGCGCCTGCTGCTGGAAAAGGGCGATATCGACATTGCCCGCGATCTGACGCCGGAAGATTTGCGCGATCTTGAAACCCAAAACAAGGCAACAGCCTCGCGTGCTTTGAAGCCGTCGCTGTTCTACTGGAATTTCAACAATGCCGATCCGGTTTTCGCCAATGAGAAAGTGCGTCTGGCGATGCGCTATCTCATCGATTATGAAGGTCTTGGCAAAACGGTCATCCATAATGTGGGTGTTCCGCGCGCAAGCTTCGTTCAACTCGGCGCGTTTGGTGCGCTCGATGAGAGGGAAGGTCAGCCGTTCAAGCTTGACGTGGAAAAGGCCAGGGAGCTTCTGAAAGAAGCTGGCTATCCCAATGGCTTCGAAACAACGATGTTCATCAGCACTGCACCTTATGCGGCTCCGATTGCACAAAGCATTCAGGATGCTGCTGCCAAGGCGGGTGTGAAGATCAAGATCGAGCGCATGGCGAATGCACAATTGTTCAGCCGTATTCGTGGCCGTGAATTTCAGACGTCTTTGATGGGCTGGCAGACAACAGTGCCGGATGCGCATGGCAACGCCTCACGCCAGATTTTCAATCCAGACAACCGTGCCGAGGCCAAGCAGACCATGTATCCGAGCTGGCGCGCCAGCTATTTTGACGAGGGCGTCAACAAACAGGTAGATGACGCCCTGTTTGAAAAAGACGAATCCACGCGCAAGCAGAAGTATGTCGATCTGCAAAAGCAGATGATGGAGAAAGGTCCGCACGCCTTCATCTTCCAGATCTACAACGTTGCCGGCGTCAGCAAGGCCATGAAGAACTGGAGCTGGAACGGATTCCGCGTCTATTACGATCTGGCTGCGAAATAACGCGTTTCAATCTCCTGCCGGTCCACTCCCGGACCGGCGGCCCCACGTCGATCAGGTGATGTCTGCAACTGCCTCAAAGCGGGAGCGCACATTACCGGATGTGGCGGTGGATTTCGCATCCTTATTCATCTTGTTCAGGATCAAAGCCGATGACAACGCACGACATTCTGGAAGATCTGGAAGGCGACGAGGAGTTCGGTCCTGTGCTTCTCTTTCTCGCTGCCTCCGCGCGCCTGATCTTTTCCGTGGCTGTTACACTTCTGGGCTTGGTCACGCTGACATTTTTCATCAGCCGTCTTTTGCCGCTTGATCCGGTCGTTGCCATGCTGGGCGATAATATCTCCCAGGAGGCTTACGACATGATGTATCGCAAGCTTGGTCTCGACCAGCCACTGATTGTTCAATATGGCCTCTATCTCAAGAATGCGGCGATGTTCGACTTCGGCAATGCGCTGACGTCGGGACGCCCTGTGCTGGAGGATATTGGCCGCGTCTTTCCGGCGACCATTGAACTGGCCACGGTCGCCATCATCATCGGGACGGGCTTCGGCATTCCGCTTGGCGTGTTTTCGGCCATGTACCGCAATTCACCGCTGGATCATGCCGTGCGCATGATCAGTCTGCTTGGTTATTCCACTCCGAATTTCTGGCTTGGCCTTATGGCGCTCCTGATCTTCTATGCCACGCTGGGATGGATCGGCGGACCGGGCCGCATTGACTTTCTCTATGAATATACGGTCGAGCCGACGACGGGCTTCCTGCTCATCGACAGCGCATTGCAGGGGCAATGGGACGCTTTCGGCAATGCCATCAGTCACGTCATCATGCCCGCCCTGATCCTTGCATTCGGCTCCATGGCCTATATCAGCCGCATGACGCGCGGCTTCATGATCGAGCAACTCAATCAGGAATATATCATCACCGCCCGTGTCAAAGGGCTTTCCTGGGCACGCACTGTCTGGGGGCACGCTTTCCGCAATGTCGCTGTTCAAGTGGTTACGGTTGTTGCGCTCTCCTATGCGTTTCTGCTGGAGGGGGCTGTCCTGACGGAAACCGTGTTCGCCTGGCCGGGGTTTGGCCGTTATCTCACCAATGCGCTTCTGGCCGGTGACATGAACGCCGTCGTTGGATGCACATTGATCGTCGGCATCCTGTTCGTCGGCATCAATCTGATCAGCGATCTCCTCTATCGCATTTTCGATCCTCGAACCCGATAGGAGCCATAGATGAGCAATGAACTCACGACAAATCCGGTGCGCTCGTTCAGTTCTCTGGGCGAATGGCTGACCGCGCCCGTGCCGACCTCAGCATTGCAAGCCAATGCACAGCAGCTGCGACGCTCCTGGTTGAAGCTTCTCTCCAATACCTCAGCCGTTTTTGGCCTCTTTGTGATTGTGCTGCTGGTTCTTGTGGCGTTGTTTGCGCCCTATATCGCCACGCATGATATCGGAACCAATGATCTGGCGAACCGGCTGCAAAGGCCGTCATGGGCCCATTATTTCGGGACCGATGAATTGGGGCGCGATATTTTCAGCCGTCTCGTCTTTGGCTCGCGCATCACGCTGTATATTGTCACGCTAACCGCGATTATCGCCGCACCGATTGGGTTGATCGTTGGCACCACCGCCGGCTACATCGGCGGTTGGGTCGATACGGCTTTGATGCGTATTGTCGATATTTTTCTCGCCTTTCCCAGTCTCGTTCTCGCCCTGTCGTTTGCCGCTGCGCTTGGGCCCGGCATTGAAAACGCAGTCATCGCGATTTCGCTTGCCGCCTGGCCGCCGATCGCCCGTCTTGCCCGTGCGGAAACCCTGACCATCCGCTCCTCCGACTATGTCGCCGCGATCCGCCTGCAGGGCGCATCCACGATGCGTGTGATTGCAAAACATGTCGTGCCGATGTGTATCCCCTCGGTCGTCATTCGTATCACGCTCAATATGTCGTCGATCATTCTGACAGCTGCGGGCCTTGGTTTTCTGGGCCTGGGCGCACAGCCGCCAAGCCCTGAATGGGGCGCGATGCTTTCCAGCGGCCGTGAATTCATGATGACCTCGTGGTGGCTCGCCGCGGTGCCGGGCTGCGCAATTCTTCTTGCTAGTCTCGCCTTCAATCTTTTGGGCGATGGTCTGCGCGATATTCTCGATCCACGGAACGGATAAAGATCATGACAAAACCTCTGCTTGAAGTTGATGATCTCTGGGTGTCGTTTCCGGGCGTGAAACACGATATCGACATTGTGCGCGGCATCAGTTTCTCCATCGGACGTGAGAAGGTTGGAATTGTCGGCGAGTCTGGTTCGGGCAAATCGATGACGGGCCGTTCGGTGCTGAAACTCACGCCGAAATCTGCGCAAATTCGTGCGAAGGCAATGCGTTTTGACGGCGTCGACCTGCTTTCTGCCAGCGAACGGAAGATGCGCACGATACGGGGCAACCGTATTTCCATGATCCTGCAGGATCCGAAATACTCACTCAATCCCTTGATCCGCATCGGCGATCAGATCATGGAAGCCTATCGTCTCCATCATCGCGCGCGGCCCGCAATAGCCAGACAAAAAACGCTGGCCATGCTGGAAGCCGTCCATATTCGCGATCCGGAACGCGTCATGAAACTGTTCCCGCATGAGATATCGGGTGGCATGGGACAGCGCGTGATGATCGCCATGATGCTCATTCCGGAACCGGACATGATTATTGCCGACGAACCGACATCCGCTTTGGACGTGACGGTGCGCCGGCAGGTGCTGACGGTTCTGGATGAACTCGTCAGCCGTTCTGGCACCGGGCTGATGTTCATCAGCCACGACCTCAACCTGGTCGCCGATTTCTGCGACCGCGTTCTGGTGATGTATGCGGGCCGCATTATGGAGGACCTGCCTGCCAAGGAACTGCATAAGGCCAGGCATCCCTATACGCAGGCGCTTTTGGCCAGTCTTCCGCGGCTCGATCACCCGGTCGACATGCTGAAAGTTCCTGAGCGTGATCCTCGCTGGCTGAGCGGTGCAACTCTGAGCGAGGGACAGGCATGATGAATGACATTGGGGGACCACACGTTGATGTGTCGGATCTGTCGGTTATTTTCGGCAAAGGCCGCAAACGGACCGCCGTGGTCAAGAAAGCTCGTTTTCACATTGCACGGGGCCAGGCCTATGGCCTGATCGGAGAATCAGGCTGCGGGAAGTCGACGATTTTGCGCGCGCTTGCGGGATTGATCCCGCATTATCAGGGCCGTTTCATCTTTGATGGTCAGCCGATGACGGGCGCGCGCGACAAGGCATTCTTTCGCCGGGTGCAGATGGTGTTTCAGGACCCCTACGCTTCGCTGCACCCGCGCAAACAGGTGTACAAGGTACTGGCTGAATCTCTTGCGATCCATGGCATGGACCGCAGGGAAGAGCGTATCCGCGATGTGCTGGCAGCCGTCGGGCTTGGGCCGAACTTCATGTATCGCTATCCGCATGAATTGTCGGGCGGCCAGCGCCAGCGCGTGGCAATTGCCCGCGCACTGATCATTGAACCTGAGGTGCTGCTGCTGGATGAGCCGACCTCGGCGCTGGACGTATCGGTTCAAGCGGAAATTCTTAATCTTTTGAAGACGCTGCGCCGCGAGCGAAACCTCACCTATCTCATGGTTTCGCATGATCTGGCCGTGGTCGCGCATATCTGCGAGCGCGTCGGTGTCATGCACAAGGGCATTATACTGGAAGAACTCACCGCAGACGATCTGCGGCAATCACGGGCCAGGGATTCCTACACACAGGATTTCCTGCAGGCGAGTGTCGAGGCGGTGGCACACAATCATGACAAGGACATGCAATAATGAACTATCATTCGGCAGCCAATCCAGCCGGGGATTGGGAGCGGATCAAGGACCCGTCAGCCGCTGGTTGGCTGGACAAGGGGCTGCAAGCGGTTGAAGCCTGCGCTGATGCTCAGGAAACTGATGCTTTGATGATCGTGCAGGGTGGCAAGATTGTTTACACCTATGGCGACATCACCCACAAATATCTTTGCCATTCGATCCGTAAAAGCGTTCTGGCGGCCCTGATGGGGCAGGATGTGGAAGACGGAACCATTGATCTGAGCCAGACGCTGGAAGCATTGGGCATTGATGACAATGATGGACTGAGCGCAGTCGAAAAGCAGGCGACCGTCTACGATCTGCTGACCGCTCGTTCGGGCATTTATCACGCTGCCGGTTATGAAACGCCGTGGATGCGAATGATCAAGGAAAAGCGACACGCCCATGCCCCAGGCACTTTCTGGTGTTACAACAATTGGGACTTCAATGCGCTCGGCACGATCTTCGAGCAATTGACGGGCAAGACGGTCCATCAAGCCTTCGACGAGCGTATCGCCAAGCCTTTGCAATTTGAGGATTTCTCGCTTGACGGTGCAAAGCCTGATGGTTGGCACGATCATTTCACTGAAAGCCGCCATGCAGCTTATCCGTTCCGCTTATCGACGCGCGACCTGGCCCGGTTTGGTCAGCTTTATCTGCGCCATGGTTCATGGAATGGCGCCCATATCCTGCCGCAGGGCTGGGCGCAGGAATGCGTCATGCCGTATTCCCACGCCGGTGCGCGTGGAGCCTATGGCTATATGTGGTGGCTGGAGCGGGACGGCGTATTTTTCCCTGGAGTCGTGGCACCTAAGGGCAGCTATGCCGGCTTTGGCGCGGGTGGCCACTTCTGTATCGTCATGCCGGCGCTGGATATGGTGCTGGTGCACAGGGTCAATACGGATGTGCAGGGGCGGCAGCTTGACCGTCACAAATTCGGACGGCTGCTGAAGCTCGTCCTGGATGCATTTCAGGGGTAGTGCAGCATGCAAGGGCAAGACATGACTGTGGCCTCCGCCATAGCGGAGGCTAGCACCAGGCCTGTGGTCAGTGCCAACGCACGCCGGTTGGCGCAGAACGCTATCATCGATACGCTGGCATGCATGGTGGCGGGGCGTACGGACCAAAGCGCATGCAGTGTCAGGGACGCCTTTGCCCGACCGGGCAGCGGCGGCGAGGCGCTCCTGGTAACAGGCGGTAAATCCAGCCCCATGCTGGCAGGGCTCGTCAACGGCACTGCCGCTCACGCGCTGGATTACGATGACAATTTCCTGCCCGGTATGAGTCACGCATCGGCTGTCTTGGTTCCTGCCATTCTGGCGCTGGCGGATCTGGAAAAGACAAGCGGATCACAATTGATCGATGCCTATCTGGCGGGTCTGCAGGCGCAGGCACATGTTGGAGATGGTGTCGGGCAGGCGCATTATACCGCCGGCTGGCACGGCACCTCGACGATTGGCAGTATCGGTACGGCTGTAGCCACGGCTCATATATTGGGGCTCAGTGTTGAGGCGACCGCCCGTGCACTGACCATTGCAGTGAGTTTCGCATCCGGTACGAAGGGTCAGTTCGGCACCCTCATCAAGCCGTTTCACGCGGGAATGGCGGCCCGCAATGCCGTCGAAGCCGCTTTGCTTGCGAGGGCGGGAATGCAGGCAAGGCATGACATTCTGGAGGGAGAGCAGGGGTTTCGCGAGCTTTTTGCCGGCGACCCGCAGATCAACTGGCAAACGCAGGATATCCTTGCGCCGGCTGCGCATATCATCGAAACGGCCGGCGTGATGCCCAAGCGCCATCCATGCTGTGGTTCCACGCACATGATCATCGATGCCTTGCTCGATCTGGCGGATAAACACAACTTTGGTGCCGATGATGTGAAAACCATTGATACGCTTGTCGGGATCGCCAATTATCGCAATCTGGCCTATCCCGCGCCCGTCGACCAGATGCAGGCGCGCTTTTCCATGCAGTATTGCGTGGCCCGTACCCTGCGGCAAGGCTATCTCGGTCTTTCCGATTTTACGCCCGCGGCGGTGCGGTCCTTCGTGGGTGACGACCTGCTCGATACGGTGACTATGCAGAGCTACAGTTTGGAAGAAGAATGCGCAGCAGCAGAAAAGCTGCCGCATGTGGTGACGATAACCCTGCGCGATGGCCGAGTTCTGCAAGGGGGGCGTCAGTTTGCGGTCGGTACCAACCGACAGCCATTCTCTGACTCAGACCGTTTGCGAAAGTTCCGGGACTGCTGCGATGGCGTGGAAGGCGTTGACGAGATCTACGGTCATTTACAGAAACTCGACACAGCCGGAAACCTGAAAATCGTACAGTCTCTGTTTGTGTAAAGCCCCTGTGGCAGGCGCCGGGCAAATTACTTCCCGGCGGCTTACATCGCCAGTTGCGAGGCCCGCCGCCAAAATCTTTCTGCATGCCGGTTACGAAACTGCGGCGTGCGGTAAACCCTGATATCGACCACCAGATCGGCGTCCATGTCGCCCGCCCGAACGAGAACGCCCCGTTTCAATTCATCCGCTACAAGGCCCTCCGGGATCCACGCGACGCCATGGCCGGAAACCGTCATTGCCTTCAGCGCAACCGACATCCCGTTTTCGAAGACAGTGTTGAGCTGAAATTTATGCCTGTCGAAAAGCCAGGGTAGAGCCGAAGAGAAAAACGAGTTGCCGCGATAGCTGAGATAATCGGTCGGCCGAGAGCGATCCTTGAGACTGTGCAACGGGCTGCCCGCCGGGCCGCAGGCTGAAACCGGAATGACCCGTTCAACGCCGAGAGGAAGGAACGGAAACCCTTTCAGATCGTCCATCTGCGGGACTGCGTGATGCGCATAGGTGAGAAAGAAGTCACAGTCACCGTTCACCAGGGTCGAGATGTTGCCGAGGAAGGACGAGTGAGGGTCGGCGAACCGGGCGCGGAAACTGTCGCCGGACGCTTCCAGCTCGGCCATCCAGGCAGGAAAGAACGTCAGGGAAAGTGTGTTCAGCGTGGCGAAGGATAAAACTTCCCACATGGGAGCGTAGCGTTCTGCCAGCGAACTTTTGACGCCGTAGAGCAACTCCACAGCATCTTGTGCCCGGGGCAGAAAACTCTGCCCTGCCGCCGTCAGCCGGACAGGATTGGTTGAGCGGTCGATCAGCGGCATGCCAACCCAATCTTCCAACTGCTTGATTCGTCTGCTTAGGGCAGACTGCGTGATATGGCGGTCATTGGCCGCTCTTGAAAAACTGTAATGCTGGGAGAGGCTCAGGAAATCTTCAAGCCATTTCAATTCCATGTATATATCCAATAAATACAGTGCCTTGCTTCGGCAAACTGTATTCCAAAAACAAGCAGCGGTTTTTCAAAGTCATGCACGGCGGACTATATCAATGAATGCCTGTGAGAAATAGGGCTGGGCGGATCAATATTGCCGAAAGTGGCGTTCCCTGAGCAACGAGATCCTGCTTCAGTTCAACGATCGGCGGCGCGGTGCCGGGGCAGGGTGGCGCGCCTCAAGCGTTGCCGCGGCGGCCGCGCGGCCGGTGGCGCGCAGTCGCTTCAGATAGGCTGGGAGTTCGCCCTTTGTGTGGAACGGCCCACCTTCGCGCATCACCGTCACCAGCGGATCGACGTCGTTGTCGCCGCTCACGGCCATGGCGGTTCGCCAGTCCTCGAGCAGCTGGCTGGCATGAGCGACGATGTCAGAGCGTGATGCCGCGAGATCGTTCTGTTCGTGCGGATCTTCGCTCAGATTGAAAAGCGCGACCGGTCCGAAATCCTTATAACCGTCGTGATAGGTGCGCAGCATGATCCAGTCGGCGGCCTCAAGCCGGAACCGCACGCCGCGCTGCACCGCCCAGGCGCCCTGGCTCAGCACCAGAAAATCGCGGCCGCCATCCTCACCTGATTGCAAGGCAGGGGCGAAGGAACGCCCGTCCCATACTGGCGGCACGGCGCCACCCAGCCGGTCGATCAGCGTCGCGGCCCAGTCGAAATGATAGTGCAGGCCGTGGTTAACGCCGCGCGGTGCGTCAGCGCCCGGCCAGCGGATCACCAGCGGCACGTTGCAGGTGAACTCGTCGGCGGTCTGGTGGTCGGCCCAAACATTGAGCTCGCCGAGATTCTCACCATGGTCGGCGCCTATGACGATGATCGTCTGATCGAACAGGCCCTGAAGTTTCAGCTCGTCGATGATCAGCCCGACATGGTGGTCGGCATATAGTATGCCGGTGTCATAGCCATCGAACCATGCCTTGACACGATCCATGTCGCTGATCGGGCTCGGCATGCGCCGGTATTTTGATCCGCCGGGCTCGACATCGAAACCGGAGGGCTCCTGCGGGCTATGCGGGCCGTAGCCGGCATGGCTCTTGGCAAACACCTCCTTTGTCATCCATTCGGGCAGCGGTTCGCCGGCAAAGGGGTCGCCAAAGGCGTCCGGCGCGCGGTAAGGGGTATGCGGATCCCAGACATTGACGTGCAGGAACCATTTTTTGGTCGAGCCATTGCGCTTCAGCCAGTCAACAGCCAAGCTAGAGACTTCATCGGCGTTTTCCATGCCGGCCTTGCCGGGGTTGATGATCTCATTGAAGCCGGCATACCAGTGCCAGCAGCCGTGCCGCTCGCCGAAGCTGCTGATCGTGGTGGTGTGGTAGTCGAGGTCGCGCAGTGCGCGCATCCAGCCTTCCTCGTAGAAGGTTCCGGCCCAGGCGCGCTCGGCGCCCTCGCGGAACGGCTCGCAGGCGGTGCCGCCATGTCCGACCACGCCGGTTTTCATGCCGTGCCGCCCGCTCCACAGCGCTGTGCGCGAGGGATGACAGGGCACGTCGGAGACATAGACATTGTCGAAGCGGATACCATCGCGGGCGAGACTGTCGATGACCGGCGAGGTGTTGCGATGATAGCCATAGCAGCCGAGATGGTCGCGTCTCAGGCTGTCGATGTCGATGTAAAGTACGTTCATTGTATACCCGCCTCTGCGCATTGCCGTTTTACTGTGGGTCGGTGCCGGGGCCGGACTTGTCCGGCCCAGTTCACTGGTGTGTTCGATCGTCGGGTCAGGCCGCGATGTACTGGTCGCCGAGATAATAGTCTTTGGGGTCGAGCGAGGTGTCGAACTTGCCGAAGGTCTTGAACAGGTCGTTCATGGTCTTGAACCAACCGTCGACAGTACCGTCCTTGGTCAGCTTCACCAGTTCGGTCGAGGTCATGAAACGGCCATAGCCGGCCTCGACCTTGAGCTGATCAGCCGGAATGCCGAGCAGCTTGGCGGTGATCTCGATCGACTTCTCCTGATTGGCGGCGCGAAAATCTTGCGCCTCTTTGATGGCACCGGTCACCCGCTTGACCAGATCGGGATTGCTTTCGACGAGATCGTTGCGGGCGATGAACACGCTGGGGAATGTCGTTGCCGGGTAGAAGTCGTCGTTCTTGGCTAATTCGACCAGGTTCGGCACGTTCTTGCCGATGATGCCGACGAATGGGTACCAGATGCCGGCGGCATCGACCTGCTTCGATGAGAAAGCGGCGACGATGGTGCTCGGGTCCATCTGCACGATGTTGAGGTCAGTCATCGCCATGCCTGCCTTTTTCAGCGCCAAACGGAGCAACATGTCGCCCGAAGTTCCCGCAGCGATGGCGACCTTCTTACCCTTGAGATCGGCGATCGACTTGATGCCGGCCTGCGCGATCACGCGATCGGAGAAGCCGACATCGTTCACGGCGATGATCTTGGCCTTGCCGGTCGCCGGCAGCCAAAGCGCGCCAGGCCCGAGATAGCCGAATTCCAGGCTGTTGGCACCGAGCGCCTGGACCTGGATCGGTCCGTTGGTGAACACTTTGGTGTTGGCATCGACGCCATGCTTGGTGAAGAAGCCCTGGTCGCTCGCAACGCCGGCCATGCTCGCACCCCAGAAATCGCCATTATAGCCAATGCGCGCCGGAAGGCCGGCGGCTCTGGTGCCAGCGCTTCCCGCCGCGAACGCGACGGCCGCAGCCGATGAGGCGATGAAATGTCTTCGTGTCAGTATCATGTCGTTCCTCCTCTTTGTCTGTTGTTACTGGTGATAGACCGCGTGCCAGACGCGATTGCGGATGGCCGTGAATTCGGTCGAAAGCCGGATTTCCTCGGTTCTGGGATAGGGCAGGTCGACCGTTATGATCTCCTTCAGTCGTCCCGGGCGCGCCGCCATGACGATGACCCGGTTGGCGAGATAGACGGCCTCATCGACGTCATGCGTGATGAACATCACCGTGCGGCGCTCGCGGCTCCACGTTTCCAGCAACTGGTCCTGCATCTGCACACGCGTCAGCGCGTCGAGCGCGCCGAACGGCTCGTCCATGAGCAGAACCGACGGGTCGACCGCATAGG
Organism: Phyllobacterium sp. NPDC097923; assembly: GCF_044760925.1. NCBI lineage: Bacteria > Pseudomonadati > Pseudomonadota > Alphaproteobacteria > Hyphomicrobiales > Phyllobacteriaceae > Phyllobacterium > Phyllobacterium sp. NPDC097923. Next base: position 336,422 of record NZ_JBIWBL010000004.1, on the reverse strand, counting down.
CACGGGCGATGGCACAGCGCTGCTTCATGCCGCCAGACAAGGTTTTCGGCAGTGCGTCGGCGAAATCGCCGAGGCCGACCAGATCGATGAAATAGCTGGCTTTCTCGCGCCGTCGCGCCGCCGGTTCGCCCTTGACCCGTAGCCCGAATTCGACGTTCTCGCGCACAGTCAGCCAGGGAAAGAGCGCGTATTGTTGGAAGATCATGCCGCGTTCGGGTCCAGGTCCTTCGACCGCATGTCCGTCCACCAGCACTTCGCCGTCGCTGGGCGCCAGTAGCCCGGCGGCGATGTTGAGCGCCGTCGACTTGCCGCAGCCGGAAGGACCGACCACGGTGATGAATTCGCCATCGGCGACATCAAGCGAGAAACGATCCAGCGCAACGAAGGTATTGTCCCTGAGGTCGAAGCGCCGGGTCACATTGTTGAAGACGATCTTCTGCTGCATCATACGCGCTCCTGCCAGACAGTCAGCCGACGTTCGATCTCCAGCAGCAGGCGATCCATGGCAAGGCCGAGGATGCCGATGGTGATCAGGCTAACGAAGATGGTCGGAAGATCGTAATAGAGCTGCGCCTGCTGCATGCGGTAGCCGAGTCCGGTCTGCGCCGCGATCAGCTCTGCCGCCACCAGCGTCGCCCAGGCCGAGCCGAGGCCAATGCGCACGCCGACCAGGATGAATGGGGTGGAGGCCGGAATGACGATGCGCAGGAAGATCGTCAGATCCTTCGCACCCAGCACGCGTGCGGCGTTGATCATTGTCCTGTCGACGCTGATGACGCCCTGGTAGGTGGCGACGACGCTGGCGAGGAACGATGCCAGGAAAATGACGAAGATTTTTGGTGTCTCGTCGATGCCCATCGTGACGATCGCCAGCGGGATAATGGCCAGCGGCGGGATCATCCTGAAAAACTGCAGGTACGGTTCTATGAGCGAGCGGGCGACCTTGTACCAGCCCATCACGAAACCAACGGGAATGGCAAGGATGACACCGATGAGGAAGCCGCTAAGCACGCGGGCAAGGCTCGAGGCGATGTCGGTGGCAAGCTGGCCGTTGGCGGCGAGCTCAACGAATTTGCGCGCGACGTCGGGTGGCGGCGGCAGCCCGACCGCGCCGCTGGCAGTCAGCACCCACCACACGGCGATACCGACGACGAGCCCGACGAAATTGAGCCCGAGACCCTGGAAATCGGGGGCGTGGGCCCTTGCCACGCGGTCAGGCTGGCGCGCTGTCTTGGTCGGCGCGCTCATTGCGATACCCCGGAATAGAAAAGCTGATCGAGCGCGGCGGCCGCGCCGCCAATGGCGCCGGCGTCGTTGCCGAGGCTCGATCTCTCGAAGCGCAGCGCGTCGCGCATGGGTGGCAGCACGCGCGGTGGAACGCTTTTGCGGATGCTGTCGATGAAACTCTCGGGCGCCTCGGCCAGATGGCCACCAAAGACGATCAGGTCGGGGTTGAGCAAATTGGTCGCGCTGGCGATTGCCGTCGTCAGGTGCCGCAATGCGGCGTTCCAGACATCGGGGTGCCGTTCGACCACTGCAAGCAACTGGCGCGGGTGCGGCTTGTCGATGTTGACGGCGCGAGCGAGCACTCCCTCGGAGAGAAATGTCTCCAAGCAGCCGGTGCTGCCGCAGGAGCAGCGTTCCCCATGCTCGACGACCTGGATATGGCCAAGCTCGACGGCGCCATGGCCGCCCGGACGGAACGGTCGGCCGTTGATTACGAGGCCGGCGCCAAGGCCGGTGCGCAGGTAGATGTAAAGCAGGGCGGTGGCGTCGCGCCCGATGCCGTAACGCGATTCCGCCAACGCCATGGCGCTGACATTGTGTTCGACCACTACCGGCATGCTCAGCATGGTTTCCAGCTCGTCGGCGAACGGAACGTCCTTCCAGTCATAGTTGATCGACAGGAGGTTGCGGCGGCGTTCCGTATCGACCGGGCCGGGCACGCCGAGCCCAAGGCCGAGAAGCCGCGAGCGATCGACGCCCGACTTCTTGATCAGCCCCTCGACGGTCTTGACGACTTGCCGGATCACGGCGGTCGGCTCGCTGCTGGCCGCATCGAAGTACAGCGAAGCCTTGACCTTCGGTGTGGCCTTGAGATCGGTGATCGTGGCGTGGATGGTGCCAGCGCCGAGATGCACGCCAACCATCGCATTTGCGTCCGGCACGAGCGCGACATTGACGGCGGGCCGTCCGACAGGCGCGCCGCTGGCGACCACCTGGGTGAGTTCCGTGACCGTTCCATCCTTCAGTAGCTGTGCGGTCAGATGGGTTAACGCGGTCGGCGACAGGGCCGTCCGCCGCGCCAGCTCTGCCCTCGACTGCGGGCCGTCATCGCGCAGGATGCGCAGTATGGCGCCATGATGGATGCCCATGCTTCCTCCTTATTATTTTCTAATCTTTATAAATTAATGACGTCTGTCAAGAGTGATGTCACATTGTTCGACTTAAGGCGCGGAAGGGTATCATTGCGGTTCTGAAGAGGTTACGGACTGCGGAAAAGATTGTCAGAAATTGTTATAAGGACCCGATGGACCGAAACGCTTGCCGTGTTCGCTCCCGTTTTCGAAACGGCAGATGAGAATTCTGCGCACGGTTGTTAAGCTCCTTGTGAGGCCGAAGTGCGCGGGGGCGCCTTGTGGCAAGGGATGGCGGACTGGGGCTCGTGTCGGTATAATTTGGCACGTTTAACCGGAGCTGACGCAATCCGGCATTGAGGCAGTGGTACATGCCGAACTGAACGTGGGAAAGCTATATCATATGGGCGATGAAAGGTGGCGATCCTTTAAAAATGGCCGATAATACTGATCGTCTCACCAATCCTTTTATCCAAGTCGCCATCATCCTTGGCAGCGGCAAGGCTGGTCCAGCGACAGCGCACCTGCATCCACCTCAAGACCCCAACACCTTATCCTGTCGAGGTCGCTGCGCATCAATGATCAAGATGCATTCGGCGGGATATTTTGGTTCAACCGAAACAAATTGGCCGGATCATATTTGGTTTTGAGCGCTACCAAGCGGGCGTAGTTCTCGCCATAGGCCTGGCGCACGCGGTCATCGCCCTCATCGCCGAGGTTGTTTGCATAGACGCCGCCGGTCGCATATGGCCTGATGGCGTTCCACATCGCGCGAGCCCACTGGATGTTTGCTTCGTCATCCGCGGGATCATCCCAAATTGCGATCGGGAAACAATCATAGAGCGCATCACGATTGGCGTAGGGTGCTGCAGATTTCGGCACGCGGGCGATAGCGCCGCCGACCTGCTGGAAGACCAAGAGCGAGGTAGAAGAAGGAGAACTGGCATAGGCCTCGAGCAGCGCATCGATAGCGGAATCACTGATTTCATTGAGGAACTGGGCTTTCCAGTAGTAGCGGCGCCCGCGGGGAAAAATGGCGTCGCCCTTCGACTGGATCTGAAGGTAAGGGATGGCTCCGAGGCTGCTTTCCACGGGTGTGCCGAACTCCATCAGAGGCGCGAGGATAGGCTTGCCGGATTCGGGCGGTCCGACATAGCAGGCTGAAACGCTGAAGAACCGTTCGCCCGATTGCATCGTCACAAGCGACGCGTCGACGCTTAGTTCGTCCGGCGCTTTGCGGGCAAAGTCGTCATAAAAGCGGATCGCCTCGCGGGCTTGATCGTAACGGTGAAGCACCGAACCAACGAGAAGGGACGGACCGACAGGATGAAGCACGTACTCAAACGCCGTCACGATTCCGAAATTGCCCCCACCGCCCCGCAAGCCCCAGAACAGATCGGAATGATCAGCGGCGCTTGCCCTAAGCAGCCTCCCGTCAGCCGTGACGACGTCGGCCGCGATGAGATTGTCACAAGTCAAACCATATTTGCGGCCGAGCTTGCCGAAACCGCCACCCAGTGTGAGCCCGGCGATGCCAGTGTCGCTGTTAACACCCATCGTCGTCGCCAGACCGTAAGCCTGCGTCGCCGTATCGAACTCGCCCAGACTCAGACCAGACTCGGCATGGGCAACGCGGCTGATGGGATCGACTGCAATACGCTTCATGCGCGAGAGATCGATGACGATGCCGGCATCACAGACCGACAGGCCTGCGACGTTGTGGCCGCCACTTCTAACCGCCACAGGACAGTTGTGCGTCCGAGCGAACATCACGGCCTGGATCACGTCGTTGGCGTCGACGCAATAGGCAATCAGGGCCGGCCGCCTATCGATTGCCCCATTCCAGACCCTGCGCGCTTCATCGTAGACGGTGTTTCCTGGCATGATTAGGTCACCCCGAAGGCCTTGCCGAAGCTTCTCAATAGCGGCAGAGCCGGGCGGATATGTGCCCGTTGGATGGGCAATTGGCCTCTTCAACTCCATTGCGGTGTGCCTCCCAGCTTTCTGCATGGTCTCATAGGCCCACAACCAACTGCAATGTCGAAGATCTCACGTGCTGGATGAGAGGAATTCATCTACATTGTTCACATGAGAAAGCTTCCACCTCTTCGCTCGTTGCACGCCTTCGAGGCGGCTGCGAGGCATGGGAGCTTCAAGGCGGCTGCAGAGGAGCTCGGCGTTACGCCGACAGCGATCAGCCATCAAATCCGCTTGCTGGAAGGGACGTGCGGTTGCCAACTGTTTCAGCGGCGTCCGCGGCCTCTCGTGTTGACGAGCGCAGGCGCCCGACTGTTTCCCGCTCTGCGCAATGGCTTTGATGCCCTCGCAGGTGCCATCGCTGCTGTTGCCGAGACGGACGAGCAGGCGCCTTTACGAGTTACCAGCCCGAATGCCTTTGCAAGTCGGTGGCTCGTCCCGCGCCTACCAAAGTGGCGGGAAGCAAACCCAACCGTCCCGTTGGAGATCATCGGGACCGATGCGGTGCTGGATCTGCGCGCCGGGGCAGCGGATGTCGCCATCCGCTATGCCCGTAGGCCGCCTTCGGACTTTCCTGCACAGGAGGTCTGTCGTGATACGTTTTTTCCAGTGTGCAGCCCAAATTTGCTCAAGCGCAACGGCCATGCATCTCAGCGCGTCTCGGATCTTCTGCGTTTTCCTTTGATCCATTTTGATTGGTTGAACAAGGATCCTGAGGCCCCTACCTGGCGGCAATGGCTGTCGAAAGCGCGGTCGATCGATCCCAATCTGAAGATGGACAAGGCGTGGGATCTAAGCTTTCGGGAAGAACTGCATGCGATCGACGCGGTCCTGGCAGGGCAGGGAATCGCGATCTGCAGTGATGTCATCGTCGGTCATGAGCTGGAAACCGGTCTGCTCGTCAAAGCGCACCCGCTGTCGTTGCCAGGCTACGGTTTCTACATCGTCTCAATGCCTTATAGTCCCCGGGCGGCGGTCATAGAGGCTTTTTCGGTCTGGATTAAAGATGTCCGCTGACGGGCTGCATCGCAAGCAGGCCTGCCGCGATGATATCTGGCACTTGGACGAAGTCGGCGTCGCCGTCGTTGGCTGCAAGCACTGGCTGTGGTGGACTGTCGATCAAGACGGGTATGTGCTCGATGAGCTCGTCGATAACCGGCGTTATACCAAAGCCGCCAAGCGTTTTTGGACCAGATTTTGATGCGTTTGCGCACATATTTGGGATAGATGCGCCACTAACGCATCAGAACTGGCAACGACAGGGCGATTGATTGGACGTAGAACCGACAGCACAAAATCCTGTGCGGGCAAAAAAGGTTTTAATACGAGGCCGTATTTTTCATAGCTTAACGCGGTAAGCGGATTAATTATTGAAATACCCAACCCTTTCAGCACCAGTTCGCACACGCTGCTGGCCGATTGCGACGACAGGAACAGCCGTCTTTGCGTGCCAGCCGTGTCGAATATGCGTTCCACACTCAGCCGGTATGGATCCTGAGAGCCGAGACTGATGAAGTTGATGCCCTCAAAATCGTGCGGCTCAACATAGTCACGTTGTGCCAGAGGATGATCCGGCGGCATGATGGCGACCAGCTTGAACACCCACAATGTCCGCGATTCCGCATCTCTTTCGGTATAGACACCCTCGATCAGGCCGACATCAAAATTAAAGCCAGAAATGCTCGATTGGTTGCGGGGGTCAACCGTGCTGATTTGCAGCGTCAAATCCGGATGAGTGGCATTCAATCGCGCGACCGCTTCAGGCAATATCGTCTGTGCAAAGGCCGGAAGTGAAGCGACCGTCAGCACTTCTTCCGAAGCATCGCGCAGACGATCGATAAAGTCATTGATACGATCCAGACCGATGAATGAGGCTTGCACTTCCTCAAAAAGCTTGAGCGCTCTGGCCGTTGGCACCAGTCTTTGCAGACGCCGTTCAAACAGGCGAAAGCCGATATGTTGCTCCAATCGTGCTAACTCACGCGTGATGGTTGGTTGCGAAGAACCAAGAGCCGCCGCGGCAGCGGTGACGGTACCAAACTTCATGGTGGCCCGAAAAATTTCTACCTGGCGCAAACCGATATGATCTTTGCTCGATCCCACCTTTTGCCCTCCGAAATTGCGGTGATTTTTACCACATCATATCGCACGCGCATAAAGTTCCAATGATATTTCTATATCAACGAATAAATTTCCATGACTAAATTGCTTTAAAAATAGGGAACATAAATGAACGCCACTGCCCAAATGCCGAAGACGCATCCGGCATCACGCGCACTATCAGAAGCGTTGCTGTCGACAAATGGCGCTCTCGATGAAAGCCGTGTCAGCTTGGCTGCCTGCCTATTCGATGCCCCCTTACGCCTGGTTGACCCCGGCGCATTCCTGAATTCGTCATGGTTTGGACATCAGGCAATGAAACCGCTTTATCCGGCAAGTGTCGTGAAGCTGTTTTTTCTCGATGCTTTGGCAGCTTTCCGTGAGGAAGGCCGCCTGGCCGAGGACGCGGAAGATGATCGCGCCGCCGAACAGATGATGGCTATTTCCTCCAATGAGGCGACGGTTTATCTCGTCGGACGTTTGACCGGTGCTGATGATGGCGCCCCTTTGCAGGGAAAAGCGCTGGAAGAATGGTGCACAGCGCGCCACCGTGTTCAGCAGTGGTATGATTCACAGAACCGTCCAGAATTCGCGGGTATTAACGTATTGCATGGCACATATGAGGACAGCCCGTATGGTCGTGCCAAGCAGATCCGCAATGGCAAAAATGGAAATCTTCTCACCGCCTTATCCGCAGCAGCTTTGATGCATGATATCGCGCGCGGAGCGCGTGCGCGCTCCGATTGGATGATGGGGCTGATGAACCGTGAGTTTCAGCGCCGTCCAAATGATGCCGATCCTGAAGGCGATCAGGTCCTTGGTTTTTTGGTTGAGGGTTTGCCACGGGATGTAATGACGTGGTCGAAAGCGGGTCATACGTCCTGGACCAGGCACGATCTGGTCTACGGGGAAACGCCTGACGGAAAAAGTTTTGTTCTCTGTGTGATGTGCGATGGGGAATGGTCAGCGACTGACAAAAGTTTTCTGCCCAATTTCGCGCGGCACTTTTACCGATATGCCTTCCAAAAATAAGCTGACCGTAAAAGCCAATCAATGAAAAAGGGGAAAACCATGAACTATCGCTCGATCATAAAAGCCGCATTGATTGCCGCCGCACTGTCTGCGGCTGTTCCTGCAAGCTCAGCCTGGGCAGATGAGCCGAAGCCCGGCGGTACACTGCATCTGGCAGCGCCCTATGGCGCAGCTCTCAAAAGTCTTGACCCGCATGCAACTTACAACTCGCAGGACATGGTGGTCTCCAAAGCGTTTCACCGTTCCCTTTATACGTGGGATTCAGCCAAAAACGCGCCTGCTCTTGATCTGGCTGAATTGGTTAAAACCAGCGATGACGGTAAAACCTTCACTTATAAGCTGTTTGACAACATCTATTTCCACAATGGCCGTAAGCTGACGACAGATGATGTGGTCTGGTCCTATACGCGTATCATGGACCCGGCAAAGGGCTATCCGGGCGCGGTGCAGGTCGGCACACTCGTCGGCGCGCAGGAATATTCCAAGGGTGAAGTCAAAGAAATCAGCGGCATCAAAAAGATCGATGACCGCACCTTCTCGCTTACATTCAAAGACCTCGTCGATCCCGGCACGCAATTCTTCGAAGCCATCACAGCTATTTTGCCAAAAGAAGAAGTAGAAAGCGGTAATTTCCTTACCCATCCGGTTGGTCTTGGACCATTTACCTTTGGGGATCACGTCGAAGGTTCAAAAATCTCAGGCAAAAAATTCGACAAATATTACAAGCAGGGCAAGCCCTATGCTGATGCGGTGGATTTCACCATATCCGGTGACAACAGCGCGCTTGATATGGCATTTCGCGCTGGCGAGCTGGATGCTACCGTTCTGTCAGAAAACGCTTATGTCCTTTACAAGGCAGACCCAGAACTTTCCAAGGGCCTGATTGAAATTTCGGAAGTGTTCACCCGCCATATGGGCCTCAACACTGAAAAGAAGCCCTTTGACGATGCGCGTGTGCGGCAGGCAATCAATTATGCTGTTGACCGTGACATCATCATCCACAAACTTCTCAAAGACAAAGCGTATAAGGCAACGGGCTGGCTACCGACTACATCCCCTGCATTTGACAAAGACCGCGCGCCATATCCGTATGATCCGGCGAAAGCCAAGGAACTGCTGGCTGCCGCCGGTTATCCCAATGGCTTTGAAGTGACAATATCCGTGACGGAAGGCACATCGAGCCTCGGTGTTCTGGAAGCCATGATGCCATTTCTCAAAGAGGTCGGCATCACCGCCAAAGCCAAGGTCGTGGATTCCAACACGCTTGTTGATGAAATGAATCAGGGGTCGGCCATGGCATGGTTTCGTTCCGCGGGCACCGGACCTGATCCGCTCACCACCTTACGCTGCTTCGACAGCCGTGTAAGCCGTTCGGGTTGTAACCGGAGTGCCTTCAAGGACCCCGCTTATGACGCAATTCTGGATGCGGCGTCGGCTGAATCGGATCCGGCCAAGCGTATCGAGCTTTTGAAGAAAGCGGATGCCTATATTTTTGAAAAGGCGCCAGTCTGGTTCAATAATTACAACAAGGCCGTTGTGGCAACCCAGCCGTGGATTCACGGCGTTGATAGCAATGTGACCGAAGCCGCCATCATTGAAGTGGATTCGCTTTGGCTCGACGCTAACGCGCCTGGTCGTTAATCGAGCTGTTGATCCGTTCTGGCAGTCCGGGGCCATGCCGAACTGCCAGAACACTACTCAGTAAGCTGAAAAGCCCTGAGCTTGACATTTCCCGGTAAGGTTTGATTTTCAAGCAGCCGCAACATTGGCTGCTTCTCTCTAAACACGATTTATGGATATTCCTATGTTGATGGTGATTGGCAGGCGACTGCTGCAATCTCTGGTCACGGTTTTTGCCGCAATAACGCTGATCTTCTTTCTATTCAGCGTCATGCCCGGCACCTTTGTGTCGTCGCTCTCCAGTGACAAACGCGACATCGACCCGGCGGTTACCGAACGCATCGAAAAAGAACTGGGCTTGAATGATCCGTTGCCACAACGGTTCGGCAAATATATTTCAGGGCTTGCAACAGGTGATCTCGGCACGTCCTTTTCCACGCAACGCCCTGTCACCGCCATGCTGTCCACCCGCATAGTCGCCTCATTCAAACTCGCCGTTGCCGCTATTGCCTTTGCCATCATCATCGGTCTGCCGCTTGGCTTTCTGGCCGCCGTGCGGCAGGGCACATGGCTGGATACAACCGCCATGATAACAGCCGTTTCCGGTCTCTCGCTGCCCGGTTTCTGGTTCGGTTTGCTGGCCATGTATTTCGTATCACTCAAACTGGGCTGGCTGCCCACTTTTGGCTATGGCAACGGGAATTTCAAGAATCTGGTGCTGCCTGCCCTGACGCTCGGTATTGCCCCCATGGCGCTTTTGGCTCGCACGACCCGTGCAGCTGTGCTGGAAACGATGAACGCTGATTTTGTCCGCACTGCCAGATCAAAGGGAAACTCGGAATTCCGCATTGTTACCAAGCATATAGCGCGCAATGCCTTTGTGTTGGTGCTGACAACGATCGGCCTGCAATTCGGCTCCATGCTGGGTGGCTCGGTCGTCATTGAGAACTTGTTCGCGTGGCCGGGAATCGGTTCGCTTTTGACGCAATCGGTTTCCATGCGTGACATACCAACGGTTCAAGGCTGCATTCTTGTGATCGTGCTCTTCTTTCTCATCATCAACACGCTTGTCGATATCGCCTATCTCGCGATCGACCCGCGCATTCGATATCGCTGAGTGCTTATGGAAAAGCGTTCTTTGCAATCATGCAAACATTCTGAACAGAACAGGCAGCACTGATGTTCCGCTCCAATCTTGTCATAGGGCTCACAATCTTTGTGACCATCATTCTGGTGGCGCTGTTTGCGCCATGGATTGCCCACTACGATCCGGTTTCCAACTCCAATCTTCTCTATGCTGAAGAAGCACCAAGTGCGCGGTTCTGGTTTGGTACTGATGAGCAGGGCCGGGATATTTTCTCACGCATTGCCTATGGTGCGCGTATCTCACTTGTGATCGGGCTTGCCGTTCAGACGATGAACACGTTCATAGGCGTTCTGCTTGGTCTTTCCGCCGGCTATCTCGGCGGCTGGTGGGACGAGTTTGTGCAAGGCCTGACAAATCTGATGCTATCCATTCCGACCATTGTGTTCGCCTTGGCTCTCATGGCGGTCCTTGGGCCCGGACTGCTCAGTCTGCTGATTGCCCTTGGTTTGACGGACTGGGCCTATAGCTGCCGTATTTCGCGGGCGCAGGTTCTGACTCAAAAATCACAAAACTATGTGCAGGCAGCCCGCACGCTCGGTTTCGGTAAATTCTACATTATGCTGCGTGAAATCCTGCCGAATATTGGCGGGCCGCTCATTGTGGTGGCCACAATGGGCATCGGATCGGCCATTATGGCAGAAGCATCACTGTCTTTTCTGGGATTGGGCGTTGTTCCGCCTGCACCGAGCTGGGGTGGTATGCTGGCACGAGCACGCGAGCAGCTCATGGTTGCGCCATGGGTCGCGATTTTTCCGGGAATGGCGCTCTTCATCACAGTGCTCGGCTTCAATATGCTGGGCGACGGCTTGCGTGACCTGCTTGATCCGCACGGGAGGTCAAAACGCTGATGGCTGACAATCCTATTCTGCAGGTGGAAAATCTTTCGATTGCACTGCGCGCCAAAGGACAGAACTTTCCCGCGGTAAACCAGGTTGATTTTTCCATTCGAGCCGGTGAAGTGTTCGGGCTTGTCGGAGAGTCCGGCTGCGGTAAGAGTCTGTGCGCCCTGACGATTGCGGGTTTGCTGCGCGACCCGATGAACGTCACGCAGGGACGTGTGCTTTTGGAAGGGCAGGATATAAACCGCTTGCCCAAAAAGGATTTGCGCCGTCTGCGCGGCGACCGTGTGGCCATGATCTTTCAGGAGCCGATGACCTCGCTCAATCCTCTGATGACGATTGGTGACCAGATCGGCGAAATGTTCGTGCTGCATAAGGGTATGGGCGCCCGTCAGGCCCGGCTCAAAGCCATAGAGGCACTGGAGCAGGTACAGGTTCCAAGCCCGGAACGGCGCATCAAGGATTATCCGCATCAGCTTTCCGGTGGCATGCGCCAGCGCGTGATGATTGCTATCGCGCTGGCCTGCGACCCGGCATTGCTGATTGCCGATGAGCCGACTACCGCACTGGATGTGACCATTCAGGCAGAAATTGTTGAGCTCATACTTGATCTGTGCACCGCCCGGGGCACGGCAGTTCTGATGATTTCGCATGATCTGGGACTTGTTGCACGCATGTGCCATCGGGTGGCGGTCATGTATGCTGGCCACATTGTCGAACAGCGTCCTGCCAGTGAGATTTTCACCGATCCGCGCCACCCTTATACGCATGGGCTTGTAGCCTCTTTGCCGCTCCTCGGCCGTCGTTTACGGGAAGGTCGCTCCCGATTAACCGAGATCAAAGGTGTCGTTCCGGGCTTGATGGAGCGTGATATCGGGTGCGGTTTTGCTTCGCGTTGTCCGCGTGTCACCGAAGTGTGCAGGGAGGTTATGCCGCCCGTAGTGTCCCTTGATGAGCTGGGTTCGATTAGGTGTTTCCATCATGACTGAGCAGATCACCACTTTGACACCGACAGATAGCGACAGGAACGGCAACACCGCCGAAGTACTCACTATTCAAGATCTGCGCATCCATTATTCTGTTCGCGAAGGCTTTCGAAAAAAGACACTGAAGGCTGTCAACGGAATTGATCTGTCTCTCAAAGCCGGCGAATGCCTCGGTCTGGTAGGCGAAAGCGGCTGCGGAAAATCCACGCTTGCCGGTGCCATTATGGGGCTCATTCCCATCACTTCCGGCTCGATCCGTGTGGCAGGGCGGGATGTGCCAACGGCCGTTAAAAACGATCCGCTTGCGCAGGCCCGCAATGTGCAGATGGTGTTTCAGGATCCGTTTGCGTCGCTCAATCCACGCCGTTCCGTGCGAGAGGCTCTTGCCGCTCCTTTGCGTCTCCACGGCATGAAAGATAGTGCGGAGATCGAAACCCGCGTGACTGATATGTTGGCCAAGGTTGGCATGAAACCTGAAGCGGCGGATCGCAAGCCACATGAGTTTTCAGGCGGCCAAAGGCAGCGTATTTGCATTGCGCGCGCCTTGATTGTTCAACCGAAACTGCTTGTCTGCGACGAGCCCGTTTCTGCTCTCGACGTGTCGATCCGCGCACAGATCATCAATTTGCTGCTGGAATTGAAAGACGAACTCGGTATCGCGCTTTTGATGATTTCGCACGATCTCGGTGTCGTTGAACATATGAGCGACCGCATCGCAGTGATGTATCTGGGTCGCATCGTTGAAGAGGGCGTATGGAGTGATGTTTTCACCAGTCCGCTGCATCCATATACGCAGGCTTTGATCGCTTCCATCCCCGATCCTCTGGCCCCTATGACGCGCCAGCGCCGGATGCAGGGTGAAGCACCATCACCGCTTGATCCCCCGCCTGGCTGTGCCTTCAATCCGCGTTGCCCTTCCGCATTCGATAAATGCCGCGAGGGCGATATTCCGTCATTTATCAATTCGTCCGGTGAGCATTTTCATCGCGCCCGTTGCCATTTATTAGAGCAAGGCTAATCTCATGAGTCAAAACCCGTTTATGGTCGGAACACTCGAACAGCCCACAATTGTCGTGCGCACAGGGTATGACCCACAAACCCCGCATATTGGTCTGCTGACCATCGGTGACTGGACCGTCAAATGCGCCATTGGCCGCAACGGGCTGGTTGATCCGCAGTTGAAACGCGAAGGCGATGGTAAAACGCCGCGTGGCCGTCATCCTTTGCGTTATGGCTTTTATGATCCGACGGTTTTCGGTGACGAGCCTCGTGGCTTCGATTTTCCGTTTTTGCCCAAGCCCGAAAATTACCGCTGGATAGAAGATGCCGACAGCCCCTTCTATAATCAGCTGGTGTTCGAAACGGATGGAACACAAGCTTCACGCCGTGGCGAAAGGTTGTTTGATCTGATCATACCTGTCGGCTGGAACGATGCACTGCCTGACGCTCGCGGCGGTTCAGCCATTTTCATGCACACGGCGCGACCGGATTACAGCGGCACATCCGGCTGCGTGGTCGTGGCGCATGAGCATTTGATGGAACTGGCGCGGCGTCTGCGCCCCGGCATGGTCGTTGACATCACTTCAATTGATGATCCGGTTACGCCGCTAGCCCCCTTTGTCAGCGCGCCGCCAAAATCCATTGAGAGCGTTACGTTTCACGGCATGAAACCCGGCCCTCGTCTGATTGTTACGGGTTCTGTCCATGGCAACGAGCCAGCCGGCCCTTATGCGATCAACCGTTTGATCAGCGAGTTTCGTACAGGCCAAAGAGAACTGGAATGCGGCAAGGTTACTTTTGTGCCGGTGGTCAATGGGCTTGCCTTCCGCAAGAATACCCGTATCGGAGATCGCAATTTTAATCGCAATCTTGCGGAAAGTGCCATGCCGCAGGACAATGAAGATCGCGTGGCCAACATCATGTGTCCGCTGCTCCGTGCCCATGATGTGTTGATTGATTTGCATTCTTTCAGCTCGGAAGGCGAAGCTTTCGCACTGATAGGCCCACGGGATAATAACGGATCGCTTGAGCCTTTCGCCCATGAAGCGGCAGAGAATACACTGGCGAAAGCACTTGATCTTCCACTGGTTGTGCATGGCTGGCTGCCTGCGCATGAAAAAGCACTAAAGCAAAAACGCGATGCAGGCGTAACCGAAGGCCTGTCGTCACTGCACGGAATAGGCACGACTGAATTCATACGCTTTGCCGGCGGCTATGGGGTTACCGTTGAATGCGGCCAGCATCTAGATCCGAAGGGGCCACAGGTTGGTTATGACTGCGTCGTCAATGGCATGGCATCTCTTGGTATGATTGCGGATGCGCGGCCACAAGCCCAAACACCACGTGTGCTGGAAATTTGCGATGCCATTCTCGCCGATCACGATGAGGATCATCTGGTAAAACAATTTGCAGCTGGCGAACCAGTGAACAAAGGGGAACTTATCGGAAGACGTGCCGATGGCAGCGAGATTTTGATGCCCTATGATGGGGCGATCATTTTCGCCGGGCTAACGGCGCCATTGCACAGCGAGCTTTGCTTCCTTTGCAAACCGAGCGAACGCCTGCAAAACTAGCGGGATTAGCGACCATTCGTAAGTTGCAGTGCCTTGGGCAGGCTCGGTCAAGCCCGGACAAACTGTTGAGGCTCTCCATCTAACGCGGTGGGCATTGACGTTTTGGCTCTGCCGCCGGAGCCGCGTCACAGCAGCTTCTCCTGCACGGCCTGAAATATGGTTCTCACAGTCGGCTGGAAGCAGCGACTATGGGCAAGCGAACCCATTTATGTGGAGGTACCAAGGGTTCGCTAGCGGTTCGGACGATGGATCCATCGTTTCGCCGGCCAGCTCGACGAGTTCATAGATTGCTCGTGGCTTGCCCGTTTGGGTGATCCAGGTTTGGTGTTAGTGCAGACTTGGCTTGGATGTTAAGTGCCGGCTGACAGGGAGGGCTGGCCAGCCAGCAACTCGTCACGCGTGGACATTCCCGGCGGCGAGATATGCATTGTTCCGTCAGACGGACTGTTCCGGATCGACAGGGTATGAACTCGGTATAGGGATTGCTTATGAGTAAGCGATCAGGCTTATCAAAAAGCGCCAAACCTCCCTCAAAGGCCGAGCAATGATCTCAGGCGGAAAACGGTTGTTCTTGTAATCGGCGATGAACTGCCCGATGCCTATGATCAATATCGCCAACCCGCTGAAGCAAAAACAATGGGTTGGTACTCGCAAGGTTCTGTCAGGTTGTCTGCACAAAAATGGGGCTGCGGCATTGATGCCGGGGGCTCTTGGCTTGAAGTTCGGATGAAAAATCCCCACGTGATTCATAAGTGAAATCAGCGCTTGCTGGTTCCACGGACAGGAACCGAAACGCAGAAAGGAGCGAGACGGTGCGTAAGAAGCGACGGGCTGTCATCCTTCCGGTATACTGAGCGCAACAACGCGCCTGTTTGCCGGATCGGATTCGGCCAAGGAGGTGCGTTATGAAGCGCATTTACATCCACAGAACGATGATATCCATGCTTGTGGCAGCATTGGTTGCCGCGAGCGGAACGGCTGCCAACACGCAGGAAATCGTCTGCGCAAAGCATGCTCTGATTGCCGAATATTTGAAGAATGAGTTCCAGGAGCTTCAAGGGGCTTTCGGCCTGATTGGGGATAAGGCGATCCTTGAGCTGTTTCTTTCTCCCCATGGGGCCACATGGACCATCGTCATTACAGATGTCTCGGGCAAGAGCTGCATTCTTGCAGCTGGGAGTTCCTGGGAGCAAAAGCCTGGAATTTCCGGGTTGGAGACGTAAGGGTTGCCGCCACATCCAGCGGCAAGTTGGTTAGGGAGGCAGATGATTGATCTGTCTCAAAAACAGGTCCCGTCAGGCTATTTGAATGCATTTTTGATCGATATAGTGATCGCTGGCAGCAAAGACCTCGTCCGTTGTCATTATACTTTGCCCAACTGCTTCCGTCCTCGGTAGCTTGATCGTGAAGGAGGCGCCTTCATTGTTTGCAGCCGTGAGTACTCCGCTGGCGCGCTGTATGATCCGTTGGCACAGGGAAAGGCCCAATCCCATGCCGTCGCTCTTGGTGGTGAAGAAGGGTTGAAACAGTTGCGAAAGGGTATCATCACTCAAACCGGGTCCGTTGTCGGATACGCGAATGATAGATTCGTTTGGCTCCGCGCGTGTTTCAATCGTGATACGCTTGTTCATCTGCTCCGACTGGTTCAGGCATCAAGTGCATTGCGAAGGAGGTTGTGGATCACCTGCTCAAGTTCTGTTTTATTGATGTTGGCAACAGGTGATGGCTCTGCAAGGCGCAGGGCGAGAGAGACACCATGCCGTTCGATATCCAGGCTGAGGATTTCGAGGATGTCCTGAATTGCAATGTTCAGATTTGTCATCTCGGGCACGATGGTTGTTTGGACAATATAGTCACGGATCTTTCCCAATATCCTGCTAGCCCTTTTTGCGTCCCTGATATTGGCAACCATAGCGCATTGCACGAGGTCGATTTGAGTTTCTTTCTGCTCGAGCATTATGAGACTTGCTTGGCTTTGACTGAGCAAGGAGGTGAGGGGCTGGGCAAGTTCATGGATGATACCGGCAGCAAGCTCGCCGACAGCGTTGACACGCGCGGCGTGCTCAAGACGGTTCTCTTTTTCCAATCTCGCAGCCCGCCCCAGTGCCTCTTCCTCGGATTGTTGCAGGCGTTTGGAAAGTTGGCGTTGATGCAAGGCGGAATATCCGGCCACGACAGCAATCGTCGAGAGGCCGCTATAAACAAGGAAATCCAATGCATCAAACAGTGCGCCGAGATTGATGGTCTCGCTTATACGAAATGCGGTTCCGTCAGGAAACCAAGTGAAATCTTGTGGCGCGAGCGTGTTCGGGCCCGCGATAATGGTTTTCTCCAACGTAAGTAGACGGCTGAGGCCGGAGGGCCGCTGTCCCGATGGAATGGCCGGTACACCACCAATGAGCCACTCAATTTTGGTGGAGGCTTCTGACAAGAGGGGCCCAAGCATTTCCTTCACGTCCACGAGCATCACAATCGTATAATGAAAATTGTTGCGTTCTGAGTGAACGGCCGTGAAAAATCGTCCGGGAAAACGCGGGTCGGCAAAACCACGGATCGTATCGAGAGGCTGTTTCACCACATCGGACACGATTGAGCGCACGGCCTCATCATTTTCTCCGGGCGGGTAATTTGCAACGAGCATGGTGGACAAAGGATTGTCGTCATGGCCATGCTGATACAGATTGACTTGGCGGATTCTTGGGTTCTGTTCCATCGTGTGGCGGACCAAGGCGCCAAATATGTCCGTCGCCTCCTTGCCGGAAAGGGTTGCGAAAACTTCGAAAGATCTGACGAATGCAAAATTCTGGGCAATGCGGCGGTCAAGGCAGGTTGCCATCTCGTCCGCTTTTGCAGAGAACGCGTCTGACTTGTCCTGAAAGATCACAATCGCCGACGCCGACGCATAGACCAGTAAGGCAAGAAGCCAGATGGATACAGCAAGTATCAGCGGTGGTTTCAGATATTTTTGCAATTCATTACAAAGCCCCAACCCGGATGCAGATGTAGATTTGAAATACGTGCAATGGTCTGTGGGATACTCATCCGCCCCAATATTCGCCCTTAGAACGCAGCCGATCATTGGGAAGGTCCGTTCCGAACAATACAGACAACAACAATCGAGCCTGCCGTACCGTTGAATGCATATCGATCAACTATCTGCCATTGTATTTCTGGCTGCTGCCACAACCTGCAACAGGCGGTTGGGATCAATGGCTTTGCAGATGCTGCCTTTGCGCGGTTTGAGGCAAGTCATGTCCTCTGCCGCCAGCATTGCATTAATGACGGCTTCATCGATCGCATCGACCGCCGCAAGATATACCGGATTAAGCCAGTCGTCGGGAATGCATTCCATCCGGCGCGAAGCGGCGGCGAGTTCACGTCTGGTAAAGGCATTGGCAGTGGTGAAGGCAAGGAAAATGTCTCCCGAGCTGTTGCCGCCGGGACTACCGCTGCGGGAAATGCCAATCCCGCCACGTTGGGCGATACGTTCGAGTTGATTTGGCAAGAGCGGGATATCGGTTGCAATGACGGCGATGATCGAACCTTGTTCGGCATCGTACATTCGGTTCTCGCGAAGATGTCGGCCGACTGGGACGCCGAGCACGGTCAACCAGTCGCGTAATCCATAATTCGCCTGTACCAAGACACCGACAGTGTAGTCTTGTCCCGCAAGAGGTACGATCCGGGAGGCCGTACCGGTGCCGCCTTTGAACTCATAGGCGATCATGCCGGTGCCGCCACCGACATTGCCCTCCGCAAGTGGCCCGGATGTTGCTGCCGAGAGCGCCTGCATCACGTGTTCCTCCCGCACATGCTGGCCATTGATGTCGTTCAGCACACCATCATAGGTTTCAGCCACGACAGGCATGGCCCAGACGTGATCGGTGAGGAATTCCTCAGCGTACTCCTGGATCATCCATTTCGTGGCGGCAGCGTGCACGGCTCCGACGCTGTGGGTGTTTGTAAGGCAGATTGGCCCCGAAAAATGGCCGGCATGGCGTATCCAGTGACTGCCGGTCATCTCGCCGTTGCCGTTAAGCGCGTGGATGCCTGCCCATACGGGTTGCATCTCTTTTGTGTTGCTGCGCGGCAGGATGGCTGTAACGCCCGTACGCACTGGACCCTCGCCCACACGCAGTGGCCCATCGCCCTCGATGATCGTTCGATAGCCGACCGTCACACCCGGCACATCGGTAATTGCATTCCAGATGCCCGTGCGGCCCTGGAAGTCCAGTTCCAGCTCACGTCCGCGCCGTTTTCTCTCCTGCCTCTCCATCGTTTCTCCAAATTTTTGATATGTAAATAACATATATTGACATTTAGGTTATATTTATATCACTGTAAAGTGGAAACTGGCCAGAAGAGCCGTAACCAGAGAAGGGAAAGTTGCATGAAACGGAAGTACATCGCCCCAGCGTGCGCGCTTGCTGCCCTGCTGATATCGAGTGCGGCCTCGGCCGAGGAATTGATCCGTATCGGTTCGCCGTATGTGACGACGACGCTCGATCCGATCCGCTCGGCATCAGCCGGAAACATCGAAGCCTTCGGCCAACTCTATGCGCGGCTCTTGCGCCGCGACCCGTCCGGCCAACGCCAGCCGGGACTTGCAGAAAAGTGGACGATTTCTGAAGACGGCATGGAACTCACCTTTACGCTTCGTGCGGCGAAATTTTCCAACGGGGTTCCGATCACGGGAGACGATGTCGTCTTCAGTCTGACGCGCGCGATGAGCGATAAAAAATCCGTCTACAGTGCCACGCTGGCTGCCGTCGAACGTGTCACCGCCGAGGGCAGGAATATCGTGAAGGTCAAGTTGAAGTATCGCTTCGCACCGGCGCTTGATAATCTCGAAGTCTTTAACACCGGTATCGTCTCAAAGGCGGACGTCGAGACGCGTGGCGACAAGGCCTTCACTGACAAGCCCGTTGCATCTGGCCCCTATGCGGTACGGGAATGGCGCCCGAACGACCGGCTGATCCTGGAGCCGAATACGAATTATTGGCGGGAGGGGTACCCAAAGAACGGCGGCGCTGAATTCATTGAGGTTGCCAACCCGAACACCCGCGTTTCCATGCTGATGTCGGGGGAGTTGGACGCGGTACGCGATGTCCCGTGGGCACAACTTGAGAACGTCGGTAAGCGCGACACGCTGCGGGACGCATTGGAGCCGTCGACCATCATATATATGACACTGCTGAACGAAAGACGACCCCCGTTCGAAAACGTCAAGGTTCGGCAGGCAGCAGCGCATGCTCTGAATGTCTCTGCCATCACCAAGGCCATGACCGAAGGTTACGGCACACCCGCCAACACGACGCTGCCCGGTGCTCTCGACTACCACGCCAAGGACCTGCCTGGTCTTGCATACGATCCTAAGCTGGCGCGGATGTTGCTCACCGAGGGCGGATACGATGGCAAGGAACTGACGATGCTCATCTCTGCCGGCAGCGATAACGAGAAACTGGCAACACTGCTTCAAGCGCAATGGACCGCTGTAGGGTTGAAAACGAAGATAGAAAAGGTCGATCGCGGCGTATGGTGGGAACGCGTTCCCGCAGGTGACTACGATCTCGCGCCAAGTTGGTGGTACAACGAAACGCCGGATCCCGATCTTGCCGTGCGCTGGGCAATCTGCGGCACTTGCGGCACGCACAGTTTCCATACCTACTATGACAATCCAAAGGTCAACGAATTGACTGAACAGGCGGTGCGCGAACTCGAGCCGACCAAGCGTGACGTGCTCTATCGCGAGATCCAGAAGATTTCGACCGAAGAGGTCGCTCAGATTCCTCTCTACTATCCACCGTATGCGAACGCTTATGCCAAGGCCCTTGAAGGCCTTTCCCTCAGCCCTTCGCTACAGTGGTCGCTCGAAGAGACTGTTCTGGCCAGATAGACCCGGACGACTGCCGCGCGGCGCGGTTGATTAGCTTTTCTTGCCGGAACGGGTGCCGTTCCGGCTTACCGGCAAAACCTGCGTTCAACGCAAAGACCAGTGGATCCAGTATGGCATTTCTAGCGATTCTTGCGAGACGGCTGCTTTCGTCCTTCCCGGTGATAGTCGGCATCACATTGGCCAGCTTTCTGCTTGTGCATCTGTCACCGGGCGATCCGGCCCGTCTCCTGCTCGGAGACCGGGCTAGCGAAGAGGCTGTGATACAATTGCGCAATCAACTCGGGCTCAACAACGGCCTTGTCGAGCAGTATGCCACTTACCTCGGCAACTTGCTGCGAGGCGACCTCGGCTACTCGCTCCGTTTCCAGAAACCGGTAATCGAGCTCATCTGGCAATTCCTCCCACCGACGCTTTTCCTCGTCGCCTACGTTTTGGTCATCAGCATTCCGCTCACCCTGGCGCTGGCTGCGGTTGCCGCACGAAACCACAATCGGTGGCCCGATCAGACAATCCGATTGGGTGTTATTGTTGGTATGACCTTTCCGGTTTTCTGGTTGGCATTGATGATGTCGCGATATTTCGGGGTGGAGTTGGGCTGGTTTCCCGTAAGTGGTTATGGTGAGGGCCTGTTTAGCCATCTCCGCCACCTGTTTCTGCCCGCCGTCAGCAGCGCGCTATGGCTGGTGCCGCTGCTGCTGCGAAATCTGCGGGCGACACTGATCCAAGAAATGGAGGCGGACTATGTCGTTGCCGGTCGTTCGAAGGGCTTGACGGAGGGAACGAACTTCACCCGTCATATTCTGGTGAACTCGCTGGTTCCAACACTCAATCTGCTTGGCGTCATGCTTGCCTATCTGATTGGCGGCGCTGTCGTGGTCGAGATCGTCTATGCAGTTCCCGGTATCGGGACACTGATGGTCAATTCGGTGCTCGGGCGCGATTTCCAGGTCATCCAAGGGCTCACCATGGTCTACGCGTTGCTGACCGTGCTGATCACTCTGACCGTCGATGTGCTCTCCTCGCTGATAGACCCGAGGATCAAGCTATGAGCATTGTTGACTTCCTCGCTCGCAAGGGCGCGCTCGAATTTTCCCTCGGCGTTGCCATCCTGTTGTTCCTCCTCCTGCTTGCGCTTGCCGCGGCCGGGGTTTCGCCGTTCGATCCGAACGCGATTGACTTCGAGTCCCTGCTTGCCCCGCCGTCCGTCCATCATCCGTTCGGCGCCGATCATCTCGGCCGTGACGTTTTAAGTCGCA
The DNA here is from genome assembly GCF_044760925.1 of Phyllobacterium sp. NPDC097923. Lineage (NCBI taxonomy): Bacteria > Pseudomonadati > Pseudomonadota > Alphaproteobacteria > Hyphomicrobiales > Phyllobacteriaceae > Phyllobacterium > Phyllobacterium sp. NPDC097923. The sequence continues at coordinate 314,639 of NZ_JBIWBL010000004.1, read as the reverse complement.
CCATCCATGCAATTCGTATCGACCTCTGGATGGGCTTGGCGGGGGTAGTCACGCCACTGCTGCTCGGTACGTTCGCGGGCCTTGCCGCCGGCTATTTTGGCAGCTGGACAGATGTCGTTCTCTCGCGAATTATCGACGTGACTATCGCGTTTCCCTTCTTCGTGCTTGTCATTGCGATCGTCGGCCTTATGGGACCTGGGCTCACTAACTACTTCGTCGCGCTGGCGCTGGTCAGCTGGGTTTCCTATGCACGACTGGTGCGCGCACAAACCGCGATCCTGCGCGACAAGGATTACGTTCTGGCAGCCAAGGTGCTCGGCTATTCCACTCCGGTCATCCTCGTACGCCACCTCATGCCCTCCATACTACCGATGATCCTCGTCTACGCGACCACTGACGTTGTCATGATCGTACTTGCCGGCGCGAGCCTCGGATTCCTCGGCCTCGGTGTGCAGCCCCCGACACCTGAATGGGGCGCGATGATTGCCGAAGGCCAGCCATATGTGGTCGACGCCTGGTGGATTTGCCTGTTCCCAGGTCTCGCAGCCATCCTCTTGGGCTTCGGGTTTGTTCTTGTCAGCGACGGGCTTGGAAGGATGATGCAGCAATGAGCGATGCTCCCACTTCTCTCCTCTCCGTACAGGACCTTACCGTCTCATTCGGTGCCCTGTCCGTCGTCCATAACGTGAGTTTCGACCTCAGCCCTGGCGAGGTGCTCGCGATCGTTGGTGAAAGCGGTTCCGGGAAATCCATCATTTGCCGGGCCATGCTTGGATTGCTTCCCACTCATGCCAGGGTTTCCGGCCGTATCCTCTTTGACGGACATGATCTTTTGTCCTGTAAGCCGTCTGAGATGCGCGCGCTGCGCGGCCGTCATATGTCGATGATCTTTCAGAATCCCGCCTCGCATCTCGACCCACTCAAGACCGTTGGCCATCATATCGGCGAACCCATCCGCCTGCACGGCACGGCCGCCAACGCGGAAACCCAGGCATTGGAAATCCTCCGCGCAGTCCAGATCAACGACCCGGAAAAGCGTATGCTCGCCTATCCGCATGAATTGTCCGGCGGCATGAAACAGCGTGTGATGATTGGAGGCGCGATTGCCTGTGCACCACGGCTTCTCCTTGCGGACGAGCCGACAACCGCACTCGACGTCACTGTGCAGGCAAGCATTCTCGAGGTGCTGCGCGACCTCAACCGCCGCCTCGGTCTCGGCATGATCCTAGTCTCGCACGACCTCGCCGTCGTGGCCAAGATGTGCAATCGAATTGTGGTAATGCGTCAAGGCAAGGTCGTGGAGAAAGGCGCTGCACGCGAAATCCTGCATGACCCGCAGCACAGCTATACCAAATTGCTCATCGCGTCACAGCCAAGTCGATTGGAACTACCTGCCGCTCGGGCGCCGGCTGCCGCTGCCGTGCCTCTGATTTCGGTTCAAAACCTTGATGTCACATACTATCCAGGCAGTCTGCTTCATCGCCGAGACAGCGCCGTCCAGGCGCTTGCCAGGGTATCCTTCGATGTAAAAGAGGGTGAATGTTTCGGCATCGTCGGCGAAAGCGGCTCGGGCAAGAGCACCATAGCGAAGGCTCTGACGCGATTGGTCGTGCCGTCGGGCGGACATATACTCTTCCGCGGCGGCGACATCAATCGACTGAAGGGTGTAGGGCTTTCCGCCTATCGCCGCCGCGTGCAGATGGTCTTTCAGAACCCGTTCGATTCGCTCAATCCGGCGATGACAGTGGTTGACGCCATCGCTGAGCCGCTCCGTCGCCACGGTATTTCAGGGGCCGCCGAAGCTCGCCGCCGGGCACTTGGCATGATGCGGCAAGTGGAGCTCCCCGAGGAGTTCGCCCATCGCCGCCCGCGGCAGCTCTCTGGCGGACAGTGCCAGCGTGTGGGGATCGCGCGCGCGCTGATATTAGATCCGGAAGTGCTGGTCGCCGATGAGATCACGTCGGCCTTGGACGTTACGATTCAAGCCCAGATCATCCGCCTTCTCGCCCGGCTAAGGCGCGAGCGCAACCTGACGGTGATCTATATCTCCCACGACCTTGACGTCGTGCGGAAGCTCTGCGATCGCATTGCAGTCTTCCGCACTGCGCAACTGGTGGAGACGGGCGAGACATCGACAGTGCTCGATCAGCCTCAAAGCGAATATACGGCGTTGCTCCGTGATTCCGTACCGCGTATGGATGTCGAGACCGGGAACGCCTGATGAAGCCGGTAGGATGCAGATCGGGAGGAAAGCATGGGCGCTGACAGCTCCAAGCGCGCCGCCAAGCGCGGCCTTGACACGGATCTCAATACAATCCTTGAGCGAGGACTTGCGGGTGAGGATATGGGATGGTCGCGCTCGGCGCGAATGATCGCTTCGCACCTGCGCGACAACTGGGACAGTCTGCCCTACGAGACTGGTGCCTCGCTTGCCGCAGCACTGGGACTCAGCGAGATGACGGTAATCCGCTTCATTCGCCAACTCGGCTACGCCAACCTCAAGGATTTCAAGGAGGCGCTGAAGCCTGCTCCTGGCACGGAGGCAGTCGGCATGGACAACGTCTTCAAGCGTCTGAGGCTCGATTCGCTGGGCGAACAGACTCTGGAAAAGAGCCTTGAGCGCGAGCTGGAGGCCATCACCGAAGCCTACAAGCTGGCGACGCTGCCACGCTGGCGGTATTGCGTTGAGGCATTGGCCAACTCGCAGTTCGTGACCGTGGTGGGGTTCCAGGCATCGCGAGGGATGGCCATCGATTTTGCGAGCAGGCTGCAATATGTTCGGCCAAGGGTGCGTTTTGCCGATAACCATACCGGTGTTTTCGCCGAGATCTTCGACATGGTCGGCGAGAGCCATTGCCTCTTTTTGCTTGACACCTACGCCTACGCGCGGGCGGGCGTTCTACTTGCGCAGAAGGCGCAGGAAACGGGCATGCCGCTGATCATCGTTACGGACAAGTTCACCAATTGGGCCTACGACTATACGGATCTCGTGCTCCAGGGAGAAACCTTTGTCGAGACCTTCTGGGACTCATCGGCCAGCCTCACGGTGATCCTCAATCTGCTGATCGATTCAGTGGCAAAGCAGCGTAGCAAGACGGTTCAGGAGCGTGTCGAAGCGATGCGCGAACTTGGTCGACATTTCGACGAGTTCGACATGATCCGCGCAGTTCACGACCGGCCTGGACGATTGGCTGAGTAAGGGCCTGTCGCATCCTGTTCGGCATCAAGCCTTAGCTCAGCCGTTGCAACAGAACCGTCGGGCACCTGCAAGTATTGTGTTGCAAAATGTGATATCTATTGCACTGTTGGCGTATGAGCGTTCCGATTCATCCCGATGTCCAACCATTTATAGTGGCACCTTTAAACGAGGGCAGCATGCGGGCAATTTATAATCATGTCTGAATCACACAATCACGCAAACAAAGCGCTTGCTCCGCGCCGGCACGACGAAATCCTGAGGCGAATTGCTTCCGATGGATCTGTGAGCATTGCCGATTTGTCGGCATTTTTTGAGGTGTCACGCGAAACAATACGAAGAGATCTCAAACTCCTTGGCGACAAGGGGCAACTTGAACTTATTCACGGCGGAGCCGTACGCTTTGATGCAATTGAGCCGGGTTTAGGCGAACGGACCCGTGAAAATGCGCAAGGCAAACGTGTTATCGGAGGAATCGCGGCGGCGTTGGTCGAGGATGGTATGGTCGTCTTCCTTGACTCCGGAACCACGACTTTTGCAGTCGCCCATGCACTGGCTGGTTCGCGTTTGAATTTGACCATATGCACTTCCAGTCTCGCGATTGCTCTGTTCTTGTGCCATCAGCCAAACATCAAGGTTCACACTCTCGGCGGTGAAATCGATCCGCGGGAGGAGGCTGCAGCCGGTTTGGATGTGTTGCAGGCTGTCGAGCGTTTTCGGATCGATATCGCGTTTCTGGGAGGAGGGGCCGTATCGCCGGATGGAGACATTACCGATTTTACAACGGCCGGCTCGCTATTGCGCTCGCAAATGATTTCTAAGGCGCACAAGGCATATTTCGTTCTTGATAGCTCGAAGTTTGGGCGTCTGACGCCGATGAAGATTTCAAATACTGCGAAGGCGGCTGGGATCATTACAGATCGGCAACCCAAGGATGTTTTATTGAACGTTCTGGTTGAAAGGGGCGTGGAACTCCTGTTTCCATTACGCTGAATGTTGCATTATGTGATATTTATTGTTGATATGTTGCATTTTGCTGCGTAGAATGATTCATCTCTTTTTGATGGGTGGATCGTCATGACGAAAGCATTTCCAACACAGGCACGTGTAGTCATCATCGGTGGGGGCATTATCGGTTGTTCTGTCGCCTATCACCTGACCAAGCTTGGCTGGACCGATGTGGTTCTCCTGGAGCAGGGCCAGCTCAGTGGAGGCACCACGTGGCACGCAGCAGGCCTTGTCGGGCAGCTTCGCAGCCATGCCAACATGACAGGCCTGATCAAATATTCGACCAAACTCTACAGCGAACTGGAGGCTGAAACCGGGCTTGCAACCGGCTGGAAGAACTGCGGCTCACTTGCCGTTGCCCGTACGCAGGACCGCATGACTGTCCTGAAGCGTACCGCCGCCTCGGCGCGTGCTCAGGGTGTTGACGTGGATGTCGTTTCACCAAGGGAAGCCGCGGATATCTGGCCTGTCATGGCATCGGACGATCTGGTTGGCGCTGTCTGGCTGCCTGGCGACGGCAAGGCCAATCCCACCGATCTGACGCAGTCGCTTGCCAAGGGAGCCCGCAATCGCGGTGCGCGTGTCATCGAGCGTGTCAAGGTCTCTGGTATCACCGTCAAAAACGGCGTTGCCTGTGGGGTTGAGACCGATCAAGGCAATATTGCTGCTGACGTCGTGGTGAACTGTGCGGGCCAATGGGCCCGGCAGGTTGGTCTGATGTGCGGTGTGTCTGTTCCGCTGCATTCCGCTGAGCACATGTATATCGTGACCGGAAAGATCGACGGCGTTCATCCCGATCTTCCAGTACTGCGCGATCCCGATGGTTTCATCTATTTCAAGGAAGAAGTCGGCGGTCTTGTCATGGGCGGGTTTGAGCCGGAGGCCAAGCCATGGGGAATGAGTGGCATTCCGGAGAACTTTGAATTCGCATTGCTGCCCGACAACTGGGATCAGTTCGAAATACTGATGCAGAATGCGCTGATCCGGGTGCCGCAGCTGGAACATGCGGAAGTGCGCAAGTTCTACAACGGCCCCGAGAGCTTTACGCCCGATAACAACTTCATTCTTGGCGAAGCGCCGGAATTGAAGAATTTCTTTGTTGGCGCAGGTTTCAATTCGATGGGCATTGCCAGTGCCGGCGGCGCGGGCAGGGCACTGGCCGAATGGATCGTCAATGGCGCCCCAACCATGGATTTGTGGCCGGTCGATATTCGCCGTTTTGCCTCGTTCAACAACAATCCGCGATGGCTGCATGACCGGGTCAAGGAGACGCTTGGTCTGCACTACGCCATGCCCTGGCCGAACCGGGAGTTGGATACAGCACGTCCCTTCCGCCGCTCGCCGCTTTATGACCGTCTTGCTGCCAAAGGTGCGTGCTTTGGTTCTAAAATGGGCTGGGAACGGGCAAACTGGTTCGCCGCGGCGGATGAAGAACCGCAAACACAATATGCCTTTGGTCGTCAGAACTGGCATGAGGCGGTGAAGCGCGAAATGAAGGCGACCCGCGAAACAGTGGCGCTTTTTGACCAGACGTCTTTCGCAAAACTGTTGGTACAGGGACGGGACGCATGCGTTGTCCTCAACCGCATTTGCGCCGCCGACGTCGATGTAGAAATTGGCCGCTCGGTCTATACCGGCATGCTGAACGAACGCGGCGGTTATGAAACTGATTTGACGGTGATGCGGCTTGCTGCCGATAAATTCCTCATCGTGACGGGCTCGGCTCAGGCGGTGCACGACGCTGACTGGATCCGCAGGAATACGCCGGAAGGTTCGCATGCCTGTCTCACGGATGTTACCTCCTCTTACTCCGTTCTTGCGCTGATGGGCCCAAACTCCCGCGCTGTTCTCAGTAAAGTCACATCAGCGGATTTGTCGAACGCGGGCTTTCCCTTCGCGACGATCCGCGAAATCGACATCGGCTATGCCACAGCCTACGCCAACCGTATGACCTATGTTGGTGAACTCGGCTGGGAACTCATCGTGCCAACGGAATTTGCCGTTGGTGTTTACGAGACATTGCACGAAGCCGGGCGCGAACTGGGGCTCATCGATGTGGGTTACTATGCACTTGAAGCACTGCGCCTTGAGAAGGGCTTCCGTGCCTGGAGTCGCGAGCTAACGCCTGACATCAATCCTTTCGAAGCCGGTCTTAGCTTTGCTGTCGCCTTGCACAAGCCTGGCGGCTTCATCGGGAAGGACGCGCTGGTCAAGGCAAGGGAAGGCGGCGTGCTACGCCGGCGCATTGTGCAGTTTACGGTAGATCATAGCGTCCCGATGCTTTGGGGCGGTGAGCTGATATTGCGCGATGGCAAACCGGTTGGCGAGGTTCGCTCGGGCGCCTATGGCCATACGCTTGGCCGTTCAGTGGCGCTTGGATTGATCGAACATCCGGATGGTGTCAGCAAGGAGTTCATCGAAAGCGGAAGCTTCTCGATCGATCTGGCGGGCGAACTTTACCCGGCGACAGCGCATATGCGCAGTCCCTATGATCCAAAGTCTGACCGGGTGAAGGCCGATATCGTGACGGTACAGGCAGCCGCTTAGGCTGCCGGTCCCAGTGACTTGGCGATGTCGAGAAAGACACGCACCAGTTTGCCTGCGCTGCGCTCGCGCAGGCAGATGAGTGCTTCGTCCATCAGCACGTCCGGCCCGGCGATGGGAATCTGCACAAGACGATTATCCTTACCAAACTCGGCGGATGACACAAAGCCAACGCCAGCGCCGGATGCAACGATTTCACGGACGGCCTCGCGGCCTTCCGCCTCGATGGCTGGCTTGAGGTCAAAGCCCATGCTGGCAGCGCGCTCCTGCAATTTTTGCCGGGTTTTCGAGCCGCGCTCGCGCATGACCAACGGGAAATGTGTCAGCTCTTCCAGCGTCAGTGATTTTGCTGCGGCGAGCGGATGTTCGGTGGAGACAAAGGCGACGATGGGGGTTGAATTGAGCTTGAGTATTTCAAAATCACGCCCGGTAGGGATCTCACCCAGCACGCCAATATCGGCCTCATAGCTATAGAGGCTGCTGATCACAGTCTCGGTATTTCCTGCGCGCACGGAAACCTGAATGCCTGGATATCTCTCGCGAAATGTGCCGAGAATATGCAGGAGATGGTGCGCCGCATCGGCGACGATCCGCAACGTCCCTGCGCGCAGGGCGCGAGATTCTGAAAGAAGTTCCAGTGCCTGCTGCTCGGTATCGAACATGCGGTGAGTTATTTCCAGAAGCCGTTGCCCGGCTTCCGTCAGGCTCACCTGCTTCTTGTTCCGATTGAACAGCAGGATGTCATATTCTTCTTCGAGCTTGCGCACCTGATCGGAAATCGCCGGCTGGGTCAGGAACAGCATCTCGGCTGCACGGGAAAACCCGCCGTAGATTGCCACATGGTGAAAGGCACGAAGCTGAACGTAGCGCATAATATCTCCCAAGCAGTTCAGCGCGAACTTATCATAAGTTTTGTTAATATAAATATCGAAACTAACGATTTGATTTATGTGCAGGCTCAATTGAGTCTGTAATGGGATCAGTCGCCTCTTGCACGGTTCCGGAGGGAGCCGTTGTTATGCAGTTTTCACTAGTCCTTCTTCATCTTTCCGGTGCAACGATGCTGCTGCTGTGGGCTGTCCGTATGGTTCGAACCGGCGTTGAGCGCGCTTTTGAATCCAGTTTGCGTGAAGCACTGCGTGGCACAAGGAACAGTAAGGTCAAGGCCGCCGCAGCGGGCGCAGCGCTTGCGGTGGTGCTGCAAAGTTCAACAGCGGTCGCCGTTCTTGCGTCCGGCTTTGCCGCCAGCGGCGTTCTGGTGGTCTCGATGGGACTTGCGGTCCTGCTCGGAGCCGATCTTGGTTCGGCAATGGTGGTACAGATACTGTCCTTTGATCTCAGCTGGATGATTCCAGTCTTGTTGCTGGCCGGTGGAACCCTCTTTCTCAAGTTTGAGTCGCGGTTGATTATTCAAATAGGGCGCATTCTGCTTGGAATAGCATTCATTCTTTTGTCGTTGCATATGATTGCTGAGGCAACTGCGCCCTTGCGGCACAGCGAATTTTTGCCAGTAGCGATAGGCTATCTCAAGGAGGATTATCTGACAGCATTTTTCGTGGCAGCGCTTTTCACCTGGCTGATCCATTCCAGCGTTGCGGCAATCCTCTTGTTTGTTACATTTGCGATGCAGGGTCTTTTGCCCACGGAGGTAGGATTCGTCTTTATACTGGGCGCCAACCTTGGTGGAGGTTTGATCGGGTTTTGGCTAACACGCGGTCAGGGCTTGGAAGCCCGGAGATTGCCCCTTGGCAATCTCATATTTCGCAGCATCGCCGCTGTGATTGTGCTGATAATACTGCATATGATGGCTGTCCCCCTTGATCTGCTTGGGACGAACCAGGCGCGCCAGCTCGTTAATTTTCATCTGGCATTCAATCTTGGTTTGCTTGTTTTCTGTCTTCCATTGACCGGGCTTGTCGAACGGCTTGTTTTGTTAATGCTTCCCGATATTGCGCCTCAGAAAAGCGATGTGAATGACCTGACCTCGCAGCGCATAAGCGCGCTAGACAGGACAGTCATTCGGACTGCGGGTTTGGCCTTGGCAAGTGCAACGCGTGAGGTTTTGCATATGGGCGAGGTGGTTGAGATCATGTTGCAGCCGGTGATGAAACTCCTTGACGCCGGTACAAAGGCACAGATCGAACAGGCACAAAAATTGTACATCAAGGTGAATCGCGCTCACACCGACATCAAGCTCTATATCGCCGAAATCAACCGTGGAATCATGACCGCGCTGGAAGCGCAGCGGGGCATCGAGTTGATTGATTTCTGCATCAACCTCGAACGGGCCGGAGATATTATCGCCAAGAATCTTCTGGTTCTTGCGCTGGAAAAAAATGAGAAGGATTTACATTTTTCAAAGGCCGGCTGGTCGGAATTGACTGCAATTCACGAGCGCGTCCTCATCAATATGCAACTGGCAATGAATGTACTGGTTTCGGGCGATGTGGTTTCAGCGCGGCAACTCGTCATAGAAAAAGAGCGGATGCGCAAGCTCGAGCGCCAAAGTCACGAACGGCATTTGCATCGCTTGCAATCCGGTGCGCAGGAGAGCATCGAAACCAGCGATATTCATCTGGAAGCAGTACGGGCGTTCAAAGAGATCAATTCTCTATTTGCCTCGGCGGCGTATCCGATCCTGACCCAGAATGGCCATCTGCTGGAAAGCCGGCTGGCTCAACCCGCCTGACCAGTTTCCATGCCGTACTGGGTTATCTCAATTCATGCGCGGTGTATCGATTATATTTATACATAGATACAAAATAACGATTTTACATATATATCGTATCCATGGGAGATGATGGACAAGAGCACTTCATGTCAGTCAGGAGGAATGACAATGTTGACCGGAAACCAGACTACAGCGGTAACCCCATTCGATACGCCAGAGCTTGGCGAGCCATATCTTCTGACACCCGGCCCGCTCACTACCTCCTATACTGTCAAGCAGGCGATGCTGCGTGACTGGGGTTCGTGGGATGGTGATTTTCGCGCCATGACTGCAGAAATGCGTCGCCGCCTTCTCGCGCTGACCGGCGACAAAAATGATGACTTTGACTGTGTTCCTATGCAGGGAAGCGGCACATTCGCCGTTGAGGCCATGCTGGGCAGTTTTCTGCCGCGGGATAGTAAAACGCTTGTTCTCGTCAATGGAGCGTATGGCCAACGTATTGCGCAAACGCTGAACTATCTTGGCCGGGCCCATACCGTGATCGACAAGGGCGACTACATGCCCCCACGCGGAATTGAGGTTGCGGCTGCGCTCGACGCCGATCCCGCCATTACCCATGTGATCATCGTCCACTGCGAGACCAGCTCCGGCATCCTTAATCCGGTGCACGAGATTTCGGAGACTGTCTACGCCAAGGGGCGCAAACTGCTGATCGACTCGATGAGTGCATTCGGTGCGATTTCGCTTGATGTGAACGAAATCCGCTATGAGGCCATGGTCTCTTCTGCCAACAAATGCATCGAAGGTGTACCTGGCTTCGGCTTCATCATTGCCCGCAAGAGCGAACTGGAAGCCGCCAAGGGACGCAGCCATTCACTGAGCCTCGATGTACATGCGCAGTGGGCACATCTGATCAAGACCGGACAATGGCGCTATACGCCGCCGACGCACGTGGTTGCAGCCTTTCTGGTAGCGCTGCGCCAGCACGAAGTGGAAGGTGGTGTTGCCGGCCGCGGTGCGCGCTACGCAAACAACCGCGATGTGATGGTCGCAGGAATGCGCGAACTCGGCTTTGAAACCCTGCTCAAGGACCGCTGGCTCTCGCCGATCATCGTCACCTTCTTCAATCCTGCCCACCCGGACTTTTCGTTCGATCGCTTCTACGAACTGATGAAAGACAAGGGCTTTATCATTTATCCCGGCAAATTGACCGTCGTGGACAGCTTCCGTGTTGGCTGCATCGGGCGCATGGACGAACACGTCATGCGCCGCGTCGTCAAGGCTGCCAGAGAATCCCTGCGCGAGATGGGTGTTGATACGGCGGCGCCTCCTGCCGCTGCTATCGCCGAACGCGCCAAACTTGCCGCCTGAACCGCTTCACAAACAAGGATTATTCCGATGAACCAGATGTCCCCCGTCAATGTCAGCGTCAACGGCCGCAATTATGCTTGGCCGCGCGTGACGGCCATCGCAATCTGCCTCGACGGTTGCGAGCCCGCTTATCTCGATGAGGCGATCAAAGCGGGGCTGATGCCGGCTCTGGTCAAAATCAAGGAGAAGGGCACTGTTCGCATGGCCCATAGCGTCATCCCGAGCTTTACCAACCCCAACAACATGTCGATTGCCACCGGGCGCCCGCCATCTGTGCACGGCATTTGCGGCAATTATCTCTATGAGCGCGAGACGGGCAAGGAAGTGATGATGAACGATCCGCGCTTCCTGCGCGCGCCGACCATCTTCAAAGCCTATTACGATGCCGGTGCACGCGTGGCTGTCGTCACGGCGAAGGATAAGCTGCGTGCCTTGCTCGGCCATGGTCTGGCGTTCGATGAGGATCGCGCAATCTGCTTCTCGTCAGAAAAGTCCGACAAATCAACCAAGGCAGAGCACGGTATCGACAATGCGTCGGCATGGCTGGGCAGACCTGTCCCGGAGGTCTATTCGGCGGAATTGTCGGAGTTTGTGTTTGCGGCCGGTGTCAAGCTGCTGAAGACCTTCAAACCTGATGTGATGTACCTGACCACCACGGACTACGTACAGCATAAGTATGCGCCGGGTGTTCCCGAAGCCAATGCATTCTACGAGATGTTCGACAAATACCTGGCTGAACTTGACGCCTTGGGTGCGGCGATTGTCGTTACGGCTGACCATGGCATGAAGCCCAAGCATAAGGCGGACGGATCGCCGGACGTTATCTACGTTCAGGATCTGCTCGACGATTGGCTGGGCAAGGATGCGGCTCGCGTCATTCTGCCGATCACCGACCCCTATGTCGTGCATCACGGCGCACTGGGTTCGTTCGCCACCGCGTATCTGCCGGACGGAGCCGATCAAGCCGATATCATGGCGCGTTTGGCGAAGATTGAAGGCATTGATGTGGTACTCGACAATGCTGCAGCATGCGAGCGTTTCGAACTGCCCAATGACCGGATTGGTGACATTGTCTTTCTTTCCACGGAAAACAAGACGCTCGGCACCAGCGAACACCGTCATGACCTTGCGGCATTGAACGAGCCATTGCGTTCGCATGGTGGTCTGACCGAGCAGGTAGTGCCCTTCATCGTCAACCGCAAATTGCCTGATCTGCCTAGTGCTCCGGAACTGCGCAATTTCGACGCCTTCCATTATGCCGCCATGGCCGCGGCCTTGGCATAGCCGCGGGGAAACAGGATCATGGTCAAGGTGGAAGCAGAGTTTAAAGTACGGCACGAGCCGATGCGCATTGCAGGGCGGAAGGTCGACGCAGACGGTGTGATTGAGGTCCACTACCCCTATACCGGTGCAGTGGTGGGTACCGTTCCAGCTGGCCGCACGGAGCATGCGCGGCAAGCTTTCCAGATCGCTGCGAATTACACGCCGAAGCTGACGCGTTATGAACGTCAGCAGATATTGTTTCGCACCGCCGAAGCGCTTGCCAGCCGCAGGGAAGAGATCGCCAATCTGATCACACTGGAGCTGGGTATCTCCAAAGCCGATTCACTCTACGAGGTGGGCCGGGCTTATGATGTATTTACTCTGTCGGCGCAGATGTGCATTCAGGATGATGGTCAGATTTTTTCCTGTGATCTGACCCCGCACGGCAAGGCGCGGAAAATCTTCACCATGCGTGAGCCGTTGAAGGCAATCTCGGCGATCACGCCCTTCAATCATCCGCTCAACATGGTATCGCACAAGATTGCTCCGGCTATCGCCACCAACAATTGCGTTGTCTGCAAGCCAACGGAACTGACGCCGATGACCGCCCTCGTGCTGGCCGATATTCTCTACGAAGCCGGTTTGCCACCGGAAATGCTGTCCGTTGTCACCGGGTGGCCGGCGGATATCGGCCTGGAGATGATCACCAATCCGAACATTGAGCTCATCACCTTCACCGGCGGCGTTCCTGTCGGCAAGATGATTGCCACTACAGCGGGCTATAAGCGCGCCGTACTGGAACTTGGAGGCAACGATCCGCTCATCATCCTCAATGATCTGAGTGATGATGATCTTGCCAAAGCCGCTGATCTTGCAGTTGCCGGCGCGACCAAGAACTCCGGCCAACGGTGCACTGCGGTCAAGCGCATCCTGTGTCAGGAGAAGGTTGCTGACCGGTTCGTGCCGCTGGTGCTGGAACGGGCGAAGAAACTGCGCTTCGGTGATCCGATGGATCGTTCGACGGATCTTGGAACCGTGGTTCATGAAAGAGCCGCAGCCCTCTTTGAAGATCGCGTGCACGTGGCGGCCGAGCAGGGTGCCGATATCCTCTACAATCCCGGCCGGCAAGGTGCCTTGCTGCCGCCGATTGTTGTCGATCATGTGCCTCATGCTTCCGAACTTGTCATGGAGGAAACCTTCGGTCCAATCATCCCGATTATCCGCGCTCCGGATGACGACGATGCTTTGATAGCGCTGTCCAATTCCACGGCCTTTGGCCTATCGTCGGGCGTATGCACCAATGATTTCCGCCGCATGCAGAAATACATTGCGGGTCTTCAGGTCGGCACAGTCAATATCTGGGAAGTCCCGGGCTATCGGATTGAAATGTCTCCCTTCGGTGGCATCAAGGATTCCGGGAATGGCTATAAGGAAGGCGTTTCCGAGGCCATGAAGAGTTACACGAATATCAAGACCTATTCATTGCCCTGGGCCTGAATGAACCATTGTTTTTGACGCGAAAAGAGGGCGCAATGCGCTCTCTTTTCATTTGTAAATGCTGGATTTTCTTTGCTTCCATTGTCAGTCGCATCATCGATTTTTTCAATAATAATATCAGATAAATAGATTTTACTTATCAAAGGGTGTTCCTCACTATCAACGTATGGACTGGGCGCGTTCTGGCAAGATGAGACATTTCTCGGTTGACGGCGGCGAACCTTTCCCAAGCAAAAAAGCGCATAAGCCGACCTTTAAAAAGTGGGAACCAAGTCATGAACACGCACAAATCTGTGGCGCTTGCCGCCTTTGCCCTTACGCTTCTGTCATCGGCAGCCTATGCCGAGACTCAATTGACCGTTTACACCGCCTTCGAGGCGGTTGATCTGCAGCGCTATGCCGACACGTTCAATGCCGATCATCCGGATATCAAGATCAACTGGGTGCGCGATTCCACGGGTGTCATGACGGCCAAACTTCTTGCCGAAAAGAACAATCCGCAAGCTGACGTGGTCTGGGGTGTCGCGGCATCTTCACTGCTGATGCTGAAGAGCGAAGGCATGCTGGAGCCTTATGCCCCCGCCGGTGTCGAAAAGCTTGATCCAAAATTCGTCGATAATTCCACACCGCCAAGCTGGGTGGGGATGGATGCCTATGTGGCGGCGATCTGCTATAACACGGTTGAAGGTAAGAAGCTCGGTCTGACACCGCCAAAAAGCTGGAAAGATCTGACCAAGCCCGAGTACAAAGACCATGTCGTGATGCCAAATCCGGCCTCTTCTGGTACAGGCTTCCTTGATGTTTCGGCTTGGCTGCAGATGTTCGGTGAAAAGGATGCCTGGTCCTTTATGGACGGGCTGCACAAGAATATTTCGAGCTACACCCATTCCGGTTCGAAGCCGTGCAAGATGGCTGGCGCTGGAGAGACTGTCATTGGTGTCTCCTTTGAATTTCCCGGTGCCAAGGCAAAGTCTGCCGGAGCCCCCATCGATATCATCTTCCCGGAAGAAGGCTCGGGCTGGGAAGCGGAAGCTGGTGCTATTATTGCCGGTACACCCAAGCTAGAGGCAGCCAAGGTGCTGATGGACTGGTCGATCAGCAAGAAGGCCAATGAGATGTACAATGTCGGCTATGCCGTATTGGCAATGCCGGGTATTGCCAAGCCTGTCGAGAACCTGCCGACGGATGTCGCCTCGAAGATGATCAAGAATGACTTTGAGTGGGCTGCGACCAACCGCAACGCGATCCTCAAGGAGTGGAACACACGCTACGATTCCAAATCGGAACCGAAAAGCTGAGGGCCTTCAGCATTTGAACCGGGTGCCGCTCAGGCGGCACCCTTTATCAATCCTTGCGAGGTGCCCCCATGAGACATGAAACTCTTGCTCGCTCTGCGGCAACGCCCACGGAGGTGCGCCCAATGACACCATCCAGTGACCCGGCGTATTTACAAATCTCGAATTTGTGGAAAGCATTTGGCGAATTTCATGCGTTGAAAGACGTCTCGCTTGATATCAAGGAAGGTGAGTTCGTTTGTTTCCTTGGACCGTCCGGCTGCGGGAAAACCACGCTTTTGCGGGCAATTGCCGGACTCGATTTGCAAAGCCGGGGAACTATTCAGCAGGGCGGCAAGGATATCTCCACGCTGCCTCCGTCAAAACGGGATTACGGCATTGTGTTTCAATCCTATGCCCTGTTTCCCAATCTGACCATTGCCAAGAATATTGCCTTCGGGCTTGAGAATGCCAAGCGGTCGCGGCGCGAAATCGAAGACCGGGTAAAAGAACTGCTCCTCTTGGTCGGCCTTCAGGATCAAGCCAGTAAATATCCGGCGCAGTTGTCCGGCGGTCAGCAACAGCGCATCGCTCTCGCCCGGGCTATAGCCATTTCCCCCGGCCTATTGCTGCTTGACGAACCACTCTCGGCGCTGGACGCGAAGGTACGCGTGCATTTGCGCCACGAGATCAAGGAATTGCAGCGCAAGCTTGGCGTCACAACCATCATGGTCACGCATGACCAGGAAGAAGCGCTATCGATGGCGGATCGCATCGTTGTCATGAACCATGGCATCATCGAACAGGTTGGCACGCCAACCGAAGTTTATCGGCATCCTCGCACTTTGTTCGTTGCCGATTTTATTGGCGAGACCAACAAGTTGCAGGCACGGGCAACAGACAGGCATGATGTAGCTTTCGGCAACGGTCACCTGAATTGTCGTCAGCACGCTTTCGGTGTGAATGAACCCGTTATTGTGGCGATACGCCCGGAAGATGTCATTCCATACGAGCCAGGATCCAAATCGGGCGACACGGCGAATCTCATCGACGTCATCATTGGCAAGATGGAGTTTCTCGGTTCCTTCTGGCGGACCCGTTTGCGCGGTGAAAGGCTTGGTGACGAGGTTCTCATCGCGGACTTCTCGATCAATGCTGCCCGGCGTCTTGGCCTTGCTGAAGGTGGGGCTTTGACGGTGGAGCTGCCTGCCGACCGTCTTCTGGTGTTTCCGAACGGAGGCCACCATGGCAGCAGTCACTGATTTGCTCATGCCGCTTCCTCACAAGACACCAAGACTTCAGTTGGACGCAGATGATCTGGTCAAACGCGGCTTGATGATCGTTATTTCGCTATATCTGATCGTTGCACTGGCTGCGCCGCTTTATGTAATGCTATCGAAATCGTTCTCCACCTATAGTTTTGACCTGACCCGGTACGAGTTTCAGGTGAGCGATGCGGCCGGTAATTTCAGTCAAGCCACCACCGCAGCTGTGCTGAACGACAGGCTTTCGGTTCTCTCGCCAGATAAGCTTGCAACGAACGCCGATGGCAGGCTCGCCGCGACCAGCTTCTTTCCAGACTTCAGCTTCCGCAGCCCGGTAAAATACCGACTACGCGGCACCACGGATGATACGACCTATCTGATCGGCTCAGACCTGCATCGGGGCACTCAATGGCAGGAGGTGGATTCCAACACCTTTCGCCGTGTTGCGCTGAGATCGTCACGGTCCACCGGTTTCGATAATTATGTCAGCTATTTTTCCACACCGACGCTGTTCCGGTCCATCCAGAATTCATTGTTCATAGCTGTTATCAGCACTGTTTTGACAGTCGGTATCGCCTTTGGCTTTGCCTATGCGATGAACCGCAGTTGCATGCGATACAAGGGTGTGTTCCGTATGATCGCAATGGCGCCAATCCTTGTGCCTTCGCTTTTGCCCGGCATTGCCTTGATCTATCTCTTCGGCAATCAGGGTATGATCCGGGATGTGCTGTTCGGTGCATCCATCTATGGACCGCTGGGCATCGTTGTTGGTTCCGTTTTCTTCACGTTTCCGCACGCGCTGATCATTATTTCAACGGCGCTCGCCATTTCCGACCAGCGCCATTACGAGGCTGCGGCGTCATTGCGTGCCAGCCGCTGGCGTACCTTCTGGACCGTCACGATACCGGGAGCACGTTATGGGCTCATCTCAGCGGCTTTCGTTGTGTTCACGCTGGCAATCACGGATTTTGGCCTGCCGAAGGTGATCGGTGGCCAGTACAATGTCCTGGCGGTCGATATTTACAAGCAGGTCATCGGCCAGCAGAATTTTGAAATGGGCGCTGTTGTCTCGGTGATCCTGCTTGTGCCGGCACTTGCCGCGTTTGTTGTCGATCGTCTGGTGCAGAAGAAGCAGGTCGCGCTGCTTTCGGCACGATCCGTTCCCTATGAGCCGAAGCCGAACCGGCGGTTCGACCGCCTTTGCCTCGTCTGGTGTGCATTGGTGGCTGCCTTCATCATCGGAATATTGCTGGTCTGCCAACTGGCGGCACTGGTCAAGTTCTGGCCTTACGATCTCAGTCTCAGCCTGAAGAATTTTGCCTTTAACCATATGGATGGCGGTGGCTGGGGCTCCTATAAGAACTCCATTCAGTTAGCTGGGCTGACAGCGATATTCGGAACCATTATCGTTTTCACCGGCGCCTATATGGTGGAAAAGACGGAAGGGTTCTGGAAAGGCCGCGCCATTTTCCATTTCCTGGCAATGCTGCCCATGGCTGTTCCGGGTCTGGTGCTGGGACTTGCCTATATTTTCTTCTTCAACAATCCTGCCAACCCACTGCATTCGATCTATGGCACAATGACTATTCTGGTTGTTTGCACCATTACCCACTTCTACACGGTGGGGCATCTGACGGCTCTCACGGCTCTCAAGCAGATCGATCAGGAGTTTGAATCTGTCGCCGCTTCGTTGAAACAGCCTTTCTACAAGCTGTTCGCCCGGGTGACCGTTCCAGTTTGTCTGCCGGCTATTCTCGACATTTCGATCTATCTCTTCGTCAATGCGATGACCACCGTTTCAGCTGTGGTTTTCATCTATTCCGCCGATACGGCGCTGGCCTCCGTTGCGGTGCTCAACATGGATGACGCCGGTGATATCGCACCAGCGGCAGCCATGGGCATGATGATTTTTTACACCAATGTGCTGGCACGTCTTGTTCACGCAGGATTGTCTCGTGCTGTGCTCGTCCGGACCCAGGCATGGCGCAGCCGAGGCTGATAATGCCGAAGCGAGCGAGCTATAGTTAGTAATGCGGGCAACGCAGCCAGCTACATGGCTTGAATGGCCCATCTCAGTCATTGGGCGCATTTGTCTTCCAGGCAATGTGCCAGCTTCCTGCAATGGCCCGCCATTGGGATGGCGGTCATTAGCCATTCTAGGTAGCAGTTTGAAACTGGGCGTCCGTGAATTCCGCCAACTAAGTCTATCATCCATCTACACGTGAAGAGCATGGATCGGTTGTACTGAATGCGCGTCCGGTTGGGCGCGCTGGGGCGGATCGCGGTTTGGTATCTTGGAAGTCGTCCGCTCTCAGTATGTGATCGAGGGTCTAGGTGAGGTTGCCCGCACATTCGGGCGGAGGGGCAGGACATCGTGAAATAACCCCGTACTCGCCCAGTTGCGCTCGGTGTAAATCGAGAGGGAAATGACTGCCATGGCCCTGTATAAAGCTACAAGTGCATCGACAGCGCTTACAATGGCACTGCTTGCTGGAACAGCCTTCGCCGGCAATACGACGTATTCGGGCAACAGTTCTGCCGGCAATACCGCAATAGTCAACAATTCTGGCGATCTCACAACGTTTCAGGACACAAGCCAAGGCGGCACAGCTACCATTGCAAACCTTACTGGCGGCGAAACGGACTTCACAAATGACAGTACTGCCGAGAATGCAAATATTGCCAACCTTGGCGGGCTCACACTATTTTCCGGCGCCAGCAATGCAGGCAGCGCGACCATTACAAATGGCGATGGGGGACAGACCCTCTTCTTCGGTATGAGCACGGCAGCCAGTGCCTCCATTTTCAACAATGTCGATGGCCGCACGGATTTCTTCAGCAACAGCATCGCAGGGCATGCCATCATAACCAACAATGGCGGTGCATTGTTATTCGGTGACACCAGCTCAGCAGACAATGCGGTCATAACGAACACCCTTGGTGGTACAACCGCTTTCATCAATTCAAGTACTGCAGGCACTGCCAATATTTCCAACAACGGAGGCAATACGGAATTCGATGACAGCAGCACCGCCGGTAGCGCGTCTCTGATCAACGCCAACAATGGACGAGTGACATTCTTCGACGCCAGTACTGCCGGCAATGCCACGATCACAAACAACAATACCGGTCTGACACTTATTCGCGGTACCAGCTCAGCTGGAAGCGCTGTCATTACCAACAACAGCGGTGGTCGAACGCTCTTTGATGACAGCGGATCGGCTGGCAACGCAACAATTACTTCCAACGCAGGCGGCCAAACCGTTTTCTTTACGAACAGCACCGGTGGCAATGCGCGGTTGATTGCCAACAGTACCGGGCTCGTCGATTTTTCCAATGGTCCTGCCACAAACACGGCGGGTTCTCTTGAAGGTAGCGGCCGATTCTTCCTTGGCGGGACTGCACTAACAGTCGGCGCGAATAATCTATCGACGGAGGTCTCCGGCATTATTCAGGATGGGGGTACCGGCGGCGGTACCGGAGCATCTCTGGTAAAGACGGGCACAGGCAAACTCACCCTGTCCGGAAACAATACTTATACCGGTGGGACAACCGTTCAGACAGGTGTTCTTTCTGTCAACGGTGCTCTGATCGGAACCGTTCAGGTGCTCAATAGCGCTACGCTTTCAGGCACAGGAACCGTCGGAACCACAACAATTGCCTCAGGTGCTGTGATTGCGCCTGGCAATTCGGTCGGTGCACTCAACATTGCTGGAGATGTAACCCTTGCCAGCGGTTCGGTCTACAACGTGGAGATCACCTCAGCCGGTACTTCGGATCTCATCGCGGCAACAGGGATTGCAACGCTGCAGGGCGGAACGGTTTCGGTTCACGCGCTTGATCCTGCAACGAACTATCACACAGGCCAGACCTATAGGATTCTCACCGCGCAAGGCGGCGTTGGCGGTACATTCGATTCAAATGTCTTGACCAATTCCGTCTTTCTGGATGCAACGCTCGCGAACACTGCAAAAGCTGTCGATCTCACAATAGCGGTCAAGCAATCCTCAACGACGGGCGGAGGTCCGTTCCCCATAGCGGCCACCACTCCGCATCAAATAGCAACTGCTGGCGCTCTTAACACTCTGCCGCAAAGCGGCAATGCACTTGCGCTGTACAACACACTTCTCATCTTGGATGCAGCATCTGCACGGAAAGCCTTTGATGCGCTGTCCGGCGAAATTTATGCCTCTGCAATAACCGTTCTTTTGGAAGATAGTCGCTTCATCCGAGATGCGGCAATCAACAGAATCCGTGGTTCTTTTAGCGGTGTCGCAGCGGTAGCGGTCCCGATTATGGCCTATGGGGATGACGGATCCAAACTTGCACCCTCGGTGACGGATCAATTTAGCGTATGGGGCACAGGGTTCGGCAATTGGGGTTCAGGCGAAAGCAACGGACACGCCGCGAGTCTTGAGAGCACGACCGGTGGCTTTCTGATCGGAGCAGATACCCAAATCGCTGACAACTGGCGCCTTGGTCTGCTTGCTGGGTATAGTCACACCTCCTTTAAAGTGGATGATCGAAATTCTTCAGGTGACAGCGACAATTATCACCTCGGCGTATATGGCGGCTCGCAATGGGGTAATCTTGGTTTTAGGGCAGGTGCGAGCTATACGTGGCACGATATCAATATCCACCGGTCTGTCGTTTTCCCCGGTTTCTCAGACGATACATCTGCCAAATTCAATGCGCACACAGCACAGGTATTCGGCGAGCTCGGTTATCGAATTGATACCAATCGTGTTGCCTTTGAGCCTTTCGTCAATCTGGCCTATGTCAATTTCAAGCACGACGCCTTTGCTGAAACCGGCGGAGCAGCGGCTCTTATCGGCAGCAAGACGGATACGGATGACACATTCACGACGCTGGGCGTCAGGGCCTCTTCGGACTTCATGTTGGGCAATGTAACAACGGCTGCGCGTGGCATGCTGGGTTGGCGTCATGCGTTCGGTGACACCGTACCCCATTCGAATCTTGCGTTTACCGGTAGCGCTGCCTTTGATATTTCCGGCGTCGCCATTGCCAAAGACGCGCTGGTGCTTGAAGCGGGTCTCGATTTCAAGCTTTCACCACAGGCAACGATTGGCATTTCTTATTCCGGTCAGTTTGCCAGCAAGGCGCAGGACAATGCGTTCAAGGCCGATATTTCGTTCAAGTTCTGACAGGGTGATGTCCCGTTGTTTGAAGGGCTCGTGCTGACCGTTTCAGACGTCTGGCCACCGATTGCTTCCCGTTGCTCCATGGCTTGCAGTGTGTGATTACACATTTGGTTGGCCGAATTGCCCGCTGTTTGAAACAGGTGACAACAGGTCGGCTCTTTTTAGGCGCTCATCCTAAGTTTCTATTATGTGGCCCCTTTTCAGCGATACAGAATTCCCATATAGTTGTATCACACAACTATTAAGGGCGACGCAGTATGGCTGCTAGCAACGATGAATCTCATATTGCCCGGATTCGCGATGCCTCTCGCCGACTTGTACGGGAGCTTGGCTTCCTGCGGCCAACACTGGCGGCAACTGATCTGCCGCCTTCTGCGGTACATGCGTTGGTTGAAATCGGCGCACGCGGGTCCATGACGGCTTCCGATCTCAGTGCTGTCCTCATCCTGGAAAAATCCACGGTGAGCAGAATGGTGCGCAAGCTGGTCAAAGCCGGTGAATTAGCAGAGGAAATCAGCAATGACGATGCGCGTGTAAAGCCTTTGTCGCTCACCCCGCAAGGGGTATCGACGCTGCAGCGGGTCGATGCGTTTGCACGGCATCAGGTGATGGAAGCGCTGACGAGGATGGGCGTCGAGGCAGGTCGTAATTTGCCGGAAAGCTTGGATTCCTATGCCTGCGCCCTGCAGGCCAGCCGAACAGAAAATAAATCTGGAGACAAGGAGTATGGCGTTGAATGATGTCGATCCGGTAATTCTGGCAGGACCCGTTCCACAATGGAAGCCGGGCGGCAAGCTGGCAGGCAAAGTATGTCTGGTCACGGGAGGTGCAACTGGCATCGGCCGCGCTGCTGCGCTTCGAATGGCTCGCGAGGGTGCATCGGCGGTCGTCATTGCGGGTCGCAGGCAGGCTATCGGGCAAAACGTTGCCACCGAACTTGAGACCATCGGCGCTGAGGCACTCTTTGTTACGGCAGATGTTGCCTGTGAAGCGGAGGTCGAGCAACTGGTCGGAACGCTTCTGCAACGCTTCGGGAGACTTGACGCGGTTTTCAACAATGCCGGGTTTCAGGAGAAGCGAGCTTCCTTGGCTGACCAGACGGATGCTGTCTATAGTCAGGTATTTGACACCAATGTGCGGGCTATATTTCATTGTATGCGCCATCAAATACCGGCGCTTCTGGCCTCTGGTGGCGGGACGATTGTCAACAACACAAGCGTCAGCGGACTACGCAATCCCAATCCTGGACTGTCGCTGTATTCTGCATCGAAAGCGGCCGCCATTTCCATAACGCGTTCGGCTGCCATGGAATATGCACCGCAGGGCGTGCGGATCAATGGCGTCGCTCCGGGGCGCGTGGTGACAGATATGATGCTGGCGTCCGGTATTGCGGATATGCGTCAGGTCGCGGCCAGCCTGCCCCTGCGGCGCATGGGCCATCCCGAGGAAGTTGCGGCGGCGGTTTGCTGGCTGCTGTCAAGTGAGGCTGATTATGTTGTCGGCCATATCCTCTGCACGGATGGCGGTTTTCTCGCGGGTTAAACCGGCACTATAGGCCCGCGATGCTATCCGAAAAAATGCCAAGGCCGTACGCCGCGCTCTGCAGATGCGGCGTGAGTGCCGCATCTGCAACCCTGTGATGACTCCTGGTTTCTTTATCAACCACGCCCAGCAACAAAGATTAGCTGCGGGGCTGTAGCAGCGCCAGAACGACCGTCGACGCAGCAAGGATGGCGGTAAGGGTCAAGGGGCCTGTAGCGCCATAGGTGTCCACCACATAGCCGCCGACAACCGCGCCAATCGTGATGGCGACCTGGAAAGAGGTGACCATCAGGCTGCCTGCTGCTTCCAGAGCGTCAGGCGCGGCACGGGACAGGTTGGTCGGCAGCACCACGGGCGCCATGCCGAAGGCGAGCCCCCACAAGGTGACGAAACCGAAGGCAACGCCAATGTGCACACCCCATAGTACCAAAGCCAGGGCTGCAAGCCCCATCAAGGCGGCGGTAGCCATGAGAGCCGTGTGGATATTGGCGTCGGCCATGCGGCCACCAACAACGTTGCCGATCACGGCGGCGATACCAAACCCGAGCAGCGCCAGGGCAATCGGTCCGGTTCCAAGGTGCGTGACCTGTTCGAGGAAGGGGCGCACATAGACCGAGCCGGCAAAATGCCCGGTCATGAGCAAAAGAATAGCCAGCATGCCGAGTTGAATGCCACGCCGCCGTGTCAGCCGAAAGACGTCGGCAAGACTGTTGCTCGTGGTGGCAGGCAGGGTCGGTAGGCTGAGAAATTGCAACACCATGGCAACCGCGGCCAGTCCCGCTGTCACAGCCATGGCGCTGCGCCAGCCCAGCCAATCGCTGATCAATGCACCCATCGACGGTGCGGCAATGGTGGCGAGCGAGACGCCAAGGGTAACGATCGCCATGCCCCGGCCAGTGGCGTTGGCGCCAACCAGCCGCGCTACGACGGCAACGGAAAGTGCCCAGAAAGCGCTGAGGGCGATGCCCAGCCCGGCCCGACCCAGCAACAATAGCCAGAAATCGGTCGCTACCGCCGCAAGAATATTGGAACCGATCGCCAAGGCGCTGAGACCAACCAGCACTGTCTTGCGGTTCAGTCGGCCGATCAGAACATTGCTCAACATGGCCGTGACGGCGCCGACGGAAGCGGTGGCAGTGACGACCTGCCCGGCCGTTCCCTCGCTGATCCCGAGATCGCGCGCCATCGGTGTCAACAGGCCTGCCGGCAGAAATTCGGCTGACACCAGCGCAAAGCTGGCAGCCGCCATTGAAAGAACCGCGAACCAGGTGGCCGGGCTCCACGCGACTGGCGGAGCGGCATCAAGATCTATCGCGGTGCCTTCAAGTTGTAATGTTGTGTCTGTCATTGAAGTATCTCCAAGGTTTGGAGATCTTCATAAACGAGTCCGCTCGGATGATATGTATCCTAAAATCCGAAATGCATGTCCGTTCGTCCGGAAATGGTGCGGCGCACAACGCCGGGCGAGACGCTGGTGATACGCTTGAACGCGCGCGCGAACGATGCTTCGGACTCATAGCCCAAACGAGTGGCGACCTCGGCAACCGACATGCCGTTTTGCCCCAACAATTCGCGGGCAAGTTGCATACGAAGACGGGCGAGATAGCGCGCCGCGCCTTCTCCCAAAACAGCGCTGAAACGCTCGGCGAAAATCGAACGCGATTGCCCTGCAAGGGCGGCGAGGCTTTCGAGGGTCCAGTTATGGCCGGGGTCTCGGTGCATGGCCGCCAGGACGCGGCCGATATGGGGGTCGCGGATGGCGGCGAGCCAGCCGGTGGTCGGGGCTCCGGTGCAATTGACCCAGCAGCGGATGAGCCGGGCGGTCAGCAGGTCCGCCATCCGCGACAGGATGGTGGCGCTGCCCATCTGCGGTTGCGCGGCCTCGACCGTCATTGCCGCGAGCAAGGGACCGACGATCGGGTCGTTGCCGGCCACGTCGCAGCCCTTGATGATCGGCGGCATCAAAGTGATCAAGGGGTTGAGCGCACAGGCACCCAGCGCCATCGAGCCGCAGAAAAGGGTACTGGTTGCCCCCGTTCCCTCCCGCACCACTTCGCTGACGTTGCTTCCCAGCTTGGTCACGTGGCAACCCTTGAGCGAATCGCCCACAACATCCGGCGCGCTGGCCAGCCGATGGGCGATGCCTTGCGGCAGCAGCACCAGGTCGCCATCGCGCAACTCCTGCCAGCCCTGCACTTCGGTGTGGATCCAACACGGGCCCTGGCTGACAAAGTGAAAACGAAGCAGCGGTTGTTGCGGAAAGGCGATGCTCCATGGATGCCGGAGCTCGCAGCGGCCATAATTGACGCCGCTCAAACGAAAGTCCTGCAGGACTTCGCTTAGCGCATCCATCGGGATATGTGGCGGTGAAGATGGTCGGGACGAATTATCAGGCATTTGTCTAATATATATGCTGAACGTCCGGCAGGCAAGTGGGGTGGTTGCTCTAAACAACCGCCTTTCCAGTCACTATTCACAAGGCAAGGTTTACCCATAGCCCTTGCCCTATCTCCAGCGCGTAAACTTGTCATGCAGACAATTGGATGCTTGCAGCGTATGCGGCCGCAGCGGTAGTGAGCACTCTCAAAACACGGGTAGCAGCGTACACTCTCAAAAGGTGACAAATGCCTGAAGTAACGAGCCTGCTTGCATTCGGATTAATTGCCTTTGGTATGGTTTGTACCCCTGGCCCCAATATGATTTACCTCATATCCCGATCAATCTGCCAGGGCCCGAAAGCGGGACTGATTTCCCTTGGGGGTGTGGCGCTGGGATTTGTTTTTTACATGCTTTCCGCTGCTCTTGGCATTACGGCACTCGTATTTGCGGTGCCGTTTGCCTACGAGGTTTTGAAATTTGGCGGAGCAATTTATCTCGGTTGGCTTGCCTGGAACGCCCTCAAGCCGGGTGGACGCTCGGCATTCGTTGTCCGAGAACTGCCAAAGGACACACCACAGAAACTGTTTGTCATGGGTTTTGTAACCAATCTCCTCAATCCCAAGGCGGCGGTTCTGTATCTGTCTCTCTTACCACAGTTCGTAAAGCCGGAGCTTGGAAGCGTGTTCTTGCAGTCAATCAGCTTCGGTTTTACGCAAATTGCCATAAGCTTGACTGTCAATGCCATGATCGCGGTTACGGCTGGTTCGATCGCAGCATTTCTTGCCAATCGTCCATTTTGGATGACGGTTCAGCGCCATCTTATGGGAACTGTTTTGGCCGGCCTAGCTATTCGAATGGCCACGGAAGCACAAAAATAGATCTGAAGGAACTGAACGCGCAGATCCAATATTGTTTCAGATGTCTGCGGCAGAACACCTACCGGGTCGCGGACAGCGCTGGTAAGAGGCAACTCCAGTGGCCGTCGGCGCCGAGTTTTGTGGCAACAGCAAGCAGAATTTTTTGCACCTCGATGACGGCCCGCGTCGGCGGATGGTCGGCCGGCATGTCAAGAACGAGGCAGCGGGTGAGACCGGGGCGTGTGAGAGCCATGGCGGACAGAGTTCCGTTTTCTTGCTCGGGATGGACCGCACCGTGCCCGAGGATCGTCAGTCCGAGACCCGCGCGAATTGCCGCCTTCGTGCTCGCCACACCTTCGATTTCGCGCACGATGTTAAGTTCTCGTCCGGACATCAGAGCCTGCCGTTCAAGCAGTATGCGGATTCCGTGGCGACGCGCGGGCGGGATCAGCGGCAGGCCGAGGGCACGTTCCACTGTCACTTCCGCATCGGGCGTGAACTGCCCCGACGGGCCAACGATGTAGAGCGTTTCTTCGAAGAGAGGTAAGGATGTCTGCTTGGCGACACTGTCGAGGGTGACCGCAAGATCGTGGAACCGTTGCAAAGTTCCGCCACGAAGAAAAGGGAACGCGTCGGTTCCGCATGTTGGCAGCGCGTTCCCGGCAAATAGCAAATCGCGTCTCAGCCGATCTCGTCGCATATATGCGGCGTTGAGGTTCACCTGATCTGACATTTGCCTGTATGGCTTGTATCAAGGGGATGCAAATGTCAGAATCGGATCACGAGTGAGAGTGCGCCGGAATGAACCAGGTGGAATTGAGCGATAACGTCTCAACTGATGCGAGCGATCCCTACGCCCGCCGGACACAAACTTTTCCGCAGCTCGACAAGGGCATGATGGAGCGCGTTTCTGCGTTCGGATCCGAGACCTTAGTCACCAAGGGTACGGTTCTGTTCAGCCGCGGCGAACGCCAGACGGATTTCTTTCTGATAAAGTCTGGCTCCATTGAGATACTTGATCTCAGCGGCGATGGCTCTAGCCGGGTCCTGGCTCTGCAGGGAAAGCGGGAATTCACCGGAGAACTCGACCTGTTCAATAGTCGGGAGAATTTGGTGACGGCGAGGGCGGCTGAGGATTCGCATCTTATCCGCGTTGAGCGGGATTCGTTCCTGCGGATGATGTCGGCGGAGCCGGATATCGGTGAAATCATCACCCGCGCACTTATTTTGCGCCGCGTCGGCTTTATCAAACACGGTCAGGCAGGCGTTGTGCTGATTGGGCCGAGCCACGCTGCTGACACACTGAGATTGCAGCGCTTTCTGACGCGTAACGGTTATCCCCACCGGTTGGTCGATTCCGACGTCGATCCCGAGGCGAAGGAAATGGTCACTGCGTTGAAAATCTGTGCGTTGTCGCTACCTGTTATCGTTCCGCCAGGGAAAGCGGTCTTGCAGAATCCGACAACCGGCCAACTGGCGGATGTGCTGGGGCTGACAGAAATCATTGATCCGGCCGAGGTCTACGACGTCATGGTTGTCGGTGCCGGACCGGCCGGCCTCGCCTCGGCAGTCTACGCCGCATCGGAAGGATTGAAAACGATCGTGATCGAAGGGGTGGCTCCAGGCGGGCAAGCAGGAACAAGCTCGAAGATAGAGAATTATCTCGGTTTCCCGACTGGTATATCCGGGCAGGCTCTGGCAGGCCGCGCGCAGGTTCAGGCCCAGAAGTTCGGCGCGCGCCTGGCCATTTCCCGCATGGCTGTCTCCGTCGATTGCGATAGGTCACCTTACCGCGTCCTGCTCGACGACGGACAAACCGTCTCCGCGCGGGCAATGGTCGTTGCCACCGGAGCCCGTTACCGCAAGCCGGACCTGTTGAACTACGAGCGGTTTGAAGGGCAGGGCATTCATTACGCGGCCACGGCAATGGAAGCGCAGTTGTGCCGGGAACAGGAGGTCATTGTTGTCGGCGGCGGCAATTCGGCCGGTCAGGCGGCGATGTTCCTGTCGCAATGGGTCAAACATCTGCACATTCTGGTTCGGGGGCAGGGTTTGAAGGAGACAATGTCGGACTATCTGGTTCAACGCATCGAAAAATCACAGCGCATTTCACTGCACGCTCACACTGAAATCACCGCTATCGACGGTGACAGATACCTGAACACGGTGACCTGGACCAATCGTATGACTGGACAGAGCGAAACCAAAAATATCTCGAATATCTTTATGATGATTGGAGCTGCACCAAACACGGAATGGCTCAATGGCTGTGTTAAGCTGGACAAGTCCGGGTTTATTGAGACTGGACTCATGGCCGGGGTTTTGACCAGCGGCTCTCCCTTTGAAACCTCGGCTCCTGGCGTATTCGCCGTTGGCGATGTTCGGGCGGGATCCGTAAAACGGGTGGCGTCAGGGGTAGGGGAAGGATCAGTCGTGGTTCAAGCCATTCACCAATATCTCAAGCAGGTTCCGGACGCCAAAAATCGATAGGCTGAAATTTGCGATAAGCATATTGGCTTTGAACTGTTGGGCTCGCAGCAATTGACTGACGCCTGTCGGCGTCAACCGCGACGCGGAACTCCCGACGGGATGGGCGCGCGCGTAACGGCGATCCGCTGCTCATGATCGTGGGTACCGAGGCGTTACATCCTGGATAGCGAGTGAAGCGTTCTCTGAGTTTTGCGTGACCTGAAAGAAATGATGACTGCGCGTGGTATCTGGATGCTCTGTGTCAACGATGACTGGCTGTGTCGGATCATTGCAACTGGCGTCGTAAAACTCGGCAAGGCTCGCTCTTTCGACAGATAACCGAAAAATCTTCTGCGCCGCGATCCGTTTTAATCCCTCGGATCGTCCTTGCTGTATCCGAAACAGAAGGAGATATGCCATGTCCGACGAATCCGTCATTTTGATCAATCTGCTGAAGGTCAAACCCGGGAAGCAGGAGGCGCTGATAGCGCTCTTGAAGCAGAACATCGATACGGTGGTCCGCATGCTCCCCGGATGGAAAACAACCCGGCTGATCGCGGCAAAGGACGGCGCCGGCGTCGTCATTTACTCCGAGTGGGAGAACCCGGCAGCCGTCGAGGCGATGCGCAGCGATCCGCACATGCAAGCCTATTTCCCGAAGATCATCGAGTTGGCGAGCTTGGACTCGATCATAGGCTCGGCGGTGTTGAGCGAAGTCCGGTGAGGGTGAACACACAAGTAAGTTTGCGCCACACAATTTACAAAGGAGAACCGCAATGGCCCGGATGGTCGTGATTTACCGGACACCAAAGGACGTAGAGGCATTTGATCGACATTACTTCGATATCCACGTGCCTCTCGCCAAGAAGATTCCGGGTCTCCGGAAATACGAGGTCAGCGACGGTCCCATCGCGACACCGTTGGGAACCCCTGATATCCATCGGATTGGAACGTTGTATTTCGACGACCTAGCGGCGATCGAAAGGGCGTTTGCAAGCGCGGAGGGGCGGGCAGCCGGGGAGGATCGCCGGATTTTTGCGCCGGATGACTCGGGCGTTCAAATGTTCCTCTTTGACAACAGAGAGGTTTGAACCCAGCCGTGATACTGGTATCCAAGCCCTGGCGGAACAGAGTGGAAGCACTATAGGTCTCGACACATGAATACGGACGAATTCGAGGATCGGCTGAAAGCGCTGCGGCCACGGCTTCACCGCTACTGCGCGCGTATGACCGGTTCGAGCGTGGACGGTGAGGATGTGCTGCAAGATACCCTGATCAAGGCCCTGCGGGCGCGCACGGAAGGCACGATTGTCGAAAATCTCGAAGCCTGGCTGTTCCGTATCGCCCACAATACGAGTTTGGATTTCCTGCGCCAACGCTCCCGCAGCAACGTTGTTTCGCTCACAGAAGATCTGGCAGATGCGACGATGCCCGAGTCGGATATCGTCGCGGTCGGCTTTCAAACGTTTCTGCGACTGCCCGAACTTCAGCGCTGCGCCGTGATTCTCAAGGACGTCCTTGGCCACTCGGTCGAAGAGATCGCGGCGATCGCCGGCAGCACACCGGCCGCGGCCAAATCGGCGCTTCAACGCGGGCGTGTAGCGTTGCGGCAACTCGCGCAGGCGCCTGAAGACACCCGACTGCCGCTGATGTCCGATCCGGACCGGCGGAAGATCACAGCGTATGTCCATCTGTTTCGAAGCGGCGATTTCGATGCAATCCGGGCCATGCTTGCCGATGACGTCAAACTCGATCTGGTGAACCGGCTCGAGTGGAAAGGGCGTGACAAGATTGGCCTTTATTTCACGCGCTATGCGGAAGAGACGAAATGGCGGTTCGCCTTCGGTGCGGTTGAAGGGCAGCCGGCCATGCTCGTCTTCGACAGCACCGGGCCGATGGACAGACCTGCGCATTTTGTCCTGATCGGCTGGTCGGATAGCCGGATTGTCGAGATCCGCGACTTCCTGTTCGCTCCCTATGTGCTCGAAGGCATAAATTGGGTGCAGTTGGGCTAAAAGGTTATGGTCGAAGTGCAACCCGACCCGGCGAGGCTATCAGCGATCCAGCCATTTGCCGCTTGATCTCGTGCCGGCGGGTTTACTTCAGGCTGTCCAGAAATAGCGAACGATGTGAAAGAAGACCGGTGCGGCGAAAATCAAGCTGTCCGCCCGGTCGAGCATGCCGCCATGCCCCTCGATCATGTGGCCCCAATCCTTGACGCCGCGGTCGCGCTTGATCGCCGAAGCAACGAGCCCGCCGAAAAATCCCATAATGCAGGCAAGCCCCGCCATGAGCCCGGCTTGCAAGACGCTGAACGGCGTCAACCACGTCAGCGCTGCACCGAGCAAAGATGCGCTGACAATGCCGCCGATCAGACCTTCCCAGGTTTTGGAGGGGGAGATTTTCGGTGCAACCTTGTGTTTGCCGAAAAGCTTGCCGAACACATATTGCAGCACATCACTTCCCTGAACGGTCGCGATCAGGAATGCGATCAAAAGCAATCCCTTGCCCTGAAAGCCGGGGATGGAAAGCGTGAGCAGGGCAGGGACATGGCTAATGCAATAGACCGACAGCATGATGCCCCATTGCTGTTCGCTGACGCGCTCGAGAAAGCGCTCCGTATCGCCCGAAATTGCCGTCAAGGCGGGCATGGCAAGGAAGCAGTAGACCGGCACAAAGATGGAATAGAGCCCATACCATTCAATCCAGAGAAGGTAATATTGGATAGGAATGATGACGAGGAACATGCCGATGAGAATACGATGATCGCCGCGCCGCGTATGGGTGAGGGTCACATATTCGCGCAGCGAAGCAAAGGAGACAAAAGCGAACAGGAAAATGACGCCATTTTTACCGAAGAGAAAAGCGACGGAAATGCCGCCGATCATGATCCACCACGCCTTTATGCGTGAATTGAGGTTCACGAGCGTTGATGGCAAGACCTCCGCCGTGCGCCGGCTTTTCCACGTAAGCATTGTTGCAATGGAACTGGCGAGCGTGAGCACACCGAGCAGGCCGAGAAAGAGCCAGACCGTTTCAGCCATGATTGAGTGCTTTCTGATGTTCCGGCGAAAGATCGAGCAGAGATTGGCGCGCCCTTTGAAGAAACTCTTTCCGGTCTTCATTTGGTTCAAGTGCGATTGGCGAGCCAAAGACAACGCGGCACAGGAGAGGGACTGGTAGGAAGGTGCCTTTCGGCAAGACGCGTGACATATTCTCGATCCAGCAGGGAATAAGCTCCACATCCGGCCGGGCCAGGGCGAGATTGTAGAGACCGGAGCGAAAGCGCAGTAATGGTTCCTCGGTCATGTTGCGCGTGCCTTCGGGAAAGACAATGAGTGAGCTTCCTTCCTGCAATGCATCGAGCATGACGACCATCGGATCCTCCGAACGCTCGACCCAATTGCGGTCAACCAGCACGGTGTTCAGCAAGTCCTTGGCGAGAATGTTCCGCAATTTATTGCGCTTCCAATAATCAGCACCTGCAACGGCACGTGTGCGCTGCCGCTCGCGTGGCGGCAGACTGGAGGAAAGCAGAATAAAATCGCCATGACTGCAATGGTTCGCAAAGAAAATGCGCTGCCGGTCCGAAGGCGCGCATCCCTGCCAGATCGGGCGCACGCCCGTAATGCCGCGAGCCAATCCGGCAAGCACCATGGCGGAAATTCGCCTTAACGTTTCTCTTGCATTCATATGCGCCCCCACAACCCATAGGTTGTAATTACAGCGAATAGAACAAGAAAAAATGCAAAAGCAAGATGCAGTTTCAACAAGAGGCAGTTTGTTACAGCCATGACGCGATGGCCGTTACCTTGGCGTGCAATCGGTCGGCGAGTGCAGCGGCCCGTTCATTCACGGTTGTTTCACCTCTTGTGCAAAAGACACCATGTCTTCTGCCAGATGAATACGCCTGCCCCCGGCTTCGATTACCCTGATTGCTTCGGCTGCAGTTTTGACATTGCCATATTGCAAAAGCCAAACGGCAATTGCCGCTGCACTGCGCTGGAATCCAAGCGCACAGCAAACGAGAACGGGGCCCTTGCGCCGGGCAAGTTCGATGGCGTCGGCCGCTTTGCGCAATTCGTCATGTTGAGGCGAAACGAGATCAAGCGTCGGGAATGACCGCCATGCAATCTCCACGCCGGAAGGCTTTGCCAGTTCGGCGGTCAGGTCAATCACGGTTATGAATTTCGACAGTTCAGATACCCGCGGCAGCCGCCCCAAATGCACGGTCTTGCCAATGGCAACAGAGGGCGGGAGCTGGCGTGTCCAGATGCGGCTGTTGACAATGGCACCAAGGCGGCAAGGGGCCAACAGCCATGTGCTGGCGAGGGAAAGCGTGCCGTCAGTGCACTTCTGAAAGACGGCGGGGCCCGAACCGAAATAGCCGATTGATACGAGCAGGAGGGCCAGCGCCGGCCACAGGAAAAACAGGAAGGCCGCGGATGTCGGCGCTCCGATAATCGTTGCAAGCAAGAAGATCAGACTGGCCATTGCATAATAGGTGCCAATGCGCCGTGCCTTGGGATCATCGGTCAAGCGGAATGCGGCCACGGGTGAGGGCATGTGTGCCGGGAAGAGCCAGAGAGCAAAAAGACCCAAAAGCAGGCCGGTGGGGATATCGATAAAATGATGCTGATAGGTCGTGAGAACGGAAATACCGATCAACGCACACCAGAGATGCCAGATCCAAAGAACAATGCCTGACAGACGAACGCGCCAATGTGTCCAGATAATCACCAGGAGAGCGATATGCAGGGAGGGCGCCTGGTTGAACGGCTTGTCGAAGCCACCCAGCATATCGAACAGGAAGCCTGACGCGCCGCTGGTCGGCGGCTTGTGGAAGATGACGGTCAGGGGAAACGCGATGAAGCAGGTAACCGCGACGATCTGTGCTGTCAGGTAACGCTTCGCCAGGCGATCGACCTCAGCGGTTGTATCGTTAAAGAACAAGGAAAGTCCGTAGAACAGGTTAATCGACCAATAGGGGAAAATGGTCCAGGCAACGAAGGGAATGGCTTGTTCCCAGGCAAAGGTAATATTTGGAACGTTCTCCCGCTGCGAGGCAAGCCAATTGGCTGTCCCATAGGTCGCGTAGAACAATGGTGCGAGGCAGATGAGCCAGATCAGCGCACGTTTTGCGACGGCCCGGTTCAAGCGCCATTGTCCAATCGGTGCGACGGTGTTTTCGGTCATGTGCGTTCAGCGATGGAAACAGTGAATATGCCCCATTCATCGACAAGCTGGTCGATTTTCCGGAAACCCGCTGCCGCAACCAGCTGATCCATTTCAGCCTGCGTCCGGCGCCGCATGACCCATGCTTCGCCGCCACGGTGCGAGGTGAGCGCACGTGCAATCATTTCCAGTTGCGGATGCCACGGCTGGTTGGTGTAGATCAGCAAGCTGCCGGATTGCATCGACGTTGCTAGCCCGCCAAGCGAGCGCTTGATAAGCGCGTTGTCGGGAAAGAGTTCATAAAGGCCAGATACAATCGCAAGATCGGGCGCGGGTTGGATTGCAGCCAGTTGTTCGGCATCGAAAGCATCCGCCTGATGAAAGCTCGCTATATCCTGGATGCTTCTCTCTGCGATGGATTTGCGTCCGGCATCAACATTGATCGGCGCATAGTCCTGCAGCCGGACGCTTGTCGGCTTGACTGCGGATTTGGCAATCGCATCGAGGACATAACGGCCATGACCGGCGGCGATATCGAGAATATGTGTCGTGCGGCCGGCATCCTGCAGTCTTGTCAGGGCGAAGCCGATAAGCTCTTGCAGATGCAACTTGCGCTGACGAATGCCCCGCCAGCCGATCGCATTCAGGAATTGTTTGTCGATAAGCCTGCCGCCCGGTCCCATTCCTCTTGGTTCGTTCTCATAGACGTAGTCGAGGGTTGAGCCGGAGTCGAAACCGGTCTCGACGCCTGTTTTCAGTCCCTTCGAGAACAATGCACTGAAGCGGATGGACGAGCGGTAGATCGCCCAATAGAGACCTTTCAAGGAAAGCAGATCGTGCGGGGATGACAGCCTGTCCTGTTCATCGCGGGTAAAGCCCGTTTGATGGGCATTCGTTACATCCAGTGGCTCCAGTTCTGTGTCGAAGCATGCAAGAATGAACCGGCGCGCATGTGCCACGGCAATTGCACGCTCTTTCTCGCCAAGAGTATCATGGTAAAATCCCTTGAGCACGTGGCGCTCTTTGAGGGGGTGGGCCAGATTTTCATAGAAGCGATGCTGTGGCCCGTGCCGGACCACCCAGTCACTGCCGGAGATAAGCAACTGCGTCGGTACGATGATCGCGCGGGCATCCGCAACCACCCGCTCAGCGTTCGTATAAAGATCGAGCAGTATATTCGATGCGATGGCCCGCGTGACCAACGGGTCATTGTCGAACGACACGATGCGCGCGGGATCATGGGTCAGAAACTTGGCCTTGACGTAGGAATTGACGAAGAATTGTCCTTTCAATTTCTGCCAGAGCCAGATGCCTTCACGCGCGAATGGAACATAGAGTTTCACACTGAAAGCCGGAGAAGCCAGCACAAGCGCCCGGATACGCGGCGCATAGTCATGGACCCACGTTGCCGCGAGCACGGCACCCACCGACTGGGCGATAACCGCGATGTCCTCGATGGCAAAACCGCCGGTTTTGCATATGTGCTTTACGAAACTGTCGAGATCGCGCACCGATGCTGCAAAGGATGGGGAGTAGCCGCGTTCGCCCGGTGAACGGCCATGGCCGCGGGCATCCCAGGCATAGAATGTGAAATCACCAAGGCCAAGCTCCTCAACCAGATGTGCTACGCGCCCACCATGTTCGTGACCACGATGCAGAAGAATAATTGCACCTCTCGGCTTTCCCGATCTGGCCGGCCATTTCCGATAGAAAAGTTCAGTCCCGTCGTCGGTGGGGAAGCTACTTTCCTCTACTGCATCTGATGCCGCAGGATTGGAGGATGGATCAGTCGACATAGGCTTGCTCCGGAAGCAGAATTAATTTTCAGGAATTGGCGCGGCGTAGGCCCGCGCGAACACGGTTCACGGCGGTGACAACGGATAGCACGGCCATGAGGGGGAAAACCCAGCCGAACCATGAGGGCAGGATGATGCCACTACCGATAAGCGCGGCAATGATGCCGAGAGCCAATGCGCGGTCGCTTTTCCCGAACGGCCCGTCATAACCACGCCCGCCGCCGGTCATGACCCCGAGCACGCCGGCATATTCGGCAATCATCGCTGTGACGGCAAAAGCAACCACCCCTGCAGTGGCAAACGGGGCAACAAATGCGAATGGAAGGATCAAGGCCACATCCGAAACGATATCGCCAAGCTCATTCAGATACGCGCCGAGTTTCGATGCCTGTTCGAATTCACGAGCCATCATTCCATCAATGGCATTGAGTGCCATGCGAACAAAAAGCACCAACGGCAATAGCCAGAAAAGCAACGCATTCTGCGGGAAAAACGCAATCAATGCACCCGCTGCAATCGAGATGATTGTTGCGGCGACGGTCACCTGATTTGCCGTGGCGCCAGCGGAAACGAGTCCAGCAGCCAGGGGGCGGAGCAGGTTCTGAAAAGCTGGTTTGATGGAATAAAGCGTCGGCATGAAATCCCCCCATGGTTGTGCTTAATTTCACCACTCAACGGCTTGTAGCAGAAAATCCACGTCGGACTGGTTTTCCCGCATGAGATATTTGTTTCGGAAATGAAATCACTTCCGAGTCTATCATAAAAGCCGCTGATTTAACTCCGAGAACGGGCGCCTTTTCTGTCGCGATGATGCTATCGACTTTCTTTTTGGCACATCGAAGCCGCTAGTGCGGGTTTCAGTACATTGTTCCTCACATCCCTACGATTCAAAATCAGGCCCATTCTTTATTTTCTGTATTGATAATTGACATCCAAAACGTTTTGGAAAACTATACCCCACACTTCTGGGAGGGGGCATGTCCAATCTGAAACAACTTGCGCAATCGCTCGGCCTATCCATCACCACGGTATCGCGGGCGCTTGACGGTTATTCTGACGTCTCGGCCAAGACAAAGGCGCGCGTGCTCGAAGCCGTGGCCAAAACGGGATATCAGCCGAATGCTTCAGCGCGGCGTCTGCGGCGGCAACGCGCTGAACTTGTCGCAGTCACACTTCCAACTGCCCCAGGCCATATCGGACCACCACATTTCCTCGATATGCTTTCCGCCTGTGCGGAGCATCTGGCCATTTCAGGGCTCAACCTTGTCATTGCACCTGTCCCGCGCGGGCAGAGTGAACTCGAAATGTGTCGGCGCTTCATCGACGGACAGCGGGTCGATGCCATGCTGCTTGTACGTACCAGGCGCCATGATGAGCGCGTGGAATTGCTTCAGTCACGGGGCGTCCCGTTTGTCACGCACGGCCGGACGGAATCGACGAAACCGCATGCATTTCTTGACGGTGACGGCTTCTCCGGCTTTCGGGATGCCACACTGCGTTTCATTGCCGATGGCCATACGCATATCGGGCATGTGGCGGGGCCGCAGGAGTTTTCCTTCGCCCATCACCGGCGTTTGGGGTGGGAGGATGCCCTTCGCCGGGCCGGGCTTGCGTCGGAACTCATGGCTGAAGGCGAACCCACCGAGCATGGCGGATATGCCGCTGCAAAGGCGCTGATGAGCGGCCCTGTCAAACCCACAGCCATTCTTTGCGCAACCGATGAAATGGCGGTCGGCGCGTTGCGGGCATTGCGTGAAGTTGCGGGCGGCAACACCGTTTGTATTACCGGACATGACGACTTGCCTATGAGTGCTTTTACGGATCCGCCACTTTCGACCATGCGCGTGACCGGCGAGGACATTGGCGTTCGCATCGCTTCTCTGCTGTTGCGGGCCATCGATGGCGAGGCGCCGGAATCCCTCCAGGAAATACACCCCGTCGAATTCGTACCGCGCGCCAGTCATTGCCGGTCGCAACGGCTAGCCGACAATGACGCAGGCATTCACGAATAATAATGGAGGAGAAGCAATGAAACGATCCCTGCTTATCGGGCTGCTCGCGGCCTCTGGCTTTTTGACTGGTACCGTCGCCAAGGCCGAAACAGTTTTTCTATCAACGCAGCTGCGTCCCATTGAAGAGGCAACGGCCGTGCGCAATGTGATCCTGAAGGGTCTGGCCGCTCCCGTGGAATATGTCGTTGAAGAACCGCCGCAATTTGCCGTGCGCATGGAAGCCGAGCGCCAGGCGGGAAAACATACAATCAGTCTTGTCGGCGCACTTCATGGCGAGTTGTCCCCCATTGCGTCGAAGGACGGCTTTGTGCCGCTTGACGATCTGGCTAAGCAACTTGCCGACAAGGGCATGCCAAAGGCACTTCTTGATCTTGGAAAACTCGGTAAGGATAAACAGCAATATATCCCGTGGATGCAGGCCACTTATGTGATGGCGGCCAACAAACAGGCACTCCAGTATTTGCCTGCGGGGGCGGACATCAACAAATTGACCTATGATCAGCTCATTGAATGGGGTCAGAAGATGCAATCCGAGACCGGACAACCGCGTATCGGCTTTCCCGCTGGACCCAAAGGTCTGATGGCGCGCTATTTCCAAGGATATTTCTATCCGTCCTTTACGGGCGGTGTTGTTCG
The DNA here is from genome assembly GCF_044760925.1 of Phyllobacterium sp. NPDC097923. Taxonomy (NCBI): domain Bacteria; kingdom Pseudomonadati; phylum Pseudomonadota; class Alphaproteobacteria; order Hyphomicrobiales; family Phyllobacteriaceae; genus Phyllobacterium; species Phyllobacterium sp. NPDC097923. The sequence continues at coordinate 276,522 of NZ_JBIWBL010000004.1, read as the reverse complement.
CCCATTCAAATCCGCGGATGCGGCCAAGGGATGGGAAAGCTTTAAAAAGCTCTGGGCTGTCGTCAATCCCAATTCCACCAACTACAATTTTATGCAGGAGCCCTTGCTTGCCGATGAAGTATGGGTTGCCTGGGATCATATCGCCCGGCTGAAAGAAGCCGTCACGTCACAGCCGGACCAGTACGTGATCTTCCCTGCTCCGGCTGGCCCGAAGGGACGCGGCTACATGCCTGTCGTGGCTGGCTTGGCAATCCCGCAAGGGGCACCTGATGAAACGGGAGCCAAAGGCGTCATCGAACATTTGGTCAAACCGGAAACGCAAATTCTCACGGCAAGGAATGTTGGCTTCTTTCCAACGGTCGCCGCAAAACTTCCGGCGGATATTGAACCAGGCATTGCCATGCTGGCCGCCGGCGTGCAGGCAACGCAGCAGGCACCGGATGCTGTCATTTCACTGTTGCCGGTGGGTCTTGGGGATCGCGGCGGCGAGTTCAACAAAGTCTATATGGATGCATTCCAGCGGATCGTCATTCGCGGGGAACCGGTAACCGATGTCTTGAGCCAGCAAGCCGCGAGCCTGAGCAAACTGATCGGTGATACGGGCGCCCCTTGCTGGGCACCGGATGCACCAAGCCAAGGTTCCTGTCCTGTCGAATAATATCATTGGACGTGCACACTCCCCGAGAAGTTGATCATGCAGAACGATAAGTCCTGGATTCCCTATGTGCTGATCGCGCCCTGCGTGATCTTTCTCGCGCTGCTCTTTCTTTTGCCGCTGGTCCAGACAATCTGGCTCGCGATTTCCGAAGGCGGCATGCCCTCTCTTGCCAATCTGCAAACCATGGCGGGGGATTTGAACTTTCGCTCGGCCATTCGCAACACGTTCCTGCTGACACTTGCGGTTGTACCGATCCAGATCATGATTGCCCTGGCAATGGGTTCCATGGTCGCCAAAGTTGGTGCCGGCCGCGAAACCATTCTCTGGATATGGACAATTCCACTTGGCATTTCCGATCTCGCGGCGGGCCTCGTCTGGCTGTCGATCCTGCAAAACAGTGGCTATCTGAACAGCATGCTGTTCACTCTTGGTCTCATAGAGCGGCCAGCCAACTGGCTGTCCTATCAGACGCCGATAGCCTTGTTTTTTGCTATTGCTGTCGCTGAAATCTGGCGTGGCACCGCCATTGTCATGGTCATCATTGTGGCAGGTCTCAATCAGGTGCCAAAGGAATTTGGCGAAGCGGCTGAAGTCTTCGGCGCAGGCCGCTGGACGCGGTTTTTCCGCATCACATTGCCCTTGATCAAACCTGCTCTTCAATCCGCATTGATCCTCAGGACAGTTCTCGCATTCGAGGTTTTCGCCGTGGTCTATGCATTGGGTGGAAGCAACATGCCTGTGCTTGTTGGCGAAGCCTACACCTGGCAAAACCAGAACCAGAATTATGGCGTAGCCGCAGCCTATGCGGTGCTGATCATGATCATCTCGCTGGCTGCCACATTTGTGTATCTCAAAGCCGTCAAGGTTGATCCGGAGCGCCTGCCATGACCACCAACTCCCAACCGTCAAGCTTTGGTTCGGCCCGGTCTGTTCTTCTTTGGAGCGGCGTCGCGGTGCTTTGTGCCTGGGTTCTCGTCCCGATCTATCTGGTAGCACTCGGCGCCTTTGGCGGACGAGGCGGGGTCTATCAATGGCCGAAAACCGTTTTCCCGGCCGGTGTTTCTTTCGAGCCGTTTCTACTCTTTTTGAAAACCGAAGGCGTGGCCGGCGCTTTCATGAACTCGCTTGGCGCAGCGGCGGTCACCGTTGTCCTGTCCGTTCTGATCGGAGCGCCAGCCGGTTATGCGCTCGCCCGCTACAACTTCAAGGGCAAGGACAGCTTTCGTCTGCTCGTGCTTCTGACCCGGGCTTTTCCACTCGCCATCCTAGCTCTGCCGTTGACTGTCTCCTTCATTCGGATCGGCCTTTACGACACCATCATCGGTGTCGGGCTGGTGCACACGGTTCTGGCTCTGCCCTTTGCCGCTCTCGTCACGCAGGGCATTTTCATGGGTGTACCACGAGAACTCGAAGAGGCTGCATGGGTGTTCGGTTGTTCGCGTCCCCAGGCCTTTTTCCGTATTGTTGCACCGCTGGCACTGCCGGGACTTGCCGCAACGGCGGTCTTTGCCTTCGTCATTTCCTGGAACGAGGTCTTTGCCGCCTCCGTTTTGACAGTCCGGCACCGTACGCTGACGGCCTATCTTCTGACAGTTCTCGCTGAAAGCCCGCTGCACTACCGCTTTGCCGGTGGCTTGCTGCTTATCCTTCCCTCCGTCATCTTCATATTCGCGGTCCGGCGCTACCTGTTCGCAATATGGGGTATTTCCAGCAAATAAGGGAGCGACCATCGTGGCCAATATCGTCATTGATCGCATTAAAAAGACCTTTGGTACATTCGAGGCATTGAAGGAAATATCGCTCGAAATACACGACGGCGAGTTTGTTTCTCTGTTGGGGCCGTCGGGTTGCGGCAAAACCACATTGCTGAGGATCATTGCCGGGCTCGAAACCGAAACGTCAGGCAAACTTTTGATTGGCGGTACTCCCATCAATGGGCTGGCACCGAAGGATCGTGGTCTGGCCATGGTTTTCCAGAACTATGCGGTCTTCCCCCACATGACAGTGTTCGAGAATGTAGCCTTCGGTCTGCGCATGCAAAGGGCCGATGAACAGCGGGTGAAAAGACAGGTCGGCAAGGCTGCAGCGCTCCTGCATATCGAACCCTACCTTGATCGCTATCCGAACAAGCTTTCCGGCGGCCAGCGCCAGCGCGTAGCTGTCGCCCGCGCGCTGGCAGTCGAGCCGAAAGTGCTGCTGATGGACGAGCCGCTTTCAAACCTCGATGCTCTGCTTCGCCTTGAAATGCGCACGGAATTGAAAGCCGTTCTGCAGGCGTCGGGAACGACGACCATCTATGTGACCCACGATCAGACCGAGGCCATGGGCCTCTCCGATCGTATCGCCGTCATGTACAATGGCCGCATCGAGCAGGTAGGCGCGCCTGTCGATATTTACAGCCACCCGGCGAGCCGCTTCGTTGGTGGTTTCATGGGCAGCCCGCCGATGAATTTTATCCGGCTGCCGGTCACGAATGGCACTGTAAAACTCGGCAATACCAGCCATGCAGTGCCCGCTCATTCAGGCAGTGACATTGTGCTTGGTCTTCGCGGCGAGAATGTTTCGATCGCTCCACTTGCTGAAGGTTTGCGCCTTGACGTGCGCGTGGCTGAACCAATGGGCTCACATCTGCTCTTGACGGGTACCGTCGCGGAACAGCCCGTGCGCGTGATCCTGCCGCCGAGCGAAACAGTCAGGGCCGGTGACGCGATTGGCCTCAAGCTCGATGCAGACCGTTTGACATGGCTTTCGCCTGAAACCGGTCTTTCTCTCAATCACCCCATTGCATAACTCCACCTTCGAACGGGAAGCCATGACTGATTATCTTGAAGACGCGCGCCAAATTCTGGCCGCCAATGATCGCGGCGGTTACACAGTGCCGACCGATCGGCTCTATCCATTCCAGTGGAACTGGGATTCCGCATTCGTCGCAATGGGTTTTGCGACCTATGATGTTCCACGCGCCTACCGTGAACTTGAACGGTTGATCGAGGGCCAATGGGCCGATGGAATGATCCCTCATATAGTTTTCCACGCGCCAAGTGACACATATTTTCCTGGTCCGAATGTCTGGCGCACACACCACACCATTGCCACTTCAGGTATTACCCAACCTCCTGTCTTCGGAATGGCGCTGAAAAAAGTCCATGATGCTGCAAAACGTCACGGACGAACGGGCACCGGGGAACGCAGCCGGTTCCTCTATGATGCAGCGTTGCGTTGGCACCGCTGGTGGTATGAAGCTCGCGATCCTGAGAGCACGGGACTGGTCGCGCTGCTGCATCCATGGGAAAGTGGCAGCGACAATTCACCAGCCTGGGATATTGCGCTGGCCCGCGTTCCCACAACGACGAAAACCGAAGTTATTCGCAAGGATACCGGCCATGTGGACGTTGCCATGCGCCCGCATGACGAGGATTATCGCCGCTTTATTCATCTGGTCGATACCTACGCCGCGTGCCGGTGGAATCCCGCGGAGCAATGGGCAGCCGCTCCCTTCAAAGTCGCAGAAATCCAGACGACGGCCATTCTTTTGGCATCCGGCGAAGCGCTGCTTGAACTCGCCCGCGAATTTGGCCAGGAGGCCGACGCGGAGGAACTCGAGACAGTCAATGCTCGATCCCGCAAGGCGCTGCTGGCGCAATGGCGGCCGGAACTGCGGCGCTTCGTTTCGCGTGACCTGATTTCAGGCACAGATATTGAAGCGCCGACGCAGGCCTGTTTCTGTCCGCTCCTGGCGCTTGACCTGGAACAGACCATGCTGGAAGCAGCAATCGCTGAAATGAACGCTTGGTCTGATGGACTGAAAGTAATGTTCCCATCGACACAACCATCTTATTCCGGTTTCGAGGCAAAGCGCTATTGGCGCGGTCCGGTCTGGGCGGTCATCAACTGGCTGCTGATTGATGGTCTGCAACGCAACGGCAAAGATACAATGGCCGAGAAGTTGCGCCTTTCCACGGTAAGAGCCATCGAAGCAAACGGCTTTGCCGAGTATTTCGACCCCTTGACCGGTGAAGGTTGTGGCGGATTGGGTTTCTCCTGGACGGCAGCAGCTTATATCGAGCTTCTGCGATTGGAGGTAGATGGCTCAATGAAGCGCGAGCGACCGGAGATTACAAGCCCATCACGGTAACGCGCTCGGTGAAGAACCGTGGACCGAAACGTGCCAACTTGGCTGTCCCCTTGCGTTAAGAACCGCCGAAATCCCGATCGTCGGTACAATTCTCACAGTCAGATGCAACGTGAATTTGCCCGAAAAAGACTACGGCCAAATAGCTATCCCTACGCCCAGATGGCTGTAGATGAATTGCAGGCTCTTCTTTTTGCTCATCTGACTGCACAATAGAGGTTGGTCGAACCATGCGTTCCGCAGAGCTTCGCGAGGCGGGTGGTTGCAACTGGGGTGGAGTAACGATGATGGCGGATAATCGTCCCATAGCGGAAGGGGTGCTCAACACGAGCACCAGCCAGAATGCGATTCCGGGTTCCGCTTCGGGGCATTTGGCGCTCGTCCCAACGTGGCTTCCCCTGGAGGTCGTGCCAAGCAGTTCAGCCGGCAGCGGCGGCGATGGCATCGCCATTGGCGTCATAAGCAGCACTCCCATGGCAATCTTCGCGCCTTCCAATGCCGCAATTGCTGGTCCTCACACTGTGGTTGAGGCACAGCAGGGCAACAATGCCTTGATGAATCAGCACTCCACCGAAATGGCTGGCATGGGCGGGAACGGCGGCAGCGGCAACGCTGTGCTCAGCGGCGGCGGTGGGGACACTCTCCATCATGCCGGCAGCGGCGGCAACGGGATTTTCTACGGCGGAATGGTAAGCGCGGATGTCGGGAGTTTCGTGCCGGTCAACGTTGCCGTAGCCGGAGGGCCGGGTTCACACGCGATTGCCGATCAATCGAACAATTCGGCCATGCTGCAGGGTACCACGCAGATTGGCGGGATCGGCGGCTCGGGCGGTGATCACAATACAACGATCCATGATTCCCCGAGTGGGTCCGGATCTGCACTCACCTATAGCGGTGATCTGTATGCGGGGCATGGTGGCAACGGCTATTTCATCGGTAGCATGGTCGACCTGAACGTAGCCATCTTCTCGCCGATCAATATTGCGGTCGGTGCTGCAGGCGGCTCGGCCGAGGCCCATCAGACCAACAACGCAATCTTCGATCAGGGCGCCATTCAGATCGCGGGCATAGGAGGCAATGGCGGCGGTTTCAATCTGAGTTCCGATACGATTTTCACCGGCAACCATTCATCGGGAAGTGGCGGGTCGGGCTTTTCGAACGGCAGTATGGTGGATGTGAACATAGGATATTTCCATCCGATCAACATCGCGGTACCTGCGGGCGGCACGGCCGATGCGCAACAACTTGATCACGTCCTTTACGATCAACATGCGTTGCAAATGGCAGGCATCGGTGGGCATGGCGGCGATATCTCGCATGCCCATTCAGCGCTGGTAGACGACATTCTTTCGTTCATTCATGTGTAAGCACATGATCCCCGGATATGGCTGCGGATCTCCAGCCCCCGTGCGCTAACCTCCACCCATTTCCCTCTCAAATGCAATGAAATGCCAGCAGTGCCGGCATTATCATAAAAGGTCGCGCACCAGCGCGCGGCTATAGCCAGTTGGATGTTTTGGCGATTTGCCTCTTATGCAGCCGCACCCTCCCCAAAAGAACGTCTCCGAATATCTAGCTAGCTCGCAATGTAAATGGCGAGCACTGTTCTAGGGCGATTATCTTGCTTGGCGATGACATCGCCGGGCACCAGGACGTGGGAGAAACACTGACAAACCATGTAAAGGGAGTAAAGTTATGCCTATTCCACAATTATCTGACACGATCCAACTCAATCATTCCAACGCAGGCGACGCAAATGCCGGTAACGGCGGCGACGGCTACAGCTACGGAGATATCAACTACAATCCCAGTGCGTATGTCGCCAATTCACAGACGGTGTATGGCGCAGATACGGATCTGCATAATGGCGATCATGTATGGCAAACTGCAGATTGGGGTGCGGGGCCTGGTGGCCACGGTGGCTCAGCTGAAGCTGAGAACGGAACCCTTTCCTCCATCACCAACAATGGTGCTGGCGGTGCTGGCGGCGCTTCCACCTCCAACGGGAGTGAGACGAACGGCAGTGGTGGTGATGTAGCAGCAGTTTCTGCAGCAACAACGGCTACCCAGAATACCCAATTCTTCGCAGATCAACATGCCACTATTCTCGCCGGCGTCGGCGGTAATGGCGGTAACGGCAATATTGCACGCGGTGGCGATATCTCGGCTGCAGTGGTTCACACCGATCCCACAACAACGACTCAGTCCGTATCAAATACTCTCGATCATTTCGACCATAGCCATGTCGATCTTGATCTGAGCCATTTGATCTGACGCTTTCGGCCCGTGAGGATCGTCGGGTCCAAACCGGCGATCCTCATCGACGGCCAGGTGTTTGCCTTGTCAGTACCGCGAAAACCGAGATCTGATAATGACAACGAATATCATACAATCCGAGCGCCAACCGACGCATCTGGTCGTGGCCCTTCGCGCCTGCGCAGGAGCCTTTGGTTTGGTTTTCATCTACAGTTGCGGTTACAACATCTTTCTGCTCGCACCATCGATCTATCTCCTCCAGATTTATGATCGCGTCCTGTCGAGCCGGAGCACCGACACGCTGCTGATGTTGACCCTTGTCATCGCTGTCGCGGTTGTTGTTGGATCGGTGCTCGATATCGTGCGCCGTGCCGCGCTTACCCGTATCGGCAGTTGGCTCGATCATCGAATGCGGCCAGTTGTCCTTACCGCCGCATTCGAATATGCAGCCAGGGTCAATACGAATGTTGCCGCCGATTGCTATCGGGATATTGCTTCGCTGCGCCAATTCCTCGATTCCCCGGCGAGCGCGCTGCTTTTCGACATCCCCTGGGCGCCCGTCTTCCTGCTTCTGCTTTTTCTCGTTCATCCCCTGCTTGGAGCAATTGGCCTCTTGAGCGCACTTGCGCTGCTGTTTCTGGCCCTTCTAACCGAGCTTGCCACACATGAACCGCTGACCCACGCAAGTGCGGCGCTGGCGCGGAGCTACTCCCGGTTCGGAATGGCGCTAAAATACATCCAGGTGGTCCGGGCAATGGGTATGCAGGACGGCGCCGCGCAGGTTGTCTACCGCGATGCGGAGTTTGCGAGAATAGCGCAGGATAACGCAATGCACCGGACCGAGATCATTCTTGGTTTCTCGAAATCCATCCGCACGCTGACGCAAATTCTGGTGATGGGTGCCGCCACGTGGCTGGTACTGGCGGAAAGCAGCAGCCCTGGCATTATTTTCGTTGCCAGCCTGTTGCTGGGCCGTGGGCTTACACCGATCGAAGGTGCGATCGGCGCTTGGCGTTCCTTTGCGTATGCGCGTAACGCTTTCAACCGTCTCAACAGGATGTTGGTTGCTGTCGCATCGGACGCCGGCTCGCGCATGGTGCCGGTGCCTGAATCCAGCAGCCTCGTGCTTCAGAACGTGAGCTTCGCCGTGCCATATGCCGACCGGCACATATTGAATGATGTTTCATTGCGCCTCGCACCCGGCGATTGCGTGGCGCTCATCGGCTCATCGGGATCTGGCAAATCGACGCTTGGGCGGATCATGGCTGGCGTGCTGCAGCCAACGAGCGGAAGCGCGCTGCTTGGTGGCGTGGATATATCAGCGCTGCGTCTTTGCGGCGGTACGCGCCATATCGGATACCTGCCGCAGGACATCGAATTGTTCGGCGGCGCGATCAAGGAAGTAATCGGCCGACTCGATGGCGCGGATTCCGCCAAGGCAATCGAAGCGGCCAAGCTTGTCGGCCTGCATGAAGCCATCATGCGCTTGCCGCAGGGTTACGAGACCGACATCGGCGAGGGCGGCAGCTTGCTCCTGCGCGCACAACGACAGCAGCTCGGACTGGCAAGGGCGGCTTACGGCAATCCAGCCCTCGTTGTGCTTGACGATCCAAACTCGAGTCTGGACTATGACGGCGAGCGTGTCCTGTTCAATGCGATCCAACGCATGCGAGCCAAGCGGATGACAGTTGTCGTTATCACGCACCGGTTGGGTGTTCTTCCAGTCACCAACAAAATTGCGATCATGCGAAACGGCACCATCGATGCCTTCGGCGATAGTGACGAAATTTACGACACGTACCTTCAACCGCCAGCGCGAACGGGGACATAGGAGGCAGCGAAATGGCCCTCGTTCAATTCGATATACCGCTCAAGTTTTCAGGTGTGCTTAACACATTGCGTCATGCCATCGTAAAGTCGGATCAAAACAAGAAGCACTTCGTCTATGTGCCAATCGCTGGACCAACCAGCGGGGCGCTGGCACCTGCTTCCCCGATGCCGAGGCTTCGAAATGTCGCCTTGTTAGGCAACCTGCTGATCGGGGTCTTCATTATTGGCCTTGGCACCTGGTCGATCTTTGCGCCACTCAAAAGCGCGGCCATCGCCGCAGGTGTTGTCGAGCCTGAAACGAGCCGCAAGGTTATCCAACATCTGGAAGGCGGTATCGTGCGGCAAATCCTTGTCAAGAACGGCGACGCTGTGAAAGCTGGCCAGGTTCTCTTCCAGCTTGACGACACGAAATCACGCTCGGAGCGCGACAGTCTCCAGGGACAGCTCTGGGATGCCAAGGCAAGTCACGCGCGCCTGAGTGCAGAACAGAAGGGCAGCGACCGCGTTATGTACGGCGCGGATCTCGAAATCCTCAGAGTGACCAATCCGGCAATCAACGGCATTCTCGACGGACAAGATCACATCTTCGAGACGCGCCGTCTGGTGATGAAATCCGAGATCGCCATCACGCAGAAGAAAATGGATCAGGTGCAGGAGGAAATTTCTGGTCTTGTGGCACAAAAGTCGGCGCTGACGCAGAGGGTGGAAATCGCGCGGCAAGAGCTTGATGCAGTCTCCCCGTTGGCGGCCAAGGGGCTTGAACGAAAGACCAGGCTCCTTGTTCTGGGACGGGAAATAGCGGATCTCGATGGCCAGCTCGGCGAAGTTATCGCCCAGATATCACGCGCATACCAGGTCATCAGCGAAAGCCAAGCCTATCTTGTGAAAATCGAAAGTGACCGGCTAAACGAAGTCGCCCAAGGCATTCGCGACACGGAAAGCCAGATATTGCAACTGAGCGAAAGATTGCGGGCAATCGACGATCAACTCACGCGGACCGCAATCAGAGCGCCAGAGGATGGGGTGGTCATTGACCTGCGCATCCATACCGCAGGCGGTATTATTGGCGCTGGCGAGCCGCTCGTCGATCTCGTGCCGCGCAACGGCAGTCTTGTTGTGTCCGCGCATGTGCGGCCAGAAGATATCAACCGCGTGCATTCTGGACTCGAAGCGCAGATTCATCTGCTTCCCTACAATCAACGTCGCGTACCGTTGCTGAAAGGTGTGGTCGAATACGTCTCCGCCGATCGTCTTGTCGATAAGCAAAGCGGCCAAGCTTACTACGCCGCAACAATTCGCGTGACCGACGAACGGTTGGCGAAGATGCGCGATGTTGCGCTGATTCCGGGCATGCCTGCGCAGGCGCTGATCGAAACCGGGGAGAGCAGTGTGGCGTTTTACGCGGTCAGGCCGCTCCTTGACAGTTTCACCCGCGCGTTTCGCGAAGATTGACCGACAGCAAGCGGTGCGATCCGGATCGCGTTGCACAGAGAGATCGGTGTTCTGGACTATTAAGTGCGCTTGAGGATTCTGGAGAAGACGTCACTCAAAATAGTCCAGAATCTATTGCGCGGGAATGTCTGACGTTACCCTTTGACCAAGCCGTGCGACCACTTCGGTTCTGTTCTGCACCTGCAATTTTCGCATGATGTGCTGCAAATGCATTTTCACCGTATGATCCGAAAGATTTAGTTTGCACGCAATGACTTTGTTGGGATGTCCGCATTGCAGTTCTGCAAGAACATCCGCTTCGCGCGGGGTAAAATCCGCAATCGACATATAATGTGCGTTGCTCTCGATTATTCTGCGCGGCTTGTCCTGGGACTTGTTGCGCATCGCTGACGCGTTCGCGTGTGCGACAAACGGGTGCGGATAGAAAACACCACCGGCAAGGATGAGCCGCATGCCCGCAAGGGCGACGTCGATCGGAACTGAGGTTGTGAAGTAGCCGCGAATGCCCATCTCAAGCGCCTGAGAGGCGACCAACGTATCATCCATGTTGGAGAGAAGGGCGATCGAAGCCTCAGGAAACATGTCTCTAATTACGTCAAGATCGTAGCAGAGACTTGCGCTGTCGAGAGTTCTTCCAGCCATGTCCAGCGCGATGAGATGCACATCCATCCCGAGAGCACTATCGAGTGTCTTGACGGAGACCATGTCGATGAAGTCCCAGCCCGCAAGTTCATCCTGGAGGAGCCGGATGATCGTTGTGCGCACGAGTGTATGTTGTTCTATAACGATTACCGTCGGCGTATTGTGTGCCTTGCGGCGTTTTGTATCTTGACCGATGGACACGTGTTGCTCCCTATTTGGATGTATTCCAATCCATTTTAGCCCAGCATACTATTCCCGTTCTTCATGCATGTCATGATTATAGTGGGATTAGATCTCGTTCTACATCGATATACATCAATTGGGCTATATACGCTTTCGATCCAACTCTCAGCATTCGGAGAATTTCGCTGGACGCCGTCACCTCCATCCGAGCGCGGGCGCAACGTGCGTCAGGATTGCCTCGAGCACATGTACATTGTAATCGACGCCCAGCTGGTTTGGCACCGTTAACAGCAAAGTATCCGCCTCCATGATGGCCTCATCCTGCGCGAGCTGTTTCACAAGCGCTTCGGGCTCGGCTGCATAACTGCGGCCGAAAATGGCTCTGGTGTTTTCATCAATGTAACCAAGCGAGTCTCCTTCCTTGCTGCCATTTCCGAAATAGGCGCGATCGCGGTCATTCATCAATGCAAAGATGCTTCGGCTGACGGAAACGCGCGGTGTCCAATTGTGGCCGGCTTCCTTCCAGGCGTTGCGATAAGCACGTATTTGCGCCGCTTGCTGAATATGGAACGCCTCACCTGACTCGTCATTCTTAAGGGTGGAGCTTTGGAGATTCATTCCTAGCTTGGCCGCCCAGACCGCCGTCGAATTCGAACCAGCGCCCCACCAGATACGCTTTCGCAGGCCTTCGGAATGCGGCTCGAGGCGCAGCAGACCGGGCGGATTCGGAAACATTGGTCGTGGGTTTGGTTCAGCAAAACCTTCGCCCCCGAGCAGGCCCAGAAAAACCTCGGCGTGTTGACGTCCCATGTCAGCATCGGTGGCGCCATCGTTTGGCTGATAACCGAAATAACGCCAGCCGTCGATGACCTGTTCCGGGGAGCCCCGGCTCAGCCCAAGCTGCAGCCGGCCGTTTGAGATCAGGTCCGCCGCGCCGGCATCTTCGGCCATATAGAACGGGTTCTCGTAGCGCATATCGATGACGGCAGTACCGATTTCGATATTTTTGGTTTTCGCTCCAATTGCCGCCAACAGCGGGAAGGGGGAGGCCAATTGCCGGGCAAAGTGATGCACGCGGAGATAGGCGCCATTCATGCCAAGCTCCTCAGCAGCGACAGATAAGTCGAGCGACTGAAGAAGAGCGTCTCCGGCTGAACGGGTTTGCGATTGGAGGGAAGGCGCCCAATGGCCGAACGAAAGAAAACCGATCTTCTTCATGATATCATCCCTGAAAAGGAGCAAACCCGTCGCTCGCGGAGCGCTCAATATGGGGCCGGATACCAATGGTTGTAAGTGCGTTGAACACAGTGTTCGAAGAGTGGCACAAGAGGCGCGTGCATAGGTACAGTTTTCGCGCGGCAATGGATGGCAGACCACGCGGCAAGCAAGCTTGGTGTTCCGCTGTGTTACCCCATCGCTTTCGTGCGAACAGGCAATTTGGACATGATCACTTTCGCCGCGGGTTGCGGGACGTTTTTCTCCGCCAATTTTGACACGATCTCTTCCCGGATGGCGTCGGCATTCATTGTGGGGCCAATAATGACCCGCGAGATCAGCTGAGGAAACTCCAATCCCGTGATGTTCTCCGTTGGCCGATTTTTGAGTAGCAGTTTATAAATCGTCCTGTTGCTGCCCTCGACAGCAGGGTTGTGTTTAATAAGCATGGGCGAAGGCCACAGAAGCGGGTTGGTCAAGACTCGCCATTCCCGCTCATCGCGAAGGCCAGGGTGTTTGGAACATACGGCCGCGAAAAGCAGCATCAAAAATATAACTTCGCGTAGCACGGGCCTGTTGGTCTGGGATATGAATTGCTGATTGTCCAATATGGACGCAGTGACAGTTTCGAACTCTCCAGCGAACTGCTGTCTTGTCCAGTACGCAACCGGGCTCGAATAAGCTTTCAACGCCTGTGCCACTTGCATGAACGGGGAAGTGTCGACAACGACCGCAACACCGGTTGCATCCCCTTCAAAGGCTCGCCACAGCGACAGGCGTCCGGTGTTGTTCTCGTTGGGATCGTGTTCGGCTACAGACAAGACATATGTCTCGTTTCTCAAACCCGGCAGCCAGTCCTGAAATTTCTTTATGCCTTCGTTCCAAACGCCCGGTGCACATCGATCGAGCGCGTCAGCGAGTGCAGCACCGCCTGAATTGTTGATCCAATGCTGCAGTCTTTCCAAGCCGGTCTCGATGTCTTGGTGATCGTTCATATCCCGGGTGTTTCTGAACTCGATCTCTTCACTGTCAAGAATTTGGAGCAGATTTTTCGACGTGGTGTAGTGGACGAACCGGGATTCCGGTTTGATTGCTGCACGGCTTTTGAAAGTGCTCGGCATGAAGATGCTGAGCATTTTGATAACGGCCGGATCCCAATTTTCCATAAATATTTCCCTTGGATTCGGCGTGAAATCGCCAACTCGCCTGCAACTCATCTGTACGTGTTTAGCGCGCATTCCTTTGCGGGAGAAGGTATTTCAAAGCCGGGCTGGGTTCTAAATCGTGTATAGTCGAGCATCGCGAAACAGGAGTATTGGCAGCCATAAGGCCATGTCAAAAGCCCGATCTTGCATTGTGTGTTCCCTCAACCTTGAGACAAGTGGGATTTTTTTCAATGCGGATGTCGATTTGGCAAGAGCTGGATCGTTGTCTTGATAAGTGAGCCAGTTCAGCGGCAATGGTGCCCGCAGCTCGCCGAAGGAGGAATTGTCAAATGCGATTCATGTCAATCGTCACATCCGCCCACTCCCAACCTCCCACGCCGGAACTCATGGAGGCGATGAACAAGCTCGCCGACCGGGAGATCAAGGCTGGCCGCATGCTCGACATGGGCGGACTCACACCAGTCACCATGGGTGCGCAGGTGCGCATAGCAAACGGACAGCTCAGCGTTATTGACGGCCCTTTCGTCGAAGCAAAGGAGGTTATCGGCGGCTATGCAATCATGGAATTTGGCAACAAGGACGAGGCCGTAGCGTCGGCGGTCGAGTTCATGCAGCTGCATAAGGACTTCATGCCGGGATGGGAAGGCACGTGCGAGGTTCGTGCGTTCGCCGGCGCTTGAGACAAAAAAACGCTCATCCGGTCGGTGGCCATGACGGCCGCCGACATTCATCGGGTGCTCTCGCCATCTGGCGGAGCGCGTAACCCCGACTGATCACCAGCCTGGCAAGAATGCTGCGCGAACTGGCTTGCTCAAAGGAAAGCCGTCAGGGGCCACACGTCGTTTGCTACCGTTGGCAACAGTGTTGCCTTTAATTGCCGTGACGGATCGAGGCAATGTCCGCCGGCTTGACGTTCATTTCCTGGCCACCCCATGTTGCCCGTGCCCAGTTGGCAAGATCCGCTACCTGCTGATCCGTCAGCTGGTCCTTGAACGCTGGCATCGGCTGCATGCGTTCGAGACCCGGGAAACGTTGTGCGGGAATGCCATGCAGGACTGTGCGGACGAAATTGCGCGCGTCATTGATGCGTAGTGACGTGTTGGTGGCCAGCGGAACCGCGACATGCGGAATGCCTTCGCCCTGGGCGCCATGGCAGCCCGAGCAAAGGTTGAGATAAGTTCCCCGTGCCGACGCTGTAAGCTCGGGAGCCACATTGATCGGCTTGGGCGCTGGTGGCGGCGTGGATTGGTCCGGCACGGCATCGAGGTTGAACAGGTAGGCCGAGAGTGCCTTCATATCGTCGTCGGTCATGTACTGTGTCGAGAAATGGACAACCTCGAACATCTGGTTGGTCATCGCACCCCCGGCGAAAATGCCGGTCTTCATAAAGCTCGCCAGCAAGGGGACGTCAAATCCCATGCGTGTCAGCCCATCCTTCGTGACGTCGGGCGCTAAGACGCCTTCAATGATCGTTCCCTGCAGATACCGCGTCTGCTCCATGCCTTGCATCAGGTTGCGCGGTGTGTGGCACTCGCCGCAATGGGCGAGCGCATCGGCCAGGTAACGGCCCCTGTTCCATAATGCGGATCGTGCCGGATCATTTGCCGGCACCGCGCCGGGCAGGTTGACAAGATTCCAGAAGGTCAGCGTGCGGCGAATATTGAAGGGAAACGCCAGGTCGTTGTCCTGGTTTTTCACCGGCATGGGTTCGCGCGTCATCAGATAGCTGTAGACCGCATCGACATCTTCCGGAGTCATCTGCCTATAGGAGGCATAGGGCATTGCCGGATAGAGATGTTTCCCGTCCTTGCCGATACCATCGCGAACAGCACGTTGGAACTCATACCGGGTCCAATTGCCGATACCATTCTCCTTGTCGGACGAAATATTGCTGGAATAGATCGTGCCGAACGGCGTTTGCATCGGCAGCCCGCCGGCCCACGCAGCCCCGCCCTTTGCCGTGTGGCAGGCATAGCAATCTGCGGCAACCGCGATATAGGCGCCGCGTTGCGCCAATGCTTTCATCTCGTCCGCAGTCAGGGGCTGCTCGATGTCCTTGGCCACGGCGCTTTTCTCGAACAGACCGGCAAAAACGCTGCCCGCAACCAGACCGCCGCACACGATCAGTATCGCCATGATCCAGAGTAGCCTACGCAACGTCATGGACTACTCCCTTAGGTTTTCAAGAGGCCGGGTGTCTTCAGCACCACGTCGCGTACGGCCTGGTGATAGCGGACGTAACCGGTACAGCGGCAGATATGATTATCAAGCGCTTCAGTGATAGCCTGCTCCAGATCGGCCCTGGCAATCGGCTTTCGTTTCAACTGGTCAATGAAAACGGTTGCACCGGTGACAAAACCCGGCGTGCAGTAACCGCATTGGAACGAAAAATTCTCGATGAATGCCTGCTGAATTGGCGAGAGTTCGACAATGGCGCCAGAGGCATCGCGCCTGGCATGCCCCTCCACCGTGCGCACCTTTTTGTCCTTGAACCAATGCGCGCCCGTAATACAGGTGCGCACCTCGTCGAGTGTACCATCATCCCTTTCCACGATCACCGTGCAGGCATGGCAGATGCCTTGCCCGCAGCCCATGCGCGAACCCGTGAGATTGAGATACTCGTAGAGAAAATCCTGCATCATCATGCCCTCGGGCACGTCGACGGGATCGATCGCCTTGTCGTTGACGGTCAGCGACAGCTTCTTTGTGGCCAGGGTCATGCCAGCGCTCCCCGTATCTTTTCCGGTGTAATCGGCAAATCGTAAAAGCGCTTGCCGATGGCGTGCGACACGGCATTGGCAAGCGCCGGCACCACCGCAATCATCACGACCTCGGCGATACCCTTGGGCGGGTCAGTCTCCGAAAGCGGCGCGAGGATTTCCACAGTCTGGGTCCAGACTGCCACGTCTTTGGAACGAGGCAGCTCGTAGCGGTTCCAGTTCCAGGTGCCGTCGCCGGGACCGTCCTCGTAAAGCGGCAGGTACTCCTTCAGCGCATGGCCGATACCCATGGCGATGCCTCCCTGGATTTGCCCGGAGACCAGTTCCGGGACGACCTGGGTTCCGCACTCCATGATCGAGTGGTGCGAAATCAGCGTCACTTCGCCTGTCGCGGTATCGACGCTGATTTCGGCCAGTGTCGCCATCGGCGCATAATAGGTGACGCCGGCATTGTTGCGCTGGGTGGGCGGATAGTGAACCGCTGCCCGGTTGAGGAACTGCCAGCCGTCCAGCGTCATGAGCGTTCTGGTTTCGGCGGAGGCGCCATCGCCATATTTCACCGCAAGCGCATCGATTGGAAGCCGCACCCGTCCTGCATTCGGGATGTCGAATTCGGCTTCCGTCCATTGCCAGCGGTTGAAGGTGTGGACCGTCACGCCGGTGACGAGACCGAGCCGGTGCGCTTCGGCCGCAACCGCCTCGAAACTGAGCGGCGCCAGTCCGCCCGCGTTCACCTGGCCGTTTTCAAGCCGGATGTCCTCCCGCCGCACGGTGTAGGGGGTCATCGATCCGCCGCCAATGCCGCGCGACCACAGTGACTTCGCTGCCGGCCAAATAGCAAGGTCGACAAGCGCATGCGCCGCCTGCCGCGTGGCATGGCCGAGATAATAGACGCTGTTGGTCGCGCTCATGGGCGAGGTGAAACTTGGCGTCCAGCGCGGGTTCTGGCTGTGCTTGTCTTCGTCTTCCTGAGACATGGTATATGGCTCTTCGGAGGTTTCGAGCGGCATCTGCGGCCAGCGCACCTTGCCGAACTCCGTCTCGTCGGGAACGCGGCCGAGAATGTCGCCAACCATGATCGCCTGCGACGTGGTCGTGCCTGTCCCGATCTCATGTGCCACATGCGCGAACCTGATCCGGCCCGATGCATCGAACTCAAGCGCAGCGAGTGCCGATTCCGCGCCCGTACCGTAGTCCTTCTGTACATGACCGTAACCGACGCCGTAGCGCTTGCCGGGATTGGCCGCATCGAACGCGGCTTTCTTCTCGGCGCGCTTTGTCCACAGCGGATGGTCGCGCGCCTTGAGCAGGATTTCCTCGTTGCGCAGCGCGCCTGCGGGGATAGCCCCTTGCGTATTCTTCATGCCGGACTTGAAAACATTCTTCAACCGGAGGTCGATCGCATCCATTTTGAGGATTTCGGCGACCTCATCGACCATCATCTCGGTTGCCGACATCGACTGGAGGGTGCCATAGCCTCGCGTCGAGCCCGCGTCGACAGCACGCGAGGCAATGGCCGCGGCGGAAAAGTCGCTTTTCGGCAGATAGTAGATCGACTGCGCCGCCGTTGCCCCGACGAAACCCACTGAAAACGAGAAGTTGGGGCGCCCGCCGCCGTCGTTCTTGAAATGGCCGGTCATGGCGCGGAACTGGCCGGTTTGACGGTCAACGACCAGCGTGTTGTCCATCCAGAACGCGTGCCGTTTCAGTCCCATCTGGAACTGTTCGTAGCGATCATTGGCAAGCCGTACCGGCCGGCCATCGCCGTAGAGGCCCGCCAGAACGCAGAAAAACGGAAAGATGGAATGATCCTTGGTGCCGTAGCCGACGGTATAACCGACCTTGAGGTCGACCTCCTTGAGATGGAATTTCGATTTGGAGACGAGGCTTGCCGAGACCTCGGCCACTTCATAAGGCGACTGCGTCGCCATCATGACGTGAAGGATACCGGTTGATGCATCGTACCAGACATTGCCATTGTCCGCCTCCATGGCGGACGCGTCGACCGACTGCGAAAAATATTTGTGTTTGAAGACCAGCAGGTCGTTGCCGGCGTTGCTGATTTCCTTCTCGATCTGCGCAGCGGCAGCCATGCCGCGTGCCATGGCATTGCCATCGCCCGCAGCTGGCCACGCCGGTTCATCACCGGCAAAACCGCCATAGATCACAGCGTCCTTCAGCGATGAGTATCGGTCATCCGCACCAGGCGTGCCGCCGTCGATGCGCACATAACGCGCCGCGCCATAGTGGGCCGGATGGCTGTAAGGCGCCTTGCCGCCATAGTGAACCACCGTATCGTCAAAGCGTATCAGCCGCTTGGCCGCGTCGTAGCGGGCGAAATCATGATAGATAAGCAAGGCTACCGGCTGTCCCAGCAGCCGGGCCGTTTGCCCTTTTGGCACGAAGAATACGTCACCGTAAAAGCCTTCGCCCGGGATGGTAATGTTGTCGGCAACGAGATCTTCGTGAAGAACGAGGCGGTCGGGTTTCAAGTCGTCGCCGAGAAGACTTAAATCGATGCCTTCGAATATGCGATCCGCTTTGGTCGCGTGCAGCATGAAGGCGTGCGCCTGCTCCTTCGGCCAGTTTTCAAGATCGCGGGCACGGTAATCGCGGGCGAAGGTCTTTTCGCCTGTGACCTTGGCGATGGCGTCGAGCCGGAATTTCGGCCGACCGTCGGCCTTAAGCCAGTCAGGCCCGGGTGAGGGGGGCGTTTGAATAAGTGCAGCCTGCGCCGGCGCTGAGAGAAAAGACACCTTGATGGCGATGCCTGCCGCGACGCTGCCTTTGATAAAGGTTCTACGCGAAACATTGGGCTTCATGTCTCCCCCTCCTCCAAACAATTGCAGGCAGTGTAGCGCGCAGCCTGACGTATAGATACAGCGGACGCAATTTCGGAGTCAAATAATACATGCAGTTGCTTCTGAAAGGAGGCCGCATGTGTTGCGATGGACTTGCAGCTTTCCCGTATATCGGTGCCGAATAGGATTGTGGTGCCGTGGGCAAACTTCAGATCATATTGGGATGGCTTTCGGGGCGGTACTTATCCGGTAAAATCGGTCGAGCGAGACCTGCCTGCTTCCTCCGTTCATGGACCGGATTGCAGATTTTCACCTGTGTGAAATCGGCGAAAATTAACCATCTGTTAACCATTCGCCGCCTATACGGCCGGAACGAAAAATTAACTTAGATGAACAAAGTGCTAACAGATTCTCAACCCATACGCCTCAAAGGCCGGTCGTTTCTTGCCGTTGTGCTTTCGCCCGAAGCGCCGATCGATCGTTGGCTGCTCCAACTGGACGACCTTGCATCACGTTCTGCGGGGTTCTTTCTGGGTAAACCGATCGTTCTCGACGTTGAGAACCTGCAAACCGACCGTGCTGGGCTGGCGCTGCTGATCGAAGAGCTTGCCAAGCGCGGGGTGTCGATCATGGGCATAGAAGGTGCTCGCCCATCACTGCTTGCTCCCGGCATGCCACCGGCAATGCGGGGCGGGAAATCCGCGACGGATTTCCAGGCTCCCGCAGCAACGGCGGCAATCGAACCACGCGGCGGAAATGCCAAGCCTCCTTTCACGTCGGCGAACGCTTCCGGCGGAGCTCAGGTCCGCGTGATGCCGTCGATTATCATCAAGGAGCCTGTGCGATCAGGGCAATCGGTGATTTTTCCGGAGGGCGATGTGACCATCATCGGGTCGGTCGCCTCGGGTGCTGAAGTCGTCGCGGGTGGCTCTATCCATGTCTATGGCACGCTGCGCGGCAGAGCCATGGCTGGCTCGGCCGGCAACGCATCGGCGCGTATTTTTTGCCGCAAACTTGAAGCAGAACTGTTGGCCATAGATGGCCTTTACAAGACAGCCGAGGATTTGGAACCTCGGCTTCGCGGGAAAGCCGTCCAGCTGTGGCTCGAGGGAGACACCATACTGGCAGAGGCATTTGGTTGAATCAGGGCTCGAGGAAGGTAGGAAAAAATATGGGAAAAGTGGTGGTAGTGACCTCGGGCAAAGGAGGCGTTGGTAAAACAACGTCAACCGCCGCGCTTGGCGCGGCACTTGCTCAGCGCAATGAGAGGACGGTTGTCATCGATTTCGACGTGGGATTACGGAACCTCGATCTTGTTATGGGTGCGGAACGCCGTGTCGTCTTCGATCTGGTCAACGTCATCCAGGGCGACGCGAAATTGTCCCAGGCGCTCATTCGCGATAAGCGGCTTGATACGCTCTTCCTGCTGCCTGCATCTCAAACCCGCGACAAGGACAATCTTACGGCTGAGGGTGTGGAAAAGGTCATCGAAGATCTGAAGAAATCCTTTGACTGGATCATTTGCGACAGCCCGGCAGGCATTGAACGCGGTGCGACGCTGGCGATGCGCCACGCCGACATTGCAGTCGTCGTCACGAACCCGGAGGTCTCCTCGGTTCGGGATTCAGACCGGATTATTGGCCTTCTCGACTCAAAGACGCTCAAGGCCGAACGCGGTGAGAGAATGGAAAAACATCTCCTTTTAACCCGCTATGATGCAAACCGGGCTGAACGCGGCGATATGTTGAAGGTGGAAGACGTTCTCGAAATTCTATCCATTCCGCTGCTTGGCATCATTCCCGAAAGCCAGGACGTCCTGCGCGCATCCAACATCGGTTCGCCGGTAACTCTGGCTGACAAGGATAGCGCACCGGCTTTGGCTTATATGGATGCCGCACGGCGCCTCGCCGGCGAAACGATCCCTGTCACCATTCCCAGTGAAAAGCGTGGTCTGTTGGGCAAAATATTCCGGCGGAGGGCAGCATGAGCATTTTCCGTTTCTTCAATAAGCAGGCTTCGGCACCCAAGGCGCGCGAACGTCTGCAGATTCTGCTTGCCCATGAACGTGCATCGCAGGGGCATTCCGACCTGGTCATTCTGTTAAGGGAAGAAATTCTGGCTGTCGTCACGCGGCACATACAAATCGATCGGGAAAAAGTTCGCGTGACAATGAACAGTGATGACCAGGTCTCGATGCTGGAGGTTGACATCGAGATTCCATTGAAAGCCGGAGTTCGGGCTGCTTGATGGATACATGAGAAGGGGGGCGGGGCAAACGCCAACCAGTGGATGAAGGAGACGAGTATGAACCGGTTTGCACTTCTTGAACGACTGAAGGAACTCCAGGGAATGCCAAAGTTCCAAAAGCGCGATATTTGCACGGTCAGTGCGTTCCTGCCAATCGATGCGCTGGCCAAACACGTGGCTCTTTGCGAACAGGCTGTTGGGGTCGATCCTAAGCCTGGCAAAGCGCACGCTGCATCTTGATAGCAGCTTCGAAGGTTCTCTGCAGATAGGTTGAGGGATCAAAACCGGGCAGGGGCCGGCTCCGGTTCCCTGTGTTCCTCAGCCGCGCCTCATCGCTCCGTTTGGGGCGATGATCCGATTGCTGGCCTGTGCCCTTTTCCCGCAAGCTGTGCGCATGATCCGAACAGTGCGGATTTCAAGCTGCAACCTGACATTTTCATTTCTCATGATCTCATATTCAAATTGCAACAACTTTTGCTGGCGTTGCGCATAAAATGGCGGGCGCCGTCTTGACTCCATAGGTCATTGGCTATGAACTGCATTGTCTGACGTCTTACATAAGCATTGAAATGCAGGGGGCCGACGTCGCATTCAGGAGGATGGCATGGGTTATATAATCAAGAGTTTGGCGGCCGGGATATTGGCGCTTTCGTTCGTACCGGCAGCGCAAGCGGGAACAACGCTTGAGCGGGTAATGCAGAAAAAGGCCATGGTGGTTGCAACCAACAGCAGTTGGCCGCCGCAAAGTTATCTCGATGACAACAACGAAATGGTCGGCTTCGATATCGACATGTCCAAGGAGATCGGCAAGCGACTTGGCGTCGAAGTCTCCTTCCAAACCCCGGACTGGGCTACTCTGACGGGCGGTCGCTGGCAAGGGCGGTATGACGTGGGTGTCGGTTCCGTAACGCCGACAAAAGCCCGTGCACAAGTTATCGATTTCGCATCGGTGTATTACTACAGCCCCTATGTCTACGTCGTCCATAAGGACAGCAAAGCCAAATCGAGCGCGGATTTGAACGGCAAGACCATCGGCGTCGAGACGGCAACGACGTCAGAAGATTTTATCCGTCGTCAGCTTGAGATCGATGCTCCGGGCCTGCCGCCGGTCGAGTATAAAGTCGAGCCAGGTGAAGTTCGTACCTTTGCCGATTCAATGCTGCCATTTGACGATCTCCGCCTTGGCGACGGAGTGCGTCTGGATGCGGTTATCGCCCCGGAGCAGACAGCGCAGAACGCAATCAAGAACGGATATCCCGTTCGAATTCTTGATGGCGGCTATGCCTTCCGTGAGCCGCTTGTAGTGATCGCCGAAAAGGGTGATCCCGAGTGGACTGCCAAGATCGGTGAAATCATCGGGGCCATGCGATCGGATGGCACGCTCACGGCGTTGACCACCAAATGGTACGGCAAGGACTATAGCACCAACTGACAAGGAAGAGCGCGGGCGCCGGCGATTGTGGCAATACCCGCGCTCCATCCTCCTGGTATTCGATCCTTCAAACGCATTCCCCCGCGAGCAAGCAATGAGTTACATTGATACGTTCTATCGACGGACAATTGCCGAAGACAGACGATTTCCCCTTCTGTCGGGCACTGTCGAGTGCGACACCTGCGTTATTGGCGGTGGTCTCGCCGGAATTACCACTGCTCTTCAGTTGGCACGGGCCGGCCAGACGGTCGTTGTGCTGGAAGCCGAGCGTATCGGCTGGGGAGCGTCCGGGCGAAACGGCGGCTTCGTCGGTTCGGGTTTTGCCAATGACGGCGATGCCATAGCCCGCATGGTTGGGCCTGAAAGCGCGCATAAGCTTCATGCCTTGTCCATTGAAGGCATGCGCTTTGTCCGCGACACGATCAATGATCTGAACATTGCGTCGGCAGACCCTATCCACGGGATCATGTCTGTCTTGCGATATGACGATGGGGATGCTCTGAAGGCCCGCGCTGCAGTCCTTCAACGGGATTTCGACTATGGCGTGGACTATCTGAGCCGTGATGAAGTGCAGGCGAAACTCCGGTCCAGGCGCTATTTCCAGGCATTGCGCGATCCGCAGGCCTTTCACATGCATCCGTTGAATTATTTGCGTGGCGTCGCCGCGGAGATTGAACGGTTGGGTGGAAAGATCTTCGAAGCGAGCCCCGCGATTGCCAACGACTTTTCCCGGCCTGAAAAGATTGTTCACACCGACGCGGGAAAGGTCAAAGCGCGTTGCATCGTTGTGACGACGGGCGGTTACACCACCGGTTTTCTGCCAAAGCTGAAGCGAAGCTTTCTGCCGATCGCGACCTACGTCATGCTTTCCGAAGAAGCTCCCGAACTGATCCGGCAGGCCGTCGATACATCGCACGCCGTGGGCGACAACCGCAGGGCAGGGGACTATTACCGGGTCGTCGAGGGGGGCAAACGCTTGCTATGGGGTGGCCGGATTACCACAAGGGCAGCGTCACCCGCTGCGCTTGCCGCCGAGTTGCGGCGGGAAATGGTAAGCACATATCCTCAACTTGCCGATCTTAAGATTGAAACATCCTGGTCCGGATTGATGTCCTATGCCAGGCACCTCATGCCGCAGATCGGGCAACTGCAGCCGAACGTCTGGTATTGCACCGCATTTGGTGGGCATGGTTTGAACACGACCGCCATTGGCGGCAAGCTCGTGGCAGAGGCCATCCTGGGACAATCCAACCGATACAATTTGTTCAAGCCGTTCGGCCTCGTCTGGGCTGGAGGCTTGGCCGGGTTGACGGTGGCGCAACTCACTTACTGGAAACTGCAGGCTCAGGATTGGTGGCGAGAACGATCGTCCGTCTGACTATGGGGATCAAAATGATTGCAACTCTCGTTCTGTCCTACCCAAAGGCAACAAGGCGTATCGGAGCCGTCATCGCTATCGTGTTTGTTGCGGCCATGCTCTACTGGATGGGTGTGGGCGGAAACTGGATTACGACCCTGTTTCCTTCATTGGCGCCGGGAATTGCAGCCTCGCCCGAGATAACACGCGCTTTAGCCGCGATCTGCTTTGCCCTGCTGATTGCAGTTAACTGGAAACTTCTGGGGCTTTTACCCAGGACGTACCAGATCGGCGCCGTATGGGCAGAACTGTTCGGCCTGCTGTTGTTGTTCTTCTATTCATTCGATCTCAGTTTTACATTCATTGCAAAGAAGATTGGCTTCCTCATAACGCAAGGCGTCGTCACGACCCTTTATATATCGGTGATCTCAATTTTCATTGCCACGGTCATCGCCTTGATTGGCGCAATCGCCAAGCTCTCCAAGAACGGTGTCATCTACGGACTTGCGAGTTTCTACACATCGCTGTTCCGCGGTCTGCCGCTGCTCATGCAGATTTACATCATTTATCTGGGCTTGCCGCAGGTGGGCTATGTGATCGGTGCGATCCCGGCTGGCATTCTGGCGCTGTCGCTTTGTTATGGCGCCTATATGACCGAGATTTTCCGGGCCGGCATTGAAAGCATACCGCGCGGCCAGAGTGAGGGCGCAACAGCGCTCGGTCTGCGGCCCAATCATACGATGTTTCTGGTTGTCCTACCGCAGGCCATGCGCGTCATCATTCCGCCGACCGGCAATCAATTCATCGCCATGCTCAAGGATTCCTCGCTGGTATCGGTCGTGGGGGTCTGGGAGATCATGTATCTGGCGCGCACGATGGGCCAGAAAGAATTCAGGCACATCGAAATGCTCATTACGGCATCAATGATCTACTGGCTCCTGTCCATCGGCCTCGAGATTGTGCAGGCCCGCATTGAAGAGCGGTTCGGCCGGTCGCTGAAACGCTAATGTTCGCTCCAAGGGAAATGCCATGACAAAATCCGCCGCTTCATCAGTCGAAATTGAACTGAACAGCGTCCATAAGTGGTTTGGGAGCTTCCATGCACTGGACGACATCAACCTTGTGATCGCTCCCAGGGAAAAGGTGGTGATCTGCGGACCGTCCGGTTCAGGTAAATCCACCCTGATACGGTGTATCAATCGGCTCGAGGCCCACCAGGAAGGCAAGATCGTCGTGGGCGGGATTGAGTTGACCGCTGATGAAGACCGGATCGATGAAGTGCGGCGGGAAGTCGGCATGGTGTTCCAGCATTTCAATCTGTTTCCTCACCTGACCATATTGCAGAACTGCATTTTGGCGCCCATGTGGGTGCGGAAAACGCCAAAGAAAAAAGCCGTCGAGATCGCCATGCATTATCTTGAGCGTGTGCGCATCCCCGAGCAGGCCAACAAATATCCGATCCAGCTTTCCGGCGGCCAGCAGCAACGCGTCGCCATTGCCCGCGCTCTTTGCATGAATCCGAAGATCATGCTGTTTGACGAGCCGACATCGGCGCTTGATCCGGAGATGGTCAAGGAAGTGCTCGACACAATGGTGTCTCTGGCCAAAGAGGGGATGACCATGATTTGCGTCACCCACGAGATGGGCTTTGCAAAACAGGTTGCCGATCGCGTCATTTTCATGGATCGCGGCAAGATCGTCGAGGAAGGCAAGCCGAATGACTTTTTCGACAATCCGCAGAACGAGCGCAGCCGGCATTTCTTGAGCCAAATACTGCATTGACCGGCATGGGCAAATGCGCCAGCGGCAGACGCCGCTATCACACCGTTACCTGCGCGCCAGACTGAATGAAAAATGACTGCCCTTGTGGTAGTCCAGGGCATAGACCACCGGCGTTCCCGCTGCATTGAAACAGGTTTCAGTGATCAGCAGCGCAGGCCCAAAATTGCGCAGATCATTTCGATCGACGACATCCTGCGGTAGCATCACGGCTGAAACGGACGCGGCCGACATACGAGGCCTTTGCTTGTACTGGTCCAGCAGGGCCAATAGCGAGCCGCTCCAGTCGATGTCGTAAAGGCGGGCGGTTATGATGCTGCGCGGCACATAATCCACGCAATACATTATCGGATCGTCGTGCTCCAACCGCAATCGTTCGAGCCGGATCACGCGCGCGCCCTCGTCCAGATGTAGCTGCTTTGCCAGGGCCGGATCCGGCGCTTCTTCGGAGATGGACAAGACCTTGTTGACGGTGTTGTAGCCGTAGTGTCCGGTCATTTCCGTCACACTTTCGAAGACCGTTATAGGACGGTCGATCTGGATGGCGGACATTGCCGAGACAAATCGACCGCGCCCGTGTTCGACGTAGATCAATCCGTCCTGTTCCAGCAGTTTCAACGCTTCCCTCAATGCCGGCCGGGAGATTTTGAAACGCGCCGTCAGTTGCGCTTCCGTCGGGAGTTTATCGCCAGGCCGGAGGGCCTGCTCGCGAATGAGGTCAGCAATTCTTTCGCGAAGTTGAATGACCAATGTTCGCATATCGCGAAGGGGCTCGTCCACGGATCACCTCGTCAGCAAGTGGTTTTGATCCTCCTTGTCTGACAAATATGATCCGGTCAAGAAGGCTTTTGCTGAACTTATCATTTAAATCGCTCTCTTTCATATAGGCATTATTGACAATGATGTCAGTTGTCTTACAACTATGAATGTATCTCCGATTTGGAACAATCCACACTTCTCTCCCAGAAAGACCAACATGCTGAATTTTGATGAACAGCGATATCTCCGTATCCAAACCGGCGCGCTCGCGCTGGAAAACCGCCTTGATCAGGTCATAGGAAGCTGTTTGGCTCGCGGAGCTGAAAACATATTTTTCCTCGGCACCGGAGGCGCGGCAATCCTTATGCAGCCCGCCGCGCAATTGCTGCAGCGGCAGTCGCGTTTTCCCGCCTTTATCGAATCGACGGCAGAGCTGCTGGTGACCGGTTCGCGCAATCTCACCGCGAAATCGATCGTCGTGATGCCCTCGCTATCCGGCACGACCAAAGAGAGCGTGGCACTGCTTGAGAAAATAAAAACGCTGGGGGCAACGGTTATCACCCTTGTCGGACATGAGCAGACACCTCTTGGAATGGGTGGCGATCACGTGTTCGTTAATTTCGCAGAAGACGATACGTCCTGCGAATCTTTCTATCTGCAATCCCTGATTATTGCTCTGTCCGTTATGAAACACCGCGGTGAGATTGCCAATTATGACCAGCTGATTGGTGAACTCACACAGTTGCCGGGGCTTCTTCTCGACGTGAAGCGTTCCTTCGAAGATCAGGCAAATGGGCTGGCCACGCGGTTGGCGAATTCCAATTATCACATCATAACCGGCGCCGGGAATGTGTGGCCGGCGGCCTTTTACTACGGCATGTGCATCCTGGAGGAAATGCAATGGATACGCGCGCGTCCCGTACATGCGTCGGATTTCTTTCACGGAACGCTGGAGCTTGTCGAAAAGAATGTCAGCCTGTTCCTGCTCAAGGGGGAAGATGCTTGCCGCCCTTTGGCCGACCGTGTGGAGAGCTTCGCACAAAACTATACTGATCAGGTGTCGGTCATCGATGCGGCGGCATTTGATCTGCCAGGTATTTCTGCCGAACTGCGCGGGCTTGTCTCGCCCGTTATGCTGGCAGCTGTTTTGGAGCGGATCAGCGCCCATTTGGAAGTGATACGGAACCATCCGCTGACCACCCGCCGTTATTATAAGCGGGTCGCATACTAGAAACGACCATGGTCCAAGCCATCCTTCGATTTGAAGAAAGGTTCAAGCACGTTGAAGACACCACTGCGCATTGCAGCCGTTGGCGATAATTGCATCGACTACTTTCAGGCGCCTCCGGCATATTCGGTCGTTGGTGGAAATGCAGTCAATGTTGCGGTTCAACTCGCGCGGCTGGGATGCCAGTCGTTCTACTTCGGTGCCGTTGGTGAGGATTCTGCCGGGAAGCGCACGGTCGCGCTCCTGGCAGAAAATGGCGTGAACGTTCAATACGTCCAGAGCAAAGCCGGCAAAACGGCGTCGACACAAATTTCGATAGCCTCATCAGGCGATCGGATAATAGTCGACGAAGATTTTGGCACCTGCTCTGGATATGCCCCACCGGCTCGCGATCTGGCAGTTCTCGAAACAATGGATCATGTGCATATCGGTTGGCTCGATGACGGGGGAACGCTGCGTCGTCACCTCACGGAGCGGGGTGTCAGCGTATCGCAGGATCTCGGCGTCAACAATGATCCAGCACACCTTGAACCCGATGGGCTGACAATTGCCTTCGGGTCGGCGGGGGAGAACGCCGCACGTGCAACACAATTGCTGACAGCCTATCTCGCCGCAGGTGCTCTCAACGCCGTCGTCACATGCGGCAGTGCCGGTGCAATCGCTCACGGTGGTGACGGTGAAATTCGAATAGGCAGCAGGAAGACAGAGGTGGTGGATACGACCGGCGCGGGCGACAGCTTCATTGCCGGCTTTCTCGTGGCTTTCCTGCATCAAAAAGATTTCGACGACTGTCTGGTTGCGGGGCGTGATTGTGCTGCCGTCACCTGCTCGCATTTGGGCGGGTTTCTGCAGCCGCTGATAGCGACGGATCTGTAAAGAGCGAAAGAATCTGGAAAGCGAGACTATGTTCCCAAAATGGAGGCCGCGGGAAAAGCGGTCTCGTCTGTAACCTCCACGGCGGTTTTCAATGGCACCTTCAACGGACAGCCACCTTGCTGTTGCGTATGTTGGACCCCGCCGCAGACAGGCGTCTCAGGCATTCTGGCGACAAATACAACACTGCGAGGCGTCGCCCTTATTGGACGGTCAACCCTTCCACCAAGCCTCAAGTTGCAAACGGCAGCGGTAAAGAGACTTCAGCATCCGGCTTCGGCGCAGCAGCTCGCTCGAACATGCTCAATGCAAAAAAATCTCACGGCGTGGAATAAACCGGCGTTTGGCGTGTCTCACCATCAGAACACACACAATCCGATCGGAGTATGAAAGACATGTCCCATCGATATCTCAATGGTCAACGAGCACTTCTTCTCGCGGGAACACTTGCTGTCGCTTGGTCCGCCATTGCTGCGGCGCGCGATCCTTCCAGCGACGTGATATGCATGAGCGACGCGACGAAATCTGCAATGCAGAACGAAACGCCATTTCTGACGCAAAATGATGCGGCCATGGCAAAAATGATGGCGGACATGGAGGTCAAGCCAACCGGTGACGTTGATCGCGACTTTGTTGCGATGATGGTGCCGCATCATCAGGGCGCGATTGATATGGCACTGGCGGTTCTTCGCTATGGCAACAACGAGAATATAAAGCGTCTCGCCCAGGAAATCATTGTCACGCAACAACAGGAAATTGCAGCGATGCGCCTGGCGATCGGCGAACCCCTGCCTCCATCCAAACCATCTCCGACCCAAACCTCGTTCATACCTGATTTGGATACCCACTCGCCGACAACGCAAGCAATGTCCATGTCACCAGCCATGAACATGAAATAGGGAGTTTGAAATGAGATTGAAGCTTTTTACAATAACATTGCTGATTGGCACCGCAGTCGCAGGGTTGGTTCCTGCTTTGGCCGGGCAGGTGCCCGGATTGGCCTCGGCACCCGACGTTCCGGTCAGTCATCGCGATCGCGTCTACGCTGCCGAACAGTTCTCCAATACAGTATCGGTTACCGATCCCGTCGATAACAAGCTGTTGGGCGTGATCCGGCTCGGAGATCCACAACCCGGCAATCTCAGTCCGCTTTATCGCGGCCAGGTGCTTGTGCACGGCATGGGTTTTTCCCCCGATCACAAAACGCTCGCGGTTGTCTCGATCGGCACCAATTCTGTTACGTTTATCGACACGGCCACCAACGCGATCAAACACGTCACCTACCTCGGGCGGGCCCCACATGAGGCATTTTTCACACTTGACGGCAAGGAAGTCTGGGTCACGGTTCGGGGTGAAGATTACATCGCTGTTCTGGATGGACATACATTTGCAGAAAAGACGCGGATCAAGGTTCCCGCGGGACCGGGCATGCAAATCTTCTCACCTGACAACAAATACGGCTATGTCTGTTCGTCGTTCAATCCGGAAACCGTTGTCATCTCCATTGCCGATCACAAGATCGTCGGCCATGTGAAGCAGGAAAGTCCATTCTGCCCTGATCTTGCCGCAACGCCCGATGGCAAGCAGGTCTGGTTCACGCTGAAAGATGTGGGCAGGACACAGGTGTTTGATGCCAAGCCTCCTTTCAAACTTCTCAAAACGCTGGACACGGGGCCGATCACCAATCACGTGAATATCGTCGGCAATGCCAATGGCATGTTTGCCTATGTAACTGTTGGCGGATTGAACCAGATCAAGGTTTTCCGCACCGACACGTTTGAGCAAGTGGCTACGATCCCGGTCGGTAAGCTCCCGCATGGCCTGTGGCCCTCTGGCGATGGCACACGCATTTACGTTGGCCTGGAAAATGCCGATGCATTGGCGGCCATCGACACGCTGACCAATACGGTGATTGCAACCATTCCCATCGGACAGGCACCGCAGGCCTTGGCGTATGTTTCCAATGCCGTCCCGGAAGGTGACGGGATGCAGAACTTGCAACCTCTCGGTGTTGCTGGCCAAGCGGCCCACTTGACCCTCGGTTCGGTGACAGCTGCTGCGTCTGCGGACGTGAAGCCGACCAGTGTGACGCTGTTCGATCAGGGGCTTACACAGGTCCTGCAAGCTGCGGTGACGGGCCTGGAGCCAAAGCAGCCTTATGTGCTGGCCTTGGCTTCCCAGGCGGATGGCGGTGGTATGCTCGAGCCGCTGGCCGCGTTCATGACCAACCCCGCAGGTTCGGCAATCGTCAACGCGGTTGGCCCCATTCGTCAATTGGCGCAGAGTGGACAGGATGCCCCGAGCCGTTATCTGGTGGTTGCGTCCGGCACGGCCGCCAGAATCGGTACGCCCGTGCAGGTGCAGACCAAATGATAACGCGCTGCCCGCATTCGGTTTGCCGTCGGACTGCGGAATGCGGGCAGCAGTTACAGATCGGGACAGTGCGTCAAAATTTCATTGGCACACCGGCCACCGCCAAAGACGCAGGACAATGTCTTGAACCAGAAGGGGTTCGGTCATGACAGATATGGTCGTTTTGATTGAGCCCCTCATTCCGGCCTTGCGGCGATATGCGCGCAGCTTGATGGGGGATCGATCGGCCGCCGATGACCTGCTGCAGGATTGTCTGGAGCGGGCCGTCAGTCATTGGCACCAGCGGCGTGAGGATGGCAACGCCAGAACATGGATGTTTACGATCCTGCACAATCTGGCGATTAACAGCTTGAGGAAAACCGCACGGCGTGGGGTGCATCTGGACATTGATGATGTATCTGACCCGGCTCTCTCCGGACGGCCCGCGCAGGAGGATGGCTTACACCAGCAGGACGTTTTGCGTGCCTTGAAGACTTTGCCCGAGGAACAGAGAAGCGTCATTCTTCTCGTTTCGGTTGAAGATCTGTCCTATGCGGAGACCGCGAAGATTCTCGGGGTTCCCATTGGCACGGTTATGTCGCGACTGGCGCGCGGCCGTGAACGGTTACGGCAGATTCTTGAGGGTGATGTGAGCAACAAAATTGAAAACGGTCCTCATTTGAGGAGAGTAAAATGAACAAGCGCCCGATTACGGAAGACGATCTACATGCCTATGTCGACCAAGCTCTCAGCACGACCAGGCGGGATGAGGTAGCCGGATATCTCGAGCAGCACCCTGACGAAGCAAAAAGGATCGCAAGTTACCGAAGGCAGCGGGATGAACTGCGGTCCGCGCTCGCACCAATCAGCGAAGAACCGGTACCTCCGGAGCTCAATCTGGCGCGCATGCTTGATGGTGCGCGCCGTCCCAGTTTCCCGGTTTGGCGCTCGGCGGCGGCCGCTGTTGTGTTGCTTGCTGTTGGCATAGCCGGCGGCTGGTCGCTTCACGATATGGGTCAACCGGCCGCCGGTGGGATCATGGCGCTCGCTGACGAGGCAACATACAGCTATCAGGTGTATGCTGGCGATAAAGGGCGGCCGGTCGAAATCAAGGCATCCGATCAGGTTAGCCTGGTCAAATGGGTTTCGGACAGTTTGGGCCACACTATATCCGTGCCTGACCTGACGGGCTCCGGCTACCGGTTCATGGGGGGCCGGGTTGTCGCCACAGCGCACGGCCCTGCAGGCATGCTCATGTACGACGATGACCGTGGCACCCGGCTGGTGATGCTGACACGGGCGATGACAGCCGATAAAAACGCGCCCATGTCGTCGCAATCGACCGGTTCCGTGCAAAGAGTCAGCTGGTCCAGGGAGGGTATCGGCTACAGCCTGGTCGGGCCTCTTTCCACCCAGGCACTCAATCCGATTGCCCATGAAATGCGCCGGCAAATCGAAACAAATGTGTAGATAGAGTGTGAGCAAAAGCATGCTGTTGCGACAGGGACTGGTCGCTCCAGCGCTTCGCATTTTCATCACGGGCCGTGCGAATCCACACCATACCCCTCGACAGTTCACCCGAGTGGCTTTGCTATGCTCGTAAAGGCCATACATTGCAGTGCCAAAGCGATTGCAATTGCCGAGTAAATAATTTCTACTTATCGGGGAAATATTGGGAGTTTGTTCTACGAACTTACTGCCGCGGATTGCTAGAATGCGAAATGAACAACGAAACCAGTAGGATACTCAAAGTCCTACGTCAGCTCGCAGGGTAAATCATGACTTTCAGAAACGTGGCCTCCATAGGGCTGGGGGTAATATTGGCATTGGCTGCCGCAACTCCGGGCTTTGCCCAGGTTGTGAAGATCGGCAGCAAGAACTTTACCGAACAGTTTGTGGTGGCCGAAATCTATGCGCAAGCCCTGGAGAAGGCTGGCGTGAAGGTCGAGCGGCGCACCAATCTTGGCGCGACATTGATTGCCCATTCGGCGCTGCTGAACGGCGAAATCGATCTCTACCCCGAGTATACGGGTACGGCCCTTGCCGCCGTGGTGAAGGGCGATCTTTCGGGTTCAGCCGAAAAAATCTATGCGGAAGTCAAGGACTACTACGAGAAGAACCTGCAGCTGACCTTGCTCCAGCCGACCAACATCAACAATGGCTATGCCATCATCACGCTTCCGGAAACTGCAGACAAATACAAGCTCAAGACGCTGACGGATCTTGGTCCCGCGTCGAAAGATCTGAGCTTCGGCGCGGAAGGTGGATTTGGTGAACGCAAGGACGGCTTGCCCGGTCTCAAGCAGACCTACGGCATCGTCTTCAAGGATTTTCGTATTTTTGCCAAGCTCGGTATCCGCTACAGCGCGCTCACCAGCAAGAATATCGATGTTTCCTATGGCTTTGCCACCGACTGGCAGATCGCGGACAGCAAGCTTGTTGTTCTCGCTGACGACAAGAACCTGTTTCCGCCCTATTACCTCGTGCCCGTCGTGCGCCAGGACACCCTGGCCAAAAACCCCAAGATCGCTGAAGTCCTGAACAAGGTCAGCCCGCTCTTGAACAATGAGAACATGCGCGAACTGAATGCCTCCGTCGAGCGTGACAAGAAGGAACCCAAGGAAGTGGCGGAAGCCTTTCTGAAGGAAAAAGGCATCTGAGACCGTCCTGACGCCTGCGGCCAAACGGCCACGTGGACATCCCGGAAACAGCGGAGATAGGATTGTCTCCGCTGTTTCAATTCCGAGCGATATGGAACGACGCATTTGAACTGGGCTCCCAAAAACATTCCGGAAATTCTGGCGGCAACCTGGCAGCACCTTGTGCTGTCGGTCTCATCCGTTCTGATCGGACTGGTCATCGCGCTGATCCTCGGGATCATCTGCGCACGGCGCCCCCGGTTCTATGCGGTCGTCCTGACAGTCACCGGCATCATCTTCGTCATTCCCAGCCTTGCGCTGTTCGCGCTGCTGATCCCGTGGCTTGGCCTTGGCACCAAGCCGGCGCTGGTCGGCCTGTCCTCCTATTGCCTGCTTATTCTTCTGCGCAATGTGGTGACCGGCCTGCGCGGCGTTCCTGCCGACGTGCTCGATGCGGCCGACGGCATGGGCTACAGCGCCTGGCAGCGGCTGGCGCGTATCGAACTGCCCTTGGCCCTGCCGCTCATCGTTTCCGGTATTCGCATCGCCCTGGTGACGGTCATCGGCATCGCCACCGTTGCCGCCTTCATCGACGGCGGCGGCCTCGGAACCATCATCCTCATGGGCATCGACCAGAGCTATACGGAGAAAATCCTTGTCGGCGGTATCCTGACGGCGCTGATGGCGACGTTCTTTGATCTTGTTCTGAGCCAGGCTGAAAAAGCCCTGGTTCGCTGGCGTTGAGGGGCGGGCATGCTGATCACCGCCTTCAACTGGATCGTCAACAATCAGCCCGAGTTCCTGCGGGCACTCGGTCAGCATCTTGTGATGTCCGGCGTCTCGCTGGTGTTTGCGTTAGCCATTGGCTTGCCGCTTGCCGTCCTCATCATCAATCGCGGCGGGCTGGCTTTTGCGGTCATCAATTCCATCAATGCGCTGCGTACGATCCCCAGCCTTGCCATTCTCGCCATCATGATGCCGCTGCTCGGTATCGGCCTATGGCCATCCATCGTCGCGCTGACCGTGCTCGCCTTGCCGCCCATCCTGCTCAACGCCTTTATCGGTCTGCGCGACGTTGATCCCGATGCGGTGGAAGCTGCAATCGGCATGGGCATGAGCCGCGGACAGGTGCTGCGCAAGATTCGCATTCCGCTGGCTGCACCGGCCATGTTCGCCGGTGCACGCACTGCCGCCGTGCAGGTGCTTGCCGGTGCGACGCTCGCTCCCTTCATCGGCGGCGGCGGCCTTGGCGATTTCATCGCTGTCGGCATCAGCATGATGGACATGTCGCGGCTTCTGGTTGGCGCGGTGCCCATCGCTATTCTGGCGCTGGCAACGGAATTCATTCTCGGCCGGGCCGAAAAAATCTTCTTCGCAGAAAGAACATCCGCATGATCAATATGGAACACGTTACCAAACGCTATGGCGAAGGCAGCGTTGCTTCGGTGGACGATCTCAGCCTGATCGTGCCCGAGGGTTCGACCGTTGCACTGATCGGACCATCGGGCTGCGGCAAGACCACGACCATGCGCATGATCAACCGGCTGATCGATCCGACCGAAGGCAGGATTATTGTCAACGGCGAAGACGTTACCAAGGTTGATCCGGTGATCCTGCGTCGCCATATCGGTTATGTGATCCAGCAGGT
Organism: Phyllobacterium sp. NPDC097923; assembly: GCF_044760925.1. NCBI lineage: Bacteria > Pseudomonadati > Pseudomonadota > Alphaproteobacteria > Hyphomicrobiales > Phyllobacteriaceae > Phyllobacterium > Phyllobacterium sp. NPDC097923. The sequence goes on along the minus strand of NZ_JBIWBL010000004.1, from coordinate 241,153 downwards.
AGGTCTGTTTCCGCATATGACCATCGCCCAGAACATTGCCGCCGTACCCAAGCTGCTTGGCTGGGATGAGGCGCGGATTCGGAACCGGACCGACGAGCTTCTGCATCTCGTCGGTCTTGATCCGGCCGAAATGCTCAAGCGCTACCCCCGGCAGCTCTCAGGCGGCCAGCGGCAGCGCATAGGTGTGGCGCGGGCGCTTGCGGCCGATCCGCCCGTGCTGCTGATGGATGAGCCGTTCGGCGCCATCGATCCGATTGCCCGGACCCGCCTGCAGGATGAGTTCCGCCAGATCTTGCAGCGGGTGCGCAAGACGGTGGTGCTTGTGACCCATGATCTCGACGAAGCCATCCGTCTGGGTGACCGCATCGCCATCATGAAGAGCGGCAGGATTGTCCAGTATGACACGCCCGATGCGATCCTTTCCCACCCCGCTGACGCATTTGTCGAAAACTTCGTCGGCATAGACCGGGCGATCAAGCGCCTGAGCCTGTTTACTGTCAGTGACGCCATGACGGCGGACAAGCCGCGGGACGGAGCGCACCCCGTCGCTGCCACCAGCAACCTGCGCGATGCGCTGGCGCTGATGGTCGCTGCAAACAGCGATGTCCTTGCTGTCGTGGATACGGCTGGAGCCGTCACCGGCCGGTTGACCCGCGATGCGATTTTTTCGGTCTGATCGCATCCCGTCTGATCAGGCCTGCCGATAGAAACTCACCTTTGGAGAGTGCTTATGTCCATCAGCTATCGTTCCCGGGAAGTGCCCGCCGTCCTGATTGAACCGACCTATCGCCGTATCCGCCTGAAGCTGGGTGAAGAGGTGATCGCCGACAGTACGCAGGCCATCGTCATCTACGAAAATGGCGGTCACCCCGTTTACTACCTGCCGAAATCGGACTTCCGTGCTGATCTTCTCCAGCCGTCGGAAAAGACGGGGGAATCGCCGGTGCTCGGGGCAAGACGCTACTGGTCGCTCAAGGACGCTGAGGGTAGCGCCTGGAGCTATGAAAACGTGCCACAAGGCGTGCCTGAACTCGCCGGTTATGCAACTGTGGCGTGGAGCGCCGTGCGCTGGTTTGAGGAAGATGAGGAAATCTTCGGTCATCCGCGCAATGTTCACTGGCGAGTCGATACGATCGACAGCAAGCGCCGTGTGGAGGTCTTTGTCGATGGCACGCTGGTTGCCCGCACGAACCGCGCGGTTTTCCTGTTCGAGACCAGTCTGATCCCGCGCTATTACTTTCCCGTGGAAGACCTGGTTGCCGGCACGCTGGCGAATAGTGCGCTGCACACCTATTGCCCCTATAAGGGCAGGGCGTCCTACTATCACTTCGATCTCGATGGAAAGCGCCACGAGAACATCGTCTGGTATTATCCGGAGCCGCTCCACGAAAGCGGACGGATCAAGGGATTGATCTCGTTCTACAATGAAAAGGTTGATGAAATCCGCGTCAGCGCCGGGGATGCGGAATGATGCATATCGGCCTGTCACTGACGCCGTTCGGCCATCATCCGACCGCCTGGCGCGTAAAAAGCGGCCAGCTGGACGCGCTCGATTTCAGTCACATAGCGGCGCAGGTGAAGAAGGCGGAAGCAGGCGGACTGGATTTCGTCCTGTTGGCGGATAGCTTTGGCGAGCGGCCTCATGATGATCTGTCGCCGCTTGCCCTGCCGTTCGAGCCAACCATGCTGGTCTCGGCACTGGCGACGGCGACGCGCAGCATCGGCCTGATTGCCGCCGCAGCGACGCATCAGCATGAACCGTACAATCTCGCCCGGCGTTTTGCGTCCCTCGATCTGATTGGCGGGGGGCGTACCGGCTGGAATGTCATCGGCTCCCATGATCCTGATCGTGATCGGGACTATCTTGCCGTGGTATCCGGGCTCTGGGACAGCTGGGAGCACGACGCCTTTGTCTATGACAAGGCTCGGGGGCGGTTTTTCGAACCTGACAAAATGCATGTTCTCAACCACAAGGGTGCGTATTTCACGGTTCGCGGCCCGCTCAATGTCAATCCGTCACCACAGGGCAGACCGGTGATCAGCCATGTCCTGACTCCGGATACGCTCGACACTGCAGCGCTGGCGGATGTGGTTTTCCTGCCAGAGACAACGCCGGATGCATGGAAAGCGCTTGCCACCAGTCTGCTTGAACGCCTCGTGGCGCATGGACGCCAGCGTGAGGATATCAGGCTGCTCGCGAACATCGTTCCCTCCATCGGCACCGCTTCGGACATTGCCGACCAGATGCAGGAGCAGGCAGCTGTGGCCGGTCTCGACGGATTTGTCGCCCTGCCGGCAATTGCGCCCGAAGGTGTTGCCAGCTTCGTTGATGAGGTTGTTCCGGAACTTCGGCAGCGCGGTGTGTTCCGTCATGCTTATGACGCCACGACCCTGCGCGGCCATCTCGGCCTTGCGCATCCGGCTCGTCTGGAGCGTGCATCATGAGCGCGGACCAGATGAAACTCGGTGCCTTTCTCATGGCGGGCGGGCATCATATCGCCGCCTGGCGCCATCCCGATGCCCATGCCAATGCCGGGGCTGATATCGGCCATTTCATTCAGCTGGCGCAGACGGCCGAACGGGCAAAATTCGACATGGTCTTCATCGAAGACGCTGCGGCCATTCGCGAGCGCAACCCGGAGATTGCCAGCCAGGCAGCGCGCTCGACCAGTTTCGAACCGCTCAGTCTGCTGGCGGCGCTGGCGGTCAATACTTCCCATATCGGTCTCGTTGCCACGGCCTCCACCACCTATAACGAGCCTTACGGCCTGGCGCGGACATTCGCCGCGCTCGATCAGCTCAGCGGGGGCCGTGCCGGGTGGAATCTGGTAACATCCGCCAGCGATCTTGAAGCGGAGAACTTTGTCTCGAGCGGCTTGCGGCCGCATGGCCAGCGTTATGAGCGGGCAGAGGAATTTGCCGAAGCTGCTACTGCGGTCTGGGACAGCGTGGATGACGGCGCCTATGTCATCGACGCGAAGCGGGGCATCTATGCCGATCCGGCAAGACTTCATCCGGTCGATCACCATGGCACGCATTTCATCGTCACCGGCGTGCTGGACAGCCGGAGATCGCCGCAGGGCAGGCCGCTGATGGTACAGGCCGGGGCGTCGGATGTCGGCAAGGACCTTGCCGCCCGTACCGCCGACGTGGTCTTTTCCGCCGCCCAGACCATGGGCGAGGCACAGGCCTTCTATGCCGACGTCAAAGCCCGGTTGGCGAAATTCGGGCGGCAGGCAGACGATCTCAAGATCATGCCCGGTGTTTCGCCTATCGTCGGCGAAACCGAAAGCGAAGCACGGGCAAAATACGATGTGCTGCAGGAACTGATCCCCGATCAGGTCGGCGTGGCACTGCTTGCCAGCTATCTCAGCCTCAAGGACCTGTCGGCCCATCCGCTTGATGGGCCTTTGCCGGATATGCCGCAAACCGATGGCATTCAGAGCCGGCAGCAGCTCATCATCGATCTCGGCCGGCGGGAGAATCTGTCCATCCGGCAGCTGGCACGGCATTTCGCCGGTGCGCGCGGCCATTGGCAACTGATCGGCACGCCCGTCCAGATTGCCGACGCGCTGGAAGAGCGGTTTCGCGGCAGGGCGGCCGACGGGTTCAATGTCATGCCGCCGCTCTTTCCCACGGGGCTCGACGATTTTGTAAGACTGGTCGTGCCGGAATTGCAGCGCCGGGGCCTCTTTCGCACGGAATATGAAGGGCGCACGCTGCGGGAAAATCTGGGCGTCAGAACACCGGCCCGTTCGTCATGAGCAGAGAAAGAAAAGCATGAAACCGATCTATATCGACTATCTGAATGCCCTCGACATCGAGGCGCTTGCGCTGACCGATGCGGAGATTTTGGCGGCAATCGAGACCTCGCTCGCCGCGCAGGGCAACGGCCAGACCGTGATCGAGCCGCGAGTGCATCTGGAGCCTGATGAAACGTTTCATGGCCATTTCAACGTGCTGCGTGGCTATGTGGCGCCGCTCAATCTGGCAGGCGTCAAGATCGTCGGGGACTTCGTTGATAATTATAAGCTGAACTATCCCTCCGAATTCGGTGTGCTCAACCTGTTTGATCCGCGCACAGGCGCACCAAAGGCCATTCTCGATGCCACTGTCATCACCGATGTGCGGACCGGTGCGATCACCGCTCTCGGTGCAAAACATCTGGCGCGCAGGAATTCCAAGGTGCTTGGCCATATCGGCGCGCGCGGCACAGCCTACTGGAATGTGCGGCTGCTCGATCATCTCTATGACTTCGATGAAATCCGCGTGCATTCGCGCCGCCCGGAAAGCCGCGACGCCTTCGCGAAAAAACTCTCGGATGATCTCGGCAAGCCGATAACCGTTACCGACAACTGGCAGGCCTGCGTCGAGGGTGCTGATATCGTGGTCGAGGCATCGCGCCTGCCTGAGCCACGACCGATGCTCAAGACCGAATGGATCAAGCCCGGTGCCTTCGTCGTGCCCTACGGCACGATGAGCGCGGTGGAACTGTCGCTCACCGACATCATGGACAAGCTGGTGGTGGATGACTGGGGCCAGTGCAAGGGCGGTAAATTCGGCTCGCTGCGCGCCCATGTCGAGGCGGGCAAGCTGTCCGAACAGACATTGCATGCGGAACTTGGCCAGATCGTCGCCGGTCACAGGACGGGACGCGAGAACGACGGTGAAACCATCCTGTTCTGGCACAGGGGCCTGTCGCTCAGCGATATCGCGCTCGGCTATGCCATGCTCGAAAAAGCCAAGGCGAACAATATCGGCCAGAGGCTGCGGTTCGCATGAACACGCTTGTTCTCACGGGTTCAGGCATCACCATCGCCGATATTACAGCCGTCGCACGCAAGGATGTTATCGTCACGGTGACGCCCGATGTATTGGCCAGACTGACCCGGGCGAGGGCCGTGCTCGATGCTGCTGCTGCTTCCGGGCAACATATCTACGGCCTAAACACGGGGCTTGGCGCCAATCTCAGGACGACGGTTGCCGATGAAACCGGTCAGTTCCAGCAGCAGCTGGTGCGCGGACGGGGTGCCGGTGTCGGTCCAGTGCTGCCGCGCGACGAAACCCGTGCTGTCATGGCGGCGCGCCTGTCCATGCTGGCGGTTGGCGGCTCCGGCCTGTCGCCTGACGTCTTTGCCGATCTGCTGGCACTGATCAATCACAAGGTGCACCCGCTTGTTCCATCCATCGGTTCGATCGGCGCGGGTGATCTTGTTCTGCTGTCGGCCATTGCCCAGACCCTGATCGGCGAGGGGCAGGCCGAATATGAAGGCGCGGTGTTTGCCTCCGCCGAAGCCCTGTCGAAGGCCGGTCTGCGACCCTCCACACTTGGTCCGAAGGACGGGCTGTCGCTTCTCAACGCTTCGGCAGTCTCGGTGGGGAAGGGCGCACTGGCCTTGAGCGATGCCACGACCCTGCTCGAATGGCAGCGGCAGGCCGCTGCACTCAGCTTTGAAGGGCTCGGCGGCAACCCGCTGATCCTCCACCCGGCCATCCAGCAGGCACGCCCTGCGGCCGGACAAATACAGGAAGCGGAAAGGCTCCTTGCCCGTCTTGAAGGCTCGTCGCTGCATGAAGCGCGTGCGGCCATTCAGGACCCGCTCAGCCTGCGCTGTGCCGCATCGATCCATGGGGCGCTGGCGCATGCGCTGGATGCAGCCCGAGAAGCCGTGGAGATCGAGCTGAATGCGGCAGCGGACAATCCGCTGGTGCTTGTTGATGAGAACAGGGTGCTTTCGACGGGCAATTTTCACACGCCGTCCCTGGCACTGGCGTTTGAAACCCTCGGACTTGCTATCGCCCAGACGGCGCTGGCCAGCGCTGCCCGGTTCATTCAGTTGACCGGATCGGGCCGCAATGGCCTGCCGCGTTACCTTTCGTCGGTGGGCGGAGCATCCGCCGGTTTTGTTCCGCTGCAGAAGACGGTTGCGGCGCTTGTCGCCGCGATCCGCCACAAGGCAAATCCTGTGTTGCTGGATTTCCTGCCCGTATCCGAAGGGGTGGAAGATCACGCCACCCAGACACTTCTGGCGGTGGCCAAGTGCGCCGATATGCTCGATCTCTGGCGGCATCTTGTTGCCTGCGAGATGATGGCCGGGGCACAGGCAGTCGATCTGCGTGCGGGCCATCGCTGCGGCCGGGGTACGCAGCAGACTTATGATCTCGTCCGATCCGTTGCCGGGCCTCTCATCGAAGACCGACCGCTCGGACCTGACGTGTCCCGCCTTGCGGCGCGTCTGCAGGACATCGGCGCGTGAGGGAGCTGAAGCTGTTGGCCACCGAGTTACCGCTGAACCTTGGAAGCCAAAAGTGCTGGCGCGTTCACGCAACGCAGACATTCATCGATGAACCATGATTTGAAAGCCGCAACAACGGAACGTTGTGCGCTTCTGCGCGGGGTGGTGATGCAATAGGGGTTGGCTAGTTCGAGCACGTGATTGCAGGCAACGACCAGTTCGCCCGCTTCCACATGGCGGGCACAGAACAACCCCTGCGCCAGCGTTATGCCCAGTCCGCCGCGCGCCAGGTCGAGCGCCGCCATCGACGAGTTGGCGGTCATCCCATGCTGGATATGGCGGCCCGGCGTCACACCGGCGGATGCGAACCAGTTCCGCCATGACGGAAAAGAAGCCCCGGCAGGACCCCAATCAGTGTGGATCAAGGGTGCGGATAGCAAACTTTCTGGAGAGGTCATTGGGCCATGTCCAGTCAGGAAGCGCGGCGAGCACACCGGATAGACCGCATCGGTGCCGATCGCTTCGGTGACATGTTCCGGGTAATGAAAGGCGCCATAGGATAAGCGCATGTCGATGAGATCGCGGTCGAATGGCACCGGATCATCTTCACCTCTGAGGGAGATATCGACCGGACCATGGATATCGACGAATCCCGGCAGACGCGAGGAGAGCCAGCCCATGGCAACGGATGGTGCCACCGACACCACCAGCGAGGATCGCTGATTGCCGCTGCCGAGCTCACGCGACACGCTCCGGAGTTCATTGAAGGCATTGGCAAGCCGCGGAAAAATCTCCAATCCGGCCTCGGTCAGCACGACACGCCGGTTGATGCGATGAAACAGCTTGCGTCCGACTTGATCCTCGAGCGTGCGGATGAGCTGACTGACTGCCGCGGCCGAAATCGCCAGTTCTTCGGATGCAGCGACAAAGCTTCCACAGCGGGCGGCGGCCTCGACCGCCTGCAAGCCACGTAAAGAGGGGATACCTGTCATCCTGCCATTCCGGAAAAGATAAGTTCAGCTTATCTTTCTTGCAGAAATCATCTCTTTTGCAAAGGGAAAGCCTCGCTTATTTTAACCAGCAGCGCAGGAGACAGCCATTCCGGGGAAAGCGCGATCAACGAAACACCTGCCAAAGGAAGGCCCGCCATGCCGCGCCGTCAGATGATCTTAGCTGGCTTTTTCTTCAATCCACAGGGGGATCATCGCCTGTCATGGCGGCATCCGCGTGCACCCGGCCGCGAGTTTCTGGATCTGGATTATTACCGCCGACTGGTCGAAGCAGCGGAGCGGGCCAAGCTCGATACAATCTTCATCGCCGACCATCTCGGCGTCTGGGATACCTATGGAAGCGGGCTGGCACATTATGCCAATCCCAGACTGGAACCATTATCGCTGGTATCGGCTCTATCTGCTGTCACCAAGGACATCGGCTTCATGGTGACAGCGTCGAGTTCCTATAACGAGCCATTCAACACCGCCCGCATGTTTGCTTCGATGGATCATATCAGCAGGGGTCGGGTCGCATGGAACGTGGTGACATCGGCGCTGGAAGAAGAGGCCGCCAACTTTGGCCGCGATGCCAATATCGAACATGCGGTCCGCTATGAGCGCGCCGCCGAGTTCCTCGATGTGGCCAAAGCCTTGTGGGACAGCTGGGAAGACGACGCGCTCGTCATCGACAAGGCAACGGGGCTCTTCGCCCATCGCGAATACATCCATTATCTCGACCATCGGGGAAAGCATTTCAAGGTAAAGGGGCCGCTCAATGTGCCGCGACCGCCGCAGGGCCATCCGGTGATCGTCCAGGCCGGGTCGTCCGACGCGGGCAGGAATCTGGCCGCAGGGCATGCGGACGTGCATTTTGCCGTTATTCGCAGCGAGGCGGAAGGACTGAGCTATCGCGCGGACATCAACAACCGCCTGGCAAAACACGGCCGCTCGCCGGAAAGCTTGAAGCTCCTGCCGGGTATCCTGCCGATCGTCGGCGCCTCGGCATCCGAGGCGCAGGAAAAACAGGACTATCTCGAGACATTGATGCTCGATGAAGTCGCCGTCGATCTTCTTTCCAGTTGGGCAGGGGTGGATTTGTCCCTCTATCCGCTCGATGGGCCCATACCGGATCTGCCCGACGAGGGCACGTTCAATGGCTGGCGCACCTGGCTCACGCTCGTCAAGGACGACGCGAACAAGGGCCTTACCATACGTCAGCTGGCCCGAAAGATCGCCAATACCGGCTCGGTTCCACTCGTTGCGGGGACCCCTTCGCAAGTCGCCGATCAGCTGGAGGCCTGGTTCGTCTCGGGAGCGGCTGACGGATACAACCTGATGTTTCCGCTGCTGCCGGAGGATTGGCTGAATTTCATGCAGACCGTGGTGCCGGAGTTGCAAAGGCGCGGCTTATTCAGAACCGAGTACGAGCCCGGCACCTTGCGCGACCGTCTGGGGCTGGCGCGTCCACAAAACGCATTTGCTGTTCATCGCGAACCAAGTGCCGGCGCACCAGATCGCGTCCGGGCGGGAAAAGCCGGGGTTCGTCCATGAGCAACCGGAAAGTTCTCGCCATATCCGCAAGCCTTTCCGCCACGTCCAAGACCGTAAGGGTCGTCGAGGCGGTCCTGGAAGAATTGCGCGGACAGAAAATCGAGACGGAACACCTTGTTCTGCGGCATCTCGATCCCGGCGCTTTGCTGTCAGCCAACGTCCAGGCTCCGTCAGTGGCGTCGTTCCTTGAAAAGGTTGCCGCTGCGCATGGTCTGATCATCGCCACGCCGATCTACAAAGCATCGTTTTCGGGTCTGTTGAAAGCAGGCCTGGATGTGCTCCCGCAGTTTGCACTGGCTGGAAAGGTTGTCCTGCCGCTTGGCACCGGCGGCAGCCTCGCCCATGTCCTGGCGCTTGATTACGGTCTGCGGCCGGTGTTTCAGTCAATGGGCGCGCGCCATGTCGTCCAGTCGCACTACGTGTGCGAGAGCGATTTTCCCAAAACCGGCGAAATGATATCGCTGCTCGACCCGCTTTGGGCCGCGCTTCGTCACGCCTGCGATAACTTCATCTATTCCCTGACAGATGATGAAAGGGCTGCAATGCTTGGACATCCGCGCGGCCGTACCGTTGCGTAACTGGCGAAGAATTCAGACCACGCTGCCGCGGGAAGATATCGAAATTGACTATCAGCGTGTCGGCCAGCCGCTTTGTGGCTATATGTTGCCGCTCGAACAGAAAGGTGTGCCGATCATCGGCTCGAGCGATCGGACATGCAACGCGATTTTGGTCCGGTTATCTGGCTATGAAGCGAACCTTGTGATCGTCCCCGACAGTGAGGAATTCCGTGGGGGGCGGTGACTGATAGACGTCATGTGTGCCGATTTCCTCGGGGTAATAGGAAAAGCCTGACAGGGGCGGCGGCTGCATGTCCTTGCGGGTCGTGTCTTCCTGGCGGATGATCATGAACGGATCCGGAATGGCGGCGAGCAGGCGGCGCGTATAGGGATGGACCGGATTGGCGAAAATGCTTTGCCACGGACCTTCCTCAACGATCTGGCCAAAATACATCACGGCGACCCGGTCACTCATATGTTCAACAACACTCAGGTCATGACTGATCATGATGTAAGACAGGTCCAGCCGTTCTTTAAGGTCCAAAAGCAGATTGATAATCTGCGCCCTGATGGATACGTCGAGCGCGGAAACCGGCTCATCCAGAACAATGACTTTCGGGTCGAGGATCAATGCGCGGGCAATCCCGATGCGCTGACGTTGACCGCCCGAAAATTCATGCGGATAGCGCTTCGCCTGCTCCGGTTTCAATCCCACCATTTTCAGGGTCGCCGCAATACGGTCTTCGACTTCACCTTTGTTGCGTAACCCATGTAGCTTCAGCGGCCCAGCAAGGGCCGCGTGAATTGTCTGGCGTGGATTGAGTGACGCATAAGGGTCCTGAAACACCATTTGAGCCATGCGTGCGCGTTGCATGCGTCCCGGCTGGGCTGCGCCGGTGATCGGCCTTCCATCAAAGGAAATGCTGCCCTGCGTGGGGTGCTGCAAACCCAGTATTGTCAGTGCCAGGGTAGATTTGCCACAGCCCGATTCACCGACAATGGACAGGCATTGGTTCTTGTGAAGACTGAGGCTGAGATTATTGATTGCCCGCACAGCTTGATGCGAACGACGGAACAATCCCGCTGATACCGGGAAGCACACGCTCAGATTTTCAATTTGCAACAGAGGTTGGGTTTGATCAGCCATGATGGTAGCACCTCACAAAGCTATCGTCCCCGAGAACGGATGGGCCCGGCACTGCGTCGCGGCAGATTGGCGAGGCGCGCGTACAGCGTGGCTCAAAACGGCAACCGGTGGGAAAAGCGGCAATCGATGGCACGATTCCTTCGATTTCCTGCAAAGGTTTGCGCTCGTTCAGCTTGCGCTGCCCTAAGACCGGTAATGAAGCGAGCAGGCCATGCGTGTAAGGGTGAGCTGGATGGCGGAAGAGATCGGCGACTGCCCGTTCTTCAACGAGATGGCCCGCATACATGATGCCAACACGCTGGCACATTTTCGCGATAACGCCCAGGTCGTGACTGATCATCAGAACTGATGTACCGCGTTGATCGCAGAGCTCTTGCATCAGTTTGAGAATTTCCGCCTGAACGGTGACATCGAGCGCGGTCGTGGGTTCGTCGGCAATCAGCAGGTCGGGATGACAGGCCAATGCAATTGCAATCATCACGCGCTGGCGCATGCCGCCTGACATCTGGTGCGGATAGTTCTTGATGCGCTTGTCGGGAGCGGGCACTTGAACCTGTGCCAGTGCGGCGATCGCCTTGCGTTCAGCCTCGTGCCAGGTCGAGCCCTGATGCAAGACGAACATTTCCGCAATCTGACGTCCGACGGTCGCCAGCGGATTGAGCGCGGTCATCGGCTCCTGAAAAATCATGGAGATTCGATTGCCGCGCAGTCTGCGCAGCTCGCTGCCGTTCATCTTCAGAAGGTTCTGGCCCTTGAACAGGATTTCACCCTGTCCAACCGCAAGCGGCCTGTTGAGAAGACCTATCAGCGACAAAGCGGTGATGCTCTTGCCACATCCGCTTTCGCCGACGAGTCCGAATGTCTCGCCGGCACCGATCGAAAAAGAAACGTTTTCAACGACATTCAGTCGTTCTTGCCCAGAACGCATATCGATATGCAGATTCCTGACCTCAAGCAAAGGGGGAGCGCTCATGCCTTGCGTGTCCTCATATGCGGATCGAGGTAGTCGCGCAGCCCATCTCCAAACAGATTGAGGCCGAGCACGGTCAGAAATATAGCGATCCCCGGGAATATGGCTGCCCAAGGGGCGACGGCGATCAATTCGCGTGCATCCGTCAGCATGCTGCCCCAGCTTGGGAAGGGCGGTCTGATGCCGAGTCCCAGATAGGAAAGCGCTGCTTCGGCAAGAATGGCATCACCCATGCCAAGCGTCCCGATCACGAGGATGGGGCCGATCATATTGGGCAGGATCTGCGTGATCATGATGCGGATATCACTATAGCCAAGCGTCTTGGCAGCTTGCACATAGCCCTGGCTCTTCAGCGACAACGCTGATGAACGCGCAATCCGGCAGGTCCATGACCAGTTGGTCAGTCCAAGTGCGATCAGCAAACTGCCGAGGCCAGGGCCGAGAATGGCCATAATCGCCAGCGCAAAAATCAGTGAGGGGATCGACAGCATCACATTGGTAAGCCCGCTGACGAATTCATCCCATCTGCCGCCGATATAGCCAGCGGATATGCCAAACAGCAGGCCTATGCAGCTGTTGATCAACTGTGAAACGACACCCACCGTCAGCGATACACGGGACCCGTAAAGCACCCTGCTGAACACATCGCGGCCTTGCGAGTCGGTTCCGAACCAGAAATCGGCATTCGGGGGCAATTCCGCATTCATCAAATTGGCATCAAGGACCGGATCGTGATGCACGAACAAAGGTGCAAACACGCCCAGCGTCAGGATAATCAGGCAGATGGCGCCACCGAAGAGGAGGTTGAAACGCAGTCGCATATCCGTCACCCGTGGCTGATACGCGGGTCAATGACCGCGTAAAGAACATCGACAACCGTATTGATGATCAAAAACCACAATACAATCATGAGGATGGCACCCTGTACCACCGGTATGTCCCGCATGGAAACACTGTCGACGAGAAGGGAACCAAGGCCAGGCCATGAGAAAAGCTTCTCGATCACCACGGCCTGTCCCATCAAAGAGCCGAATTGCAGTCCAACCGTGGTGATGATTAACACGAGCGCATTGCGCATCAGGTGCCATGTGACGAGACGATAGGCATTCATGCCCTTCGAGCGGGCGGTGCGAATGAAGTCTGCGCTCATCACGTCGAGAACCGCCGCCCGCGTGGTCCGGGCAAGCAGCGCCAGAGGCGCCACGCTGAGCGTCACGGCCGGCAGGATCAGATTGCGTATTCCGCCATCGCCATAACCGAAACTCGGCAGCCAGCCCAATGTGAGTGCAAAGACATACATAGCCAGCAGCCCCAGCCAGAACTGCGGTAGCGACAGGCCCGAAACGGCTGCAATCATCGTGGCCGTGTCCAGAAGGCTCCCTGGTTTGAGCGCCGCGACGAACCCAAGCGGCACGCCAATGAGGATGGCGATCGCCATTGCAGCGATGGCCAGTTTCATGGTTGGCCATGCCCGTTCCAGCAACATGTGGGTGACGGGTTGGCGCGTACGGAAAGACTGTCCGAGATCGAGTTGCGCGAGATTGACGACGTAGCTACCGAACCGCTGATAGACGGGCTTGTCCAGCCCGAATTCCTTGTTCATCTGTTCGACGACTTTCGGATCATTGCGACCCTTGCCATCAGCGATGAGACTTGATGTGAAGCTGCCCGGTATCACGCTGAAAATCACAAAGATCAGCAAAGATACCGCCAGAATGGTCGGTATCATCTGCAGAACTCGCCGAATGACAAATCGAAGCAACGGATCCATGTCCTTTCGTTCGGATGGCGGTCGCGTCTGCCTTGGCCGGCATAGTGGCCCCGATACGTCCCTCATGCCGCTTGATGTTGGGAGATGAGGATGCGTGCACAGCGCTTCACGCGAGATGAAAAGGCTGACCCGCCGTCATGTCGTTGACGGCGGGCAGGCACCGTTGCCTCAGCGGCCCGATGGGGCGCCGTCGCCTACCCAGAGTTGTTCATAAGACTGGATGGCGAGCTCCGCCGAGTTTGGCTGCAAACCATGCAGCCAGGGCTGATAGGCCATAACTGCCTTGTTGTAATTGAAGAACCAGCCGGGGGCCTCATCCTGCAGCAGATTATTCGCCTGGCGCAAAAGATCATTCTTCTGCTCTTCCGTCGGCGCGCTCAATGCTGCCTCATACAGTTTGTCAAAGTCCTTGTTGTTGAACTTGTAATAATTGCAGGCTGACTGTGAGGTCTTTGAATAGAAGCACTGCATCGCTGTCATTGGATCAGGACCGCTTTCCAGGGACCACATGAAGGACTGGAAATCACCGGCTGGGACCACCTCGGACAGAACAGCTGCTTCAACCGGCTTGGCTTTGACTTTGATGCCGACTTTATCGAGCATCGGAATAATCGCTTCGACGATGGTCAAACCCCAGCTTTCGTTCTGGGTGGCGGTCAGTTCAAACTCAAATCCATCGGGATAGCCGGCTTCCTTCAAAAGCGCCTTGGCTTTCTCGGGATCATAAGGATAGGGTTTGGCGGCTTTATCGAAGGCGGGCGAGGAAAGCGGCAACCAGCTCACTGCGCGATAGGCCTTATCCTTACCCAGGCGCTTGATGATCAGATCGGAATCGATCGCATAGTTGATGGCCTGGCGGACCCGCTTATCCTGAAACGGCTTGAAATCCACGTTGAAGCCGACGAGACGCGTATAGACCTCGGCCACTTCCAAGATATTCTTCGACAGTTCCGGATCATTCTTATAGGCAACATACTGCGCCGGTCCGAGCACCGAGACATCGACCTCCTTGTTGCGGAAAGCGACGTCGCGCGCCGAGGCTTCGCCCATGATCATGATGTTGATCTTATCGGCATGCGGCTTGTCAGCTCCGTAGAACTTGTCCCATTTTTCAACGGTCAGACGTGAGCCCGGAATATATTCGGCGAACTTATAAGGTCCAAGGCCGATCGGATGGCTCTTGAAGCTGTCCTTGTCGGCTTCACCCAACGGATAGATCACCGTGCTTGGCTGCATGAGCTGGAACGCCGGATTGACGGGTTCATTGAAGGTGATTTCCAGCGTGTAATCGTCGATCTTCTTCAAGCCGGCAATATCCTTTGCCTTGCCGTCGGAATAGTCACTTGCACCCTTGATTGTGCCGATGTACCGCGCGCCCGTATAGGCCTTGCCGGGCGTCATGATGCGCTTGTAGCTGTCGATGATATCATCGGCAGTCATCTTCTTGTCATTGTGGAAAAACGCGTCCTGACGCAGCTTGTACGTGTAAGTCAGGCGATCAGCCGAAGCACTGACATCGGTTGCCAGATCCAGCACCGGCTTGTTGGCATTGCCGTCCCAGGCATAAAGTCGTCTGTGAATGGCCTTGGTGACAAACTCATCCTGTGTTGCCGGGCTCGCCTGGTTATCAAGCGTGCCAAAGCTCGAACCATAGGGAGCAACGAAATTAATCGTGCCGCCTTTGCGTGGCGCTTCCGCGGATGCCGACATAGCCACACCGGCAAGCAGCACGGCAGCCAGAGTTGATTGGAGCACGAACCGTTTGTACATTGAGTGTTTCCCCCTGTTATGATTATGCACGGTATTGGTAGGTTCTAATCTCGCGTGAAAACGATTTCCCCGCCTCTCAAGGTCATATTGCACTGGGTTTCGTGCAGGATTTCTTCCGGTGTCGCGGTCAACAGATTGCGTGAGAAGATCGCGATATCAGCAACCTGCCCGGGGACCAAACGACCCTTGATGTGTTCCTGTTTTTGGGAGAAAGCCCCATATTCGGTATAAACGCGCAGCGCATCTTCGATGGAAACGGATTGTGCGGCATCCATCACCGTCCCTTTCCAGGTTTTGCGCGTCAGCATCGTGTACAAATTCGGAAACGGGTCGGGATGGCAGACCGGGCTGTCGCTGCCTGTGGCAGGCTTGAAACCGAGATCGGCCCAGGTCTTCAACGGATAGCTGGAGCGGCTGCGTTCATCGCCCAGAACCGAAATATAGGCATCACCGAAATCATAGATGAAAACCTGCTGGGGGCAGGGATAGATGCCGGCGTTCTGCATGCGATCATGCTGTGAGGAGGTTGAAAATCCGCAATGTTCGATCCGGTGGCGACGGTTTGGATCAGGTGTGGCAGCAAGCGCCTTTTCATAAGCCGTAATCAGCTGTTCGATGGCCTGATCGCCGATGGCATGGCAGGCAAGTTGGTAACCCTTGTTGTGGGTATCCAAGACAAGATCCTGCAGTTCAGCATCTGGCAGCATCTGAATGCCGGTATTGTTATCGTCCCCGAGATAGGGTTTGGACATCCAGGCCGTACGCCCGCCCGCCGAACCGTCCAGGAAAATCTTGACGGCGCCAATGGTCAGCATGTCATCGCCAACCCCCGAGACAAGTCCGGCGCGATAACAGTCGGGCACAATCGATTTGCCGGGGTCGCCAAGTAAAACCAGCCAGCTGCGAACCGGTAGCCGATTGTCACGCCGGGCAATCTGATAGGCGCGAATTTCGTTAAAGCCGGCAAGGTGCCCGACCGCAGCATCCATGACCGACGTGATGCCATAGGAGAGCAGCATTTTCCCGGCTGTTTCGATCGCTTCGATCAATTGGTTTTCATCGGGATCTGGAATGGCGGCACGCAGAACGTCTTGGGCATTTTCAGCGACCATACCGGTCAAGACGCCATTTCTCTGCTCGATCATGCCACCCGACGGAGCGGCATAGGCTTCGTCGACACCCGCCTTGGCGAAAGCTACGGAATTGAAGATTGAAACATGACCACAGGCCCGCGTCAGCATGACCGGATGGTCGGGCGCAACCTGATCCAGCTCCGATTTCAAGGGGTGGCGGCCCGTATCCAGCTTGGTCTGGTCATAGCCGCGCGCCAGAATCCATTCGCCCTTGGGAAGGCTGGCAGCTTTGGCTCCGATTGCGTCAAGCAGAGCTTCAAGTGTTGGAAGCTTAGCCGGCGTTGCATCGATCCATTGGAGTGTTAAGCCAGTAGAAATCAAATGCAGATGTGCATCGTTAAGGCCGGGCGTTGCGAATGCTCCGTGGAGATCGACGAGCTTTGTATGCGCGCCTTGCAGTTCCAGCATTTCAGCGGATGAGCCTGTTGCAAGGATCTTGCCTTGCCATATCGCCAGCGCTTCAACGACGCCTTCTTCGTATCCGCACCAGATGTTACCATTGTGCAAAATGCTGTCTGCAGCGACCAGTTTTGGTGGAGTCATGAAGCACGGTTCCCGTCATGCTTGTGTTTTTTTAAAGACTTCCATCATCTCAAATGGATTGCAAGCTACGGAAACCACATTATTTTTCATCGAATTGATATGCTGGCTGTTGATTGGTAAACAGATCGACGACGCGGGCGTCGATCTGCCGAAACAGTTGTATCAAGGCCAAAGTCTAACTCACGTAACGTCATTGATTTGGGAATGTTGCTCGTTAGGATTACTCTTCCAATCAACGGGGTATTTTGCTCATGACACCTGACGAGCTGAAGATAGTACGGCGCGCCTATGCGATGCAGATCGCAGCAGCTGCAGGGATCGCTGACGAACCCGTAGAGGACGCATTTGCGACCGTGCCGCGAGAGGATTATCTGGGGCCGGGACCGTGGCCCGTCCTGCGTTGGCAGGAAGCCTATACTCCGACGCCCACCGCCGATCCGGTTTATCTCTACACCGACAGTCTTGTCGGAATTCTGCCTGAACGGCATATCAACAACGGGCAACCCTCGCTGCATGCTTTCCTTCTTTCACAGAGCACGTCGCGAGAAGGCGAACACATCGTGCATGTGGGCGCGGGCGTTGGCTATTATTCGGCGATTATGGCGCAACTCGTTGGTCCATCCGGCAAGGTGACCGCGATCGAATATGACCCGGAACTTGCTGAAAGGGCCCGCGTAAACCTTGCCGGGTATTCGAACGTTTGCTTGATACAGGGCGATGGAAGCAAAGTTGACTTCGAATCCGCAGACCTGATCTATGTCAACGCGGGCGCTACGAAGCCCGCAGATATCTGGCTCGACCGCCTCAAGGAAGGCGGAAGGCTGATCCTTCCGCTCACGACCGAAAAGGGCTTCAGCAGCGATTGGAGCAAAATACAACTCCACGGTGCCGTCTTTCTGATAACGCGCCAAGCAGAGACGTTTTGGGCCAGGTGGATATCACCGGTGGCGATCTTCCCATGCGAGGGGATGCGCGATGCAGCATCAGAAAAAGCGCTCGCGAGAGCCTTTGAGAGCGGCGACTATAAACGGGTTGCTCGCCTCTATCGCACCGACGACATACCAACTGAACGCTGCTGGCTGCGGGCTCCAGGCTGGTCGCTTACCTACGGTTGAGGGACGGTTTCGAGCAAGAGTGCATTTTCCAATATTCCATGGCGCTGGACAAATCAGAGGATCGTTGCTCCCAGCAACCACAACCCAGCCAGGCACAACCCGACGCCGGATAGGCGGGAAAACCAGCGTCCCCTTGCCACAAGCTTTTCGGCAAGGACAAAGATTGCGACGGCCGCAATCCACAGGACATTCATCACCCCGCCGATGAAGAGCAAGCCCATCAGCGCCCAGCAGCATCCAATGCAATAGATGCCGTGGCGAAATCCAAGGGCAACGGAGCCCAACGGGTCACGCCGGAACCCGCCGTGCAGATGAATGAACATGACGGGTGCCTGGCATTGTCTGAGGCAAACATCCTTCAGGGGCGTCCATTGAAACAGCCCGACTGCGATGAGCGTAACCCCACTGAAAATTCCGCTCGCGCTCGTCATCAGGGGGGTGAGCAGCAAGGTGCTCTCCAGTGCCCATTGACCAATGGTCGCCGCACAGGCGAAAGCCGTCCAGGCCAGAAAATAGCCGGCAACGAAAAATCCCGTTGCAGCCAATGGCTTGCCCTGCACCTCGCCGTGACGGCCGACCCGCGCATAGAGCAAAATCATCGGTGCGGCGGAGGGGGTCATCATGCCGATCATCATGACCACCCACATCAACATCGTGACGGCAAATTCGGTCGTGGTCCACGACCGAAACCCGGACATCATCATCACATCGAAGGAAGCCGCGTCCATGCCCTGCATTGCCATGCCATCGCTGTTCATGCTGCGCGCGAGCCAGAGAATATAGGCCCAGGCGATCATCGTGAGCACGGCAAGGGATGCGGCGACGATCAATCGATCGCGTCGAAGTACCGCTTCGAGCGCTGTGGCGCCCGTGGCACTCAATGCACGACACCACTCTGGGTCAGGTGCAGTCTGGCGAACTGTGCATGAGAGTTGGGAATAGACAGCTTCAGGGGACCTTGCGTCTCGGCCCATCCGCGCCCCACTTCGCATGTGTCATATTCAAAACCGTTTGGCAGATTGATGCGCGCCCGATGGGTCTGGCCCGTGACGGGGTTGAGGATCGGCTCGCCGCGAGCCTCGATCCATCCCGGAACGTTCAAGTGCGCCGCACGGCCATTCACATCGACTTCAAAATCTATTTTTGCAAAGACCGGGTCGTGGACTTTCTCGAACGTCGTCGAAAAGACCTG
The DNA here is from genome assembly GCF_044760925.1 of Phyllobacterium sp. NPDC097923. NCBI lineage: Bacteria > Pseudomonadati > Pseudomonadota > Alphaproteobacteria > Hyphomicrobiales > Phyllobacteriaceae > Phyllobacterium > Phyllobacterium sp. NPDC097923. The sequence continues at coordinate 222,176 of NZ_JBIWBL010000004.1, read as the reverse complement.
GAAGAAAGTCGCGCCGGGATCGGTATCCAACCCGCTCATGATGCGCAACAGCGCTTCCCGCTGCTCCGCCGAAGCGCGCTCGTCGACGATTGGCACGGCTTGGCCCTTGCCCTCATGGATCGCTCCTGGCCAGGCCACGATCATGGCGCATTTCAACCCGTCCAGTTTGGTGGTTCCGTGATGGCCTTCTTCGATCGTAAGGGCTGCAACCGCGCAGCAATCCCCCCGGGTAGGCAAAGCGTTGAACTGACAGGGGCAACCATAGGCGCAGTTGCAGTGTACGAATTCACGGCCCACGAGAGTCCATTTAACGTCCGTCATTTTCTCCTCCTCATTATTGTTTTATTTTGTTCTTTGTTCTCCAACGGATATTTGACAGTTCATCCGGCGCCGGGCCTGCTTTGCAGGCAGAACAGCGTCGCTCTACCCCGCGATCTGCGAAGCGGCGGACATCAGTTCCTGGGGTGCCGGCACCCCAAACATGTAACGGCCACCTTCGGGTACTTCGGTAAAGCTCCAGCGCACGATACCGTCACGATCGAGCAGAAACTCTCCCACAAGCTGACCTTCACCGGTTGCGATCATCTGGCGGTCGGCTTCGGAAAATTCGTATCCATCCAATTTGTCGAGAAACTCGACCGCTGCCATTGCATTCATCGGTTCGGGTAATTCGCCCGGCATCTCAATGCGCATATTCGTGACGGCCTCTGCGCTGATCTTGCGTGGCCAATCGCTTTCAGCTTCGGTGAATTCGACATTGGGCAGGCCGAATGCCCGGTGCGAGATCCGTTCCGGGTCGGATGCAGCCAGCAGGTTGGGCAATGGGTGATATCTGAAATAGAGCCGGGCGCGGTCGATTGGCGTGTTCACCACAGTCAGACTGTCAATGCCTTTCTCGCGCAGGGCGCCTTCAAGCTGCGACATGGCTGTGATCTGGCGCCGGCAGAACGGGCAATGCAAACCGCGAAACAGGCCTACCAATACCGGTTTGCGGCCACGAAAATCATCGATTGCGACTTTGCCCTGGCGGGTAATCGCGTCAAGCACAACATTGGGTGCCCGGTCGCCCGGCTGTAACGGTCCTTTGATATGAGGCTCCGACATATGCGTCATCCCCTTCCACTCGGCTAATCGAGAAATGGCAATACGACAAGCGCTTCGGGGTCGAGCCCATGCTGTGCGCAGACCTCTTGCGCCATGGCGAAATATCGCTCCGCCTCGGCCAAATCATCGAGGTCGAGATTGAGCGTCGCCAACCCATCATAACACGGAAACAGCAATTGTGGTTCACCGATTTCGCGTGCCACGTCGAGGGCCTCATTGTAACATTCACGCGCCAGTTCCGGTTGATCATGGCACTGATGAATTTGTCCGAGCACGATGAGGGGAACCGAGAGATGGTCGCGCTGATCCAGCGCCCGATCGATCTCGATTGCCTTTTCGGCCGCGGGCACGCCCTCGCTGATACACCGATCGGTAAAGGTGCAGTAGGCCACGGCAAGATTGGCAAGGAGACGCGCCTGAAAGCCCAGATCGCCGATGCGGCGCGCCACCCCGAGCCCGCGCTGGCACACCCGGATCGCGCGTTCCGGATTGACCATGGTATAGAGCACCGACAGATTGGTGTAGCCGCGACAGGCGGCACTTAGAAGGCCTGCATCTTCAGCGACCTTGACACTGCGCTCCACCTCGCTCACCGCTTCCTGGCTCCGGCCAAGTCGTGCAAGCGCCACCCCTTTGGTGTTCAGCGCTTCGGCCGTGACCCGAGCAGTTTCGATGTCACTTTCGGCGCCGGCTTCGGGCGCCATGGTTTGAACAAAACGCAATGCTTCGTCCGCCCACCGCACGGCGGCAGTGTGGTCGCCAGTGCGAAATGCAAGGCGGCCGCGTTCCTGCGAGAGATGCGCATGCTCGATCAGCGGATCTATCCCTTCAAGCAGTGCTGCTGCCTCGGCATAGCGTGTCTCGGCTTGATCGCGTTTGCCGGAGTCCCAAAGCAATCGCCCAAGCTTGCGCAATATTCTTGCGGTAGCGGCGAGGTCACCCTTGGCGCGATGAATATTAAGGACGGTCTGGTATTGCTCATCGGCGACATCGCGCTGACCTGCGGGTCCGCAGAGATCTGCAATGCGTTCGCGCAAGAGCAGCGATTCCGGTCCGTGGTCACCAGTATTCGACAGGGCATCCAGTGCCTGCCTGTAGAGACGGACCGCGTCATCGTTGGCGTATGTCTTGCGCGCCCGGTCGCCTGCTGCCATCAGGTAGTGCGCACCTTTCGTCGCGGCTGCGGTTTGGCTGAAATGGTGACCCAACATTGCCAGATCTTCGAGACGTTCTGGATCGTCTCCATACAATCGTTCCAATGTATCACCGATGAGCTCATGCATCTCAATGCGTCGTTGCAACAGGAGATTGTGGTAAATCACATCGTGAAGCAGCGTCTGGATGAAGCGGTAGCCTGGCGCCGATACCGGGTTTGCACCGGGGATTTCCTCGATGATTTCAGCATCGCAAAGGAGATCGAGCCCCGCTTCGACGTTTGCCGGGGCTGCCGAAATGGTCTTCAATAATTCCGCGTCGAAACGCGGCCCGATAACTGCGGCCTCCTGGGCCAATCTGCGCACTTCCGGCGGCAGCCTGTCCATTCGGGCGAGCAACATTGCTTGTATCCCGACGGGAATGTCGGCAGCTGCCTCCCTATTTGCCACCCGCCAATGCCGGTTGTCCCTTTGCACAGCCCCAACCTCGATGAAATGACGCACAATTTCCTCGATGAACAGAGGATTGCCGTTGGCGCGATCGACAATGCTGTTGCACAGATCAGCTGGCAATCCGCCGGGGCCATGACCGAAGAATGCACGGAGCATTTTTCGACCGTCATTGGCATGCAAAGGGGGGAGGCGCAGCGCCGTCAAGCTGATACGGCTTGAATCCAGCATATCCGTCTCAAACGCAGGCCGATGGGTCGTCAGCAGCATGAAGCGGCTACGCTCCAGACGGTCCATCAAAAAGCGCAATGCTTCGAGCGATGCGGTATCAGCCCAATGGAGGTCTTCGACGACAAGCAGCAGGGGCGAACGCGCCAGGCGCTGCTCGAAAATAGTGCGGATTGCATAGAAGATCTGCCGGCGCAATTGCTCGGGTTCAACCTGATGCAGCACGTCATCGGATTCGCCAAGACCGATAACGTAAAGCAGAAGCGGCATCAATTGCTTCACTTCGCCGGCGGCAAGGCCAAGGTCGCTCAGCCCGGCGGCGAGCAAATCCTTTGTTTTCTCCGGTGAATCATTGGCGTTGATTTCATAGGCACTGCGCAACACAGCAGCGAGTGTGCCATATGACGGCTCGCCGAGCGGTGAACAGATGGCTCGCCGGACCACAACATTGGTGAAACGAGGATCATCACGCGTGTTTGCCAGGAATTCCTCGGTCAGGCGTGATTTCCCAATGCCTGCATCGCCGATCAGCCGTACCAGTTGGGCTCGACCAGAGGCTGCCATATCAAGGCAGCCAAGCATACGGGCAAGTTCCTTTTCACGCCCGACCAGTGGCGCACTCAGGCCGAGTGTTTCGAGGCCCCTTGCGGTGCGGGGCTCCTCGAGCGCTCCCACCAGCCGATGTACGAGAACGCTGCCAACCTTGCCACGCAGGGCCTGGTCACCAAGCGAATCATAAGAGAATGCATGTCGTGTGAGGCGATAGGTCAGCGGCCCAACGAGGATCTCGCCCGGTTTCGCCATCGACTGCAGCCGTTGTGCGCTGTTCACCGTATCGCCCGTCACTGAATAGGATTTGGCGATGCCCGCACCAAAGCCGCCGGCAACGACCGGGCCTGTATTGATACCAACATGCAGAATCAGGGGCGAATGCGAGCGTGTTTGCCAGCGTTTTCCTACCATTGCGGCCCGGCTGACCATGTCCAGCGCCGCGTGGAGTGCTCGCTCAGGGTCATCTTCATGTGCGACCGGTGCACCGAACAATGCGAGCAGCGCATCGCCAATGAATTTGTCGACAAAGCCCCCGAAGCCCTGTACCGCCGCCGTCAGCTCTTCAAAAAGTTCGTTTTGGAGCGTTTGCATGACTTCCGGATCGAGTTGTTCACTCAATGTGGTGAAACCGCAGAGATCGGCAAACAACACGGTAACGGTACGGCGATCTGCACCGGTTTCGGATTTTACCAGCGTGGGCCGGATGGCTTGTCGGGACGTTTCTTGCGGCCTTTGCAGGCTGCTGATTGTCGGCGGATCGGCGATCTGGGCTCCGCATTTTGGGCAGAACACGAAGTCTGGTGGGCACAGATATTCGCAGTTGGGGCACGCGCTGGCTTGTTTCGCGCCACATTTTGGGCAAAACGCAAAACCGCTTTGAACGTCAAAACCGCAACCCGTGCAGTTCATCGATATGACCTCACAGGAACCCGGATGTACGATCCTGCCGCGCTTTATCCCGCGCGCTGGATTCCCCATTAAATAATGAACCTGCTGCGAGGGGCTGGCAAGCGGCCCATAATGTGAGAATGCTGGAGACAATCGGGTTGCAAGTGCTTCAGCGGGGCATTACTGAAGACATGTCGGCACCACTCCTCTTGGGTGCTGACATCCCCCACCCCAGGGAGAAGGTCTTGGGCCTTCACAACTTGGCCGGACCCAATGGTCCGGCCCTTTTCAAGAGATGTACAAGCTGGGCTCAGGAGATCGTTTCCCCACCATCCACCACAAGCGCTTGCCCGGTAATGTAGGACGAACGATCTGAAACCAGAAACAGGATCGATTCGGCTATCTCCTCGACGTGTGCCCAGCGCCCCAATGGAACCTGCTCTTGCACATAGGCTTCTATTGCACCGCGTCCGCCCATTTGGCCGATGAAAGGTTCGTTGAAGGGGGTATCAACCCAACCGGGGCAAAGCGCGTTTACACGGATTCCAAATCGCGCGTAATCGCCGGCCATTTGGCGGGTCATCGCGATGACGGCATGTTTGGTGGTCGTGTATGCAATCATCTCGCGATCATAGAGGACGCCGGACGATGATGATGTGTTGAGTATGACGCCTTTGCCCGCGGCTTTCATCACCGGCATGACAAGACGGGAGGCCATGAAATGCGCCCGTACATTGAGGCTCCACGACCGGTCGAACCCTTCAACCGGCACCTGCTCGAGGTTGCCGGCAATCTGTGCTCCGGCATGATTGTGCAAAATATCGATGCGCCCGAGCCTGGCGGCCACTGAAGATATACTTGCCGCAAGCGCCTCGTCATCGGTTACATCAACAACAGCAACTTCCGCGTGCCCGCCCGCCTTGCAAATGCGGTTCACGACGATTTCCGCATTCTCTGCATTGATATCAATGACGACTACATGGGCACCTTCGCGCGCCAGAATGGCGGCACCGGCCTCACCGATTCCGGAGCCGGCTCCGGTGACTATAGCAACGCGATCTCTGAGGATCATGGGGTTTCCTGTGTGTCAGTTTGTTGTTTTTTTCTCCCGCATCAGAATGCGGGCTATCAGGATCATCATCAGCGAGGCGACCAGAACCAGCGTGGCAATGGCATTTATCTCCGGGGTAACACCCCGGCGAATGGACGCGAAGACATAGATGGGCAAAGTCGTTTTGGAGCCGGCGACGAAAAAGGCGATAATGAAATCGTCGAAGGAAAATGTGAACGAGAGCAGAAAGCCCGCCAGCACCGACGGCAGGATTTGCGGCAGCACCACCAATCGAAAAGTGGTCAGCGGCGTTGCGTAGAGATCGCTTGAGGCTTCGACGATGTCGCGGCCAAGACTGGCGATACGCGCCTTCACGATCATGGTCACCAATGCCATCGAAAAGAGCCCGTGCGCGGCGACAATCGAACCGTAGCCAAGCCCAAGTTGCGGCGGATTGGCCCCTGGCCAAATGGCGTTGAGCAGCGGATTGAGAAAGGAGAAAACTTCCACCAATGCGACGAGTGTTGCAATGCCGATCACCACGCCCGGCACGACGATGGCTGCTGCAAACAGACCATCAAGCACGGCACGTGCGCGCGTGCCCAATCGCTCCATCCCGATGGCGGCCATTGTGCCGAATATGGCGGCCAGTGTTGCGCTTGTCAGGGCGATGATGAGGCTGTTCTGCAATGCGGCAACGAGAAACGTGTTGCCCAGAGCCTTGCCATACCACATTGTCGAAAAGCCGGTGAATTCACTGGCATTGCGACCGGCATTGAAGGAAAACAGCACCACGAGCGCGATCGGTGCGTAGAGGAACACATAGACTGCCGAAATAAAAGCACGCATCAAACGAGGTCCACTTGTCTGGTTCCCGCGATCTTCCAGGCAATACGCATGGCAATGAGCAGCACGAAAACCACTGAAATCACCAGTGTGACGGCGATTGCCGATCCGAATGGCCAGTTGCGCGACTGCAGGAAGAGATCGACGAGGGCATTGCCGATGAAAAACACCTTGCCGCCGCCAAGAAGCTGCGGGATCAAATACTCGCCAAGCAGCAGGATCGTGACGAGCGACAATCCTGTCATCACCCCGGGCAGGGAGAGTGGCAATGTGATGCTGAAAAAAGTGGAGACCGGTTTGGCACCCAGATCAGCGGACGCTTCGAGAAGGCGACGATCAAGCTTTTCCAGACTGACATAGATGGGCATGATCATGAGCGGCAGATAGCCGTAAACGATACCAAGAAGGACAGCGCCATGGGTGTTGAGGATGCGCACGTCGTCGAAACCGACCATGCTCAGAAGATTGGGAATGCCGCGGGAGCCGAGGAGATACATCCAGGCATAGGTGCGCACCAAAAGGCTGGTCCAGAATGGGACAATGACCAGTGAAACAAGCAGGAGCCGATACCGGGGATTGGCCTTGACTGCGAGATAGTAGGCAACCGGATAAGCGACAATCAGGCAGATGAAGGCGCCGACAGGCGCGAGAAAGAGCGTATTCCAGAAAGCCGCAGCGCGCGATGGCAGATTGGCAAATTGTGCGAATGTGAAGGCCGGCTGATATCCGCCTTCAGGTGCGCGCTCTCCGACTGAAAAAACCAGCATGGCAATGAAGGGCAGCACGAGGAAAATGAAAAGCCAAGCCACAGCTGGTGCGACAAGCGATGCGGTCACCATCCTTCGTTTTGTGTTTATAGCCAATGCCATCGGATATCTCTTGTATGGATGATGTGCCCGTCCTTCTCTCGACTACGGGGTGCCGAGAGAAGGACAAGATGTGTTGTCAGGCTGACTTGAAGCGCGCCATGACCTCGGCACGGGCGGGGTCGGTGAGCGTGACCGCCGCGCCGAACTCCAGTGGAGTCAGTTGTCCATCCGGCGGATAGACAATGGTGTTGGAGGTAATTTCCTTCGGAAGAAGCGAAAGCACGCGGCTGTCAGTTGTCGGAGCGCCATTGGCGATATGCTCCTTGACGGCGTTGGCTGGATCCATGAGGTAGTTCAGCAGGGCGTAACCCGCCGGTTTGTTCGCGGCGCTTTTGGGGATGGCATAGAAGTCCGACCAGATCTCGCCGCCATCTTTGCCAAGAACAAACTTGATTTCCGGTACATCGCGGTTGAGCTGCGCCCCATCATTGGTCCAGCACATGGTCATCCATGCATCTCCTGCGCGCATGGCCGGCTGATAATCGCTGTTGATGGCATAGAGGTGCGGTTTGACCTTCACCAGAAGTGCTTCTGCCTTGGCCAGTTCGTCAGGTTTGACGGAGTTGAAGGAGTAGCCGAGCGAAACCAGCGCACTGCCGATCGTCGTGAGCTGATAGTCATGCACGATGGTGCGCGTGTCGGCCTCATTTTGTGCGACCTCGAAGAAATCCTTCCAGCTCGCTACGGGTGTTTTGATTTTCTTTGAGTTGAGGGCAATTCCGGTCGTGCCCCAGTTTTTTGGCACTGCATAGGTCGTGCCGCTGACGGTCCCCTCGGCGGTGAAGCGCGCCGTTTCTGTGGCCGGGCTGTAATTGGTCAGCTTCGACATATCGAGAGGATCGATCAGGCCAAGCTTTACATAGGTGGAGATGGTGTAATTGGTTGGCACAAACAGGTCCCAGCCGGTGCCTCCGGCCTGCAATTTCGCCAGCATTTCCTCATTCGAACCAAAAACATTGACTTCGACCGCAACGCCGGTTTTCGCCGTGAAAGCTTCAAACGTTGCAGGATCATGATAGTTCGGCCAGGTGGCGATCGACATTTGCTTGCCAAGGTCCTCGGCGAAGGCCGGAGACGAGAGCAAGCCGGTCTGGCCTGCCAGCACTGCGGAGGCCAGACCAAGTCCTGTAACGCCCAGGAAGTGCCGGCGGGAGACGGACCCGCGTTTGAGGCGCAGCAACTCATCCATGAACTGTGCAGCTGTTATTGGGGCATTCTCTCTATAGTTTTTAGGCATGAAGATGTTCCCTTTTTTGATATTATTCAGGCCGGAAAGATATGCGCAGCGTCGAGGTTGAAGCTCAGCACAACCCTTTCATTGGGCTCGACCAGGCTGCTCTCCGAGAGAACATGCCGATCGGCGGTGATCAGGAAATTGCCAAGCCCGTTGACGGAAACCGAGTATTCAACCGATGATCCAAGGAAGATGCGATGGGTTACAATCCCTGAAAGCCTGCCCGAGATCGATTGGTTCTGTCGATGCAAGGTGATGGCCTCTGGGCGCAGCGCCAGGGTCACTGCGCCAGGAGGCAGTGCGCTCCTTTCCCCTATCGACAGGGCACTCCCATCTGCAAGGCGCAGCGTGGCACCATCTGCTTCGACTGTTGCAGCTATTCGATTGGTCTTGCCGACAAAGTCGGCAACAAAGAGATCCCGCGGTTTGTCATAGACTTCCTGCGGGGCTGCAAGCTGTACGATGCGTCCCGCATTCATCACACAGACAAGGTCGCTCATGGAGAGGGCCTCTTCCTGGTCATGGGTTACCAGAACGAAGGTGATGCCCAGTTCGCGCTGCAATGTTTGCAGTTCGATCTGCATGGCCGTGCGCAATTTCTTGTCGAGTGCCGCGAGGGGTTCGTCCAGAAGCAGCACGGACGGCTTATTGACCAATGCGCGCGCCAAGGCCACGCGCTGCTGCTGTCCACCGGACATTTCATGGATACGGCGCTTGCCGAACCCGCCAAGCCGCACCATTTCCAGCGCCTCGCCAACCCGGCGGGATATCTCGGGCGCACTGATCTTCGGGCGGGCCTGCCTTAGCCCGTAGGAGACATTCTGTTCGACATTGAAATGCGGAAAGAGCGCGTATTGCTGAAACACCATGTTCACGGGCCGCTGGTGGGCCGGGACACCGTTCATGGGTTTGCCGTTGATCAGGACGTCGCCCGTCGTGGGCTGTTCGAAACCGCCAATCATACGCAGGCACGTCGTCTTGCCGCAACCGGAAGGGCCGAGCAAAGCGACGAATGCGCCCTTTGGGACCTGGAGATTAATATCGGAGACAGCGGTCACGGCGCCATAGGATTTGCTGACCGACCGAAACTCGATGTCGTTCACTGAATGAGATGTCACATTAGTCCCCTGCGGCTTTAAGTTACATTGGTCAGTCTGCGCTGCCTTTGCCACCGTCATGACCAGCAAAGTAGCCAATCCGTGACTGTGCGGTATATACCCCAAAAGAGGTATTTCATCAGGCGAATACCAATGTAAGGTGTATACGCAATTGCAGTTATGAAAAGATGAGGAGCCGGCACGATGAGCGTCGATATTGAAACGCTATTCGATGTGTTTCGCCGGTTTGTAGGCAGATCGACAATGCTGTCGCATGAGTTTGGCGATCTTTTTCGCCAGATGATGCGCTCACTCGTCAAGTTCGATCACGTGGTGATGTTTGCTTATCGCGGGAATGAACGCCCCATTGATCTCTACAGCACCTTTGATCCGGCGGAGCAGGTGATTTTCGTCAATCTGTATCAAATGGGCCCCTATCTCCTCGATCCTTTCTATCACAACGCCCGCGAGGCGAGGTCTGGAGTCTGGCGCATGCGCGAGCTTGCGCCAGACCGCTTTTTTTCCAGCGAGTACTATCGCACCTATTATGTTCAGACAGGACTTGCCGAGGAAATTGGCTTCTTCGTTCCCATCGCGCAGGACCTGACAATTGTGCTCTCGCTGATGCGGCGCGAAGAAACAGGTCCCTTTGCAACGCAAGATCTTTCGCTATTGCGCAAGGCTGAGCCGCTGGTCGCGCGACTGGTGAAACACTATTATCAGGATATCGGCCTTCTCTTTGACGCCGCCGTTGCAAAGCAAAGGAAAGGGCGTCGCAAGGACAAGTTAAATGCCGCTGACACAGTGTGGCGTGATCTCAACCTGACGGATCGCGAGGCAGCGATCATCGAACTTGTGCTGCAAGGGCACTCGTCGGAATCTATCGGATTGCGGCTTTCGATCACCATGGGCACTGTAAAGGTTCACCGGCGCAATGTTTACCGCAAGCTCGGCATATCGTCCCAGACCCAACTTCTTTCCATCTACCTGAAGAAGTTGGGCGAGCATTAGATTGGGGGCGTCGGGGCATTGGCCGATGCTCGTTGTCCCGCGGGGCGCGGCCGGGTTTTATGTCGGAATGTTTATCCGCAAGTGTGTTGTCTGCCCGGAATCCCTGTCGATCATCTTGTGATGGTGATACGGTTCGCCGGGATATAATTCCGACACTCATGACCGGAGGCGACCGTTGAACAGCGAACAGGGCATTCTTCGCATATCCATAGCTGTTACAATCTGTGTCGCAGGCTTTGGCGTGATATTCGGCTTGCTGGCAGGGTCTTTCTCCATCGTATTTGACGGTGTCTACATGCTGGCCGATGCCGCGATGAGCGGCCTGGCTCTGGGGGTTGCGCGGCTGATCGCATTATCCGCTGTTCCGACCGGAAAACTCCGGGAACGGTTCACAATGGGTTTCTGGCATCTTGAACCCATGGTGCTTGGCCTCAACGGCATTATGCTATCGGGCGTTGCGATTTATGCATTGATCAACGCGATCGGCAGCCTGATGAGTGGCGGCCGCGATCTCGAGTTCAGCTTCGCGATTTTCTATGCCGCCGTTGCTCTCATTGCCTGCACGGTCATGGCAGTCGTTGAAATGAAAATGAATAAACGTCTGCATTCCGACTTTGTCGCTTTGGACGCCAAGGCCTGGATTATGTCCGGAGGCATCACCGCTGCACTATTGGTGGCATTTTCCGTTGGTTATGCAATAGAGGGAACGCGGCTCGACTGGATCACCCCCTATATTGATCCGGCAGTCCTTGCCCTTGTCTGCGTCGTTATCATTCCACTTCCCATCGGCACGATCAGGCAGGCACTGGCCGATATCTTTCTGATCACGCCCCCGGCGCTGAAATTGCACGTTGACACCGTCGCGCAACATTTTGTTGAGCGATATGGCTTCGTTTCCTACCGCGCTTATGTGGCAAAGGTCGGACGCGGAAAGCAGATTGAGCTGTACTTCATTGTCCCTATGGGGTGGCCGTCAAGGCGTCTTGAGGAATGGGATTCTATCCGGGATGAGATCGGCGAAGCCATAGGCGACGAAAGTACAGACCGGTGGCTGACCATTGCATTCACCACTGATCTGGAATGGGCGGTCTGACCGCAGGCTGGGACATCATGCCCAATCCGGTGTCAAGACGTGTGCTCCCTATTGACTATAACGAATATGTTATATAACAAATATGTTATGAACATTTCAACTGACGCGACAAATCTCGATGCTGCATTTTTAGCGCTGGCCGACCCCACACGCCGGGCAATTCTTGCGCGCCTGGCGCATGGTGAGGAGACGGTGATGCAGTTGGCCGAACCCTTCGCGATGACCCAGCCAGCAATTTCTCGGCATTTGAAGGTGCTCGAAAATGCCGGGCTGATTGTCCGGCGTATCCAGGGCACGAAGCGGCCGTGCCGGTTATCGAGCGCCGGGATCGAAACCGTCGATCGATGGCTTGCGATGCTAAGGGATGCGCTGGCTCAGAACTACGACAGGCTCGATGGAGTCCTGGCAGACATGGTTGAGAATGGAGAGGAATTGAAATGAGCAAACTAACGATCAAGACCGAGGGCGATCTGCATGTTGTGGTGACGAGGCATTTCAATGCGCCGCCTCAAGCCGTTTACCGTGCACACATAGAGCCAACGCTGATTCAAAGATGGATGCTTGGGCCGGACGGATGGACAATGCCCGTCTGCACCAACGAGGCGCGCCCTGGCGGGAAGATCCGATTTGAATGGAAAGGCCCTGACGGCAGTGGCTTTTATCTGACAGGCGAATATCTGGAATTGGAGCCTTATAGCCGCATTGTTCATATCGAGCGGATGCATCTTCCACACACGACGCCAGACAACCATGTGGAAACGCGGTTCGATCCGGACGGATCCGGTACGCTGATGACCATGCGTATGACGTTGCCTGACGCTGAAACGCGATCGATGATGCTGGCAAGCGGCATGGAGCACGGCATGGAAGCGAGTTATGTCCGGCTGGAGGGATTGATCTAGGCCGTTTCTACAGGGCGGTGGCGGAAGCGCCGCTCACCCTCCCGCAAATCCAGGGCACGCGGTGCCATCGGCTCTGCGGGGGTGGTGCCGGATCAAGATAGGCGTCGCCTCAAAGCGGCGCCTATCTGATTTACAGGGCAAAGCTTGAGGTCTAGGATCAAAGCAGCAGAGAAAATGTTACCTAGTATCGGAGTGTGATCCATGACCGAGGTTTCATCTGTTGAAGAATCCCCCTCAGACCAACCCGTTCTCGATACCACGCCTTACGGCGCAGGGCCTGATGATTCCATTGCAAGTGCAGCGGAGAATGCTGCGGTTACTCACCACGTGGCCGTGATTGGCGGCAAGCCAATTCCCTATACAGCGCGTGCCGGCCATCTGGTTACCGTTAATCCATCCAGTGCGCAGCCGGCAGCGGCGTTCTTCTACGTCAGTTTTGCCGCTGATGGCGTCGATCAGTCGACGCGCCCGGTCACTTTTTTCTACAATGGCGGGCCGGGGTCCTCGTCGGTGTTCCTGTTGCTCGGGTCGTTTGCGCCGCGGCGTATCAAGACCAGTATGCCCGATTTTACGCCGCCCGCTCCCTACACCATTGAAGACAATCCGGACAGTCTGCTGGATCGCAGCGATCTGGTGTTCATCAATCCCGTCGGCACCGGCTATTCAAGCGCAATTGCGCCGAACCGGAATCGGGATTTCTGGGGTGTCGATCAGGATGCGCGCTCGATTGCCCAATTCATCAAGCGTTATTTGACCGCGTTTGATCGATGGAATTCGCCCAAATTCCTCTTTGGCGAATCCTATGGCACGCCCCGCACCTGTGTATTGGCATGGATGCTGCATGAAGACGGTGTCGATATCAACGGCCTGACGCTGCAGTCGTCGATCCTCGATTATACGCAAACCGGCAATCCGGTTGGACTGTTGCCGACATTGGCGGCAGACGCCTGGTATCATAATAAAGTCAATGTGGGGGTGCGGCCGCCGCTGCCTGCCTTCATGGATACGGTGAAGGCCTTCGCGCAGGGCCCTTATGCAAAGGCTTTGACGGATTTTCCCAAGTTTGACGCGGCGACATTGCAGACACTGAGTGATTATCTCGGCATTTCGCCCGTCGTCCTCACGTCCTGGAGCTTGAATGTCGAGGCGAACAATGGTGCCAATCTTCTCTTCCTGACGACCCTCCTGCAGGATCGGGGGCTGGCGCTTGGGGCCTATGATGGAAGGGTGACTGCCATCGATACGGGAATTGCCGGCCAGATTGACCCTAATTCCGGCGGCAATGACCCGACGATGACCGCCGTAAGCGGCGTCTATACCGCCATGTGGAATACCTATCTGAACGATGAGTTGAAGTTCACGGCTCTGTCACCCTTCGCCGATCTCAACGATCAGGCATTTCAAAATTGGGATTTCGGCCACATCGATCCAACGGGCACGCAGAGAGGCGGCAAGGATGCCAATGGCAACCCGGTTCTCTATACGGCCGGCGATCTGGCGGCGGTGATGGCGCTCAATCCCAGCCTCAAGGTGTTTTCCGCCAATGGCTATTATGATTCGGTCACGCCATTCTTCCAGACCGCGCTGACGTTGGCGGATATGCCGCTCACCAATCCGTCGGTGCGCGCCAATCTGACTATTCGCAACTATCCGTCGGGGCACATGATTTATCTTGATGGCGAGTCCCGGACCGCGTTGAAAGCTGATCTCAGTGTTTTCTACGACAGCACAAGGGCCCGTTTCATTGCCCAGGCGCTGCGCAGCGAACAGTCTGCCATTTGCAGGCCTTATTTCAAACTTCGAAATCCTGTCGAGGCGCAGAAGACCGGTCGTGGCCAGGCGGTACCGGCAAGCTGGGGCGTTCCCGATCTTTGCAAGGCCTATGATTGGCCGCAAAACCTTCTCGGTGGCGGTGTGATTGCCATTGTTGAGCTCGGTGGCGGCTGGGTTGCGAGCGACATGGACGCGTATTTTGCAGCGCTGGGACAGCCTGTGCCTCAGATCGTTGATGTGCCGGTTGCCGGTGCTGGGAACAATCCCAATAGGAACAATGGCCGGTCTGGTGATGCCGATGTCGAGGTTGCACTCGACATTCAAATCGCGGCCGCGTCCCATTATGCGGCAACCGGCCGGCCCGCCTCGATCCGGGTATACTGGGCGTCGCCTCAACCCAGTGGAATCGCAGCGGCGGTGCGGGCGGCGGCAGCGGATGGCTGCGATGTCTGCTCGCTTTCCTGGGGTGCCGATGAGGCACTTTGGGTCAAGGCCGGACAGGGCACCAGCCAGGACCTGGTTGCTCAGATGCAAAGCGCAGCACAGGCGGCGACAACTGCTGGCATGGTGATTTTCGCTGCGGCTGGCGACAATAATTCAAGTGACGGTGGCAGCAGTCCGGCCAATGTCGACATGCCTGCGTCCTGCCCGAATGTGATTGGCTGCGGTGGAACCTCCAAATCGGCTGCAGGTGAAGTGGTCTGGAATGAAGATCCGGGCAATCCGGACGGCAATGGGACGGGCGGCGGCTTCTCGACATTGTTTGCGCCGCAACCGTGGGAAGCCGGTGCACCGCACGGGCCGGGCCGGATGGTGCCTGATGTTGCGGCGCATGCCGATCCGCGCAATGGCTATGAGATTTGCGTGCACGGGCAGACGATGGTCGTCGGCGGCACCAGCGCGGTGGCACCTCTCTATGCAGGCCTGTTTGCCGCTTTTGGCCGCAAACTTGGTTTTATCACACCCAAACTCTGGCTGAACCATATGTGCTTCAACGATATCACTGTGGGTGACAATGGCTATTACCGGGCACGCACTGGTCCCGACCCCTGTACGGGCATCGGTTCGCCTATCGGCTCGAAACTCGCCGCCTTGTTTGATGCCCCGGCTGCCGGGGTGCTCCATCTGGAACCATCGGCACTGCCGAGGATCGTTCCTGACGGTTGGAGCGGCTCCGTTTATCTCACCTTTGTCGAGGGGAAGCTCACCGGCAAGCCGCGTATGGAACCGTCACCGGACAAACGTGTTCCGCAGGCTCGAACTGTCCGCAAACGGGCGCCCGCGAAATAGGTGTTGCCGGCACTGCCATCTACGGTGAATTCGCTACGTGCCGGAATCCTTGGCCTGGCCCCATTCAGGCTCGACGGCTGGAATATCGTCGAAGGATGAATAGTTGAGATTGTAGAGTTGCGCATAGAGTTTGCCATTCTCCATAAGGGCCTCATGGTCTCCCATCTCGATCATCTGTCCATTTTGCAGGACGATGATGCGATCGGCTTCGCGAATGGTGGCAAGGCGGTGGGCGATCACAAGCCCGGTGCGGTTCTCCAGTAGTTTGACGAGGGCTTTCTGAATGAGCATCTCGGTGTAGCTGTCGATATTTGCCGTGGCCTCGTCAAGAACGAGGATCTTGGCATCGGCGACCAGTGCGCGGGCAAAGCTGATCAGCTGGCGCTGGCCAAGCGAAAGATTTCCACCACGCTCGCCCAGTTCAGTCTGGTATCCCTCGGCAAGATTCATGATGAACTCATGTGCGCCGACAGCCTTGGCCGCCTCGATGACATCGTCGAGTGATGCGCTGTCCTTATGATAGCGGATATTTTCGAAAACCGTTCCGGTGAACAGAAACGGCTCCTGCAGGACCATTGCGATCTGCTGACCGAGGGAATCCTGGGTCAGATTCCGCACGTCGTGGCCACCCACGAGAACCTGTCCCTGCTGGACGTCATAGAAGCGGTGAATGAGCGCCATCGCGCTCGACTTGCCGGAACCGGTGGGGCCAACAAGCGCCACGGTCTCGCCCGGGTTGACCTTGAAGCTGACATTTTTCAGTACCGGATGCTTCGGATTATAGCCGAAAACGACGTTGCGGAACTCGACCGATCCATCGGTGTCCGGCGTCAGAACGCGCGCATCCGGAGCGTCGGTGATGCTGATCGGTACATCCAGAACTTCGGTCAGCCGCTGTCCAGACGCCATGGCCCGCTGCATCACCGAATATTGCAGGGTCAGGGAGCGGATCGGATCGAAGAAGCGCTGGATATAAAACAGGAACGCGACCATGACACCCACATCGAGCGCCTGATTGAGCACCCGCGCGCCGCCGACGACGATGACGAGTGCCATGGCAACGCCGGTGAGCGAATCCACGATCGGCACCATGACCTGAGCGTACTTTGCTGCTCTGAGATGCGTCATCAGATTGGCATGGGCTTTGTCATTGTAGAGCATGAAATTGACCCTCTGGCGTCCCATGCTTTGAACGGCGCGCACGCCGTGGATGGTTTCAGCCAGAGCACCGTTGGTAACGGAATTGGTTTCATGCGCAGCCATGAAGGCGATCCGGGCGCGGGGCAGCCAGAAAATGCGCACGACGAACAAAATGGGAAGCACGGCAAGGGTCAAAAGACCGAGGCGAAAATCCAGATACAGCATGACGAAGACAATGCCGAAGAGCAGGGTGATATCGCCAACTGACAGGACGGAGGTTTCGAGAAACTCCTGCATCGAGTTCACGTCGCCCTGCAGCCGCGACATCAGCCGTCCAACCTCCGTCTTGTCCATGAAGGAAAGCGAAACACGCTGGAGATGCGAGAACATCGCCCGGCGAATGTCAAACAGGACGTCTTCCGCGACACGTCCCACCACCGTTTCCTGGATATAGCTGGCAACGAAATTGACAAGTATCGCCAGAGCAAATGCAATGATCGCATAGGCAAGTGCGGCGTGATTGCCGCCTGGCGCAATGCCATGGTCGATAGCGTAGCGAATGATGAGCGGGATCATCAATTGCGTGGCTGTAAACGTCAGCACTGCGCCAACAGCAATGAGCATCTGCATCTTGTAAGGTGCCACGAACGCCCAGATCCGTCTGATGATGTTGCCATCGAAAACCTTGCCGAACATTTCCTCTTCGATCCGGTGCGATCCCACAACGGCGCGGGGCGGTCGGCGTCCATCGTCGCGAACGTCGTTGCGCTCCGTCTCATTCTCGTCGCTCACGATCTCATCTCCGTTTTTTCCATTGCGGCGAGACCGTCACCGGGGCGAACCTGCAAGTCGTAAAGTGCCTTGTAGCGGCCGCCTGCCGCGAGCAGGCTTTCATGGGTCCCGCGTTCGACGATCTGGCCATCCTCGATAAACAGAATCTGATCGGCATGCATCAATGAACTCAGGCGGTGCGCCACAACGATTGTCACCCGGTCCTTGGCGTAACGGCGCATGGCGATGCGGATGCGCTGTTCCGTACCGGCATCGATTGCGGCCGTTGAATCGTCGAACACCATGACCGCCGGCTTGAGCATAAGGGTGCGCGCGATCGAAAGGCGCTGCCGCTGTCCGCCTGACAATGAAACGCCGCGTTCACCGACGATTGTGCCATAGCCCATGGGCAGACCAAGGACGTAATTATGCAACTGCGCGGACTCGCTTGCCCGTTCGATTCTCGGCTCTTCCGCCCATGGATCGCCATAGGCGATGTTGTTCTCGATAGTCGTCGTGAACAGAAATGCATCTTGCTGAATGACCGCGACCGCACTGCGCAGCGATTCCAGCGTCACGCTGCGAATATCCTGTCCGTCGATGGTGATCCTGCCGCTGGTCGCATCATAAAAGCGTGGAATGAGGTGCGCCAACGTGCTCTTTCCGCTGCCTGGCTTGCCGACAATGCCAACGGTTTCACCGCGCCGGGCTTCGAAACTCAGATGCTGCAACACCGGCCGGTTGCTGAGCTGCGGATAGGAGAAGCCAACATCTTCAAAACGCAACAGCCCATCCGATATGGCAAGCTCCCTGGCATTTACCGGGTCCTTGATCGCGACATCAAGGTCGAGCAGCGCAAAGATGCGTGTTCCGCATGTGGAGGCACGGGCATAGGAGTTGACCATCAGGCCAAGCTGGCGCACGGGCATCTGCAGGATCGTCATGAATGTCAGGAACGATGTCAACGTTCCCACGGTGATTTCACCTGCAACGACCTTGTTGCCACCAACCCACAGCACGAGGCCCATGGCGGCAAAAAAGGAAAGCGTCATGGCGCTGGTGTTTCTGACACGGATGCCGACACGTTCGTGGGCAAGATCGAGTGCGGTTTGCGAAGCCTTGTCAAACTTTGCCAGCTCATGATCCTTTGCCGCAAATGCGCGCACCACGCGAATGCCGCCGAGATTTTCCTCCATGACCCTTGTGAGCACGGACAAACGCTCTTGCAGATCGAGCCATGTCGCCCGCAAGCGCAACTGTGTAACCGACGAGCGCCATGCGACGAAGGGTACAAAGCTCAACGCAACAAGCCCCAAAGTGAAATCCGTCGACAAGAGCATATAGGCGCCGATGCCGATCAGAATAGACAGGAGAACTGTGCGTATCAGCGCCGTGGAGAAATACATGCGCACCCCCTCGAGATCGAGCATGCCGACCGTGATGAGATCGCCTGAGTGAACGCTGTCATGAAAACTGAAACTGAGCCGCTGGATTTTCTCATAACAGGCCAGGCGCAACTCGTAACCCATATGGTGGCCCACGGCTTCGCTATAATAGTTCTGAATCATGGTGAAGACGCCGCGCAGAATGCTGACTGCCAAAAGGACGAAAGCCGTCACGAGCAGGGCATCCTGCGCAATCGTGCCAGCGGTTCCTCCAGCCATGGCCGTTTGGGTCTCGTCGATGGCACGCCCCAGCAGCTTGGGGATCATCAGCTGGAGACTGGCCGCAATCACGGTGGCTCCGATGGCAAATGTCGTCTGCCAGGGATGGCGAAGCGTCATATGGGTAATTCGGACAAGGGTGGAGAAGCCTTGACCCCACCCCGCTGCATTTGCGTGCGCCAACGAATCCGAATGACTCGCCGCCCGCTTGAATGCGTTGCTGCTCACAGTGTTTTCCAAACCATTTGATTATATGAATACAGGCCGCAGAAACGGGGCTGTTCAATACAGTGCGGCTATGATTCTTTGCTGATTCCCAGGCAGGGTTCAAGGGCCATATTGTTGGCCCGAACCTCATCCCCCGTTAAGCGCAGTAAGTGTGGGTCGCCAGCCTGTCAATTGATCCGCTTTCCTCTGTCGGTGTCGAACAGATGGATGTGGGAACCATCACCCTTGATGGAGATGCGCTCGCCGACGCGAATGTCCGCGGTTCTCGGAAATTCGACGGTGATCAATTTCTCCGTTCCGGCATCGAGGTAACCGAAGGTCTGGCTCCCAAGCCGTTCGACCACCACCAGTTCGCCGCTGAACCATGCTTCCGCGGCGTCGCAGATCCCAAGATCTTCCGGCCGGATGCCGAAGGTAACCATTTTTGCTGTTTCATATGATCTGTTCGGGACCTCGATCGAGGCCTTGCCTGCCGGCAAATGCACGACCAGATGGTTACCGCCGGATTCGATGACCTGGGCAGGGAAGGTATTCATCGTCGGGCTGCCGATGAAGCGTGCAACGAACAGGCTTGCCGGTTTGCGATAAAGGTCGAGCGGTTGGCCGATCTGCTCGATATGACCAGCGTTCATCACCACGATCCGATCCGCCAATGTCATCGCTTCGACCTGATCGTGCGTGACATAGACCGTCGTCGCCTGCATCCGGCGATGCAGCTTGGCGATCTCCAGCCGCATCTCGACGCGCAGCGCCGCGTCAAGGTTCGATAGCGGCTCGTCAAACAGGAAGGCCTTTGGCCGGCGGACGATGGCGCGCCCCATGGCGACACGCTGACGCTGTCCGCCCGAAAGTTGTGCTGGACGCCGTTCGAGATAATCCTGGAGTTTGAGGATGTCCGCCGCGCCTGCGACGCGCTTGTCAATTTCGGTGGCAGGTTCACTGCGCATCTTCAGTCCAAATGCCATGTTCTCCTCAACGCTCATATGCGGATAGAGCGCGTAATCCTGAAAGACCATGGCTATGTCACGATCCGACGGCGGCAGGGTGTTGACCGTCGTGTCACCAATCTTCAATTCGCCTGAACTGATTTCCTCCAGTCCGGCGATCATGCGCAGCAGGGTGGATTTTCCGCAACCGGATGGACCAACGAGAACCAGAAATTCGCCGCTCGCAATGTCAATGTCGACACCGTGGATCACGGGAACCGTGCCATAGAGCTTTTTGATCTGCTTCAGACTGATCGCCGTCATGTGTTGTTCCTCCTCTGTCGATACGTTATTGACTTCCATTATCGATATCAATATCAATAATGATAATTCGTGCAGTCCGCAACTTGACAGGAGAGCCAGCAGTGTCCGACCCCATCGCTTCGCAGCCAATCCGTCCGTCGCGCAATCCGGCCGTCTCCAAGGCATCCGCCGTGTTCGACTCTCTCAAGCGCGATATCATGCTTGGTGAATTGCGTGCCGGAGAGCCGCTGACGGAGCTCGACCTTGCTGCCCGCTTCCAGTGCAGCCAGGGCAAGGTTCGGGAAGCGCTGTTGCAATTGCAGGAAGAGGGGCTTGTGCGGCGTCAGGGGCACCGCGGTACGCTGGTGTCAGCCTGCACCGTCGATGAAGCGGTCGAGATGTTCCGGGTGAGGCAGCAGATCGAGTGCAACGGCATCATCCGGGTTCTGCGCCACAAGAGCCGCACGCTGATCGCCGACCTGAACGAAATCGCAAACGATATGGTCGACGCGGCGAAGGTCGATGACGAGCTGCAATTGGCGGCATTTGACCGGGATTTTCATCGCAGAATCTTTCGTGATGCCGATCTTCCGGCGCTCGATCCGATCCTTCATCGCTGCCTCGTTCACAATCACCGGTTCAAGATATCCAGAAGTATCGGTTCGCGCGATCTTATGGCCACAGCGTTGCGGCATCGCGTCATAATAGAAGCCATCGAGGAGGGCGATGTTTCTGCCGCAACGGAGACGTTGCGTCACCATATCGTGACAATCGTCGACTTCGGGCCAACCGTATTCCCGGACGCGGATCAATGAGCATCACGCCCGGTTTTAGCGATGAGCTTTCGGCGGTTATGCGTGAGGTGCTGCTTCGCGCGGAACGCGTGTTGGGACCGCAATCCGATCCTACATTGCTGACGCCCGCCGAGGGCAGGGCGCAATCCGAACGCGCGAATGAGCGGAACAACGTCGATCTGCCGCCGCTTGCCGGGGCAACGGAAGTCGTTATTGCCGCTGACGCAGAGCTTGGCTCCTCGGCCTGCCGCCTGCGCGTTCTGGTTCCGCATGGGGCGGGTGCTGGAGCTGTCATGTTCGTTCATGGTGGCGGCTTTGCCTTTTGCAGCCCCGAGACACATGAACGATGTGCCCGCGTTCTTGCCAATGAGACCAGGATGCCCGTGCTGGTTCCTGATTACCGTCTTGCCCCGGAATATCCGTTTCCTGCGGGTCTGCACGATGTTATCGCCTGCCTGCGTGCTGCTTTCACTGCAACATCTCCGGCAGGCGTATCGGCGGGGCCGCTGATCATCTCGGGGGATTCAGCCGGTGCAAATCTCGCGCTCGCAGCGATCATGCACGAACAGAAGGCGGGACGGTCGCTGCCATCGGGCGCACTGCTGTTTTACGGCACGTTTGATGCCAATTTCAATAGGGAGTCCTATCGGCGTTTTGCCGATGGTCCGGGGCTGACGCTTGGCAAAATGCAGCGTTACTGGGACTGGTACTGCGCGGATCATCAGGCGCGGCGCAATCCATTGGCTGCTCCGCTTCAGGCCGATGATGACGCGCTGCGTACCCTGCCGCCGCTCTATCTCATGGCTGCCGGGGTCGACCCGTTGCTGTCCGATACGCTTCGTCTAGCCGAACGGCTGAAGGCGGTCGGCCGCGATGATCCCCTGTCAGTGGTGCCGGGGGTCACGCATGGTTTTCTGCAAAACACCAACGAGCTGGCGGCAGCGCGGGAGGCGCTTAAGTCGGCTGGTGAAGCTGCCCGGGGAATGATCAGCGGCAATCGATAAATGCATAATAAACGTGGAGGAAACAATGAGCATTCTCAAGAAGCTGGGTATCAGCTGCGCATTCCTGACCGGCTTGGCGATCAGCACGGCCAACGCGGCGGAAACGGTACGATTCTGGTATCATTTCGACAATCCGGAAAATCCGATGTCGGATCTTGTGGCAAAATTCCAGGCCAAGAACCCGGATATCAAGATCGACGCTGAGAACGTTCCATGGAACAGTTATTACGATAATCTCTACACTTCGCTGGTTGGCGGCAACGCGCCGGACGCCGGAATGGTCAAGCTTTTCGCGCAGCCAAGACTGGCGGAAATGGGTGCACTCGAGCCGCTCGGCGACCGTATCAATGCATGGCCGGGCAAAGCCGACCTGCTGGACAATCTGCTGGAGTTGAACAAGGGGCCGGACGGACAGCAATATTATCTGCCAATCCAGTATGTCGTGCTTTATCTCTATTATCGTGCCGATCTGTTCAAGGACGCGAACCTCAATCCACCCGCCACCTGCGAGGAGTTTCGCACGGCAGCGCAAAAGCTGACCAAGGCACCTGACACCTATGGCTTTGGCCTGCGTGGCGGCAAGGGTGGCTGGGATCAGTGGGGAGCATTTGTCTTTTCGCAAGGGGCGGAACTCAAACCGGGTGGTTTGACCACGCCAGCGGCTATTGCCGCCAACCAGTGGCTGATCGATCTGTTCCAAAAGGACAAGGTCATCCCGCCATCGGCCCCCAATGACGGCTTCCAGGAAATTGTCGCGGCGTTCAAGGCCGGCAAGACGGCCATGACCATTCACCATATCGGCTCGTCGAATGACCTGGTCAAAGCGCTTGGTGACAAGGTCTCCGCAGTTCCTGTCCCCAAATGCGGCGGCAAGCAGTGGACCTCCTATGGCGACGAATCCCTGGCGATCTTTTCGTCGTCACAGGTAAAGGACGCTGCGTGGAAGTGGATTTCCTTCCTGGCGGAAGCTGAAAACAACGTGGCCTTCAACAAGGCAACCGGGCAGATGACCGTGACCAAGAGCGGAGCTGAACATTGGACCCTGCACGAACGCCGGTTTGTTGACGCCACGGTCCAGTCCTTGCACTTTGCACACGTCTTGCCGCAGAGCACTGCGACGGCAGAGTTCGTCAACACCGCGTGGCAGACGTCAATGCAGCAGGCGCTGACCGGCCAGATCACGTCGCAGCAGATGATGGAGCAACTCGAGAATCTGTTCGCGCAATAGCGCGTGCAGGTTCCCGTCATTGGCACCGCCAGAAAGTCAGCCCATGTCCACGCTCGCACCATCCGCACCGGACGATTTCACGCAGGCGCGCCCGCTCCGCAGCAGGCTGATGCCCTATGCTTTGCTGGCGCCTGCTGTGCTGGTGACATTGTTCATCGTGTTTTTTCCGATGTTCCAGGCGGTTGTAACCAGCTTCTATGACGTCATCTTGTGGAAGCCGAACGCCAATCGCTTCGTTGGTTTTGGCAACTATGTCAAGCTTCTGCGTGATCCGGTGTTCTGGACCTCGCTTGGCCACACGGCAATCTGGATCGGTCTGACGGTTCCGTTGCAGATGGGGCTTGGTCTTGTCACGGCACTTCTGCTCAACCGTGAATTTCCCTGGCGTGGCCTGGCGCGGGCGCTGGTCATCATTCCCTGGGCATTGCCAAGCGTGGTCATCGCTTTGATGTGGCGCTGGATTTATGACCCGACCACAGGGGTGCTCAACGATATCCTGCTCTATCTCTCCATCATTCATTCGACGGTGCCCTGGCTCGCCGATCCCCACCTCGCGCTCTATGCGGTAATCGCGACGCTGACCTGGCAGGGTTTTCCGTTTTTCGCAGTGATGATCCTGGCTGGCCTGCAAGGCATTCCGCAAAGTCAGTATGAAGCCGCCTCTATCGACGGCGCCAGCCCTTGGCGGCAGTTCGTCCACATAACGCTGCCGGGAATTGCGCCTGTGCTCGCAACCGCAGGATTGCTGCGCATCATCTGGGTTGCCAATTCCATGGACGTGATTTTTGTAATGACCGGCGGCGGCCCGGGCTATGCAACGCACACACTGCCGCTCTACGCCTTCATCAAGGCGCGTCAAAATCTCGACTTCGGTTACGGGACCACGATCGCCGTGACGTTCACGCTTCTGCTCGGGGCGATCGTTGCGGTCTATATCGTCCGTACACTGCGCGAGGTGGAAAGATGAACAAGCCCTCGACACTCCGGCGCATTCTCACAACGGACATTCCTGTTGCCCTGATCATCCTTCTCGCCATCGGGCCATTTGTCTGGATGATCCTCACCTCGCTGACGCCGACCGCGCAGCTGTCTGCGTCCGGTGTATCCTTGTCACCATCAGGATGGAGCATCGACAATTATGCCCGGCTTCTCCGGCAAACCTCGTTTCTTCACAACATGCTGGATAGCTTGATCATCGCCTGCGGCACCGTTGTCCTCGGGCTCGTCGTTTCGGTTACCGCAGCCTATGCACTGTCGCGCTTCCGGTTTGCCGGACGCAAGCTGATCATGCTGCAGTTCCTGCTGGTCAACATGTTCCCGATCGTGCTCCTGATTTTGCCGCTCTTCGTCCTCATGCGGAAGATCGGTATTCTCGATACCCATATCGGGCTGATCCTTGCCAATTCGACGGTTGCCATTCCCTTTGCCGTCTGGATGCTGACCAGCTATGTCGGTGCCATTCCGCGCAGCCTCGACGAGGCGGCCATGATCGATGGCTGTTCGCGGCTGCAGGCCCTGCGGCGCATCGTTCTGCCCCTGGCGATGCCCGGCATCATTTCGACCGGTATTTACATCTTCATCACCGCCTGGAACGAGTATCTCTACGCCTTGACGCTGGGAGGCCGCAATGTCCGACCGGTTACCGTAGCGATCCAGACCCTGATCGGTGAGTACCAGATCGAATGGGGTTTGCTTGCCGCGGGAGGCGTTGTCGGTGCGCTGCCTGCCACCCTCCTTTTCCTTCTCGTCCAACGCCGTCTCATCGGTGGCCTTACCCAAGGTGCGGTGAAGGGATGACCCATGCTTATCAAAGAGGACCTATGATGAATCCCATCGGATTGATCTCCATGCAATATGCAAGGCCGTTTACCACCACGCATTTTCCCCTGTTCAAGAAGATGCGCGACCTCGGCTTCGACTTCGTCGAATTGCTCGTACCTGAACCGGGCGAAATCGATCTTGCCGAGGCCAGGCGTGCACTGGACGATGCAGGGCTCGATGTCGTGCTCGCGGCGCGCGTCAATCTTCAGCGCAACCTCTCGTCAGACGATCAGAAGGCGCATCGCGCCGGGATAGACTATCTGCGCTACACAGCAGACTGCGCGGCAGCGCTCGGTGCGTGTGTGGTCGGCGGGCCGTTGACAGGCAATCCGCTGGTCTTTGCCGGACGTGCTCCTCTGCCCGTGCCGGAAGATGAGCGGCTGGCGCGTAAGGAGCGCTGTGTCAAAGGTCTGGTGGAAGCGGGCAACCACGCCGCAAGTGCAGGTGTCCTGCTTGCGATTGAACCGCTCAACCGGTTTGAAAGCGATGTACTGTGCACGACACAACAGGCCATCGAACTTCTTGAAGCGGTCGATCATCCAGCCATCAAGCTGATGCTCGATACCTTCCATATGCACATGGAAGAAGCCTCGATTGCCGAAGCCATCCGGTTGGGCGGAGCATACCTCGTGCATTTCCAGGCGAACGAAAACCATCGCGGGTTTCCGGGGACCGGATCGACAGACTGGGTTTCCGTCGGTCGGGCGCTGCACGAGATCGGTTACAACGGGCCGGTTTCGTTGGAACCGTTCCGGCGCAATGACGACCGTTTCGGCGTTCCTTTCGCGCAGTGGCGCCCGCCCCATGAGGATGAAAGCGAGCGTCTGGCGGCGAGTGCAGCCTTTATCAAATCCCACCTCACACTGACGGAATATCGGCGATGACATTGAAAATCGGCTGGATCGGTTGCGGTATTCACGCAACCCAGATGCTTCTTCCGCAACTTGTTCGCCACGATGTCGAGATCGTTGCGCTGTGCGATATCGATGGCAAACGCCTGGCGGATGCAGGGCGGCAATTCGGCGTGTCCCGCCTGACCAGCGATGCCGAGGAGTTGATCCGTGCGTCCGGGATTGATGCCGTCGGCATGGCTGTGGGGCCGGAGCAGCACCTGCACTTCGGCAAAATGGCGCTCGAGCGAGGATTGCCTGTGTTCATGGAAAAGCCGCCCTCAGGCACGGCGCAGGGCGCGCGTGAATTGTGTGCAGCGTCCGAACGCTCCGGAAAACCGCTGCTGGTCGGCTTCATGAAGCGCTATTCCGTCGGCAACAAGATTGCCCACAACATCATCCAATCCGGACGTTTCGGGCCTGTACTCGGCCTTACGGGGTATTACATGACAGCCCCGGGCTATTTCACCGGGAATGTCGACTACACCGGCTTCTTCTTGCACCACTGTGTGCACTACATGGATCTGGTATCATTCTTCGTGTCGCCGATACGGACGATTTCCGCCCGGAAGGTGGAAAAGACGCCGGGCAGGGTACTCTTTCACGTGGGTTTCGAGTTTGAATGCGGAGCCATCGGCAATATTGCGATGGGGACGATCCAGTCGCGTGGCACACCGGTCGAACGCATCGAACTGATGAGTGATCATCAGCGGCTGGAGGTGGATGACGTGATCGAGGTGCGCTGGAACCGCAATCCTCCATTCAAGGTCGATGATCCCCATGCGACGCTCGCTGATGATATGGATACGCTGACATGGAAGCCAAATTTCACCGCAGCAGCGAACGAGGATCCGAAAGGTTATCACGCAATCCTCGCCGACGTCGTATCGGCGCTTGGCGGCGCTTCGACAGCTGCTCCGACGATTCACGACGGAGTGATTGCGATGGAATGGCTCGAAGCATTGCGGCGTGAACTCTCATTGTAGAATCAGCGGATTCCCGGTGATGCCGCAGTGTTTGTGGCATTACCGGTGTCAACCGAGTTGATCAACTCGTGGACAATCCAGCCACTCCCGTTCAACGGATGCGGCCATTAGACCGATGTCTTTGTCATTCCGTCGCGCAACAACTGGACCTTGCGGTTGAGATCGATCATCTCCGGTATGGTGAAGCCGGAGCGGCGCAACAGCGTCTCCGTGAGGCAACCTGTCCTGGCGTGAAGCTCAGTGCCTTTGGGGCTGAGATGCACCTCAACCTGACGCTCATCGGTAACGCTGCGGCGGCGTGCGAGAAAGCCGGCGCTTTCCAGCCGCTTGACGGCGGGCGTGATCGTGCTTGGCTCCAGCGCCAACCGATCGCCAATGGCGCTGATGGTCAGGCCGTCGTGTTCCCAAAGGGTGCTCAGGACAAGATACTGCGTATAGGTAATTCCAAGCTCATCGAGCATCGGCTTGTAGACCCGGTGGATGGCGATCGACGCCGAATAGATTGAAAAGCAGAGCTGGCTGTCAAGCGGCAGGGTGGGGGCGTTGTCCATTGTCGTCTCCTTGATTCGAATGCGTTTATAACCTTTATCACAATAATGATATCGCGATAAAGAAAATGCTTTACAAGGTTTGGATTGTCGATTATGTATTGATTATCGCGATAATGATTATTGCGAACCAAACAAAAGGAGATACGCACATGAGCAAGATCCTGACCGCAGCCGCCACCCTCGCCATGGCCGCAACCGCTTTGAACCCCGTTCACGCCGCACCCGCCGGTGCCAAGAACATCGTCCTTGTCCACGGTGGCTTCGTTGATGGCTCCGGTTGGCAGGGCGTCTACAACATCCTGAAAAAGGATGGTTACACCGTCAGCATCGTGCAGAATCCGACCACCTCGCTGGCCGATGACGTGGCCGTGACCAAGCGGGTCATCGCGCAGCAGGACGGTCCAGTAATCCTGGTCGGCCATTCCTATGGCGGCGTCGTTGTCAGCGAAGCCGGTACGGATGAAAAGGTGAAGGCAGTCGTTTATATCGCAGCGTTTGCGCCCGACAAAGGCGAGTCCGTCTCGTCCCTGATCGCCAATCCGCCCGCCGGCGCTCCCGTGCCTCCGATCCTGCCGCCTGTTGACGGCTATCTGTTCCTTGACAAGGCCAAGTTTGCCGCCGCCTTCGCTGCCGATGTTGATGCGGGAACGGCAGCATTCATGGCTGACTCGCAGGTTCCCTGGGGTGTCGAAGCCCTTGCCGGTGCCGTGACCGAACCGGCCTGGAAGAGCAAGCCGAGCTTCTACCTGGTTGCGTCGGACGATCACATGATCCCGCCGCCAGCCCAGCGCATGATGGCCAAGCGCGCGAATGCCACCGTCGTCGAAACGGCCGGCAGCCATGCCGTCTATGTTTCCAAGCCTGAAGCCGTCGCGGCTCTCATCGAACAGGCAGCCGCCGCCAAGTAAGCATCCACGTTCGCCGGATAACCGGGGCGTCCCAGGCGCCCCGGTTATCCGCGTCTTTCATCTGTCGTGGCCAGACAGGGTAAAGATCGGACTCTGGCAAAACGAGGTTGGAGGGCGTATATTGGACAAGGGTTCAGGTTCGATCCGGTAGCCCCGCCAATGCAAGGCATATCGGTATATCGTTGCCGCCCATAACTGAATTGGGAGAACTGGTCATGGCGCAATTTCATGTGATTGCTGGTGCAAACGAGGTCCCTGTCTACCCCCATGTTCGCCGAATTGGCGTATCCGATATCATTGCGGCTCTCCGCGAGGGGTTGGATGATTTTTGGGACAAACCATCCCATTATGTTTTTCTCTGCTTGATCTATCCGATTGTCGGTGTGGTCCTCATGCGGTGGTCCTCGGGCGCCAACACGTTACCACTTGTCTTTCCGCTGATGTCCGGCTTTGCGCTGATCGGTCCTCTTGCCGCTTTGGGTCTCTACGAGATCAGCCGCCGGCGCGAACTCAATCTCGATACGTCCTGGCGTCACGCATTCGAGGTCCGGCGTTCGCCTGCCATTCCTTCCATCATTGCCGTCGGCGTCATGCTGTTTGCAATTTTCATCGCCTGGCTGCTGACGGCTCAGTCTCTCTACACCAGCCTTTTCGGTTCCGAAGCACCGGTCTCCGTGCGCGCATTCCTCGATCAGGTTTTCAACACGCCGGAAGGCCAGCGAATGATCCTTCTTGGTAATACGATCGGCTTTGTCTTTGCCGTAGTTGTGCTGTGCACAAGCGTCGTGACGTTCCCGCTCCTGCTTGACCGGGATGTCGGCGCATTCGCCGCTGTTGTGACCTCGATAAAGGCAGTCGCTGCCAATCCGGTGACGATGGCATTGTGGGGATTGATCGTTGCGGCATTGCTGGTGGTCGGCTTTTTGACGCTCTTTGTTGGTCTGGCGATCATTATACCGGTGCTCGGCCATGCCACCTGGCACCTCTACCGCAAGGTGGTGGAACCCCAGCCCATCCTTGCAGAGGTGAAGAAACGTCCGGTCCGCCGGTAAGTTTTCTCAAGGCATCGTGAAGCGCGATGCACCCACGCAAACCGTGTTCTATTGCGCAGTGCCAAAGAACGTCATGCGTGTGAACAAGGTGTAGTGCGCTTCCGATGTCATAAGGACGACAAAGACAAGCACCAGTATCGGTGGAAGTATCACGGCATAGACGAGGGCCAGTCGTTCCCATGCCATATGCATGAAGATGGCGACGATCAATCCGGCTTTCAAAATCATAAAAAGCAGGATCAGGCCCCAGCGCAGATAGTGCTGGAACCCGAGATAGTCGACCATGTAGGAGCAGACACTCAGAAAAAACAGCAATCCCCAGACGACCAGATAAAGCTTGATGGGATGCTGCTGATGGTCGGTGTGTGTCAGCACCTGTGTTTGCGAATGTGTCACCGGTTGTTCCATGATCCTCACCACAAATAGAAAAATGCGAAGATGAAAACCCAGACGAGATCGACGAAGTGCCAGTACAGGCCCATGATTTCGACGATCTCGTAGTTGCCTTTGCGGCTGGTGAAAAAGCCGCGTCTTTCCGTATCAAAATCGCCCCGCCAGACCTTGCGCGCGATGATGATAAGGAAAATGACGCCGATGCTGACATGTGTGCCGTGAAAGCCGGTGATCATGAAAAACGTCGACCCGAACTGCGCAGCGCCCCACGGATTTCCCCATGGGCGGACGCCCTCGGTGATCAGTTTGGTCCATTCGAAAGCCTGCATGCCGACAAAGATCGCACCGAACAATGCTGTGATCAGCATGAGGATCGCGGCTTTGCGGCGATCACGCCGATAACCATAATTGACGGCCATAGCCATTGTCCCTGAACTGCTGATGAGGACAAAGGTCATGATGGCGATCAGGATCAGCGGGATTTCCTTGCCGCCGATATTGAGCGCGAAGACCGTGCTGGGGTTTGGCCAGGCAATGGCCGTTGACACCCGCGCCGTCATGTAGGCGACCAGAAAACACCCGAAGATGAACGTATCGCTGAGCAGAAAGATCCACATCATGGCCTTGCCCCAGGAGACGTTTTTAAACGCGCGCTGATCGGAGGCCCAGTCAGATGCGAAGCCGCGCAGGCCGGCAGGCCGGGGAAGGGCGATCTCGGGTTTTGCTTGTGCGGAGGATTGAGACATGGGTCAAACGTCCTAGTTGAGCACTTGGCGGCAGATGGCGATGAAATCATTGGCCCAACCGGCAAACAGAGCAAACAGAACCAGCCACACCACCAGCATGAAATGCCAGTACATGGTGCACAGTTCGATGCTCAGCCGGACCTTGGGGAGCGGAGCGCCCTGCCATACCCGGGACGTCGTACGGCTCAGCACGAAGAGTCCGCCAAGAATATGCAGGCCATGCATTCCGGTAATCAGGTAGAAAAAACTGTTCGCCGGATTGTCTGCTATGACGTAGCCGGCAGTGACGAGCTCCTTCCATGCGAACAACTGTCCGATCAGAAATCCGGTGGTGGCGGCAAGAGCCGTCATAAGGGCAAGCCTCAAGGCGCTGTCGTTGCTGCGTGCGGCTTCAGTCTTGGCCCGTTGCAGTGCGACGCTGCTTATCACCAGTATGCCCGTGTTGAGCCAAAGTATCCGCGGAAGCGGGATAGCCCACCAATCCTGCAGTCCCATCCGCATGAAGTAAGCACTGATGAACAGAGTGAACAAGGCGCCGACAACGGCCAGGAATACGCCCAGACCGATTTTCTCGGTGGCGATGGCAGACCTGGTCCACGCGGGAATATCACTGGTTGCATTGACCTCAAGCCAAGGTTTGGACGTCAGGCGCTGCTGCGCCATCCACCACGTGATGATGACGGCGAGCCCGGCCAGGAAAACCAGAATAGTGCTCACGATGCGGGCTCCCTGGAAATTCGGTCGCCATTGGGCTGGTTCTGCGGAATGAAATCCTGGGCTGCGCCTGGAACGCTGTAATCATAGGCCCAGCGATAGACCACCGGCAGTTCCTTGCCCCAATTGCCATGGGCCGGCGGTGTCTGCGGCGTCTGCCATTCGAGCGTCGTTGCCCGCCAGGGATTGCCGCCAGCCTCCTTGCCCCTGCGCACGCTCCAGGCCAAGTTGAACAGGAAGAGGATTTGTGCGGCCCCGACGATCAGCGCCATGATCGTGATGAATTCATTCAGGGCCTGCACGGATGGCGGAATGAATGCCGTATCGCCCAGTTCGGAATAGCGGCGTGGCACGCCCAGCAATCCGAGATAATGCATGGGAAAGAAGATGGCGTAGGCCCCAAGGAAGGTGACAAAAAAATGCACTCTGCCCAGTGTTTCGTCGAGCATTCGCCCGGTGACTTTGGGATACCAATGATAGATCGCCCCGAAGACCACCATAATGGGGGCAACGCCCATGACCATGTGAAAATGCGCAACGACAAACAGCGTCTTGGCTAGCGGGACGTCGACGACGACATTGCCGAGAAATAGTCCCGTCAATCCGCCGTTGACGAATGTGACCATGAACCCGAGAGCGAACAGCATTGGCAAGGTCAGATGGATATCACCCCGCCACAAAGTAAGCACCCAGTTATAGACCTTGATAGCGGTGGGCACGGCAATAATCAGCGTGGTCGTGGCAAAGAAGAACCCGAATTTGGGGTTCATCCCGCTGACATACATGTGGTGTGCCCAAACCACGAAACTGAGCGCACCGATCCCCACGATCGCCCACACCATCATGCGGTAGCCGAATATATTCTTGCGCGCATGCGTGCTGATGAGGTCCGATACGATGCCGAAGGCCGGCAGAGCGACGATGTAGACTTCCGGGTGACCGAAAAACCAGAACAGGTGCTGGAAGAGGATAGGGCTGCCGCCGCCATTTTTCAGATGCTCACCCATTTCGACGATGGCGGGCATGAAGAAGCTGGTTCCAAGAACCCGGTCGAACAACATCATGACTGAGGCAACGAAGAGTGCCGGAAACGCCAGCAAAGCCATCACGGTCGCCGTGAATATGCCCCAGATTGTCAGGGGCATGCGCATCAGGGTCATGCCTCTTGCGCGCCCCTGCAAGACTGTGACCACATAATTCAGCCCGCCCATCGTGAAGCCAATGATGAAGAGGATGAGCGAGGTCAGCATCAGGATGATGCCCCAGTCTTTTCCCCCGGGGGTGCCGGAAAGAATAGATTGGGGCGGATAAAGCGTCCACCCCGCGCCCGTCGGCCCGCCGGGCACAAAGAAGCCAGCCACAAGCACGAGCACGGCGAGCAGGTAAAGCCAGTAGCTCAACATGTTTGCATAGGGGAACACCATATCCCGGGCACCCAGCATCAGCGGGATGAGGTAATTGCCGAAGCCGCCGAGAAACAATGCGGTCAAGAGATAGATCACCATGATCATGCCGTGCATGGTGATGAACTGGTAGTAGTGTTCCGCATCGATGAAGGAAAGCGCGCCGGGAAAGGCGAGCTGTATCCGCATGAGCCATGACAAGACGAGGGCCACGAAGCCGATCGATATGGCGGTGACGGAGTACTGGATGGCGATGACCTTGGCGTCCTGACTGAAGACATAGGTCGTCCACCAGCTCTTCGGGTGGTAAAGCTCGACATCGGCGACTTCCGCTAACGGAACCGTGTCATCGATACCAGCTGGAATATTGACCATTCCCTATACTCCCGACCTTTAATGCCCCTTCTCCCGGAGGGCGACCATTCTCATTTTGCCGTCTGCACGTCTCCTGCCGATGCCATCATCTGGGAAAAAGTCTGCTGCTGCTGCAGCCACGTCTGATAGTCTGCCTCGGTGTCAACGACGACCGTCCCGCGCATCTGCGGGTGACCAACGCCGCAGAGCTCTGCGCAAAGAACCTCAAAAGTTCCCGTTCGTGTCGGGATAAACCAGTAATAGCTCACCGATCCTGGGATCATATCCATCTTGGCCCGGAACTCGGGGACGTAAAAATCGTGCACTACGTCGAGGGAGCGCAGCAACATCTTGACGGGTTTGCCGACGGGCAAATGCAATTCACCGCCTTGTATGATGATATCATCAAGGCTCGCCGGGTCCCTTTTATTGATCCCCAAAGGGTTATCCGAACTGACATCGCTGGTCTCGGAAGTTCCCAGCCGCCCATCTTTTCCCGGAAGTCGAAAGCTCCACAACCACTGTTGCCCAACCACTTCAACTTCCGTGGCATCGTTCGGGACCGTAATGAATTGGTTCCAGACAAACAGGCCCGGCGCCAGCATCGCAGCGACACCAATGGCAGTCACGGTCGCCAGCCAGAACTCCAGTATCCTGTTTTCCGGCTCGTATGCGGCGCGTTTGCCGGGATTGTGCCGGAAACGGTAGACGCAAAACGCGATGAACAGAACCACGGCGACGAAAACGACCCCGGTGATCCAGAACGTTATGATAATGGTGTTGTCGATATAGTCCCAGTTCGACGCTATAGGCGTCCACCACCATGGGCTCAGCAGGTGAAACAATACCGAGCCGACGGCTATGACGATCAGAATTACCACGACTGCCATTTTCCGCCCTCCCGGCCTTTACTGGGTGTGGACATGGGTCGCATCTTGGGAAAGACAAATCTATTATCTCATGAACGGATAAGACAGGCAATCAGGCCAGAAAAGACGCGCGCATGAGCTGTGTTTCATCAGGTGTTCACCAGATATTCATACCCGTTCATTCTCAACGGGAGGAAGAATTACTTGGAAAACTGTTTCAGATAGGCGATCAGATTGGAGATGTCGCCATCGTCCTTCAATCCGGGGAAGGCCATTTTCGTGCCTTTTACCTTGGCCTTGGGGTCATGCAGATAGTCTCGCAGCGAGATCTCATTCCACACAAGACCAGCTTTGCCTGCATCCGTCATCGACGGTGAATAACCGAAACCTGCATGTGTTCCGGCTGTTCTGCCGAACAGGCCATTCAACGAAGGCCCCACTTTGTTCGTATCTGTCTCCGCCACATGGCAGATGCCGCATTTTTTGAAAACGGCTGCGCCCGCCGTGGCGTCCCCCTCCTGGGAGTGCGCTCCGCCTGCGGAAAGGACAGCGACTGAAAAGCCGATAAGAAGGACACAATATTTCATGAAAACCCCTCCTGGCTGAAATAGTCATCCTGCGCACGTGATAAGTCAATCAGTCCGGCAAAGAATTTCCCGTTAAAGGTGTAGGCTCATGTCCCGTCAACCGGGCGAAGGTAATCACGTCGTGCCGATGGCGGCTCACAAATATCGCTTCGCTAAAGCTTGTTCACTTGAATATGCACAACCCCGAACGGATTGAATTTGTACTCGTCTTCCTCGTAGCGGGTATCGCTGGATAGAGCGGCACGACGATCCGCTACGGCGGTTTCAACGCCATCCCGGGTCATTTCGTCGGCGATATCGTCGATCAGAGCCGCAATCTTGAGCTGCTCGGCGTTGGTTGGCGGCCGTTGATCTGCCGGACGAACGGTGGTTACCAGGACATCGGGCAACCCAACCAAATGGAACCCGACGCTGGCCATGCCATCGACGTCGTCACCGATGGGCCGGCGCGCGAAGGCCAGACGGCAGGTTCTTGCGAGTGCCATGACATCACCGGATGCCGATGCGTTGCGGGCCTGTTCAGCCAGTTCCTTCCATCGCCGCACGCCATGGGCGACCCCTGCGCTTTCACCCTTCACGGCAATGCCCCCGTGATCAAGCATGTATTGCACAAGCTGCAAGGCTTTTGCGGATGTCGTTACGGTTGTTTCCGCCGTCATTGACGGGCCGAGCACGTAGAGGACAGACCCGTGCCCGGCGACGGCTTTTTCGTCAGTGTCCTGATAGGCCTCGGGATCGACGCGATCCCAGCAGACGTTGAACGATCGCTCCATCCGGTCATCAGGTTCATTCCGGGAGCCATCTTCATCGGCGATAAAACCACCTGCCAGTTTCTCTATGGCGGCGCGGGCATTTTCGACCAGGGCTGGAAGGCCATGCTCACCGCCAAGAAAACAAAGCACATGGCGCGGCGGGTAGCTGGAACGCGATGCAGCGTATGCCGGAAGCTTGCTGGACGCCGTGCTGAGAGAAGGCTTGCCCATCATGAGGCCACCCAAAAACGCGAGCACACCGCGACGCATTGAATTCATTCCAGTGTCCCTACGGTTGTCAATCAATGAGCGTGAGCGTTTTAGCAGCGCCACGTCCGAAGCGCGAGCCATAACGCGGACGGTCCGTACGTTTGCAACTTGATTTTTAACCCCAGTCAATGAGCACGATGAGAACGACGGATATAGCGATCAAAAGACAGAAGGCAGTTGTGACAATTCGGATAAGTCCATGATGCCGGCGAAGCGGAAGATAGGCGAGCCAGCAAGCCGCAATGAGCAGCGTGCAGACAAACAACATCCCGACCATAAAGCCACCAACATCAATCCTGCTCACCGCGGGGTTGGATAGTGCTGCAAGATATACAACCGATAACCCAATGGTCATCAAGATCGCGAACATGAGGCTGGAGACAAAATAGGCGATCCGCGACGCCAGGCTCAACGGCTTTTGTTCAATCATGTTACCCCCGGACATCCCGCACTCATTAAACGTCATATGGGCCAGCAACGCCATTCCTACTTGTCCAAGCCCGTTGATTTTACGAAATTTGCGCGCCAGCGATTTCAGCGGTGGTTGCGCATGAACTGTATACTTTATTGGTGCCAATAACAGAGAAAATTGTCGACAATATCGTTGACAAAGCCAAATCCTTGTGGCCTATGGAGGGAAATAAAAGTCGCGGGAAAGCCTAGCGACGGGGCACACATGAGGAGGAAATGCCGATGGCGCGACTGCGAAAATCCGTCTTGGTGGCAATGACATCGTTGCTATTGTTTGGAACAGCGGCAGAGGCTGCGACGCTGCGGTGGGCCGGGCAGCGGGACATATTCTCCCTCGATCCCTATTCCTACGGCTCGACATCCAACCTGGCATTTCTCAATCATATCTATGAAGGCCTGGTCCGTTACACGCCTGAATTCAAGGTTGTTCCGGCGCTGGCCACGGAATGGCAGCTGATCGACAACAAATACTGGCGTTTCAAGCTCCGCCAGGGCGTGAAGTTCCATAATGGCGCGGATTTCAATGCCGATGATGTCATTGCGTCGCTCAAGCGCGTGAGTGATCCGAGCTCGCCGCTCAGGGGCAACATTCCTCTCTACGTCGGGTCGAAAAAGGTCGACAATTATACGGTCGATATTGAAGTCTCGGCACCGTCGCCGCTCTTTCTCAATGATCTGACGAACATCTTCATGTTCAATGCGCAATGGCTGATCGACAACAAGAGCGAAAAGCCCACCGACGTGGGCGCGCAAGTCGAAGGCTATACAACCTACCACACCAACGGGACCGGGCCTTTCAAGCTTGAAAGCCGCGTTCCAGACAGCAAGACAATCCTTGTCGTGAACGACGGCTGGTGGGACGAGAAGAAGCACAATATCGATCGCATCGAGTTTACGCCGATTACATCTGCGGCAACGCGGGTCGCCGCTTTGTTGTCCGGGGAAGTCGATCTGGTTGACGCGGCGCCTATCCAGGATATCGGCCGGCTTGAATCGACACCGGGCATCAAGGTCGATAAGCGCTCGGATCTGCGAACCATTTCCATTGCATTCAATCGCCGGGAAAAGCTGACGGACGGGCGTGACAATCCATTCAACGATCTGCGGGTGCGGCAGGCGTTCGATCATGCAATTGACCGGGACCTCATCAACAAGAAGGTCATGCGCGGGTTGGCGCATCCCGCCGGGGCTCTGGTTGCGCCGGAGATACCGGGCTACAGCGCAGAGCTGGACAAGCCTGCAACCTATGATCCGCAATTGTCGCGCAAGCTTCTGGCAGAGGCTGGAAAGAGCGATCTTGCCTTTACCTATCTTTGTATGAACGATGAAAGTGTGAACGAGGAGGACGTTTGCTCTGGTGTCGTCAACATGCTGACGCGTGCCGGCTTCAAGCCGACGCTTGATATCGGCCCGCGTGCCGTGCAAACACCAAAACGCTCGAGCGGTAAATCCGACGTGTACATGGTGGGCTGGGCCAACGAACCCACGCTCGATGCCTACTCGATTCTGGTTCAGGTGCTTTCCACCCGTCACGGTGCCGATGGCGTCGCAAATTACGGCGGCTGGTCCTATCCCGAACTCGACAAGATGGTCAAAGAGGCCGCCACGGAGCAGGATCGCGACAAGCGTCTGGCGATTGAAAACACCGCGCTGAAATTTGCGAAGGATCAGGCGATCATGATCCCGCTGCACCAGCAGCCGATGGCATGGGCCATGACCAGCAAAATCGAGAATGTCGTGATCCGGGCCGACAACAAGCCGCGGCATTGGCTGACACGCATGACAGACTGATCTGCAGCGCCTTTGGCGCTGTCTGATAACCAAGGCAAGACCTCCGTTCAAGGAGGCGGCAAACGTCCAGAAGCGGAGCAAACCACAATGTTGAAGCAACTAAGCCTCGCGGCCACGGTGGCAATGAGCCTGATTTTTCCAGGCCAAGCCGCAACACTCAAATGGGGCGCGCCCCATGATATATACTCGCTCGATCCCTATTCCTACGGTGACAGCTATACGCTTGCTTTCCTGAACCACGTCTATGAAGGCCTGGTACGGTACGACGCCAAGCTGAAAATTGAGCCAGCCCTTGCCACATCGTGGGAGACGGTGTCGGACACGGTCTGGCGGTTTCATCTGCGCAAGGGCGTGAAATTCCACAACGGCGCAGGTTTTACCGCCGATGACGTCTTGGCGTCGCTCACACGCGTGAGTGACAAGACCTCGCCCTTGCGTGGAAATCTGCCCGCCTACAAATCGGCAAAAAAGGTCGATGACTATACGATCGACATCGAGTTGACGGGTCCGTACCCGCTTCTGCTCAACGATCTGACCAACATTCACATTTTCAACGCCGCTTGGCTTGCGGAGAACAATTCGTTGAAGCCGACCGACGTCGGCGCAAAGCTCGAGGGCTATGCGACCTATCATGCCAATGGCACTGGCCCCTTCACCATTGAAAGCCGGGTGCCGGACAGCAAGACGGTTCTCGTCAAGAATCCGAATTGGTGGGACAAGTCCGAAACCAATATAGACCGTATCGAGTTCACCCCGATCACATCGGCAGCCACCCGCGTTGCGGCGCTCCTGTCGGGGGAGATCAATTTTACCGATAACGCGCCCTCCCAGGATCTGCCCCGCCTCTCGGCCCAACCCGAACTCAAGGTCATGGAACGGACCGATCTGCGGACGGTCATGATGGGGTTCAATCGCAAGCCGAAGCTCACCAACGGCGATGACAATAAGTTCAATGATCTGCGTGTCCGGCAGGCATTCGCCCATGCGCTGGACCCGCAACTGATCCAGAAGCGGATCATGCGCGGTAAATCGCGTACGGCGGGTGCGATTATTGCGCCGGAAATTCCGGGCTATACCGAGGCGCTCGACAAGCCAGTTTCCTACGATCCGGAACTGTCAAAGAAGCTGTTGGTAGAGGCTGGGGCAAAGGATTTCGCGTTCACGCTCGTGTGCACGACAGACGCCTATGTCAACGAGGAGGAGCTCTGTCAGGGCATGGTCAACATGCTGAGCCGTGCGGGCTTCAAGCCGCAGCTTGACATTGCGCCGGTGGCGGCACAAACGCCCAAACGGACCAATGGTAAGGCTGATGTCTATCTGATCGGTTGGGCGAACGAGCCGATGCTCGACAGCTACTCCATTCTGCTGCAGATGATTGAGACGAAGTCGGACAATGCCGGTGTCTTCAATTGGGGCGGCTGGAGCTATCCCGAAATCGACAAGCTGGTCATGCAGGCCTCGACGGAGATGGACAGGAACAAGCGGCTGGCGTTGCAGACCAAGGCCCTGCAGATGGTCAAGGATGAGATCATCATGCTTCCCTTGCATCAGCAGCCCATGGCTTGGGTGATGACGGACAAGATCGATCATATCGTTCAACTGCCCGACAACAAGCCCCGTCACTGGTTGACGCATTTTGCCAAGTAGACGTGGCGGTCTGCCTTGACGGGTTCAAGGTAGACAGAATTAAGGGAGGCGACAGATGCTGGTTTTTATTGTGAGGCGCTTGGCAAACGCAATCCTGGTGATGCTCGCAGTGGCCATGCTCGCCTTCCTGATTTTCCGGCTTGCCGGCGATCCGGTTGAGCTTATGGCGAATGAACAGATGACGCAGGCCGATCGCGACAATCTGCGTGAACGGCTGGGTCTCAACGATAACCTGCCCACCCAATATGTCCGCTTTGTCATCCATGCGGCTGAGGGCAATTTCGGTATCTCCTATCGCAACGGCCAGGATGTTCTGACGCTGATCGCAGACCGGTTTCCCGCAACCCTGGAATTGGTGCTGGTGGCAACACTGATTTCACTGGTGTTCGGCATTCCTCTTGGCGTTCTTACGGCGATCAAGCGCGGCAAGTGGTACACGGAAGGGCTTCAATTTCTCTCCATTGTCGGCGTGTCGTTGCCGAGTTTCGTCGTCGGT
The DNA here is from genome assembly GCF_044760925.1 of Phyllobacterium sp. NPDC097923. NCBI lineage: Bacteria > Pseudomonadati > Pseudomonadota > Alphaproteobacteria > Hyphomicrobiales > Phyllobacteriaceae > Phyllobacterium > Phyllobacterium sp. NPDC097923. Next base: position 181,875 of record NZ_JBIWBL010000004.1, on the reverse strand, counting down.
ATCCTGCTGATCCTGGTGTTCTCGGTCAGCATGGGGTGGCTGCCGGCATTCGGACGCGGCGACGTCGTCAAACTTGGCTGGTGGTCGACCGGGTTGCTGACATCGTCGGGACGGGCTGCCCTCATCCTGCCGTCAATCGCGCTGTCGCTTTACCAGATCACGCTGATCATGCGGCTGGTGCGGGCCGAAATGCTGGAAGTGCTCCGGTCCGACTACATTAAATTCGCCCGGGCGAGAGGCATTCCCCGCTGGCGCATCTATTTCCGCCACGCGCTGAGAAACTGCCTCATGCCGGTTGTCACGATGACGGCGATGAATGTGGGCTCATTGATCGCTTTCGCACTCATCACGGAAACCGTGTTCCAGTGGCCGGGTATGGGCATGCTGTTCATCCAGGCTGTAACATTCATCGATATCCCCGTGATGGCGGCCTATCTGTGCATCATCTCTTTCATTTTCGTTGTTCTGAATATGCTCGTGGACATCGCTTATGCGGTCATCGATCCCCGTTTGCGCAGCACACGCTAGCCCCAGAGTCAGGGACCTGTCCGATGACAACAGACGTATCGAAGACACCGAAAGCGCCAAGGCCTGCACGAGCACCGCTTCTCAGGCGCATGCGCAACAGCGACCTATGGTGGTCATTCACGCATAGCAAGGTAGCAATCGCGGGTGCCGTCATTCTAGCAGTCCTGATCTTGACGGCGCTGTTTGCGCCGCTGATCGCGGCTCAAAATCCCTATGACGGGGCGCAGCTGGACATGTGGAAGGCGGAACTGCCGCCGATCTGGGAGCAAAACGGCGAATGGCCCTATCTGCTCGGAACCGATACGCAAGGCCGCGATATGCTCTCGGCCATCCTTTACGGGACACGCATCTCCATTTTCATCGGCATAGCGTCTGTCGCCCTGTCCCTTGTGATTGGCATGAGTGCCGGCCTCGTGGCTGGCTATTTCGGCGGCTTTGTCGATAACCTTCTGATGCGCATCGGCGATGTTACGCTTTCGATCCCAACCATTCTCGTCGCCATTCTGGTTTCGACGGTCGTTCGGCAGATGCTTCCCGCGGACCTTCGGGAAATGGGGGCTTCGGCCGTGCTGGTGTTTGCTATCGCGCTGTCGGCATGGGTTCAGTATGCCCGCACGGTTCGCGCCCAGACGATTGTGGAGAGCGGCAAGGACTATGTGCACGCAGCCAGGCTCATCAAGGTACCGGCTCGCCGGATCATGGCCAACCATATCCTGCCAAACACGCTCACACCGGTCCTTGTGGCAGCGACATTGAACTTCGGCATGGCGATTTTGACTGAGGCGACGCTGTCTTTCCTCGGCATAGGTATGCCACCTAGCCAGCCGTCGCTCGGAACCTTGATCCGCATCGGCAACCAGTTCCTGTTTTCCGGTTCGTGGTGGATCGTGCTGTTTCCCGTGCTCCAGCTTTGCCTTCTCGTCGTTGCGGTGAACCTGCTGGGCGACTGGTTGCGCGACGCTCTAAACCCGAAATTGAGGTAAATGACACATGACCAATCTATTGCTCCGTAATGTACGGCCCATGGCTGGCGACAGCTGCGATGTCCTGATCAAGGATGGGAAAATAGCCGGTTTCGGTCAATTTACGCCAGAGCCGGGCATGCCGGTCGAAGATGGAGGCAACTCCATTGTCATTCCTGGCCTCATTGATGCCCACACCCATCTCGACAAGACGACATGGGGCATGCCGTGGCACGAAAACAACCGGGCGGCTGTACTGCGCGAGCGCATTGATTTTGAGCGCGAGAACCGCAGCGCTATCGGTATTGATCCGCACCGGCAGTCCATGCGGCATGCGATCGGGCTGGCGGCGCATGGTGCAACCCATATCCGCAGCCATGTCGATATCGACCCGACCCACGGCCTGTCCATCGTGGAAGGCGTTTGGGAAACCCGCGAGAAATTGCGCGGCATCATCGATATCGAAATCGTTGCCTTCCCCCAGTCCGGTGTCATGGTCATGCCCGGCACCACCGACCTGCTTGACGAGGCGCTGCGGCAGGGTTGTGAGGTGCTGGGAGGGATCGATCCCTGTGGTATAGATCGCGACCCGAAGGGCCAGCTCGACACGATATTCACGCTTGCCGTCAAACATCAACGGCCGATCGATATTCATCTGCACGAGGTCGGAGATCTCGGCGCATTCACAATGGAGCTCATTTTTGAGCGTATCCGCGCAAACGGCATGCAGGGTAAAGTTGCCATTAGCCATGCGTTCGCACTCGGGATGAACGACTATCTGCGGGTCGGAAAGTTGATGGATGAACTCGCAGCACTCGATGTGGCGATCCTCACCACGGGTGCGCCGTCTGCTTCGGTTCCATCGGTCATGCGACTGAAGGAAGCCGGCATACGCGTCGGCGGCGGCTGCGATGGTATTCGCGACACCTGGGGGCCGTGGGGCCAGCCGGACATGCTCGACCGTGCCAAGATCATCGGCATGAAAAACGGGCTGCGGAAAGACCGCGAACTTGAACATGTTCTGCATATCGTTTCGCAGGGTGGTGCTGACGTGATGCAGATCGAGGGCTATGGTCTGCAAGTCGGGTGTACGGCCGACCTGACCCTTCTGACGGGTGAGACCCTGGCGCATGCGGTTGTCGACATTGCCCCGCGTCCGCTGGTCATCAAGGGCGGACGTGTCACGGCACGGCAAGGCCAAGCCATTGTGGACATGCCATGACAAAAGCCGGATTCGAGACGCTGAAGCTTGGCCGCAGGCCCGAAGGGCAGACCCTGTTGACTGCCGATTGGGTGCTTGGCCATCGGGATGGGGCCCATAGGCTTGTCCATAAAGGAGAAGTTGTGTTCGAGAACGGCGAAATTCTGTTCGTCGGGCATCACTTTCCGGGGGAGGTGGCACGCCGTGTCGATTTCGGGAGATCGCTGATCAGTCCAGGGTTCATCGACCTCGATGCACTCTCCGATCTCGACACGACGATCCTCGGCATCGACAACCATCCGGGTTGGGCCAAGGGGCGCGTCTGGCCCCGCTCTTATGTCGAGGCTGGTCCCTACGAGATGTATACGCCGGAAGAGCTGGCCTTCCAGAAGCGGTTCGCCTTCGGTCAGCTTCTGCTGAACGGCATAACCACTGCCGCGCCGATCGCGTCGCTGTTCTATCGCGAGTGGGGTGAGACCGTTGCCGAGTTCGATGCCGCTGCGGATGCGGCTGGAGACCTCGGCTTGCGGGTCTATCTCAGTCCGGCCTACCGCTCAGGCGGCATGGTCCTTGAAAGTCCGGGCCAGATACGACCGGTGTTCGATGAGCAGCGCGGCTTCCGCGGCCTGGAAGACGCCGTGCGCTTCATCGAACGGCAGACCGGCCGTCACGGAGATCTCGTGCGGGGGATGCTTGCGCCCGACCGCGTCGAGACATGCACGGCCGGATTGCTGCAACGCACCGACGCTGCAGCACGCGAACTCGGTTGCAAGATCCGCTTGCACATGGCGCAAGGCGTCATGGAGGTCGATACGGTCCGTGCGCTGCATGGCTCGACGGCGCCGGTCTGGCTCGCGAAGTCAGGACTTTTGAGCGAGCGGCTGATTGCGCCGCACGCAACCAACGCAACGGACGAAGATCTTCGCCTTTATGCGGCCAATGGTGTTTCAATTGTGCATTGTCCGCTGGTGTCTGCCCGTGGCGGCAATACGCTGAACTCGTTTTCGGCATGCCGCAACCGCGGGATCAATATTGCGATGGGCACCGACACGGCACCGGCCGACATGTTGATGAATCTGCTCATCGGCCTAATCACATCGCGTATCAATGACGGGGTGCCGGACCGGGCGCGCAGCGCTGATCTTTTCGACGCTGCAACGCTTGGCGGTGCGCGAGCGCTTGGCAGAACGGACCTTGGCCATCTTTCATCGGGCGCGCGCGCGGATATTGCGGTGTTCGGCCTTGACGATGCGATCATGGCGCCATCGATCGATCCGATCACGACGCTTGTTACCGGCGGATCCGGCAAGGTAACACGGGCGTCCTTTGTCGACGGGCGTCCTTCCATGCTGTTCGGTGAGGTTGCAGGCATCGACATGATGTCTGCCCGGGAACGCATACAGAAACAGTTTGACGGACTGATTGCCAAATATCCCGAGCGAAGCTGGGCGCATCCATCGGTCGCCGAAATATTCCCTCCGAGTTATCCAATAGAGAGCAGCGCACATGGGTGAAACAATGGATCAGCCCATCCTTGAGGTTCGCAATCTCACGGTGGAATTCCCCGGACGCCACGGAACAGTGGCCGCGCTTTCGGATGTGAGCCTCGACATCCGGGCAGGCGAGATCCTTGGTGTGGTCGGCGAATCCGGAGCCGGCAAGTCGATGACCGGTCTGGCCATTCAAGGTCTGCTTGAGCGCCCCGGCCATATCAGCGGCGGCGCAATCTGGCTCGAGAATCGCCGGATTGACACCCTTGATGACTATGAGATGGAAAAAATCCGCGGCCGCAAAATCGGTGCGATCTTTCAGGATCCGCTGACCTCGCTGAACCCGCTGTTCACGGTGGGGGCCCAACTGAGCGAGACAATCCGCCAGCATCTCAACATGAGCAAATCGCAGGCGAAGGCACGAGCGATCGAATTACTCGGAGAGGTCGGCATTCCTTCTCCGGATGAGCGGGTGAACCATTATCCGCATCAGTTCTCGGGCGGGATGCGGCAGAGAGTGGTCATCGCCCTGGCACTCGCGGCCTCGCCCAAGCTGGTGATCGCCGATGAGCCAACCACGGCGCTGGACGTATCCATTCAGGCGCAGATCATTTCGCTGCTGCGTAAACTTTGCAAGGAGAAGCGCACGGCTGTCATGCTGGTTACCCATGATATGGGTGTCATTGCGGAAGCAGCCGACAGGGTGGCGGTCATGTATGCGGGCCGGTTGATCGAGGTTGGTTCGGTCAATCAGGTGTTGCACGCGTCGGCGCATCCCTACACGCGCGGCCTCATGGCTTCCATTCCGGCACTTGCCGCCCGCGTGGAGCGCCTCAATCAGATCGATGGATCCATGCCCCGGCTCGATGCGATTCCGGATGGGTGCGCTTTCAATCCGCGCTGCAAATCGGTCGGACCGCGCTGTATTCGAGAGCAACCTGAACTCATGCCGGCGGGCGATGGCGCAAGCGCCTGCTGGCTCAACGCGGGAGGAACCGCATGACCGGGACCGGACAAAAAACGCCGGCTTTTACCGCTGAACGTCTCGTTAAGACATTCGATGTCTCGGCACCGTGGCTGAGCCGGGTTGTCGAGCGCAAGCCGCGTCAGCTTCTGCAAGCCGTCAATGACATCAGCTTCACCGTGCCCGCAGGCGGATGCCTCAGCATCGTGGGAGAAAGCGGCTGCGGCAAATCAACGGTTGCGCGTCTTGTAACCGGGTTGCACAAACCCAGCAGTGGCGAACTTCGCTTTGCACCAGGACGCAATGGGGCGCCACTTTCGGTGCAGATGATCTTCCAGGATCCCTATGCCTCGCTCAATCCCCGGTGGCGTGTGAAGAACATCGTTGCCGAGCCGCTGCGCGAGATGAAGCTGCTCAAAACGTCAAATGAAATCACCGAACGCGTTGAGGAACTGCTCGAGACTGTCGGGCTATCGGCTTCGGATGGTGAAAAGTATCCGCATGAGTTTTCGGGCGGTCAGCGTCAGCGTATTTCAATCGCACGGGCGCTCGCCAGCGAACCCGAATTCCTCGTATGCGACGAGCCGACATCTGCGCTCGATGTGTCGGTTCAGGCGCAGGTTCTCAACCTTATGCGCAAGCTGCAGGACGAACTTGGTCTTACCTATCTGTTCATCAGCCATGACATGAGCGTTGTAAGGCACATGTCGGATCGCATAGCGGTGATGTATCTTGGGCGTATCGTGGAAGAGGGGGATACGGAAGAGCTGTTTGCCAATCCGCGGCATCCCTATACGCGGCTTCTCTTGCAGACAATACCCAATGTGCAGCAGCCGAACAGGGATCGGGTCGTTGGCGGCGGCGAGGTGCCGAGTCCGCTCAAGCCGCCATCCGGTTGTACTTTCCACCCGCGGTGTCCGGTTGCCATTGGACGCTGCTCGGCTGAAGTGCCAGAGGTTCGTACTCTCCAGGGCGGCACGCGTGTGGCATGCCATCTGGTCGAGGAGAAGATGGCAACTGCAGCAGAATGACGGTCAGCGGTTCAGGCCAGCGCGGAACGCAAATCGTGCGCAAGATCACGGATTTCGCTCAGATCGAGCTCGGCCTCCACATGTTCAAGGTGGTGCTCCATGAGCCCTGTCGCCTTGGAAAGATCGCCATTTGCGATTGCGTCGACAATTTCGGCGTGTTCGTCCGGCCCGCAGTTGAAGCGATTGGTGTTGCGGTAGACCGCAGTGATGAGGGAACTTCTTGCGATCAGATCGCGCATCGTGGCGAAAAGAAAGTCCGAGTTCGCGACCTCTGCAAGCAAGAGATGGAAGCCGCCTGACAGCTTGATGATATCGGTCGTGCTATCCTGTGCATTGGCGGTGCGCTCTTTGGAAACATGCGTTCGCAGCCGCGTGACATTTACTTTGGAGATTGATTTGCAAAGCCGCTCGACAATACAGCGTTCGACCGCACGGCGGACAAAGAAGACATCCCGTGCTTCATCCACCGAAGGTTGGCAGACAAATGCGCCGCGGTTCGGGATGATCGTGACGAGCCCATCCCGTTCAAGTGCAACCAACGCCTGGCGGATGCGGGCACGACTGACGTCGAAGATCGCGGCCAGTTGCCCTTCCTTAAGTTGCACGCCGGGCCGAAGCCTGCGCTCGGCAATGGAAAGCCATACCCGTTCAACAATCTGCTGTGTTGAAGCCCCTGCTTGTTCAGTCATGTACCTGTCTCCCGATTGTGACAGACAATCGCGATCAAATGGAAAATGTCAACTCGTTTTGTCTGCATGATTGTAGACAATAATGCCCAATAATTGTATACTATATAGCGAAACGGGAGAGTCGGCATGCAGTTTGATTTTACAGAGCTTGAACCGGAGAGCCGATATCGTCTGCTGACGAATTTTATCGGCCCACGGCCGATCGCCCTGGTAACGACCCGTTCAAGCGCCGGCCACAGCAATGCGGCGCCGATGAGCTTCTTCAACGTGTTCTCACATGATCCGCCGATCCTGATCCTCGGTGTGCAGCCACGGCCGTCGGGGGAAGAGAAAGACACGATCGCCAATATCCGCCGTACGGGTGAGTTTGCCGTCAACATGGTGGATATGAGCATGGCGCAGCAGATGCTCATTTGCGGGCTGGGTTTCGACAGCGAGGTCGATGAGCTGGAGATGGCCGGTCTTGAGGCGGCCGCATGCAATCAAATCGATGCAACGTATGCTGCTACGGCTCCCTGTGCCCTGGAATGCCGCGTAGAGCGCCTGATCGAATTTCCGAAGCGGGTGCTTGTCCTTGGCGAAGTCGTCCACATGCATGTGCGCCGCGATTGCCTTGACGCGGAGGGGCGCTACGTCAATCCGGACGTTTATCAGCCCATCGCCCGTCTCCACGCCGATAATTACATCACATCCGATCGACAGTTCGTTCTGGCGCCTCCGCCAATTGCCGATTTTACCAAATCCCGCCGCGATTAAGTGGCGCTGAAGGAACTCGACCGTGCATATTCTTCTCATCAATCCAAACTCCACAGCGTCCATGACTTCCCAGGTTCTGGAAAGTGCCGTCCGGGTGGCCTATCCGACAACGCGCGTCACCGCGGTCAATCCCGTGGATACGCCGGTGAGCATCGAGGGCGGGGCCGACGAGGCCATGGCTGTTCCGGCCATGCTTTCCGAAATACGCAAGGGGCAGGCGCAAGGCGTGGATGCCTATGTCATTGCCTGCTTCGATGATCCCGGCCTGCATGCGGCACGCGAGATTGCACGGGGCCCCGTGATCGGCATCTGCCAGGCCGCCATACAGGTCGCGATGACGATCAGCCGGCGCTTCACGGTGATCACGACATTGCCCCGCTCCATCCCGATCATCGAAGATCTGGTCAGCGCTTACGGCGCAAACCACCATTGCCGCAACGTTCGCGCCATCAATCTGCCGGTGCTGGGACTGGATGAAGACCCGGTCGAGGCAGAGCGTCTTCTCGTGCTTGAAATCGGCAAGGCGAAACTGGAAGACCGCGCGGAAGCGATCGTTCTTGGCTGTGCGGGCATGTCTTTGTTGTGCGACCGGCTCAGCGCCGCGACCGGTATTCCCGTCATTGACGGCGTCACGGCAGCCGTCAAGGTTGCCGAAGCGCTGGTCGGGGCCGGATACAAGACGTCCAAGGTGAATGGCTATGATTTCCCCAGGATCAAATCGCCGTCCCCCGCATCCAAGGTGGAGCAGGTGGGCAATTTGGCGTGATCATCCCGTCAAGGTAGCGGCCGGTATGGGCTGCCTGCCCGGGTTTCTAGAGGTGCTCAGCTTTCAGAACGGAGACTGCAACTTCGCTGTTGTGAATATATTCATGGGCATCCGGTTGCCCTTGAATGAGCAGGATGAACAACAGGTCGGTCAGCGTCAGTTGCGCATCTCTTGCGGTGATGGATGAAGAGCGAACGCGTTCTTCATCGGCAAAGGTGTAAAGCCGGATATCCGCCACGCGGCTCAATGGATTGTCCTTCAGCCCGGTCACGGCAATGACGGTCGCACTGCGCTGGCTGGCAAGCTCGGCAATGCGCAACGTCTCGATACTGTCGCCCGAATAGGAGAGGGCGAACAAGACGTCATCAGCTCCAAGCGTGGATGCGTTGGCCATCTGGACATGGCTATCACTGTCGTGCAGCACATTGCGCCCAAGCTTCATCAGCTTATAGGCAAAATCCCGTGCCACCAGCGACGATGCGCCCACGCCCGCCATATGAATGCGCCGGGCCTTGCGCAGGATTTCCAAGGCAATGCCGATGTCTTTTTCATTGTTGACGGCAACGGTCTGCTGCATCGACAATTGTTTGCTGCCGATCAGTTTCTGCAGGATGACGAGATAGCTGTCGCCTATTTCGATCGTGCCGTGGATCATGCCCGCCGGGGCCGTCCATTCCTGTGCCTTGGCTTCGCTGACAGCGAGCTTCAGCTCCATATAGCCTGCGTAGCCGAGCTTCTGGCTGAACTTCACCACACTGGACTGGCTCCGGCCCGTCTCCACGGCCAGAGCAGCCGATGACAGCCGCAGCATCTGATCCGGATTGTCGATGATGAACTGCCCGATCTGGCGATCGGCAGGCGCCATGGAGTCCAACTGTGCATTGATTTTCTGCAGTATAGACATGCGTTCCTTTGCGCGTTGGCAGTTCAGGCTGCTCGCGCCAAAGCGCGGACCTCTGGAGTGATCGGAGCCTTCAGGCTCGTTCAAATGACATACCTACCGTCAATTCAAGGCACTGGCTACTCCCGGCAACAGCGCAAGAGACAGGCCGGATAAACGCGGCGCACGGCCAACACTCCGGCATAGAATAATATATTCCTAAATCAATTGACACCGTGGAATGATCAATTAGTTTTTGTGTATCGCCATGAGGGTTGTGCCTTCTATGTCGGACGCAACCTGTGGGCGAAGAGGGTGTCGAACGAAGCCCACCCTGTTTTCATGCTCCTCAGATCGGGCAGTGGTTATCATGGATAGATTACGGATCATCGGGGGAAACAGGCTGGAAGGCGCGGTGACGATTTCCGGCGCCAAAAACGCTGCGCTTCCGCAAATCGCCGCTGCGCTGCTGAGTCCCTATCCGCTGGAATTGACCAATCTGCCAGCTGTCAACGATGTCGAGAACATGCTGGGCGTGGTGCAGCTCCACGGCGCGCGCATTGACCGGTCGCCGCATGCGGCGACCATCGATACAAGCGCCGTTGTGTCGAAGGAAACATCCTATGACACTGTCAGGCGAATGCGTGCGACCATACTGGTTCTTGGGCCGCTGCTCGCCCGCTTCGGACATGCCAGGGTCTCGCTGCCGGGCGGGTGTGCAATTGGTGCACGGCCCGTCAACATGCATGTCAGCGCACTTGCCGCGCTTGGGGCCGATATTGCCATCGAGAACGGCGTCATCGTTGCATCTGTGCAAGGTTCGCTGCGGGGAACCCGCATTGTTCTCAGCTCTCCATCCGTGGGGGCGACCGAAACAGCCATGATGGCGGCCACCGCAGCAAAAGGTGAAACGGAAATCCTCAATGCTGCACGCGAACCGGAAGTGGTTGACCTCGCCGCCTGCCTCAATGCGATGGGAGCCCGCATTGAAGGAGCCGGGACGCATCGCATTCTGGTGGAAGGCGATACGACGTGGCGTCCCGCCCGGCATGCTATCATCCCTGACCGGATAGAGGCCGGCACCTATGCAATCGCTGCGGCCATCACCGGCGGTCAGCTTGAACTGACCCATGCCCGTCTGGAGCATCTGGCTTCGGTCGTGCAAGCGCTTGAAACGGCAGGTGCCAGCGTCTGGCCTAGCGACCGGGGCCTGATTGTGTCTCGGGAGGGGCCGCTGAAGGCCGTTGACATCACCACAGAGCCCTATCCGGGGTTCCCCACGGATCTCCAGGCCCAGTTCATGGCATTGACGTGCCGGAGTCAGGGCGCATCGTTGCTGCGCGAAACCATATTCGAAAACCGTTTCATGCATGTCCCGGAGCTCATGCGTCTGGGGGCGAACATAACGCTGCAGGGAACGACTGCGCTGGTGCGCGGCGGGGAACCGCTGCACGGTGCGCAGGTCATGGCGACAGACTTGCGGGCTTCCGTCTCGCTCGTTCTGGCGGGCCTCGTTTGTGAAGGTGAGACGATCATCAACCGGGTGTATCACCTTGATCGCGGCTATGAGCAGCTGGATCGCAAGCTTCGGCTCTGCGGCGCGGATATCGAGCGGATCAGCTCATGAGCGACGCCATGCACGAGAAGCCGTTTTTTCTTGGCGTCGATGGCGGCGGCACGGGCTGCCGCGCCCGCATTGAAGACGGCTTTGGTGCGGTCCTCGGCCAAGGGCTCTCCGGACCCGCGACAACCCGTCTTGGCGTGGACGCGGCCTGGGCTTCCGTTGCCAGCGCCTTTACCTCGGCAATAGTGGAAGCCGGTTTCACGGAGCGGGAAACCGCACGCATACATGCCGGTATCGGTCTTGCCGGCATCGGCCGCAAGGGCGCGCTTGAGGCGCTTCGGGCTATCCCTCATCCGTTTGCCAGCATCGCTTTCACGAGCGACGGCGTTGCCGCCTGTCTGGGAGCTCACTCCGGCGCGGATGGCGCGATTGTCATTGCCGGAACGGGTTCCATCGGTCTGGGTTTTGCCGAAGGGCGCGATCTGCGGGTTGGCGGTTATGGCTTTCCAATATCCGATGAAGGCAGCGGCGCGGATCTGGGATTGAAGGCCGTTCAACTTGCATTGCGGGCTTTCGACGGCCGCCACGAACAGAGTGCATTGCTGGGCGAGGTGATGCAGCGGTTCCAGAACGACCCTGTGGAGGTGGTTGCGTGGATGGATCGGGCGACGGCGACCGACTATGCCGTGCTCGCACCCATGGTGATGCGCCATGCGGATCAGGGTGACATGGTGGGGCGGCGTCTGGTTCAGGGAGCGGCCGAGCAGATTGACTCCATCGTCCGCGCGCTGATCGAAAAAGGTGCGCCCCGCGTCACGCTTCTCGGAGGGCTGTCGACGCCGCTGGAGCCATGGCTGGCTCCGGATATTCGCCGCCGCCTGAAACCAGCCGACGGCGATGCGGTTTCAGGTGCGATCATTCTGGCGAGAAAATCGTGCTGAGATTTCAGACTACGACTGCCCATCATCATTGTCGGTAAGCGACGCTCAACCATGGCCGTCCGTTTGCGGAGGGCAAGTGAACTGCCAGTTTCAGCCGATGGATAAACGCGTCTGGTTAGGAATATATAATTCCAATTTTATATTGACATAAGGAATAATAAATCATAAAAAGTTAACATAAAAAGAATGAAAGCTGTTGCAGCAGGGAGCGAGCGGCCGCATTCCGAATGCGGAATAGACAATTCATGCAATGCGCGGACGACCCCGGTGAGATGCGATCTCATCGCTTTTCGCCGGTATCGCATTTTGATTAAAAGCAGTTCTCCCGAAAGTTGGCCGATGACTGAGCAAGCGTTGATATCCGAGTTGGAAAAACTGGTCTCCGAGGGCCGAAATCCGCAGACGATGCAGATCGATCTTCTGCCAACTACCGATATTTTGCAGAAGATCAATGATGAAGACAAAGGCGTGCCATCGGCTGTCGAGAAGGTTATTCCGCATATCGCAGCGGCGGTTGACCGGGTCGTCACTGCCTTCCAAGTCGGGGGGAGGCTCATTTATATGGGAGCGGGAACCAGCGGCCGTTTGGGGGTTCTGGATGCTTCGGAATGTCCGCCAACCTTCGGCGTACCCGAAGGCGTGGTGGTGGGGCTGATCGCTGGCGGTCCCGAGGCGATGATCAGGGCCATAGAAGGCGCTGAGGACGATCCGCATAAGGGGGAACGAGCGCTGCGGGACATTGGGCTGACGGCACAGGATGTGGTTGTGGGGATCGCGGTCAGCGGGCGTACGCCCTACGTGATTGGTGGACTGAATTACGCCAAACAGGTAGAGGCTTCGACCATTGCCTTGTCCTGCAACCCGGATTCAATCATTGCCGGAATCGCCGATATCGCGATTTCTCCCGTTGTCGGTCCGGAGGTTCTTACCGGGTCAACCCGCTTGAAATCCGGCACCGCGCAGAAGCTCATTCTCAACATGCTGACGACGGCCAGTATGATACGGATCGGTAAGAGCTATCAGAATCTCATGGTGGACGTGCACGCGAGCAACAAAAAACTCGTGGCCAGGGCGTCGCGTATTGTCATGCAAGCAACCGGTTGTACCACTGAGCAGGCGCGCCAAGCTCTCGATCAGACAAGCAATGATGTGAAGCTGGCGATATTGATGGTCAAAACGGGAATGGACGTGGAAAAAGCGCGGGTGGCGTTAAAAGATGCAGGAGGTTTTCTGCGAAAGGCGATAAATGCGAAGCCGGTGTAAGACCATGACGGTTTAGCAGGAAGTAAAACGAATCAAGCGTCCATAAGGCCGCTCAAAATAGCTCCAGAGGGAAAAAGAAAAATGAAAAGGCGTTCAACAGCGAAACTGGTTTCTTGTCTTGCAATAGCTGCAGCCCTTGGCGCGACAGTGGTGGGTTCGCCAGCAAGCGCGGCAACGCTGCGCATGGCCTGGTCGCAGGACGCGACGGGTCTCGATCCGCACAAGCAGACGGCTTTCTCTTCCATAAGGCTGCTTGAGCTCATTTATGAGCCGCTCGTGCGTCTGGATGCCAATCTGCAGATTGTTCCGGCGGTTGCCGATTCCTGGCAGTTTTCGTCCAACGGTACGGAATTGACCTTCAAACTCAACCCGAATGCAAAATTCCAGAACGGGGACCCGGTCACCTCAGCGGATGTGAAGGCGTCATTTGAGCGTATACTCAACGAAGCGACCGGTGCGGTGGCGCGGGCCAACTTCTTGTCGATTGCCAATATCGAAGCCGTTGATCCTCACACGGTGGTTTTTCATCTGTCCCAGCCGGATGTGCCGCTTCTGACGGCGATGACAAATCTGAACGCGGCGATCATTTCCGCGCGTGAAATTGAAAAAGGAGCGATCAGCACAACGCCTGTAGGTTCGGGGCCTTTCAAGCTTGAAAAGTGGGATCCGAATTCCCGCGAGATACTGGTTGCCAACAAGGCGTGGGCCGGAGGTGCAACAGGTGTAGAGGGCATCAATATCAGTGTTCTTCCCGACGAAACTGCGATCCTGGCGGCCATGCGCACCGGCCAGGTCGATTTTGCGCTGCTGAACGACCCTCTGATTGCAACACTCATTCCACGGGAAGAGCGACTGGTCCTGAACCGTGCACCTGTGCTTGCCTATCACGTGCTGCAGCTTAATCCGTCGCGCAAGCCAATGACCGAGCTTGCGGTACGGCAGGCCATTTCCTGCGCCATCGACCGGAAGGAAGTTCTCGATACGGCTTCTCTGGGGGAAGGCAAGGTGACAGGCCCGATAACGACACCATCCTTTGCAACCGATCCCAACAGCCTGTTCTGTTACAAGCGGGATGTCGAGAAGGCCAAGAAACTCATGGCCGACGCGGGATATGCGAAAGGATTCTCGGCCACGGTCATCGCGGCAACCGGCGAACCGCCAACGGCCGCCGCAGAGGCTCAGGTCATCCAATCCCAACTGGCCGAAATCGGCGTCAAACTCGATATCAAGGTCATGGAACTGAACGTCTATGTCGATACATGGCTGAAAGGCGATTTCGACATGGCTGTTGCCCTGAATGGCGGCAGCGCGGATCCCTATTCGATGTACAGCCGGTACTGGACCAAGACCGGAAACCTGCAAAAGGTTGCAAATTACATTGACGATACCCTGGACAGCCTCATGCAGAAGGGCCGCGCCGAAACCGATCCCGCAGCACGCAAGGTCATTTTCAGTGACTTCGAAAAACATCTCGCGGAGATGTCTCCCTGGATCTGGCTCTATACCTCCTACAGCTACACGGCACAGCAAAAGAGTGTCCAGGGCTTCACCGCAACGCCCATCGGTTCGCTTTTCGGTCTCAGCAAGGTGACCGTCCAGCAATAGCTCGGATGGGATTGCCGATCACTTCTTACCCGGAGACGTTTCTGGATGGGTTATGTTACACGGCGTCTGGTGACGTTTCCGCTGGTTTTGATCGGCGTCTCAATACTTGTGTTCGTTGCAATCCGTCTCGTTCCCGGCGATGCCATCACGGCGATGCTTGGGACAGAGGCCGGACTATTGACGCCGCAACAACGCGTGGCGTTGACGGCCTATTTCGGCCTCGACCAGAATTGGCTCGTTCAATACTGGCACTGGCTGCTCGGGCTTTTCCGTGGCGATCTGGGTATCTCGGTCGCCTACGGAAAACCGGTGCTCGACGTAATACTTGATCGCTTTCCCCTGACTTTGGAATTGGCCTTTCTTTCCATGATCATCGCGCTTGCCATCGGTCTTCCGGCGGGGGTGTTCGCCGCAACCCATAATGGCAGGCCATCCGACCTGACGGTGCGCATCTTTGCCATGGTCGGCCAATCAACGCCGAGCTTCGTTGTCGGCCTCCTGATTATCTACATGCTGTCCGTCGGCTTCGGTGCGCTGCCGACGATGGGAGATTTTTCGCCCTTCTGGAAGGACCCGCTGCGTAACCTTAGCCAATTGATCTTTCCGGCCATCACGCTTGGATTGGCATTTGCCGCTTCCGTCACCCGCATATCCCGGTCGGCCATGCTCGATGTTCTGAGCGATGATTATGTGAGGACCGCACGCAGCAAGGGGGCATCGGCGAGCAGTGTCATCTGGCGGCACGCGCTGCCGAATGCACTCATCCCGGTCGTCACTCTCAGCGGCATGGAATTTGGTTATCTGCTGGGCGGTGCCGTTCTTGTCGAGAAGATCTATGCACTGCCAGGATTGGGGCGCGTGGTTCTCGATGCGATATTGCAGCGGGATTATGCCCTGTTGCAGGGAAGCGTGCTGTTCATTGCCTTCAACTTCATGGTCGTCAATCTTCTGGTCGACCTCGCTTATTCTGCGCTCGATCCCCGTATTCGTTTGGGAGAACGGTAATGCGCATCCTCCGCGCCATTTTTGGACACACAAGCGGGAGAATAGGCGGGATCATCGTCATGCTCTACCTCGTGATCGCCTTGCTCGGCCTCATGGGTTTCACACCGCATGACCCGTTGATGCAGAACCGCCTGGACCGCCTGCATTCCCCCACCATCACCTATTGGATGGGTACCGACCTGTTTGGTCGCGATGTCGCCAGCCGTCTCATGCGCGGGGTAGGGCAGTCCTTTACGGTGGCCTTCCTGTCGGTTGCCTTTGCATCGCTTGCGGGAACTGTCCTTGGCCTGGCCGCGGCATGGTTCGGCCATCGGCTGGATGGCATCATCATGCGCCTGATGGATGTGTTGCTGGCATTTCCAGCCATTCTTCTCGCCCTTTTGGTTGTTGCCATTGTCGGACCGGGAACCTGGACCAGTGTTGTGGCGATCGGGATTGTCTACACGCCCATATTCACCCGTGTCGTGCGCGGGCCGGCGCTGTCACTGAAGGCACGCGATTTCGTTGACGCGGCGCGCACGTTCGGCAGCAGTCGCACATATATCCTGACGCGGCATCTCCTGCTCAATCTGGTGGCGCCGCTAACGGTTCAGATCACCCTGGCGCTGGCATGGGCTCTCCTGACCGAAGCGGGCCTCAGTTTCCTTGGTCTTGGCACACAGCCGCCCGCATCGTCGCTCGGTCTGATGTTGAGCGACAGCCGCAATCTGATGGAAACAGCCCCATGGCTGCTGATCTTCCCCGGCCTTGCAATCATGGTGAGCATCCTTGGTTTCAACCTGCTTGGCGATGCGTTGCGCGATATCCTTGATCCGAGAATGCGGAGGTCAAACCCATGAGCCCGCTGCTCTCTGTCCGTGATCTGCGCGTCGGCTTTGGCCACGACCCTGAGGTCAATCAGGTTGTGCGCGGCGTAAGCTTTGATGTGGCCGCCGGAGAAACACTGGCAATCGTCGGTGAAAGCGGCTCCGGAAAATCCGTCACGGCGCTCTCGATCAATCGGCTCGTTGATTTTGGCGGGGGCCGCATCGTCTCCGGTTCCATAAAGCTGAAACGGCCCGATAACAGCATTCTGGACCTGACGGCCGCGACGGAACTGCAACTGACAAAAGTGCGCGGCGCTGAAATCGGCATGATTTTTCAGGAGCCGATGACATCGCTCAATCCCGTGCTTTCTATAGGCACGCAGATTGAAGAATCCTTTCGGCTCCATCGAGGACTGACCGGAAAGCAGGCGCGTGCGGCTGCCAAGGACGCGCTTGATCGTGTGCGGATTCCCGACGCTCTACGGCGCTTGAGCTATTATCCCAACCAGCTATCAGGCGGCATGCTCCAGCGCGTCATGATAGCAACGGCTTTGGCGTGCAACTCCCGTCTGCTGATTGCCGATGAGCCCACCACGGCATTGGACGTCACCGTGCAGGCACAGATCATGGCGCTTCTCGCAGAATTGAAGCGGGAAACCGGGATGTCGATGATTTTCATCACGCATGACATCGGCCTCGTCGCGGGAATTGCCGACAGGGTCATGGTGATGCAGAACGGGCAGGCGGTGGAACAAGGGGAGTTGAACCAGATACTCGATCACCCGCAACATCCCTATACGCAACATCTCCTGCATGCCGTCCCGCATTTCGCCCGCGGGCAGGCAGCGCGTACCGACGGCAAACGCAACAGCGAGGCATCGGTCGATCCGGCTCTCAGGGTTGACGGGCTTACCGTGCGGTTTCCGGTTACGTCAGGCATTTTTCGCCGCCCCGCCGGTGCGGTTCACGCGGTGGAGGGCGTGGATTTTGATCTGATGCCGGGGGAAACACTGGCGATTGTCGGCGAAAGCGGCTCGGGGAAATCGACAACGGCGCGCACCATTCTGGGTCTGACAAAATCCACCCGCGGCACCTTTTCTGCCGACAGGCAGGAAGCCTCCGCGCGGCGAAGCCAGCAACTGGTGCAGATGGTTTTCCAGAACCCCTATGCTTCGCTCAATCCGCGGCTCTCCATTGCGAGCATTCTTGCGGAGCCGGTGATTGCTGCAGGCGGGCGGCTCGATGTCCAGACGCGCGAGAGAATGTCCACGCTGATCGAGCGCGTCGGCCTGCCGTCCAACAGCCTTGACCGCTATCCGCATGAATTCTCCGGCGGTCAACGCCAGCGCCTGTGCATTGCCCGGGCGCTGATGCTGAACCCTTCCGTTGTGGTTCTGGATGAAGCGGTTTCGGCGTTGGATGTGTCCGTGCAGGCCAAGGTATTGGATCTGCTTGTCGACCTGCAACGGGAATTCAATCTGGCTTATCTGTTCATCTCGCATGACATGGCCGTTGTCGAGCGGATCGCCCACAGGATTGCCGTCATGTATGCCGGACAGATTGTTGAAATCGGTCGTGCTGCAGCGGTGCTGGCAAATCCGCAGCATTCCTACACGCAAAGGCTCATTGCCGCCGTTCCGACAGTCAGCCGCCGCAAGGAGCACTTTGAACTGGATACGCGGCAGGTGCCGTCCCTGGTGCGCCAGCCGGGTTTTGAACCCGCCCCGGCAGACTGGACGCATTTTGGTGCCGATCACAAGGCACGTACCGAAGCTCCACCATATACGCAAACGGCGGGATAGATCATGAGTGCATCTGATCGTACGGAACAGTTCGCCAATGCCGCGCTTTCCCGGTTGTTCGATCGCGCTTTTGCACCTCTTGCCAGTGCCGTAGCAACGAGCCGCATTCCCGGGGGCGTGTTCGGCATTGTTGATCGGGATCAGCGCCGGATCATCCAGGCGATTGGCTCAGCTCAACTTATTCCAAGTATCAGGCCGATGCGGATCAACACGTGGTTCGACCTTGCATCGCTGACCAAGGTCATCTTTACGACACCGCGCATCCTTGGATTGGCGGAAGCGGGCATCATTGATCTCGATGCACCGCTCATCTCCGCGCTGCCGGATCTACGCCAATATGACGCAAACGCCTGGGAGCGGAAAATCACCTTTAGGCAATGTCTCGGCCATCAGACGCCCTTGCCGGCTGTTGCCCCGATATACACCTATGGCCGCGATCCGGATTTGCTGCGCAGCTTCATCCTGCAGCGTGAATGGCAGGCCGGGGAACCTGTCTATTCCGATATCAATTTCATTCTTCTGGGCTTTGTGCTGGAGCGCCTATCCAAGTGCTCCATCCGTGACATGGACCCAGGAGCAGGTTTTGCGTTCTCTGCTGCATCTGATGCTGCGGCGGCCACCGAGGACTGCACCTGGCGGCACCGGGTGCTGTCGGGCGAGGTGCATGACGACAATTGTGCCGCCTTGCAGGGAGCGGGTCATGCCGGGCTGTTTGGAACGGCCCATTCCGTTCTGGATTTCGCGCAAGGTCTGCTGGATGGAACCGGAGCGTCCGAGCATGCGATCGCGCTCATGAAAGAACCTCTGTCCGCCAAACGCACCCATGGGTGGGAGCGGCCATATGAGGACTGGTCAGGCGGAGGATTGTGTTCTGCGAACACGATCGGTCATACCGGCTTTACAGGTACTGGCCTGTGGATTGATTTCGACAAGGGCAGGGCCTGGACACTGCTCACCAACCGCATTCATCCGACACGCCATTTCGACAGTGGAATAACCTTGCTTCGGCAGGAAGTCGGCAATCTCGTCAACGGACAGTAGGAATTCAACCATGGAACCAATGTGGGCCGTTGGCCTGATGACCGGTACCGTACTTGACGGCAACATTGACGTTGCTCTGATCAAAACCGACGGCGAGCGCATAGAGGCGTTCGGCGCTTACGCGCTGACCCCCTACGACGCATCCGTTCGAAGCCTGCTGGAGGAGACGTTGAGCCAGGCCCGTGTCTGGAATTTCAACGGTCCCGAACCGGTGATCTTCCGGCAAGCCGAAGAGGCACTGACGCGCGCGCAATCCGCGGCAATCCAGGATCTGGTCAACGGTGCCGGCCTGACAATGGCCGACATCGGCATCGTCGGGTTTCACGGCCAGACTGTCCTGCACCGCGCACCCCAGGGCGGCCGTCTTGGCGCGACCCGCCAGCTCGGCGATGGCGAACTGATGAGCGCCATTCTTGGAACGAAGGTCGCCTATGATTTCCGCTCGGCTGATATGCGCATGGGAGGGCAGGGCGCTCCTTTGTCGGCGGCCTATCATGCTGCACTGCTGCAGGCTGCCGGAGTTGGCAAGGACACCGCCATGCTGAATCTGGGCGGTGTTGCGAACATTACCTGGTGGGATGGCGATGGTGGCTTTGTCGCGTTCGATACCGGGCCTGCCAACGCGCCGCTCAATGATTTCGTCAAGGCGAAAGGGCTGGGTGAAATGGATCGGGACGGCGCTCTGGCTTTGGCTGGAACGGTTGACGAAGAACGCCTTTCCACGCTCCTGCAGCATCCTTATCTGACAACACCTTATCCAAAATCATTGGACCGCTTCGATTTTGGCGCGGAAATGGCCGATGGCCTCAATGCACGGGATGGGGCGGCACTTCTGTCGGCATTTACCGCATCTTCCGTGGGCAAAGCGCTCGATCTCTTGCCGCAACGGCCCGGTCGGCTGGTGGTTTGCGGAGGTGGTCGCCGCAATCCGGCGATCATGGCCATGCTTTCAGAGCGCGCCGGCGTCGAGGTCCTGTCCGCCGAAACCTTGGGTTTGCGCGGGGACGCGGTCGAGGCGGAATGCTTTGGTTTTCTTGCGGTGCGTGTTCTCAGGGACTTGCCGATCAGTTTCCCGACGACGACAGGCGTTCGCGAGCCCACGCGCGGCGGACGCATCGCAGGCTAGTGGAACTTTGATTCTGACATTTGCCTCAATGGCCTGTATAAGAGGGATGCAAATGTCAGAATCGGACCACTAGTCAGAGCCGTTTCTGCAGGAAGATGCGGTCACGCCCCATCGGAAAATCGGGCAGGGTGGCAAAGGTCTGATATCCCTGCTTCTGATAAGCCTTCGCGGCCCTTGGATTGAACGTATCAATATATGCGCCATGGCATCCGCGTTTCGCGGCTTCCTGTTCTGCGGCATCCAGCATTCTGCCTGCCATGTGCTGTCCGCGAAAACTCTCATCCACCCACAGCCATTGAACGTAGAGCCATCCCCACGCGGTGTAGCCCGATATTCCACCGACAACCCTATCCGCTTCATCACGCACAAAGACCGCAAGGGCCACTCTTTGGCCCGGCCCGACGTCGCCATCATTGAATGCCGTCAGCTGATCTCCCAGGAATTTGAGATCGGTTGGCGAGGGGGCTTCTGTGACTTCGAGATGGATGTTCATTCTACCGCATGGATAAGTCAGGACCGTAAAATCAGGCTAGAATAATAAATTCCTGATTTCAATGTTTTATGGATATTTTATTCCTTTGGCGCCGTCGCGCTGCCGGAAACGGGCCTTCAGCCGTGGTTGATCATGATATGGCGAACGGCCGTATAATCCTCCAATGCGTAGATCGACATATCCTTGCCATAGCCTGACTGCTTCACGCCGCCATGCGGCATTTCATTGGTCAGCATGAAGTGGGTGTTGATCCAGGTGCAGCCATATTGCAGCCGCGATGCGGTTCCCATCGCCTTGGAAATATCTTTCGTCCAGACCGAAGAGGCTAGGCCGTAATCGCTGTCATTGGCCCATCTTACCGCCTCATCATCGGCACGGAAACGCGTGACGGAAACCACCGGACCGAACACCTCGCGGCGGACAATCTCGTCCTCCTGCGTCGCACCGGCAACGACGGTGGGCTGGAAGAAGAAGCCATTGGTGCTGCCCGCATGGCCGCCCGTGGTAATCTCAATGTGCTTCTGTTCCGTTGCGCGCTCCACAAAACTCGCCACACGATCGCGCTGGCGGCTGGAGATAAGCGGTCCGATCTCATTGACCGTATCGTCGGCGTCATTGAAGCGGATGGTGGAGACGGCAAAGGTGAGGTCCGCCACCAGTTTCTCGTAGATGCCATCCTGCGCATAGATGCGGCAGGCAGCCGTACAATCCTGGCCGGCATTGTAATAACCGAAGGTACGGATACCGTTGACCACGGCGTCAAGGTCCGCATCGTCATAGACGATGACAGGCGCCTTGCCGCCCAGTTCCAGATGAGTCCGCTTGACCGTCTTGGCGGCGGCCTGCAGCACCTTCTTGCCCGTGGCAATATCGCCGGTGATGGACACCATGCCAATCTTGGGGTGGTTGATCAGCGCGTTGCCGACCGTGTCGCCGCGGCCAAGAATGACGTTGACCACTCCTTCGGGGAGAATATCCGCCAGAAGCCGCGCCATTTTCAGCGCTGTCAGCGGTGTTTGTTCGGATGGCTTGAACACCACCGTATTGCCACCTGCAATGGCAGGCGCAAGTTTCCACGCCATCATCATCAGCGGGTAATTCCACGGCGCAATCGATCCGACAATGCCGACGGCATCGCGGCGAACCATTGAGGTGTGGCCAGGCAGATATTCCCCCGCGACAGGCGCATGCATGGAACGGATGGCTCCGGCAAAGAACCGCCAGCAATCGATGATGGCCGGAAGCTCGTCATTGCGCACGGCATTGATCGGCTTGCCGCAGTTGAGCGCTTCAAGCGCGGCGAAATCATCCGCATGTTTTTCAATGGCATCGGCAATCCGCAGGAGATAACCGGAGCGCTCGGCAGGTGTTGTCAGCGACCACGTCGCAAAGGCCCGTTCGGCCGCGTCGACAGCCGCATCGATCTGACTGTGGGAGGCTTCGGCAAGATCAATGATTGTCGCGCCGGTCTTCGGATTGAGGATATGTTCTTCGGCCTCGGTTCCGGCGACGAATGTCGACCCGATCAGCAGTTGCGTATCCATGTGTTGTTCTCCCATAGGCTTTGCATTATTTGCCGGCACCGGCGATCTGGTCGCCGTCGCGTGTGAGATAATAGGCGGCAAGGATCGGCAGGAATGTCACCAGCACCACGACCATAGCGACCACGTTGGTGACGGGCCGCTGGCGCGGGCGGATGAGTTCCTGCAGCATCCAGATCGGCAGGGTGGATTGCTGGCCGCCGGTGAATGTGGTGACGATGACTTCGTCGAAGGACAGGGCGAAGGCGAGCATGCCGCCTGCCAGGAGTGCCGTGCTGATATTGGGCAGGATGACGTACCGAAATGTCTGGAAGCCGTTGGCCCCGAGATCCATCGACGCTTCGACCAGTGAACCCGAAACACGACGGAAGCGGGCGACCGCATTGTTATAGACAACCACGACGCAGAACGTGGCGTGACCAAGCACGATGGTCCAGATCGAGAAAGGAATGTCCGCCATGCTGAAGGCTGATCGCAGGGCAATGCCGGTGATGATGCCGGGCAGGGCAATCGGCAGGATGACCAGCAGTGAAATCGTCTCGCGCCCGAAGAACCGGGTCTGGCTGACAGCAGCGGCGCAAAGCGTGCCAAGCAGCAATGCAATGGCCGTGGCTATCGAGGCGACCCGGACCGAGAGGCTCAGCGCTTGCCATACATCGGGCCGGTTCCAGGTCACCGCGAACCATTGCAGTGTCAGGCCGGGCGGCGGGAACTGGTAGCTCTTTTCTTCCGTGGTGAAGGCATAGAGAAAAATCAGCAGGATCGGCAGATGCAGGAAGAGCAGCCCGCCGGCAGCGGCAATCTTCAGACCCAGCGGAGCGGAGGCGGAACGGTCAGAGCGCATCGAAAGCTCCCATTCTGCGGGCGGCCCAGAGATAGAGCCCCATGATGACGATGGGCACGACGGTGAAGGCGGCAGCAAGCGGGATGTTGCCCGCCGTGCCCTGCTGCGCATAGACGGCCTGGCCGATGAACAGACGCGAAGAACCGATGATCTGCGGAATGATGTAGTCACCCAGCGTCAGCGAAAAGGTGAAGATCGATCCGGCAACGATGCCGGGCAGAGCCAGCGGAAACAGGACATGGCGGAATGTCTGCTGGGGGGTGCTGCCAAGATCGGAGGAGGCCTCGATCAGATTGACCGGTACGCGCTCCAGCGATGCCTGGATCGGCAGGATCATGAAGGGCATCCAGACATAGACGAAGACGATGAAGGTGCCGGTATAGCTGACCGAGAGGGAATTGCCGCCGATCACCGGGAGTGACAGCCACGCATCCAGCAGCCAGAGCAGGTTCAGCTTGGTCAGGAGCCAGGTCAGAATACCTTCCTTGGCAAGGATCAGTTTCCACGCGTAAATCTTGACAAGATAGCTCGACCACAGCGGCAGCATTACCCCGAGATAGAACAGCGCCTTCCATTTTCCCCTGGCATAGCGCGCCGCATAGTAAGCGATCGGAAAGGCGATCAGTGCGGAAAACAGGGTCACGATCGCCGCCATGCACACGGTGCGGATGATGATGTCGAGATTGGTCTCGTTCAGCAGCTGCCCGTAGGTGGCAAGCGTGAACTCGTAATTCACCAAGCCCGAATAATCATCGATGGAAAAGAAGCTCTGCAACAGGAGCGCGAGCAACGAACCCAAATAGATGATGCCGAGCCACAGCAGCGGCGGAGCCAGCATCACTGCCAGGAAAACATGCGGACGCTTCCAGAAGAAATCCGATATGCGGCCGGCGAGACCGGGCCTTTGCGTTGATATGGCCTGTTCGCCGGTGATGGCGCTCATCACACAGCCTCCATGAGATGAAGATCGGCCGGGGCAAAACTCAATGTGACCTTGCTGCCTTCTTCCGGAACAGGACTTGCCGCCGGACTGGTCACATGAAGTTTGGTCCCGCTGACATCGATGGTGATACGGTTCGATGCACCAAGGAAGCTGCGCGAGAGGACAATGCCGGACAGCGAAAGCTGGCCGTCCTTTTTGCCGGTAAGCTCTATGGCTTCGGGACGCAGGCTGGCGAGTTGCCGGCCAGCGCCAAGCTGGGTGACAAATTCCGGTTGCAGGATATTGGACGAGCCGACGAAATCGGCGACGAAGCGCGTCTTCGGCCGCTTGTAGACATCTTCCGGCGTACCAAGTTGCTGGATCCTGCCTTCGTTGAACACGGCGATGCGGTCGGCCATGGACAGGGCTTCGCCTTGATCATGGGTGACAAATACGAAGGTGATGCCAAGCGATTTCTGCAGGGTCTTCAATTCCTCCTGCATTTGTTCACGCAGCTTGAGGTCAAGCGCACCCAATGGCTCGTCCAGCAGAAGGACTTTCGGCTTGTTGACGAGGGCGCGCGCAAGCGCAACGCGCTGGCGCTGGCCGCCGGAAAGCTGACCGGGCCGCCGCGTGCCGTACCCAGGCAGCTTGACCATGGCGAGCGCATCTTCCGCAGCCTTGCGCCGTTCTTCCCGCGCCACGCCCTTGACCATCAGACCATAGGCGACATTGTCGAGGATACTCAGATGCGGAAACAATGCATAATCCTGAAACACCGTATTGACGTTGCGCCGGTACGGCGGCACGCCCTCCGCCGTCTCGCCGAAAATCTCGATATGGCCACCGGTCGGCTGTTCGAACCCCGCCATCAGGCGCAGACAGGTGGTCTTGCCCGAGCCGGAGGGGCCAAGCATGGCAAAGAATTCCCCTTCGGCAACGGCGAGATCAACCGCATCGACGGCGCGGACCGCTCCGAAATGGCGCGATACGTTTTCAAACAGGACAGCAGCTGTCATGTCTCACTCCATGTTTCAGGCATGCTTGCCGGGGCGAACCAGGCACCGCAGCGTGACACCCGGGATCAGCGGCCGCCAATGACACCGATATAATCGGATACCCAGCGGTGATACGGCACGCATTCGCTCTGGCTTTCGCACTTGGCAACCGGCGTCCTCCAGAATTTGATCTTGTCAAAATCATTGTAGCCGTTGGTGGCGCAGCCTTCGTCCGTGAGGAGTTCATTGCCTTTGCAGGCTGCACCGACGGATGGGTTGGCGCCGAACCACGCGGAAACATCGCCCTGCACCTTTGTGGAAAGGCTGTGTTCCATCCACATATAGGCGCAGTTCGGATGGGTGCTTTCCGCATGCAGCATGGTCGTATCAGCCCAACCGGTTGTGCCTTCTTCCGGGAAATTCGAAGCAACCGGTTGCTTTTCCGACTTCAGCAAATTGACCTGAAATGGCCACGAACCGGAAGCGACAACGCCTTCATTCTTGAAGTCATCGACCTGGATCATCGCATCGTGCCAGTAACGTCCGGCAAGCTTGCGCTGCCCGCGCAACAGCTCGAGCGCTGCCTTGTACTGGTCTTCGTTCAACTCATAGGGGCTTTTGATGCCAAGTTCCGGCTTGTGGAACATCAGGTAGTTGGCGGCGTCGGCTATATGGATCGGACCGTCATAGGCCTGTACGCGACCCTTGTTGGACTTGCCGTCCGGCAGGGTCATTTCCTCAAAGACAACGTTCCAGCTCTTTGGCGGTTTACCTTTGAAGACTTCGGTATTGTACATCAGGACGTTCGGACCCCAGACATAGGGCACACCATAATGCACGCCCTTGACCGTGTACCAAGGAGCATCCTGCAGGCGTTTATCGATTGTTTTCCAGCTCGGGATAAGATCAGTGTTGATGGGCTGGACGCGTTTGCCGGCCACGAGGCGCAGCGAGGCGTCACCGGAAGCGGTTACGAGATCGAAGCCGCCTTCGTTCATCAGCGCCACCATCTCGTCCGATGTGGCTGCCGTCTTGACGCTGACCTTGCAGCCGGTTTCCTTTTCGAAGCCGGTAACCCAGTCATAGGCCTTGTCGGTGTCGCCGCGCTCGATATAGCCGGCCCAGGCAACGATGGAGAGTTCGCCTTCGCCCTTGCCCAATTGCTTCAAGGCCTCCTGAGCCATGACCTGCGTGCAGAAGGCAAGCGAAAGGGTCAGCGCTGTGCAGGATTTCAGAAACTGCTTCATCTCGAGTCTCCCGATTGTGGTGCCGCCTTTGCGGCGTGTGTTCCCGGGAGAAAAAGTGCCTCTCTTTTGCCGCTTTCGCAAATTCATTAATCAGAAGGGCGCTATCGGTTTTTCCGATATCATCGAGTGCGGCCGCTGCGCAGCGCTTCGGCGATGCCGACAAAGTCACGCGCCGCTTGCGGCAGGCTGGATCCCTTGCGCCAGACCATGCCTACCTGCACCACCGGGAGCGCGCCGGATACGTCACGGCTTTCGATACGGTCGCCTTCCAGCGACCAGGGGCGGTAGACCAGATCTGGCAATAGCGCGATGCCGGCGCCAGTTGCCACGAGGCTGCGGACCGCTTCGACGGACCGGGTACGGAAAGCGACGTGCGGGCGGGCGCCCAGTGCTGTCAGCAGCTTGCCGGTGTTCTCCTCGATTTCGTCGACCGTCAGCATGATCAGCGGTTCCTTGGCGATATCATTGATGGAAATGATATCGGCGCTGACCAGGGGATGGCCAAGCGGCAGCCAGAGCCGGTAGGGCGAGGTCTCGATGATTTCCGCCTGCAGGGCCATGCGGTCGCGCAGGTTGGAAATGACCATGACGGCGACATCCAGCTCGCCGCCGATCAACAGGTGCTCGAGATAAGAGCCATTGTCCTCGATGGCGCTGACCTCCACTCCCGGGCACGCACGGCGATAGCGGGCGAGCAGATCGGACAGGACATAACCGGCGACGAGCGAGGTGACACCCAATTGCAGCTTGCCGGCATCGGTCGGCCTGTCCTCGGAGAAGGAGCGGCGCGCATCGGAAACATCGGCCAGTATCTTGGTGGCGTGGCGCAGGAACTGATGGCCGTTATAGGTGATGTGCAAGCCGCGCGGGTGGCGCTCGAACAGCTCGACGCCCAGATCGGTTTCCAGCTCCTTGATGGCTTCGGTGATGGATGACTGCGAAATCGACAGGTTCTGTGCGGCACGGGTGATCGAGCCCTGTTCCGCGACGGCGACGAAATATTGCAATTGCCGGAGTGTGAATGCCATGTACGGATTAATACCGGCAAAGCGGAGCATGGCAAGCGGTCTGACGCGGGACGGCCATCCGCGCCAGACCGTCCGTTTCCATCAAACGAGCTTTATGATCTGCGGCAGTCGGGCGCCCGCCACCACATTGCCATCGGCCGCAAAAAGATGGGCCTTGGCCGGATCGAAAAAGGCCTCCAGCGTTTCTCCAACGGCGACCTGTCCATCGAGAACAACCGTAATGGTTTGTCCGTTCGCCGCGGTTGCGTAGACCACGGTTTGACCGCCCAGGCTCTCGACCAGCACGACTTTCAACGGACCGAGGGAGGCACCGGTATTGGGGTCGATGGTGATATGTTCAGGACGGATCCCCAGTGTCATCGGGATGTCCGGCCGCCCGCCCGCTGCTGATCCAGTTGCGTCAGCATCGACCCCGATCTCTGCGGCGGATATCTGCAGGAAATTCATTTTCGGCGAGCCGATAAAGCCGGCGACAAACAGGTTGCGCGGATGATTGTACAGATCAAGGGGCGCACCGACCTGTTCGATCCTGCCATCGCGCAAGACAACGATCTTGTCCGCCATGGTCATCGCCTCGACCTGGTCATGCGTGACGTAGATCGTCGTGTTACCCAGTCGCTGCTGGAGTTTGGCGATCTCCACGCGCATCTGAACCCGCAGTTCCGCGTCCAGGTTTGAGAGAGGTTCGTCGAACAGGAAGATTTTCGGTTCGCGCACAATGGCGCGGCCAATGGCAACACGCTGACGCTGCCCGCCGGAGAGCTGCTTCGGCTTGCGGTTCAACAGCGGTTCAATTTGCAGAATCTCAGCGGCCCGCTGAACCCGTTTTGCTATTTCAGCCCGCGGCAGCCGCGCGGTTTCGAGACCAAAGGCAAGGTTCTTGTAGACGCTCATATGGGGGTAAAGCGCGTATGACTGAAAAACCATCGCAATTCCCCGCTCTGACGGCGTGACAGTATTCATGCGCTCGCCGTCAATCAGCAGATCCCCGTCGCTGATGGCTTCAAGACCTGCGATCATCCGCAGCAATGTCGACTTGCCGCAACCGGACGGACCGACGAAGACGGTGAATTCGCCGGGATCGATCGTCAGGTTGACGCCGTGGATGACCTGAAGATTACCGTAGCTCTTTACAACATTCTGAAGCTCAACTGCGGTTGCCATGCGGGACCTCATCAGTCTGACGGAATGCGGCGGGAACCCAGCTTTCATAGTTCGGGTGGTCGTTCGGAATGGGCAGCTCCACGTCCTGGTGCGTCAGTGATGAATAGTAGAATGCGGTGACCAGTTCGAGTGCCCTGCGTGAATCGGCGCTTGTCACCGGAAGCACGCTATCATTCTCAAGCGCATCGAAGAACCGCGCCATTTGTGTCTCGAAGCGCGATGGAACATGCTTCCAGTCTTTGAGGAGGGCGTCGATCTTGTCCTTCGTTGCCTGATCCCGTGGCAGGATAACCCAGGGCTTTGCGCCGGGGTTGTAGGCCTCGTGGTCGCTTTCAAACGTCACGTGCTCGAAGGTGAGACGGATACGGGTGATTTCATCGGCCGAGCCCAGGGTGGCGGTGAAACTGGCAAGCGCGCCGTTGGTCAGTTCGATCGAGGCGGTGACGCAATCCTCCACCTCGATCTTGTTGACCCTGGTGGCGACCCGGCCAAACAGACGTTTGATATCCCCCATCAGATAATTGAACAGATCATGCTGATGGATGGCGTGCGTCATCAACACGCCGCCGAGTTCCGTTGCCCATTTGCCGCGCCATGGCACCTCGTAGTAGTCCGGTCCGCGCGTCCAGAATGTTTCGACGGAACCGATGAAGGGTTTTCCGGCGATGCCGGCGTCGATAATGGCCTTTGCCTGCTCGATCCCATCACCAAAGCGGTACTGGAACACCGGCATCAGGCGGCCCTTGGACAATTTCTCCTGGGCGATAACCTGATCCACCTCGGACAGCGACCCGACGAGTGGCTTCTCGCAGATGACGTGTTTTCCTGCCTTCAGCGCCTTCATGACCATCGGGAAGTGCAGTTTCGGCGGCGTGCAGATATCGATGATATCCAGATCGTCCATGGCCAGCAGTTCGTCGAAATCAGTGATCCGGCGCTCGACGGAGAATTCATCCGCAAGCGCATGCATTTTTTCCTCGTTTATATCGCAGATGGCGAGAAGCCTGAATTTGTCGGCATTGGGGACATAGCCCTCGACAATATGGCTTCTGCCGATACCGCATCCGACGACGGCGACTGTTCTGAGACGTGTCATTGTTTCCACTCCGTACCGCGCTCGGCCAGTTGCTGAGCGGTCAAGGCAAGTTTCATGGCGTTGAAGCAGCGTTCCTGTGGCATGGCCGTTTCGGTCCGGTTGCGCACGTCTTCAAGGAATTGCCGCCCAAAGGGCAGGTCGACGGCCATACAGTCCAGGTGCTGGACACCATCCGCATTGACCAGGAAAAGGTGGTCTGTTCCAGGACGTCCGTTGATGTCGATATATTTGCGAAGCTCGATATATCCTTCTGTGCCGAGGATGGTCAGGCGACCGTCGCCCCAGGTGGGAAGTCCCTGCGGCGTGAACCAGTCAACGCGGACATAGCCGGATGTGCGTTCTGTCTTCATGTGGACATCGCCGATGTCCTGCAGGCCGGGCCGACCGGCATTGGCCCGGTTGGCAACGGTGGCCGAAATGATTTCCCCGTCGATCGCATTGGAAAAGAACAGAAACTGTTCAAACTGATGGCTGGCGATATCGCAGAGGATTCCACCGTATTGCGCTCTGTCAAAGAACCAGTCAGGCCGGTGGTTGTTGCGGATGGCGTGGGGCCCGAGACCGACGGTGTTGATAACCTCGCCAATCGCTCCTTGAGCGACAAGGCTGCCCGCCTTGACCGTGGCCGGCACCTCAAAATGCTCGGAATACAGGACACTGTATATTCGCCCGGTGGCCTTCTGGACAGCGCGAATGTCCGACAGCTGTTCAAAGCTTGTCATTCCCGGCTTGTCGGACAGGACATCCTTGCCGTGCTGCATCGCGGTAATCGATATCGCGGCGCGCTCGGCGGGAATTGCGGCTGTCGTTATGATCTGGATGGACGGGTCATCGAAAATCGCGCGCGGATCGGCAACGCGTATGGCTTCCGGAAATTTGCTGGAAAATGCGGCGGCAAGATCATCTTCCCGTGCATGGAAGGAGACGAGCCGTGCGCCTGCTCGTTTCAGGCACTCGACCTGGCCATAGATATGGCTGTGATTGATGCCAATGGCTGCAAAATTCAGATGGGACATGGCTTATCGTTTCATTCCTGTGGTTGCTATGCCTTCGATCAGAAGGCGCTGGAAGAAGAGGAAAAAGGCGAAGATCGGCACAAGGGACAGAACCGACATCGCAAAGAGGCTGCCGTAGTCGGAAATGCCGGTTGAGTCCGTGAAGGTGCGAAGCCCCAGCATCACGGTGTATTGCCGCATATCGCTGAGATAGATCAGGGGGCCGACGAAGTCGTCCCAGGTCCAGATGAAGGTGAAGATTGCTGCGGTTGCCAGCACCGGCGTTGAAAGCGGCAGGATAATCTTCCAGTAAATCCGCCAGGGCGAACAGCCATCCATCATGGCGGCCTCATCCAACTCCTTCGGCAGCCCGCGGAAGAACTGCACCATCAGGAAGATGAAGAATGCGTCGGCCGCGAGAAACTTCGGGACAACCAGCGGCAGGATGGTATTCACCCAGTCGAGGTGCCGGAACAGCACATATTGCGGGATGAGCGTGACCTGATAGGGCAGCATCATCGTCATCAGCATGAGGGCGAACCAGAAGCTGCGCCCCCGGAATTCCAACCGGGCAAAGGCATAAGCCGCCATGGAGCAACTGAGCACGTTGCCTACCACTGACAAGAGCGCAATAACGAGCGAGTTCTTGAAGAAGGTCTCGAAACCGACCTTCAGTCCGTTCCATCCGCGGACATAGGCATCAAAATGACAGGATGACGGCCAGATGCTGACCGATGTGAAGATCTCCTGTTCCGGACGGCACGAGGCCGACAGCATCCATAGAAGTGGATAGAGCATCACCACGCAGGCGATGATCAGGACGATATGCGTTGCGCCCAATGTCAGATATTTTCGCGCGTTCTGCGACGCCTCTGCCGATACAGCCGGTTGCTTTGCGGTGTCAGTCATAGTGCACCCAATACTTCGCTGTGAGGAAGGCAAAGGCGGTGAAGATCGCCACGAGCGCAAGAAGAACCCAGGCAAGCGCCGAGGCATAGCCCATGCGGAAGAAGCCGAACGCCTCCTGATAGAGGTAAAGCGTATAGAACAGGGTCGAGTTGATCGGATTGCCGGTGCCGCCGGAGATAATGAAGGCCGGCGTAAAATTCTTGAATGCTTCTATGGTCTGAATGATCGCATTGAAGAAAACCACCGGGGACAGCAGGGGCAGGGTGATCTTGATGAACTGCCGCCAGCGTCCGGCACCGTCAAGGCTGGCAGCCTCGTAGACATCTGCAGGAATTTGCCGCAGGCCGGCGAGAAAAATGATCATCGGTGAGCCAAACTGCCAAACCGACAGGATGATGAGCGTCCAGAGCGAATAGGAGGGATTGGATATCCAGCTTGGCCCGGCGATTCCGAAGAGCGCCAGAAATTTGTTGACCAGCCCGTTCCCCGCAAAGATCTGCCGCCACAGTATGGCGATTGCCACGCTGGCTCCCAAAAGCGACGGCAGGTAGAACAGGGCGCGGTAGATCGGCAAGCCTTTCATACCGCGGTTGAGCAGCAGGGCGACGGTCAAAGCCGCGATCAGTTTCAGGGGCACGGACAGGACGACAAAGAACAGCGTAACACGCATAGACGTCATGAATTTCGGATCGGTCGTGAACATACGGATGTAATTGCTGGCGCCGACCCATTTGGGATCGGTCAACAGGTCGAAGTTTGTGAATGACAGATAGAAGGACCAGATCATCGGCCCGACCGACAGGCCAAAGAAACCGATGAACCAGGGAGCCAGGAACAGATAACCGTAGCGCTCCCTGGTGCCTAAACCGCGTGAAAACTCTCCTGTCGCTGCCCGCCGGTTTGTGCGGGCAGCTGGATTAGAGGCGGTGATATCCATGATCAGCCCCTGCTCAGCAGATCATTGGCAAGCGCAACAAATTCAGGTCCGGCATTTTCTGGTGTTTTAGTCCCGAATGCGACTTCCTGGCTGAGGGTTCTGAGGACAGAGAGTTCGATCTCCCCTGCAGCTTTCGGCGGTGACGGAGGAATTGGTCCGAGCAGGTCACCGAGATTGGTCACGAAGTCGAGCGCCATACGGCTGTTTTCGTCGAGGGTTGCTGCAATGGCTTCGCGTGCGGCAGCCGAACAGGGGATACCGCGCTCTGTACCGAGCAGCTTGGCGGCATCGGGGTCGCTGACGAAAAAGCTGATGAACTTGGCCGCTGCCGCCTTTTGCTTGGATGAACCGGCGACGGAGAACAGCATGGCGGGCTTCCGGTAGTGGCCGCCGCCCGTGGTTGCCGCGACGCGCGGATAACCGCACAGTGCGAGCTTGTCTTTGACGAGTGCCTGCAGGGCGACAAGCTGGTTGGAATTTGCAGGAAACATCGCAGCCTTGCCGGTCACAAGCATCGAGGTCTCGAGCGAGCCAGTGTCGAGCGCCTGGTCTTCCGCGGTCACGCAGATTCCGGCCGCGCGCAGCTCGGTCCACAATTTGAACCACTGAACGATATCGTCGGCATCAAATGCAAGTTTACCGTCTGCGGTGTAGAGCGCCTTGCCACGCTGCCGCAGCCAATTCTCGAGAACTGGTTCCAGTCCGGATGTATCCGCAATCGCCCTGATACCGCCGCGTATATTGGCTTTCTTGAACGCCGCGCCAATGTCGCGAAGACTGTCATAGGTGAGGGCGTTTGTCGGGACTGCAATGCCTGCTTCCTTAAAAGCATCCGTATTGATCATTGTTGCGCATGAATTGGCACCCAGACTGATGCCATACAGTTTTCCACCGACCGAGCCGCCCGCAAGCTGATCCTTGTCGAATTGACCGAGATTGAGTGCGTTGCCGATGAACTCGTCGAGCGGCGCAATCGCTTGACGCGCGGCGTACTCGACGATGTAGCGGTAATCCATCTGCAGCACATCCGGCGCGTTGCCGCCGGCGGTTTGCGTAGCCAATTTTGGCCAGTAGTCGTTCCATGACAGGAACTCGCTTTGAATGCTGCCGCCCTCTCTTTTTCCGTAAAGGTCGGCGGCTGCGTTGGTGACTTGGGCTCGCGTCTGACTTCCCCAGAAAATGAGACGCAGATTGCTGCCTTCTGCAAAGGCCATCCGGCTTCCCATGGCTCCCATTGCCAGCAATGCGCTTGTCGCCTTGAGAAAATGACGCCTGTCGATTTGTCCGTTCATAGTGCCTCCCACTGAAACGAGCCGGCATCGGTCTCCTCACCGGATGACGGCATGCAACAGTAACAGTTCACCAGACTATGGAAAAATACGAAATGAGCATCGTATTATAGATAAAATCTATATCATGAAGTAGAGTCATCGCCGTGTTGACGCCGGAAGCAAACGAACCGGCAGCCATCTGCCAGTCTTTGTAGGGAGCAAATATCATGGACAAGGTACTCCAGCAGTTTCTTGCTATTGCGGAAGCCGGCACCATCAGCGGGGCGGCAACCACATTGTTCGTGACCCAGCCCACGCTGACGTTCAACATGAAAAAGCTGGAAGATACCCTTGGCGTGCCGCTGTTTGTGCGCACATCACGCGGCATTACCCTCACCAGCTACGGCGAGACGTTGTACGAGAACACCCGCGTCATGCGCCGCCTCTACGACAATACGATCGCATCCATCGAGGAGCAGCGCGCACGCCGCGAGCAAGGTTTGAATATCGGCACCGGCTATTCCTGGTGGTCGCTTTTTCTCAAGGACCTCATCCTCGATTATCGCCAGAAAAATCCAAATGCGCCGATTTACGTGAGCATCGGCAATCAATTGCGCTGCATGGATCAACTGCTCTCCGGCGATACCTCACTCTTCATCGGCCATGAGGTGAAGGGTATGGCGCGGGATACGGGGACGACCTTCATCCCGCTGACACAGGTGCACAATGGCTATTTTGTCCGGGCGGGTCATCCTTTGCTCGGCAAACCGCGGAAACTGGCCGAATTGGAGGAATATCCGGCTGTGGTGAGCAACTCTCCGGAAACAAGGCACCTGAGGCTTTTTGGCTACAATGTCAGGGAACGGGCGGACGTCGCTTCCAATGCCTACAAGTTTGCGTTTGCCTCCAACTCACTGGCGGCTTGCCTTGATTACATCAAGGAGACTGACGCCGTCTTCTGTCACTCGGCAGTGATGTCACACACGTTCAGGCAACGGGACGTCTATCCCGTCATTATCGAAGACGAGAATGTGCTTGAGCGGTTCAATGTGGGAATTTACGTCCTTCACGAGCGGATGGAGGACATGTTTGTCAGCCGATTGATCGACGATATAAAAGTTGCAGCCGCTCGGGTGGTGCCGGCGGGTTGACGGTACGGCCTTTCGTCCATCAAAGCGGTGAGCGCAGCCTTGATCGATGCTGCGCTCCACCACCATGGATTACCGCTCGATCTTGCGGTTCCAGCGGTTGTTCCATTCGGGCCGGTTCTTGTTGATTGCGTCCCAATCCACAACCCTAGCATTGCTCATATAGGTCTGAAAGGCAGTCAGCTTTTCTTCGCCTCCAGCCGTTCCTGCATGGGTTTTGA
This sequence comes from Phyllobacterium sp. NPDC097923, assembly GCF_044760925.1. Lineage (NCBI taxonomy): Bacteria > Pseudomonadati > Pseudomonadota > Alphaproteobacteria > Hyphomicrobiales > Phyllobacteriaceae > Phyllobacterium > Phyllobacterium sp. NPDC097923. The sequence continues at coordinate 146,641 of NZ_JBIWBL010000004.1, read as the reverse complement.
CGTTTGAAGGGACGATGTTCCCCTTGTCCAGCGCCTTGGCTTGCGCCTCGGCAGAGAGAAGATATTGGGCCAGTTTCTGGCTGAGTTCCGGCTCGCTATTGTTTGCGATCACACATTCGGAAACCGTCAGCACAACTGATCCCTCCTTTGGCTGGGCATATTCAACCGGAATACCCTTCTCCTTCAGATTGTTGACGGCAGTCGGCGTGAGCGGAAAGATCGCAGCATCGCCGGTCTGGACCATTTCCGAAATTTTTGCCGAGCTGGAGATATATTCCAGGACATTCTTGCCAATTGTATCAGCGAATCTCTCGAATCCCGGTTCGACATTGTTCTCATCGCCGCCCTGGATGCGGTTGAACATCAGAAATGCATGGAGACCAAACGTCGAGACGGAAGCCGACTGGAAGACCACCTTGCCCTTGAATTTGGGATCGGCAAGATCCATCCATGATGTGGGTGCGCTCCAGCCATTCTGGTCAAACATCTGCTTGTTGTAGGCAAGACCCGTCATGCCCATATCGATGCCGACAGCCATGTCGTCCTTCATGCGTGCCCCGGGCGTGATGTCTTCTAGAACCGGTGAAGGCTGCAGTTTCTGGCAAAGTCCGGTACCGATTGCGCGGACCATGACACCGTCGTCCAGAAACATGACATGCATCTGCGGATTGTCTTTGGCTGCCGTCGCCTTGGCGAGAATATCGGCGGATGTTCCGGGCACGACGACGATCTTGACGTCATTGGCCTTTTCGAATTCAGGAAAGACGTCCTGGGAGAATGCGCGTTCGTAGTTTCCACCATTCATTCCGACGTAGAGCGTTTTCGTTTCAGCCTGAGCGTGCGAGGTGGTTAATCCTGCGACTGTCAGAGCGATCATGGATACCAGGCAATTATTCAACTGTTTCATTGTGAGTTCCCTTTTTCTCGTTGTGTTGTGAAGACATGTTTCTGAAGCGTTCGATCGAAAAGGCGTCGATCGGCGTTGCAGTTTCGCCAGATGTGACGAGATCACACAGGACGGTGCCAACCGCCGGTGCCACCTGAAAACCGGCGCCGCAAAAACCGAATGCATGGAAAAGGCCCGGTGTCGTGCCACTTGGGCCGATAACAGGATTGTTGTCGGGAAGTTGGCCTTCCGTCCCCGACCAGAACCGGATCACGTGCGCGCCGGCAAGATGCGGGAAAAGCGTGGTGGCCCGTTTCATGACGGATTGCGCAGCCGTGGTGGATGGACGGGAAAAATCAGGATCGGCAAGGGCATAACCACGCCCGCCGCCCATGATATAGTTTCCGCGTGTCACCTGCCGGCAATAGAAACCGCCGCCTTCCTCGCCTAGGCTTACGGGCAGCCGCGGTGCAAGCGGCTCGGTCACGACCATTAAAGGATATATGCGGGAGAGCGGCACGGGCTCGGCAAAGTCGGCGGCAATTTTGTTGGCCCATGCCCCGGCACTGTTGATGAGAAAGCGGCAGGTTATTTCACAGTCCGCCCCCGCCTGAAGGGCAAACCCGTCATTTGCGCGCACCGCCGCATGGACAGTGGTCTGTTCAAGGACAATCGCCCCGGCATCCCGTGCTGCCTTGGCGAAGGCTGGCGATACCAGCCGGGGATTGGCCTGTCCGTCGTCCGGACACAGCGAAGCGCCGGCGATGTTTCCGGACAGCCATGGAAAACGGGCTTTTGCCATCGCGCCGGTGTACAGTTCGAGATCAAGACCAAAGGATTTTACGGTTTCCGCATAGTGTTCGAGCTTTGCGAAGTCCTCCGGCGTGCGTGCGAGTTTCAGATGCCCGCTGCGCTGGTATTCTCCTTCGATCCCGATCAACTCCTTCAATCTCGGCCAGATCTGGTGGGCACGTTGCGAGAGCGGGAGTTGAGCTACGGAGCGGCCTTGACGCCGCACGCCCCCATAGTTGACGCCGCTTGCCTGCGCCCCGCAAAAGCCCTTGTCGATGAGGATGACCGACAAGCCAGCCAAGCGCAGCGCAAGGGCGGCGGAACTGCCGACCAAGCCGCCGCCAATGATCGCAACATCTGCAGAGAGACGCCGGGTCATTCCCCACCCTCATGCAAAGACAGCGGCAGTGGCTTGACCGGCGCTTGCGCCCGCAAGCGACCGATTTCCGTTAGAGTGAGCTTTTGCGTGGATGAAAGAACTTCAGCCAAAGCCGCGCTGCACATGCGGCCCTGACAGCGACCCATACCCGCGCGGCTCAGCGCTTTCAGCCGGTTGAGCTCACGAAGGTCGTTTCCAAGCACCGTGTCGACAACGGAGGAAACGGTGATTTCCTCACAGCGGCAGAGTTTTGTCTCGCCCGGAACCTGTTCAAACCAGTTTTCCGGGAACGGAAATGCTTTTTCAAGTGCATCTCTCAGTTTGGCTTTCCGCCGGCGTGCTTCCACAAGCACAGACATTCGCACGGGATCAGCCGCCGCTCCGGAATCCTGGATCAGGGCGAGGGCGGCGAGTTCGCCTGAAATCTCCGCGGCATCGGCACCAGCAATACCGCTGCCATCACCGGCGAGGTAAACGCCCTTGCGGTTCGTGCGGCCGGTCTCATCCGTTACCGGCAACCACGTACGATCCCTGTCATCAAAGCGGAATGAACAGCCCGCAAGGTCTGCCAATTGTGTTTCGGGACGAAGCGCGAAACCGTACGCAACTGCGTCACACGCTATGGAATGTGTCTTTGCTCCGGATTTAAAACTCAGCCCCTCGACATGTTGAGAGCCTTCCACACCCGTTGGGCGAACATTGTAGCGAAGCTTTACGCCGCGGCGAACGAGCCTTGCCGCATAGGACATGCCGATGAGCACGAGACGCGGATCGAACCGGAATGCGGAGAGAAGATTGAGCTTGGCAGTGAACGGAGCTGTGTCGAGTACAGCGGCCACGTTGGCGCCGGCCTTCAGATATTGCCAGGCGACAAGGTAGAGAAGCGGACCCGATCCGAGAAAGACGACCTTCTGGCCGATGGTGCAGCCCTGTGCTTTCAGTGCGGTCTGGGCTGCGCCCAATGTGTAGACGCCCGGCAAAGTCCAGCCGGGAAAAGGCAGCACACGGTCGGTGGCGCCAGTCGAAAGGATCAGATTTTGAAAGCTGATCTGCTGATGATCTCCCTTGGCCATGAGGTGGAGCTGATTGTCCGCAATATTCCAGACCAATGTCTGCGGACGGTAATCGATGAACGGGAGCAGAGCATCGAATTCACGGTGCAGTCTCGTGGCCTTGGCCGCTTCCGAGCCATAGAGATCTGTTGCACTGCGGCCGTCATCGAGGAGCGGACGGCGATAGATCTGACCACCGGCACGCAAACCTTCGTCGATCACGATCGGCCGCAACCCTGCGGCGACAAGCGTTTTTGCGGCGCAGATTCCTGCGGGCCCAGCTCCGACAATCACGGTGGGTGACGTATCATTCATTGCCGGATTCTCTTGTTATGAATGCCATCTGCGCCTCGAGAGGCGTGGTGCACGCCCGCACCCGCGTTCCGCAGGCAAGGGTCACGAAGCAATCCTGACACGCTCCGATAAGACAGAACCCTGCACGCGGTTCATTGGTGAACTCGCTCTGGCGCAGGCGATCTGTTACGGACATGATCGCCACGAGAACCGTGTCGCCGCGCCGTCCGGAATATGCAATGCCATCGATCGTGAATGGGATGGGCGCTTCATCGCGTCGGAAGTGGCGCTGAAACTGCGACCGGGAATGATGTGCCGCCATCAGCCTTTTCCAACCAGCAGTTGATCAAGCCCGAACAACCTGTCGAGTATGATCATGGTGACGCCCGTCAAAGCGATCATCAGGGTCGAGACGGCGGCCATCATTGGATCGATCGACTCGCTCGCATACATGTACATGCGCACCGGCAGGGTGACGGTTGATGGTGCAGTCACGAAGATCGACATGGTCAGTTCGTCAAAGCTGTTGATGAAGGCGAGCAGCCATCCGCCGCTAATGCCGGGCAGGAGCATCGGAAAGGTAATCCGCCGGAACACGGTCCACTCACCGGCGCCAAGTGTACGCGCCGCCATTTCTGCGCTGAGGTCCATGCCGTTCAGGGCGGCCAATATCAGGCGAAGGGCATAGGGCATGATCACCATCACATGGGCAGCCACGAGCCAGCCGAAAGAACCGGTTGCGCCGATGAACGAGAAGAGCCGCAGGAAGGCCACGCCAATCACCAGATGCGGAATGATGAGGGGCGACAGAAACAGGGTATTGAGCGCGTCCCGGCCTCTGAATGAATACCGGGTGATAGCGAGCGCTGACGGTACGGCGAGTGTCGTAGTGATGGTTGCCGAGAAGAGTGCCAGGCGTGCACTGTTCCAAAATGAAGCGACGAAGTCGGGATGATGGAAGACCGCCGAAAACCACCGCAGGGACACGCCATCCCATGGCAGGGAAAGCGTGTTCTGAGGCGTGAAGGCAACGAGGCAGACCACAATCAGGGGTGCAAGCACGAAGAGGACAATCAGGCTGTGAAATGCGAGGGCAAAGAGACCGTTCTTCTGCATGGCGTTATCCGAGCCTCCGCTTTGCCTGACGCTCCACCATGCGGTTGTAAGCCAGCATGATCGCAAGATTTGCCAGCAGCACGATGATCGCAATCGCCGCTCCGAGCGGCCAGTTCAGCTCGATCAGATATTCATCGTAGACCACCGTTGCAGCCATTTTGAGCCGCCGACCGCCAAGCAGGCCCGGAATGGCAAAGGCACTGGCCGAAAGCCCGAAAACGATCAGGCTGCCAGAGAGAATGCCGAGCGTTGCCTGAGGAAAGACAACCCGCCGCAAGGCGGTAAACCGCGAAGCGCCCAGCGACAATGCTGCGGCTTCAACCGTCGGATCAAGCTTCTGCAAGGCCGTCCACACGGGAATGACCATGAACGGCAGCATGATATGCACAAGCGCGATGACGATGGCCGTTTCCGTATAAAGCAGCTGTACCGGTTCGAGACCGAGCATGGCCAGAGCGTGATTGACGAGACCATCGCGGCCAAGCAGCATGCTCCAGCCAAAGGTCCTGACAACGACGGACACCAAAAGCGGCCCGATGATGACCAGCAGGAAGATCGAGCGCCACGGCTTGCCCATGCAAGTGAGAATATAGGCCTCCGGTGTTCCCAAAAGGACCGTGATCACCGTGGTGAGCAAGGCAAGACGCAACGTCCGCCAGAATATGGCGAGGTAATAGGGATCCTGGAGAACGGTCAGATAGTTTGCCGTTGTGTACCGGTTCTGAACGCCGCTGCTGTAGTCATAGACATTGAATGACAGAACGGCCGTCAATGCGAGGGGTAAGAGGATAAGCCCCACGAACAGCAATGTGGCCGGTGCAGCAAGAAAGAATGGTGCCGGCAGGCGCGGCGATGGTCTGGTCGCTGCGCCTGTCATGATTGCAGAATGCCTTCCTGCTCAGCGGCCAGTATCCGGCATTCTTCTATGTTCCATGCGAGGCCCGTGACCTCTCCTTCAGATGGCGGCGGAGCGCCCAGATTGGCCACCGAGACGGATATTTCGCCCGCTGGCGTCGCAACACTGAGAAGCCACTGGTTTCCAAGAAAATAACGGCTCGATATCGATCCACGCAGCATACCGCCGGCGGGATCCGTCAAGCGGATCTTTTCCGGCCTGACCGACAGGCAAAGTTCGCCGCCCGGATAGTTTCCCGTTGCCGGTATTTTCAGATCCGTGTTGTCAACGAGCAGCGATACACCAGCGGTTTCTTTCACCGCGCGGGCGGCCAGAAAATTCGACTTGCCGACGAACGAGGAAATAAAATTGTTCTTCGGGTGTTCGTACAGGCTGTAGGGATGATCGACCTGTGTGATCTTTCCACCTTCCATCACCACGACGCGATCGCTGATCGACAACGCTTCCGCCTGATCGTGGGTCACCATGATTGTGGTAATGCCGACGACGCGTTGAATGCGGCGCAATTCGAATTGCATTTCTTCGCGCAGTTTGGCGTCGAGATTTGAGAGAGGTTCATCGAGAAGCAGTACGGGCGGCTTGATCACGAGAGCCCTGGCAATTGCCACCCGCTGGCGCTGGCCGCCGGACATTTCGCGCGGATAGCGATCGGCGAGGGCGGTCAGCTGAACCAGCGAAAGGATTTCCGCAACCTGTCTGTCACGCTCGGCCCTCGCAATTTTCCGCATTTCCAGTCCGAAGGCGACATTCTGCGCGACGGTCATGTGCGGAAAGAGCGCATAGCTCTGGAAGACCACGCCGAGCCCGCGTCTGGCCGGTTTCTCCCGCGTGATATCCCGGCCGTCGAGGGCAATTCTGCCGGTTGTCGGCGCCACCAGTCCGGCGATCATCTGAAGGGTTGTTGTCTTGCCGCAACCGGACGGCCCCAGCAGCGAAATGAACTCGCCTTTTTCGATTTCCAGATCGAAATCACGAACGGCAGCAAACTCTCCGTAAAGTTTGGAAACCCGTTCGAGGTGTAAGAATCCCATACCGTAATCCCCTGAATTCAGATCCGCCATCGTGGTTGCTTTGTGGCAGTTTCACTATTAGTGACCCAAATCCGAAGGGTTCATCAAATGAAATATTGTATTTTGGAATAAAATTAATAAAAATTCTGAAATACAAAATTACTGTGCTAATTTTCAGAAAAATGGTCGTGGAAATGAAACAGCAGATTGAAACAAGCACCAGCCTGAACAAGGCGGTAAATCTCATGAGGGCGCTTTCGCAGGGGCCAGCAGAAGGCATGCGGCTGAAGGAGCTGGCCCTGACTGTCGGGTTGAATCAACCGTCGGCCCACCGCTTGCTGAAATCACTGGTTGCCGAGAGCCTGGTCGAGCAATTGCCAGGCAGTAAACTATACCGCCTGTCCCTTGAGTTCTTTTCAATGGCGGCTCAGGCACGCCGCCGCGACGGTATTCTGGAGATTGCACGGCCGTCGCTCCTTCGGCTCTCGGCAACCCTGAACGACACGGTGTTTCTTCTCGTTCGCAGCAACTTTGATGCTGTCTGCCTCGATCGCGTGGAAGGGCCGTTTCCAATACGGTCCTTTACTGGCGATATCGGCGGGAAGGTGCCCCTTGGGATCGGCCAAGGAAGTATTGCAATCCTGGCTTTTTTGCCGGAACCGGAGCGTGACGCAATCATTCAGTTCAATATGCCACGCATTCTGGATCGTTCGCAGATCGATGAAGTTGATCTGCGTATCAAGATAGAGGAAGTGCGGCGTCTGGGGGCTGCGCACATCAATTTTGACATGATAGCGGGCATGGCGGGGCTCGGCGTGCCTATCATTGACAACAGGGGCTGCGCAGTCGCCGCTCTTAGTATCGGCACACTGTCCGATCGTTTGACTGATGCGCGCCGCGCTACGATGACAGAACTTTTGAAGTCAGAAGCCACTGCGATCAGTGCGAAACTCAATCCCTTTGATCCGACACTGCGTTATCCAAGCCAGGCGCTCTCGCGTTAGGCGCGCGCGTACAGTTTCGCTAAAAGCGGACCGTTGGCAGTGAAGGCGATGAAGAGAGATGAGATGGGCTTTGGACCAACCCACGGCATTATTTCTTCGACATGCTTGGCTTGCGCCGGAGCGGGAGACTTATCGGTCGCTTTTGCGATTTGAACTTGACCTATTGTTTCAACGACAAGAACAAACCCGGTCGTAATAAGCTATCATGCTCAATACCGCTTGACACCGCTTGAAAAGCTCGCTGCAAATGCTCAGCGCTCCGCTATCAAATTCGTTACAACAGGTTAAGACAACTGACCGAACTATCGGCGCAATAGGTAACAACTGGCTGGTAGGGTGAAACAAGAATATTCAAAGACTACAACATGACGCGAAATTTCAGGGGAATACGCGGTGTTGGCTGGGGGGTCGGGTAACGGTTCGTTGCTTTAGGCCGACAATTTTCTCTAACTGCTGAATGATGAACCATGTCTTTAAACCGACTATCCCATATCGATGGCCTGCGGGCTATCGCTGCGCTCTCCGTTTTGGTTCAACATATGTTCGGCGACATGCTGCGCAGTAGTGCTGCTAGACCAGGAGCTTTGTTCAGCTTCGCTGGCCAATCGATTGACAATATCGACTTAGGACGGTTCGGCGTCGTTTTATTCTTTCTGATCAGTGGTTTCGTTGTCCCGTTCAGCATTCGCGGCGATCGGCCTCTCAAGAGATTTGCGATATCGCGCCTGTTCCGGCTGTACCCGGCGCTATGGGTTGCGATTGCCGCGCTGACGGTATTGTACTGGAACGATGGGAACACGCCGAGCCTTGCGACGATCACGGCGAACTTGACGATGGCACCGACCCTGTTCGGGAAAGCCTGGCTGTCCAGTATTTACTGGACATTGTTCATCGAGCTTGTGTTCTATTTCCTGGCTGCCGCATTGTTTGCAACCGGATTGCTCTTTGATTTTCGTGCGATCTTTGCGTTTGGACTTCTCCTCGTAGCGTCGACAGCTCTGCCGATTTTGGCCCGGCTTTATTTCTCTGCAAACATTCCCGTCCAATATATCGGGTTGCATCTGTCATTCTTGTTCTGCGGTTTGCTGCTGCGTCTCGCCATCATGGAAAAGGTTAGATATGCCGGGCTTGCAGCGATCGGCCTGCTTTGTGTTCAGTTCGCTTCAATAGCGGCAATATCAGATTTTTCACTTGGGCGTGACGATGGTTTTGTCATCACCGGATTGCAACCGGTGCTGGGAGCCTATGGGCTCGCGGCGGTTGTTTTCATTGCTGCGGTCTCGAGCGCGCGACCAAACGTTGCGTTCCTCTCGTTCCTTGGTCAGATCAGCTATTCGATATACTTGTTCCATTGGATCGTCTGTACGCTTGTCTACCGGGTTTTTCCATTGACCGGGCAATGGAGCGACCTGCTTGTTATGAGTCTGTGTGTTCTTCTCACCATTTTAGTCTCTTGGGCCGTATTTGTGGTCGTGGAAAAACGGATGATCAATTTTGCAAAATGGTTGACAGCCGGCAGCAAACCATTGCGCCCCGAGATGGTGATCTGACGTGGGGATTGCGGTCAAATTCCAACGGATATCCGGTTCACTCGACTAAATCGTCCGGTCGCGTGGGCGGGGTGGGTCAGGCGAACCCGACCGGAGCACTGCCGCGAACAAGGGCGAGGGCGACCACTCTTGGCGCAATGCAGTATGTGAGGCTCACCCTGCGTCCCGTGCTGGTCATCGCGTGGCCTGCGTTCAAATCCACCGCGATATCGTGATAGTCCAGCATGTCATGGTCGAGCGGATACACAGCCTTGTAGACAGCCTCCTTGGCTGCGAACAGGACACGGCCGGCAAGGCTTGGCTCCACCGCGCCTGTCACATCGTCCCGGGTTGCAACGAGCGCAAAAATATCATCCGGGAGCGCTGTGGCAGGTTCGACATCGATGCCGATTGAGCCGATCTTGGCTGAAAGAGCTGCAACCGCGGCTACAGCCATTTCCTCGTCATGGGCCAGAGAACCTGTCATCCCCGTGGGCCATACCGGCTCACCGGACGACGCGCGCAGGATCGCAACGTCGTTCAAGCCATGTTCCGCCAGCAATCCATGTGCGACCCGCCGCGCTGCGCCACTGGCCCGGCGCCTGGCCGGGTGGCGTGACGATATGGAGTGTACTTCCCGCGGCAGCAGGCAGGCCTCATCGCCGTCACGGATAGTCCGGCATCCGACCCGGACACCCTCCGGTGCAATGCCATTCATGGCTTCCAGGAGGGTTAATTCTGCTGACGGAGATGCGGAGATGCGGGGTGGGTATGTCACGGATCAACTGTCTGCGTCGGCAGAACCAGATCGGCAATCATTTCTCCGTCTTCGTCCAATCCTTCTTCCACGAAGCCTGCGGCGCGATAGAGGTGCCGCGCACCTTCGTTTTCCGGTTCATAGCAGATCGAAACGTGCCGCACGTGTCCAAGGCCACTGATTTCGTCCAGCACCTTGCGCAAGGCAGCTTTGCCATAGCCTTTGCCCTGAGAGGCACGATCGATCATAAAACGGTAGATCGTCGCCTCATCATCGTCTGCGGGCGCCTCGTACATCAGGAAACCGACGACGCGGTCCCCGGCCATCACGACGCGCGGCCGTGCATCCGCATCAAGCGCGGCCTCATCCAGGGATTCCGTATTGCTTGCAACAAAATCCAACTGCTCTGGACCAAGTTCAAGCGACGTCACCAGGGCCCTGACGGCTTCGGTGACGGGGGCGAGCTGGACCTCAACAACCTTCCCGTGGCGGTCTGTCAATATGCTATCTCCGGCACAATCGCTCCTGGGATGCATGCATCCCAGGAGCGTTTTGCAGTTCAACAATCCACATCGCGAAGGCGAGGGTCAAGCGGTTGTCTTCATACCACCGTTCAGAACAGGCGTGACAAAGCGGTGAAGCTTGGCCGGGTTACCCCGCCATATGGAGTTGGGCTCCAGCACTTCGCCTTTCATCACGAATGAATCCGCATCCACGACCGAGCCGTTGCCCATCACGACACCGTAATGGATAAAGGCAGCAGGTCCGAGCGTGCAGCCGCGGCCGATGCGGATAAAATCGGACTTGAATGCACCTTCTTCGAGCGAATGGGCCTGAATGACGCTACCTTCATTGAGAGTGGCGTCATCGCCGATTTCCACCAGCGAACGTTCGGTCAGATTGCTGCCGCCGTCATAGACCCTGCGGCCCATCTTGACGCCCAGCAGGCGCAGGATCATCGGCCGGAATGGCGTACCGGCGAACAGGCGGATGATGGGCGAATCCGCCAGCTTCCAGTGGCGTTCGTGATGCCAGAAAGTAACGTCATAGATCGTCGTCATCTGCGGCTTCAGCTTGCCGAACCCGAGGCTTGCCCGCTCCACCAGAATATAGAAAGGAATGGTGATGACCGACGTCAGGAGCACGGCGACGAAGAGCGCGGTCTGCGCCCATTCGGTATAGTAGTTGAGCGCGCGGTCCCAGATCACCAATGTGACAAACAGCATGACCCATTGCGCCGCCAGAAACAGCAGCGCTGTCATCGCATTGTAACGGTTCTTGAACTTGAGGCGATGGCGCCTATCCTCTTCGCTGATTCCGGCAATAAGTTCCTTGTCGCGGTTGACCATGCGAGGGATTTCAAAGGACGGCGAGCCGAGAAGGCCGACATTCTCACGGACAGGTCCGTCAATGGGGATCATCACTTTCGTGCCCAGCAGGCAGTTGTCACCCGTCTGTCCGTCCGGCGGATAGTAGATGTTGTTGCCCAAATAGTTGCGTTCGCCAATCTTCGTGTGCTCAAGCCGGAAGGAGGAGGCGGACTTGTGCATGTTGATCATGAAAAGCCCATCCGACACCATGGTTTGGCTGCCGATTTCGCAGAGGAGCGGGTTTTCGTGCTGCTGGTTGCTGCCAAAATTGGAACCGGTCTGCACCACCTTGTTGAGGTTCCAGCCGATGGCGCGCATGTAATGGACGATTGCCGAGCTGTCGCCGAACATGAGATTGAGAACGCGCGAATTACTGGTGAATTCGACCACAGTCTGCAACCAGTACCGGAACCCGTAAAGCGTGTAGGTGCGGCCGGATTTCAAAATCAGACTGAGCAAGCGAGGCACGATTGTTGCTGCCAAAAAAGCCACGACAATATATCCGAATAGCGTGACGGTGGTGCCGATCGCCACAATGCCGATGGTTTCCTGGTAGTCGTCGCTGACATTCTGCCAATAGCTGTGGAACAACAGCGGGATGGGGGTGACGAGGGTAAACAAGCCCACCAGTTGAACGGCTTCAAAGAGGAAGCGCCGGATATTGGACGGATTGACGTTACGAACCTTGCAATAGTCAGCGGTCGTCGGCACTGCCGGCGATCCGTGCCAGCGGATACCGTCGGGGATGCTCTGCCCGCGCTGAAGCGAGGAAGAATGGCCGAGCTGGGAGCGGTCGCCCATCTTGGTGTCGATGTCGAGCGTGCAGCCCACGCCGACAAATGCATCATGACCGATGGTCAGCGATCCCGTTTGGATATAGCCGGCTTGGGCTCGATAGCCAAGGATCATCGATTCCTTGCGCAGTATCGCATTGTCACCGATGGATATGAGGTCTGTGCACACTGGAACGGTGCGGCACTCAATGACTGCGTTTCGTCCGAGCTTGGCTCCAAGGAGCCGCAGATAAAGATTATAGAGCGGGCTGCCGCGGAACAGCACAACGGGGGCTGTGCGGATCAACGTCTGCAGAACCCAGAAACGATAATAGCGCCAGCCCCAGATGGGGAAGACTTCCGGTTTCCAGCGCCCCACAAGCACCCATTTTGCAACAATGGCAACGCCTGACATTCCAAAGAAGATGCCACCCGAAAGCAGGACACAACGCAGATAGAGTTGCAGCGGCTCGTCGAGCTTGTCGTAGGTCCAGTTGAGTCCGCGGTCCAGTGCCCACAGTCCAAAGTAGCTATAGAGACCGTAGAAAAGCAGCTGCGCCGCTCCGCAGGTCCAATAGGCAATGTTCGACGCCCGGTGCGTAAGAACGCGCTCGTTGGCGGCGGTCGCCATTTCCTCGGGTATGCGCAGATGCTGCGCAAGGCGGGCAACGGTGGGATAGAGATAGATATCCCGCATGGATGTCGTCGCCCATTCTTTCCGGGTGCGAACGCGCGCGCAGAAACGGGCCATCAGTAGAGAGTTGGCGCCGAGATCGTCGAAGAAGTTGTCCTCAACGGATACCTCGTCGAACTTCAGCACTTCGGCCAGCACGCCGGCCAAAAAGCGTTCGTCATCATTGCTGGGCGGGGTGATGGTTCGTTCGGCCGACAAACGCACGCTTGTCGGCTTGGGAAGCTGGCGCGAGTCCACCTTGTTCGAGACGGTCATCGGGATGGCGGCCAGCTCTTCCAGATAGGATGGCACCATGTAATCGGGCAGGCGCCGTTTGAGCTCTCCGGCAATGTCGGCGCGGGAGATCGGCGGCATGCCGCTCTTGGGAGCATAATAGGCAACGAGTTCGACACGGCCGGGTTCAATTTCCCAGGTCGTGACGGCGGCCTGTGCGATTGCGGGCTGCTCCAGCAGCACGGTTTCGATTTCTCCGAGTTCGATGCGGTAGCCGCGGATTTTGACCTGGGTGTCGATGCGCCCGTGATACTCAATCTCGCCATCGTCATTGATCCGGCCAAGATCACCCGTCCGGTAGATGCGCTTTGAAGGATTGTTCGGCAGGTCGAGAAAATCGGGAATGAATTTCTGTTCCGTCAGGTCCGGCCGGTTGAGATAGCCCACCGCAAGACCGATGCCGGCAATGCCGATTTCGCCAAGCTCACCGGGCTCGGTCAGTGCCGAGACGGAAGGATCGATCACGACAATGGAGTAAGTGGGCAGCGGCGCGCCGATGGTCACGGGCCTGTCGGGTGTGAGCAGGCCCATCGTGGCGGTAACGGTGGCTTCGGTGGGGCCATAGGTGTTGAGGATTTGCCGTCCGGGTTTCGACCAGCGCACCACAAGGTTGTGCGAGCATGCCTCGCCGCCCACCAGCAGCGCCCGCAGACTTGGCACATCGCTCTCGATGGAGGAAAGCAGGGTCGGGCTGCAGGCCATGCATGTCACATCATTCGCCCGGAGAAAATCCGCGAGTTCCTCGCCAACCAGTGTCAGCGGTCCCGGCGCGGGCACCACCGTTGCACCGGCGGCGAAAGGCACCCAGATCTCTTCCGCAGAGAAGTCGAAGGCGATGGTCATACCCTGATAGACGCGGTCGCCCGGCCGATAGCCGTAGGATGCGGCGGCGACCCGGACGAAATTGCAGATGCTCTGATGCGTGATGGCCACGCCCTTGGGCCGGCCTGTAGTGCCCGAGGTATAGAGGATATAGCAGATGTCCTCGGCCACGGAGGCTGCAGGATTCAACGGCAACGGCTTGTCGGGCTTTGCGGTGATTTCGGTTGCAGCCCCGTCGATCAGCACATGGGGAACAGGCAACGGCTCGACCCGGGAAGAATAGGCCGCAATGGTGATGATCAGTCCGACATTGGCATCTTCGATGATGAGCTTCATCCGCTCTTCGGGAAAGGCGGTGGCGAGCGGAACAAACGCCGCACCGGCCTTCATCACGGCCAGCAATGCAACGTAGGTCTCGGCGGAACGGTCGAGCAGGAGTCCGACCCGGTCGCCGGGCTGCACGCCCCGATCCGCCAGGAGACGGGCGAACTGATTGGCGCGCCTGTTCAGCTCGCGATAGGTCCAGACGCGTCCTTCGGAGATAACTGCAGGTGACGCATCATAGGTTTGTGCAAGCTCCTCGAAGAAGCGGTCGAGCCGTTCACCCGGGCGCCCTTCCTGCGCAAAGTCAGCACCCGTCAAAATCTGCGGGCGTGCAATCGTCCCGGAGTCGGAGGCGTTTTTTACAATCGCATCAATACTTCCGAAGCCAGTCCTTGCTACAGGCTGGTTACTTGAATTTTCCGCCGCGCCCCTGTCGCGTCCGGCACCGTCAACACCATGGTCCATTTCCAAACTCTCTCGTCGTAGGTCGAGCATCGCCGGGCTTATGCCCGCAGAAAACACCGTGCTGCCTCTTCAGCGAGCACTGTCTATCGGCTGATTGTGCGCGGTAGCTGCAATTGACCTTTCAGTCATGGACGGCGGAATAGCCTAAGCTTCCATAAAAGAAAAGCCCGCAACTCTAACTTGCTTTTGCTTTGAACCCCCGTCCTCTGCCCATCACAGGTGTGACGATATCATATAACGCCAAGATCAAGAACTTTATTGATAATATAACTGACAGATAAATCTTTTGAAAAATCGTGAACCGGAAGTAATTTCCCCTTGTCTCCGTGGAAAGAAGCGCCGACCGCAAGCAGGAACCGACCAACCGGAGAAAAGTGCGCTGCAAGGGATCGCTCCTTATTCCATTTTCAGTGTAGGCAGCCCATTTTTCGACAGATTGCAAGTCCGACTATTGCTGGCAGAAGGACGAAGACAGCAGAAGAGATCATTCAGATGAAGAATATTATTCGGGTTCGAGCTTTTTCGGGCGTCTTCGCGGTGGCGTTGAGTGCGACCGGGCAGACATAAGATTTTACGCTGAGTGATATTGCCGCCACAAATGACGCATGGGGGCAATATGGCCGAGGCTCTACATCGATCGCCGTGTCGGCAAAGTTATCGTCAAGTTCTCTTCAAGGGAATGAAAGCTCGGCCTTATACCTGTTGGAAAATGATGTCTTGTCGCCACACTTAGTGCATCCGCAGCAATTCCCGCCTATTCTCAGGCGTGAATCAAACAAGGGTTGAATGATGCGTCTGAGCGATTGCCACAATTTCCACGATTTCAGGACTTTGGCCAAACGGCGGCTGCCGGGGCCAATTTTCGACTATATCGACGGGGCAGCGGATGATGAAGTCACCTATCGCCGGAATACGGAAAGTTTCGACCATTGCGATCTCATTCCCAATGTGCTGCGCGGGGTAAAGAGTGTCGATACATCCGTTGTCGTCATGGGACAAAAGCTTGCCGTGCCCTTCTACTGCTCCCCGACAGCCTTGCAGCGGCTGTTTCACCATCAGGGAGAGCATGCGGTTGCAGCCGCAGCGGCAAGGCATGGAACGATGTTCGGTGTTTCATCGCTTGGTACAGTCAGCCTTGAGAAACTGCGCAAGTCCTATAGCGGCCCGCAGGTCTATCAATTCTACTTTCACAAGGACCGCGGCCTGAACCGGGCGATGATGCAGAGGGCCAAGGACGCTGGCGTCGAGGTGATGATGCTGACCGTCGACAGTATTACCGGGGGTAACCGCGAGCGTGATTTGCGCACCGGCTTTTCCATTCCGTTCAGGCTCAATCTTGCCGGCATGCTGCAATTTGCCATCAAGCCGCAATGGGCACTGAATTATCTCACGCATGAACGCTTCAGCCTGCCGCAACTGGAAGAACACGTGGACATGGGCAGCGGCGCCATGTCGATCAGCCGGTATTTCACGGAGATGCTGGATCCCTCGATGACCTGGGATGATGTGGCCGAGATGGTGCAGCACTGGTCAGGGCAGTTCTGCCTGAAGGGCATCATGTCGGTGGCGGATGCCAGGCGTGCAGTCGATATCGGCTGCACGGGTATCATTATCTCCAATCATGGCGGCAGACAGCTCGATGGATCGCGCGCCGCATTCGACCAACTGGCTGAGATCGTTGATGCCGTGGGCGACAAAATCGATGTGATCATGGACGGCGGAATCCAGCGCGGGACGCACGTGCTCAAGGCCTTGTCCATGGGCGCCAAGGCGGTCGGGATCGGACGTTATTATCTTTATCCCCTTGCCGCGGCCGGTCAGGCTGGCGTCGACCGCGCGCTGGATCAGCTCAAGATCGAGTTAGAGCGGGGAATGAAGCTCATGGGCTGCACCTCCGTCGATCAACTGACCCGGGAGAATCTCAAGCTGCGATAGATCGGGAAATCTTGGCTGGAAGGGGCTGCCTCATTGCAGCGCGCCGCCTTTGGTGCGGCCCCAGCGCCTGCGGGCGGCATCACTGGCGCGATAGATGAATGATGCCGGTGCCGGCAGGGTACGGCGCATGAACGCGACCTTCTTCAGATAGCGGTCTATTTTCCAGGTCGCCCAGGTTCCTCCGGTAAAGTAGGCTATGTCTCCCGCACGCAAGGTACGGGTGAGCCCTTCGGCGTCCGTGACGTGTACTTCACCTTCGAGAATATAAACGGTTTCGTCCCAACCGAAATACCAGCGGAAGGTTCCGGCCGTGCAATCCCATATCGCGGTGTAGGCTGCTCTGTCGGAGCTCGCGGATTGTTCGCGTGCGCGCGCCTGCGGGTTACTGTCCAATATCCAATCGGGATTGATGGGAGCGGGGTTCAACTGCATTTCGAGGGCGTTGTCCGATACGAGACCAGAGCTGCGCGGTCCAGTGAAAACGTTCGGTACCGTCCGTGTCATGGCAAGTACGGCACTTGCCAGCATAAGTCTCCACGCCATTGTTTTCCCCCTTCAGAATGGAACACCTTGAATAGCGGCCATTCGTCAGAATTAGGTTAAACCCTGGACGCAAATTGCATGTAATTGGCGTCGCGCTTGCGTGGGCTTAACCGGCCCGGGCCGTCACCCAGTTGTGCCATTCCTCCTCACTGCCGTGGAACACGTTGAGGTCAATTCGGCCGCTGACGCCATGGGAAAGGCCCGAACCGGAGTATTGCCAGAACAGCCAGCGCCGGCCGGGATAAACCTTGGAGGGATGAGCGGCGACCGCGCGCAACCAGAAGGGATAATCGGCAAGCTCGCCCCTCAGATTGTCCCGATAGAAATCCGGGGCGGTGTAGATGATCGGCCGCTGGCCATAATGTTTCTCCAGCTTGTCCATGAAGACCTGCATCTTTTCCAGCACCTGCGCGCGGGAAGGGCGCCGCTTGCAGCTCGATTCGCCATTCCATTCCACATCTATCGCAGGTGGAAGCGCACCGGGTTCCCGGGGAACATTGCGGATAAACCAGTCAGCCTGCTCGCCCGCCGTGCGGCACCAGTAGAAGAAGTGATAGGCGCCCCGCTTCAGACCGGCTTCCTTGGCCTTGCGCCAGTTGGTCTTGAACATCGGGTCGATATGATCGCCGCCGTCGGTAGCTTTGATATAGGCGAAATTGGCGCCTTGCATACGCAGGTTCGCCCAATCCACGTCACCCTGCCAGCGCGAAACGTCAACCCCGTGCACGGCGAGTTTCTTCGGCGATGCCGGCCCAAAATTAATGGGTTTGGCATCGCGGAAACGGCGGCTGTAGATCTGCATTCGGGCCTGCGGTGCAGCCTTGACCATCGGATCCGCGGGGGCAGGCTGGGGGACCGGCCTTTCCGTTGGAGCGGCCATAACAGGGGATGGTGCCGGAGGCAGTATCGCTGCCGATTCCGGGACGGGTCCGGCCCATGCCAGAATTTCCTGCTGGGGTACCGGCGAGGGGGGGACGGTTGCCATGGCGACACGTGTCACCGAACGGCTTGGCCGGACCACCGAACTGGTCATTTCCTGCGAAGGCCGTTGCGCCAGCACATCGTCCACGCCTGAACTGGATTGGCAGTTCGTCAGCACGAGGCACGAAAACATGATTGTCAGCACACACGAAACACGCATAGGCACCCGTACTCGAAATAATTGTCGATGGCGCGAACGAGGCCAATCGGTTTCACTGCTGCAATTGCTAACAGGAAATTACCAAGAAAGACTGAATCCCGATTTTAACCATAAGGTGCCGTCAACCATGCCGCCCAGGTCTTAGCGTGGAAGACCTGGGAGCTGGAGAACTTTGTCGTGCGTGCCGACAAAGACATCACCGTTGCTGGTAACCCAGCCGCGGAACATGCCATCGGTATTATACGGTGCGACGATGGAGCCGTCGGCACCTATGGCAACCAGCCCGGCACCTGCATTGTGCCGTTTGAGGTCTTCGTGGATGACCTTGTCCGAAGCTGTCTTGAGGTCTTCGCCGAGATAGGCCATCCGGCTTGCGATCTCGTGACCGACGACATGGCGGATGAATACTTCACCCTTGCCGGTACCGGATACGGCACAGATGCCATCCCGCGCATAGGTTCCTGCGCCAATGATCGGAGAATCGCCGATACGGCCATCAGGCTTGTTGTTGTAGCCGCCCGTTGAGGTCGCAGCTGCGAGATGACCGGCGGCATCAAGCGCAACCGCGCCGACCGTGCCGTGTTTCTCAGCCTCCTTCGCCAGCGCGGACGTGCCCCGGGCCTCATGGGCTTTCATGGCGGCAAGAGCGATGAGGCGGCGTTCGGTCGTGAAATAGGCTTGGGGTTCCGTGGCCAGTCCAGCCACTTCAGCGAAGCGATCGGCCGCCGGTCCATTCAGGAGAACCGCATCTCCCTTTTCCATGACCGCGCGCGCAGCCTTGATGGGATTGCGGATAGCCTTGCTGGCGCAGACCGCACCGGCAGCCAGGCTGGAGCCGTCCATGATGGATGCATCCAGTTCATGGATACCGTGTTCGTTAAGCGCGGCGCCATACCCTGCATTGAAATGAGGGCTGTCCTCCATCACCACCACCGCAGCTTCCACCGCATCGAGCGAGGAGCCGCCGGAACTCAGAATTGCCCAACCGGCTTTCAGTGCCGATGCCAGATCGGCGCGGGCGCCGGCCCACTCAGCCTCGCTCAGATCAAGTTTGGCCATCACGCCGCAACCGCCGTGAATGGCCAGAGCTATGTTCGTCATATCTGTCTTTCCTGCGTGTGAAACAACAAAAGGGCCGGATCAGTATCCGGCCCTTTCACGTCGATGCTTATTGCTGCGCCGGACGGATATTCATCGCCAGCGTGTCTTCGTCCGCCCGGGGTGTCAGGACGACCTTGGCCTTCTTCACGGCCCAGGCGCTGAGCTGGGTTGCGAGAGGCAGGTCAGGGCGGTCCGTTGCGACGAGATTGTTGGCCTTTTCCAGAAGGACGCGGCGCTTGTCCGTATCCATCTCGGCTCCGGCGTCTTCAATCAGCTTGTCCATCTGCGGATTGGCATAACCGCGGACATTGAATGCGCCCAGCGATTTTGCGGTGTCGTGGGCGTGCATCAGCGACGAGAGCATGTAATTTGCTTCGCCTGTCAACGTGCCCCAACTGGCCATATAGAGTGAATACTCGCCCCGGGTCTTTGCCGGATTGAATACAGTCGCAGGCACGCCATTAACATCGGCTGTGATGCCGATTGCAGCTAGCATCTGCGCGACTGTCGGCCCAAGCTCGTTTGGCATGCGATCATTGGCATAGCTGAGCGTGATCTTGAAGCCGTTGGGATAACCCGCATCCTTCAGCAATTCCTTGGCGCGCTTCAGATCGAAGGCCGGTGCCTGGAGTGATTTGTCATAGCCGAAGATATTCGATGTGACCAACTGGGTTGGCACGACAGCCATGCCCTCCAGGGCGAATTCGACGATGGTTTGGCGGTCGAGTGCGAGATCGATGGCTTCGCGCACACGCGGGTCGAGCAGGGGATTCTTGTCGAGCTTCGCGCCGCTCTTGTCAAAGACCTGCGGGCTTTTCTCGCGGAAATCGAATTCGAGATAGCTGATATAGATGCTCTCGTTCTTGACCACGGCAAGCGATGCATCCCGCTCAAGCACCGGCACATCCGCGGCGGGCACTTTCGAAATCACATCGACCTGTCCTGCCTTCAACTGTGCAACGCGCGCTGCATCGTTGGGGATTTCCTTGCGGATGACGCGATCCCAGGGCTGTGCTCCGCCCCAATAGCCGTCGAAGCGCTGGAGAACCAGATCCTGTGTCGGAGCCCAGGAAACGAACTTGTAAGGGCCGGTACCGATGGTTGCCTTGCCCGAATTGAAACCTTCGGCCGCTGTTTCCTGCGTTGAGTAATTGGCGGCTGCCGTGTGCGAGGTGATGAACAGACGCACAAAATCATTCGGCAGAGTGGGCGCGGGGCCTTCTGTCTTGACACGCACGGTGAATGGATCGACCACCTCAACCGATTTGACCCGGCGCACGAAGATTGTCGCGGGGTTGGGGCCGGTGACATGAGGAATGCGTTCGATGGAGAATTTCACATCTTCCGCCGTGAAATCTGATCCATCGTGAAACTTGACGCCCTGACGCAGTTTGAATTCCCAGGTCGTCTGGTCGATGGCTGTCCAGCTGAGCGCAAGCGACGGCTCCAGCTCGAGATTGTTGCCCGAGCGGATGAGCGTGTCGAAAATATGTTTGGTTGCTTCCGCGTTGGCTGCGGTGGCGGTGAAATGTGGATCCATCGAGGCCGGCCCGGCCTTGATCGCCATGACAAGGTCTGCGGCGATGGCATGGCCCGTGCCCAGCAGGAGTGCGGTTCCCAATAAGAGGGCTCTCAGTCTTCTTTGCATTGTTGTTCCCTATTCCAGAGGTTGCTTTTTTATTCTTCGAATGCGGTTGCGTCGGAAGAAATTGTGTCGGGCCAGCCGCGCGATGCGATGACCATTTTGGCGAGGATGTCAGACAGCATCATGCGTTCGGCGGGGCTGAGTGCCTCCAGCATCATGCGTTCCCGGTCGATCATGGGCGCCATCTTGGCTTCGACAATCGCCCGGCCCTCCTGCGTCAGGCACAGGACGACGCGGCGAAGATCTCCCAGATCCTCCTCGCGCCGGACCAGCTTGAGGCGATCGAGCTTCTTGGTTGCGCGGCTCAACGTGTTCTTTGGAAAACCGGAACCGGCCACCACTTCCGAAAGCGTGGTGCGGTCCCGCAGAAACAGCGAATAGAGCACGACGAATTCGGGGCGAAGCAGGTCATGATCCGCATTGATCGTGCCGTATACGGGGTTGTTGTAGTGCAGTGCCAGATAGTTGATGCGGAAGGAAAGCCAGCAGGGGTTCGACCACAGCTTTGCGTAAAGAATATCGCTTTCCGCAATACTCTCATTCGGCGCTGTCGTTCGTCCGGCACGGCCCTCCAGCAGCGCGATATCAATCAGGTTCTGCATGCGCGCTCCTCGCCATTAAGTTCCATTAGGGACAAAATATCTTGCTATTGCTGTATGTCAAACGTAATTTTTGTACCATTTGGAACTTGTATGCACATGATCCTTGTGTTTATGCTTGGGGACGAAATCAGCAGAGGTAAGTGGCATGCGCATAAGTGCGATGAACTGGAGTCAGGTTGAGGAACGCATCCGCAGGGATGACCGGTGCATCCTGCCCATTGGCAGCGTGGAGCAACACGCGCGGCTGAGTCTCGCGACCGACATGATCCTGGCGGAAAAAGTATCGGTCGATGCAGCAGAGCCGCTTGGCGTTCCGGTTTTCCCGGTCTTGCCCTATGGGCTTGCTTCAAGTTTTGCCGATTTTCCGGGAACCGTATCGCTGAGCCTGCGCACCTATGTCGGTGTGATCGAGGACGTCCTTGATAGCCTCTATCATGGCGGTTTCCGCCGTATCCTCATTGTCAACGGCCATGGGGGCAACACGCCGGCGGCGACGGTTGTTTCCGAATGGCTCAATCGCAATCGCGATGCCAGTGTGAAAATGCACGATTGGTGGCGTGCACCCAAGACCATGGGCACGGTTCTCGAAATCGACAATCGCGCGTCGCATGCCTCCTGGATGGAAAATTTTCCCTGGACGCGCCTTCCGGGTGTCGCCCAGCCAGACCATGCACAGGAACGCGTTGATTTTGGCGCGTTAGCCCGCGTCGGCGCCGGCGGCAAGCGGGCACGGCTTTCTCAGGGCGAGGGCAACTACCACGGACTGTTCGAACGGCCCGATGCGGACATGCTGGCGATTTGGGATGTTGCCGTCGGGGAAACACGGGAAGAGCTGGAAAACGGCTGGCATTGATTGTTGTCACCGGCGGATGCAGGAAAGCCCGCCGGTGACAGCCAATTCATACAAGCACGAATGTGCAGGGGAAGGTTGAGCGAATGGTTGCGTTCATTGTCAGGCGATTATGGCAGGCGGCACTGGTCATGCTCGTCATGTCATTGCTGGTTTTTCTGGGTGTGTTTGTCATCGGAAACCCGGTCGACGTGCTGATTTCTCCGGATGCAACCCAGGATATCCGCAATCGCGTCATTGCGCAGTATGGCCTCGATCTGCCCATCTGGCAGCAGTATCTGCACTTCGCAAGCAACCTTCTGCACGGCGATCTGGGCCGTTCATTCGTCTACAACATGCCGGTTTCCCAGCTGATTGCCTCGCGCTTCCCCGCGACAATGGAGCTCGCGGTTATCGCTGTTCTTCTGGCAAGCCTCATCGGCATACCACTTGGAATATATGCGGGGTACAAACCGGAAAGCTGGACCGCGAAGGTGATCATGGCCCTGTCCATTCTCGGCTTCTCGGTTCCCACCTTCTGGATCGGGCTCATGCTCATCATGGTCTTTGCCGTGCAACTGGGCATCCTGCCGGCAGGCGGCCGCGGCGAGACGGTTTCTGTTTTCGGCGTTCCCCTCAGTTTTCTGACGTTCGATGGCATGCGCCACCTCATCCTGCCGGCCGTCAACCTGTCCCTGTTCAAGATGTCGATGATGATACGGCTGGCGGCCTCTGGCACGCGGGAAGTGATGCTGACCGATACGATCAAGTTTGCCCGGGCGGCAGGTATCCATGAGTGGACGATCCTGCGCCGGCACGTGCTGCGGTTGATTTCCATTCCGCTCGTTACCGTATTCGGACTGGAACTGGGCTCGACCATTGCCTTCGCCGTCGTGACCGAGACGATCTATTCGTGGCCGGGTCTCGGAAAGCTGATCATTGACAGTATCACGTCGCTGGACCGGCCGGTGATGGTGGCCTATCTCATGCTGGTTTCGCTCATGTTCATTACGATCAACCTGGTTGTAGATCTGGCCTATGCCGTCCTCGATCCGCGCATGCGCCATGGGGGTGGCAAATGACCCTATCCGTTGAAAAAGCCCGTAGCTCATCCGATTTCTGGGCAGACTTTGTCCGTCATCCCGTCGCTGTCATCGCTGCCGTCATACTGCTCGTTGTCATTGTGCTGGCTGTTTTCGCGCCGCTGATTGCGCCGCAGGACCCCTACGATCTTTCAAGCCTTGTGATGCGCGATGCACGCAGGGCACCGGGATATATCGGCACCGGCGGATATACCCACATTCTGGGAACCGACAGCCAAGGCCGCGATCTCTTTTCCGCCATCCTCTACGGCCTGCGCATTTCGCTGGAGATGGGCCTCCTCGCGGGCGCGATAGCCTTTTCGATCGGCGCGCTGGTCGGCTGTACCGCCGCCTACGTGGGCGGCCGTTTTGAAGCGCTCGTGATGCGGCTGGTGGATCTGCAGCTTTCGTTCCCGGCGATCCTGCTCGCTTTCGTGGTGGCGGCGCTCCTCGGCCAGGGCAAGGGGCAGCTGATCGTCGCACTGGTCTTTTCGCAATACGCCTATTTCGTGCGTACTGCCCATGGCGCGGCAGCCGTTGAACGGAACAAGGACTATGTCGAGGCGGCTCTGTCCGTACCCATGAGCGGCTGGTTTGTGGTGACACGGCATATCCTGCCCAATGCGCTGCCGCCGCTTATCGTCGTGGCGACCGTTCAGGTGGCGAGCGCCATTTCGCTGGAAGCAACCCTGTCATTTCTCGGGGTCGGTCTGCCGCCCACCGAACCATCGCTTGGCATGCTGATTTCCGGCGGCTTCCAGTATCTTCTCTCCGGCCGATATTGGATTTCCATCTATCCGGGCGTGGCTCTCATCATGCTTATCATGGCGATCAATCTTGTCGGTGATCAGGTGCGGAGTCAGCTCAATCCGAGGTTGAAACGATGACCGCTCCCCTTCTCGAAGTGACTGATCTTTGCACCTATTTCGAGGCGCGGACGGGAATCGTGAAATCAGTCGACGGCATCTCGCTCCATCTGGAAAAGGGCGAGATTCTGGGACTGGTGGGCGAGTCGGGCTCGGGCAAGTCCATTACCGGCTTTTCGCTGATAGGTCTCATCGACAAGCCAGGCCGCATTGTCAGCGGTTCGATCAAACTTGACGGTCGCGAGCTTGTTGGCCTCAGCGAGCCGGAATTGCGCAAGATCCGTGGCAGGGACATTGCCATGGTCTTCCAGGACCCGATGATGACACTCAATCCGGTCCTGACCGTATTGGATCAGATGACCCTGGCGCTGCAGGCGCATGAACGGATTTCAGACGCCGATGCGCGCCTTCGTGCTGTCGAGGCGCTGCGAAAGGTTCGCATTGTCGATCCTGAACAGAAGGTGGATTTTTATCCCCACCAGTTCTCCGGCGGCATGCGCCAACGCGTTGCCATAGCCATTGCATTGCTGCACCGGCCCAAAATTGTCATTGCCGACGAACCAACCACGGCGCTTGACGTGTCGGTCCAGGCGGAAATTCTCGTTGAAGTAAAGTCGCTGGTTGCCGAGCTTGGCATTTCCATGATTTGGATCAGTCATGACCTGGCAACCGTGGCTTCCATCTCGAAGCGCATCGCCGTGATGAAAGCGGGCAAGATCGTGGAAACGGGCCTTGCCTCCGAGGTCCTGCGCACGCCAAGCCATCCCTATACGCAATCTCTGCTTGATGCATTGCCATCGCGGTCAAAGCCCGGTCGGCGGTTGGGTGCTGGCGCCAATGACAATGACAGCGAAAGCGCTGCGCATCCCGTTGCCGCGACGATGGCCGATCCGTCCTTCGTGGCGATGGATGGGCTCGTCAAAGTATTTGAACAGAAACGTGGTTTCTGGGCGCGGCTGGGTGAACGGGCCGGTCTGCTCAAATCAAAGAAGCCAGTGCTTGCCGTTGAAAACGTTGATCTGACCATCGCAAAGGGAGAGGCGCTTGGATTGGTCGGGGAATCCGGTTCGGGCAAATCAACGCTCGGACGTATTGTCTGCGGCATCTATCAGCCGACGGAAGGCAGGGTAACGCTGAACAACAGCCCGGTGATGTCCGCCGGCCCGCAGCCGAGAAAGCTGACCACCAATGTCCAGATGATCTTTCAGGATCCCTTTGCGTCACTTGACCCGCGCCGCACCATTGGACAGTCCATCGCGGAAGGACCGATAGCGCATGGTCTGACCAGCAAGGCCGAAGCCCGTTCGTATGTGACGGAATGGCTGAAGGCTGTCTCGCTCGATCCGGCATTTGCGGATCGCTATCCGCATCAGTTCTCAGGCGGTCAGCGCCAGCGTATCGCCATCGCCCGCGCGCTGGCCATGCGCCCAGACGTCATTGTCTGCGACGAACCGGTGGCATCGCTCGACGTTTCTATTCAGGCGCAGATTCTCAACCTTCTTTTGCAACTGCGCAAGGAATTGGGCCTGACGCTGCTGTTCATCAGTCATGACCTTTCCGTCGTGCGTCATCTCTGCGACCGGGTTGCCGTGATGTATCGCGGCAAGATCATCGAAGTGGGGACGGCCGAGGAGATATTCGACGCGCCGCAGGAGGCCTATACGCGCGCGCTCCTCAACGCCATACCAAAGCTCGCCTGAGGCGCTCACGCATTGATTTGCCACCCCGGGGGGCGAGGGTGGCAACGCGACTTTCCCATAAAACTGCGGAGAGAAACGCTCGCAACGCAGACAGCAGATGATCCGCTATTTGACTTTTGTCAGATCACATGAATATTGTCTAATCAGCGATATTTTGTGAGGAACTTCAATGCCTGTCCGGTCCGCCGATCAGATAATCCATAAGGCCGCCTGGCTCTATTATACCCATGGTTTGCGGCAAGACGAAGTGGCCAAGCATCTCGATATTTCCCGTGCGTCCGTGGCGATGTATCTGCGCCGTGCGCGCGAAATCGGCATTGTCACCATCTCCACATCGACGGAATTGTTTTCCGATGACGTTCTTGCGCGCGAAACCGAGGATGCCCTTGGCCTTGAAACCGTTTGGATCATTCCTGAAGACCGGCAGGCTTTCAATCCATCGGTTGAAATGCCCGTCGTTGCAGCGGCTGCGTTCATTGAGTTGATCAACAAAGGTGATCGTGTCGGCGTGGCCTGGGGGCGGACTGTCTATCATATCGCCGACGTCATGCCTTACGCAGACCTGCAGGGGGTGGCGGTCGTGCAGCTCTGCGGCAATCTCGGGGCGCCGTATTCCTATCGCCCGGATCAATGCACGACTGAAATTGCCCGCCGGTTGAACGCGGAAGGCATCAACCTTTACGCACCGCTCGTGCTCAGCTCTGAACGTCTTGCTGAGGAGCTGCGCCGGGAGCCGGTTGTCCGGGAGCAGTTGTTGGCAATCACGGACTGTCAATTGGCGCTTTATTCCGTGGGCGGCATCGAAGATGACAGCCATCTGGTGAAATGCGGCGCGATCACCGCGGCGGAAATGCATGCACTCGGGCAGGCCGGCGCTGCGGGTGTGATTGCCGGGCAACTGATTGACGTGGACGGGCAGTGGCTGGACTGCGCCCATAACCGGCGCTGTATTTCTGCGGATCTCGATTCCATCCGGAAAATTCCCAAGAGGATGCTGGTGGTTCAGGAGGACAGCAAGTTCGAACCGCTTGTGGCAGCAATCAAGGGCGGGTTCGCGTCCCATCTCATGATCACGGCATCCATGGCGAAACGCCTGCTCAAGCGCGCCAAGGGCGTCGGGCTCAAACAAACATAGCAACAGTTGGAAACATTGGCGGATCGCCTGGCCCGTTGCCAGGCCGTGAGACCATTTGCCGGACGGGAGGAGTTCGCATGAAAAATTTGTGGAATGACAAAGAGGCGGAAGACATGGTGGCGGTCTATGCCGCCAAGGGTATCAACCGCGATCTCGCATTGAGAACCTATACCACGCGGCTTCTCGGCAGCGTGCCGCAGCTGGTGTTGCACGGCGGCGGAAACACCTCCGTCAAAACCACGGTCAAGGATCTGATTGGTGACGAGTGGGATGTGCTCTGCGTGAAGGGGAGCGGCTGGGACATGGGTGTCATCGAGCCCGCCGGCCTGCCGGCCGTCAAGATCGCCCCTCTGCTCAAGGCCCGCAAGCTGAGCAAATTGTCGGACGAGGATATGGTCACCCTGCAACGGGCAAATCTGATTGATCCGGCTTCGCCAAATCCTTCGGTGGAGGCGCTGCTGCATGCCTTCATCCCGCATAAATTTGTGGATCACACCCACTCGACGGCAATTCTCGCTATCGCTGACCAGGCGGAGAGCCGGGCCCTCAGTGAGAAAATCTTTGGCAGCAAAATGGGCTTCGTGCCCTATGTGATGCCCGGTTTTGATCTGGCAAAGCGGGCGGCCGAGGTTTTTGACGCGGATCCCACCGTTGACGGTCTCATTCTCGACAAGCACGGCATTTTCACGTTTGGCGCGACGGCTCGGGAAGCCTACGACCGCATGATTCATTATGTCTCGCTCGTCGAGACCTATGTACGCGACAAGGGGCGGAACCCGTTCACACCGGCGGCATTGCCGAAAACGCTGGCCAAACCCGGTGATATCGCTGCTATCGTGCGCGGTGCCGTCGCCGTCAATCGGGGCGAAGGCAAGTTTGATCGCATGGTCAGCGAATTCCGCTCGTCGCCGGCGATCCTCGAGTTTGTCAATGCGACTACTGTTCACGAGATGGCGCAGCGCGGCGTGTCGACCCCTGACTTGTCCATACGGATCAAGACGGGTCCGATGGTGCTGCCAGCGCCTGATGGCGGTGATCTCGATGCGTTCAAGGCGGCGGTGGAACGCGCCGTTGCGGCTTATATGGCGGATTATACCGACTATTTCACAACGAATGATAAGCGCAGCAGCGGAAAGCGGATCATGCTCGATCCGATGCCCCGGCTGACGCTGGTGCCAGGCCTCGGCATGTTCGGACACGGCCGTACGCTCAAGGATGCCAGAATTGCCGCGGATGTCGGTGAGATGTGGATCGAGGCAGCGCGGGATGCGGAGTCCATCGGGCGGTTCGAACCGGTGAGCCGGCCCGATCTGTTTGACCTGGAATACTGGTCGCTGGAGCAGGCCAAGCTTGCCAGCGCGAAGGCAAAGCCGCTCACGGGCCAGGTGGCCTTGGTGACGGGTGGGGCGGGTGCCATCGGGGCCGCGACGGCCAGGCTGTTCGCCCTGCAGGGCGCTCACGTTGCCGTGCTGGATCTCGACGCGGCCAAGGCGGAGGCCGTTGCCCGGTCCGCCGGCAATGATTCCATCGGCCTGGCCTGCGATGTGACTGATCCCGCGTCCGTCCGTGCGGCGTTCGAGGCTGTCGTTGCTGCCTATGGCGGCGTCGATATCGTTGTTTCCAATGCGGGGGCCGCATGGGAAAGCCCGATTGCAACCCTTGACGACGATTTGCTGCGCAAGAGTTTCGAACTCAACTTTTTCGCGCACCAGACCGTGGCGCAATGTGCCGTACGCATCATGAAACAACAGCGGACCGGCGGCGCTCTTCTGTTCAATGCCAGCAAGCAGGCGGTCAATCCGGGTGCCAAATTTGGTGCCTATGGCCTGCCCAAGGCTGCGACCCTCTTCCTGTCGCGCCAGTATGCCTTGGAACATGGTGCAGACGGCATACGCTCCAACGCGGTCAATGCAGACCGCATCCGGTCCGGCCTGTTGAACGACGAGATGATTGCGAACCGTTCGGCGTCCCGCGGGCTTTCGACCAGCGAATACATGGCGGGCAATTTGCTCGGGCTGGAAGTCACCGCCGATGACGTAGCTCAGGCGTTTTTGCACCATGCACTGGCGGAGCGGACAACTGCCGATGTGACGACCGTTGATGGCGGGAATATCGCAGCGGCTCTGCGCTGATCGGGACGTGCTGGTACACAACAAAAAGGCGGCCTTTCGGGCCGCCTTTTTCGTTTGTTATTTCCCCTTGGGAAGCGGCATCCATGCCGGCACCGCGACATCCGCATGGGCGAATTGCGGCAATTTGGCCGCCAGTTCTTCCATGTTCTTGATATCGGCGCTGTTGAGCTGGCTTTGTGTGATCAGTGTCGGGGGCACAATGACGTTGTGACCGGGATCCTGACCGGCAAGCAGCATGGCCAGCGCGCGCACCGAAACCTGGCCGACAACGGCCGGATTGGTCGCAGCGGTCGCTGTCCAGGCACTGGCCGGTTCACGCATTGCCGCGATGTCTGATGTCGAAATATCTGCCGAGTAGATTTTGACACTGGAGGAAAGCCCGGCCTCGTCAACGGCAATTTTCACGCCCTTGGCGAACTCGTCATAGGGCGCAAACATCACGGTAATGTCCGGATTGGCGGAGATGACCGAGCGCGCCTGATTGGCTACTGAATTGGCGATCGGATTGTCCATCGTTCCGAACATGGCGGCTTCATGAATGCCGGAATATTTCTTCTTGAATTCCTTCCAGGTCTCGTCGCGACGGTCGAGAGGCGCGATCCCTGCGACATAGACATAACCGGCTTTCCAGCTGTCGCCATTGTCCTTGACGGCCTGCTCCAGGGCCAGCCGGGCAAGGTCGCGATCGGACTGTTCGATTTGCGGTATCTTGTCGTTGCCGACATTCACGTCGAACGCGACGACCTTGATCCCCGCGTCCACGGCGCGTTGCGCAGCATCCTTCATGGACTCCGTCAGGCCGTGCTGGATGATGATCCCATTGACACCGAGGGCAATCGCCTGGTCAACCATGTCGGACTGCAAGGCAGCATCCTGCCGGCTGTCCAGCACGCGAAGATCGACGCCAAGCGCCTTTGCCTGCGCCTCGACGCCGGAAAGATAGGACTGGAAGAAGTCACCCGTCGAAAGGTATCGCACCAGGGCAATCTTGACCTTGCCGGGATTATCAAACGGAGCGGGCATGCTATCGGCAAATGCAGCGCCGCCCAACATGGTCGCACCAAGCAAGCCGAACCCGAGCTTGGCAAAAATTCTCCGCGTCACCTTCATTTCATTTCCTCCATTTTTGATTTTTTATACTTGTCCCAATTGCCTCGGGGCATCCGCCCGCTCAGCGTTTGCCTCTTTTGGAGAGTGCAAATGTAAACACCAGTGCGACCACCAGCACCGCGCCCTTGACGAAATCCTGCGTATAGTAGGGGGCGTTCATCATGGTCAGCCCCTGCAGCAGCACGCCGACAAACAGCGCACCGATACCGGTGCCGAATGCATTGGGTTTTGCCGCGCCCAGCACGGCAAAGCCGATCAATGCCGCGGCGACGGAATCCAGCAGCAGATTATTGCCCGATGCGATGTCGCCCCGGCCAAGACGCGCAGCGAGCAATATGCCGCCAACGGAAGCAAAAACGCCCGATATGATATAGGCGCTGATCTTGTATGCTTTAACCGGAGCGCCGGCGAGTTCGGCCGCGCGCTCGTTCGAGCCAACGGCATACATCATGCGTCCGAAGCGGGTGTATTCGAGGAAAAACCAGATCAGCACGGCCAGGACGATCAACACGACGACCGATACCGGCAGGAGGTTTGGCAGGATGAAATCGAAGCGGTGACGGCCCAGCGCGAGGAAAACCGGGCTGAACGTGCCATTGGCGACGCTGCCGTCCGGTAAGGTCATTCCCGTGGCGATCGAGCGTCCTTCGGTTGGAATGCGCTGAAGCCCGACCAGCAGGAACATCATGCCCAGGGTCGCGAGGAGATCGGGGACCCGCATATAGACAATCAATATACCATTGATCAGCCCAACGATGATGCCGATGGCAAGACAGACGAGCGTCGCGGTCAGCGCGTCTCCGCCCATCACCACCATGACGTAGGACGATGCCATCATGGCGGTGGTCGCCACAGATCCGATTGAAAGGTCGAAACCGCCAACGACCAGCGTTGCCGTAACGCCTAGCGCCAATATGCCGGTGATGGAGACGGACTGGAGGATGAACACCGCGCTTTGCGGCGACGCAAACCCGTTGGTCACGATACAGAAATAGATGATCAGACCGGCAAGCAGAGACAGAAAACCGTATTTGATTGCCAGATCGCGGACAGGCAGGGCGTTGTTTTTCGTCCCGTGCTTTGAAGCGGGGGCAATAGCGGAGGTCGGTGGTGTATTGGTATTCATTCAAATGACCATTCTGTGCTGGCCGGCGATTTCTGCCAGCAGCTTATCGATGTTGACATCGGCGTTGCGATGCTCGCCGACGAGTGTGTGTTCCGACATGACGACAATCCGGTCCGCAATTTCGAAGGCTTCGTCGATCTCGGTCAGGAAGACCAGGGTCGCACGCCCATCGGCGGAGGCGCGAAGCTTCGAGCCGATATCCCGTCTTGCGGCGATATCGACGCCCTGAAACGGTTCATCGAGGATGAGCATGCGAGATGCCTCGCTCAACCAGCGGGCAACCATGACTTTCTGCTGGTTGCCGCCGGACAGCGTGTCCATTTCGTCCCGTTCGGTGCGGCAGACGACGCCGAGCGATGCGATTTGCTCGCGGGCTCTGTTCCTTTCCCGCCGCCGGTTGGAAACTGAAAAGAAGCTGCTGCGTTTGAGAAAAGGCAGGCTGATATTCTCGTATATATTGAAATCCGGCACGATACCGCTGTCTGCGCGGTCCTTGGCGACAAGGAAAACACCCTGATTGATGGCTTGTCTGGTTGTGCGGGGCGCATAGGGTCGCCCGTCCAGACGCATGCTGCCCGATATCGGCCTTCGGACGCCGAAAAGCGTCTCGGCAAGGGCCGTCTTGCCGACGCCGACGAGACCGGTGACAGCGACGATCTCGCCGTCGCCCAGCGTGAGCGAGAATGGCCGGCTTCCCGGAGCAATACGCAGGTTTTCGATCTGCAGAACCGGTGCGCTGGCATCTCTTGTGACGACGTTGCCGAGGCTGATCTTTTGACCGAGCATGGCGTTGACTGCACCGCCGTAGTCCAGCTCGGGGCCATCAAAAACACCGCTGATCCGGCCGTCACGTAATGTTACAATAATGTCTGCCAGCCGGCGTATATCGGACATGCGGTGGGATATGTACAGGATTGCCACACCGCGGGCGCGCAAACGATCGATCACCTGAAACAGCCGTTCTGCTTCCGCGCTCGACAGGGACGATGTCGGCTCATCGAGAATGAGCACCTTCGGCTCATGCGCCATGGCCCGGGCAATGGCGACCATCTGCCGTTCCGCCAGCGGCAGATCGGCAACAATCGCACCAAGATCGATATGCAGCCCCATGCGCTCGGCGACGACTGCCGCCTCCCGCCGTACGCGCCGCGGGTTGAAAATTGCCCGTGCCCCGCGCCCGTTCAATCGATCCAGTGTCAGGTTCGTTGCAACGTCCAGATCGGCTACGACGCCATCATTGATATTCTGGTGAACCGTTACAACGCCTGCACGAATGGCTTCCGCGGGCGAGGCCGGCGAAAACTCCCGGCCATCGAGGCTGATTGCTCCCGATGTTCGCGCATATACACCGCTGACAATCCGGACAAGCGTGGATTTGCCAGCGCCGTTGGCACCCATCAGGACTGTGACAGTTCCTGCGCGCAATTCCAGATCGATCCCATCCAGTACCTGGATTGAACCAAATGATTTGCGCAATTTTTCAATACGGAAGACGGTTTCCTCGACCATCTGCTCCTCCCCTTGCGAGCATGCTAGGACGCCACATCATCAAATGTCAAGGCCATTGACATTTGCCAGTTTGCTGCCTTAACAAATGGAGGACAAGGGCACATAAAGCTGAGAAACGGTCCTTGTCTGCAGGGAGGAATATCGAAATGCCTGTGTTTGAGGCCCTGAATGTGGAAACACTGCCGCTTCGTCTCGGTCAAAATACCATGCTGCTGCAACGGCTCGGTGAAGACCGGAAGAGTTGGAAGGTCCGTGAAGTCGGCGACGGCAATTTAAACCTGGTCTTCATTGTCGAAGGCAGCGCGGGCAGTGCAATTGTCAAACAGGCACTGCCCTATGTGCGGCTGGTCGGCGAGAGCTGGCCATTGCCGTTGAAACGTTCATTCTTCGAATACCATGCATTGACACGACAGGCGGCCCGTGACCCGGGCAGGGTGCCTGAAGTTTTCCATTTCGACGGTGAGCAGGCCATCATCGTTATGGAATTCCTGTCACCCCATATCATTTTGCGGCGAGGGCTGATTGAAGGTAACCAGTATCCCAATGCGGCCCGTGATCTTGGTCTGTTTCTCGCCCGTACCCTGTTCCGTGGCTCAGATTTTTCAATGAAAGCGGCGACGCGCAAGGCGGACGTTGCGCTCTTTGCCGACAACGTCGAACTCTGCGACATCACCGAGAGCCTGGTTTTTTCGGATCCCTATTTCAACGCCCCATTGAACCGGCATACCGCACCGCAACTGGACGGGCTTGTCGCTGCACTGCGCGCCGACCGTGACCTCAAGGTGGAAGCGCAGCGACTCAAGCACCTGTTCGCCACGAAGGCCGAGACCCTGCTGCACGGTGACCTGCACACCGGGTCGGTGATGGTCACACCGGCCGAGACGCGGGTCATCGACCCGGAATTTGCGTTTTACGGGCCCATCGCCTTTGATGTCGGTATGCTGCTAGCCAATTTCTGGATGAATTATCTGGCGCAGAGTGGCCACGAGCAGGATGACAACCGTCGCGATATGCGGCGTTACCTGCTTGAAGCCATTGAGACGATTTGGGAAACGTTCCGTTCCGAGTTCTCCCACCTCTGGCGTACCGAACGCAACGGCATCTTGTATCAACGCACCTTGTTCGAGGATCAGGATGACAGCCTCGGCGCCGAACAGGCACTAGACCAGGTGTTGCATGACATCTGGCAGGACATGCTGGGGTTCGCCGGAATTGAAATGCACCGGCGCATTCTCGGCCTTGCCCACAATGCCGATTTTGAACTGATCGAGGATCCGGACCTGAGAGCGCGATGCGAATCCAAGGCGCTTAAGCTCGGCCGTCATCTGGCCTGCAACCGGCGCCATATCCATAGTTTGGCTGAAATCAACGGTTTGGTTGAACGGCTTGAAAAGGAGATTACCCTGTGAAAGTCGCAGACCGTCACTATCACACCATCTGGCTCAACAATGATGGTCGCTCGGTCGATATCATCGATCAGCGCTGGCTACCCCATGAAT
Organism: Phyllobacterium sp. NPDC097923; assembly: GCF_044760925.1. Lineage (NCBI taxonomy): Bacteria > Pseudomonadati > Pseudomonadota > Alphaproteobacteria > Hyphomicrobiales > Phyllobacteriaceae > Phyllobacterium > Phyllobacterium sp. NPDC097923. The sequence continues at coordinate 112,230 of NZ_JBIWBL010000004.1, read as the reverse complement.
TCAAGGTGGTGACACTGAAAACGGTCGATGATGTCGCCATTGCCATCCGCGATATGTGGGTGCGCGGCGCACCATTGATCGGGGTGACGGCGGCCTATGGCGTTGCGATCGCCATGGCTGATGATCCCTCCGATGCCGCGCTGCACGATGTGTGGGACAAGCTGCATGAAACCCGGCCAACGGCAATCAATCTCCGCTGGGCGCTCGATACGATGCGCCAATATCTGCTGCCGCTGCCGGAAAAGGACCGCATGGCGGCGGCCTATCGCCGGGCGGCTGACATTGCCGAGGAAGACGTACAGCTCAATCGTCAGATCGGGTTGCACGGCCTCGAAATCATTCGCGATATTGCCGCAAGGAAAAAGCCGGGGGAGCCGGTCAATATTCTCACCCATTGCAATGCAGGCTGGCTCGCAACCGTCGACTACGGCACAGCAACCGCTCCTATCTATGTTGCAGCGGAGGAGGGGATTAACGTTCACGTCTATGTTGATGAGACACGTCCACGCAACCAAGGCGCGCAACTGACGGCATGGGAGCTGAACGGGCACGGTGTGCCGCATACGCTGATCGTCGACAATGCGGGCGGACATCTGATGCAGCATGGTCAGGTGGACATGGTTATTGTCGGTACCGATCGGACGACAGCCAACGGCGATGTGTGCAACAAGATCGGCACTTATCTGAAAGCCCTGGCGGCCAGGGACAACAACGTTCCCTTCTATGTGGCCTTGCCTTCCCCGACAATCGATTGGACTGTCCATGACGGGATCAGCGAGATTCCGATTGAAGAACGCGCCGGTGCGGAAGTGTCTCACGTGCAGGGACTGGCAGCCGACGGTAAAATCGCCTCCGTACAGATTTCCCCGACGGGCAGCCCGACCGCCAATCCGGCCTTTGATGTGACCCCGGCACGCCTCATAACCGGGTTGATTACCGAACGTGGCGTTGCCCAAGCCTCGGCGGAAGGTCTTAGCGCCTTGTTTCCGCAAAGCAGGCGGTGATAAATCCGTCGAGGGACCCTGAGCAGCGGGAAGATGCGTGAATGATCACACCAGTACAAGATACCATCGATCTTCGCCGGGAAATGGTGGCGACGTGCCGCTCAATGAACTCGAGCGGCATCAATCAGGGAACGTCGGGAAATCTCTCCGTGCGCACGGAGCGCGGGTTTCTGGTGACACCGTCGTCTTTGCCTTATGAGTCCATGCAGCCGGACGATCTCGTCGAGATGCACTTCGATGGCAGTTATGTCGGGCGGCCGCCGTCGTCCGAATGGCGCTTTCACCGCGATATCCTGCAGAAGCGTTCCGATATCAATGTGGTTCTGCATTGTCACTCGGTCTATGCGACAACGCTTGCGTGCCATAACAAGGCAATCCCAAGCTTCCATTACATGACCGGGATTGCCGGGGGAACGACGATCCGTTGCGCACCCTACGCCACTTTTGGAACGCAGGCACTGTCCGACAACGCGATCGTCGCGCTGGAGGACAGGCTGGCATGCCTGCTCAGCCAGCATGGTCAGATATCCCTGGGGGTGACGCTTGAATCCGCCCTTTGGCTTGCAATCGAAGTCGAAACCCTGTCGCGCATCTATGTCCAGGCACTCACTTTGGGTGAACCGCCGATCCTGTCAGACGAGGAAATGGAGCGTGTCATCACCCAGATGCGCCAGATAAAATACAGCATGAGCCAGCAGGGCTGAGTCTCTTTCCAGGGCCTTACTGGCTGTTTGTCATGTCGAGTGCACTGGTCAGGTCGCCCAATGGCGGCTGATTGTAGGAGGCAACCGCATCATCACGGACCGTGATCCCATGCAATGTCGGCAATTCGAAACGCTTGGTCAGGAAGCGTAGAATTGAGGTTGTGTCCATTGGCGTGTGATCAACGAAACCGCGACGGGCGAACGGCGAGACAATGATGGCCGGGATACGGCTGCCAGGTCCCCAGCGATCGCCTTTCGGCGGTGCGGCGTGGTCCCATATGCCGCCGTTTTCATCATAGGTGACGATGACCAGCATATGCGACCATTGCGGGCTTGTTTCCAGATGACCGATGAGGTCGGCAATATGCGCATCGCCCGCCTCGATATCCGCATAGCCGGAATGCTCGTTCAGATCACCCTGCGGTTTGTAGAAGGCAACTTGCGGCAGCGTACCAGTATCGATTGCCTTGATGAATTGCGATCCGGCCAAGCCGCCATCGAGCAGATGCTCGGCGCGCGCCGCTGTTCCCGGCGCAAAATTCGCATAATAGTTGAACGGCTGATGGTGGTACTGAAAATTGGGAACCGGCGTTTTGTTGCCGTGGTCCAGCACATCCTGCCACGCACCGCCATACCAGGCCCAGCTGATATGCTTCAGGCTGAGCATATCGCCGATCGTCGGTTCGGTCTGCGGCGGGAGGGTTGTCGGGTTTGCAGGGTCCGCGGTCGCCGCATCGGCATTCTTTGCGGGCGTGTTGCCGCTCGGCTGATAGGGCGGCTGCATGGTGTTGACGGCGTAGAAGTCCGGGGTGAGATTGCCATCGCCGGCAAATTTGGGGATGCCGTCAATCGCGGATTTGGGCGAATTGGCAGCGAGCGTCAACGAGACGCCATCGGGTTCCACCACGGCGACAGAAGGCTTGGCCGGACTGGCGTCGGCATGGGCGTAATAGGGCGCGCACGCGCATATCAGCCATTGGTGATTGAAGAACGAGCCGCCAAAGCCGCCCATGAAAAATTCATCGGCAAGCGTGTATTTTTGCGCGACCTTCCACATCGCCGTCTTCGAACCGTCCCAAAGCCCCATGACCATTGCGCCGGAATCGGCATAGGCGACGAACTTGTCGTTCTTGCCGCCATTGATCTGCATCTGGTTTTGATAGAACCGGTGCCACAAATCGTGGGTGATTGTGCCGAGGGGGAGACTGAACCCCTGGGGATCGTCGACCCGATAGGGGTGATTGGCAAGGTGCTCGGTCTCCGCCTGCGTGACCGGTGGAGTGACGCCTTTAGCGGTCAATCCGCCCCAAACAGGCGGTAATTCACGTAGCGGAGTGTTGTCGCGGTCAAGCTGGGTGAGCGCTGCGACCGAAACTCCCTGCAGACCGTCTGCTCCAGGGAAACTGCCATAAAGATTATCAAAACTGCGGTTTTCTGCGTAGATCACCACCACGGTGTCGATCAGGTTCAGAGAGTTGGAATGACCGTCATTGTATCCGGCCGCCGATGCGGGAGAGAGCCCACCCATGGCGGCACTGATCACCGAAGCGGTCGCAATCATATTTATCCGCATGCTGGCAGTCTCCTTGTCGGCTATATGTTGATAACTTTTCAAGTTTACTCCACCATACCCACAAGCCGTCCAAACGTGCCCGGGGATCTGACGGAGGAAGCTAATCATAAAGCCTCTTGGATACACAAGCACAAAGCACCGGGCGGTGATCCTTTGCATCGTCGCGACGATTGGCGCGGCGGCAGCAGCGCATAGTGCGGTCACGGAAAGTTCAGGCAGAGCCGCGCCGGAACCGTCGCGCGCGCAGGTGCGCGAGCAGGTGAAAGCACTTGGCGCGCTCGGTCAGGCCTTGTTTTTCGATCCTGCCTTGTCAGGCTCCGGCAGGCTCTCCTGTGCGTCCTGCCATGATCCGGCCCACGGCTTTTCCGCCGCCAATGGTCTTGCGGTTCAGTTTGGCGGCGGCGATCTGCGGCAGCCTGGGGTGAGGGCGGTGCCATCGCTCAAATATTTGCAGGCTGTCCCGCCTTTCACCGAACATTTTTTTGAATCGGAAGATGATGCGGACGAAAGCATCGATAATGGCCCGACGGGCGGGCTGACTTGGGATGGCCGGGTCGATCACGGCCAGCAACAGGCGAGGATTCCGCTGCTTTCCGACTTCGAAATGGGCAACAAGAACGATGAGGACATTGCCCGGCGGCTGATCGCGGCAGATTATGGCGCCAGGATTGCTGCAGTCGCCGGTCTGCAAGGCACGGCAGACTCGTCTGTTCTGGTCAATACCGCCCTCAAGGCACTGGAGGTGTTCGAACAGGACTACCGTACCTTTTACCCCTATACGAGCAAGTACGATGCGGTACTCGCCGGAAAAGCCGTGCTGACCGCACAGGAAGCCCGCGGCTTGGATCTGTTCAATGCGCCCGCGAAGGGCAATTGCGCGTCATGCCATGTGAGCCAGCGCGGCAATGACGGGACGCCGCCGCAATTTACCGATTACGGTTTGATTGCCCTGGGTGCGCCGCGCAATCCCGGGATTCCGGCAAACAAGGACCCTCATTATTTCGATCTGGGCCTTTGTGGTCCGCTCCGGACGGATTACTTGAACCGCACAGACTATTGCGGTCTTTTCCGCACGCCCACACTGCGCAATGTGGCGCTTCGCAAGACGTTCTTTCATAACGGCGTCTTTCACTCCTTGCAGCAAGCGGTGGAGTTCTATGTCGAGCGCGAAACCAAGCCAGAGCGTTGGTATTCACGCAAGTCTGATGGCAGCGTTGACAAATATGACGATCTGCCGATGGACGCCAAAGCCAATGTGAACATGGATCCGCCCTTCGACCGTCATGCCGGGGAGGCGCCGGCTCTCAAGCCGGACGAGATCCAGGACGTCATCAGTTTTCTCAATACGCTGACCGATGGTTACACCCCGCCCGAACAATAACGCTGCCGAGCCGTCAGAGACTTCTTTGTTCAAACAGCAAAGCTCTAGGCTTGTCCGGGCAGGTCAAGCAGCCTTGCCACCTCTGCAGCTCCATTGCCGGATGCGGACAGCGCACCGCTGTCTTTCACATCGACAACGGATCCGTTGGCAAAGCTCAAAGACCAGCCGTCATTGCTGGCATTTCGGCGGCGATCGGTGAGTTCGATGCCAGACGCGGAGATCAGTGCAATGGCTTCATCGGCATCCATGATCGTCGCTCCATCTTAGCGGTTTCCTCGTCTTAGTTGAGTCTTCGCGCGCAGCTGAGTCAAGCGGAAACCGTCGCCATGATAAGGTGCAATAGGCGCATATGTTCTATCTTTCGAAGACGAGCGACTGATGCGCGCCAACTCCGGCTTGACGCCAGCCGCTGCGGCCATTGTTGCATTGGCCATGGGACTGGCGGCATCGCCGGCCGCATAAACGCCCTTGACCGTTGTCTGCATCCAGTCGTCCACACGAATGAATGCACCAAGCGGACCATCGTCGAAAGCACAGCCAAGCTGTTCCGCCAGCGGGCTGGCCATGCTGGTTTTCGGCGCCGTGAAAATAGCGTCGACAGGCACAACCCTGCCATCACTGAGTCTGACCGCTTCAAGCCGTGGTGCGTTGCCCAGAAGCTCGACAACCGGTGTCCGTTCGATCGGTACGTTCCTCTCCGCCAGACTGGATAGGTGCTCCGCATCCGGCTCAAACGTATTTTGAGCGAAGTATGTGGTTGGTCCCCAATCGGATATCAGCAGTGCTTGATGTGCCGACAGGGGTGTATTGGCCAGAACGCCCAGTGCCAGGCCGCCCACTTCATAGCCGTGGCAATAGGGGCAGTGAAGAACCGATAGGCCCCATCGCTCAGGCAGGCCAGGGATTGCAGGCAGATCATCTTTCACGCCGGTTGCCAGAATGAGGCGCATGGCCCGTTTTTCGGTGCCGTCGGCCAATGCAACGGTAAAATGGTTGCCGGCTTTGCGGGCCGATACAGCCACGCTATCGATAAACTCCACTGTCGGGTAGACGGAAAGCTGCCGCCGTGCATCGCCAATGATATCGTGGGGCCGCCTCCCGTCCTGGCCCAGAAAACCATGGGATGCGTCGGCGAAGCGGTTGCGGGGCAGCCCAGCATCAATCAGGAGTACGGGCCGGCGAGCACGGGCAATCTGGATGGCGGCGGAAAGACCGGCAAAACTGCCGCCGATAACAATGGCATCATAGGTCATGGAAGCTCCTTCACTGCGGGAGGCAGGATATCTCCAATGCTGGATCGCATCGGAGTTTGAATTAGATAACAACATAAGTTACATGAAAATTTCCGTCAATAGTCATGTAACTTATTCTATTACGTATCGTTTGCGTGTGCTATGCATGCAGAAGGAGAATGACCAGTATGAGACATGACAGCCGCCTGTCCAGAATGCTTCATGTTTTGATCCATATGGATCGGCATGACGGTTCGATCACGTCCGACAATATTGCGAAGATGCTGAACACCAATCCGGTGGTGGTGCGGCGAACCATGGCGGGCTTGAGAAATACCGGTTATGTCCGTTCCGACAAGGGGCATGGTGGGGGCTGGATACTGGCGCGTCCGCTTGAGGAAATATCGCTGCTTGACGTGCACCAGGCATTGGGGCGACCGGAAATGTTTGCAATCGGCATAGCCATCGACCACCCGGATTGTCTTGTGGAGCAATCGGTCAACGCAGCCTTGACTGACGCGTTCGACGCGGCGGAACAAATGCTCCTGTCGCGTTTTGCAGAGGTGAAGCTTTCCGATATCGCGCGTGATTTTGATCTTCGATTCCGGAATTTAAACGAGGAGCCTGCCCGGGTGATTTGATTGGTCAGCGCGATTTCAAGGAACGCAATAAAGCCTTTCCCAGTCTCGCATTGCGATAACCCTGAGGCCGAAGGCACCTGCTTTTCCTGTCTGATGGAGGCTATGGTTTACCCAATATCGGCTTGACTTGATGCAGATTGCATAAGGAAGCTGGACTTGTGGCGATAAGCCATTTGTGCCAGAAGGCTATGAGTTCAGCATCACCTTGGAAAGTTATAGCCCGTTATGGAATTGGCATATCGCGAATTGAATGGAGAGGTCACTCCAGAGAACGCCGGTGTCCAGTTGACGCGGTACCCCATAGTCGTTGATCTGGATAAGACACTTATCCTGACTGACACGCTGCACGAACAAGTGGTCGCAGCTCTTTTCACCCAACCCGCGACGCTTATTCGCGCTGCTCCCAGCATGCTGCGGGGCCGCGCTGCCTTGAAGGCTGCTTTGGCGTCAAAGGTTGACCTGGCATCAACGGTCCTGCCGCTTCGCGAGGACCTTGTGAAGTGGTTGCGTGCGCAAGCTGCTGCCGGCCGGGAGATTCATCTCTGTTCTGCAGCAAATCAGGCAGTGGTTGACAATATTTCGCGGCGTATCGGCATTTTTGCGAGCGCCATCGGCTCCGATACTGCAAATCTGAAGGGGCGTGTGAAGGCAGAACATCTGGCGCGTACTTTTCCTGATGGCTTTGTCTATGTCGGCGACAGCAGGGCAGACTTGGCGGTGTGGAAATTGGCCGCGGGAATAGTTCTGGCAGGCGTTTCCACCGGCGTCGCAAAGGCAGCGCGTGATCTGGGCAAGCCGATTGAAGCGGAATTCAGCAACCATCCTCTGACTTTGAAGGATAGTCTCAAAGCTCTGCGGGTGCATCACTGGTCGAAGAACGCTCTGATTTTCGTTCCGCTCATTCTGGCGCATGCCTGGGGCGATTTCACCGTTCTTCGCGATACGGTTCTGGGTCTTTTCTGTCTCTTGATTGTCACATCCTCGACCTATCTTCTGAATGATTTGGCTGATCTCAGTGCTGATCGGCAGCATTGGTCGAAGCGCAATCGCGCGCTGGCCAGCGGACGGCTTCCGATCGCCACGGGCCTGGCGATGGCCTGCATCGGTCTCGTCGTGGCGTTTGTCGGTTCTCTTCTGCTAACGCCTTATTTTACCCTCGCATTGGCAAGCTATCTCGTGCTGACGCTTGCGTACTCCTTTGGCCTCAAGCGCGTGCCTATTCTTGATACGCTGGTCATCGGCATTTTGTTTACAACGCGTCTCATCATGGGGATCACGCTGCTTCGGCTGCCTGCATCTGCCTGGCTTTTGACCTTTTCAGTGTTCTTCTTCTTCTCTCTGGCGGTTGCCAAGCGTCATACGGAAATTATTCGTGCCGCTTCCACAGGGTCTCACAGCCTCGCCAGCCGTGGCTATATGCTCGAGGACGCACCACTAACCCTCGCGTTTGGCATAGCGTCCGCCGTGGCGTCCCTGTTGGTCATGGTCCTGTTCATCGTTGAGGAGATGCTTCCGGGGTCGGTTTATTCCCATCCGAATCTGCTCGGTGGAATTCCCGTTTTTCTTGCGATCTGGGTCGGCCGGATTTGGCTGCTGGCGCATCGGGGGCGCATGAATGACGATCCCGTCAGTTTCGCTTTGCGTGACAAACCCAGTGTCGTGCTCGGCTTGTTAGTCGCGGTGCTCTTCGTGGCTGCTCTATGAGATCATTTGTCTCGACAGACGATATCCGCTCGTGGGGTGGAATCCTGCAGGGGCAGCATTTTGTCAGCCGGCCGAATTGGCGGGATCAGTTGCCTCGCAGTATTGCAGAGGCACGTGATGCCGACCACAGTCTTCTCGCCATAGGCCTTGGCCGCTCTTACGGTGACAGCGGACTGAATCCCGGCGGGGCGCTTGTCGACATGACTGCGCTTGACCGGATTATTTCGTTTGATCCGGCAACAGGATTGTTGTGTGCAGAAGCCGGAATCTCTTTTGCCGATGTCCTCGACCTGTTCGTTCGTCGTGGATTTTTTTTGCCGGTCACCCCGGGAACGCGTTTTGTAACCCTGGGCGGGGCCATTGCAAATGATGTTCATGGCAAGAACCACCATCTTGCCGGAACGATCGGCAGATGGGTGCGGCGAATCGGGCTGCTTCGGTCGGATGGCACCGAGATCGAGCTGAGAGATGATGATCAAACCGGATTGTTCGCTGCGACGATCGGGGGGCTTGGGCTGACGGGACTGATCACATGGGCTGAAATTGAGCTGATGCGCATCCCCAGTGCACTCATGGACGTTGAAACGCTTCCCTTTGCCAATGTGGATGAATTCTTTGCCGTGGCTGCCGAGAGCGAAGGCAGTGCCGACTACACGGTGGCGTGGGTGGACTGTCTGGCAAAGGGAAACGCTCTCGGAAGAGGCTTGTTCACGCGCGCACGGCATGCACCAAGAGGAACAAAGCTGGCAAGGGTGGAGAAGCCGAAGTTGACGGTGCCCTTCTCCATGCCGTCGTTTGTCCTGAACAATCTGTCGATCGGCCTGTTCAACAGCCTGTATTTTTACAAGGGCCGCCGTGCGGCAGGCAAGGCGACCACCCCTTATCTGCCGTATTTCTACCCGCTCGACAGCATCGGGCATTGGAACCGGATATACGGCCGCCGGGGAATGTACCAATACCAGTCGGTTGTGCCGCCCGTCACGGCAAGAGATGCAACCACCGAAATGCTCAAGGCCATCTCGAAGGCGGGTGAAGGTTCGTTCCTTGCGGTGCTCAAGACATTCGGTGAGAAGGTATCGCCCGGCCTTTTGTCCTTTCCACAGGCTGGTACAACGCTTGCCCTTGATTTCCCCAATCGTGGCCAATTGACCCTTGATTTATTGAGCCGTCTCGATGACATCGTGCGCGAAGCCGGCGGACGGCTATACCCCGCGAAGGACGGGCGCATTTCCGCCGCGATGTTTCGCGCCGGTTACCCCGCTTGGGAAACGTTTGCACAGCATGTCGATCCAGCATTCTCGTCCGCCTTTTGGCGCCGGATAAGCGAGTAAAGAAGAGGAATAATTTCGTGCGTGTCATCATATTGGGAGCAACGTCGGCGATTGCTGAAGCGACGGCTCGCCTCTACGCAAGCGAAGGTGCCGACCTGTTGCTGGTCGGGCGGCAACAAGCCAAGCTCGACGCTATCGCCGCGGACTTGAAGGTAAGGGGCGCCGTCCGCGCCGAGACTGCCGTTTATGATCTGGCAGCGCCAAAGGATGTGCGCTCTGCGCTTGCGCAATTCTGTGCAATGCTCGGCGGCGTGGACCATGTGCTTATCGCCTATGGCGTGCTGGGCGAGCAGGATGAGGCGGAGCAGTCCACGGACGTTGCCGAGGAGATATTGCAGGTCAATTTCAACTCGGTTGCCGCATGGTGCCTCGCTGTCGCCGATGTATTTGAAGGACAGGCGAGGGGTTCGCTTGTCGTTCTGGGATCCGTGGCTGGCGATCGGGGGCGACGTGCCAATTATGTCTACGGCGCAGCCAAGGCCGGGCTTGCCACACTCGTTGAAGGTATCTCCCATCGCTTTGCCAGCAGCGGTCCACGCGCTGCCATCGTCAAACCGGGGCCAACCATCACGCCCATGACGGAGGGTATGAACCGCAAAGGCGCCTTATGGGCAACGCCCGAACAGATTGCGCGAGTGGCACGGCGTGCCGCGGATCGCACTGGCCCAGTTTTCTACGCCCCCGGCCGCTGGCGTTTGATTATGCTGATCATCCGCAATCTGCCGACGGTGATTTTCAATCGGATGAGCATATGACACGACGGATTATCATAACTGGCGCTGCAGGACTTGTTGGTCAGAATCTGATCGCCAGGCTGAAAACGAACCCGGATATCAAGATCGTTGGGATCGATAAGCACCCGACAAACACCGCTTTGCTGCGGCGGATGCATCCGGAAATCGAGACAATCGAAGCCGATCTCGCCAAGCCGGGCCCTTGGATGGATGCGCTGGCCGGCGCCGATGCACTCGTCCTCAATCAAGCGCAGATTGGCGGTCTCCATGAACAGGAGTTTACCGACAACAATGTCACGGCCACTGAAAACATTGTCGCGGCCATGCGAAAGCACAGCATTCCCTATTTCGTGCAGATTTCTTCTTCGGTCGTGCACTCGCAGGCCGATGATTTCTATACGCGCTCCAAAACCGTCCAAGAGAAATTCATCGATACCGTTGGCGACATTCCGCATCTGATATTGCGCCCGACGCTGATGTTTGGCTGGTTCGATCGCAAACATCTGGGCTGGTTGCGCAGGTTTATGGACCGGACCGCCATCTTTCCCATTCCCGGCGATGGCAAGTTTATCCGTCAACCGCTTTATGTCGGCGATTTCGCCGCGATCATCGCGTCCGGTTTGGCCAGCCGCGCGACAGGTACCTACGACATATCGGGCCTGGAGCAGATTCACTACGGCGATCTCATCCAACTGATACATGACACGGTTAAGCCGAAAGCCAGGATTGTTCATCTGCCCTATCACCTGTTCTGGGCGCTGTTGTTCGTGTACGGCAAGTTCAACAGCAATCCGCCGTTCACCACCCGGCAGCTCGAAGCGCTGGTCATACCGGAAACATTTCCGGTGATCGATTGGCCGGAAATATTCGGCATCAAAGCAACGCCGCTGCGCACCGCGCTGGAAGAAACATATCTTGATGCCCGCTATTCCGGCATCGTTCTGGATTTCTGAGGATTTTACATGAGCAGGATCATTGTCATAGGTGCTGGCCCGATGGGGCTTGCCGCAGCGCACCGGGCCGTAACGCTTGGTCATGAAGTTGATTTGATCGAGGCGGACAGCAAACCGGGCGGCATGGCCGCGCACTTTGACTTCGGTGGATTGTCGATCGAGCGGTACTATCACTTTGTCTGCAAAACCGACAAGCCGACCTTCGCCTTGATGGACGAGCTCGGTATCGGCGACAAGATGCGCTGGACGCCAACCTCCATGGCCTATTACATGAAAGACAAGGTCCATCCTTGGGGAAGCCCCATTTCACTGCTGATGTTCCCGCACCTGAGCTTCATTGCGAAGTTGCGCACTGGCGTGCAGATGTTTTTGACGACGAAGGCAAAGGTCTTCAACAGCATTGAAAAATTGACTGCCAAACAATGGATCGAGCGCGGGTCCGGCAAGGAGGTCTATGAGACGCTTTGGCGCCGCCTGATGCAGCTCAAGTTCTACGAGCTGTCGGACGATATCTCCGCATCCTGGATCGCCACGCGCATCAAGCGCATCGGCAATTCCCGTCGTTCGATATTTCAGGAGGAGCTGGGCTATATCGAGGGAGGAAGCGAGACCCTCGTCAAGGCACTGGTATCTGCGTTTGAAGCAAAAGGCGGGCGGCTGCATCTCGCGGCGCCGGTCGAAAAAATAGAAACAGAGAACGGGAAGGTCACTGGTGTTACGGCAGGCGGGAGGTTTTTCCCCGGCGATGCGGTGATTTCTACGGTGCCGACGCCATTGGTGTCCAAACTTGCCCCGGATCTTCCGCAGTCCTGGCGGGATCGATACGACGCCATCCGCAACATCGGCGTTGTCTGCCTGCTGTTCAAGCTCAAGCGGTCGGTCACGAAGAATTTCTGGCTCAATATCGTCGATGAAAACATTGATATTCCCGGAATCATCGAGTTTTCCAACCTGCGTCCGGTGGATGACACGATTGTGTACGTGCCCTACTATATGCCGACCAGCCAGCCGAAATGGCAGTGGACGGATCAGCAGTTCATCGATGAGGCGTTCGGCTACATCCGGCGCATCAATCCGGCCATTACCGGAAGCGATCTCATCGATGCAACGGTGGGCCGTCTTCGGTATGCCCAGCCGGTCTGTGAGCCCAATTTTTACGAGAAATTGCCGGAGGTCCAGACACCGATCTCTGGCCTGCAGATTGCCGACACATGCTTTTACTATCCCGAAGACCGGGGTGTGTCGGAGAGCATCCGCTTTGGCAGGTCCATGGCCGAGGCGGTCGTCTGATGCGTGAACGAGCGACTGCAATCGTCGCCTCGCCATTTCTGCGTTTTGTCATTTCGGGTGGTATCGCAGCTGCGGTGAATATTGCCTCGCGTATTGCCCTGTCGCAGATCATGCCGTTCAGTGCGGCAATCGTGCTGGCTTACCTGGCTGGAATGACAACAGCCTATATCTTGATGAAGCTGTTCGTCTTCGATCAGTCGGGCAGTTCCGTGCGCCAGGAATACATACGGTTCGGCCTGGTCAATCTGGTGTCACTGCTGCAGGTGTGGCTCGTCAGTGTCGGTCTGGCCCGCTGGTTCTTCCCCCTGATCAACTACACATGGAACGCGGACACGACGGCCCATATCATCGGCGTCCTGAGCCCCGTTATTACCAGCTACCTCGCGCATAAATCATTTACTTTCGCCCGTAAGGATGGACAATAATCAATGCTTAGAATGGTCACAAGGAACGCGATATTCCTGGCGCTGGTCTGTTTGATCTCCTTGGTTCTCATAGTTTACTCGATTTTATTCGTGCGGGCGAACTATATGGTCCCCCTTTATTGGGATCAGTGGGAATTTGCGACTGAGCTGGCGAGATCAAAGCAAGACACACTCTCGCTCCAGTATCTTTTTGCTGCGCATAACGAGCATGTCATTGCAACGACAAAGCTGCTTTTCTTTCTCGATTACTATTTTTTTAGTCTAACAAATGGTCCGCTCATTGTGTCGATTGGCATCGCAACATTTTGTATTGCGTGGCTGTTGGCCAAGATTTTGTTTGTCAATGACAAAGAGAATAAGTATTTCTATCCATTCTTTCTGCTTTTCTCTGCATCCGGATTCTCGCTGGCCCAATGGGAGAATTTGCTCTGGGGCTTCCAACCTCAGTTTTATCTCGTGCTGATCTTCACACTGATAAGCTGTCTTATTGGGTTGAAAGTAAGTGACCGTGAGCAAGTCACATCCCCTTGGTGGTTCGCTGGATTGCTTGTGACAACGGGCTTAGGTGTGTTTTCGATGGGCAATGGCATCGCATTGCCTGTTTCCATTATCATCCTGTTTGTTCTTCGCCGCTACCGGCCGATTAAAACGGTGCTTTATGCATTCGTCGCGGCATTGTTCATTGGTGCGTTTGTCGTTTTGACACGTGGTGCACCCTCCGTCGGAGATCCTGCGCTAAAGACACTCGGCAATCTTGTGTCTTTCTTTTTTGGCATGCTTGGTAGCCCCATCAGCAATCGAGGAGTTATTGCCGCGATATGTGGTCTGGTGTTGTTTGGTGCTTACTGTATTTTGTTTTTGCTTTATGTTCTGCTACCGTTTCTGCGCAGACGGCCGCTTGATGAGGCTTTGGTGGGACTCTTTGCCCTCGCAAGTTTTCTCTTCGCAACGGCGGTTGGCGCGGCGTGGGGGAGGACGGCGCTGGGTACAGGTGTAGCACTCTCGTCACGCTATTCGACGCCTATGCTTGTCTTGTGGATGACACTTTTCGCCATTCTGTTTCGAGTGACAGTTTTAGCCGATTATCGGCCGTCGCTTCGTCAGGCACGATTGGGATTATGGATTCTTCTTGCCTTAAGTGTTGCGGCGTGGACCAGTTTACGGTCGGGTAATATTGCTGGTGCCAGCCACACGAATGAAGTCAACCAGGCTGGATATTTTCTGTCTTCCGGTTTGCTCCCTGATGAACAGTTGCTGAAATTGTACCCCTTACCTGACCGCATAAAGCCGACCATTGATTTTCTGCGAGACGCCAAACTCAATCTATTCGCAGATAACCCAGGACTGTCAGGATCGAGTTGGAAACAGTGGACTGATAAACCAGCCCAGGCTTGTGAACTTGGATCCGTCGATAAAGTCCAGCGTCTTTCTGCTACGGCGTGGCAGGCGACTGGCTGGGTGACAAATGCTAAGCGACAAACTCCACGGTGGATTGTTGCCGTCGACGCAAGCCAGAATGTTCTCGGATATACGGCCCCACTTCAGCGCCGTCCCGATATTGCTAAAACTGTTGGTGCAAACAGGTACTATCGTGGTTTTGTGGTGCCCGTAAATGGGGCAGCAGGCAATACAAGCCTTCCCATAGCTTTGCTGGTGATTTTCGGCGAGAACGAAAAGCCGTGCCGTTTGGATCTCCCCCTCTTGCCAGATGGACCATATCTGGTCCCAGCTGGGAAATTAGCGCCCCTGCAAACTCAGGTTGTGCATTTGGGTGCAACGGCTAGTCCCGGCGTGCCAGCCATCCTTTCCATAAGCGTACCCTATGAGGGGGCCGAAATCAGCGGCACTTGGGTTTCATCCGATGAGGATGTAGGCAGCATAACCTACAACATTCGCGATACCACCTGTCAGACCGTCATTGTTCCAATTTTGCGCGGGCCCTCAACAGAAGGGTTAAGTCTTGTCATCAAATCCAACGGTAGGATGGTATCTGATGAGACACCGGTGTTTGATTTGCTGCGACCCCATTTATGGCAATATTTGCAGATAAATGCGTTTGATGCTTGCAAGGAAGGTGAGAAATCGAACCTAAGTATAACGCTGGAAGACAAAGGACGGGGATGGGGAGCGTGGGGTGCCATGGCAACTCCAGCTTTGCAACGGTAGTAGTCCACTATGTTCAACCTTATACCCTTCGCGGTGCCGCATTTAAGGCGGAAGCCGTTGTAAGTTTAAACAGGAAGCTCTGGACGTGAAAACAACCAAACTGAATGAGTATTCCCAACGCATTCAAGAGTTGGAAGTCAAAGTGGAACATAAAAATAATCTAAATGACCTGCTGAAACAAGAAAATGACCGCTTAAGACTTAGCAATGGTAAGCTCGGCAACGAAATTTTGGAGCTAAAGTCAAAGTGTCTTGGGATGAGTGACGCCGCGAGAGAGCTTCAAAGCCAGATCTTCCAGAAAACGCAACAAATTTCAGCATACGAGCGTTCGACGAGTTGGAAAATGACTGCACCCTATCGATTTATCAGTAATCGCATTCAGGGCATCTTGAGAAAAATCATTCTTCTGTCAAAGCTCATAAAGTATGGCGGCGGTGTGAAATCATCAATGGGTCATGCTTTAAAAATAATTCAACGGGAAGGTGTGTTGGGTTTACTGCAACGGATCAAGGCAGCGGATAGCACAAATCCTAAGGGAGGCATGTTTGGAAATGACTACTCGGAATGGCTGGATCGTTATGCAATGCTGGATCGACTGGAATCTGAGGATGTAAATGCGCATTTAAAACGGTCGAAGAATACCCCTCTGATATCCATTGTGATGCCTGTTTATAATCCCAATCTGGTGTGGCTAAACGAAGCGATTCAATCAGTTCGCGACCAACTCTATCCACATTGGCAGCTTTGTATCGCTGACGACAAGTCCACTGATCCAAAAGTTCGCGAAGTGCTTCTCAACTATCAGGCACTGGACGAGCGGATAAAAGTCACTTTTCGCGCGGCCAACGGTCATATTTCTGCGGCTTCTAATAGCGCGCTTGAACTCGCAACCGGCGAGTGGACTGCACTGATGGATCAGGATGATCTGCTTACACCGGAGGCGCTTTACTACGTTTTTGAAACCATCGAGCGCAATCCGGACGCGGCGTTGATTTACTCAGATGAAGATAAAATTGACGAAGTCGGAAAACGTTTCAGTCCGTATTTCAAATCCGACTGGAATCCGGATCTGTTCCTGTCGCACAATATGATCTCTCATTTGGGCGTCTACAAGTCAGACTTGGTGAAGAGTCTCGGCGGCTTTAGAGAAGGCAGAGAAGGCTCTCAGGACTATGACCTTGCTTTGCGCTGCATTGAGGTGTTGAAGGCCGATCAAATCCTGCATATCCCGCGGGTACTTTACCATTGGCGCAGCCACGCAGATAGCACTGCTCAGTCGGGAAGCAACAAGGGCTATGCGCTCCGCGTAGGACAGCAAGTGCTCAATGAGCATTTCCAACGCATGGAAATCAAAGCCACGTCGGAACTGCTCGACTTCGGGATGTATAGAACTCGATACGATTTACCTGAAGCACTTCCACTCGTGAGTCTCATCATTCCAACGCGGAATAGATTAAACCTGTTGCAGCAATGTATAGACAGCATTGTTGCAAAGACAGAGTACGCGAATTACGAGATAATTATTGTCGATAATAATTCGGATGATGAGGATACTCTGAAGTATCTTGATACAATTTCTCGCGAAAAGCGGATTCGTGTCATTCGTGATATGAGGCCGTTTAATTATTCTGCGTTGAATAACGGTGCAGTGCAGGAAGCCAAAGGCGAGTTCGTCGGTCTGATCAACAACGATATCGAAGTTATATCCGCTAATTGGTTGAGTGAAATGGTCAGCATAGCCAGCCAGCCTGGTGTGGGAGCGGTTGGTGCGCGTCTGTGGTATCCGGACGACACGCTTCAACATGGGGGCGTCATATTGGGCCTCTTGGGTGCCGCTGGCCATGCTCACAAAGGACTACCACGCGGTGCACCGGGGTATTTCGGGAGGGCGCAACTGACGCAAACCCTCAGTGCTGTTACCGCAGCCTGTTTGATCGTTCGAAAGGATATTTTTACACAAGTTGGCGGACTGGACGAGGAGAACCTGAAAGTCGCCTTTAACGATATCGACTTCTGCATTCGTGTCCGGCAAGCAGGGTATCGAAATGTTTGGACGCCCTTTGCAGAGCTTTACCATCATGAATCGGCGTCGCGCGGGACTGAGGATACACCGGAAAAGCAGGCAAGATTCCTAAGGGAAGTGAATTTTCTGAAGGAACGTTGGGGTAGAGTTCTTCGAGAAGATCCCGCCTATAGTCCGAATTTGACTCTCGATCGAGATGATTTTTCGCTCAGTTGGCCGCCGAGAATTAAGACAAGGAATACGTTACAAGAATGATCTGCGGCGAGTAATGACATATCTGACAGTTTCGTATGACATGTTACGGTCTGTCGGATTGATGCAATGAAGTGATCAGGAAACCGGAATATTCGCAAACCGTGCCATGGCCGGGACTGTCTTGCCTGCGCCAAGGCAGCGTGCCCTATAGTATATGCTCATGGGCTGTTTATATATTTGTTCTGCCCATCCAATTGAAAAATATCCGCGCCTTTTAGGCGCGGATCAAAATCTTAGCAACAGTCTGGTTCTCCGGAACAAGCCGCATCGTTAAAAAGGACACGGGGACATTCCCACGTTCCAGAATCTTTCGTACGGCCCTGTACTTACACAATGGTATGCGTACTGAACAACCGCCGAAGGCGGTGATTGGTTCAAAATCTGCACTTGCTGATTATCACGAGGAATTGGGCATTTTCCCGTGGTTGTGGCCTGTCATTCTCGCTGGTATCGCCGTCATTTTGCTGAGCAGCTGGCCGGTGAGCAGATCTGGGATTTAAATGATTTCCTGACCGAGATGCCTCCGTCTTGGGGCGCTTATGGCCTTTTATGAAATTATTCCATCGGCTTGGCGTGCGTTCCGTTGTTGCGAGGAATTCAGCCAATTCCCCCTCAAATCCTTATAGTTTCCTTATACCTCCTCTCTGTGTCCCGTCTCGAATTCTTATGTCCGAGGCGGCATAACTCCTTTGCTCAGCAATTTGTCTGAAAATACTTTTGAGTAATGATCAGCAATATTGATGCTGTCTATATAAGGAGTTCTCCAGATGGACTTTATTGTTCTTGGAATAGGTGTTTTGTTCTTTCTCATTTCGCTGGCTTATACAAAAGCCTGTGAAAATTTGTAATCGGAAGGATCAGATAATGACCATCGATTACATTCTGGGAGGTGGAGTGACCTTGTTCCTTCTTGCCTATCTCACTTACGCGCTGGTTCGCCCAGAGCGCTTCTGATCGCCTCTGACACCAGGCTTGGAAAGCTACACCTATGACTCTCAACGGCTGGATACAGATTCTCGTTTACTGCGGGATCATCATCTTACTTGTGAAACCGCTTGGCGGTTACATGACGCGTGTTTTTAACGGCGAGCGCACATTCCTTTCGCCCGTCCTCGTTCCGGTGGAGCGGGGCCTTTATCGTATTGCCGGAACAAGCGAGCGCGACGAGCAACACTGGACCACCTATACGGCTGCATTGCTGCTCTTCAGCTTGGGCGGCCTCATCGCGCTTTATGCGCTGCAGAGGTTCCAGGGAATTCTTCCCTATAATCCCGCTGGCATGACGGCAACGGAACCCGGTCTTGCCTTCAACAGCGCTGTCAGCTTTGTCACCAACACCAACTGGCAGAACTATGGCGGCGAAAGCTCCATGTCCTATCTTGTTCAGATGGCCGGTTTCACGGTTCAGAACTTCGTATCGGCAGCCACGGGCATTGCGATTGCCATCGCCCTCATTCGCGGGTTTGCCCGCACGTCAGGCAAGTCCGTCGGCAATTTCTGGGTCGATCTGACGCGAAGCACGCTCTATATCCTGCTCCCCATCTGCATCGTTCTGACGCTTGTCTATGTGTATCTCGGTGTTCCACAGACGCTCGGGACTTATGTCGATGCGACAACGCTCGAAGGCGCAAAGCAGACCATCGCTGTCGGCCCCGTTGCATCCCAGTTGGCGATCAAGATGCTCGGCACGAATGGCGGCGGTTTCTTCAATGCCAACTCGGCCCATCCCTTTGAAAATCCGGATGCCATCTCGAACTTCATCCAGATGGTCTCGATCTTTGCGATCGGTGCCGCGCTGACCAATGTCTTCGGCCGGATGGTTGGAAACCAACGTCAAGGCTGGGCTCTCTTCGCCGCCATGGGGGTTCTTTTCCTGGCTGGCGTTACCGCCTGCTACTGGTCGGAGGCTGCCGGCAATCCGCTGGTGCATGCGCTTGGGATCGATGGCGGCAATATGGAAGGCAAGGAGACCCGCTTCGGCATCGCTTTGTCGGCGCTTTTCGCCGTGATCACAACGGCCGCATCCTGCGGCGCGGTCAATGCCATGCATGACAGTTTCATGGCCATTGGCGGCATGCTGCCCATGATCAACATGATGCTGGGAGAGGTCATCATCGGCGGTGTTGGTGCCGGTCTCTATGGCATTCTGCTCTATGTGGTGATCGCGGTTTTCGTTGCCGGACTGATGGTCGGCCGCACGCCGGAATATCTCGGCAAGAAGATCGAAGCCAAGGAAGTGAAGATGGCCATGCTCGGCGTGCTTTGCCTGCCGCTTGCCATGCTTGGCTTCACGGCGATTGCATGCGTGCTGCCATCGGCTGTGGCTGCAACCGGTAATTCCGGCCCGCACGGCTTCTCCGAAATCCTGTATGCCTATACGTCGGCCGCTGCCAACAATGGCTCGGCATTCGGCGGTCTCAGCGGGAACACCACCTGGTATAATCTTACGCTCGCCATCGGCATGCTCATGGGCCGGTTCTTCGTGATCATTCCGGTCATGGCAATTGCCGGGTCGCTGGTCGTCAAGAAGACCGTTCCGGAATCCGCAGGCACCTTCCCAACCCATGGCGGTTTGTTTGTCGGACTTCTCATTGGCGTCATCCTGATCGTCGGCGGTCTCACATTCTTCCCGGCCCTGGCTGTCGGACCGATTGTCGAGCACCTCGCCATCGGTCTTGGCCAGACCTTCTGATGGAGCCTGTCATGCGTCACGGTTACCTGCAATTCAATGTCCATCCTCGCGCCGGCAAGCTGGCGCGAGGGGCAGCCAAGCGCGTGCGCGCCTCCGACATCATCCTTGGCATGACGCTGGTGATGCTGATCGTCTGGCTTGCGGCATACGCCTGTCTTCACACAGTCACAGCGTCATGATCGCCGCCGTGCAGTTACAAGAATTTCAAAACTGGAGTCTCAAATGAGCCAGTCCAAATCCGCGAGCCTTATGGACTCTCGCATACTCATACCGGCCATCGGAGGAGCTTTCAAAAAGCTTAATCCGCGCAGCCTCATCAAAAACCCCGTCATGTTCGTGGTTGCGGTCGTCTCGTTCCTGACGACGGTGCTGTTCCTCAAGGACATGGCGACCGGCGGCCGCGATCTCGGATTTTCATTCCAGATCATCGTCTGGCTCTGGTTCACCGTGCTTTTCGCCAATTTTGCCGAAGCCGTCGCCGAAGGCCGCGGCAAGGCACAGGCGGATTCACTGCGCAAGGCGCGCACGGAAACGCAGGCCAAGCTTCTCACCGGCGATGACCGCACCAGCTTCAAACTGGTGCCCGGCACCAAGCTGAAGGTCGGCGATATCGTGCTGGTCGAGGCAGGTGATATTATCCCCTCGGACGGTGAAGTCATCGAAGGCATCGCCTCGGTCAATGAATCTGCCATCACCGGTGAATCCGCTCCGGTCATCCGCGAGTCCGGCGGTGACCGCTCGGCTGTCACCGGCGGGACCCAGGTCCTGTCGGACTGGCTGCGCGTGCGTATCACTGCCGCTGCCGGCTCCACATTCATAGACCGGATGATTGCGCTTGTCGAAGGCGCGGAACGGCAGAAGACACCCAACGAAATTGCGCTCAACATTCTTCTTGCCGGCATGACCCTGATCTTCGTGCTGGCAACGGCTACGATCCCAAGCTTTGCAACCTATGCAGGCGGCGCCATTCCCGTGGTTGTCCTGGTTGCTCTGTTTGTCACACTGATCCCGACCACGATCGGCGCACTTCTGTCGGCAATCGGCATTGCGGGCATGGACCGGTTGATCCAGTTCAATGTTCTTGCCATGTCCGGACGCGCCGTCGAGGCCGCCGGTGACGTCGACACTTTGCTTCTCGACAAGACCGGGACGATCACATTCGGCAATCGCCAGGCAACGGAATTCAGTCCCGTGACCGGTGTGACCGAGCAGGAACTGGCCGATGCGGCGCAGCTTGCCTCCCTGGCCGATGAAACGCCGGAAGGCCGCTCTATCGTCGTACTGGCAAAGGAAAAATATGGCATTCGTGCGCGTGACATGGCGACATTGCATGCCACATTCGTGCCATTCACTGCGCAAAGCCGCATGAGCGGCGTGGATATCGATGGCTCGTCCATCCGCAAGGGGGCTGTCGATGCGGTTCTTGCCTACGTCAATTCCACAACCGTTGTAACGGGAACCGTCCGGGCAAGCGCCGAGCTGGTGCGCGAGCTGCAGTCCATCGCCGATCAGATCGCCAAGGCAGGCGGGACACCGCTTGCAGTGGTACGCGATGGCAAGCTGCTCGGCGTCATTCACCTGAAGGATATCGTCAAGGGCGGGATTCGCGAACGCTTCTCGGAACTGCGCCGCATGGGCATCAAGACGGTGATGATCACGGGTGATAACCCGCTGACAGCAGCGGCGATTGCGGCGGAAGCCGGCGTTGACGATTTCCTCGCTCAGGCCACACCTGAGAACAAGCTCTCGCTCATCCGCGACGAACAGGCCAAGGGCAAGCTCGTGGCAATGTGCGGCGACGGGACCAACGACGCGCCGGCGCTTGCGCAGGCCGACGTTGGTGTGGCGATGAATACCGGTACGGTGGCCGCGCGTGAAGCGGGCAACATGGTCGATCTCGACAGCGATCCGACCAAGCTCATTGAAATCGTCGGCATCGGCAAGCAGCTGCTGATGACGCGCGGTGCGCTGACGACGTTCTCGATCGCCAACGATATCGCCAAATACTTCGCCATTATCCCTGCAATGTTTCTGGCGTTCTATCCGCAGCTCGCCGCACTCAACATCATGGGCTTGCAGACGCCGCAAAGCGCCATTCTGTCGGCAATCATTTTCAATGCCCTGATCATCGTTGCGCTCATTCCGCTGTCGCTCAAGGGCGTCAAGTACCGGGCGGTCGGTGCTGGGGCTCTGTTGAGCCGCAACCTTCTGATTTACGGCCTGGGCGGTGTCATCGTGCCATTCATCGGCATCAAAGCGATCGACATGGTCATCACCAGCCTCGGGCTCGCATAAAGGATCATTCCAATGTTGAAACAACTCAAACCCGCGATTGTCATGGTTATCGCCCTTACAGTGATCACGGGTCTCATCTATCCCCTGGGTATGACCGGGCTCTCGCAATTGCTGTTCCCGCACCAGGCCAATGGCAGTCTGATCGAGAAGAACGGAACTGTCATCGGGTCCGAATTGATTGGCCAGGCATTTGCCTCTGACAAGTACTTTCACGGCAGGCCATCGGCCGCCGGAGACGGATACAATGCGAGTTCTTCCGGCGGCTCCAATCTCGGACCGACAAATCCGAAACTGATCGAGCGCATCAAGACAGATGCAGCGGCACTGAAGGAAACCAATAGCGCTGCTCCTGTCCCCATTGATCTGGTTACGGCGTCGGGCAGCGGGCTGGACCCGCATCTTTCTCCGGCCGCCGCCTATTTCCAGATACCGCGCGTGGCGAAGGCAAGAGGTCTCGATGAGGCACGCATTCGCCAGCTGGTGGATCAGAACATACAGACGCGCGAGCTTGGATTCATGGGTGAGCCGGTTATCAATTTGCTGGCGTTGAATCAGGCACTCGACGGTCTGAAATAAGCCGGTTAGCCTGAAATACCGGGAACGTGCGATGCGGGTTCCCGGTATTTTCGAAGGGGTCATGACACATGCCTGATGACGGCCGCGACACTGAACGAAGACCATCGCCCGAGGCGCTGCTGGAAAATGCCGAGCGAGAGACCCGCGGTCGGTTGAAGATTTTTTTGGGGGCAGCGCCGGGGGTCGGAAAGACCTACGAGATGCTGATGTCCGGACGGGCGGCGATTGCCGAGGGCATCGATGTTGTTATCGGTGTGGTCGAGACACATGGGCGCAAGGAAACGGAAGCCCTCGTCAAAGGTTTCGAGGTCCTCCCCAAAGCCCGTATCAACTACAAGGACCACCAGCTTGAAGAGATGGACATTGACGCGATCCTGGCGCGCCGTCCGGCTCTCGTTCTCGTGGACGAATTGGCACACACGAATGCGCCTGGTTCGCGCCATCCGAAGCGCTACCTGGATGTCCAGGAGATTTTAAGACACGACATTGATGTTTACTCCACGCTCAACATTCAGCATGTGGAAAGTCTGAATGATGTCGTGGCCCAGATCACCCATGTGCGTGTGCGGGAAACCGTGCCTGATTCCGTCATCGATGAGGCGGACGATGTTGAAATCATCGATCTCACGCCGGCAGATCTGATCAAGCGCCTGCATGAAGGCAAAGTATATGTTCCCGACACCGCCAAACGGGCGATAGAGAACTATTTCTCTCCGGGGAACCTGACAGCGCTGCGCGAGCTCGCCTTGCGCCGCACGGCGCAGCGGGTCGACGACCAGCTTCTCTCGCACATGCAGGCGAACGCGATATCGGGACCCTGGGCTGCCGGCGATCGCGTCGTCGTGTGCATCGATGATCATCAGGGAGGAACCTCCCTTGTCCGCTATGCACGGCGTCTCGCTGACCGGTTGCGTGCGCCGTGGACGGCACTCTATGTGGAAACGCCCGGATCAACGCGGCTCTCGGAAGACGACAAGGATCGCATTGCCTCCACCTTGCGGCTTGCAAGCCAATTGGGGGGAGATGCGATCACGACGCCCGGTCGCGATCCCGCCGAAGAGATTGCCCGCTATGCACGGGAAAACAACGTCACGCACATTGTGACAGGCAAGCCGACAAAGCCGCGCTGGCGCGAGTTCTTCGAAGGGTCGGTTTCACATGATCTTATCCGGCACGCCGGGAATATCAGTGTGCATGTGATTTCCGGGAACGAGCAGAACGGCGAACCGGCCCGTCAGAAGGCGTCGGAAATTCCGGAAGGACGTTTCCAGCTCAAGGCCTATCTTCTAAGCACGGCATATGTCGCCGGAGCGCTGGCGGTGGGGCTGCTGATCTCGCGCGTGCTGGATGTACGCAATATCGCCCTGGTCTTCCTGATGGCCGTGCTTGCTTCGGCAGTGACGGTTGGGCTTTGGCCGGCCCTGTTTGCGTCGGTGCTGAGCGCCATTGTGCTGAACTTCTTTTTCCTCGATCCCCTTTACACCCTGGTTATCAGCGACCCGGAAAGCGTGATTGCGCTTGGCTTCTTTTTCGGTGTTGCAGTGATCGCCAGCAATTTGACGGCGAGAGTGCAGCGGCAGGCGGCGGCAGCGCGGCAACGGGCCAGAACAACGGAAGATCTCTATCTCTTCAGCAAGAAGCTGGCGGGAACGAGCACGCTCGATGATGTCCTGTGGGCCACAGCCTTTCAGATCGCATCCATGTTGAAACTGCGGGTCGTGCTTCTTCTGCCGGAGAAAGGTTCGATTGAAGTGAAGGCCGGCTATCCACCCGACGATACATTGGATGACGCGGACATCGCGGCCGCGCGATGGGCATGGGAAAACAACCGGGCTGCGGGTAGGGGAGCCGATACCTTGCCGGGCGCAAAGCGGCTTTATCTGCCCTTGCGGACGGGACGCATGGCCGTTGGTGTCATCGGTCTCGACAGCGACAAGAAGGGGCCTTTGCTGACGCCTGAACAGCAGCGCCTGCTTGACGCCCTGGCCGACCAGGCGGCGGTCGGCATTGAGCGAACACAACTGGCGGCTGATGTGGACAAGGCAAAGCTGGCGGCGGAAGCGGACCGCCTCCGCTCAGCCCTGCTGACGTCCATCTCGCATGATCTGAAGACTCCGTTGGCTGCCATCATGGGTGCCGCCGGCACCTTGAAGGAATTCGCTCCCGTGCTTGCCGCTGCCGAACGTTCCGATCTTCTCTCGACAGTCATCGACGAATCCGAACGTCTCAATCGCTTTATTGCCAATCTGCTCGACATGACACGGATTGAGTCCGGGGCAATGGAACCGAACTTTGCCTATCACTATGCCGGGGACATCGTCGGTTCGGCGCTGAGCCGGGCAAAGAAGATTATCGGAACCCATAAGATCGAGATCTCGATACCGGATGACTTGCCGATGCTGAGGATTGATCCTGTCCTGTTTGAGCAGGTGCTTTTCAATCTGCTGGACAATGCCGCGAAATATGCCCCCGACGGTTCGGCTCTGCGGATACAAGCCTGGTCGGATGACGGATCGGTCATCCTTCAGGTGATGGACGAAGGTCCGGGAATTCCCGTTGAGGATCTCGAACGGGTCTTTGACAGTTTCTATCGGGTGAGCAAGGGTGATCAGGTCAAGGCGGGAACCGGATTGGGGCTTTCCATTTCCCGCGGATTCATTGAGGCAATGGGCGGCACAATCACCGCGGAACAAAGAACCGATCGGTCAGGGGCAGTTTTCACCATCAGAATGCCGGCTCCCGGGGCCGTTCTCAGCATGGATGCCAGGCGGTGACAAATTCCAGCGTCAGGATCCTTGTCGTGGACGATGAGCAACCCATTCGGAAACTGTTGCGGGTCGGCCTTGGTACGCAGGGTTACAATGTCCTGGAGGCGGGGAACGCCACCAGCGCCACCGAGCAGGCGGAAGCGCATCAGCCCGACCTGATTTTGCTCGACCTTGGTCTTCCCGATGTTTCCGGTCTCGATCTTCTGCGCCGGTGGCGCGAGGAGGGCTCGGATATTCCGGTGGTCATACTGTCAAGCCGTACCGATGAACGGGGTATAGTGGAGGCGCTGGAGCTTGGAGCCGATGATTATGTCGTCAAGCCGTTTGGAATGAACGAGCTGGTCGCACGCATTCGGGTTGCCCTACGGCATCGCCTGCAGCAGCAGGGGGAGTTGCCGGTTTTCGAAACCGGCGGTCTGTCCGTCGATCTGGTGAAGCGGATTGTGAAGGTCGACGGCAGTGAAGTGAAGCTGTCGCCGAAGGAATACGATATCCTCCGCGTTCTGGTGCAGCACGCCGGCAAGGTGCTTACGCACCGCTTTCTCCTGTCACAGGTGTGGGGTGGCTCTGCGGATGTCCAGTATCTGCGTGTCTACGTCCGGCAGCTCCGGCAGAAAATTGAGCAACTGCCGGATCA
The DNA here is from genome assembly GCF_044760925.1 of Phyllobacterium sp. NPDC097923. Taxonomy (NCBI): domain Bacteria; kingdom Pseudomonadati; phylum Pseudomonadota; class Alphaproteobacteria; order Hyphomicrobiales; family Phyllobacteriaceae; genus Phyllobacterium; species Phyllobacterium sp. NPDC097923. Next base: position 85,846 of record NZ_JBIWBL010000004.1, on the reverse strand, counting down.
GCCGCGATACATCGTGACGGAGACCGGCGTGGGGTATCGCCTGAAAGAAGTTGAGTAGGGTTGCCGCGTGCTTGTACGCCGGGATTTGCAATTGGAAATGAGAATGAAATTGGCTGATTATCTCAATCTTGATGATGTGATGTACGATCTGGAGGTGTCATCCAAGACGCAGGCACTGCATGCCATGGCGGATGTTGTGAGCAGGGATGCAGGAGTTCCGGCTGCGGCTCTCTTGGCTGCGCTGCAAAAGCGCGAACGCCTCGGTTCCACCGGCATCGGACACGGCGTTGCGATTCCGCATACGCGGATGGAAGGGGTCGATAAGCCAAGAGCCTGCCTGGCAAGGCTGAAGAGGGCCGTCGAGTTCGATGCCATTGATGATCTGCCGGTGGATGTCATTCTCATGCTGATCACGCCGGACGTTGAAGCAAACAGGCACTTGAATGTGCTGGCGCATTTTACGCGAAAACTGAGAGTTCCCGGGGTGCTCGAACAAATGCGGGCCGCCGGGGACGCAACGACGCTTTGCGCGTGTCTGACAGATATAGCGTGACAGGCAGCCAAGAGACCGCCTGTCCATCCTATCCAGAAAAATCGATCTAGGCTGATCTGCGATAGCGGCCCTGTCGATGCGACGAGCCGTCAAAGGGCGTGACATGGACTGAAAGATCGGTCCAGGGATCGGCGATGAGACAATCGCCGTCCTGTGCGCACCAGACGGCCCCAGCTTCATGTTCACTTTCACTCACGGCGAAATGGATGGCGGACTCCCTGTCGGCGAAGAGGCCGCCGACAAGGCGTTGCCTGTCGCAAACGACCCAGCAGCCATCCAGATTGCGGCCGACGATGAAACGGCAGCGGGTATTGGAGTTGCCGGGATATTGCATGCTGCTTTCCGTCATGTCTTGCTTCCGGGCTGGTGTGATTTCATTGGGAAAAGACTCTAAACGCGCCATGCGAGTGGAGCAGGATGAACCGGGGATTTTTCCCGGAGATTGAACGCTGCATCATCCGAGGCGCCGTGATCAGGAGCGGTAACACCTCCAAGGTGATCCAGGGCGGATGCAATCTGTGCGGCGACATCATCGGCAACGGTGATGAGGGGTAGGCGGACCTCGTCGCGCATGCCGCGCCGGTGTTTCAGTGCGGCCTTGATGGGGCAGGGGTTCGTATCCAGCTCGAAAGCCTCGAGGACAGGTTTCAGCCTCTGGTGAATATACTTCGCCGTTGGCCAATCACCTTTGATGCAGGCATTTTGCAGGGCGACAAAAACGTGGGGCAGGACATTGGCCATGACCGAAATCATTCCGTCGCCGCCCAAAAGGTTGAAGGCGTGGGCTGAAGCATCATGCCCCGACAGGAGAATGAAGCGATCTCCGAATGTGTTGCGCATCTCTTCGACCCGTCTCACGTCGCCGGTTGCATCCTTGATGCCAAGGATTGAAGGCATCTGCGACAACCGGTCGAGGGCCTGCAAGGAGATATCGACGCCGGTCCGGGACGGTACGTTATAGACAATGACCGGTATCGGAACGCGTGCGGCAATCGCTTCGAAATGACGAACAATGCCATCCTGATTGGGCCTGTTGTAAAAAGGCGTGACGATCAAGGCCGCATCCGCGCCGCAGGAAAGGGCAGCGGATGTGTGGGCAATGGTCAGTTCGGTACTGCTGGTGCCGGTCCCGGCAATGATGGGTACACGGCCGTTCGATACCTTCAGGCACGTTCTGATGATCCTCAGCCGTTCATCCCAGGTAAGCGTGGACGCCTCTCCCGTAGTTCCGCACGCAACCAGAGCGCTTATGCCGGACTGGATGTGCCACTCCGCCAGTTCGCCGATCGCGTCGTAGTCGACATTCCCGTCTTTAAACGGGGTGACGAGCGCTGTCATCGCGCCGGTTAGCCGTGATCGTTCAACTTGACTGTCGCTGTTCATGATGTCCTCTTCTGCATTCCATCCGCGCATGGACAGGAACTGGCTCTGCCGGGCGGCAAACGGATGCGACGGCATTGAGAGCGCGTACCCCTGGAGGCAGGCTTTGCCGGCATCTTGTTCCGTGTCGCTGTCATCTCGCGCAATTCTCGTGTTGAGTACGGCTAATACGTATCAACGCTTCCGATAGGAATTCCATTGCGTGTTCGCGGCAATCATATCAAAAAAGTATAAGAATCAGGCGGGCGAGGCTGTACCCAGTCGAGCATAGAAATTTCCAGGGCATCAAAACTTATATGAGATTTTTATATTCTGGGTGTGGTGCTGCAATGGATTTCATATGTTGAATTCATTATTTTAAACAGGGACATGAACCAGATATAGTTGAATAGAATGCGCGATCTTACCTACGTTCTGGCTATCATTGCCATCATGCTACTTGCGTGTCAGGCCAAGCCCAGGCCGGGAATATCACCGCTTCGGACGGCAAAGGTCAGACTCAGCGATGCGGATGTGGCGGTTCTCGTTTTCACGCTCGCCCTGGCAGTGCTCATCGTTGCCATGGCTGTTTCAATCTGAACGCCTGGCAGATACCTGAATAGGTACAAGTACGGATACATTGTCATGTGAATCTGTGATCGTGTGGCGGGGTATTCTCCGCCTGCTCGACGGCAGGGTTTCCGTTTGCCCATTGCTGCTGCCGCCAGACAAGGTCACGTTTTGATGCGCTATCCAGTCTATCTCGTTGACGATGATGCTGCCGTCCGGGAGGGGCTCTGTCTGCTCTTCGAGGCCTACAGGATCAATGTCATTGCCTTTGATGGCCCGTTGACCTTTCTTCGTGAGGTCAGCCTGTTGCCGCCCGGATACCTGCTTCTGGATTTGCAGATGCCGGAGTTGAACGGGCTGGAATTGCAGAAGGAACTGATCGGCAAAGGCATTGACTGGCCTATCATCATTATTACCGGCTATGGAGATCTGAGGAGTTGCCGCACGGCGTTTCAATCGCGTGTCGTTGATTTCCTGGCCAAGCCTGTCGATCCGGAGCAGCTTTTTGAAGCGCTTGGGAAAGCTGAAGTGCTTCTCGAGATTGTTTTGGAAAAGCGAGAGGCTGAAGCGTTGTTCGCGTCATTGACCCCGCGCGAAAATGAAATCATCAATCTCGTCTGCCGGGGATGGGGTTCGAAGGAAATTGCAACGTCATTGAACATCTCGTTGCGGACGGTCGATGCGCACCGGGCCAATATTTCCGAGAAACTGGGCACGACATCCGTGGCTGAATTTGTGCAGATGAAAATGCGGGTTCAGTAAGGCATCGACGCGTTTTGTTCTTTATCCGGCATATCGCTTGTTGGCGCGGGCGGCGAAATGCTTGATGTCATGTTCCGGTTGCATACCGTTGGTTGCGTCGAAAGCGACCAACGGTATGCAAGGTGCTGTTACTGGACGAGTCTCCGCTTTTGGCAGAGTAATTGTGAAGACCGCGCCATCTTTGTTCGAAGCGGTGAGCAGCCCACCGACGCGTTGCACTATTCTTTGGGACAGCGAGAGACCCAATCCCATTCCGCTGCTCTTGGTTGTGAAGAAGGGCTGAAAGAGCTGTGCAAGCGTATCCGGGCTCAAACCGGGCCCGTTGTCTGACACTTGGATGATATTCACGGTGTGATCTGCGACGGTGTGGATGGTTATACGTTTTTGCGGCTGCTCCGATGTGCCGAGTGCTTCAATCGAGTTGCGGACCAGATTGTGGACGACTTGTTCAAGCTCTACCCGATTGATATTTGCAACGGGCGAAGGCTCTGCAAGACAAAGCACCAACGAAACGTTCCGTTGTTTGATCTCCAAATTGAGAATCTCGACAATCTCCAGGATGGCGCTGTTAAGCGTCGTGATTTCAGGGGCTGCGGCTGTATTTGCAATGTAATCACGGATCTTTCCGAGTATTCGGCCGGCTCTTCTTGCATCCCGGACGTTGGCATCCATTGCCTGTTTCAGGAGGCCGGTGCGGGGTTCTTTTTCCTCGAGTACCTTGAGGCTCGCCTGGCTTTGGCTGAGCAGTGATGTGAGAGGTTGCGCCAGTTCATGGATAATGCCGGCTGCAAGCTCCCCGATGGCATTGACCCGTGCCGCATGCTCCAGCCGGTTCTCCTTTTCCAGTCTCGCGGCACGCCCCAATGCTTCTTCCTCCGATTGCCGCAGGCGCTGGGAGAGCCGGCGTTGGTGCAGGGTATGATAGGTTGCCGCGACCGCTGCGGCGGAAAGACAGCAATATGCTGCAAGTCCCAACGGATTGAACAATTCACTCAGATCAACAGTTTCGCTTATGCGAAACACCGTCCCTTCGGGGAAGTTGGTGATGTCCTCCGATGCCGTTTTGTGCAGACTGGAAACGATTGTTTTTTCGAGTCGAAGCCAGGGGGAGAAAAACGAATCCTGTTCGTCATTCAGTAGGATGGCAGGGACGCCGCCAATGATCCACTCGACCTCCGGTGAGCCGGACAACAGGAGCGGCTTGATCATTTGTGCCACATCCAGAAGCATGACAATGGCATAATGTGCATTGCCATTTTCAACATGTGCTGTCGTAAAATAACGCCCGGGAAAGCGTGGATCAGCGAATCCGCGGATCATGCCACGGGGCTGGCTAATGACTGTTGGGAGCACCGCAGGTATTGCCGCAACGTCAGTGGTCGAGGGAAAACTCGCCATGAGGGTAGCGTGAGAGGGGTGATCGCCTTTGGGGAGCTCGTACAAATGGATCAGGTGTATGCGAGGGCAAGCGTCCATTATATGCTGAACCAGCGAGCTGAATACCTTCATGGACTCAACACCGGATACGGTTGAAAAAACCTCCAGGGATTTGACGAAAGCAAAATTCTGGGCAATGCGGCGATCAACACTAGTTGTGATCTCATTGGCCTTTGCTGCGAACATGTCCGACTTGTCTTGAAAAATCGTGACGGCCGACACGGAAACGTACACCAGCAGGGCAATGCACCAGATGGATATCGCAATGATCAGGGAAGGCTTCAGGTCTTTCTGCATGTCTCTGCAACTTATAAATTTGTTTATGTATGAAATATATTGCGTGCGGATTTCTGGTTATCTCAGAAGCCCAGAACGAAAATACGGTTCATGCGTTTTTCAGAGCATAAAACCGCCATTAGCCTAAATAATGCTGCCTGACGATATTAGGTGCTTCCCGATTGTGAAAGCCCGGCGTCGTAATAACGTAACTTATCTCTAGACGTATTTCAATGATGTTGCCGAGCCGCAGTATTGGCCACATCAGCACCGGCATCAACAACGCTCGGATACTGTAAAGAATTGCGCGGGGGCCGGGCGTTGTCCAGGCCCCTGCGCTTAACGATCTTATTCGTCGATGTCGACATCTTCAAACAGATTGCCGCCGAATGGATCAACGCGGAAATCCTTCACCTTGGCACTAATCGGTTGCTGGACGATCTGATGGGCAATCGTCAGCCAGGGTGCCTGCTCCTTGAACACGACCTGAGCCTGTTCATACAGCTTTGTTCTCTCAGCCTGGTCCGTGGTCAGTTTGGCTGCCTGGATCAGTTTTTCAAAGTCTTCGTTGCACCAGTTGGCGCGATTGCCGCTGCCAATAGCCTGGCAGCCCAGAAGGGCCGCAAGAAAATTGTCCGGATCGGCAATGCCGCCCGTCCATCCGAGAATGACCGCGCCGTCCCGGTCTTTTTCAAGTGACCGCTTCAGGTATTCGGTCCAGTCATAGGAAACGATTTCAGCCTTGATGCCAACTTTTGCCAGGTCAGACTGCATCATTTCGGCGGTCCGGCGCGCGTTGGGCATGTAGGGACGCTGAACGGGCATGGCCCAGATTTTCATCGAAAGATCTTTGACGCCAGCCTCTGCGAGCAGTTTCTGCGATTGCGCGGGATCATAGGCATCGTCCTTGACGGCTGCATTGTATGACCAGACACCCGGCGGAATGGCATTGACGGCAACCATGCCGGTCGAGCCGTAGACCGCGTCGATGATCGCCTGCTTGTTGACGGCCATGTTGATGGCCTTGCGCACGCGCACATCGTTGAAAGGCGCGACCAGCGTGTTGTAGGCCATGAACGCAATGTTCAGGCCTTCCTTTTGCAGGAGGTTGATCGCCGGGTCGGTTTTCATCTCAGCAAGATCGGCCGGGTTCGGGTAAGCCATGACATGGCATTCGCCAGCCTTGAGCTTCTGGTAGCGGACTGAGGCATCCGGGGTTACGGCGATGATCAGATTATCGATCTTCTGCTTCCCGCCCCAGTAATCGGGATTGGCCGTATAGCGAACGGCCGTGTCCGGCTGATAATCGACAAACTGGTAGGGACCGGTTCCGATGGGTAACAGGCCAAATTCGTCCTGCTTGCCCTCGGCCAGAAGCTTGTCCGCATATTCCTTGGATTGAATGACTGCGAATGTGAGGGAAAGGGAAGCGAGCATCGTCGCTTCCGGACGGGTAAGGACGAACTTGACTGTATGCTCGTCGACTTTTTCGATCTTGCCGATGAGGCTCGGGAACGAATAGGAATTGTATTGCGGCCAGACTCCCTTGCCATTGTAGGGATTGGCCTTGTTCCCCTGACGGTCGAACGTAAAGATGACGTCATCCGCATTGAAATCGCGCGTCGGGGTAAAATAGCTCGTTGTCTGGAATTTCACGCCCTTGCGCAGGTGAAACGTGTATTCTTTCCCGTCGGCGGAAATATCCCAGCTTTCGGCGAGGCCCGGCTCCAGTTCGGTCGAACCGCGTTTGATCTTGATGAGGCCATTGGAAACATTGCGGGCGGAGGCGTCATATGTCGCACCCGATGTGGTGCTCGCAGCGTCAAAGCCGTCTGGCGCGGCTTCCGAGCAATAAATCAATGTCTTTGCGGAAGCCACAGCCATGGTTGTTCCGCTCAATCCGAGGGCAAGGATAGTCGCTGAAAGAATTTTCTCGGGAAGTTTCATGTCGTCCTGTCTTTTCTGGGAATCAACGTATCACATGGATGGGATCGGAATTTATCGGCGAGGGGTCGGAGCAATGCAATACAAATATGTCACCTAAACGCTTGTCCTGAAAAGTGGAATCATCGAAACCAGCATCTTTGATCAGAGGCAGAGAACGCAATGGACATTGTTGAACGATTTCTCAACTACACACGCATCAATACCACGACGGTCCCCGGCGCAGGTCATTTGCCTTCGAGTGCCGGTCAATCAGTATTGGCGCGCTTGCTGGCTGGAGAGTTGCGTGACCTTGGGCTGGATGTCGAGGAACGGGAGCATTCGATCGTGGTGGGGACACTGCCGAGCAATGCAACCGACAAGAATCGTACGATTCCAACCGTGGCGTGGGTTGCCCATCTCGACACCAGCAGCGAGTACAATACGGATACCAAAGCCCAGATCGTACAGTATGAAGGCGGCGATATCGTCTTGAACGAACAGCTTCAGGTCGTTATGCGCCCGGGCGATTTTCCCGAGCTGACGCGTTATGCCGGTGACCGGATCATTGTTACCGATGGAACAAGTTTGCTCGGTGCGGATAACAAGTCAGCCATAGCCGAGATCATGCATGCGATGCAGACGCTTCAGTCGAATCCCGCGATTGAACATGGCGAGGTGAAAGTCGTGTTTGTCCCGGACGAGGAAATTGGCCTTCTGGGAGCCAAGGCGCTGGATGTCAAAACCCTCAATGCCGATTTCGCCTACACGCTGGATTGCTGCGAGATTGGCGAGATCGTGCACGAGAACTGGAATGCGGGTGAGTTCCACATCACCTTCCACGGGCAGACCGCGCACCCGATGTCGGCCAAGGGCAAGCTGCGCAATGCCGTGCTCTTTGCCCAGCAATTCATCGCCATGCTGCCGGCAGGTGAAAGACCGGAATATACGGAAAACCGCGAAGGCTACTACTGGGTCAAATCCATCCATGGCACGGTTGCCGAAACACGGATCGTTCTCGACATCCGTGATTTTACCCAGGCGGGATTCGACCACCGGCGCCACTTTGTCGACACCGTCGTCGAGAGCTTTAATCAACTCCACGGTGCCCAGACTGTGACGGCAGCATATCAGCCAATGTATCGCAACGTCGCCGACAGTTTGCAGGGCCCCAATCATTATCCGGTACAGCTGGCGCTGGAGGCGATGCGGGCGATTGGCGTATCGCCGAAGTCGATCCCCATGCGCGGCGGCTATGACGGCGCAGTGCTGTCGGAAAAGGGCTTGCCTTGCCCCAATTTGTTTTGCGGCGCCCATAACTTTCATTCGATCTATGAATTTCTGCCGGTGCGTTCGCTCGAAAAGGCCTCCGAGATGGTGGTCGAAATCCTGCAACGCGCAGCGCGTGCGCCGCAGGATTAACCCTGGTCATTCAGACCAGGCGTGTGATGTGGTGACGTCGCCATGAAAAACGGAAGTACAGCATCTGAAAGAGCAGTATTGTGACGAAGGTCGTGGCATAGGCAATCCATATTCCAGTCAGCCCGATCTTGGCATTCATGAAGTAGGCCAGCGGTATTTCCACTGCCAGGATGGCGAGAATTGACAGGCCAGTCGGATTGAGCACAGTACCGCTGCCACGCATCGCGCCGGTCAGCACACTGGTCGCTCCAGCCGCCAGAAGACTCCAGAGCACAATGTGCAGAAGCTGTATTGCTGTAGCAACGACCTCACTATCGGTTATGAACAAGCCGATAATCGGGTTGGCAAACGCATAAGCGAAGATGACGAAGCCACCCGTTGTGATGATGTTCAGCCATAGGCCGGTGTGCAGGATTTTACCGATCCTGTCTGCCCGGCCTGCACCGATGGCGTGGGCGGTCAAAATCGACGTGGTGATGCCAAGCGACATGACTGGAAGCTGGACCCAGTGCATCACCTGATTGATTGCCCCGTAAGCTGCTGTTGCATTGGCGCCATGCCGGTTTACCAATCCAAGCAGGACCATCTCAGCTACCGCCATCGTCAGCATCTGTACAGCCATTGGAAGACCTATGCGCAAGATGGCTTTGGCAAGATGGAGATTGATCCGCATCTGGAAAAGGTTTCGGAAATTCGGCGCAAGAGGGTGATTCTTGCGTCGCCAATGCCCGGCAAGCCACAGCATCGCAATGATGGCGCCGACAAAAGCTGAGATGGGTGCACTGGCTACACCAAGGGACGGTATGCCAAACCAGCCACGAATGAATGCAGGGGTGCAGACAAGAGAAGCGACTGTAGCGATTGAGAGAGCTAACAATGGTGTCACCGCATCGGATACGCCACGGCTCATCGACGTTGTCAGCCAAAGCGTAAAGATGATCGGCATCCCTGCCAGCATTGTGCGCGCGTAAATCGTGGCATCGGCTTGGATGTCAGCAGGTGTCCCAAGCATCGATATGATTTTTTGCGCAAACAAGCTGCCGACTATGCTGACGATGAAACCCGCAAGGATCATCATTCCCAAAGCCGTGCCCGCCACAGTCCGGACCTTCCCGCGGTCGCCGCTCCCCCAGGCTTGACCGATGAGAACTGTCGCACCACTGCTCAGGCCGATAACGATTGAGAATAAAAACAGGATGATCGGAAAGAATGCCGATGCAGCTGCAATCGCTTTGACGCCGAGAAATTGGCCCAGAAAGATTCCGTCAATCGTGCCTGATGCCGCCTGCAATACATTGGTCAGCATCATCGGCAGGAGGATGGCAAGGAATGTGCGCCATAGGGGCCGCGCAGCTCTTGGCGCGATACTCTGTTGGGTCATGTCAAATGTCAGGCACAAGCCTGCCCTTCCGGAGCGGCATTTCGCTCCAGTTCTGATAGGTTGGATAGTCGTATATTTTGTCGACGTGCGCCTTCCCGCCCGGAAAGTGGTGCCTACTGTCTGCCGTATGCCAGCTTTATCGCATACTGGCGCACGTCGGTTGGCCATTCGCTGACCCGTTCGACAAAAGCGGTCTGGTTGCCGGCAAACAAAGCCCGGATTGCGTCTTCAAAGCCAGGCATATTGCCCGCCATCGCCAATGCGAAGTGGTAGGCTGCTTCCTGGGCGGCACGGGTTTTGGTTTCACTGCCGCCCGCCTTTCTGGCTTCGTCGATCAACCGCCTGAGCGCAACGGATGCACCCCCGCTTTGCTCGGCAAGCCACTCCCAATGCCGCGGCAGAAGTGTGACTTCCCGGGCAATGACGCCGAGTTTTGGCCGTCCTCGCCCACGCGGTGCAGGTGCGGGCAGGCCATCCTCGGGTTCCCGCGACGGCTGGCTTGCATTTTGCCAACCGTCATCATCCTTCGACGACTGCAACAACCGTGCAATGATGTCGGTCTTTGTACCGCGCAGATCGAGATCCACGACGCGGCCAGTCATGTCGTCAAAGACGAGGAGAGGTCCGGAAGTGTCGCCTTCTTCGGAAGTATTCTTTACGGCCAAGGCCACTTCGACCAGGGGGCCGGACAAGAGAAGGTTTGTACCGTCGAAAGCGGTGCAGGGTCGGGAAAGATGGTCGGTCATGACGGGTACTCGATTGATATTTGATTTATATCCGGGTTATAAAATGAAAAGTCAATATCATCCGGGTAATAAATTGACGAAATTCGGATTGACTGCTATGGGGGCTATGACTTGAAAACTCTTGTGAATGGAATGACGGATGAAGACCGAGGACAAAAAGGCGGCGATCGCGGCCTATAAGGAAAGAAAAGCGATCGTTGGAATTTATGTCGTTCGCTGCCTCGCGTCGGGCAAAATCTGGATTGGCCAAAGCACCAACCTTGATACGATCCAGAACCGCCTGTGGTTTACGCTTCGTCTTGGCAATCATCCGTGCCGGGACCTGCAGCAGGCCTGGAACCATGGGACATCGGACGATTTCGTGTTCGAGGAACTCGAACGAATGGAGGACGAGAAACTGGCCTATGTCCGTCAGGCCCGTCTCAAGGAGCGTGTTGCATATTGGCGTTCTTCGCTTGGCGGCGCGGCTATTTGACCAGCGGCAGGGCCTGCCGGAATCGCCAAGCCGAACCTGTGAATTCTTGCCGGGCATGCCAGACTGTCACAATGTTTGCGCTCGCACATGGTGGAACCCGCAACGTTCCTCATGTGAGATTTTGAATGGCTCAAACAGATATTCTTCGGTTCTTCAGTGCCTGGCTGCGCGCACCCCTACGCGTCGCATCGGTAACACCATCCAGCAACAGTCTGTCGGCTCTGATGACCGAGCACATATCGCCGTGTCACGGCCCTGTTCTGGAGCTTGGTCCCGGGACGGGCGTGTTCACGTCGGCCCTGCTGAAACGCGGCATTGCAGAGCGCGACATCACGCTGATTGAGTATGGGCCTGAGTTCGTGCCTCTCCTCAAGGTAAGATTTCCCGATACCAAACTCTACCAGATGGATGCGCGGCATATCGGGGAGCGCGGCCTCTTTGAAGACGCGGTTTTCGGCAATGTCATCAGCGGATTGCCGCTTCTGTCGATGAAACCCGCCATCGTGCTGGCGATCCTTGCAGGATGTTTTTCCCGGTTGCGCCGTGACGGCGGATTTTACCAGTTTACCTACGGACCCAAATGCCCGGTGTCACCCCCGCTCCTGCACAAGCTCGACCTCAAGGCAGAGAAGACCGGCTGGACGTTCCGCAATTTCCCGCCGGCTTCGGTCTACCGCATCACCCGCAATCCGGTTCCCTCGCTCGGGAATGCGCGCTGATGGATTCTCCGCTTTATGCATCGCTGCTGGACATGGGATTGCTTGGCATTGTCGCTCTTGCCTTTGCGGAGAAGCTGATCCCGGTTCTTCCGTCTTATCTCATGCTGGTGTTTCTCGGTGCGACATATGTGTCGGGGCTCCCGGAACTGATTGTTCTCGTGCTCGCCACCGTGTGCGGGTCCACGCTGGGTGCCCTGTTCTGGTATGGCATTGGCCGGTTGGCGGGAAAGGAACGAACGGATGCGCTTGTCGCCCGTTTCGGCCGCTATATTTTCCTGCCGGTCACCCGGTACCGTGCCATGGCCAACGCCTACGAGACAAACCAGTTCTGGGTTACGCTCGTCGCCCAGACCATTCCGACCATCAGGATATTCCTGGCAATGCCAGCTGGTGTCTTGCGATTGAAATTGCAAGGCTTTCTGCCGGCAACCATTCTCGGCATCTTTGTCTGGAATACGCCCTTGGTCGGTCTCGGCTTCCTGTTGCGTCAATCGGAACGTGATCCGCTGCAGATGGGAATAGCTGTTGTTGGCGCTATTCTTCTGGGTGAACTGGCCGTTGGATTGATCTTTCGCCGTGTGCGTGGATGAGTGGCACCTTCCGCATGCAAGGACGTGGCGATAAAGTCGGGTGAATCGGGGGCGGAGTGGCAGATGCGTATATTGCTGGTTGAGGACGAACCGCAACTGGTCTCGGCGCTGAGAGCGGCGTTTGCACGCCACAATCTGGTGATGGACCATGTCGGCAGTCTCTTTGATGCCGAGCTCATTCTCAATGACGGGGTTTATGACGCGCTGCTGCTCGATCGCCAACTGCCTGATGGGGATGGATTGAGCCTCATTCCAAAATTGCGGAGCAATGGTCTCACCTTGCCCATCATTGTTCTGACGGCCAAGGGGCGGGTACCAGAGCGTATCAGCGGCCTCGAGACCGGTGCCGATGACTACATGGCCAAACCATTCGACTTCGATGAGCTTCTGGCCCGGTTGCGGGCGGTTCTGCGCCGTCCGGGGTTGGCGCAGTCGCAAATCATCACGGTGGGGCGATTGAGCTTCGACATGGCCTATCGCGATGTTCTCGTCGGCAATTGCCGGCTTGAGATGCCAAGGCGTGAAATGCTGGTGCTTGAAAGCCTGGTGCGCCGCGTCGGCCGCATGGTTCCGCGGCCTGCGCTGATGGAAGCTGTCTTCGGCTTTGACGATGAGATTCAGTCGAACGCACTCGATTCCCACGTCTCAAGACTTCGCCGCAAACTGGCCGATGCGAAGGCTGGGGTTGTGATCAATGTCATTCGCGGGGTGGGTTATCTCCTGCGGGAGGAGTCATGACGGAGCAGCGCCCGCAATCCCTCAGGCGGCGATTGTTCTGGCGGTTGCTGGCGGTTCAGTCCGTTGTGCTCATTCTTGTCATCGCAGTGCTTTTCGGTTCCGGGCAGTTGTTCGACTTCCGTTCGACGGAAAACACCGTTGAAATTCTCGAAGCGGGTATTGGAAGAGACCCGCAGGGTGGTCTGATACTGAAGGATACGGATGCAATAAGGGCGTTGCGAAAAGATGTGCCGGACCTTTGGTACATCATTCGGGATGGGCAGGGGCATCAACTGACGGAAGGCGATATCCCGGAGGAATATGCCGGCATAGGAAATGCTCTGGACCGGATTGGCCAGGCCCGTTTCGGTTGGAATATCGGTGACCGGGAGAGACCAACGGCCCGAATGCGCTGGGTCGAGACCGACGCTGGCCGTGTACAGATACTGACGGGATCATCCGCGCTTGCGCCGTTCTTCATGGTGTTTCTGGGAATTTCACTGATCCTGCTGAAACTTGTCGTTCCGATACTCGGGATCATTGCGCTCGGTGCTTTCGTAGCAACGCCCATTGTCGTGCGGCGATCACTGCGGGGGTTGGAACAGGCTGCCGCGCAGGCGGATTCAATCGATATCGAAAAACGCGGGGTTCGATTGACGTCGACTGGCATGCCCTCGGAAGTCACGCCTTTTGTGCGCGCGGTCAATGGAGCGCTGGGTCGTCTGGACGAAGGCTATGACCGCCAGGAGCGTTTTCTCGCCGACGCCGCGCACGAACTGCGCACGCCCATAGCGATCCTCAAGACGAGGGTCGCATCGTTGCCGCAAGGCATGACCAAATCTCTTCTGACAGAGGATACCGCAAGACTGGCGGTTCTGGCGGAACAAATGCTTGACCTGCAGCGGTTGAAACAGGACGTGCGCCATTTCACCGATGTTGATCTCATCCAGCTCGCACAGCGCGTCGTTCTCGATATGGGGCCTTTGGCATTCACCGCGGGGTATGAAGTCGGTTTTGAAGCCGCCGCCGCCAATGCGGTCGTGCAGGGCGATCCCGTTGCCTTGGAAAGAGTTGTGACCAATCTTGTGCAGAATGCCATCGATCACGGCGGCCGAACAGGCACCATCGCGGTGATTGTCGGGCAAAACTGGATCGAGGTTGCGGATGAAGGGCAGGGCGTTCCCGCTGAACTTCGCGAGCGCGTGTTCGAGCCGTTTTTCAAACGGCATCAGGGCACCAAAGGTTCCGGTCTCGGACTCAAGCTGGTCCAGGAGATCATGGAACTGCATGGCGGGAATATTACCATTGTGCAGAGACCGCTTGGCGCCTGCTTCCGTGTCGAATTTGCGCCTTCCATAACGGCTTCCGGCCAGCCAGCAGAATGACTGGCAGGAGATTGCGCTGAATTGTGCGCTTTTCCGGCGCTCTTCAACGATAGATTGCGTGCCGGGATGCAACCGTAATTTCGTTGCAATGAAAGGTGACTATGATTGTGGTGTCAGTATGCAGAAATTCAAGAAACGGGAATACGCATGGACGGAACAACCGAGCCAGTGCTCATGGCAGCACTGCCACTCATCGTGGGGATGGGGGCGGTCCTGATTGGCATTGTGGCCATGATAGGCAGTTGCCGATTTAAGGTGAGTACGGAGCGTTCAGCGCTCGTCGCGCTTCTGGCGTTGTTAGGTCTGTTCGCCGTTTTCTATTGGTTTGTTGGCGCTCAGATGCCTGTCATACTCGTGCTTGGCGTGGTGGGGTTGGGTTTTGCGGCTGCGCTCGTCATCAAACGCGTCTGCACCGAAACCAAAAGGCATAGGACTGAAGGAATATGAAATCCTTCCCTTTTGGGATGAAACCTACAACCGCAGCGCTTGACGCAGCGGCGCATTGCCGGCAGCCCTGTAATCAAGATCTTCTTCAATGTGATCGATGTGGTGGAGGATCGTGCCGGCGGCTTTTTTTCCGTCCCGTGCGATAAGCGCGCCGAGAATATCCGCATGCTCCGATCTGGCGCAGCTCGAAGCCCCGGATTGTCCGTATAATGCGATGACGAGGGATGATCGGGCGATCAGTTCCCGCATGAAACGCTCAAGAATCTGATTTCCGGCAACCGCCGCGAGCATCAGGTGAAAATCGCCAGAAGCTTTGATCGCCGCGCGCCGCGCATTTGGTCCTCGCTCCGCAAGCAACCGTTCTTCTTCTCTCAAATGGCTTCGGAACATGTCGATGTCAGCGATTACCATGCGCTCAGCCGCACGCATGGCAATCTCCGGCTCGATGACCCGGCGGGATTCAAAGATTTGCCGCGCTTCGTCTGGTGAGGGATAGGCGATGAACGCGCCCCGATTGCGCTCGATCTTGACCAGTCCCTCAAACGCCAGCATCTGCAATGCGGCGCGCACGACCGTGCGGCTGACGTCGAAAAGCTCGCCCACCTCGGTCTCGATCAGCTTTGTGCCCGGGGCCAGCCTTCGCTCGACGATAGCATTGTAAAGCGCCTCACGAATGAGTTGCGAACGGTCATCTTGCGCATCATCGCGTAACGGGACTGTCTCAATTGCTGGCTTCATCGGTTCCTGCCTTCCAAGTCTCTTTTAGCGCGATTTCCAGCTAAGACCAGCATCCAAGATTGCACGCTGTGGAAATATAAATTGCATACAATTTCACCGAAGATTGAAAACATTGAACATAAATTGTGCATTGCAGCATTGCGGTATGCGCTGGGAAACTGATCCTGCGGAAATTGGCGCAAGGATTCCAGAGGCTTAGGAAAAAGTCTCGGAATTGGCACGGTATATGCAGAGCTCCAGTGGGCAGAAAAGGGAACGCTGCATGAGCAAAGCCGCTGAAATTGACATCGTATCGGTTTCGAAAGTCTACGGTACCGCAACGGCCGTGGACACGATCAGCCTGAAGATTCCCGCCGGGACATATTGCTGTCTTCTGGGGCCATCCGGTTGCGGCAAGACGTCGACATTGCGGATGATTGCGGGCCACGAAGTGATTTCAAGCGGTGATATCCGACTGGGCAACACTGTGGTGACGGATTTTCCTCCGGCCAAGCGTGGCACGGCGATGATGTTTCAGTCCTATGCTCTGTTTCCGCATCTCGATCTCATCGACAACGTCGCCTTCAGCCTGAAGATGAAGGGCGTCGGCAAGGAAGAGCGGCGCGCCAAGGCAATGGCCATGCTCAAACTGATGCAGATGGACGCCTATGCGACCCGCCGGCCCGCACAACTCTCCGGCGGGCAGCAGCAGCGGGTCGCGCTTGCACGCGCCCTGATCACTGACCCGGAAGCGCTCCTGCTTGACGAACCGCTTTCCGCTCTCGATCCGTTTCTCAAGATACGCATGCGCGCTGAGCTCAAAAAACTGCAGACCAGCCTGGGCATAACCTTCGTCCATGTCACGCACAGCCAGGAAGAAGCGATGGCGCTGGCGGATCTCATCGTTGTGATGAACGATGGCAGGATCGAGCAGGCGGCACATCCGCGAACCGTGTTCGAGCGACCCGCGACAGCTTTTGTGGCGCGCTTCATGGGCGATCACAATGTGGTTTCCGGACGGGTTGCGAACAGTTCGAAGGGCCTTGTCCATTTTGATATTCCGGGCGGTATTTCGCTCGCCGCCGCAGGTCATGCCGAGGCCGGAGCGGCCATCGATATCGCCATCCGCACCGATCGCGTCCGTATCAGCGGCGCGCCGGCGGCGGGTTTCGGGTTTACCGGCGTGGTTTCCAACATCGAATACCGCGGCGCGTCGATAAAGCTCTCGGTAGCCGGTGCCGGCATTGATGATTTCACGGTCATCGTCAGCGACCAGGCCTTCGATGAAAAGCCTGTTTTCGTGGGTGAAGCCATCCCGCTCGCCTGGGACAGCAATGACGCCATCATTCTTGGGCGTCTGAACTCCTGAATGAAACAACCAAAAAAAGGGGAACTGAACATGACAGATACAATCAAACACAAGGCAGGATTGAACAGACGCGCGTTTCTGAAGACGGGCGCTGCGGCTGCAGGTCTGGTCGCCGGGTCCGGCGCCATTACCGGCTTTCCGACCATCTGGGCGCAGAACATCAAGAATGTAACACTGCGCCAGTTCGGAACAGGCGTTTCCAACCTCAATGACGTTGCCAACAAGGTGAAGGAGGATCTCGGCTTTACCCTGCAGATGACGGCGCTCGATTCCGACGCGGTGACCCAGCGCGCGGTCACACAGCCGGACAGCTATGATATCGCCGATATCGAATATTGGATCGCCAAGAAGGTCTTTCCGGCGGGTGTCATGCAGCCGATGGATGTGTCGAAGATGAAGTATTTCGACAAGATCGCCCCGCTCTTTGTAACCGGCAAACTGACTCCGGAAAGCAAGATCGCGCAGGGAACAGCGCCCCATACGGTGGGCTTTGTCGAAAGCGCGGGCTCAACGAAATTTGCCTCCGAACCGACCAAATGGATGACTCTGATCCCGACGATCTACAATGCCGATACCCTTGGTATCCGGCCGGATCTGGTCGGCCGCGACATCACCAGCTGGGCGGATATCATGGACCCTGCCTTCAAGGGCAAAGCGTCGATCATCAATATTCCGTCGATCGGCATCATGGACGCTGCCATGATCTGCGAATCCATGGGCACCATCAAGTATGGCGACAAGGGCAATATGACGAAGGCGGAAATCGACCAGACGGTTGCCTTCCTCATCAAGGCAAAGACCGACGGCCAGTTCCGCTCCTTCTGGAAGACATTCGATGAAAGCGTGAATCTCATGGCTTCCGGTGAGGTGGTCATCCAGTCCATGTGGTCGCCGGCCGTCGCTGCCGTCCGCTCCAAGGGCATAGCCTGCAAGTATCAGCCGCTGAAGGAGGGCTATCGCGCCTGGGGTGGCGGGCTCGGGCTCGCCAAGCACCTGAGCGGCATCGAGCTTGATGCCGCCTATGAATATATCAACTGGTATCTCTCCGGCTGGGTGGGCGCCTATCTCAATCGGCAGGGCTATTATTCCGCAGCGCCTGAAACCGCAAAGAACTTCATGACGGCGGATGAATGGGGGTATTGGATGGAAGGTAAGCCGGCTGCGGGCGACATCGTTGCTCCGGATGGCAAGGTCATGGAGAAGGCGGGGGCAGTTCGCGATGGCGGGGCATTCGAAGCCCGCATGGGTGCTGTTGCATGCTGGAATTCCGTCATGGACGAGGATCGTTACATGGTCCGCAAATGGAACGAGTTCATCGCCGCCTGATGTGCAGCTTGGCCGCCTTTTCCCCCGCGGAAGGGCGGCCTATCCCTCCAGAGGAACGTTCCATGACAACAACAGATCTTGCCGCTGATACAACCAACGAGCCGGACAAGTTCGCCAGGCCATTTCGCAGGGTGTGGCCCAAGTCGAACCTCCCGTTGCTCTCCTATCTCCAGGCGATGCCGCTGGCGCTTATCCTCGGTCTGTTTCTGCTGTTGCCGATCCTCACAATCGTCATGGTCAGCTTCTGGGACTATGACTCCGTACGGATCTATCCGGATTTCGTCACCTTCAATTATACCGAAACACTGGGCTCGTGGGTCACGTGGAAGATTTATCTGAACACCTTCAAGTTCACGCTGATCGTCTGGGGTCTCACCTTGCTTATCGGTTTCTGGGTGGCCTATTTCCTTGCCTTCCATATCCGTTCAACCACCATGCAGATGGTGCTGTTTCTTGTCTGCACTGTGCCGTTCCTTACCTCGAACATCATCCGGATGATTTCATGGGTGCCGTTTCTGGGGCGCAATGGCCTGATCAATTCATCGCTGATCCAGCTTGGCATTGTTCCCAAGCCACTTGAGTTTCTGCTGTTTTCAGAGTTTGCGGTCGTCCTGGCGATGGTGCATCTTTATACGCTCTTCATGGTCACGCCCATCTTCAACACGTTGATGCGTATCGATCGCTCGCTCATCGAGGCCGCACGCGATGCCGGCGCCTCCGGATTTCAGATATTGACGAATGTGATCATACCGCTGGCCAAGCCCGGCATTGCCATTGGTTCGATTTTCGTTGTCACGCTGGTGATGGGTGATTTCATTACCGTGCGTTTCATGTCGGGCGGACAAAGCGCCTCGGTCGGCCTGATGATGGCAAACCAGATTTCGCTCCTGCAATATCCTGCTGCCGCCGCCAATGCCGTCATTCTCCTGATTGTCGTGCTGTTGATCGTTGCCGCGATCCTGCGTGTTGTCGATATTCGCAAGGAACTCTGACATGCATACGGAGACAAGATCCCGCGAATTCTACATTCTCGCCTTCTTCTTCACACTGTTCGTGCTTTTCCTCTACGGGCCGCTCACGACAATCTTTATTCTGTCATTTCAGGGACCGTCCGGAGGGTTGACCTTTCCGATGAATGGAATGTCGCTGCATTGGTTCAGCAATCTCTTCGAGCAGCAGGCCGTCGGTGATTTTGGCGGGTCATTCCGCCGGTCTATGATCCTGGGGCTCATGACCACGGTCATCACGGTGGTGGTTTCGCTGTTGGCCGGTCTGGCATTCCGGCGCAAGTTCAAGGGATCGACGCTGCTCTTCTATCTCGCGATTTCCAGTCTTGTCGTGCCTTCCATTCTGATCAGCCTCGGCATTGGCCTGTTCTTTCAGGTACTCGGCATAAGGCCCGCATGGTGGTCATCCGGGCTCGGTGCGCATCTGACCTGGACGCTGCCCTTCGGTGTGCTCATCATGTTCGCCGTGTTCAATCGCTTTTCACCGGTCTATGAAGAGGCGGCGCGTGATCTTGGCGCCAATGCCTGGCAGACCTTTCGCCACGTGCTTCTGCCAATGATTGCCCCGAGCCTGATTGGTGTCGGGCTCTTTGGCTTTACGCTTTCCTATGACGAATTTGCCCGTACGTTGATGGCCGCCGGCACATTCAACACTTTGCCGCTCGAGATCTACGGAATGACGACGAATGTGACGACCCCTGTGCTTTATGCGCTGGGTACCGTTACGTCGGTCTTCTCATTCCTGGTTATCATTGCTGCTCTGACGGCGATCATCGTTCTTGGCCGCCGCCGTGCACATGTCGGATAAACAGCAAATGCGCATTCTGCTCGTCAATCCCAATACCACCGTCAGCATGACCAACTCGATCGAGAGTGCGGCCCGTTCTGTGGCTGGTCCAGCAACCGAGATCAGCGCTCGGACCTCGCGCATGGGGCCAGTGTCGATCGAGGGCTACTATGACGAGGCATTTGCGGTCCCCGGCTTGCTCACGGAGATCGCCGAGGGCGAAAGAAGCGGGGCCGATGCGGCAATCATCGCCTGTTTCGATGATACGGGCCTTGATGCTGCGCGGGCCATGGCATCCATTCCCGTACTCGGCATTTGCGAGGCGGCCGTCGTAACCGCAGCGCTCATCGCGCAGCGTTTTTCTATCGTGACAACCCTTGAGCGTTCGATCATGCCGGTGAGGGGCCTGGTGCATCGCTATGGGATGTCGGACCGCGCCACCGTAAGAGCTGCGGCCATTCCCGTATTGTCCCTCGATGATCCATCATCCGGCGCCACGACAAAGCTCCGCGCTGAAATCGAAAAGGCGCTGCGGGACGATCAGGCTGAAGCCATTGTCCTGGGTTGCGCAGGGATGGCTGACCTTGCCCGCAGGTTGCAACAGGAATATGGCGTCCCGGTTGTCGACGGCGTTGGCGCTGCGGTCAAGCTCGCGGAAGGTCTGGTGACGCTGGGGCTGACGACAAGCAAGCGCGGCGGCTACGCTTCGCCGCTGGTCAAGCCGTATCTCGGCATGATGGCTCCGTTCGCGCCGGCCCAAACCAGATAATCCGTTTGTGCTACAATAAAATAATTTCGTGTAACGGGAATAAAACCGCATGGGCTCCGTATACACCATATGAAAACGCCGAAACCACGTTTTGATGTTGTTGGACAGCTTGGTTCTCTTCGCCGTTATGCCCGTTCCCTGACCCGGAACGACGCGGATGCAGAGGATCTCGTCCAGGATACGCTTTTGCGCGCCTATGAGCGGCGAAGCGGGTTTCGTCACGGCAATACGCTTCGGGGGTGGTTGCTTTCGATCCTTCACAACCGGTTCATCGACGTCAAGCGGTCGAGCGCCGTGGAGGCCCGGACGTTGGAAGCTGCCTATTCCCTTGCCGATGTGGCCATCGATGCGCCACAGGAACATTCCGTCCGGCTTGGCCAGGTGCGGGAAGCATTTTTTGCTCTTCCTGAAGAGCAGAGGTCCGCACTTCATCTCGTTGCGCTGGAAGGTCTTTCCTACGAAGAAGCGGCGAACACATTGAACATCCCGGTCGGTACCTTGATGTCGCGGATCAGCCGGGCCCGCGCAACCCTTCGTTCCCACGAAAACGACCGGCAATTGGGAAAGGCCGGTCATTTGAAAATTGTAGGAGGCCGAGATGACTGAAACGATCGATCCCGTCGTCGAAGCGGATCTGGACGCCTATATAGACGACCAGCTCGATACCCTTCGCCGGATTGAGATTGCACGTTACCTGTCGCAGCACCCGGAACAGGCCGCTCGTGTCATGTCCGATCTGCAGTCGCGCGACGAACTTCGGCTTGCGCTGGCGCAGGGGCATACGGCCGGGTCTGCGGAAACATCAGAACTCGCGCACCGGCTTGAACGGGGTCTCGGACGGGACCGGCTGTTTGGCGGTTTGCAACGCATTGCGGCGGTTGGGGTGCTGCTGGCCCTGGGCTGGATGGCCCATGCGGGGTTCGGTCCTTTGACCGTCTCCAAAGTTGTCGCCGCCACGCCGCCGCCGGCCTACGTCTCAGACGCCATCATGGCGCACAAGACATCATCGCTCCGTGCCGAAATGGTATCGCAGCCGGAAACCCGCAGCTACGACCCCGCGGAGATACGCGCGTCGACCGGAATCGTCATACCCGCAATGCCTGAGAAGTGGACGGTGCATGACGTTCAACTGTTTCCGTCCAATTTTGGACCGAGTGTCGAAATGGAAATCCGGTCCGACAGCCTTGGTCCGATTTCGCTCTTTGCTGTGCGTCCTGGCGCGTTTGATGTCGTCAAACCCCGCGCTCTCCGCGTGAACGGTACGTCTGCAGCCTATTTTCAAATTGGCGATGTCGCCTATGCGCTCGTTTCGGATGCTGCAACGGCAGATCTGGAAAAGGCTGCGCTGGGCCTCGCCAAAACCCTTTACTGATCCAACGAACCGAAAGGAACCGAGTTTATGAATACACCTCTGCGTTATGGGATGGATACGGCACGCGGCCAGTCATCCGCGGTCTTTGACGAAGGCCTGCGCCAGCATATGCTGCGCATCTACAACTACATGGGCCTTGGTCTGGTTGTGACCGGTCTTGTGGCCTTTGTCGTTGCCTCAACACCGGCTCTCTATGTGCCGATCTTTTCGACGCCGTTGAAGTGGGTCGTGATGCTGGCGCCGCTGGCCTTCGTCATGTTTTTCTCGTTCAAGATGCAGTCCATGTCCGCATCGTCGGCACAGGCCATGTTCTGGGCCTTCTGCGCGGTCATGGGCCTGTCCCTGGCATCCGTATTCCTTGTTTTCACCGGAACCAGCATTGCCCGCACATTCTTCATTGCGGCAACGATGTTTGGCGCAACCAGCCTCTACGGATACACGACCAAGCGTGACCTGTCGCAGTTCAGCTCCTTCCTGATGATGGGTCTGATCGGCGTGGTCATCGCGAGCCTCGTCAATCTTTTCCTCGGCTCGTCGATGCTGCAGTTCATCGTATCCGTAGCCGGTGTGCTGGTGTTCATCGGCTTGACCGCCTGGGACACACAGTCGATCAAGGAGCAGTATGCCGAGAGCCATGATTCCGAATCGCAACAGAAGCTCGCGGTCTTCGGCGCTTTCTCGCTCTATCTGAACTTCGTCAACATCTTCCAGCTGCTGCTCAGCCTGACTGGTCAGCGCCAGGAGTAGGCTGGTCGAGACGAACCCAACGATGCCATTCAAACCCGTGCTGAAGAACGCAGCACGGGTTTTTGCTTTCAGCCGTCCCTGTCAACGATCAGATGGGGCGCATTCGGGGTGGACACGTCTTCACGGCACTTGTAGCCGGGGCTCAGAAGATCGTTATCAGCGGATGTCAGAGCAACGGCTTCACAACCAGCTCCAGTCCAAGCAGCAGGAGACAGACAAGGAACCAGCGGCGGAAAGTTGCAGGGCTGATGGCATCGCGCACCTTCTGACCGCACCACATGCCGAACAGCGCAGGTGCCAATGCGAGAGCTGACGTGCTCATGCTATCGAACTGCAACGCTCCGCCCGATGTCAGCCCGATTGCGAGCGCGACGGTGGACACGGTAAAGGACAGGCCAAGCGCCTGGATCAAATCGTCCTTGGCCAAACCCAGCGCCTGCAGGTAGGGAACGGCCGGTATGACAAAAACGCCTGTTGCGCCGGTTATGACGCCCGTGACGATGCCAACGAGCGGCGACAGAAAGGGTTCCAGGCTGCGCGGAACCGACAACTGGCGGGCTGCAAGACCGAAACCCGCATAGAGCATCAAGGCAGCGCCGAGACCCATCGTGGTCCAACCAGCCGTATCATTGACCATAAGCCAGGCGCCTGCAATTGTTCCCAGCAGGATGGTGAGCATCATGGCCCACAGCCGCAATGCGAGGACCGCAAAGCTTGGCCCGGAAAGCAATTGCAGGACATTGGTGACGAAAGAGGGAACGAGCAGCAACGCCGCTGCGCCTGCCGGAGGCATGATGGTCCCGAGAATACCCATGGCGACGGTCGGCAGCCCCATTCCGGTCACGCCCTTGACCATACCGGCAAGGAAGAACGTCAGGGCAATCATGAGAAGAGAAGCTGCGGACAGGTCAAACATGCCCCAGCATTGCGCGGGATGGCACTGTTCACAATGCGGAAGAACCGAACTCTGCCTAAGGCTATGCCGAAGGCAGATTGAGTGCTACACCCCTATGCATGCGTTTCGACCTGACTGATCTGCGTCTCTTTCTTCTGGTTGTGGAAGCCGGAAGCATCACCCATGGTGCCACGCAGGCCAACATGACGTTGCCATCCGCAAGTGCCCGGCTTCGCGGCATGGAAGACGTCATCGGTCTCCCGCTGCTTGAACGCGGCCGGCGCGGCGTCACAACCACACCGGCTGGCGATGCGGTTGCCCATCATGCCCGTATTGTCCTGCGGCAGATCGAGCAGATGCGCGGGGAGCTGGGTGAATTCTCGAAGGGCCTGAAAAGTCACATTCGTCTGATGGCGAATACTGCGGCCATGACGGAATTTCTGCCGGAAAGGCTTGCGGCCTTTCTCGCCGTCCGGCCCAATGTCGATATCGATTTGAAGGAGCGTCTCAGCACCGAGATCGTCAAGGCGGTGGCAGGCGGTTCTGCCGATATCGGTGTGATCACGGATGCGGTGGATCACGGCAGTCTGGAATTGCGGCCCTTCGCCGTTGATCGCCTGGTGCTTGTTGTTGCCCGCTCAAGCCAATGGGCGCGGCATCGCCATATCGCATTCGCCGATGTCGCCGGGCAGGAATTTGTCGGATTGAGTGCCGGCAGTCCGCTGCAGGATTATCTCGGTGATCACGCAGCACGTGCCGGTCATGCTCTTGCCTTCCGTATTCGTCTGCGGACCTTTGAAGGCATTTGCCGTATGGTTGCTCGGGATGTCGGGTTGGGGATCGTCCCGGAGACTGCAGCGAAGAGATATCGCCGCTCGATGCCCATCCATTCGGTGCGTCTGACGGATACGTGGGCCACGCGGCATCTGGCCATCTGCGCACGCAGGTTTGAGGATTTGCATCCTCATGGGCGCGAACTGGTCGAGCAACTGACGAAGCCCCAGCCGACGCGCCGTGGCGGTCGGGTGTAAAAGCCAATCGCCGGACCTTGAATTTGCGCGGATCGAATTTATGATCGGCTATGCCTTCAGATCAAGCGGCCCCTCCCATACCTGTACACGGCGCGGATGCTCCTTCGGGACAGCAAGATGCGCGCGCGCTGTTGAAGGCGGATATTGTCGTGATCGGTGCCGGGCAGGCGGGTCTTTCCTCCGCCTATCACCTGCAACAGCTTGGCCTGAAATCCTGGAAGAATTACCTGGTTCTGGACAAATCGCCCGGTGCCGGTGGCGCGTGGCAGTACCGTTGGCCATCCCTGACTTTGACGACGGTCAATCGCGTTCACGATCTGCCGGGGCTGCGGTTTGTTGAGGCGGTTGATGCCGGTGACGAAGTCAAGGCATCGGTAGCGGTGCCGCAATACTACGCCGCCTATGAACGGAAGTTCGAATTGCCGGTCTACCGGCCGCAGACGGTCAAGGTTGTGTGCGAGCGCAACGGGCGCTTTCGTATCGAGACCGAAGAGGGTGGGTTTTCTGCGCGCGGCATCATCAATGCGACGGGAACGTGGGAGACGCCCTATATTCCAGCCTATCCGGGGGCGGAAAATTTTGAGGGCCGGCAGCTGCATACCCGTGATTACAAGACGGCGGATGAGTTTGCCGGAAAGCATGTCGTTGTTGTCGGTGGTGGCATTTCCGCGCTGCAACTCCTGGACGAAATTTCCCGGGTCACCTCAACAACCTGGGTGACGCGGCAGGAACCGCAGTTTCGCGATACACCGTTTACGCCGGAAGATGGGCGGGCGGCGGTGGCGATTGTGGAAGACCGGGTGCGACGCGGGCTGGTGCCGGGGTCGGTGGTCTCAGTCACCGGGATTCCGTGGGCGCCGGCGCTGCGCGCCGCACAGGCGCGTGGTGTGCTCAAACGGCTGCCAATGTTTGCCGGGATCACCCGGAGCGGCATACGCTGGTCCGATGGCAGGGAAGAGCAAGCGGACGTGATTTTGTGGTGCACCGGATTCCGCAGTTCGCTCGATCATCTCGCCCCGCTCCAGATCCGTGAGGAGAATGGCGGCATCATCATGTCGGGCAGGCTGGCGACACAGGTTGCCAAGGACCCGCGCATTCATCTGGTCGGTTACGGCCCTTCGGCCTCCACCATAGGTGCAAATCGTGCCGGCGGTGCCGCCGCACGCGAGCTCACGGATTATCTCGGGCTGCAGAAAGAGTAAACTATCCGGAATTGGCTGGCCTGATGCTGCATCCCTGAAGGAATAATGCTGCCGCCATGGCCACGCGTTCTTCGATCTCGCGGTCTTCGGGAACGCTAGCCAGTCCCAGCGTCGCGATACGAAAGGGTTCTGCGGTCACCATGCCGAGCAGCATCGTTGCGGCAATCTTCGAGTCATCGAGCTTGATCAGCCCGCGCTTTTCCTGTTGTTCCAAAAACCGGGCAACCATAGCCGAGCTTCGCGATGGCCCTTCCCTGTAGAAGGCTCTGGCCACTTCCGGAAAGTTCAGAGCTTCTGCCGTAACCAGACGGTAGAATGCGACGGTCTGGTCGGATAGGACAAGGTGCGCAAATTCGCTCAAGATATGTTCGAGCGCGTGTTTCAATCCCAAATGGTCCAGTGATTCCGGATGGATCGTCTGCAGGAACGCGTCAACCCTGCCGGCAATCTGCTCGCCGCGTTCTGCCACGATGGCCGCAAGCAGTTCAGATTTTGTTGTCCAGAAGCGGTAAATGGTCCGTTTCGCAACACCCGCCTCCCGGGCAACCGTCTCCATGCGGGTCGCGGTGTAACCGTTTTCCAGCAGTACCTGAGTGGCGGTCTGCAGAATCAGATGCTTCGTCTCCGCATCAGACCGGTTTTGCGGCCGTCCGCGCGGACGCTTGATCTCTGATGTGTTTTCGTCCTGATTGTCCCGCTCGATCTCGATTGTATCCGTTGGTTTTGTCACCAGTCTTCTGCTTTCGGTCTTCAAAAATAGTTGCTTGAGCATTTTCTGTCTTGCAAACGGAATTGTCCAGACATAATTAGGGAACTACTGGGTTCCTTATTTATCCCCGACCCGAGTTCTCCCGATGAACCGTGCCGATCTAGTTCCTCAACTAAGGGCATTCGCCATGACCAAAAACACGCAACCCCTCGATCTCAAGGTTGAAAAGACACTGAGTGCCGATGAAGCCATGTCGGCACCGCAGGAAGGCAAGATAGAGCCGCCGCATAAGCAGCCGCCGCGCAATGTTCGAAAGTTGCTGCTGTTTGGCGCGGCCGTGATCGTTGTGGGGCTGGGCGCGAAGGTCGGCTGGCACTACTGGACCGTCGGACGGTTCCAGGAATCAACCGATGATGCCTATGTGAAGGCCGATTCCACCATCGTTGCCCCGAAGGTTTCCGGCTATGTGCGCGAAGTGCTTGTGGCGGACAATCAACCCGTCCGTGCCAATCAGCCCCTCGCAAAAATAGATGACCGCGATTACGTAGTTGCGCTTGAGCAGGCGAAGGCTGATGTCGCCGCGGCACAGGCTGACATAGAAAACATCGTGGCGAGCCTCGACCAGCAGCAGGCAGCGATTGCCCAGGCGCAGTCGACCGTATCGGTCGATCAGGCCAGCTTGAAATTCGCCCAGCAGGACAATGACCGTTACGGTGCCCTTGCAACGCAAGGCGCGGGAAGCGTGCAGAACGCCCAGCAGGCTGTTTCCAAACTGGATATTGCCAAGGCGACGCTTCAGCGTGACGAAGGCGCCGTTGTTTCGGCGCAGAAACAGGTTGGCGTGCTGCAAGCCCAACTGGCGAAGATGAACGCCGCGCTTGCACGCGACAGGGCCGTTCAGGATCAGGCCGAGCTCAATCTGGGTTACACGACGATCGTCTCGCCGGTGGATGGCGTGGTTGGCAATCGCACCCTGCGCGTCGGACAGTATGTCCAGTCCGGAACCCAGCTGATGGCGGTCGTTCCGGTTGACGATGTCTATGTCATCGCCAACTTCAAGGAGACCCAGCTCACGGATGTGAAAAAAGGCCAGCCTGTCGATATCGCCGTCGACACCTTCCCGGGTGTCGCCTTGAAGGGACGTGTCGACAGCATTGCACCGGCCAGCGGCCAGGAATTTGCTCTGTTGCCGCCGGACAACGCAACGGGGAATTTCACCAAGATCGTGCAGCGCATTCCGGTCAAGGTTGTCCTCGACAATGACAGCAAGCTCACCGGCCTGTTGCGTCCCGGCATGTCGGTGACCCCGACCATCAATCTCAAGGATTCCGAAGGCGCGGCCAAGTGCGGCGAGACTGCCTGCTTCAAGGCCGCCAACTAGCAAATCCGGATAGGACGAAGAAAATGTCCGTTGCTGCCACACCCGTTGCCGATCAGGAACGCCCCGCAAGCCTCAAGACGTGGATTACCGTCTTTGCCGGCCTGATCGGCGCCTTCATGGCTGTGCTGAATATCCAGATCACCAATGCCTCACTCCTCAATATCGAGGGCGGTATCGGCACTGGCGTCGACAATGGCGCGTGGATTTCGACGGCCTATCTCATCGGCGAAATCATTGTCATCCCGTTGACCGACTATCTCAGCCGGGTGTTTTCCTTCCGGCGTTTCCTGCTGGTCAATGCCCTGCTGTTCTTGGCATTTTCGGTGGCTTGCGCCTTTGCGCGCAATCTCGAAGAGATGATCATTCTCAGAGCTATTCAGGGTTTTACCGGCGGCGTGCTCATTCCGATGGCGTTCACGCTGATCCTGACCAAGCTGCCGCGGTCACAGCATTCCGTTGGCATGGCTCTTTTTGCCATCACCGCAACCTTTGCGCCGGCGATCGGTCCAACCATCGGCGGTTACCTCACCGAGAATTACGGCTGGCAGTACATATTCTTTATCAATCTCGTTCCCGGCGCCTTCATGGTCACCGCGCTCTATCTCAATCTCGAGCGCCAGCCGATGAACCTCGGCCTGCTGAGGGAAGGCGACTGGTTCGGCATTCTGGCCATGGCCATCGGTCTTGGCGCACTTCAGACGGTGCTCGAAGAAGGCAACAAGAACGATTGGCTGGGTTCGCCCTTCATCGTTCGCCTGACGATTATCGCTGTGGTGTTTCTGGCACTGTTTGTCTGGATCGAACTGACCGTGAAGAACCCGGCCGTTAATCTGCGTCTGTTGAAACGGCGCAATTTTGGCCTCGGCACCGTTGCCAACATGCTTGTCGGTTTCGGCCTCTACGGCTCGGTGTATCTGCTGCCGCAATATCTTGGTCAGGTCCAGGGCTACAATTCCGAACAGATCGGCTCGGTCATGGCCTGGACAGGCTTGCCGCAGCTTTTGATTATTCCGTTCGTTCCGATGCTGATGGGCCGGTTTGATACGCGCATCATCGTTTTTCTCGGCCTGTGCGTGTTCGGTGGCAGCTGTTTCATGAATGTTCACATGTCGGCCAATTATTCCGGCGATCAGCTCTGGCTGCCCAACATCGTCCGCGCCATCGGGCAGGCTGTGGTGATGGCACCGCTGACGGCCATTGCCATGGTCGGCGTTGCCCGCCACGAATCCGCTGCAGCGTCCGGCGTCTTCAACATGCTGCGAAATCTCGGCGGTGCATTCGGCACGGCGATGCTGGCCACGATTGTCACCAAACGGGAACAGTTTCATTCCAACACCATCGGCAATTCTGTCAATCTGTTCAGTGAAACGGTTCGTGGCAGGCTTGATCAGATGACGGCCTATTTCATGGCGCATGGCGTGACAGACCCGGTTGCGGCGCGTGAACAGGCGATCATTGCGCTTGGCCAGACAGTCAAAAGGCAATCGCTGATCATGGGCTACAGCGACACGTTCGTTGTGCTGGGTGCAATGCTGATCATTGCCGCGTTCTTCGTGCTTCTGACCAAGAAAGGCCAGGCAAGCGGAGCTCCCGCTCATTGAATGTGTCATGGGCTGGCAACAGCATTCTCCCGGTGCAAGAAACGGGTTGAATTCAGGGGCCGCCGGCATGATGTTCATGACATGTGAAAGACGGAGGCCATGTCATGGGTCAGACAGTGCACAGCTATCATATCTTTGAAACCGAAGGCGGGTTTTGCGGAATTGCCTGGAATACGCGTGGTGTGACGCGGTTCCAGCTTCCGACAAGGAGTGCAGAGGGAACGGAGCGGCTTTTGCTCCGGCGCCTGCCAGTCGCCGAACCTGCAGCGCCCACGCCGGCAATTTCCGAAGCGGTTGCGGCGGTCAAGCGCTATTTCAAAGGCGAAGAGACTGACTTTTCCGGAATCGTGCTGGACCTTGATGGGCAGGATGAGTTCTTCAAACGCATATATGATGCTGTCCGGCGGATTGGTTGGGGCCATACGGTTACCTATGGCGGATTGGCCAAGGAGCTCGGTGCCGGGCCGGAAGCGGCACGGGACGTGGGACAGGCGATGGCGAAGAATCCGGTCGCCCTGATCATCCCCTGCCACCGGGTGCTGGCGGCGGGCGGCAAGGTTGGCGGTTTCTCGGCGCCCGGCGGCTCAACCTCCAAAATCCGCATGCTGGAACTTGAAGGCGTACATGTCGGCCCGCCTGAACCGGCCCAGCAAACCCTCGGCTTTTAGCCAAACGCTACCGGAGAGGGCCCCATTGCGCGGATTCACGATCGCGTGATCCGCGCCATTGCGCCTGTGGAATGACCAAAAAAGCCTTTGAAAAAGGTGAGTTGGCTTCTCAATTATTGCTGCAGCACCTAGAAACTCCGCCTGGATCGTATAATCTGGCCGGTGCGAATGTCTGGCCGCGCTCCGATAGCGATGGCGGGTGGACTTTCGGTAAGACCAATGAATGATTGGGATGATCGTGACTGACAGAACATTGAAAGAAACAGATTCAGGACAACTGCAAACTGGAAATGCGGATCAATCCTTCGCGACGGCCGGTATCGCACCGATGGATCGCCCGAGCCGGGTCACCCGTTTTTTCATGAGCATTGTCTCCTGGGCCGAAGGGCTCAATCTCAAATATGCCAAATTCGGCAATCCTCCCGTCTACGACAATGCAACCTTTCCCTGGTCAAGCGAGATTGAGAAAGCCTGGCCGGAAATCCGCACCGAACTTGATCGTGTCCTTCTCCGGCAGAGTGAATTGCCGGCGTTCCAGGAGATTTCCACGGACGTCAAAACCATCTCGACCGACAAGAACTGGAAGACTTTCTTCCTGATCGGCTTCGGGGTGAAATCGGAACAGAACATTCAGGCCTGTCCGAAGACATGGGCGGCTGTGCAGAAGATTCCCAATCTGAAGACGGCCATGTTCTCGATTTTCGAGCCCGGCAAGCATTTACCACCGCATCGCGGCCCCTATAATGGCGTGCTGCGTCTCCATGTCGGTATGATCGTTCCCGAACAGTCAGACAGGCTTGCCATTCGCGTCAAAGACCAGATTTGCCATTGGCACGAAGGCAAGGCGCTGATTTTCGACGATGCCTACGAGCATGAGGCGTGGAATCACACGGACAAGACACGCGTCGTTCTCTTTGTCGATTTCGTTAAACCCACACGGTTTCCAGCCAATCTCGTCAACTGGATGTTGATGAACCTGGCGGTGTTCACCCCGTTCATCCGGGAAGGGCTCGACAATCACAAGGAATGGGAAAAGCGCTTTTATGCGGAAGCGGAAAAGCTGCGCAACCAGCCCGGCCGATAGGTGAAGGGCAGCGCCGGGTCAATTCACCCGGCGTTTCTCCAGTTTGCGGGCGAGGGTGCGGCGGTGCATGCCAAGGCGCCGGGCTGCTTCCGAAATGTTGAAATCTGTTTCCACCAGCATCTGGTGGATACGCTCCCATTCCAGCGTCTTGATCGATGTTGGGCGCGCGGTCAGATCGATCTCCGTATTGCCTGCGGCCTTGCTGAAAGCCGCTTCGATGTCGTCGGAATTGGACGGCTTGGCGAGGTAATGACAGGCACCGAGCTTGATCGCTTCCACGGCGGTGGCGATGCTGGCGAATCCCGTCAGCACAACGATCAGCATCTCCGAACTATGGGCGTGCAGCGCCTCGACGCAGGTAAGGCCTGATGCGCCGGAAAGTTTCAGATCGACGATGGCGTAGTGGGGTGACTGGGTTTGCAGGATGTCCCGCAGTTCTTCCAGTCCGCTTGCCAGCACTACATTGTATTCGCGCCGTTCGAACGAACGTTTCAGCGTCCGGGCAAACGCCGTATCGTCCTCGACGATAACCAACAGCCGATCATTTGTCATGTTCGTGCACTCCGATGGCCAGCGAGGCAAGCGGCAGTTCCAGTGTCACGGACGCGCCGCCCTGCGGCAGGTTGCGGGCATGCACGGCACCGCCGAGCTTGCGCACGGCATTGACGACCAGAAACAGTCCAAGACCGCCACCGAGACGGCCCTTGCTTGACTGGTAGGGCTTGCCGAACTTTGCCAGTATGTCCGGCTGGAAGCCGGGCCCGGCATCGTTGACGCGCAGCACCAGCATATCACCCTCGCGTTCCGCCAGAAATCCGACCCATCCCGGCGATGCGTCGAATGCATTGTCGAGAACGTTGAAGATGACCTGCTTGAGCGCCGAGTCGGAAACGATAGTGAGATTGAGCCCGAAGGCATTTCCGTAGGAAAGCGTCGTTGCGGACCGCGCCGCCCGCCATTCAGCGACCAGTTCATCCAGGAAGGCATTGACGGTGGTCACCGTGGGCGCTTCGCCGCGTGCCTCGCCTGCCGCCAGCAGAATACCCGTGACGATGGCCTTGCAACGCTGCACCTCGGCCTGCATTTCATCGATTTCCTGAACGAGATCGGGATCGGCGGCAAGAGCCGGAACCCGTCGCCAATCTCCGAGGATGACCGACAGGGAAGAAAGAGGCGTGCCCAGTTCGTGTGCCGCGCCGGAGGCAAGCAGGCCCATGCGGACGATATGGTCTTCTTCCGCCGCATGCTGTTTCAGGGCGGCAAGATTGGCG
Source organism: Phyllobacterium sp. NPDC097923 (assembly GCF_044760925.1). NCBI lineage: Bacteria > Pseudomonadati > Pseudomonadota > Alphaproteobacteria > Hyphomicrobiales > Phyllobacteriaceae > Phyllobacterium > Phyllobacterium sp. NPDC097923. The sequence continues at coordinate 53,148 of NZ_JBIWBL010000004.1, read as the reverse complement.
TCGCGCTCACGCAGGTTGCGATTGATGCGGGCAACGAAGACGACGAGCAGGGCGGCGTCGAGCACGAAACAGATGAGCATGCCGATGATGTGCAGGCGGAAAAGTTCGTCGGGGCCTTGACCGGGCAGAATGATTGGCTCGTAGAACACCGTCAGGCCGGCAAAACTTATGCCGGCGATAGCGACGATTGCCGAGGTCAAGCGTGCGTCAAGCAAGACGGCGCTGAGTGTGACCTGCAGCAGATACAGAAAGATAAAAGGATTGGTCGCGCCACCGCTCAAATAGAGCTGCGCCGTGAGCGCTGCCACGTCGAAGACAAGGACAATGAACAGGGAAGCCTGCGTGGTGATCTGGTCATTGCGGAGCCAGACGATACTGGCGAGATTCAGCCCGATCAAACCAGCCAGAACCAGGAACATCGGCAGCAATGGCAACTCAAGATTGAGCCATTCATGCACAACGGCGATGGTCACGACCTGCCCGATGACGGCGATCCAGCGCAGCTGGACCAGCAGGTTCATGTTCTTCCAGTTGGCAGTGTAGTCAGCTGGCGGCGCTGCTGGCCGAAGCCCGGCCATCAGGCCGTCTTCAGTTTGGCGGATCTGGTTCGAATCCACTCGGTTCGCCTCTGGGTTCAACATATCAGGCCTGATTCAATCGCATGGTTTTGCGGACTTGCCATTCATATCGTCCAACATAAATCAAAGCCGCGGCCAGCATGAGCGCAAGTGCGAACCATGTTATGGCATAAACCAGATGATTGTTGGGAAAACGGATAACCGTCAAGCCGCCGATCGGCAGGTCCCGCGCGTTGGTACCGGCATCCCTGTCGATGAAATAGGGGGCTACCTCTCCGAGTGCGCGCGCGGTGGCGATGGCAGGGACATCGCGCGAGTACCAGCGGTCGGCAGCGGGGTCGTTGCGCCGCAGAAAGCCGCCGCCAGGCTCGGTCATGCGAAGAAGACCGGTCACGGCCTGCGCCGTCACATCGCTCACCTGCCATGAATCCTGCGCAGCATCGTCCGGTACAAAGCCTCGATTGATCAGGACGGTGAAACCATCATCGGTCTGGAATGGTGAAATGACCCAGGAACCGCTGCCGCGTTCGGTAACGGCCTTTACAAGCGTGTCATGGCCGGCCCGGAAATGCCCGCGGACCTGGACATGACGGTAGGCTTCCGTGTCATCGATCCCAGGCCATCGGGACGGACCGGGTGCGGGAACTGCCGGTGCGTGGATACGCTGTTCGACGCGCTGGATAAGGTCAAGCTTCCAGACACGCCGCTCCAGCTGCCAGACGCCAAGCCCTGTCAGCAAAAGCACGCCCGAAAGGCCGATCAGACCGAGGAGGCCGAGTTGCCACAGAGCTCTGGGCCGGGAGCTTGGAGAGTGGCCATCATCATCCATTGCGTCGTCCCGGAGTTATTCGGCCATCACGGTATCTGGCTCATGTCATGCCCGGGCATCATGTTGGTATTGAGGTGGTACATGACCCATAGGGAGCCGGTCAGGGTGATGACGACAAGGACGAGTGTGAAGATCAGCGCCATCATGTTCCAGCCGTTTTCCGACCGAACATTCATGTGCAGGAAAAACACCATATGAACCACGATCTGGATCACGGCCAAAGCCATGATCGCGAATGCGGTTGCCTGTTTGGAGTCCAGTGCGCCGGTCATGACCAGCCAGAAGGGAACGGCTGTCAGGATGACCGAAAGGCCAAAACCGACCAGATAGGATCGCAGGGAACCATGGGCGTGCCCATCGTCTTCCGCGTGGCCGTGATCATCCGTATGTGCTGGTGTCATCGCAACATTCCCATCAGATAGACAAAGGTGAAGACGCCGATCCAGATGACGTCGAGGAAGTGCCAGAACAGGCTGAGGCACATCAACCGGCGCTTGTTTGCCTGGATAAGGCCATAACGCTTGACCTGGATCATGAGCGTGACCAGCCAGACCAGGCCAACGGTGACGTGCAGGCCGTGTGTCCCGACGAGCGTAAAGAACGATGACAGGAACGCACTCCGTTGCGGCGTTGCGCCCTCATGGATCATGTGCGCGAATTCGTAGAGCTCGATGCCAAGGAATGCCAGGCCGAACAGACCGGTCAAGGCCAGCCATCCCTGTGTCGCGGCAATGCGTCCCTTATCCATCGTCAGCATGGCAAAGCCATAGGTGATGGACGAGAAAAGCAGCATCGACGTGTTGATAGCCACGAGCGGCAGATCGAAGAGGTCCTTGGGGGAGGGCCCGGCCGCATAATTGCTGCCAAGCACGCCATAGGTCGCAAACAGCACGGCGAAGATGAGGCAGTCGCTCATCAGGTAAATCCAGAAGCCGAACATGGTGCTGCCGCCTTCGGCATGATCATGTTCGTCAACGAGATAGAATGTCGGAGCCGCGCCGTCCCCGTGTACTGCGGAAGCTGGTGAACTCATCGTGCAACTCCTGCGAGAAGAGCGGTTCGCTCACCTTCCGTGCGGACCACATCCTCCGCCGGTATGTGGAAGTCGCGCTTGTAATTGAAGGTATGTCCGATGGTGACGGCAAGCAGGGCAATGAAGCTGGCTGCCGCGAGCCACCAGATGTACCAGATCATGGCAAAGCCAAAGATGATGCTCAGGACCGCCAGTATGATGCCTGTGCCGGTGTTGCTGGGCATATGGATGGCCTTGAAGCCTTCGAGTGGACGGGTGTAGCCGCGCCGTTTCATGTCGTGCCATGCATCAAGGTCATGCACCACTGGCGTGAAGGCGAAATTATAGGCCGGTGGCGGCGACGATGTCGACCATTCCAGCGTGCGTCCATCCCAGGGATCGCCTGTCAGGTCGGCCAGCTTCTCGCGGTTGCGGATGCTGACATAGATCTGGATGAGGAAGGACAGGATGCCGATGGCGATCAGGACGGCGCCGAAAGCCGCAATCACGAACCAGATCTGTAGCGACGGATCGTTGAACACGCGCAGGCGCCGGGTCACACCCATCAGACCGAGTACATAAAGTGGCATGAAGGCGAAGTAGAAACCGATGACCCAGAACCAGAACGACATCTTGCCCCAGAACGGATCGAGCTTGAAGCCGAATGCCTTCGGGAACCAGTAGCTGATGCCGGCAAACAGGCCGAACAGCACGCCGCCGATGATGACATTGTGGAAGTGCGCCACAAGGAACAGGCTGTTATGCAGGACAAAGTCTGCCGGAGGCACGGCGAGCAGCACGCCGGTCATGCCGCCAATGACGAAGGTCAGCATGAAAGCGATCGTCCACATCATCGGCAATTCGAAGCGGATGCGCCCGCGATACATCGTGAACAGCCAGTTGAATATCTTGGCCCCGGTGGGGATCGAGATGATCATCGTCGTGATGCCGAAGAAGGAATTCACGCTGGCGCCGGAGCCCATGGTGAAGAAGTGGTGCAGCCAGACCAGATAGGCAAGAATGGTGATGACGACCGTGGCATAGACCATCGACGTGTAGCCGAACAGACGCTTGCCGGAGAACGTGGAGGTGACCTCGGAAAAGATGCCGAAAGCCGGCAGAATGAGAATGTAAACCTCCGGATGACCCCAAATCCAGATGAGGTTCACATACATCATCGGGTTGCCACCGAAATCATTGGTGAAGAAGTTGGTGCCGACATAGCGGTCAAGGCTGAGAAGGGCGAGAACGGCAGTCAATACCGGGAAGGCCGCCACGATCAGCACGTTGGTGCAGAGCGCCGTCCAGGTAAAGACCGGCAGCTTCATCATGGTCATGCCGGGGGCGCGCATCTTGACGATGGTCGCCACCAGATTGACACCGGACAGGAGCGTGCCGATACCCGCGATCTGCAGCGCCCATATGTAATAGTCCACCCCGACATCGGGACTGTATCCGATGTTGGAAAGCGGCGGATAGGCGAGCCAGCCGGTCTTGGCGAATTCCCCGACAAACAGCGACATCATGACGAGGATCGCCCCGGCCGTGGTCATCCAGAAACTGAAATTGTTGAGGAACGGGAAGGACACGTCGCGCGCGCCGATCTGCAGCGGAACGACAAAGTTCATCAGACCGGTGACAAGCGGCATGGCCACGAAGAAAATCATGATCACGCCGTGGGCGGTGAACACCTGGTCATAGTGGTGGGCCGGGAGATAGCCCTCGGAGCCGCCGAAGGCCATGGCCTGTTGCAGGCGCATCATGATGGCGTCGGCAAAGCCGCGCAGCAGCATGACGATGCCGAGGATCATGTACATGATGCCGATGCGCTTGTGGTCGATGCTGGTGAACCATTCGCGCCAGAGGTAGCCCCAGAGGCGGTAATAGGTGAGGAGCCCCACCAGTGCCAAACCGCCGAGGGCCACCATGGCAAATGTGCCGACCAGAATCGGCTCATGATACGGGAAGGATTCCAGGGTCAACCGGCCGAAGACCGCCTTGAGAAGATCGGGATTATCAAACATGTCGGACTCAATCCGTTCAGGAATTCGATGGACGGCGCTGCGCGCCGAACAGTGGGGCAGTTGGGCGTGGCAGTCCGGCACCGAGTATTGGTGAGGTGTTGCGTGGTGACAGCAGTGGAGATTGTGCGGCCGCACGCATTCTCTCTTCCTCTTCCGTCGTGCATATCCGTGCGACATAGGTTGTCGGCGGCGCAAAAATGGCGCCGCGTCGCCTGTATTTGTCATATTCGAGCGGGTGGACATTGTTGATGCCGGCAAGCCCGAGCCCGCCCTTGGCATCGATTGAACTCATCTCGTCCATGCACATTTTGCCAAGCTCGACGCAGCGGTTGAGCACGGCGGTGAAGAGTTGTGTCTCGACACTGCCATACCGGCGCGCCGGCTCGTTTTCGCTGGGTCGTTCAAGTTCGAGATAGGCGTTGCGATCCAGCTTGGCGCCCTGCGCTTTCACGTCGGCCATCCACTTGTCAAAATCGGCATCGGACAGGCCGAGGAAAGCAAATTTCATGCCCGAGAAACCCGCGCCGCTATAGTTCGCCGAGAAGCCTTCGAAGGTGCCGGGGTGATTGATGACGGCGCTGAGTTTCGTCTGCATACCCGGCATGGTGTAGATCTGGCCGGCAAGCGCCGGAATGTAGAATGAATTCATGACCGCCGACGATGTCAGGCGGAAATCGATCGGCCTATCCACCGGAGCGGCCAGTTCGTTGACCGTCGCCACACCATATTCCGGATAGATGAACAACCACTTCCAGTCGAGCGCCACGACTTCCACCTGCAGGGGCTTGACCTGCTTGTCGACCAGCCTGCCGGGCGCAATGCGATCCAGCGGCCGGTAGGGATCAAGCAGATGCGTACCCATCCATGTCAGCGCGCCAAGGCAGATGATGATGAGGAGCGGAGCGGCCCAGATGATCAGTTCCAGTTGCGTCGAGTGATCCCAATCGGGTTCGTAGCGTGCCTCTGTATTGGATTGGCGATAACGCCATGCGAAAAACACCGTCAACAGCATGACGGGTACGATGATGATCAGCATCAGGATGGTCGAGATGACGATGAGATCCCGCTGCTGTGCAGCTACGTCGCCAGACGGACTCATGACGACGGCATTGCATGCGGTCAGCATGGTGAGAAATGGAAGTATGGCGACGGCAAGAAAACGTTTCAAGGTCGTTCCTGTCATGATAACGGCGCTAATTTGCGCCATCCGTAACGGCACCCCATTCAAAGTGACATTGGACAATTTGCCCAATCCTTCCCTAATGTGTCACAATGATAAAGGAGATGCTAGCATAAGCCGTGAACGCGGCTTGACGTCAGCAGCTGCCAAATCAGGATTGAGGAGCGCAACGAGACATGAGCGCGGAAATAGGGGTGCCCTCATCGACACACGGACGTGACGTGAAGGGCCTGCATGGCCACGAGGATGTCAATGTCGGTGAGATCGCCATCGGTGTCATCATCGGGCGTACGTCGGAGTTCTTCGACTTTTTCGTCTACGCCATCGCCTCCGTCCTGGTCTTTCCCAAGCTGGTCTTTCCCTATGTCGATCCGCTGACGGGCACGCTCTATTCCTTTGCGATTTTTGCGCTCGCATTCATTGCACGTCCGCTTGGGACCGTGATCTTCATGGCCATCGACCGTACCTATGGCCGCGGCGTCAAGCTCACCATTACCCTGTTCCTCCTGGGAAGCTCGACGGTGGCGATTGCCTTTCTGCCGGGTTACGAGCAGGTGGGCTGGATATCGGCGCTGCTTCTTGCGCTCTTCCGGCTCGGCCAGGGCTTGGCGCTGGGTGGTGAATGGGACGGTCTTGCCTCCCTCCTTGCACTGAATGCGCCGGAACGCCGCCGCGGCTGGTACGCCATGATCCCGCAGCTTGGGGCTCCGCTCGGACTGATGGTTGCGGCCAGCCTGTTTGCATTCTTTGTCTCGCACCTTTCCGCGCAGGATTTCCTGGAGTGGGGCTGGCGTTATCCCTTCTTCGTCGCCTTTGCCATCAATGTGGTGGCGCTGTTCGCGCGCCTGCGCATGGTCGTGACGGAACAGTATGCCGAGCTCTTCAAGCGCCGGGAACTGCAGCCGACGACAGTCAGCGACACATTGCAGACAGAGGGCCGCCACGTCGTCATCGGTGCCTTTGCGCCTCTGGCCAGTTTCGCACTCTTCCATATGGTGACAGTGTTTCCCCTGTCCTGGGTCTTTCTCTTCACGGACCAGGGGCCGGCACGCTTCCTCATGATCGAGACGATTGGTGCGGCCGTCGGCGTGTTGGCGATCTTTGCTTCGGGAAATATTGCTGATCGCGTTGGCCGGAGCCGTTTGCTCATTGCCACAGCCATTGCCATTGCCGTGTTCAGCGGGTTCGCCCCTCAATTGCTTGACGGCGGCGATATCGGCGAAATCATCTTCATGGTCTTCGGCTTCCTGCTTCTTGGCCTGTCGTTCGGCCAGTCTTCCGGCTCAGTCGCATCGAATTTTTCCAGAAGATACCGCTATACTGGATCGGCGCTGACGACGGATCTCGCATGGCTGTTCGGTGCAGGTTTCGCGCCGCTTGTCGCCTTGATCCTGTCGAGCCGCTTTGGTCTCATCGCGAGCGGAGCCTATCTCCTGTCGGGTGCCGCATGCACACTGATCGCCCTGGCAATAAACCGTCAGATTGACGGCCGCGACAAGTAGAGCCGCCTAGAAAAGCTTCAGCGGATAGGTCCTGTAGAATATCAAGGCCGAGCGGAGGAACTGCCGGATGTGCCAAAGGCCCTTGCTTGCGGCCCGGCCGCCTTCATGCACGATCCTGACCGCTGGCACATAGGCTATGCGTGCTATCTTGCGAACGCGCAGGGAAATATCGAAATCCTCGAAATACAGGAGGTAGCGTGGATCAAAACCGCCCAGCTGCCTGTAAACATCGCCGCGGAAAAACATGAAGCATCCGCTGACGATGGGTGGATCCCAGAACGGGGTATTGGCGATTTCGTCGCGCATTTCGTACCGTTCAAGGCGTCGGCGGAACATTGCCTTGATGCCGGCAGGCGCAAAACCGCGAAGAAGCAGGTCGAAGACTGCGGGATAGCGCTTGCAGAGATATTGCGTGCTCCCGTCCGGATTGAACGCCTTGGGCGTGATCAGCCCCGTTTCCGGCGCACCGGTCATGAAGGTCAATGCCTGCTTCAGGGCATCCGGCTCCATTTCCACATCGGGATTCAAGACGAGGTGAAATTTCCCCGCCTTGTCCAGAACCATGTTGTTGGCTGCACCAAAGCCGACATTGCCGTGCCCTGCGATGATCTCAAGCGGCAGGTCAGGCAGCAGATTTCTCACCCAGCTGTGGTCTGCAGGCTCGGGCGAATTGTCGATCACATAGAGTTTGGCGCGAAGCGGGGCAATCGTCTCCACGGCTTTCTGAAGGCTCGTTAGTGTGGTCGCGAGCACGACCTGTTCGGGTTTGAAAATGACCACCCCTATGGTGAGGTCGAAGTCTGGGGACGTGGCGGCAAGGCTCCGTTCAACCATTGCTCGGTTTCTTTCCCATGCGGCCGAAAAGCCCGTGAAAAATGCCCAGCGTCATCATCCCGGCGTGCTGCAGTCTTGGCACTGTAAAGACACTGTAAAACACAAATTTCCGGACGAGACGCACCGCATCGACGATCTTCCAGTTGGCGCGCAGCCAGGGCTGCCGATAAAGCCAGACGGCATTGCGGAAATGGTAGTAGTGCCGCAACGGGCTGTGCACCGGAATGAACCGTCCGCGAAACTTTATCGGATTGTCACCCAGGTCATGCTGCATTTCGGCGGCGCAAACCCCAAAGGACTGGTATCCCATATGTTGCGCCCGCAAGCCCCATTCGATGTCGACATAGTCGATGAACAGTTCTTCTTTCATGCCGCCGACGTCATCAAGCGTCGCTGTCGGAATGAGGCAGCCCGATGCTATGAGATAATCGACATCGACGACCGCATCGGCCGTGCCACAGGTCTGCCGCCGAAGCCGCAATCCTTCCGTTTTGATGAATGGAGGCGGATTCTTTTGCCGCGAGTCCTCATAACGCGGACCGACACATCCGAGCTTCACCCCTTTGACAATCTGGGCCTTTGCCGCCGACAGCAGCGTGGCGACCATGTCTGGTGCCGGTATGCTGTCCTGGTCGAGCAGGAGAACGAAGCTTGAACCCGATGCGCGTGCGCGGTCGATCCCGACATTCTGCGCTTTGGCAATGCCGTAATTGGCGTCAAGCGGTACAAATTCCGCTTGATTGCTCTGGCTTGCAAACCATTGTTCCAGATTCATTTTCGAACCGTTGTCGACGACGATGACACGGGCGACTTGCGGACAGATTGCGTTCAGAAGCGCTGCAAGACCCGCAAGATCCGGATTATAGGTCACGATGATCGCGCTGACTTCTGGCTGCTGTTCAATTCGCATTTAAGGTTCCGTGTTAGCTGGACCGCATATTTGGTTCTAAACTAGGATCATGGCGTGAAAACAATAGGTTGCGTGGCGGGAAACATCCGGGTCACGCCGCCTTCTCATTTACTTCCGGTTGACTTGTCTTTCTGTTGTCGCCAAATGGTTTTTCAATGACCGGTGAACCGCATTTCGCCATCTTTGCATGAAACCAAGTGTGGCCACTTAGGGCGTTATATATCGGCTCAGTCTGTAGCATTGACATAAGGAAGCGATCGCATGAAGGGTATTATATTAGCCGGGGGCAGCGGTACACGTCTTTATCCATTAACGATCGCTGTGTCGAAGCAAATCCTTCCCATCTATGATAAGCCCATGATTTATTACCCGCTGAGCGTTCTGATGCTCGCCGGAATACGCGACATTCTGATCATCTCGACGCCGCATGATTTGCCGCTTTTCCAGAAACTGCTTGGAGATGGGGCTGATTTCGGGGTCAATTTCTCCTATGCCGAACAGCCGCAGCCAAATGGTCTGGCCGAAGCGTTCATCATCGGGCGCGACTTCATCGGACAGGACAGTGTTGCGATGATTCTGGGCGACAACATCTATTTCGGTGATGGCCTTTCCAAGCTGTGCCAGGTTGCCTCATCGATAACCAAGGGCGGCATGGTATTCGCCTATCACGTCGACGATCCGCAACGTTATGGTGTGGTGGATTTCGACAAGGTTACCGGCCAGGCATTGTCCATTGAAGAAAAGCCTGCGCACCCCAAGTCGCATTGGGCCGTGACGGGGCTGTATTTTTACAGCAACGATGTGGTGGACATTGCGCGCTCGATTGAACCGTCGTCACGCGGAGAGCTGGAAATCACGAGCGTCAACAATATTTATCTGGAACGCGGGGAATTGCAGGTTCAGCAACTGGGCCGCGGCTATGCATGGCTCGATACCGGTACCCATGACAGCTTGCATGAGGCGTCGTCATTTGTCCGGACAATCGAACACCGGCAGGGCATCAAGATTGCGTGTCCGGAGGAAATCGGCCTGGAATGGGGCTGGCTGAATGCCGATCAGGTACTTGAAAGAGCAGCAAAAATGGGCAAGACCGAATATGCCGCATATCTGCGGCGGCGTGCTGCGGAGATTGGAACAGAATGATTGAAGTCAGGCCTCTCGCCCTCGAGGGCGTTCTTGAGATTTTGCCGCCCAAGTTCGGCGACGACCGGGGCTTTTTCTCCGAAACCTACAATGCGGAGCGTTTTGCCGAGGTCGGAATCACATTGCAGTTCGTGCAGGACAATCATTCGTTCTCCGCTGCAAAGGGCGTGTTGCGCGGCCTGCATTATCAGCTCCCGCCGCGCGCACAGGACAAGCTGGTGCGCGTGGTCAAGGGCTCCATTCTCGATGTGGTCGTCGATATTCGCAAAAGCTCCCCGACGTTCGGAAAATGGGTTTCGCTTGAGGTCTCGGCAGCCAAATGGAACCAGATTCTGGTACCGAAGGGCTTTGCCCACGGTTTCGTCACCTTGGAAGAGAACACCGAGGTGATCTACAAGGTGACGGATTATTACTCGCCGCAACACGACCGTGGTATCCGCTTCGACGATCCTTCGATTGGCATTGACTGGCCGCTGGAGGCTTCCACGCTTCAGCTTTCCGACAAGGACCGGAAAGCGCCGCTGCTTGACGGTTCCGATATTTTTCCCTGAGGAAGAGGCTTTTTCATGAGAATTTTAGTCACTGGCGGTGCAGGCTTTATCGGGTCAGCGGTCTGCCGCCATCTCGCGTCCAATCCCCGCAACCAGGTCGTCAACGTCGACAAGCTGACATATGCGGGCAATCTCGCATCGCTTCGCCAGATTGAGAATTATCCTAACTACAGCTTCGTCGAGGCTGATATCTGCGATGACGCCGCCATTCTTGACGTGCTTCGCACCGAAAAGATCGAAGCGGTTATGCATTTGGCGGCTGAGAGCCATGTGGATCGCTCTATTGACGGCCCTGCGGCGTTCATCGAGACCAATATCGTGGGTACATTCCGCATGCTGAACGCGGCGCTGGCCTATTGGCGTGATCTGCCCGAACCCGCCAAGTCCGAATTCCGCTTTCACCACATTTCCACGGACGAGGTTTTCGGGGATTTGCCGTTCGACAGCGGCATCTTTACCGAAGAAACGCCTTATGCTCCGTCGTCTCCCTATTCGGCGTCAAAGGCAGCCTCGGATCATCTGGTCCGCGCGTGGCACGAGACATATGGTCTGCCGGTGGTTCTGTCGAACTGCTCGAACAATTATGGTCCCTTCCATTTTCCGGAAAAGCTCATTCCGCTTGTTATTCTCAATGCGCTCGATGAGAAGCCTTTGCCCGTCTATGGCGCAGGCGCAAATGTCCGCGATTGGCTGTTCGTCGAGGATCATGCGCGGGCATTGGAACTGGTGGTTACCAAGGGCAAGCCGGGCGAAAGCTACAATATCGGCGGGCGTGCGGAACGCACCAATCTCAGCGTCGTCGAAACCATTTGCGATATTCTCGACAGCAAGCGTCCGCGCAAGGGCGGGGCGCGCTACCGGGATCTCATCACATTCGTGACCGACCGTCCCGGACATGACCGCCGCTATGCCATCGACGCGTCGAAGATCGAACGTGAACTCGGCTGGAAACCGGCCGAAACCTTCGATAGCGGTTTGGAACGGACCATACAATGGTATCTCGACAATACGTGGTGGTGGGAGCCGATCCGCAGCGGAAGCTATGCGGGTGAACGGCTCGGCTCTGTCTCCCTGAAGAAGGGGACGGCATGAAAATTGTTGTGACGGGCCGGGACGGGCAGGTTGTCCGCAGTCTGGTCGAGCGCGCCGGACTTTATCCTGACGTGACACTGGTGACCCTCGGACGGCCGGATTTTGATCTGGCACGGCCGGATACTGTCTTCGATGCGATACACGCAGCAAAGCCAGATCTCGTTGTATCTGCTGCAGCCTATACGGCCGTCGATCAGGCGGAGGATGAGCCTGAATTGGCCCATGCCATCAATGCGACCGGTGCTGGCGCTGTTGCCGCGGCTGCTGCGCGGGCTGGTGCGCCGGTTATTCATCTTTCAACCGATTATGTGTTCGCTGGCGAAGGTGACACTGCCTATACGGAAGATGACCCGACAGGGCCGCACGGCGTTTACGGACAGACCAAGCTCGCTGGCGAGGCTTTGGTCGCACAGGCCAACGGCAAACACCTCATCCTGCGCACGGCGTGGGTGTATAGCCCATTTGGCAAGAACTTTGCCAAAACCATGCTGCATCTCGCCGCAAGCCGGGACAGCCTGTCGGTGGTATCCGATCAATGGGGAAACCCGACGTCGGCCATCGATATTGCCGACGGCATCCTGCACGCCGCGAACCGCCTTCGTACGGACCCGCAATTCGATGCATTCGGTGTCTATCATCTTGCGGGAACGGGCAGCACGAACTGGAGCACCTTCGCACGGGCGATCTTTCAGGCCAGCCGGGATGAGCAGGGCCCGTTCGCCGAGGTGAAGGACATCCTGACGTCCGAGTACCCCACCAAGGCCCGGCGCCCGCTGAACTCACGTCTCAGCACTGAAAAATTCCATGCCGTGTTCGGCTGGAAAGCGCCGTCCTGGGAACAGTCGACCATATCAACGGTCAAACGGTTGTTGCAGCCGAGCGAGCGGTAAAAGCCCCAGGCTAAGAATGCGTGCCCAGCATTTCACGGGCACGCGCCAACCCCCAATGAAGCAAATCTTCGGCGCGGCCGTCATCGGATGCTTCGGCATAACAGCGCAGCTCAGGCGCATTGCCCGATGCCCGATAGTGAATGACGTCGCCCGTCGAAAGGACGACACGCACGCCGTCAATGGCATCGCTTTCCCTGATCGTGCCGACCGGCGCGAAGAAGGCGTCGCGGCGGACACTGTCATGCAGCCCCTGCAGGAAGGGGCCGCTGGCCGTCGATGCAACGTGCTCGAGCCGGCCGCTGCGCGTAAAGCGGGAGGGCAGATCCCGAAGCAGTGCTGACACCGGAGCCCCCCTGCCGGCTGCCATGCCGAGGACACACAGGATCGGAAGCATAGCGTCGCGGGTTGGCAAGGCCTCCAATGTTCCGCCATTCATGGCGAGGGATGAACCCAATAGCACCCCGCCATTGGCTTCAAAACCGACGATTCGCCGGAACCCATCCCTGCGGGCCTGCTCCATGCCTTCGATCACATAGGGCGACCCGACACGTGTCCGGTAGACTTTCGTGAAGAGACCGCTCAGCTCAATGGCCGTATTGGAGGTGACGGGCGTTACGACCGCATCCGCATCGAGAAAATGGGCCGTCAGAAGGCCGACACTGTCGCCGCGCAGAAAAACACCATTTTCATCGGCAACAAGCGGCCGGTCGGCATCGCCATCGGTGGAAACCAGCGCATCAAGCTTGTACTTTTCACAGGCACCGGTGGCAAATGCGATATCTTCGGGACGGAGAGCTTCGGTGTCAACGGGCACGAATACGGTGGAATGCCCAAGCGCCACGGCATCGGCTCCGAGGTTCTGCAGGATGGTGACGATCAGATCGCCCGCAACGGAGCTGTGCTGATAAACGCCGATTCTCCTGCCGGCCAAAGCATCCGGGCTCAGAACGGAGATGCTTCGCCTGATATAATGTTGCAGCGCATCCGGCACGATTGCCGACTGTCCGTCGGAGTCTGCCGGCGCTTTTGTCTCCAGGTCGAGGACGGACAGGATGCCGGCTTCATCGGCCTTGTCGATCTCGCCGTCGGGCCGGTAGAACTTCAGGCCATTCCGGTCGGCGGGAATATGGCTGCCCGTGACCATGATGGCCGGTGCCTTCAGGCTGAGCGCGCGAAACGCCAGTGCCGGTGTCGGCAAGGGACCGCAGTTTTCCACCTGCATTCCAAAGGCTTCTGCGGCCGCCATGCAAGCGGCCGCCATGCGCGGACTGCTGGAACGCAGATCGTAGCCAACGAGCAAAGGGCTGCCGGACGCAACGCCTTTGACTTTCTGCATGTGTGTCAGGAATGCGAGCGTATAGGCTTTGCAGACCTCATCGGGGAGTTCGGTTACAAGGCCGCGAAGGCCACTTGTGCCAAATTTCAAACTGCTCATTGTATTGTCACAACCACTGAAGCTGTTGCCGCCTGGATACGTTCGTAAGATGTCAGCCGCGCACGATCGAAAGTCAACAAAGATCAATGTCAGAATATAGCTGGGAGTGCGGATGAAAAAGTGGCTGGGGAACCTGGATTCGAACCAGGACTAACGGAGTCAGAGTCCGTGGGTCTACCGTTAACCTATTCCCCAACAACCGCTTTTGTGCGGTGGCTGATTAAGCCGGTGCGGGGTCATATAGTCCAATTCGTTCAGGATGAAAACCCCTGTTCGGATGGTTTTTGCACTGCGCCGCATTTTATCTTCCATACACGAATTTAATGGGCGAAAATGGCCGGTTTGTCCTTGGAACTGGTTGCCAGGCTATCGAAAATACCGGCGAAGCCATTTGGCCGCTGGCAATCCGATACGTCAGGCCTATAACTGTCTGAAAGTGATTTGCAACGTACAGCGAAGAGAAAGCAGACGAGGTGGCGGACCGATCTTCACCACTGGCCCCGTTCAGGCACGACACGTTCCGCACTATCTGGATCGCGAGCCTGGTGTCCAATTTCGGCTCGCTGATCCAGGCGGTGGGTGCCGCATGGATGATGACATCGATTTCTGATTCGGTGAACATGGTGGCGCTTGTGCAGGCCTCCACGGCACTGCCCATCATGATCTTTTCCCTGGTCTCCGGCGCGCTGGCGGACAATTTCGACCGGCGCAAGGTGATGCTGGTGGCGCAGTGGTTCATGCTGGTCGTTTCAGCGTTTCTAACGGTTTTTGCCTATCTCGGGCTCATCACCCCCTGGCTTCTCCTGGCATTCACCTTTCTGCTGGGCTGCGGGACGGCTCTCAACAATCCATCCTGGCAGGCCTCGGTCGGTGACATGGTTCCCCGAGACGATCTGCCCAATGCGGTGGCGCTGAACAGCATGGGCTTCAATATCACGCGCAGTGTCGGTCCGGCCATTGGCGGTCTCATCGTCGCCGTTGCTGGTGCCGCGGCGACGTTTGCGGTCAACGCGGCCAGCTATTTCGCCGTGATCTATGCCCTGATGCGCTGGCAGCCGAAAATCGATCCGAGCCCCTTGCCGCGCGAATCGCTCGGCCGCGCCATTTCGGCGGGTCTGCGTTATGTGGCCATGTCGCCCAATATTGGCAAGGTGGTTATTCGCGGCTTTGTTTTCGGTCTTTCAGCCAGTGCGATTCTGGCGCTTCTGCCGCTCGTTGCCCGCGATCTCGTCCATGGCGGTCCTCTGACCTACGGTGTCATGCTCGGCTCGTTCGGCATCGGTGCCATCGGCGGTGCGCTGCTTAGTGCACGCCTGCGTGAATTCCTCTCGAGCGAGGCCATCGTGCGCTATGCCTTTGCGGGGTTTGCGGTGAGCGCGGTGGTGACGGCAATCAGCACGTCGGTGTGGCCGACCAATATCGCCCTGCTGCTGGCCGGGGCCTGCTGGGTCCTGGCCCTCTCGCTGTTCAATGTGACGGTGCAGCTGTCGACGCCGCGCTGGGTGGTCGGACGGGCCCTGTCGCTCTATCAGACGACGACGTTCGCCGGTATTGCCGCCGGCAGCTGGCTCTGGGGGGCCGCCGCCGAGCAATATGGCGCGGACAGGGCTCTGATCGCTTCCGGCGTGTTGATGCTGCTGGGCGCGGTCATCGGTCTTCGCTACGCGCTGCCGGAGTTCAAGTCGCTCAATCTCGATCCGCTCAACCGGTTCAGCGAGCCGCTTCTGGCGCTTGACCTGAAGCCGCGCAGCGGTCCGATTGTCATCATGATCGACTACGAGATCGCCGAAGAAGATATTCCCGAATTCCTCGCGCTGATGTCAGACCGGCGGCGTGTCCGGATCCGTGACGGTGCGGGGCAATGGGCGCTGATGCGCGATCTGGAGAAACCGGAAATCTGGACCGAAACCTACCACACGCCCACCTGGGTCGAATATGTCCGCCACAACCAACGGCGAACGCAGGCGGATGCGGCGGTTGGCGACCGGATCCGCGCGTTGCATCGGGGCGGCGATATCCGGGTCCATCGCATGATCGAGCGGCAAACAATCCTGCCGCACGATATCGCTGCGCATAAGACGCCGATGGACATGCACTGACGGAATTACTTCTTCCGAAGTGCATCCGCGAGCGCCGCGCCGAAAGCACCCTGTGTTGTCGATGGTTGCGGTTTGCCCTGCGCCGCCGGTTTCGGCTTGAAGCTGGCGTTGTCAGCCCTTTGCTCCCTTGGGGCAGGGGCACTACCATCCTTGCGCATGGTCAGGCTGATGCGGTTGCGCTTGACGTCGATATCCACAACGCGGACTTTCACCACATCGCCCGCCTTGACGACCTCGTGGGCGTCCTTGACGAAACGGTCTGCCAGCTGCGAGAGGTGGACCAGCCCGTCCTGATGCACGCCTATATCCACAAAGGCGCCGAAGGCAGCCACATTGGTGACCGTTCCTTCCAGCATCATCCCCGGCTTCAGGTCCTTGATGTTGTCTATACCATCGGCAAAGGCCGCGGTTTTGAACTGCGGCCGCGGATCGCGGCCGGGCTTTTCCAGTTCGGCGATGATGTCGCGAACTGTCGGCAGGCCGAATCGCTCGTCGACGAAAAGGCGCGGATCGAGCGCCTTCAGGGCGGCGCTGTCATTCATGAGCGAACGCACATCACGGCCGCACGCGCTGACAATCTTCTTGGCGACGCCGTAGGCTTCCGGGTGAACCGCCGAGGCGTCCAGCGGCTCGGTGCCGTCGGGAATACGCAGGAAGCCGGCACATTGTTCGAAGGCACGCGGCCCCAACCGCGCGACTTTCAGGAGGTCGCGGCGGGTTTTGAACGGACCGACGTCGTTGCGATAAGCGACCACGGCTTCTGCCAGCGAGGTCCCCAGACCCGAAATGCGGGCCAGCAGTGGCGCCGATGCGGTGTTGAGGTCGACACCAACCGCATTCACCGCGTCTTCGACAACACCGTCGAGCGAGCGGGCCAGGCGATACTGGTCGACGTCGTGCTGGTACTGGCCGACGCCGATGGATTTCGGTTCGATCTTGACGAGTTCCGCCAGCGGGTCCTGCAGGCGCCGGGCGATGGAAACGGCGCCTCTGAGCGATACGTCGAGATCCGGGAATTCTGCAGCGGCCGTTGCCGATGCCGAATAGACCGACGCACCGGCCTCGCTGACGATCACTTTCAGCGGCTTGGGCGAGGGCATGTCGGCCAGCATGTCCGCGACAAGGCGCTCCGTCTCGCGGCTGCCGGTCCCGTTGCCGATGGCGATCAGCTCGATCTTGTGCTTGCCGGCTAGGCGCGCCAGTTCGGCCTGGGTTCCACGCAGATCGTTGCGGGGCGGAAAGGGATAGACGGTCGTCGTGTCGAGCACTTTGCCGGTGCCATCGACGACAGCCACTTTCACGCCGGTGCGGATGCCGGGATCGAGGCCCATGGTTGCGCGCGATCCGGCCGGTGCCGCCAGCAGCAGGTCTTTCAGGTTGCGCGCGAAAACGTGGATCGCCTCTTCCTCCGCCTTTTCACGCATCTGGGTCATCAGGTCGATGGAAAGGTTGAGCGACAGCCGTGCGCGCCAGGCCCAGCGGACGACGTCCATCAGCCAGCTGTCGGCGGCGGTTCCACTCGGGGAAATTGCATAGGCACCGGCGATCATGCGTTCCACCGGCTTCTCCGCAGAGGTGTCGTCGGCATCGACTTCGATCTCGAGGGAAAGCACGTCTTCGTTGCGCCCGCGCAGCATGGCGAGGGCGCGGTGGCTGGGGATCGTCGCCCAGCGTTCGAAATGGTTGAAATAGTCGGAGAATTTCGCGCCCGCTTCCTGCTTGCCGTCGGCGACCTTGGCGCGCAGAACGGCCTTGTCTTTCATGTGGTTGCGCAGGCGGCCGACGAGATCGGCATTTTCGGAGAAGGTTTCGACCAGAATATCGCGTGCACCATCCAGCGCCGTTTTCACATCCGGTACATCCGCCGAAAGAAAAGTCTGGGCCAGTTCGGATGGAACGCTGCGGCGGTCGGCGAGAATCGTTTCAGCCAGCGGCCCCAATCCGCGTTCGCGGGCAATTTCGGCCCGCGTGCGCCGCTTGGGTTTGTAGGGGAGATAAATGTCCTCAAGCTCGGCCTTGGTGGCGGACGCTAGGATCTTGGTTTCCAGCTCGTCGGTCAGCTTGCCCTGGCCGCGGATGGACTCGATGATGGTGTCGCGCCGGGCGTCAAGTTCGCGCAGGTAAATGAGCCGCTCGTCGAGAAGCCGCAGCTGCGTATCGTCAAGCCCGCCCGTCACCTCTTTGCGGTAGCGGGCAATGAACGGAACGGTCGCACCGCCGTCCAGCAGGTCAATCGCTGCATTGGCCTGTTCGGGCCGGGCATTGATCTCGGTGGCAATGATACGCGCAATACGGGCAGTTGTGGCAGTCATACTGGTCTCATCAAACTTGATCGGACGGCGACCATAGGGCTGCCGGGATCAATCGGCAATCGTTTGGTCCGCCGGTTCTCCCGGCGTTCCACGAAAAACTCCATGGCTTCCCCCGGCTTGACCTGCTCGATGAAACGTTTCCTTATCGCCTGACCCTTCTGCTGATTCAGCCAATATGGATAGTATGACGATGCCGGCAAATACGAAGCCAAGGATTCTGTGCGTTGGTGCCCTGACGATGGACACTATCTTCCGGCTCGACACCCTGCCGCCCGGTCCCGGCAAGTTCATCCCGCACGAGGCCGTAGAGATTGCGGCAGGCATGGCATCGAGCCAGGCGGCAACCATTGCAAGGCTGGGCGGCAGCGCGTCTTTGTGGGCGTCGGCGGGGCTGGACCACGTCGGCGATCGCGTGGTCGCAGAGCTGGCGGAGGAAGGGGTCGACTGTACCTTCGTCCGACGCATCCAAGGTGCGCGGTCGGCTTTTTCCTCGATCTTTGTCGACAGGTCGGGTGAGCGCATGATCGTACCCTTCTATGACAAGACCCTGTTGAGTGCGCCGGAACAGATCCCGCCTATCGAAGACGGCGTGTTCGATGTGGTGATGACCGACGTTCGCTGGCCCCTGGCTGCTGCCACTGCGCTCAGGGCGGCGCGCGAAGCTGGCATTCATGGCGTGCTCGATGCCGATGTTGCGCCGCTGGAAACCCTTGAGCGGCTGCTGCCGCTTGCATCGCATATCGTCGCCTCGGAACCAGCAGCCGAAATCATCACCGGTGAGGAGGATATCGAGCGTGCCGTCATTGCCTTGGCGGCCCGGTATCGCGGTTTTGTCGCGGTCACCGGCGGCGGCAAGGGCTGTTACTGGTCGGGCGGCGAGGCGGGGATCGTGCACCATATGCCCGCTTTTGCCGTTGATGCCGTGGATACGCTGGCCGCCGGAGATGTGTTTCACGGCGCCTTCGCGCTGGCGCTGGCGGAAGGGCATGGCATGGAGGAGATCATGCGTTTTGCCAGCGCGGCGGCGGCGATCAAATGCACCCGGTTTGGCGGGCGTGCCGGTGCACCGACGCGGAACGAAGTCGAGCACTTGCTGTTCAATACATAACATTTGTATCCATACTCGCAAAAATGTATGTGACAGCATGTTGACTATCAACTAACATGTTAGTAGTCTTTATGCATTGAGAGGGTGGGAGGAAAATCATTGTCTCGGGTTGAACGATTTGGACTTTCTGCGGCATTGACGATGCCGTTTGATGCTGCGCTGGCAATTGATCTGCGCTTGGCAATTCACCATGCAAAAACCTGTCTGCAGCGCGGCTGCAGCAGCGTAACCCTGTTCGGGACGACGGGCGAGGGCTCGTCCATCGGTATCCATGAGCGCCAGGCCGTCATCAAGGGATTTATTGCGGCAGGCATCGCGCCGTCGCAGATTGTCGTGGGCGTCATGGCCAATTCGCATGTCGATGCGGCAGAGCAGGCACGGTTTGCACTGGATGCGGGATGCCGCGGTATTCTCCTGGCGCCACCGTCCTATTTCAAGAATGTCAGCGATGACGGCCTCTTTGACTGGCATGCGGCGGCGTTCAAGGCGATCGGCGCGGATGTGCGCGGCATCATTCTGTATAATCTGCCCTCAGTGACGGCAGTCGAGATTTCGGTTGATCTGGTCAGCCGGTTGCGTGAGGCTTTCCCTGGTGCGATTGCCGGGGTCAAGGATTCTTCCGGCAACTGGAGCTATACGGAAAAGATGCTGGCGCGGCACAATGACCTTGCCATCCTGATCGGCGATGAACGCAGCCTTGCTGCGGGCGTGCGTCTCGGCGGGCAGGGTGCCATCTCGGGTCTAGCCAATATCTATCCCGAACGTCTGGCGCGTATGATCGATGAAGGGCGCGATGATGAAGAGGTGGTTGCGGCTGTCAATGAACTGGTGAAGTATCCGGTGATTCCGGCTGTGAAGGCGATGGTTGCCCATCACCAGGGCGAAGAAGGCTGGCGGCGGACACGTGGCCCGCTCGAAGCCTTGCCGGACGGCGATCGCAAGCATCTGACGGCAGTCTTTGATCGTCTGTTTGTCGCGGCGGCCGCCTGACGGGGAATCGTGAAGGCGTCCTGAGGAGGAACAGGCATGGATGACAGCGGCGAGCCGGTAAGATTGCGTGAGAAAGCCTATGCGAGTTTCACGGAACATCTTCTCGCCCGTGACTTTCATCCGGGGCAGTTCGTGTCGCAGCGCCAGCTCGTTGCCATGACCGGCATGCCGCTCGGCGCCATCCGTGAAGTTGTGCCCCGTCTCGAAGCTGAGGGGCTGGTGAAGACGGTGCCGCAGCGCGGGATACAGATTGCGCATATCGATATCAATCTGATCCGCGAAGCCTTCCAGTTCCGCGTCTTCATGGAGAAGGAAGCGATTGCGCTGTTCTGTGTTTCCGCTTCCGATGAGGTGTTGGCCAGGTTGCGGCGCGAACATGAAGAGACCCTGGAGAAGGCTCTCAGGGACGGAGAGACGCCGGAGCTTGAACTGCACGCGCAGGCGATCGATTGGTCGCTGCATGACACAATCATCGATTCCCTTGGCAATGGGATCATTTCGAAAGCCTATCGGATCAATGCCATCAAGATGCGCTTGATCAATCAGGAGCGGTTTCGCATCACCGGCCGCGTTATTCCGGTGATGCGCGAGCATCTGGCGGTCATTGCGGCAATCGAGACCCGCAACCCGCAAACGGCGATGGATGCCATTGCCGAGCATATCAACAATGCAAGGAATCTCGCTCTGAAGGTTTAGACGCAACGGTGCCGGAAATGGGAGTTACGGCGCTGCAATGGATTATGGGAGGACGATAAGCATGAAACGGATTCAACCGACGCGCCGGCAATTTCTTGCCGGATCAGCAGCACTTGGCGCGGCAAGCTTTGCCGGCCTAAAGCCGGCATTCGCCAATGTCGACTGGAAGAAATATGCAGGCACGACCCTCGAGGTGAACCTGATCAAGAGCCCGCGCGGCGATATTCTGCAAAAGTACCAGAAGGAATTCGAGGAATTGACTGGAATCAAGGTCAATTCCGAGCAGACACCAGAACAGCAGCAGCGCCAGAAAGCCGTGATCGAACTGACCTCCGGCAAACCAAGCTTCGATGTCATCCATATCAGCTATCACGTGCAGAAGCGGCAGTTCGAGAAGGGCGGTTGGCTTGCCGACCTGACACCGTTCCTGAAGGATCCCACGCTCACCGAGCCGTCATTGGTCGAAAGCGATTTTGCCGAAGCGGGTCTTGCCTTTGCCAAGGACAAGAACGGCCGTTTCGGCGGTCTGCCGTTCTCGGTGGATTACTGGATTCTGTATTGGAACAAGGAACTCTTCGCCGCCAAGGGCATCGAATATCCGAAGTCCTTCGATGAGCTTGTAAGCGCCGCAGAAAAACTCACCGATGCGAGCAAGGGCACGTATGGTTTCGTTGCCCGCGGTATGAAGAACGCCAATACGCCTGTCTGGGCCAGCCTCATGCTCGGTTATGGCAAGAGCACGATCGACGACGGCAATCTCCAGACCGACACGCCGGAAGCAATCCAGGCCGCAACGCTCTATCAGCGCCTGATGACAAAGTCCGCACCGCCCGGCGTAACGGGTTTCAACTGGGCCGAATGCCAGTCAAACTTTCTGCAGGGCAAGGTTGCCATGTGGCTGGATGGCATCGGCTTCGCCCCGCCGCTGGAAAATCCGGAGAAGTCGCGGGTCGTCGGCAAGGTCGGTTACGGCGTCATGCCCAAGGGGCCGGCCGTGCAGGCTGCGCCGACCTTCGGCGATGGTATCGGCGTGACCGAGGGATCATCGAAGAAGGAAGCGGCTTACCTCTATTGCCAATGGGCCATTTCGAAGCAGATGGGCGCGCGCCTGCTGCAAACGGGCTCCGGCGTTCCCTTCCGCAATTCGATCCTCAACGATCCGGAGGTCCGCAAGGGTGTGACCATGCCGTCCGAATGGGTTGATGTGCTGACGGCATCGGCCAAGGTCAGCCAGCTCTGCCTGCCGGTTATCGTCCCGGTCACGGAATTCCGCGACGTGATGGGTGTCGGCCTGACCAACCTTCTCGGCGGCGCCGATCCCGCAACGGAAATGAAGCGGGCAACGGAAGAGTTCCGTCCCATCCTTGCGCGCAGCGAGGGCAAATGACAATCGCCGCCCCGACCATGACAACCGAAGCGCAAACCACCAAAGCCAGAACGGGCAAACGCCGGCTCAAGCCGAGCTACTGGCCGTTTGTCATTCCGGCGCTTGTCATTGTCGGGGCGGTCATTCTGTTTCCCTGGGCGTTTACCCTGTGGATGAGCGTCAATGAGTGGCATCTCGGCGGAGAACAGAGCTTCGTCGGGCTCGCGAATTTTACCCGCCTGGCAGGCGATACGCGCTTCTGGCAGTCGATGGGGCACACCGTGCTCTATACGCTTCTCTCGGTCGTCGCGCCGTTATTTTTTGGAACCATTGCGGCTCTGATCTTCGACAGCCAATTGCCGATGCGCGGCCTGCTGCGCGGCATCTTCGTCATGCCGATGATGGCCACGCCCGTGGCCATCGCGCTGGTCTGGACCATGATGTACCACCCGCAGCTCGGGGTTCTCAATTACCTCCTGTCGCTGGTTGGCATCGGGCCGCAGGAATGGATATTCAACCAGAACACCGTGATCCCGTCGCTGGTGCTGGTGGAGACGTGGCAGTGGACACCGCTTGTCATGCTCATCGTGCTCGGCGGCCTTGCTTCCATGCCGCGCGATCCCTTCGAGAGCGCCGAAATCGATGGCGCCAATGGCTGGCAGAAATTCCGCTACATCACGCTGCCGATGATCCTGCCCTTCATGATGGTTGCCGTCATCATCCGCTCCATCGATGCCCTGAAGAGCTTTGACATCATCTTTGCCATGACGCAGGGCGGCCCCGGCACGGCATCCGAGACGATCAATATCTATCTCTACAATGTCGCCTTTTCCTACTACGACATCGGCTATGGCTCGGCGATTGCCGTGGTCTTCTTCGTCGTCATCATCACCATGTCCATGGCGCTGCTCTATCTGCGCCAGCGGACCAAATGGAACAGCTGAGGGAGACGCCGATGGCCCGCCGTAGTCCGCTGAAATCACTGGGCACCGCTTTCGTTGTGTTCGTGATCGTTTCGCCCGCCATTTTCTTCTTTCTCTGGATGCTGTCGCTGTCGTTGAAATACGAGATCGACAATGGCGCCTATCCGCCGATCTTCATCCCGGAGCGGTTTGCCTGGTCGAACTACACCCAGATTTTTGCGACGAACGATTTCCTGCATTACTTCTGGAACAGCCTGATTGTGACGGGCATATCGACATTGCTGGCCCTGCTCGTCGGGGTGCCCGCTGGCTATGGCATTGCCCGCCTGCGCGCCGACAAGGCGGCCATCGTTGTCATGATCGCGCGCATGACGCCGGGCCTGTCCTACCTCATTCCCCTGTTCCTGCTGTTCCAGACGATGGGGCTGCTGGGAACGCTGTGGCCGCAGATCATCATCCATCTGGTTGTGACTGTACCCATCGTGATCTGGATCATGATCGGCTATTTCGAGACGACACCGATGGAACTGGAAGAGGCTGCCATGATCGATGGTGCAACCTCCTGGCAGGTCTTTGTCAAGGTGGCGCTGCCCATTGCCAAGCCCGGTATTGTCGTTTCGTTGATCCTGGCGGTGATCTTCTCCTGGAACAATTTTGTCTTCGGGATCGTGCTGGCCAGCCGTGAAACCCGGACCTTGCCGGTCGCCGTCTACAACATGCTTTCATTCGAGCAGGTCAGTTGGGGCCCGCTGGCCGCTGCGGCGCTGGTCGTTACACTGCCGGTGCTGCTGCTGACCGTTTTTGCCCAGCGCCAGATCATTGCCGGTCTCACCGCCGGTGCCGTCAAGGGCGGCTAGAACAGGTTTTCAAGAACAGGGAGGGCGCGATGGCTTCGGTCTCGATCAAGGATGTCACCAAGAAATACGGCAACGTCAATGTGATGCACGGTGTCTCCGTCGATATTGAAGATGGCGAGTTCGTCATTCTCGTCGGCCCGTCGGGCTGCGGGAAATCGACATTGCTGCGCATGATCGCGGGGCTGGAGGAAATCACCACGGGAGAGATTGCCATCGGCAGCCGCGTCGTCAATGACCTGCCTGCCAAGGAGCGCGACATCGCCATGGTGTTCCAGAACTACGCGCTCTATCCGCATATGACGGTGGCCGACAATATGGGTTTCGCGCTCATGCTCAAGAATGCGCCGAAGCAGGAAAAGGAAAGCCGGGTTGGCCGCGCGGCGGAAATCCTTGGTCTTGAAAAGCTGCTCGACCGTTTCCCGCGGCAATTGTCCGGCGGCCAGCGGCAGCGCGTGGCCATGGGCCGCGCCATCGTCCGTGATCCGCAGGTCTTCCTGTTCGACGAGCCGCTTTCCAATCTCGATGCGAAACTGCGCGTACAGATGCGCAGTGAGATCAAGGGGCTGCATCAGCGGCTTGGTACAACCATTGTCTATGTGACGCATGACCAGATCGAAGCCATGACCATGGCCGACAAGATCGTCGTGATGAAAGACGGTTTGGTCGAACAGATCGGCACGCCGCTCGATCTCTACGATTATCCCGCCAATTTGTTCGTCGCCGGGTTTATCGGCTCGCCGTCGATGAACTTCGTCAAGGGTCGTCTGGCCGGGGCAGGGCAGTTCGCGACGCCGGAAGGCATCATATTGCCCGTGCCGCAGACCATCCAAACCACAGGATCAGCGGACGTGATCTATGGCGTGCGGCCGGAGCACATCAAGATTGCCGCCGGCGGCATCCCGATTGACGTCAGCGTTGTCGAGCCGACCGGCTCAGAAATCATGGTGGTTGGCAAACTGGGCGATCAGGAAATCATGTGTCTCTTCCGCGAGCGGCTGTCGATCAAATCGGGCGACCGGATTCACATCGGAATCGATCCGGCGAACAGCCACCTGTTTGATGGCGCAACGGGCATGCGGCTCGGCAAGCGCAACGCTGCGCACTAATCCATCGTATCAGCACACTCTCCCGGGAGCCTTCACCGTGACCCTATCGACCGAGACCTACAGAACCGGAACTTTCGTTGGCCGTGTCTGGCGCCCCGATGTGCAGGGCCCGGCCCTTGTCGTGGTGCGCGACGGCGTCCTGTTTGACATCACCTCACGCCAGACGGCGACGATGCGTGACCTGCTGGAACTGGACGAGCCTGCCGCCTATGTCGCTGGGCAGACGGGAGAAGAACTTGGACCGCTGGATACGGTTCTGGCGCAGTCCGTCGAAAGTGAAGCCGATGCCGCGCGGCTTCGGCTGCTCGCGCCCTGTGATCTCCAGGCAGTCAAGGCCTGCGGTGTTACCTTTGCCCGCTCGATGATCGAGCGCGTCATCGAGGAGAAGGCTGCGGGCTATCCGGCGCTGGCGCTGAAGATCCGTGAACGCATCATGCCGATCATCGGCAACAGTCTGCGCGATCTGAAAGCCGGTTCGCCGGAGGCGGCCAAGGTGAAGGCTGCCCTGATAGAGGAAGGTGTCTGGTCGCAATATCTGGAAGTCGGCATCGGGCCTGATGCGGAAGTATTCTCCAAGGCGCAGGTCCTCTCCTCCGTTGGCTGGGGCGCATCGGTCGGTCTGCACCCGATCTCAAGCTGGAACAATCCGGAGCCGGAAATCGTGCTCGCCGTCAACAGCAAGGGCAGGGTGCAAGGCGCGACGCTCGGCAATGACGTGAACCTGCGCGATGTCGAAGGCCGCTCCGCCCTTTTGCTCGGCAAGGCAAAGGACAACAATGCCTCGTCATCGATCGGGCCGTTCATCCGGCTGTTCGATGCGACCTATTCCATTGATGACGTGCGCAATGCCGATCTTGACCTGATGGTCGAAGGCCGGGATGGATACGTGCTGAAAGGCAGCAGCACGATGAAGGAAATCAGCCGCGATCCGCTGGATCTGGTCGCCCAGACCACCGGCCGGCATCACCAGTACCCGGATGGCTTCATGCTGTTCATGGGAACGCTGTTTGCGCCGGTCGAAGACCGCGATACGCCCGGGCAGGGCTTTACCCACAAGATCGGCGATGTGGTCACCATATCGAATCCGCAGCTTGGTGCGCTCACCAATACCGTGCGGTTGTCGACGGAGTGCCCCGAATGGACATTCGGCATGGCGGCGCTCATGCGCAACCTTGCCGCGCGTGGTTTGCTGTAAGCAACCCACGCTAGATACTGTCCACAGCGCGGCTGCCGTCTGGCGGCCGGGCTGAGCAATTGTCACAATAGTTTCGTCTAAGGTCGATCAAACTTTCACACAGCCCGTCCAGAGTTGAACGCGAGCGAGGCAGCCGGATTTATCCAGAGCTGCCCCGGGTTCATTCTCTCAATTGCCGTATTCAGGGGGCTTTAATGCAGGGTTTTGGTGTGAAAATTGGTCTGGCCGCAGGGCTGCTGGCCGCCGGGTTTGGCGCGACGCCAGCCATGGCCGAGAAGGTCAAGTTCGAGTTCTGGTACGGCCTGAGCGGCGACCTTGGTGAGCGCGTGCAGGATGCCTGCAAGAAGTTCAACGACTCCCAGGCCAATTTCGAAATCGTCTGCACCAGCCAGAACGGCTATCCCGAAACCGTTCAGAACGCCATCGCCGCCTATCGCGCCAAGAAGCATCCGGCCGTCGTGCAGGTCTTTGACGGCGGCACGCTCGATCTGATGCTGTCGGGTGCTTTCGTTCCGGCCAAGAAGCTGATGGAAGACAATGGCTACAAGATCGACTGGAGCAATTATTTCCCCGGTATCGCGAATTACTATGCGACGGCAAAGGGCGAGCTGAACTCGTTCCCGTTCAATTCGTCGACCGCGATGTTCTACTACAACGTCGATGCCTTCACCAAAGCTGGCATCCAGAATGCGCCAGAAACATGGGAAGATGTCGAAGCCGCGGCCCGCAAGCTGAAAGCGGCCGGTTATGCCTGCCCGTTCGGTTTCAGTTTTGACAGCTGGGCGACGGTCGAACAGTTCTCCGCCATTCACAACCAGCCCATCGCCACCAAGAACAACGGCTATGACGGGCTCGATGCGGAACTTACCCTCAACAAGACCAAGCTGGTCGACCATCTGACATTCTTCAAGAAGATGACCGATGAAGGCCTCTTCGTGGTCAAGACCAAGCAGCTGGGCATGGATGTGGTTCCAGCCTTCACCTCCGAAACCTGCCAGATGATCCAGTCGTCGATCGCCGATCACGGCACCGTCGGCAAGACCATCAAGCAGGGCACGAAATGGGACGTGACCATGCTTCCGGTCTGGAAGGGAACGGCACGCCAGAATTCGATGGTGGGTGGTGCATCCCTCTGGGTTCTCAACAACCGCCCCGAAGCTGAATACAAGGGCGCTGCCGCGTTCCTCAACTTCATCGCCCAGCCGGACATGGTTGAGTGGTGGTCGACGGTCACCGGCTATATCCCGGTCACCAAGACGGGCTTTGAAGCCATGAAAGCCAAGGGCTTTTACGATCAGCCAGCCTTCAAGGGCCGTGAAAAGGCCATCGCCAGCCTGACCTTCACCCCGACCTCCGCCAATACCCGCGGCATCCGCCTCGGCGGTTTCCCGCAGATCCGCAAGGAAATCTCCGATGCGATGGAAGGCATCTTCTTCGGCAAGCTGACTGTGCAGGCCGGTCTCGACCAGGCTGTCGAGCGCGGCAATGTCATCCTGCGCCGCTTTGAAAAGACCTATGCCGGAAAAGTCCTGAACTAAATGCAGGCTTCCAAATGGCCCGGAGCGGAACCGCACCGGGCCATTTCCTTTTCATCCCATAGGCAGAATTGAATATTCTCATGAACAAGCGCGCTGTTTTCAAAAGCTGGTGGTTGCCCGTCCTTTTTGCATTGCCGCAACTCCTGCTCATTTTGTTCTTTTTCTATTGGCCGGCCATTTCGGTTTTCAACTGGGCTTTCACGCTGGAACCAGCCTTTGGCGGTGCGGGCGAACGTCTCTTCGTTGGTTTTGACAATTTTCGCGATGTTTTTGCCGACAGCGAATATTGGCGCTCCGTGTCCCTGAGCCTGTTCTTCGCGTTCACGGCGACCGGATTGTCCATGTTCATCGCCTTTATCCTGGCGATCTGTGTTGATCGTCAGTTGAAGGGCTCAAGCCTTTTCCGGTTCTTTTACATCTGGCCCTATGCCATTGCCGCACCGGCGGTGGGTCTGGCATTCCGCTTCATCTTTGCGCCGGAGAGCGGCCTGATCGCCGTGGTGAACACCTGGTCGCCCGATCTGTGGAATCCCGCCAAATATGGCAGCCATGCCATGATCCTCATCATCATCTGTTTTGCGTGGAAATGGATCGGCTACAACTTCATCTTCATGACGGCCGGTCTGCAATCCATCCCGCGCAGCCTGCTGGAAGCATCGTCCATGGACGGCTCGGGCCCGGTGCGCCGTGCGCTCGATATCCAGATTCCACTCCTGGCACCAACCCTGTTCTTTCTCCTGGTTCTCAATCTGACCGAGAGTTTTGTTGGCCCGGATACCTACGGTATCGTCGACCTGACCACCGAAGGCGGACCCAACAAGGCAACCGATGTCATGGTCTACCGCATCGTCAGCGAAGCCTTCCGCGGCCTGAATTACTCCGGCGCGGCAGCCCAGAGTCTCGTCCTGATCGGACTCATCATGGTGTTCACGTTCATCCAGTTCCGCTTCGTCGAGCGGCGCGTGCATTACAAGTAGGATTACGGCGATGATCGAACGCACACCCATACTCAACGCCGTTACCTACCTCATCATGATCCTGGGACTGATCCTCATTCTCGGGCCGTTCTGGATGATTTTCACGGCCTCCACCCAGTCCCTGCAGGAGGTCACGGCCGTGCCCTTCAACATGACGCCCGGCGGCGATTTCCTGAAGAATGTTCACTCCGCCTGGGATCGTGCCAATCTCGGTCCGGCACTGCTCAACAGCCTCATCACCTCGCTGCTGGTCATGGCGGGCAAGATCGCCTTGGCGGCGCTAAGTGCTTTTGCCATCGTCTATTTCAAGAGCCCGCTGCGTCACGTCTTCTTCTGGATGGTTTTCATGACGCTGATGCTGCCGCTCGAAGTGCGTGTCATCCCGACCTACAACATCGCTTCGGATGTGTTCCAACCCGTCCGCTGGATCATCCAGACCGTCACCGGCATCGAATTGTCACTGCAGTGGAACCTGCTGAACTCCTATTCCGGTCTGGTCCTGCCGCTGATCGCGACCGCGACAGGCACGTTCCTCTACCGGCAGTTCTACATGACACTGCCCGACGAGCTGGCAGAGGCGGCCAAGATGGATGGCGCGCGGCCGCTGCGTTTCTTCATCGATATCCTGCTGCCGCTGTCGCGCACCAATATGCTCGCGCTGGCAACAATCATGTTCGTCTATGCATGGAACCAGTATCTCTGGCCCAAGCTGATGACCACCGATGCCAGCTATCAGACGGCCATGGTCGCCATGCGTGCGTTGGTGCCGTCCGTCAATGCCTTGCCTGAATGGAATGTCTCCATGGCAGGCGCCCTCATCATCATGTTGCCACCCCTGGTCGTCGTTGCCGTCCTGCAGCGCTGGTTTGTCCGTGGCCTGGTCTCGACCGAGAAATAAAGGAAGTAGCAATGGCTGAAATTGGCATCAAGGATGTGCGCAAGGCCTATGGCAGCACACAGATCCTGCATGGCGTCGACCTGAACTTTAAATCCGGTGAGTTTGTCGTCATTCTCGGACCCTCCGGCTGCGGCAAGTCTACGCTGCTGCGCATGATTGCCGGTCTTGAAGAGATTACATCAGGCGAAATTTCCATTGACGGCAAAGTGGTCAACGATCTCGAGCCGCGCGATCGCGGTTGCTCGATGGTGTTCCAGAACTACGCGCTCTACCCGCATATGAATGTTGCCGCCAACATCGGCTATGCCCTAAGGGTTGCCGGTGTTCCGCGTGCCGAGCGCGACCGGCGGATTGCGGAAACAGCCAAGATCGTCGGGCTGGAAGAACTGCTGGACCGTAAACCGGCACAGCTTTCCGGCGGCCAGCGGCAGCGTGTCGCCATGGGCCGCGCGATCATCCGCGAACCGAAGGTGTTTCTGTTCGACGAACCGCTGTCCAATCTTGATGCCAAGCTGCGCGTGCAGATGCGGGTGGAAATCCGCCGCCTGCACAAGCGCCTGTCGGCAACCTCTGTCTTTGTCACCCACGATCAGGTGGAGGCGATGACCTTGGCCGACAAGCTGATCGTCATGAACAAGGGCCACGTGGAACAGGTCGGCACGCCGCTTGAAATCTACCACCGTCCGCGCACGCGGTTTGTCGGAACCTTCATCGGCTCGCCGGCGATGAATTTCTTCGATACGACCATCGCTGCCGGCGGGGATCATGTGCTGCTGGACGGCATCGCGCAGGCAATCGATCCGGTGCTTGGCGGCCAGAACGCGGGGACCGCGGTTTCCGTCGGAATCCGTCCAGAACATTGCCGTCTCGTTCCTGCCGGTACCGTGAACAGTGTTCCGGCCAACGTCGATTTCATCGAAGAGCTCGGCTCCGGCCGTATCGTTCACGTTGAGATTGACGGGCTGAGCTTTGCGGTGTCAGTTGAGGAAGATCAGTTCTTCGAGCAGGGCGCGGTTGCAGGTCTGCAGTTGCCCTCTGAACATATTCACCTGTTCTCGCAGGAAACCGGTTTGCGCCTTGATGATGCTCCGGCAGCGACGCGCCAACCCACTCCGAAAACAGTGGCCGCATAACCCGACTTGAAAGGATCAAACATGAGTTCGGATTCAACCATTTCTGCCGTTGGCTTTTGCACCTACACGGGCAAGGGCAATTTTGACACGCTGGAAGACGCCCTTCGCACCATCGCCGGTCTCGGTGCCAATGCTGCCGAGCTGTCGCTTTATGGCGAGGAAATCATTTCGGGTGGCCGGATTATCCCGGGACGCGCCGAACGCCTGACCGCGATCACCCGTCAGTTCGACCTGCGCTACAGTGTTCACGGTCAGATCGTCTCCAATTTCATGGACCGCGAGCGCCTGGAGTATCAGAAGGCCGTGGTCCGCGCGATGCTGGAACTGTGCAATCGCGTTGAAGCGGGCATCCTCGTGCATCACAGCGGCAGTGCCAAAATGCCGGCCCAGTCACACATTGCCGATCTCGACCGGATGGAGCGCGATGCGCTTGCCGAAATGGCTGAGGTTGCCAAGGGTTACGGCGTGCGGATTGCCTTGGAAAACATTTTCGCGGTCACCGATGCGGAATACCGCCAGACACCGGCACAGGTCGGCGAAACCGTACGGACCATCGGCAGTGCCAATGTGTGCGGCCTGATCGATTTCAGTCATGCTTACATCGAGAGCACGCGGCTTGGTCTCGATTGGCGCGAGCAGATCAAGGCGATGGCACCGGTCACCGGGCATCTGCATGTGCATGACAGCTTTGGCCGTCCTTACAACAGCATGACCAAATTCTATCATCCGGCTGAAGCAACGGCGCTTGGCATTGGCGACCTGCATCTGCCGATCGGTTGGGGCGACATTCCCTGGGAAGAAATCTTCGAGGAACTGACGTTCCTGCCGGATACCATGCTGATCATGGAAATTGTCGAGAACCGGTTTGCCAATGAGCAGGCCGATTGCCTCGAGCGTGCATTCAAACTGGCTGAAATCGCCAATCGCCGCCGTCTTGCGGCTTAGGTGAAAGCGGCGCGGTCGGCTGGTTGACCGCGCCTCTTGCTTCTGGTCACAATGCCAATCATCGGGACCGGCTGTTGCCGGTCTCTCGCTACTAGGAATTGTGAACATGGCTGATCATATTTTGTTTGTTGCAAAAGATTCCGCTGAATGGACCAGGACCGAGCCCGGCGTCAGCCGCCGCATCATGGCCTATCTGCCGGATATGATGCTGGTGGAAGTGCAGTTTGAAAAGGATGCGGTCGGCTCGCTGCATTCGCATCCGCACATTCAGGCGAGCTATGTTGCAGAAGGACGTTTTGAAGTCACCATTGACGGCGTCAGCCAGGTGCTGGAGCAGGGTGGCAGCTTCATCGTCCCGTCCAATCTCGTCCATGGGGTCAAGGCGCTGGAAAAGGGTCGCCTGATCGACAGTTTCTCGCCGCATCGGGCCGAGTTCCTCGCCTAAGCCACGCGTTCATTTTTCATGCTGCCACCGCTTGACAGCATCCTTGCGATAGGCAAAACTGAAACCGGTTTCACTTTGTGCTGGACGGACGTTTGACCTTTGATCTGACCATATTGGCACCGCACATTCCTTTCCTCATGAAAGGGGCGGTCCTGACAGCTGAGGCTTGCGTGCTGGCGCTTGCCGGCAGTCTGTGCATTGGTACGGTCGTTGCAGCGCTGGTCACATCCGCGTCGCCGCTTCTCTCCCGCATTGCCTATGTCTATGTCGATCTGTTCCGCAACATTCCGTTCATCGTCCAGCTGTTCTTTTTCTTCTACGGCCTGCCGGAGATCGGCATCTACATCGATGCGTTCACCACGGGTGTTATTGCACTTTCCATCGCGGGCGGCGCTTTTACCTCGGATGTGATCAGGTCCGGAATCCTGTCGATCGATCCCGGCATCCTGGAAGCGGCCGAAGTCAGCGGACTTTCCAAGCCGACGATCTTCCGCAAGATCGTCATGCCGATTGCGTTGAGGACCTCGGTGCGGCCCCTGGGTTCGGTTTTCATCAATCTCATCCTGACATCGTCGATCCTCTCGACGATCACGCTGAACGAGTTGACCGGTTCGGCCAAGATCGTGGCATCGGATACGTTCCGGCCCTTCGAAATCTATGCGGTTCTGCTTGTCGCCTATGCCTGCCTGACCTATCTGGTCTCGCTCGGCATCGGCGCGTTGCATCGCTATCTCAACCGTGATCAGACCGAGGCCGCCTGATGCGTTATACGGCGTTCACCTCCTATGACATCGTCCTGCTCGCGCAGGGGCTGGGTGTTTCCCTCGCGCTTTTCCTGGCAACGACAATCATCGGCCTTTTCATCGGCTCTCTATGGGCCGTCATCCGGTTCTATCGCATTCCCGTGCTGGCGCAGGTTGTGGCTGTCGTCGCGGAAGTGCTGAAAAACTCCCCGGTTCTGGTCCAGCTGTTTCTCGTGTTCTTCGGCCTGCCTGCTTTTGCCAAGATCAATGTAACGCCGGTCGAGGCCGCAGTGATTACGCTGTCGGGCAATACGGCGGCGTTTGTCTATGTCATTGCCGTGTCGGCGATCGAGTCCATCGGCCGCGACCAGATCGAGGCTGCCCGGGTTTTCGGTTTGTCGCGCTGGCAAATCCTTCGTCGCATCATCGCACCGCAGGCCATGGCGTTTGCCATCGGTCCGCTGACCGGTCTTCTGGTGAACCAGCTGCAGGTGACATCGCTGATATCGGTGATCGGCGTGGTGGACCTGACGAAGATCGGCAACATTCTCAATCTGCGCACGCTGAAACCATTCATCGTCTGGGCTGTTGTGGGCGGGCTTTATTATGTCATGGCCAAGCTCGTCGCCTTTGGCGGAGCCAAGCTGGAGAAGCGGTTGAGGGCACACACTGCATGGAAAGGTCTCTGAAATGATCAGCGTGAGAGGAGTACGCAAGGCGTTTGGTTCTGCGACCGTACTCGACGGAATAGACCTTGATGTCCACAGCGGTGAAGTCGTGTCCATTCTCGGCTCCAGCGGCTCGGGCAAATCGACCCTGATCCGCTGCATGAACGGCCTGGAGAAGCTCGATGGCGGGCGCATCACCATTGATGATTTCGACGTGTCGCGCCCGAAGGAGCTGTCGGAAGCCCGCAAACGGTCGGCGACGGTTTTTCAGCTTTTCAATCTCTACCCGCATATGACTGCCGTGCAGAACATTGCGCTGGCACCGGTGGAAGTGCTGAAAATACCGCGCAAGCAGGCGGAAGCCGATGCGCGTACGCTTCTGGACTCCGTTGGCCTGAGTGCCCGTGCCGATGCCTTTCCCGCACAGCTGTCCGGCGGGCAGCGCCAGCGTGTCGGTATCTGCCGGGCGCTGGCCATGAAGCCGCGTTATCTCCTGCTCGATGAAATCACCAGTGCGCTTGATCCCGAGATGACGTCGGATGTGCTGGCCATTCTCGCCAAGCTCGCCCGCGACGGAACGACGATGGTTTTCGTCACGCATGAAATCGAGTTTGCCCGGACGATCTCGTCGCGGATCGTCTTTCTCGACAAGGGACAGCTCGTTGTCGACCTGCCGACAGCTGAATTTTTTGCAGCCGATGGCGGCATGGCCAAGCCACGCATCGCCCAGTTTCTCTCCAAAATGCGTAAAGACTGACAATGATCCTGATTGCGAACAACGAGGCTTGGCCGGGTTTTGCCAGGAGCGTCGAGCTCCTGAAGCAGGAGGCGCATGGCCTTGACGCCATGGTCGCCGGTATCAGCGAAGTCGAGCGCGAAGTGAAGGTCCGCAGTGTCGGCTTCGGCGGTTGGCCCAACATGCTCGGGCGCATGGAGTTCGATGCGGGTGTGATGGATGGCACGACGCGGGATGTTGGCGCCGTCGGCGCGGTTCCCGATACGCTGCCCGTCGCCGCGCTCGCGCATGCGGTGATGAAACGATTACCGCATGTCATGCTGACCGGCGATGGTGCCCGCCGCTTTGCCACGGAAATCGGCTTTCCCCTCGATGAAACGTTATATGAAGACAGCAAACGCGTCTGGTGGGAGCGGCTGCAGAAGGAATTGACGCCGGAGGAGTTGGCAGCCTTTCCAGATATTCCGCTCGCCCCCTTGAGCCGCACCATTACCGACCCGGAGCGCGTCCGCGATACCACGGTTTTCCTGTCGAAGGATTCCGCCAACGGCATTCACGCGGTCACCTCCACCTCGGGCTGGGCCTGGAAATATCCGGGGCGGCTCGGCGATTCGCCCATCGCCGGTGCCGGGTTCTATGCGGACAGCCGCTATGGTGCCGCGGCCTGCACCCATACGGGTGAAATGACCATCCGCTGCGGCACGGCCCGCAGCATCGTGCTCGCCATGCGCTTCGGCCATTCCTTGCGCGCAGCGGTCGATATGGCGATGGAAGACCTCGCACAGCTGACCACGGGGTTCTTGGCTGGTGTCGTCATTCATGCCATCGACGCCAAGGGCAATCACGACGTGGCAAGTTTCCGCTGCGACGATGAAATCAAATACTGGTTCTGGGAAGCCGGGATGGAGGAACCCGAACGCCGGCTTGCCCGAAAATATGATCCGCAACAAACAACACAAAGGGGACATTCATGAAACGGTTCATTGGAAAATTGGCAGCACTCGCGCTGACCGGTGCACTGGCTTTTACCGGCGTGGCGCATGCCGGGAAGATTGATGACATTCGCGCGCAGGGAAAGGTCCGCATCGGCGTGTCGCTGGGTGGTGAGCCCATCGGTTTCCGCGACGACAAGAACAATCCGGTCGGCTATGATGTCGATGTGGCAACCATGCTGGCGGCCAAGCTTGGCGTTCCCGTCGAGTTCACCGACGTTTCCGGCGATGCCCGCGTGTCCATGCTGGTCTCCGGCCAGCTCGATATCGTGGTGGCCAATACCTCCGCGACGCTAGAACGCGCCAAGACCGTCAATTTCTCGATTCCCTACAACCGTGCCGGCCTGCGCGTCATCGTGCAGAAGGATGCGGGCATCGCCAAGCTGGAAGATCTGGCCGGCAAGAAGGTGGTTGTCGGCCGCGGCACGACAGGCGAAAGCTTCCTGAAGAAGAGCGTGCCGACGGCGGAACTGGTCTATACCGACAATTTCTCGCCCGATGGCGTGCTGCTCCTGCAGCAGAAGCGCGTCGCTGCGGCCATCGAAGATTCGTCGCTGCTCGACTATCTCGCCACCAAGAACGACAATCTGGTAACCTTGCCCGGCCTCTATTCCAACGATCCGATCGGCATTGCCGTTGCCAAGGGCGATCCGGAATTCGTCCGCTGGCTTGATATGTTCGTCTCCGACTACATCCAGTCCGGCGCCTATGATGCGAATTACAAGAAGTGGTGGGGCGAAAAATCCAACCCGCCAGCGCTGACGCCGCTCTGGTAACTTCGAGTCAAAGGCCGGGCATCGTTCCCGGCCTTTGCTTCTCGATCAGGAGCTTGACCGCGCGACGAAATAGGTCGGCACCTGGATGAGTTTCTCGCCCGCGTTGAACAGGGCTGGTTCCCGCAGAAACTTCAGGATTTCATCGATATAGGCGGCCTTGTCGTAACCGATGGATGAAATCGGATAGGCCTCATATTCCGCCAGGGTCACGTCGTCGAAGCCGTAGAGACGGAATGTCCGCGGCCGGTTGTCCGGAAAGTCGTTCCGGTGCACATCGAGAACAC
Organism: Phyllobacterium sp. NPDC097923; assembly: GCF_044760925.1. NCBI lineage: Bacteria > Pseudomonadati > Pseudomonadota > Alphaproteobacteria > Hyphomicrobiales > Phyllobacteriaceae > Phyllobacterium > Phyllobacterium sp. NPDC097923. The sequence continues at coordinate 16,381 of NZ_JBIWBL010000004.1, read as the reverse complement.
CCATGGCCATCGCGTCGGATGTGCAGAACACCGCGTCCGCTGTTTGCCAATCGGACGAGGATGCCACATGGCGGCCGCTCTGGTAGGAATAGTCACCACGCAGTTCTGCGACCAGCCTGATGTCCTGGCGCTGCAGTTCCGATTTGTAGACGGCGATGCGCGTCTGTTCGACCGGCGAGGCGGACCGGCCAGTCACGAGGAGTGCACTGCGCACGCCCTTGTTTCGCGCATCAGTGACCGCTGCGGCAATCCCCACCTGCTCATCGGGAATGATGGCGGGAGAGCTCACATCCCGCATGCCGTTAAGCATCAGGACGCTGTCGTTGCGGAACATTTTCCGCACCGTTTCCGCATCGGCGAAATCCGAAAACACGAGGGCTGCATCGACGTGATAGGCAATGCCGTTGCGCAGGAACTCGTCTATTCGTTCGGCCGAGCCGACGCGGACAAAGATCACCTGTTTGCCGATGGACTGGATCTGGCTGATCAGGAGATCGAACAGGTCAAGGTCCGAGAGATCATGGATGTGGTTGACGATGACGGCAACGAGATTGACGGTCTTCGTGGTCAGGCTCCGCGCCAGGAGGTTGGGTTTGAAGCCAAGCTTGGCAGCCGCTGCCAATACCCGCTCCCGTTTGTCTGCCGAGACGGGCCTTGGTTCACTTGACAGCGCCCGGGACGCGATGGCGCGGGAGACACCCGCCAGTTCGGCGACATCCGCAATGGTTGGCAGGGTGTGACGTTTGCGCGGATCGGTCATGGATATCGGCATCCTTCATGTCTGATCCGCTCTTTGGTGTTGCCAAAAACCATGCGTTGATGGCCAGCAGGCAGGAAGCAAGGATCGATCCATGCTTACCCGCTTCCCCCTCAGCACTTCAATAGCAAAACACGCTTCTAACGTGGGCCAAGTGTGCGGAACGTCATCTCCAGACTCGATTGTGTGTCGGCGGTTGGCCGGTACTCCAGCCCGACAAATCCATTGTAGCCGTTGTCAAACAGCCAATGCAGGGATTTTGACAATTCCAGTGTGCCGCTGCCGGGCTCATTGCGGCCGGGATGGTCAGCAATATGGACATGGGCAACGTGGTCGATCCGGTCTTTGAGCACCTCTGCCGTCGCTTCTCCCATGACGAGAGAATGGTAGATATCGTAGACAATCCGGATTTCCGGACGGTTTACTTCATCGATAATATCAAGGCCTTCAACCGTTGAATGAAGAAAATAGCCCTTGTGGTCAATGAGGGTATTGAGTGGTTCAAGCCCCAGCACAACGCCGGTTCCAGCCAGCACATCGGCCGCCTGTGTCAGGCAATCGACCAAGGCCTGATGTTGTTCGGCGCGGGTGCGGCCGGGAAGATCATCCCCGGCCTGCGCGATGAGCACCTTGGCACCCAGCCGGTTCGCCATTTCGGCGCTGGCCCGCAGACCAACCAGAAAGGCATCATGGGACGCAGGATCGGTCAGCGGAATCATTGGCTCCGCGACGAGACTGGACAACGCAAGTTTTGTCTCAGCCAGCGCTTTTTCGACCGCCGGTATGTCCTTTTCCGTCCATTTCCAGAACTCGACCGCGTCAAGCCCGGCATCCCTTGCCAGGCGGATGCGGTTGGCGAAATCAGGCGACTCGGGAGCGAACAACCACTCGATACATGCCGAATACTTCATCGCTTCCCCCTTGCTGATTTTATCCTCCTGCTTGCCACATCCACGCCTATCCTTCCAGCCATTTCACCTGATCCGGGGTCAGATTGATGTCGAGTGCCGAAAGGCTGTCTTCAAGCTCGCCAAGTGTCCGGGGGCCGATAAGCGGAATGACAGGGAAGGGCTGGGCAAGCACATAGGCGAGAGCCACGTGGATGGGATTACGGCCGAGTTTACCTGCCAGTTCTATGGCGCGATCACGCCGGCCAAAGTTCTTGTCGGAATACCAGACGCGAACCAGCTCCTCATCGTCCCGCTTGTCACGGCCTGCGCGGTCGGTAAAGAAGCCGCGCCCCTGGCTTGACCAGGCAAAGTTCGGCATCTGCTTCGCGTTCAGCCACTTTTTCCAATCCTCATCCGAGGCTGCGACACAACCGGCCCAGATCGGGTCCAGCATTTCGGCGAGCGAGAAATTGTTCGACAGGGCACCGGGTGCTGTCTTGCCGTTCTTCGCCGCATAGGCAATAGCCTCGTCCATGCGTTCCCGCGTCCAGTTCGACCCGCCGAACGGGCCGCGAATCCGGCCTGCCCGAACCTCGGCATCCATGGCGTCGACAAATTCGCCGACGGGAATATCGGGGTTGTCGCGGTGCATGAAATAGACGTCGACATGATCAGTCTTCAGGCGGTCAAGCGACCGGGAGAGCTGTTTGCCAATGGCATCGGGATAGCAGAGCGGCGAATGGGCCCCCTTGCCGATGAGGACAATATCCTCCCGTGGAACGGAGCGGCTGGTGTGCCAGTCGCCGAAGATTTCCTCCGTCTTTCCCCCGGCATAGATATAGGCCGTATCGAACAGATTGCCGCCTGCCTCGTAATAGGCGTCCAGGGTCAGGGAACCGGCGGCAAAATTCGGGAAGAACTCAAATCCGAGCGCCACGGATGATGCAGGTTTCGCAAGACCCGGGATTGCCCTCTTGGGTACGCTTTTGCCTTGCACAGGCACATTGCCGGAGATTGTGGTTGTTCGTTTGGCAGCTTTTTCAATGCTGTATTCGAGTCCGATAGAAGCACGCCATTGATCCAGCACCTGCAGATTGCCGAGCGAGTCCGCCCAGCTCATGCCGGGTGGTGCAAATTCCTGCCGTTTCTCGCGGATGGCACTGCCTGCCGCATCCACCTCAAAGGCATAAAGCCAGCGGTCTTCCACTACTTCGATAGTCTCATGCACACCGCCGGGCCGGAAAATCTCGATCTTGCCCGTGCCGCCCTGTTGACCGGAGGCATACCAGAAATCCCCAACCTCGATGCGGCCCTGTGCGCCGATGATACGAAGTGTATTGTCCTGCTCCGCCATGATCGAGCAGGAGACCTCGGCAACAATACCGTTCGGGAATTTAAGCAGGGCAGACGCCCATTCGTCGACACCTGTCTGGCCAAGATGAGCGGCGCCTGCAACAGATTCCGGTTCGAGAAATGGTTTGCCTTCGACGCTGCCCGCAATCAGCCGTGCCATGGAAACGGGATAGCAGCCGACGTCGAGGATACCGCCGCCTGCCGTCTCATTGGCGAACAACCGGTGCTCCGGTTTGACGCTGCCCATGTTGAAACCGAAACTTGATCGGATGATACGGATATCGCCGATGATACCGCTTTTGACGAGTTCGATCAGTTTGGCGGTTTGCGGGTGAACCCGGTACATGAAGGCTTCACCAGCAAACACACCTGCCTTGCGGGCTTCATGGAAGATCGCATCGGCGTCATAGGCGCTGAGAGCAATGGGCTTTTCAACGAGCACATGCTTGCCGGCGCGGATGGTTTTGATCGCCCATTTGGCATGGCCGGTGTGCGGCGTCGCGATATAGACGGCGTCGATTTCTGGATCATTCAGCAATGCTTCATAGCCACTGACGATGCGGGCGCCGGGGAAATGGGCCGCGAGTTCCGGCTTGTCCGGATTGCGCGAGGCAATCGCGATGAGCTTTCCCGTTGCCGAATGGGCAACGCCACTGGCAAAGGTGCGCGCTATGGTGCCGGGGCCGATAATGCCCCAGCGGATCGTTGGTGTGTCAGTCATGCTTGATCCTCTTTGGGTGAGTTGCGGCCACCGGGAGTGTGACCGGAAAAGCGAAGTCCGGTTTATCGAAGCCTGTTTCCTGCACTGTCGAACAGCAGGGCGTGGCTGGATTTGATGGCGATGGTCAGCGTGTCCGTCTTGAGTTCGTTGCGCGATTCCTCACGCTCGATGATCAATTGTTCGCCGCCGGCGACGTTGGCGTAGATGTAACTGGTGTTGCCGAGATGTTCGGCAACATCCACCGTGACGGTCATGTCGGCATCCCCCTGACCCGCCTTGGTGAAGTGCTCGGGACGCACGCCGAGCGTTACCTTATCGCCGATTGCAGGAGGCGGATTGTTCATGGGCAGGGTGAGACGGATTTTGCCCTGATTTACGAGGGTGATGGTGATGCTGTCAGGATTCGCCGCAACAACCTCGGCGCTCATGAAGTTCATTTTCGGCGACCCAACGAAACCGGCCACAAACTGGTTGGATGGGTTGTCGTAGAGATCGAGCGGTGCGCCGATCTGTTCAATGTTACCGCCCCGCAGCACCACGATCTTGTCTGCCAGCGTCATGGCTTCGGTCTGGTCATGGGTCACGTAGATCATGGTCGTACCCAGTTCCTTGTGCAGGCGGGAAATCTCGACGCGCATCTGCACCCGCAGCTCCGCATCAAGGTTGGAAAGCGGTTCATCAAACAGGAAAACCCGTGGTTCGCGGACGATGGCGCGGCCGATGGCAACGCGCTGGCGCTGTCCGCCTGACAGCTGCTTCGGGCGGCGTTGCATCAGCTCCTTGATCTGAAGAATGTCCGCCACCTTCCGGACGCGGCGATCCGTATCGGCCTTGGGGTTGCCGGTCATGCGCAGGCCGAAGGCGAGATTCTGCTCGACCGTCATGTGCGGGTACAACGCATAGGACTGGAACACCATGGCGATACCGCGGTCGGCAGGCTCGACGTCATTGACCAGCGTATCACCGATATGGATTTCGCCGTCCGTTATGTGTTCAAGGCCGGCAATCATGCGCAAGAGCGTGGACTTGCCACAGCCGGAGGGGCCGACGAAGACGACGAACTCGCCATCGGCCACATCAAGGCTGGCATTGCGGATGATCTCGTAGGAACCGAAACGTTTGATGACATTCCTGAGTGAAAGTTCGGCCATGCGGCGTTTCCCTATTTGATGGCGCCGGCGGCGATGCCGGCGATGAAGTGGCGCTGCAGAAGAATGAAAATGACGAGGATCGGGGCCGTGAGCATGACGGCCCCGGCCATGATGCCGCCCCACGACACCTTGGTGAGACCGATCAATGTTCCGAGCGCAACGGGAGCGGTCAGCATGCCCGGCCGGGAATTGATCAGCAGCGGCCAGAGGTAATTGTTCCAGGATGCAAGGAAGAGAATGATCGCGAGTGCCGCCATGGTAGGCCGTGCCAGAGGCAGGGCAATGCGCAGGAAGATCTGCCATTCCTTGACCCCTTCCACCCGCGCGGCATCGAAGAGTTCAGCCGGCATCATGGAAAAGGCCTGCCGCATGAACAGCACGCCCAGCGAATTGAAGAGCGGCGGGACGATGAGCGCAATCCATGTGTTCGCCATCTTGAACTCCCGCGCCACCATGATGAATTGCGGGATCACCACGACGAAATAGGGCAGGGTGATCGTGCCGAGAATGATCGCGATGACCAGCGACTTGCCGACGAATTGGTACCGGGCCAGGGCCCAGCCTGCCATGGAGGTGAGCAGGACCGACAGGATTGTGTAGATGATCGCGACGCCGATGGAGATTGTCAGGGCGCGGATGAAATCCGTATCCGCCTGCAGATTGCTGAAATTCTCCAGAAAATGCGTGGATGGGAGAAGTTCGATCTGCGCGCTGAAAATGCCGGAGTCCGGCATCGTCGCGAACACGAACATCATCCAGAGCGGAAACAGCCAGATGATCGCCAGCGGGATGAGGGCGCCATGCAGTGCCAGCGAGCGGACCAGGGTCGAGCGTGACTGAGACTTCATTTCTCGTCCCTCCCGATCCAAAGATTGAGCAGCGAAATCAGCACCGCCAGCGCCGCCATGGTGTAGGCGATCGCCGAAGCGTAGCCGAAATTGAGCGAGGTGAAGCCTTGCCTGTACAGGAATAGCCCAAGGGTTTCCGTGCCGCCGCCGGGTCCGCCACGGTTGGTGATCAGCATCGGCTCGGTGAAGAGCTGCATGGAGCCGATGATCGACAGGATGACACAGAAAAGGATGATCGGCTTCAGAAGCGGCAGTGTGATGTAGATGAACTGCCGGGCCTTGCCCACGCGATCCAGCGTTGCGGCTTCGTAGACGTCGCCGGGGATGGACTGAAGCCCGGCCAGAATGAGGATCGCATTGTATCCGGCCCAGCGCCATGTCACTGCGATGATAAGAAGCGCCATGGCCGCGGGGGCGTCCGCAAACCATGAAATCGAAGCTATGCCGACACTGTTCAGCAGCTTGTTGATGACACCGAAATCAAGATTGAACATGAGACGGAACACGGCGGCATAGGCGACTTCACCGACCACGATGGGTGCGAAGAAGGCAAAGCGGAAAAGGCCGCGTGCTCTGAGGAGTGGAGAATTGAGCAGCACTGCCATGACGGTCGCCAGCGTGATCATCACCGGAACCTGAACGGTCAGGATGATCATCGTGTTCTTCAGCGCATTGTAGAAGGCGGGATCGTTGAACAGACGGCCCCAGTTGGCGCCAAAACTGAAAACCCAGGGGTTCACACGGGTGTTCTGAAACGACATCAGAAATGAGCTGATGATCGGCCATATCCAGAAGGCCGCAAAAATCATGAGATAGGGGGCAAGGAACCCATAGGCGGCCCGGTTGCGCAGCTGCATCGATTGTCCTCCACGACGGATAGTCAGGTCTTCCAACGGGATGCCGGACAGGCGCTCCCACTCCTGTCTGGCGCCAAGCTCATTGAGCGATTGGCAGTCCTGTTGCCGATGCAATCTGGTTTGCTGCATCATCCAGCGCAGCCTTTGCGTCGGGATATCCTCCTGCAAAATATTTGGTTTGGGTTGCCTTGTAGATGCCGTTTGCATCACCTTGAAACGCGGTGCCGCGACCGGCCACAATCTTTGGCAATGTGCCAAGAATATCGGTCCAGATTGCCTGCCCGCCCCAATAGGGCTGTGCTTCGGACACGAAGGGCTGCTTCTCGGCGCTGAGCAGCGAGGGTACAAGACCGAAGTTCTTGAGCATGGTGATCTGTCCCTCATCGGTGCCGAGGACGTAATTCAGATAGGTCCAGGCCGCTGCCTTGTTCGGCGAGCCGCTGCTGATTGCCAATGACGAACCGCCGACATTGGCCGCATGGGCCCCGTTGGGTGTAAGACTTGGCATGAGGTAGACGCCCCATTTGCCGGCAAGTTTGGGAGAGTTGGTGCGGATGGTACCCTCATACCAGCCGCCATAGAGCTGGCTTGCGACGGTGCCGGCGGTATTGGCCTGAACCTTTTCGTCCCAGTTGGCCGCCGTGAGCGTGCCTGCGTCCTTCATCTGCTTGATCTTCTCCAGCGTGGCAATGCATGCGGGCTGGTTGATCGTGATGGTCTGGCCATCGGCGGAAAAGAAGCCGCAACCCTGCTCGTTGGAGATCATACGGAACCATTCGCTGTCGCCGTTGAAGTCCGCCTGAGCCATGACAACACTGGGGTTGGCAGCGGCAATTTTCTTGCCGGCGGCGATGAAATCATCCCAGGTCACTATGCTCTTGGGATCCACGCCAGCCTTTTCGTAATAGTCGCGCCGGTAAAAAACGGCGACGGGACCGGAGTCCCATGGCATGGCATAGGGGACATCCCCGGCTTCCAGCTCGGTCCGTTTGAAATCCGGGAATTTGGCTTGTATGTCGCTGGTGTAGCCAAGTTCCTTCAGATTGGTGAAGCAATCGGGAAAGCGGTTCCAGAAAATCTCGGCCTTGTAATTCTCGATCGTGACGATATCCGGCAGGCCACCCCCGCCTGCAGCACAGGCTGCGAGTGTCTTGTCAAAGACCTGGTTGTTGCCAAGATCCTGAACATTCACCTTTATATCCGGAAACTGCTTGTTGAAGCCTTCCAGCGATGCTTTCAGGGAAGAAGCCGCGATATCCCAGCTCCAGACGGTAATTTCGGTTGGCTGGGCCGAAGCGGTCGCCGAACCCATGCCCAATGCTGCGACAAGTGCTGTCGCGCCAAGAAATTTGAAGCTCATTGAAAATCCTCCCTTTTCAATTGCCCGATCTTTGCGAACATGGCTACACTAGCGGCAAGGGAGCGCCTGTCTCTCACAAAGGGAACATGAATTGGGCGGAAAGTAAGATGGGAGAAAGGCCGATCTATCAGCCAGGGGCGAGCAGTGTCGAAGGGTTGCCGACAGCCCTGCAAATGTTTCACAATCACCCGCTCGTCATGGCCATGCCGCATTGGCACGCACAGGTCGAGGTCAACTACGTCATTCGCGGTTCCGTGCATTATCGGATGAAGGATCACAAAATCCGCCTCAATGCGGGTGACATGTGCCTGTTCTGGGGCGGTCAGCCGCACCGGATGGACGAATCCTCCGACGATTCGATTTACGCGGGCGCGCATCTGCCGCTCGTGTATTTCTTTCGCATGCGTCTGCCGGAGAGTGTGCCAAGTCGGTTGATGCAGGGTGCAACCCTTGTCACCGCTGCAACCGACGCGGCCGATAGGGAAAACTTTACGCGATGGTATAGCTATGCCCAGTCGGGGGATCCGGTGAAGGCGGAACATGCGGTCAATGAACTGCTTCTGCGGATCGAACGCATTGGCTTCGAGCCTTATAGCCTGGTGCCTGATTGCCCGAATATGTCTGCTGGTGAGCCATCCAGTCAGCAGTCGTCCAGGGCGGTTGCGCGGATGTGTGATTTTATAGCAGGCAACTTTCTGCAGGATATTGACTCGATCGACATAGCCACGTCGGCGGGGCTTCATCCCAAATATGCGATGAGCGTGTTCAAGAAATCGACCGGCATGACATTGAACAATTATGTGAGTCTTCTCAGGCTGTCCTACGCGCAGGCCATGCTGCTGCAGGACAGGGCGAATGTGCTGCAGGTCGCGATGGACAGCGGGTTTGGCTCGCTCAGCGCCTTCAACAAGTCGTTCCGCAATATTGCCGGCATGTCCCCATCGGACTTCCGGCGTGATCTGCGCAGCGGAGGGCAATTGACCGGCGGGGCGGCTGGATTTCAAGGGTAGCGCCTATGGCAAGCGGCAGCGGATTTGTGTGTTGTTCAGATTGAGAATTGTTATTGATCATATAATATTATAAATAGTGGTCAGGGAGGAACTGGCGAAGCAGACTGCGTCCACGAAGCACGTGGAGCCGATCAATATTTGCTTCAGCGTCAAGAAGCAAATCGCCAGTCACAGGGATACAATTGGTCGAAAACGAACTCAGCAATTATGATTTTCGTACGGCGGGTCATTCGCGTACGCATCACGGCCACGTCATGCGCGATCTTGGCCTGCGGATCGTCAACGGGTCCTATCCCGAGAACAGCATTCTGCCGGGGGACGCGGAACTACTCGAGCGCTTTGGCGTGTCGCGCACCGTTCTGCGCGAGGCGTTGAAGACCCTCGCAGCAAAGGGGCTCATCCAGCCCAAGGCCAAGATCGGCACCCGCGTGCTGGAGCGCTCCAACTGGAACCTTTTCGATCCGGATATTCTCGTCTGGCATTTCGAGGCCGGTGCCAGCGCCGCCTTCCTGTCGAGCATCGTGGAAATGCGTCTGGCGCTGGAACCGGAAGCTGCCGGTCTTGCCGCACTGCGGCGCACCGAAGCGCAGCTTGCCAAGCTCTACGAATGGGTTGAGCAGATGGGCAGCACGCGGGAATCGCCAGCCCATTTTGTTCATAGCGACCTGCAGTTCCACATTGCCATTGCGGAAGCCTCAGGCAATCCGTTCATGCGCTCGATCAGTGCCCTGATCGAGGTGGCGCTGGTGACAACCTTCACGATCAGCTCGCCCATACCCAACACAGAGCGTCACATGCATTCGGTTGCACGGCACAGGGCCATCGCCGATGCCATCAGAGACCGGGACGTGGCGGCGGCCAAGGAAGCCATGCGCGGCGTTATTCAGGATGGCGCCGAACGCGTCCTCGCAGCCTCGGGCCCGGACTAGAGCCTTAGACCCATCCGCCGTCGACGATGAAGTTCTGGGCGGAACACATTCTGGAATCATCCGATGCGAGAAACAGCACCATGCGGGCGATATCATCCGGCATGACCCGTCCAGCCAGGCATTGGCTGCGGTCAATCAATTCATTGGCCGCATCGTCGACCCACAGATCGAGCTGGCGCTGGGTCATCACCCATCCGGGCACGAGCGTGTTGACGCGGATAGCGTGTTTGCCAAGATCGCGGGCAAAGGAGCGCGTGAGGCCGTGGACGGCCGACTTGGCAGAGGCGTAGCCGGGATATCCTCCCGACGCCATCATCCAGCCGACGGAGCCGAAATTGATGATGGAACCGCCGCCCGCGGCAATCATTGCCGGCGCAACTGCCTGGATGGCGAAAAACATATGGCGCAGATTCACCGCAATGCGCTGATCGAAATACTCCGGTGTCACCTCACGCCAGTCATGGCGTGTGTCGTTGGCGGCATTGTTCACGAGAACCGTTGTCGCGCCTTGGATGTCCTCGATTGCGCGGATTGTCCTTTGATAGGCACCAATATCCGTCACGTCGGCGGCACGAAATGTTACGTTGCCGCCTGAGGCATTCAGTTCGTCAGCAAGTTTCCTGCCCTCCGCTTCGGCAAGATCAATAAATCCCACCCTGGCGCCTTCCGCCGCAAAGGCGCGGACGATCATCTCGCCGATACCCGTCGCACCGCCGGAAATGAAAACTGGCTTGCCGGACAGGCCGGGATAGCGTGCGAAAACGGACGGCGTCATTGTCATCATCTGTACCGATTATTGTTGCGGGCAGGGCGTGCGGACCTGTCTGGCAGTTTTGCACCTTAAAGTGTAGCCACTTTCACCTTTACCGGCTTTTGTATTTTCAGCGGATTGCGCAAGGGCAGGCCGAAGGCGGGGGCTTCGATTTCAAAGACGTCGCCATTCTCTGTCTTGATGCCATCGGCGAAGGACAGCGTTGCGGTTCCGAACATGTGGACATGGACATCGCCGGGCTGGCGGAAAACCGGATACTTGAAATGATGATGTTCGAGATTGGCAATCGTGTGGGACATGTTGTCCTCACCGGACAGGAAAGGCTTTTCCCAGATCGTCTTGCCGTTGCGCAGGATACGCGAACTGCCGCGAATGTCGGCCGGCAGATCACCGACGATCAACTCCGGTCCCAGGGAACAGGGGCGCAGTTTGGAGTGAGCCAGAAAGAGATAATTGACGCGCTCGGTGACATGATCGGAGAATTCATTGGCGAGTGCAAAGCCGATGCGGAACGGCGTGCCGTCGGAACCGATCACATAGATACCGGCAATCTCCGGTTCTTCGCCGGCGTCTTCGGCAAAGGCTGGAGACAAAAGCGGCTGCCCCGGCCCGGCGAGCATCGTGCCATTGCCCTTGTAGAACCATTCCGGCTGCACGCCGGTCTGTCCCTTTCTGGGTTTGCCGCCTTCAAGACCCATGCGGAACATCTTCATCGAATCGGTCAGGGTCTCTTCCTTGGCATCATCGATCTTGCGGTGCATGGCATCGCGCGTCGCTGCGGATCCAAGATGGGTCAGGCCCGTTCCCGTCAGATGGATGTGGGCCGGATCATGCGTATCGATGGGCGACAGCAACCGTCCTTCGGCATAGGCGGCCTCAATATCGAGCACTTTGCCCAGCCCGCGCTCTTCGACGATCCTGGAGAGGGAGGTCTTGGCTTCAATGGCGGCGTGCGCGAGTTCGAGAATCGACCGGGTCCGCTTCACGTGCCGGAACGTATCATCCACCCGCGCGGCAACCTGCCGCTTCCCATTGGCATTGAGCAATTGAACCAAATTCACGTCTGTCCTCCCGGGGAATTGTCGTGTGAAGCAAGCGCCGCTTCACTTCATTCTTGACTTTTAGCGAGTGATTTTTGAAAAATACTATAATAGTATTATATCGATGTAAACGGTTGCGAGCTCGGTTTTCTGATTGTGCTGGTGGCCCGCCGGGAAAGACTTTTTGCTGTGGTTCGAAAGGACTATTCCAAAAGTCATACTTTTGAGATAAGTGTTGCAAGGATCGTGCTCTGGGAGGAGCTGGAGGCTGATACGAAGACGATTCCGCCCGGAAAACATGCTCGACTAAAATAGCGTCCATTAGGGAAATTGGGAGGATACCAGTGAAAATGTTTAAGATGGTTGCTGCAGGCCTGATCGCGCTTTCTGCGATGGGTACGCAGGGTTTTGCTCAGGACAAGGGCGCCGTTGGCATCTCGATGCCGACGAAATCCTCCGCACGCTGGATTGCTGACGGAGACAATATGGTGAAGGCGCTCAAGGAACGCGGCTACACCACCGACCTGCAATATGCGGAAGATGACATTCCAAACCAGCTTGCCCAGATCGAAAACATGGTCACCAAGGGCGTGAAGGTTCTGGTCATCGCGGCCATCGACGGCACCACGCTGTCCAATGTGCTGCAGCAGGCGCATGATGCGAACATCAAGGTCATTTCCTATGACCGCCTGATCCGCGATTCCGGCAATGTCGACTACTACACGACGTTTGACAATTTTCAGGTTGGTGTCCTGCAGGCCGGATCGCTCGTGAAGGCACTTGGTCTTCCCGAAGCAAAGGGCCCGTTCAACATCGAACTGTTCGGCGGCTCACCCGACGATAACAACGCCTTCTTCTTCTACAATGGCGCCATGTCCGTGCTTCAGCCTCTGATCGACAGCGGCAAGCTCGTCGTCCAGTCCGGCCAGACTGGTATGGACAAAGTCGGTACGCTGCGCTGGGATGGCGCGGTCGCCCAGGCTCGCATGGATAATCTTCTTTCCGCCTATTACACGGACAAGAAGGTCAACGCCGTTCTGTCGCCTTATGATGGCCTGTCGATCGGTATCCTCTCGTCGCTGCGCGGTGTCGGCTACGGCACCAAGGACCAGCCGTTCCCGTTTGTTTCCGGGCAGGATGCCGAAGTTCCCTCTGTGAAGTCGATCATCGCCGGCGAACAGTATTCCACGATCTACAAGGATACGCGTGAACTGGCCAAGGTAACGTCGAATGTCATCGACAAGGTGCTGAAGGGCGAGCAGCCGGAGATCAACGACACCAAAACCTACAACAATGGTGTCAAGGTTGTTCCATCCTATCTCCTGAAGCCGGTGGAAGTGGACAAGACCAACTGGAAGGAAATCCTGATTGGCGGCGGTTATTACACCGAAGCCCAGATCAAATAAGTCTTGGATATCCGGCAAACCCTGCGCATCATTGCGCAGGGTTTGTTGTTACGCCGGTCGTGATACCTGCCAAGAATATTCCGCTGGTGTGCGACCGCTGGGTTTCTATAAGTTTGCCAAGAGAAACGCCGTCTGAGCCTATAATGCTGCTCGCAGGCGTCGATGAGGATCTGCATGGATACTATCCTCGAAATGCGCAATATCACCAAAACCTTTCCCGGGGTGAAAGCGCTCAACAATGTCAATCTGAATGTCCGCAAGGGCGAGATTCACGCGCTCGTCGGCGAGAACGGTGCGGGAAAATCAACCCTCATGAAAGTGTTGAGCGGTGTCTATCCGCATGGCAGCTATGAGGGTGAAATTCACTATAACGGGCAGGAACAGCACTTTCGCGATATCGGCGACAGTGAAGCGAAAGGCATTATCATCATTCATCAGGAGCTGGCGCTTGTGCCGCTTCTGTCCATTGCCGAGAACATCTTCCTGGGCAATGAACCGGCAAAATTCGGCATTATCGACTGGCATGCTGCGGAAACCCGCACGCGTGCGCTGCTCAAGAAGGTCGGCCTGCGCGAAGATCCGCAGACGCTGATCACCAATCTCGGCGTCGGCAAGCAGCAGCTGGTGGAAATCGCCAAGGCCCTGTCGAAAGAGGTCGAACTGCTCATTCTCGATGAGCCGACAGCCAGTCTGAATGAAAAGGACAGCGATGCGCTGCTTGAACTGCTGCTGGAATTCAAGGCGCAGGGTATTTCGTCGATCCTGATTTCCCACAAGCTGAACGAAGTCGGCAAGGTTGCCGACCGCATCACCGTGCTGCGCGACGGGGCGACGATCGAAACGCTGGACAAGGACGCGATCTCCGAGGACCGGATCGTGACCTCCATGGTCGGGCGCCAGCTGGCGGATCGCTTTCCCCAGCGCGAGCCGGATATTGGCGACGTCGTCTTTGAAGTGAAGGACTGGGTGGTTCACCATCACGTTCACAGCGACCGGACCGTCATCAACGGCATCAATCTCAACGTTCGCAAAGGCGAGGTCGTGGGGATCGCCGGGCTGATGGGGGCAGGGCGCACCGAATTTGCCATGAGTGTCTTCGGCAAGGCCTATGGCCGCAAGATCAGCGGCGAGGTTTTCATCAAGGGCAGGAAGGTGGATGTCTCGACCATCGGCAAGGCCGTCGAAAACGGCATCGCCTATGTCACGGAAGATCGCAAGACCTATGGGCTCAATCTGATCGACCACGTCAAGCACAACACCACCATCGTCAACCTCAACGCTGTGTCGCATGGTGGTGTGCTGGACGATATGGCGGAATTGAAAGTGGCCAATGAATACCGCCGCAAAACCAATATCCGCTCGTCCAGCATCTATCAGAAAACCGGCAACCTTTCCGGCGGCAACCAGCAGAAGGTTGTCCTGTCGAAATGGCTTTTTGCCAATCCGGACCTGCTGATGTTGGACGAGCCGACCCGCGGGATCGACGTCGGGGCAAAATATGAAATCTATTCCATCATCAACCAGCTGGTGAGCGAGGGCAAAAGCGTGCTGATGATCTCGTCGGAAATGCCGGAGCTGCTCGGCGTCTGTGACCGGATCTATGTGATGAACCAGGGAAGGATCGTCGGCGAAATGCCAGCCAAGGAAGCAAGCCAGGAAAAGATCATGCGCGCCATTATCCGTGCCGAAGGGAAAACATCATGACTGTTGAAACCGCAGCAACCCCGACGAAAACCGAAGCCAAGACGGACGGGTCGCCCATGAAGGGCAATCTGCGCGAATACGGGCTGGTGCTGGCGCTGATCCTGATCATGTTGTTCTTCCAGTTCACCACGAACGGCACGCTGTTCCGCCCGGTCAACCTGACCAACCTCGTCCTGCAGAACAGCTACATCATCATCATGGCCCTCGGCATGCTGCTGGTGATTGTCGCCGGTCACATCGATCTGTCGGTGGGGTCGGTCTCGGGATTTGTCGGTGGGCTTGCCGCCGTGATGATGGTGCAATGGCATATCCATTATATACCGGCGACAATCCTGTGCCTGATCATGGGCGGCCTCATCGGCGCGGCCCAGGGCTATTGGGTCGCCTATCACAAGATACCGTCCTTCATCGTGACCCTGGCAGGGATGCTCGTCTTCAAGGGGCTGGCCCTGTGGCTTCTTGGCGGCCAGTCCGTCGGACCGTTCCCGCCGCAGTTCCAGTTGCTCAGCTCCGGTTTCATTCCCGACGTCTTCGGTGGCGCCGGTTTCAACATCACCTCGATGCTGGTCGGCATCCTTCTCGTGGCGGCGATGATCTATTTCAGCCTGCGCGGCCGGGCCAAGCGCGAGAAGCATGGCTATCAGGGCGAGCCGTTTGCTCTGTTTGCCGCCAAGAACCTGATCATCGCCGGCATCATCCTGTTCCTGACTTATCTGCTGTCCTCCTATAAGGGCTTGCCGAATGTCCTGATCGTCATGTCGCTGCTGATCGCCCTGTTCGTTTTCGTGACGAAACGCATGACCGTCGGGCGGCGTATCTACGCCATGGGCGGCAACGAGAAGGCGGCAAAGCTGTCCGGCATCAAGACGGAGCGGCTGACCTTTCTTACCTTCGTCAATATGGGGGTTCTGGCCGCGCTGGCCGGGCTGATCTTTGCGGCTCGCCTCAACACGGCAACGCCGAAGGCCGGTCTCGGCTTCGAGCTCGACGTGATCGCCGCCGTCTTCATTGGCGGCGCGTCGGCGATGGGCGGTGTCGGGCAGGTGATGGGGGCCGTCATCGGCGCCTTCATCATGGGCGTCATGAACAATGGCATGTCGATCATGGGCGTCAACATCGACTGGCAGCAGGTGATTAAGGGGCTGGTCCTGCTCGCGGCCGTGGTGTTTGACGTCTATAACAAGAACAAGGGGTAAAACGCCCACCCTGTTCTGAATGCAACAGCCCGGTCTCAAGCCGGGCTGTTTGTTTTCACGCCCTGAGTCGGTTCATGTGGCTGGCCCGCTCATCTTCATCGCGGAAAAAACTGATATTTCCGTGCCGGGGAACCGGAAAACAGCTTATGGTTAACGGATTATAACTGTCACATTTCCCCTGTCTGGGAGCAGAATTCCCGTATTTGCTGGCTTCTTGGTGTGGTGTCGGTTGAGTTATCCCCAGGGGTTGCTTGGCTGATTTGAGAAAGTTTTGTTTTGTGCGTTTTTTTGGAAAAGGCGTGTTGACAGTTTTGGTTGGTGGGGTCTATATACCGACACAACGAGGGCGGGGCGCCGCTGGCGGTTGCTGAATGCGCCCTAAAGGAA